>NZ_CP022961.1:3895833-5121666 GCF_002285795.1 Plantactinospora sp. KBS50
CCGACCGACTACTCCAGCATCGTCACCGACTGCCTGGTGCGCGCGTCCGAAGCCGGATTCGACCACGAGAAGGAACTGCCGATCCGGTTCTCGGTCATCCTGCAGGACGGCATCCCGATCCTGCTGGCCTTCGCCGTCTCGCACCTGTCCGCCGACTTCATCGGCGCCGACCTGCTGGTCACCGAGCTTGGTGCGATGCTGCAGGCCCGCGCCGACGGCCGGCCGTGGCCGCCGCCCCGGCACTGCCGACAACCCGCCGACATGGCAGCGGTGGAAGGTCGGCCAGCGGGACAGCTCCGCAACATCGAGGCGGCCCGCTTCATCAGGCAGCAACTCGACCGCGCCCACCCGGACATGCTGCCCGCGCGCGCCACACCGGCCACGCCGCGGTTCCACCGCGGGCAACTGGAATCGTCCGCCCTCGCCGTCGCCATCGGTCCGGCCGCCCGCCGCCACCGGACAAGCACCTCGGTCCTGTTGCTGGCCATCACCAGCGCGCTGATGCGCTGCGTCTGCCCCGGACGGGCCTATCCGATCGACCTGTTGCTGGGCAATCGCGCCGATCCGGCGCTGGCCGGCACGGTGTGCAGTCTCAGCCAGAGCATCCTGACCGTCATCGACCTGACTCCGGACTCGTTCGCCGGGCTCGTCGCGCACTGCGCGGCGATCACCGCGGAGGCCAGGAGATACGGGTGGCACCGCAAGCGGGTCGTACAAGGAATCCTCGACGCCGCCGGGGCCGGGCGAGGCTGCCAGTTCAACGACATCTGGTCGCAGCTCCCGGGCAGGCCGAGCAGGTTGCCCGCCACCCCGGCCGAGCTGGGGGCGATGGCCGAGTCCACAACGTTCTCCTGGCCGGAGCAGGTGCCGGAGAAGAACAAGGACCTGTTCATGGGTGTCCGTGGCACCGGCGACCGGATGCACCTCTCGCTGTTCGCCGACACCGCGCTGCTGCCTCCGGGCGACATCCGGGCGTTCCTGGACACGTTCGAACGAGCCGCCATCAGCCTGGCCTTCGCCGACGTGACGCTGGATCAGATCGCACACTGGTTCGCCGAGGCCGGCGCCAGGTACGCGCACCTCAACGGCGGGCAGCGGTAGTCCGCAAGGAGGCGTGGGTGCCCGATGTCAGCGGGTCGGTCGCAGGGTGATGGCGGCGTCGATCTTCGCGCCGATCCGCCGGTGCAGGGCGAGCAGTTTGTTGCCGCGGCCGGGGCCACCGGGACGAAGGTCCGTGGCCGCGGTGACGGCGGCCCGCAGCAGGGTCGCGACGTCGCGGGGCAGCGCCGCGGCCTCGGCGGCGGTCAGCCCTCTCTCGTCCGGAGCGAGGGTGTCGGCCGCGGCGGCAACCACCGCGTCCGCGTCGGGGATGGTGCCGTGGGTGATCGGTGCACGGTCCCGGGCCGCGTTCAGCAGCAGCAACACCCGCGCCGACCGGGCGACGTGCTGATCATCGGACCACGCCTCGGCTTCCAACAACTCGCGGAACTTCCCGTATCCCCCCGCCAGCCGGCCTTGACCGACGCCTCCATCGCGTCGGCGGCGAGGACCAGCAGGCGGATCCGAGCCTCGGGTGACGTGACGTGTCCGAGCGCGTCGTCGACCAGTTCCAGGCGTTCGGCGATCATGCCCCGGCCCCAGCCGGTTCCCTGATCACCGTCGGTCAGCGGTTGCCGGCTGGCGAACGCGTCGGCCAGCCGTCGCGTCTCGTCCGCGACGCCGGATCCGATGGCCGATGCGGCGAGCAGCCGCCAGGCCACGTCCAGCTCAAGGTTGTGCAGTGACGCCCGGGCGGCGTGCAGCAGCGGAAGGTCTCCGCCGGTCAACGCCGGCCACAGGTGCACATCCGAGTACGCGCCGGCCGTCTTCGGTATGGCCATTTCCCGGACGAACAGGGGGATCCCGTGCCGGGCACCGATCCGCCGCATCGCGCGCAGCAACGCCAGCACGATCGGCTTGCCGCCGGTGGGTACGAGCAGCAGCGCCCCGGTGCCGGGCGTGATCCTGGCCTCGATGGCCCGCTCGACGGCGGCGAGGTCCGGAACCTTGCCCTGGACCGGCTCGGCCCATGCCTCACCGCGGATCCGGCCCCCGGATCTACGCCTCCCGCCACGAGGTCGGCCCTCGGTCCTGGCCAGCCCGGAGCGGACCGCTTGGACGTCCAACTCGGCGTTCGGGTAGCTGCCCTCGGTGCCGAAGACGACCGCCCGGATCCGGATGTTCGGCGCCTCATCAAGGTGCGCGGTCACCACGCCGGGAAGACCAGCCATCAGTTGCTCCCCGACGGTTTCGGAGTGCCGCCGATCGGTGCCGGCCGCCGGTTCCCCGGGCGGTCCGGTGCGGTCCCTGCGCCCCTCCGGACGGTCGCCGGTCCCGGCGGGCCAGACGGCCAGCACCGTGTCGGCCGGGGTGACCGCCGGTTCGGGAAGCCCTGCCTCCCGCCAGCCGGTGCCGTCGACGTCGTACCGGCGCAGGTAGGCACCGATGGTGCCGGACTCGCCGGGTGCCGGCGGCTTGAGGCAGTGGCTGCCGTTGCCGATCTTCCGCAGGGCCTGCACCTCGGGCGAGCACAGCCAGGTGTGCGAGGGCAGGCCGATCGATGCCCGGACCGCCGGATCTTCGTCCCGCATCCGCGCCACCCAGCCGAGCATCGGCCCCAACGTCACGTACGCACGGCCTTCCTCGTCGCACAGCGTTCGCTCCGCCCGGCGGAGCAGATCCTCGGCCCCGGGGTGATCGGCCCGGTCGATGTCGAGCAGTTCTTCGTACCGGCTGGTGACGTAGCGACGCACGGCCATGCTGGCGGTGCCGTCGCGGCGGACCACGGCGTCGGCGACCACGGCGCGCAGCGATGCGCAGTCGCGGACCGCCAGGCCGTCCCGGTGCCGTTGCGCGGCCCGGCCGACCAGGTCGCGGGCGGCGTCGCCGAGCCGGACGGTCGGCGGATCCGCAGTGGCCGCCGCCTCCAGCGCGGCGAACAGACGCCACCGGACGAGCACGCCGGCCACCGGATCGGCGTCGAGGTCGTCGAGCGGGTCGATGATCGGATACCTGCCCGGCTTCGACGTGGGTACGAGCTGCCACCGCAGGCCGGCACGGGACAGCGCGGTGAGCACGCCCATGGCGATCCCGGTGGCGCCGGATCCCCAGGTGAGCAGCGCCTGCCGGTAGCGCGGCGCCGGTTCCAGGTGGTCGGTGACCGCCGCGACGACGCCCTTCTCGTCCAAGCCCTTGGCGAGGAGCACGACGGTGGCCCGTTCGACCGGACAGGTGGCGTTCCCGGCCGCGAGGTGGCCGAGCACGTCGACGAGGACTCGTGCGATGGGCTCGGTGTCCAGCGGATGCGCCGGGTCCTGCCGGGTGCCGAGCACCAGCACCGACACGTCCCGGGTCGCATCGTGGCCGGTCAGCTCGTCCAGCACGCCGAACAGCGGGCTCGGTGGACACGTGCCGGGAGCGTCATCGTGCCACTCGTTCTTGGTGAGCATCCGGCGGGCCACCTCCGCACCGCCTCCGTCGGACAACACGTCGGCGAGCACGGCTCGGCGCTGTGCCACCCGCTCCGCACGTACCTCCTCGGTGACCCGGGGACTCTGGGGCTGGGAGTCGAGCAGCAGGTCGGCTTCCCCGGCAATGTGGACCACTAGGCGCATGCGGGACATTGTGGATCCCGCCGGCCTGGCATGTTACCCGCTGTCGGGATCCTGACTACGCTGATGCGATGGCCGACGGTGGCGACGCGCCCGAGGTGCGCAACCTTACGCCGCACGTGGTGCGGCTGATCGGCGACGGGCAGATCGTCGCACTGGAGCCGGCGGGGCCGCCCGCCCGGGTGGTGCTGCACGCCGATCGTCCCGATGGGACCGTCCGGATCGGCCCGCTGGTGGTGCCGTTGAAGCGGACCGCGGCATCGCCGCTCGTCACCGGCCTGCCGGAGCGGCGCCCGGGGGTCCTGCTGATCGTGGCCCGACCGGTGGCGGAGGCGCGGCCGGACCGGGACGACCTCGTCTATCCCCATGACACGGTCCGAGATGCCGCCGGGGTGATTGTCGGGTGCCGGTCACTTGGCCGGCCGGCCCTTGCCGACGACACCTGACTCCGGTCTGCTGGGCTTCCTCAACCGTTCGGGTCGTCCACACCCGCCCGTCCCGGCGCGCGCCTCGGCGACACGTACCCACGTTCAGATACTTTTGTAGTTGAAAGACTTCAGTAGCTGTGGGTAAGTTGCCCTACGTGCACGTCTTCCCCGCCGAGATCCCGCCTGCCGAGGTCCACCGCTCCGACGTGGTGGAGGTACGGGTCGCCCGAAAGGTGGCCCCGCTGTTCGGGCTCGGCGCCGACCTGCCGCCGTACCACCGGTCCTGGGTGTGTGACTACACCGCGCTCTCCCTCGCGGAGATCGGCCGGGGGGCGCCGAGCCCGGACCGCACCGAACGGTCCCGGCTGGACACCGCCGGTGGCACGACCAACCCGGCCGGCACGACCAACCCGGCCGGCACGGGCGATCCCGGCTCGGGCTGGAGCTGGTCGGGTCGGGCGGTCTGGTTCCCGCAGCCCGGTTCGCCTCCGGGTGCGCTGACCAACGCGACGCTGAACCGGTACGGCCCGGACACCAAGGCCGCCGCCGTGCTCGCCGCCGCGAACCGGCTGCTGTGCGGACCGACCTCGGCCCTGGCAGCCGCGTGCCGGCACCTCGCGGCCACCGGTTGCGACCCCGAGGTACGGCTGGCCACGTGGGCCGGGCTGGTGTTGGAGGTCTACCGGGCGCAGCCGGCGCTGGTGGTCGCGGCCGTCCAGGCCCGCCAGGTGCAGCGGTCGCTGTCGGCCCGCTGGGGCGCCCAGGTCGACCGGGCCGGGGTTGCCGGTCACGACGCGCCGTCGGAGATTCATCCCGCGGGCGGCGGTGCCGGCCCCGATGACCCGGCTTCGCGATGGCGACCGACCGACTTCGACCTGGTCGACTCGACCCTGCCACTGCTCGGGCTCGCCGACGACCCAACCGCCGACCCGGCAGACGGCCCGGTCGACGGCCCGGTCGACGGTCCGGTCGACGGTCCGGGCACCGGTCTGGCGCTGTTCACCCCCGACGCGCTCGACGACGTCGCCTCGGCGTGGTGCGTGCGGCTGCTCCGGGTCGGCCAACCGGGCCGCGGCGTGGTGTGGCTGGCCGAGGACGGCGACGGTTCCCGACGGGTGCATGCCATGCTCCGGGTCGGGGCCGTGGTGGCGCCGTTCGTCGCGGCCACCCTCGGCGGTACACCCGCGGCCAACCGGACGTCATTGCCCGTGCTGCCGGTGCCGCCCACCGCCGACGCGCTGGCCGGCATCCCGCGGCCGGAACGGCGTGCCCTGCTCCTGGCCACGCACGTGGCGGCCAACTACGTGCGCTACCGCGACGAGTTGCTGCTGGAGTGGCCGGACCTGCGGGCCGCGACCCGGGAGCTGGTGGCCGGCGCGGTCGAGCGAGCCGCCGAGGTCCTCACCGCCGACGATCCGGTGTCCCTGCAACTGGCCGCATACGCGGCGTACCTGCAGGTCTGGGATCTGTCCCGGGAGAGCGACGCGATCGCGGGCAAGGAGCGCGACGCGCCTGCCGCGGTACGGGAGCTGGTCGCCGTGCAGCACCGGACCATGTCGTCCTGGCGTGCCGGCCTGCTCGACCCCGGCGCCGCGGCGTACCTGCTGGAGATCGGCGTCGTGGCCCTGCGCGGCGTGGCCGCCGACCCGGCGGCCGGGACCGCCGCCGGCAACGCCCCGGTCCGGACCTGGTGGTCGGCGATCCTCGAAGCGCGCGGCCTGGAGCCCGGGTCCGACCTGGCCGCCCGGATCGACACGCTCGGTGAAGCGCAGGTGTTCCACCTGCACCACTACGCCGCCTGGTTGGCCGTCGGCGGGCGACGGGCCGACCTGCGGCGCGCCCTGGCTGTGCAGGAACGGGTGGCGGCCGTACGCGCCGAGGTGGCCCGCCGCGAGCCCGCCGGGTTCGCCGCGAAGTCCGCGGCGGCGCGGGCCGGACACGAGCTGGCCGCCGAGATCGCCACCGAGCTGGCCCTGGTCACACCCGATCGGGAGCGCGGCGCCCGGGTCCGCGCGCTGGAGACGGCGGTCCTACACGCCCGAGCGGTGCTGGCCGACCCGAGCACCGGTGGGTTGCCCCGGTCGGCCGCCGGGAATCCGGCGACGCTGCGGACCGCCCGGGTGGTGGCCCGGGCGCTGTGGACCGCCGCCGCACATGGGGTGCCGGTCGCGGCGCCGGACCGCGCCGCCGCCGTGGGCTTCCTGGACTCCGTGCTGACGGTCGACCAGACCGAGCCGACCAATCTGGCAAACCCGGCGGACCCGACGCGGCGGCCGGCACTGGCCGAGCTACGCCGCTGGCGGGCCGACCTGGCCGATCCCACCGACCCTCCTTCAACTCTGTGAGGCCAGCCATGAACAGTGCACCGGGCGAGGACGAGTCCGGCATCCGCCACTGGGTATTGATCGAGACCGGCGGCAACCAGCGCTACATCTTCGGCAGCAACCGGCTGCGGCACATCGTCGGCGCGTCCCAGCTCGTTCAGGATGCCGGCACGGTGTGGGTCAAGGAGGCGGTCAAGCGGTGCGGGCTCCCACCGGAGTCGATCGTGATGACCGCATCGGGCAAGGCGCTGCTGCTGGTCGCCTCCGCCGAGGCCGGCCGAGCGGTCATCCGGCAGGTCACCGGCCGGGCGTTGACGCAGGCGCCGGGGCTGCGGGTCACCGGGGCGGTCGGCCCGGCGTTCGACCCGGCCGACGACACCGCGCACGAGCGCGCCCGGCGCCGGACGTACGAATGGCATGCGAAGGTACGGGCCGCCCGCGCCGACCCGCTGTTACGGGACCGGATGTTTCCGTGGCACCTGTCGTGCCGCGACACCGGCTGGCCCGCCAAGCTCCGCGAAGGGTACGGCGACGAGGAGGCGGTTCCGGCCTCGGCCGGGGTGTTGGCCCGATCCCAGGGCGGTGAGCGCGCCAAGGAACGGCTGCGCCGCGAGCTGGGTACCGAGCGGATCGGCATCGTTCCGGAGCACCTGGACACGTTGCGGCAGGGCGGCTGGATGGCGGTCGTGCACGCCGACGGCAACGGTGTCGGCGGGCTGTTCCAGGGATTCGCCGATCAGGTGGCCAAGGCTGAGGGCAGCGAGCGGATATCCCTCACCACCCACCTCCACTACCAGCGGGAGGTGGCCGCGCAGTTGGAGAAGGCGACCTGGGCGGCGGTCCGGGAGGCGGTCTCGGCGCTCGGCGCTGACCGGCCGGCCGCCGACCTGGCCGGCCGGCTACTGCCGATCGTGGTCGGTGGGGACGACGTCACCGTGGTCTGCGACGCGGCGCTGGCCGTACCGTTCGTCCGGGCTTTCGCCGCGGCGTTCGCCACCCACACAGGACAGCACCCGCAGTCGGAGCTGGCGCGCGTGGCGCGCGCCGCGACCGGCCGCCCCTGGCTCACCGCCTCGGCCGGAATCGCCGTGGTGAAGTCGCACCACCCGTTCGGCCGGGCATACGACCTGGCCGAGGAGCTGGTGAGATCGGCCAAGCGGCTCAAGCACGACGGTCGGTCCCTGGCCGGCTTCGACTTCCACCTGGCACACACCTCCACCCTGCTGGGACTGTCGAAGCTCCGCGAGTACGTCGAGCGCGACGACACTCGACCGGCCCGGGATACCCAGCAACCGGCCGAACCGGCCGAACCGGCCGGACCGATCGCCCGGTACGCCGGGCCGTACCTGCTGGACGGCGCCGCCCCGGACGGCGCCGCAGCGGACCTGCCGGCCGAGCTGCGCCGACGGGAGGTGCGGCTGCTGGACGAGATCTGCGACTGGCTCGGCCCCATGGCTGGCTCTCCGGCGCGCAGGCGCACGCCCTGCGCGAGGCCGCCGACCGTAGCCTGCCCGAATACCTGCATCAGGTGCGGCTGATCACCGCTCGCGCCGACGACCGGGTCAGGGCCGCGGAACTGCTCGGCGTCCAGAACGCGCCGAGCGGCGCCCAGACCCGGCACGGCCACGACGCGGCCGACAACAGCGCCGGCCCACCGGTCGGCTTCCTGCGGCTGTTCGACGCGCTGCACCTGCGCGGACTGCGGCTGGAGCAGGACGCCGCCCAGCCCGTCACCGACACGGGATCGACGCTCGTCAGGGGTGCCGCATGACCCTGCCCACCGACTTCGATGTCACGATCGAGTTCCTCTCCGACTGGCACGTCGGCACCGGGCAGGGCCGGCTCGGCAGCGTCGACGCCGTCGTGCGGCGCGACGCCGCCGGCCTGCCGTTCGTGCCGGCCAAGACCCTGCTCGGAGTGTGGCGCGACGCCTGCGAGACGGTCGCCGCGACGTTCGACCGGGCCGCGGACCGGCCGGATGCCTGGACGGCGTGGGTGGCCTGGCTCTTCGGCGACCAGGACGCGGCGGCCGGTCGGCTGCCGGCGCCCGCCGCGCTGCGGCTGACCCCCGGGTACGCCCCGGCGTGGCTACGGAATTCGGTACGCGGCCGGCCGGAACTGGCCCAGGCGGCCGTGGTGCTGCGGCCCGGGGTGTCGATCGACGGCGTCACCGGCACCGTCGCCGACCGGCTGCTGCGGGTCGAGGAACGTGCGATCCGCGGCCTCAACCTCCGTTCCCGGGTCAGCGTCGTGCTGCCCGAGCCGACCGGCGCCGGTGCGCAGCTGCCGGAGCCGGCGGAACTGATGCTGCGCGCCGGGGCGAGGCTGATCGAGGCGCTCGGCGGCAAGCGGAACCGCGGCGGCGGACGGGTCGCGGTGCTGCTGCCCGATGCCGTCATCGAGAACCCGGACGTGCACCCCACCCTCACCGACGATCGGCTGGCCGACCTGCTCGCCGCCGGGGTGCCCGCCACCCCGCCACCCCCACCGGCCACTCCGCCGGTGGCCACCTTCCACCCGTACGACCGGACCCGACCGGACCGTCGGCGGACGGTGCGGGTCGTCCTCAGAGTCGTCACCCCGGTGGTGGCCGCGAAACAGGTGCTGGGCAACCTCGTCATCGGCCGGGACGCGATCCCCGGGACGGCCCTGCTGGGCACCATGCTGGCCCACGCCCAACCGGGTCACGGCGACCGGCGGGGTCGGATCGGGCTGGCCGACATCGGCGTCGGAGACGCCGTGCCGGCGGTCGGCGACCCGGACGACCCGGTGTCCGTGCGGCCCGCCGCGCCGGTGCCGGCGGCATGGCAGCGCGGCGACAAGGGCCAGGGTGCCTCGGTACACAACAGTCTGGTACGTGCCGCGCAGCCCGGCGCCCGCGCCAAGGGCATGAACGGCTGGATCGTGCCGGACGGGGACCGGTGGCGCGTGCTCGACCCGGCCACGGCGGCCAGCACGCACGCGGTGGTGGACGACGACGCACGCCGGCCGACCGTCGCCAGCGGTGGCGTCTACAGCTATCTCGGTATCGCGGCGGACAGCCTGCTGTGCAGCGACGTGGTGCTGCCGGCCGATGTCGAGCTGCGGCTGCGCTCCGGCGACCGGCTACGGTTCGGCCGGTCCCGCAAGGACGACTACGGTTTGGTCGAGGTCGTCGACGTGGTCGAGCTGGCCGCGCCGCCCCGGCCGGTCGCCCCGGTGGACGGTCGGCTGCGGGTGTGGTGCGTCTCCGACGTGCTGCTGCGCGACGACCGGCTCAACCCGGACCCGTCACCGCACGGCCTGGCCCGGGCGTTGACGACCGCGTTGGCTCCGGCCTCCTGCGCGGTCCCCGAGTGCCAGCCGGCCTCGGCCACCGGCGTCGGTGCCGGCACCGACGCCGCGGCCGAGCCGGGGACGGCCGTGGAGGCGGTCACTGCGGCCGAGCGCCGGGACGGATTCGGGGTCGCCTGGGGCCGGCCCCGGCCCAGCCAGGTGGCGCTGCGCGCCGGCAGCGTCGTCACCCTTGAGGTGACCGGGACGCCGGACCCGGACCGGCTGGCCGGGCTGGAACGCGACGGCCTCGGCGAACGCACGGCCGAGGGGTACGGCCGGATCCGGTTCAACCCGCCGGAGCTGACCGTCGAACGGCCCAGCGTGGCCTTCTCCGACGCGGCCCCGGCACGGGACGCCCCCGCCGACCCGGACCCGCAGGACATCCCCGACGATCCGGACCCGCTGGAGATCAACGCGTGGCGGCGGGTCATCCGGCGGGCAAGCGCCGAGCTGGAGCCCGACGCCCTGATCCCGGGAATCGGCAAGATGGCCAAACGGCGGGCCCAGCTCGGCGCGCTGCGGGCGCAACTGGAACGGCTGACCCTGCCCGGTGGGTCGGCACTGGTCCGGCACTGGATCGACGGGACCCGGGCCGTACGGGCGCGCCGCGACGCGTGGGGCGAGGACACCCTCAGGAATCTGGCGGCGCTGCTACTCGACGACGCCAACCTGATCTGGCAACGCCTCGACCTGCACGGGCCGATGAACCACCTCGTCCTCGCGCCCGGCCGGGAGGACCGGATCCGCGAAGGGCTGCGCACCGAGGCGGTGGTCACGACGGTCACCGACGCGCTGCGCAAACTCCTCCGGGGCGACGCCCGGTCCCGCTCGACGAGGGAGGAACACTGATGGGACAGTCCACCGGAGAGCGCATCGAGATCCTGGGCACGCTCGTATGTGTCGGACCGGTGCACGTCGGCGGCTGGGACACCACCGCGGAGGCCAGCCTGACGGTCGCCCGCGACGGAACCGGTCGGGTGTGCCTGCCGGGCACCTCGATCGCGGGGTCGCTGCGGGCGTACCTCGGCGGTATCCACCGGTTCGGCGGCACCGCCCCGAACGACCCGGCGAACGCCCTCTTCGGCACCGTCGTTCCGGACAGCCGGGACGGCTCGCCGTCCTGGCTGCGGGTCGACGACGCGCATCTGATCGGCAACGACGTGGTACCAGTGGTCCGGGATGGGGTCGGCATCGACCGGCGCTCGGGCAGCGCCGCGGCGAACTTCCTCTACACCCGCCAACTGCTTCCGGCCGGCACCCGCTTCGCGCTGCGCATCGTCGCCGACACCCCGACAGGCGCCGACGCGCCGAACTACCCGGGCGGTTGGCCGAGGCTGATCGACGACGCCGTCGCCACCCTGGTCGCCGGGCTGCGTCAGGGCCGGGTGCCGATCGGCGCGGGGCGCGGTCGCGGCCTCGGCCGGGTGGAGTTGCGCGACGTCACGGTCCGCCGCGCCGACCTGTCCGACCCGGCCGGCCTGGTCGGCTGGCTGGCCGGAAGGACGCCGGCCACCGGGCCCGCGCCGGAGGCCGACCCGCCGCCGGACGGGCGGCTGCGGATCACCGTACGCTGGAAGCCGCTCGGACCGCTGCTGGTCCGTGACTCTGTCGCCGGCACGGTGGTCGACACGTTGCCGCTCACCGAGATGGCCGTCGACGACACGGTCCGGCTGCTGCTGCCGGGCTCGTCGATCCGGGGCACGGTCCGGGCGCACACCGAACGGATCGTCCGTACGCTGCGGCGCGAGGACGCTCCCGAGACGTTCGACGAGGCGCTGCGCCGACCGCCGCCCGGCGTCGACGTGCTGTTCGGGTCGGCGCCGACGGGCAGGCGTACCGATCCGGACGGGGCCGGCACGGACGGGGCCGGCGTTGACACCGGCGGTTCCGACTCGGGCTGGCGGGGGGTGCTTGCCTTCGCCGACTGCCACAGCGTCGAGCGCGTCCCCGCCGAGCAGTGGAACCGGATCCTCGCCGTGGTCCCCGACCGGGTGCCAGACGGTTCGAAGGCGGAGCCCCGCGAGCAGCGGCAGGAGCGCAACACCGAGCGCGACCGGGCCCGCAGTGCGCTCCGGACGACGCTGGACAAGATCCGCCTTGCCATCCCGCTGGATGTCAGCGACCACGTTGCCATCGACAGGTGGACCGGCGGGGCCGCCGACCACCGGCTGTTCAGCGTCCTCGACCCGGCCGGCACCGTGGCCTGGGACCCGATCCAGATCGAGGTCGACACCGCCCGGCTGGCCGCGTCCACGGACAGCGCCGGCGCGACGTCCGCCCCACTGGCGCTGCCGCTGCTGCTGCTCGCGCTGCGGGACCTGCGCGACGGTTGGCTGAGCCTCGGCCACGGCGGCACCCGGGGCCGCGGACAGATCCAGGTAACCGAGGTGACCTTCGCGGGCGACGGGCTGGTCGAGCCGTGGCGATCCCTGGCCGGCAACACCCTCGACGCCATCCTCGCCGACCCGCCGCCGCAGGTCGAGGCCGCGATGACGACCTGGCAGAGCACCTTCGAGGAGGCAGCATGACCACCGGTCGAGATGGCGCGGTGCTGCACGCCGTCCGCGCCGCCCACCCGCTGCGCGCCGCCGAGTCCCTCGCCTGGTTCACCCCCGGGACCCCGCCAGGCAAGGAAATCGTCGGCTACACGCTCTCCGCGCGGGCCGCCGTCTGGCTGCGGGTCGGACCCGACGGCACCGTCCAGGCCGTCGATGGTGACCCGCTCGCCGAGGCGTACGAGATGCTGCTCTTCGACGGCGACCGGGAACTGCGTTGGCTGCGTACCCCGGACGGCCTGGGCCGGGCCGTCGCGGTGGGTGAGGATCCCGCCAGCCTGCCCCCGGGCGACGACGTCACCGTCGACCAGCGCCCGGGTCGTGACCTCGCCGCCGCGACCCCACGACGCGGCGACACCCAGCGCCGGCTGCTCGCCGGGGAGGCCAGGGAACACGAGAGGACCGGCTGGACGGCCCTGGCCGGCCGGCGGATGGCCACGGTCGCCCTGCCGATGCCGTTCCCCGGCACCGGCCGATGGATCGCCGTCGAGACGGTCGAGTACCTGGTCGAGGACGGCCACGGCAACCTCGACGTGGCCGACTCCCGGACCTGCCGACTGCTCCCCCTCGACGAGGCCCAGACCCTGGTACGCACCGCACCCGCATCGACCCACGCGGAGAGGACGACGGCATGACCGACCAGCAGGGGCTGTGCATCACCGTCGAGACGAAGATGGTCAAGCGCGGAGATGCGCTCGAAGGCGTGATTCCCATCAGCGCCAGGGCCAAGGACGCCCGGCCGAAACAGCTCCACCGCCGTGAGTGGGACGTTGCCCTCGCCGAGCACGTCACCACGATGGCCGAGGGCGACAGTGTCGCGGTCGAGGTGACCATCGACCGGCGCACAGGAATTCGGGACGCCAGGCTGCACGGAGTCGCGGCGTTGCCCAGGATCACGCCCGACCCCGAGCGGGCCACGGCGGTCGCAAAGAATGGCGGGACCGTCAACCCGTACACGTTCGTGCCGACCCCGCCCCGGATCGGCCTGGATCGCACCGGCATGGCGGACGGCGCACCCGCCAGCCACGCGTACCACACGGCCGGGCAGTGGAGCGGAACGCTGGCCCTGACCCTGACCACCGTCACCCCGCTACTGCTGCCGGTGCTCGCGGCCGACCAGCCGAAGGACGGGCCCCGGGCCTTCGAGGTACGGGTCGACCCGACTGGCATGCCGCTGATCCACGGCGCCTCGCTCAAGGGCGCGCTGCGCAGTCCCTACGAGACGATCACCGCGAGCCGGTACGGGGTCTTCTTCGGGCATCACAAGCGGCTCGCCTACCGGGTCCCGGCCAACACCGCCCTCGATCTCACCCCGGCCCGCGTCTGCGAGCAGGAGGACGGCCGCAAGGTCTTCCGGATCTGCCGGGGTGACGTCGACTGGATCGAGCCCAGCGAACCGAACAATCAGGTGCAGTGCGCGGCCTGGGTCCCCGCCTACGGTGCGCCGCCCGTGCGCCGGCTCGGCGGACTGGACGCTCAGCCACTGACCGCGCACCACCGCACCCGGGTCCACGCCCGCGTCGTGCTGTACCAGTACGAACGCACCCGCGGGCGGACAACCCGATTCCAGGTCTGGCGCGCGACCCACCTGGCCCGCAGCAAGGCCGAGATAGAGACGAGCCTGCGTGTTACCCGGCACGTCGATGTCGAGTCCGCTGGCAGCCTGACGCGCGTGTCCGCGGTCGCGCCCAGAGTCGTTCAGGGCTGGCTGTCGGCGACCGGCAGGACGATCGGGTCCAAACACGACGAGCGGCTGTTCATCGAGAGCCCGCAGCTGACCGACGTCCCGGTCGAAGGCGGGCATGAGGAGTACTGGCAGGCGGTGCTCTCAGCGTACGACCAGGCGCAGGATTACAACGACCCGAACGCCACCCAGTCGCGTACCAGGCTCGGCGGCACAAACAAGCTGACCCGCTCGCCCCATGTCGGCAACAAGGAGCTTTACGAGCTGCCTGTCGGCACGCTTGTCTATGTGAAGTACGACCGGGGCGAGGTCAGCCAGGTGCACCCGGTGATGATTGGCCGGCTACCCTTCGACAGCTCGCCCGGCGAGTTGCTGCCCGAGAGCCTACGACCGGCGCCGGTCCGCGACCAGCTCTCCTCCGCCGACCGGCTGTTCGGCTGGGTGCCCAGCCATGATGACGACGGGAACGAGGACGACGACGGGGCCAACGACGGGGCCTCGGGTTACCGGGGACGGCTACAGGTCCATTCGATCATTTGCACCACCAAGGACTGGGGGCCGCCGGGCAGCTTTCCCAAGGACGGGGTGACGCTGGCGCCGTTGAGCAGCCCCAAGCCCACCCAGTTCCGCTTCTACGCCTCCCCCGACCGCGAGGGCTCACCGATGCCGCGAAAGGCCGCGAAGGCCACCGGGTACGCCGCCGGCAGTGGTCTGCGGGGCCGCAAGATGTACCGCTGGCGGGAGGAGACCCCCAGCACTGGGAGCCGATTTCCGACCGCGAAGACCCGGCACGGGCGTACCTCGCGATGGAGGACCAGCGGAAGAAGCCCACGCAGCTCTCCCGGCACCGCGGCTGGGTACGCCCCGGCGTGACGTTCGAGGTTGAACTGTTCCTCGACGGCGCCGGCGAGGACGAACTCGGCGCCCTGCTGTGGTTGCTCACCCGCGACGACGCGCCCCTGCGGCTCGGCGCCGGCAAGCCGTACGGCTTCGGCGTCGTGACCGCCGGGGTCGACTGGGACCAGACCAGACTCTGGGACGCGGCCGGGGTGCGGGCCGGCTGGTTGGGGCTGGCCCGGCCCGAGGTTGAAGGCCGCGACCGGCTCATCGGGCTCGCCGAGGCATTCGCCGGCACCGCACATGGCAACGGGATGCTGCGGGAGGCAACCGAGTCGTATCTCGCAGCGGCCCGACCGGTCAGCGAGCCGGTGCACTACCCGCGCAAAACTCCCCAGCCGCAGGCCGAAAGCTACGAATGGTTCGGCTGGAACGACCAAGCCAGAAACGGGACGGTACTCAACGGTTGGGCGTTGCCCCACGTGCGTGATCCCGAGCAGCGGCTGCCCTTCGCCGACGATGAAGGTCGGGCTGCGGGGACCGCAGGTGGTGCTGATCAGCGTCGCAGCGGCTCAGGTAATCCCGGTGCCGGGCGTTCGGGCAAGCGAAAGTCCGTACCTCCGCAGAGTCGCGGCGGGTCCGGCCAGGCATCCGGTCGACCCGGCCGTGGTGGCAGGGGACGGCCGGGTTAGCCGTCCAACCTGAGCCGACTGCCCTCGTTTCTTCATCACGAACATCACTCGCACTCGATCGCCCGCCGGCCGTCTCGGCGGCGGCGTCCGCTCGTTGCCTTCGAGTGGAGACTCAGGAAACGGAGACCAGGACATGCGGTTCTACGTGGACGTCGCGGGGCCGGACGCGGCGCTGCCGTGGAAGCACGTACACGGGGTGGCGCACGCCGTGGTATATGGGCTGCTCGGCGACCAGGCGCCCGACCTCGCCACCGACCTGCACGACCATGGCTGGAACGGCACCGGCCTGCGCCCGATCGGCATCACGCCGCCCGCCTTCACCGGTGCCCGGAGGAAGCCCGGCGCGTTCATGATGTCGACCAACGGCCGGATCTGGTTCGGCTCCCCCGTACCCGAACTGGCCGCGTTGCTGCTGACCGGCGTGACCAGCCGCCGCGAGCTGCGCTGGGGACCGGTCACCCTCACCGTCAAGGGCGCACAGTTGGAGCCGGTCGGCGGCGCGGAAACGCCGGCCGTCCTGGAAACCCGCACGCCCATCCTGATCAAGGCCGAGGGCGATCGGTACCTGCTGCCCGAGGACGACGGGTATACCGAAAGGCTGCTGGCCAACATCCGGCGCAAGGCCAAAGCGCTCGGGGTGCCCGGCGACGCCGACCTTGAGGTGCTGGACGCCGGCAAGCGCCGCCGGTACGACGTGTGCGGCGGCATCCGGATCGGAGCGACCGCGAAGATCCGCCTGCACGCCGACCCCCGCCTTGTCGACGCGCTTCGCGAGTGGGGCCTCGGACTGGCCACCATCGAGGGTTTCGGCTGGGTCCGCTGAACACGACCGGCCGGCTCGCGCACCGCTCCCGGCCCGACGCTCTGACCAGCACAAATGCACGACCGGCGGTCCGCTGCAAAATCGACCCCAACCGAGCCCCAAAAGACGGCCCTGACCTGCGACTTAAGGTTCGGGTCACCCATCACCCCTGGAGGGATCGCAACGTGGGGCGCTGCTGTGCGGGACCTGCCACGTAACGGTCGCCCATCACCCCTGGAGGGATCGCAACTCGTCACGGTGTGGCGCTGGCAGATCAGCTGGTGCGTCGCCCATCACCCCTGGAGGGATCGCAACATGCCGTCCCGCCGGCGGCCCGGCCGCTCGGGAGGTCGCCCATCACCCCTGGAGGGATCGCAACCCGGCCTGGGCGCGGCGTTGAAGCATGCGCACCGAGTCGCCCATCACCCTGGAGGGATCGCAACACCAGGCTGGGCGCCCAGCCTGGGGCGACGGGGTCGCCCATCACCCCTGGAGGGATCGCAACTTGATCAGTTCCGCCGCCCACAGGTATGTGTCGATTGTCGCCCATCACCCCTGGAGGGATCGCAACAGCCGCGCCCAGACTCCCGAGTAGATGACCTCGGGAGTCGCCCATCACCCCTGGAGGGATCGCAACTCTCGCTCATGGCTGCGCTCCGTCAGATGGTGGTGGTCGCCCATCACCCCTGGAGGGATCGCAACTGCGTCTTCTCAATCTGGATTGCCGCCCGCAGGCGGTCGCCCATCACCCCTGGAGGGATCGCAACATGACCTCCGCCGCTCGGGCCTCCGGCCCGCCGGCGATGTCGCCCATCACCCCTGGAGGGATCGCAACGGGTCCGGGTGTCGGGCACCCCACCGGACAGGACCCGCCAGTCGCCCATCACCCCTGGAGGGATCGCAACAGAATCCTGCGTAGCTGGCCGGCCACCTCAGGCGTCGCCCATCACCCCTGGAGGGATCGCAACCCTCAGCCCAGCCGCGCTTGGTGAGCTTGGCGCCGAGTCGCCCATCACCCCTGGAGGGATCGCAACGCCGGGTGCGGTGGATCTGCCTGGACACCCGGTCCCAGTCGCCCATCACCCCTGGAGGGATCGCAACGGGTACCTCCCGATCGGGGCTCCGGTCTGCGTTGGCGCGCGTCGCCCATCACCCCTGGAGGGATCGCAACACGGTCTGCCCGATGAGCTGTAGTTCCTGATGGGACGGGTGGGCACGCACGCATCGGCATCAACAGTGGACGGTCGCCGGCAAGGTCGTGGATTCGAAGCCGTGTCGTCGGTGTCGACCGCTCGTTTGCCAGTCCGGTGACCACAACGTGAAGGGAGGTCGGGTCCATGGGGTTGTCCACGACCGTGGCCCCTCCGGCGCTGGCGCTGACGGCGCATCCCCTGCAACGGTGCGGCGCCTGGGCGGTTGCCGTCCTCGCTGGCCGCGACGAGCCTGGCGAGCTCACCCCGGACGACCTGGACACGGTCGCGGGCCGGCTGGTCGACGACGTGGTGACCGCGTCCACCAAGCCGAAGAAGCCGGAGCCGGACTGGTGGAAGGTGCTGTTCGCGCTCTACCCGAACGCCAAGCCGACCCACGCGAAGCGTAGCCGCGATCCGGACACGCTCCGGCCGGCGGTGGTGGCGCTGTTCGCCGCAGATCAGCCGGGACCGACCGCGCTGCCCTGCGCGTTCTGCTCGGCACCGGCGACCGTGCTGTGGGCCAAGTCCCATCTGCCGATGTTCGACACGCCGCACGCGGTGAACAATCTGCCGCCGGGCACGGCGGGCTGGCCGGTGTGCCGGGGCTGCCGGATCGCGCTCTGGGCGCTGCCGTACGGCGCCTGGCTGACGGCCGGCTCGGCGACCGTGCTGATGTGCGCGAACCCGGCCGTGGAGCGGCGTTTCGTCGACCGCAACGTCACCCGCGCCCGCCGTATCCAGCAGGTGGGCTTCACCGGCGTACCCGTCGACGCCGGCGCCGAGGCGGTGGCCCTGGCCGCGTTGCGGGCGCACGCCGCCGACGCCCCGGCCGACGCGGTGCTGTGGTCGTTCAAGAACGACAACAAGTCGCCGTGGCTGAAGGTGAGCGCGACCCGCCAGGCCATCGCCCGGCTGCTTGTGCGGATCGAGTCCGACCGGGCGACCCGCCGCGGTTGGCGCCGGCTGCGTCGCGCGCTGGCCGGTCGGAACCGGGACCGTCGCGGCCACGCCGCCATCGCCCGGACGCTCTTCGCGGGCGAGCCCGGTCCGGTGGACCGGCTGCTGCGCGCACTGCAGCACGAGTTCACCGACCCACCGAACGATCCTGCCACCACCGACGGGTGGCGGCGGCTGGCCCGCGCCTATCAGGAGGAGATGTACGGCATGGACGTCGAGCGGCTCGCACCGGCCCGCCGGCTGGTCGCGGCCTGGATCATGGCCGAGCGTAACCCGCGCGGCCGGTTCAACGAGTACGCGAAGGTCGCCGGGAAGGGCTACGACCTGCACAGGCTGCTGATGGAGGCCGGCGCCCGGCTCCTTCGGGACGGCGGCCAGCCGCCCGACATCAGCGGGGTGGCGCCGGCGCTGCTGTCCGGCGGCCCGGACAGCTGGCGGTGGCGGGCGCAGTTGTTCTTCGAGGTGGTGGCCGACCTGGTCGAGGCCAGGGCGGCGATCGGCCGCAAGCCCGACGAACCCGACGGGGACGAGGACGAGGACGACGCCACGATCCGGTTCGACCCCAACGAGATGGAAGAGGAGTACGCCTGATGGCCTACCTGGCCGGCAAGCTCGTGCTCGCGGTGACCGCGGGCGCCCCGAACAACGGTCGCGGCGAGGCGACGACCGGCCGGGTCAAGCAGACCCGGATCCGGCAGCACATCTACCCATACGTCTCGGCGCAGGCCGCCCGACGCTGGCTGCGGGACACCATGACCGAGCAGGGCGCGGTGCCCTCCCCCACCGAGCGGGTCGGCAGGAAGCAGAGCAAGGCGCAGAAGGCGACCACCGAGGCCGACCCGCTCCGGTACGTCGACGACGACCTGTTCGGTTTCATGAAGGCCACCGCAAAGTCGGAGGACGCCGACACCACGTTGCGGGACAGCCCGTTCATGATCGGCACCCTGCTCTCGGTGGAGCCGGCCCGGCCGACCGAGGACTTCGGGGTGATGGCGCGCGGCATCGACGACCCGGTGCTGCACGCGCACGAGTTCTACACGGCCGACCTGGCCGCGCCGTTCCTGATCGACCTGCCGCGCATCGGCACCTTCACGACGCCCAACGAGCGGGGCGCGGGAAAGGCCAACTACCTGACCCGGGAGGCGGCGCTGGCGGTGGCCGAGGCGGTCAACGCGGGCGCGGAGACCGTACTGTTCCGCGGCCAGCCGGCCGTGCGGCTGCCGCTTCAGACCCGGCGCGAGCGCGCCGCCCTGCTGCTGGAGGCGCTTTCCGAACTCTCCGGCGGCGCCAAGAAGGGGCTGCACTACGGCGATCGGACGCCGACCCTGCTGATGCTGCTGGCCATGGAGGGCGGGGTGAACCCGCTGGAGTTCGCCGTCGGCGGCGCCGACGACGGCTCGGGGCTCCAGGTACGCGGCGACGTGCTGCGCGCCGAACTGGAGGCGTGGGACGGTCGGTGGCAGCCGCCGGTCCGGGTCGGCTGGCGGCCCGGCTTCCGGGACGTCGAGCGCAAGCAGTTCGAGGCGGACGTGGCCGGGGAGATCGACGCCGGCACCGTCACCGTGCAGCATCCCCGCACGATGCTGCGCACGCTGGCGGCGGAGCTGCGGGCCGGGGTCCACGACGCCTGGTTCGACGACCCGGCACGATGACAGCCAGACCGATGACGACCGGAGCGGTGACAAGCGGCGCGACCGGCACGATGCCGTCCGGCACGACCACCACGGGACCACCGGGCGGAGGCGGCCCTGTCGAGGCGACCCGGATCGAGCTTTTCGCCCCGGTGGCGTCGTTCCGGGACCCGATGTTTCCCGGGTTGACCCGGTGCCTGCCGGTGCCACCGTCGTCGGCGTTGCGCGGCATGCTGGCCGCCGCGACCGGTGCGGCGGCGGAGCCGGTGCCGCTCGGCTACAGCGCCCGCGCCGCCGGTACGGGCGTGGACGCCGAGACGTACCACCCGATCGCCGCCGACGGCGCCAACCCGGCGGTCGCGGGACGGGTCCGCGCGGTCAAGGGTGGAACGACCGTCAAGGACCGGCCGTTCCTGGCCCACCTGAGTGTGACACTGTGGATTCCCGAGCCGGACGGCACCCGGATCGCGGCGGCGTTGCGCCGCCCGGTCTGGGGGCTGCGGCTCGGCCGTTCCCAGGATCTGGTGTACGTCCGGTCGGTCAGCCCGGTGTTGCTGCGGCCGGCCGACGTCGCGGTGGTGGGGCACGCGCTGGCGCCACCGGGCGGGCACGACGCCGGTGCCGCGGTCACGGTACGGCTCGCCGAGTGGATCGCCGCGGACCGGCTGACCACCCGCTACGGCGACTACCTGTGGTGCGCCGAACCGGCCGGCCGGCTCCCGGTGCGACACGCCCTCCGCGACGGTGACCGCGCGGTGTGGTTGCGGCCCGCACCCGCCGGGCCGGGCCAACGGTGAACGGCCCGCATCCGGCCGCTGCTGGCCTGGCGGCCGGCCCGGCGCAGAATCCGGCGCAGGATCGGATCCTGGACGAGGTGTGGGCCAAGTCCGTCGACCGGAGCGGCCGGACCGGCCGGGTGGGGCGCGCCGAACGGCTCACCGAGCACAGCCGTGCCACCTGGGTCGCGGCCGGCACGATCGCGGACCGGATCGGGTCCGCGGGCGTGCTCGCCGGTTGGTCCTCGTTCTGGCCGCTGGTGACGCTGGCCGCGCTGCTGCACGACGCGGGGAAGGTCGCCGAGGGATTCCAGCGGCAGGTCAAGCTGCGCGGGCACCGCTGGGGTGAGCGCCACGAGGTGCTGTCGCTGGCGTACGTCGAACTGCTCGCCGGCGGGCTGCCACCGGCCGACCTGGCGCTGCTGCTGGCCGGGGTCGGGCTGCACCACCGGTGCCTGCGCTCGGAGAGCGGCAGCGGCGCGCTGCGCGACCTGTACCCGGAGTCGGCGGCGTGGGAGCGCATCTTCGGCTACCACCCCGACCCGCCGCCCGGACAACCCAACGGTCAGGTGCCGGCGCCGCGGCACCGCGCGCTTCTTGCCTGGTACGCCGGACAGCTCGGCCTGGCCGTGCCGCAGGATGGGCAGCGGCGGCTGTGGCAGCGCGCCCGGGACCAGTTCGCGCGGCTGCGCGTCGCGTGGGACGCTCCGGTCGACCCGGAACGCGGGCTGGTAGCCGTCCTGTTCCAGGGGGCGGTGACCCTGGCCGACCATTCGGCCTCGGCGCACGTACCGTTGCAGACCCATCTGCCGCTGCGGCCGGACTACCTGGCCGGTTTCGGCCGCCGGCCCTACCCGCACCAGGAGCGGGCCGCCGCCACCGACGGGCATCTGGTCCTGGTCGCCCCCACCGGCTCGGGCAAGACCGAAGCCGGGCTCGGCTGGGCGGCCCGGCAACTGCCCGCCATGCCCGGACGGCCCCGGGTGGTCTGGGTGCTGCCGTACCGGGCGTCGATCGACGCCGCCGCCACCCGCTTCGCCCAGGACCTCCGGCCGGCGCCCGGCCAGGCCGGTGCGCCCGGCGGTGCCAGCGCCGAGGCCGAGGCCGAGGCCGGAGCCGACATCGGGGTGCTGCACGGCTCGGCGGCGCTGTCCGTGCTCGCCGACGCGACCGAGGACGACTGCGTACCCACCGCCGCCGACGCCCGCGGGGCCGGCGCCCGCGCCGGGGCGATGCGGCTGTTCGCCCAGCGGTTCCGGGTGGCCACCGTGTACCAACTGCTGATCGGGGCGGTCGCCGGCCCCCGGTACGCCAGCGTGCTGCTGGAACAGGCGAACAGCCTGATCGTCCTGGACGAGCTGCACGCGTACGATCCGCAGACCTTCGGCCGGATCTGCGCCGCGATGCGGTTGTGGGAGGAGTTGGGCAGCCGCGTCGCCGTGGTGTCCGCGACCCTCGCGCCGCCGATGGTGGAGCTGATCCGGGAGACGTTGCGGCACCCCGTGAGCGTGCACCGCGCAGCCGCCGGGACCGCACCCGACCGGCACCGGCTCGTGCTCGACGAGCGGCCGCTCACCGACCCGTCGAGCCTGGCCGTCATCCGGGAATGGCTCGCCGACGGGTACAGCGTGCTGCTGGTGGCCAACACCGTCGCCACCGCCCAGGAGCTATACCGCGTACTGGCACCGGAGGTCGACCCGGCGGACCCGGACGCGACGCTGCTGCTGCACTCCCGGTTCCGCGCCCGCGACCGGGCCGCGATCGAACGGCGGCTGCTCGCCCGGCACGGCGAACGCCGCCCCGGGCAGTCGGCCCGGCGCGGCGGCCTGGTGGTGGCCACCCAGGCGGTGGAGGTGTCGCTGCGGCTGGACTTCGACCGCGGTGCCACCGAACTCGCCCCGATCGAGGCGGTGGCCCAGCGGGCCGGCCGGGTCAACCGGCTCGGCCACCATCCCGAGGGCGCGGTGCCGTACCGGGTGCACCGCGGCGAGCGGCCCCACCCGTACCCGCCGGATGCCCTGGACGCGGCGTGGTCGGCGCTGAACGACGCGCCCGGACCGGTGATGTCCGAGCAGACCGTCGACCACTGGCTGACGCTGGCGTACCGGACCGACTGGGGCCGACGCTGGGCCGAGCAGGCGCGACACAGCCGGGACGCCTTCGGGGAAACGTTCCTGACCTTCACCGAACCGTTCACCGACCGCACCGAGTTCCTCGACGGGCTCCGCGAGTCCTTCGACACCGTCGAGGTGCTCCTCGAAGCCGACCGGCAGGAGTACGCGCGTCTCACCGCCGGACCCGACGGCCATGCGCTGCTCGGCGCGGGTCTGCTCATCCCGATCAGCTACCGGCAGTGGCACACGCTCGACCGGACCGGCACCATCGGGCGCGGCATTCCCGTCGTCGACGCGCCCTACAGCCCCGAGCATGGTCTCGACCCGGACGGCACCCATCGAACGACCACACCCCTGCCGAGCGCCGAGGACACCGTGCTGTGAAACCGCACCCGGACGCCGCCGCGAATCCGCCTCCCGACCCCGACGACGTCGACGACGACGGCATCGGCGGCGTGCACATCAAGTATCTGCTGCACTGCCCCCGGCAACTGTGGCTGTACAGCCACGGCTACCGGCCCGAGGCGCGCAACGAGGCCGTCGCCTTCGGCGAGGTCGTCGACGACACGACGTACCGCCGGCACCATGACATCGACCTGGGCGCCGCGAAAATCGACTGGGTGACCCGCGGTGCGGTCGTACACGAGACAAAATCGTCCCGGCAGCCGTCGCCGCAGCACGAGGCGCAGGTCCGGCACTACTGCCTGCTGCTGGCCCGGCGCGGCGTCAACGTCCGGGGCGGTGTCGTGCACTACCCGCTGATCCGGCGTACCACCAGGGTCGCCTGGGACGACACGGCCCGGCGGGCGGCGGAGACGGCCGAGGCCCAGGCCCGGCAGGTCAGCGCCGCCGCCACACCGCCACCGCGGCTGCCGCGCGCAAGCTGCCGCGGCTGCTCCTACCGCGACTACTGTTGGGGAGACTCGTGAGCGCCAGCGGACAGAGCTACTGGCTGACCGAGCCGTGCCGGATCCGGCGCGAGGACAACAGCATCCGGATCGAGCGGGCCGACCGCACCCCCGTACGCATCCCGATCACCGACATCCGCGACCTCGTGGTCTTCGACAACGCGGACATCAACACCGCCGCGGTGTCGCTGCTGAGCCGGCACCGGATCACCGTGCACCTGCTGGACCACTACGGCAACTACGCCGGGGCGCTCACCCCGGCCGAGGACATGTCCTCGGCGCACGTGGTCCGCGCGCAGGTCACACTCACCGCCGACCCGGTGGCCCGGCTCGCCGTCGCGCGGGCACTGGTCGGCGCGACCGCCGCCAACGTCGCCTGGGCGCTGGACACCGACCTGCTCGCCGGTCCCCTCGAACGGCTGCCGGCTCAGGTCCGGGCGTGCGCCGACGCCGAGGAGCTGATGGGCATCGAGGGCAACTTCCGGCGTACGGCCTGGGGTGTACTCGACACGCTGCTGCCACCCTGGTTGCGACTCGGCGGTCGCAGCCGCCGGCCACCCAGCAACGCCGGCAACGCGTTCATCAGCTACCTCAACGCCATCACGTACGCGCGGGTGCTCACCGCGATCCGGTGCACGCCGCTGCATCCGGCGATCGGCTTCCTGCACGCCGACAGCGACCGGCGGCGCAACACCCTCGCCCTCGACCTCGCCGAACCGTTCAAACCGCTGCTCGCCGAACGGCTGCTGCGCCGGGCTGCCGCGCAACGCACCCTCACTGCCGCCGACTTCGTCAGCGACGTGCGCAGCGCCTCCCTCAGCACCGCCGGACGGAAGAAGGTATCGATCATGGTACGCGAGGAGTTGGCCACCACGGTCCACCACCGACAGCTCAAACGGAAGGTCTCCTACGAGGAACTGATCCACCTGGAGGCGCTCAAACTCGTCCGGCTCTGCCTCGAAGGCACCCCCTACAAGCCGTTCCGTCCGTGGTGGTGAACGATGTTCGTCGTTCTGGTCTACGACACCGCCGTCGAGCGCAACCCCAACGCCCTGCGGACCTGCCGGCAGTACCTGCACTGGGTCCAGCGCAGCGTCTTCGAAGGCGAACTGTCCACCGCACAACACCGCAGCCTGATGACCGCCCTCCGTCAGCAACTCGACCTCGGTCATGACAGCGTCCGCGTCTACCGGATAGGCTCCCCCCACCTCGTCCAGGTCGACGCCCTCGGCACCGAACTCGGGAACTCCGACTCGGTGCTCTGACCAGCACAAATGCACAACCGGCGGTCCGCTGCAAAATCGGCCTCAACCGAGCACCAAAAGGTGGCCCTGACCTGCGACTTAAGGTTCGGGTCGCCGCATCACCCCTGGAGGGATCGCAACATCAGCAACACCCGCCGCCACCCATCCGGGTCGCAGGTCGCCGCATCACCCCTGGAGGGATCGCAACCGGTAGGGGTGGCGTTGCTCTGGCGTCCATCCGGGCGTCGCCGCATCACCCCTGGAGGGATCGCAACGGTCGGCCGGATGGTTGGGGGTTGATGGCTTGGGGTCGCCGCATCACCCCTGGAGGGATCGCAACTGGCCGCCGTAGACCACCCTTCTGACCCCGACCTGGTCCCAGTCGCCGCATCACCCCTGGAGGGATCGCAACCTGCGGAGCGCGGCCGGTCTGGCCGCGCTCCGGCTGGTCGCCGCATCACCCCTGGAGGGATCGCAACCGTACTTCCTTCAGTGGATGATTTGCGATCATCCACGTCGCCGCATCACCCCTGGAGGGATCGCAACCGGTTTGCTGCGGGTCCGACACCGCGGCGAGCTGGGGTCGCCGCATCACCCCTGGAGGGATCGCGAGGGCGTACGATCACGAAAGATCCGCCGCCGGTCGGTGGTCGGGATGTGGACTATGACCAGCAGCGGCGGGATCTGGTTGCGCAGGGCCGGTCCAACTGCGGGCGCATCGCGATCAGCGTACGCGGCATGCAATCCTGGCTTGTACGCATCGCCCCCGGCACGGTACGGCAACTGGACGAGGAACAATTCGCGGCACGGCTCCGTGAGGCAGCCGGCGAACTGATCCGCGACCAGTTCGCCGGAATCCGCGTACTGAAGAGCCGGATCTACGGCTGAGTCCGGGAGGGTGTCGTGACTTCATCTCACCGCCGCGGCCCGATCGTCTGGTCGGTACTGGTGTGCCTGCTGCCCACGGCCACGGTGAGCGGATGCACATCCGACTCGTCCCGCCCGCAACCCTCGGCATGCGCCGTACCCACGGCCGCTCCGTCGGGCACCGAGGGTCCAGCAGACCAGGCACCAGGCGGCGGTGGCCTACAAGTCGTCGACCACGGCCACACCGAGAAGAGTTCTGTGAGCCTCGGCGCGATTGTGCGGAACACCGCCAGCCAGATCGCCTATCGAACCACGGTCACCCTGCGGGTGTCCGATCCGCAGGGACGCACCGCGATCGACCCGCTCAACGCCGCACAACTCATCCTCGAAATCCCCATCATCATGCCCGGCCAGCAGGTCGCCGTCGCCTCCTCAGCCGGACTCCGCACCGACCTCAGCCCCGCAGGAAGGCCGGACAAGGTGGCATCCTTCGACGTCACGCTCGGCCCAACCCTCTGGCTCCCACCCGAGAACACCACACTGTTCCCCACCGTCACCACCACCTACCTCGGAGTCGATCGCTTCGATGGGGACCCGACCAGCGGTAGGGTGCGGTACTCCGTCACCTCCACGTCGTGCCGCCCGCTGGTCGCCCGAGGCAGCTTCGCGGTCTTCCTCGACCAGACCGGCGCCGTGGTCGGCGGCGCGTTCGACCCGGACACCACTTCGCCACACTGCGATGCCATGGACCATGAGGAGTCGCTGTCAACGATCCACAGCATTCCGACCGGGATCGACGAGGCCAAGACCGTGGTCAGCGTCTACTGCGACATCGCCACAGTCGGCGGCGGCCGGGTGAAACCCTCCGGCGCACCCTTCAACTGACCGAAAACCCAGCCGTACGTGTGCCGCCAGCCGCGCCCCCGACGACGACCCACGTTCGGTACGCTGACCAGCACAAATGCACAACCGGCGGTCCGCTGCAAAATCGGCCCCATCCGAGCACCAAAAGGCGACCCTGACCTGCGACTTAAGGTTCGGGTCACCCATCACCCCTGGAGGGATCGCAACTCCAACGTCTCAACCGCGTCAACAGACGCAGCAAGGTCGCCCATCGCCCCTGGAGGGATCGCAACGCACCCTGGTCTACGACGATCCGGCCACCCACCGGCTGGTCGCCCATCGCCCCTGGAGGGATCGCAACCCCAACCCAACATGGCCGGCATGCTCGCCACGCTGGTCGCCCATCACCCCTGGAGGGATCGCAACCGGACCGGTTCGCCGTGGTGGAAGTCGTGGAGGAGGAGGTCGCCCATCACCCCTGGAGGGATCGCAACCCCATCGCCTCGGCGACGTCACCGCCGAGAGTGAGTCGCCCATCACCCCTGGAGGGATCGCAACATGTGCACCAGCTCCTGCGCCACCCCCACCAGGGGGAACGTCACCCATCACCCCTGGAGGGATCGCAACGGGCTCAGGAGGCGTTGGGCAGGGCGACGCAGCAGGCCGGTCACCCATCACCCCTGGAGGGATCGCAACGCGGTGGTGTTGGAGGCGGATGTGTTGGATCAGGCGGCGGTCACCCATCACCCCTGGAGGGATCGCAACGCCCTCCGCCCATTCGTCGTTCCAGTTCCGCGACGTCCAGTCGCCCATCACCCCTGGAGGGATCGCAACGCGGTGTACGCGATGAAGTAGCGCATCTGCGCCTCCTCCGTCGCCCATCACCCCTGGAGGGATCGCCGCGGACCGAGGTCTAGGCCGCCGATACCGCTTGACAGCAAGGTCGCCGTATCACCGCAGCCCCGCACACCGGGAACTGCCCCGGGATCCTCGGGACCCGACGCCGCAGCGCGGCCACGTCGAGGATCGCGTCGAACGTGGATGCCTTCGGCGCTGCCCTGGTCAGGAGCTGCTGACGTTCGAGCCGGACCGCGACGGACCGGGCCATCGCGTCCGATTCCACTCCGGGCTTGGTGGCGTCGGCAGCCTCGGCGTGCTCCCGTGCTGCCCACGGCGTTCGAGCCTGCTCCATACCGTCATCAGGCCGGCAGCCCGGTCAACGGCTCGACAGGACCCGGTGGGCCGGGCCCGTTCCAGCGTTGCCGGCGTTGGTCCTATTGTCTTGGCGTGAAGCGCCCACCCCTCCCGATCGCCGTCGCGAGCGGTCTCATCCTCGTCGAGGCGATCGTTTTCATCGTTTTTGGCACTCCGATCCTTGCCGCGCTCGGCGTGCTGACGTCCGCAATATTCATATTTTATACATTGCGGGGAAACCGGCAGATTGCCCGACTTACCATCATCTCCCTGGCCATCAAACTATTAATGTTGATCCCCTATTGGAATCCACTCAGACTGTTTCCTGTGGTGCTGTGGACGGCCGTGACACTGCTGTTCTGGCTGCCAGAGCAGTCTCGGGAGTGGTTCCGGCAGAACGACTGAGCGCTGTCGCGGGAGTCCGTCAGGCTGCGACGAAGGGCGCCGAGGTCGCCCGCATGGGTCGAGGTTCGGCGCCGACAGCGCGGCGACCGGGTGCGGCTCCGACCGTGTCGGGAGGCGGTCCTGCCCCGCGACTCAGGACTCGGGGCGGATCGGGCCGTCGGTGAGATGTACGCCAGGGACCTTACAGGGACCGGCAATAGGACTGGCGGGCTGCGGCGCGCCCTGGCGCTTTGCGCGTCGGTACGCGGGACGGCCGCACAGAACGGGACGGGCGCGGCGCCGCCCTCGCCTAGGCTTTGCGCGCGAGCAGGTGGACCGACTGGAACTGCCGGCGGTCGGTGGGCTGCGGCTCGCAGACCATCCGGGCCACCTCGTCCAGTCCGGACCTGCGCAGCAGGTCGGCGAGGTGGTCGGGCCACCACCTGTGGGCCGGCGCGACGGTGTGGTCGAAGACCTGCGTGGGGTGGGATGGCCCGTCGGTTGCCGAGAAACCGATGAGCAGGTGGCCGCCGGGTGCCAGCACGCGGTGAAACTCGGCCAGGATGGCGGGGACCTCGGCCGGCGGGGTGTGGATGACCGACCAGCGGGACAGTACGCCGCCGAGCGCGCCGTCGGCGATGTCCAACGCGGTCATCGAGCCCTCGTCGAACCGCAGTTTCGGGTACGCCTGCCGGGCCAGTCTGATCATCTCGGTGGAGGCGTCCACGCCGAACGCCGCCAGCCCGAGGTGGTCCAGGTGGTCGGTGATGTGGCCGGGTCCGCACCCCAGGTCCGCCACCTGGCCGTTCCCGCCGGCACGCACGAGGTCGGCGAAGGCGCCGAGGACCGCCCGGTCCAGGGGACTGTCCCGCAACGTGTCGCGGAACATCTGGGCGTACGTCGAGGCAACAGCGTCGTACGCCGTACGGGTGGCCCGGTGGACCTCGTCGTCAAGCATGCCGAAGACCCTAGCCCCCGCCGCACCCCTCGTTGGTCAAGGCGGTTGCCCGCCGGCAAACGCCTCGATCAACAGGCCGAGACAGCCGAGACCGGGCCGGGCAGACGAGGCGAAGCGGGGCCGGGCAGACGAGGCGAGGCCAGGGCGGCGAGGCGGGGGCCGGGCAGGCGGAACGGGGTCAGTTTCCGACGCCGAGGTTGGACATGAAGGCGCTCGGGTAGCGGTCGCCGCGCGCCGCGCCCCGGGGCACCGCCTTCTCGATCTCGGCGAGGTCGTCGGCGCTGAGCGTCAGGTCGGCCGCGGGCAGCGCCTCGGCCAGCCGTTCGCGGGTGCGGGCGCCGACCAGCGGCACGATCTGCGGACCCTGCGCGGCGACCCAGGCGATCGCGAGTTGGGCCACCGTGCAGCCCTTCGCCGAGGCTACCTGCCGCAGCGCCTCGACCAGGGCGAGGTTGTGCTCGACGTTGCCGGCCGCGAACCGTGGGCTGACGCCGCGGTAGTCGCCGGGGCGTATGGCCTGGTCCGCCCGCCACCGGCCGGAGATCAGGCCGCGGCCCAGGACGCCGTACGCGGTCAGCCCGATGCCCAGCTCGCGCAGGGTGGGCAGGATGTCCGCCTCCACCGCGCGGGACAGCAGCGAGTATTCGATCTGCAGGTCGGCGACCGGGTGTACGGCGTGTGCCCGCCGGACGGTGGCGGCGTCGACCTCGGAGAGCCCGACGTGCCGCACGTACCCGGCGTCGACGGCCTCCTTGATGGCGCCCACCGTCTCCTCGATGGGGACCGCCGGGTCGAGCCGGGCGGGCCGGTAGACGTCGATGTGGTCGACGCCGAGCCGGGTGAGCGAGTAGGCCAGGAAGTTCTTCACCGCCTCGGGGCGGCAGTCGTACCCGCCGCCGATTCGCCCGCCCGGTCCGCCCAGCCCGCCGAACTTGACGCTGAGCAGGTAGCTGTCCCGGTCGCGCCCGCGCAGCGCCTCGGCGAGCAGCAGCTCGTTGTGGCCCATGCCGTAGAAGTCGCCGGTGTCGATCAGGGTGATGCCGGCGTCCAGCGCGGCGTGCACGGTGGCGATGCTCTCCGCGCGATCGGCCGGGCCGTAGCCGCCGGACATGCCCATGGCTCCCAGTCCGAGCGTGGAGACCGCCGGCCCGGTACGGCCCAGGGTTGTCGTCTGCATCGCGTACTCCTTCGGGGTTGGTGTCGGTTCCCAGGCTGCCCCCGGTGCGAGGGTGGCGGGAGCGGACCGGTCATCGTGGGATCGCCGCTCCCTGGTTGGGCGTGCCGCCGGCGCGGCAGCATGGGGGCATGCAGCGTGACCAGCTCGCCGATTTTCTGCGCCGCCGCCGGGCGGCGATCCGGCCGGCCGACGTGGGCATCGCCGAGGGGCCGCGCCGCCGTACGGTGGGGCTGCGCCGGGAGGAGGTGGCCCGGCTGGCCGGCATGTCGGTGGACTATGTCGTACGCCTGGAGCAGGGTCGCAGCAGCCAGCCGTCGACGCAGTTGCTCGGGGCGCTGGCCCGGGCGTTGCGGCTCTCCGACGACGAGCGTGATCACCTGTTCCACCTGGCCGGGCAGCAGCCGCCGCCGTCGGTCGGGACGGCCCGGCTGGCGCGTGCCGGCCTGCTCCGGCTGCTGGACCTGATCGACGACACGCCGGCGGTGGTGCTGTCGGATCTGGGCGAGGTGCTGGCCCAGAACCGGGCATCGGTGCTGCTGACGGGCGATCACAGCGGTTTCGCAGGCGACCGCCGCTATGTGGCGTACCGCTGGTTCACCGAGCCGGCGGCCCGCGCGGTCCATCCGCCGGCGGAGCACGAGCGGCACGCCCGGCAGCTCGTGGCGGATCTGCGGGCGGTGGCCGGCCGCCGGCCGGACGATCCCACGGTCAACGGGTTGGTGGGCCGGTTGCGGGCCGCGAGCGGGGAGTTCCGGCGGCTGTGGGCCGAGCATGAGGTGGCGGTGCGGCGGATGGACCGCAAGACGCTCGTGCATCCGCGGGTGGGTCCGCTGGTGATGGACTGCGAGACGCTGGTCACCCCCGATCAGGGCCAGTTGCTGCTGGTGCTCACCCCGGCCGATGTCGAGGCCCGGGAGCGGCTGGATCTGCTGCGGGTGCTCGGGGTGCAGGAGTTCGCCACGCGGGCGCCGCGGTCCGCGGACGCCCGGCCGCGTTGATCACGGCGGCGGGCGCCGGACGCGGCCGGCTCAGGCGGCACAGCGGGCGGCGGGGTCAGGCGGCGCAGCGGGGTCAGGTGGCGCAGCGGAACCCGAGGTGCCCGGTCGCGCTGTCCGGGCCGCTCATGGTGCGGGCGGCGACCCGGTAGCGGTTGCAGTACGACTCGTGGCACAGGTACGAGCCGCCGCGCATGACCCGGCCGACGCCCTCGGGTGGCCCCACCGGGTCGTGCCGGGTCTCCGGCCGGTCGGCGGCGTGCCAGTCGGGGCTGAACCAGTCCGCGCACCATTCCCACACGTTGCCCGAGGTGTTGTAGAGGCCGAACGCGTTCGGCCGGTACGCGCCCACGGGTGCGGTCCCGACGTGGCCGTCGGCGCCGGTGTCGCGGTGCGGGAACTCGCCCTGCCAGGTGTTGCAGCGGTGCTGGCGGCGCGGGGTGAACTCGTCGCCCCACGGGAATCGTGCCCCGTCCAGGCCGCCGCGGGCGGCGCGTTCCCACTCGGCCTCGGTGGGTAGCCGCTTGCCCGCCCAGGCGGCGTAGGCGGTGGCGTCCTGCCACGACACGTGGACGACGGGATGGTTCTGGATGTCGGTGATGCCGCTGCCCGGTCCCGCCGGGTGCCGCCACTGTGCCTCCTGCACGGCCAGCCACCAGGGCGCCTGCGGCACGCCGGCGTTGAGCACCCGCTGCCGGGCCGGCCCGCGGACGAACTGGTGGAAGACGAACGACCAGCCGAACCGTTCGGCCTCGGTGACGTACCCGGTGGCCTTCACGAACGCCGCGAACTGGGCGTTGGTGACGGCCCGCGGGTCGATGTGGTACGCCGAGACGGTGACCTCGCGGACCGGTCCCTCGCCGTCGTCGGGGAACGCGTCCGGGTCGTCGCCGCCCATCCGGAACGTTCCGGCCGGGATGGCGACCATGCCGCGGCGTACCTGGGCGGGGTCCCGGTCGGGTGGGGTGAACCCCCAGCGCGCGGCCGGGTCGCCCTCGGCGCGCTCGGCGGTGCGCGGCCCGGCGCCGGCCGCACCGCCACCCGCCGCCGCACCGCCACCCGCCGCCGCCGCGGCAGCGGCGGCGGCGGCGGCAGCGGCGGTGCCGGCACCGGGCTGGCCTGGGGCGCAGCATGCTGTCATGCCGGCGACCCTAGCTCGACGTCGAACGGCAGGCCGCTGGAAGGGTCGCCACAGATCACCCGAAGGTGGTCATACATCTCGGCCACCACCGCGGGCTCGGACCGCCACCGGTTGTCCGTCTCGGCGGGGTCGGCCCGTACGTCGTAGAGCTGCCCGTCGGGGTGTCCGGCGTCCCACGGCGGTGCCGGGTGCGCCTTGCCGGAGCCGGTGGCGAACAGGTCGCCGATCGACGGCTCGGAGAACCCGCCGCCGGCCCCGGCCGAGAAGATCGCCTTCCACCGGCCGCGGCGCAGCGCGAACCGGCCGCCGAGGCTGTGGTGCACGATCGGCCGGTCCGGGTCGCCGTCCTGCGTGCCCGCGAGGACGCCCAGGACGTTGCGGCCGTCCTCGGCGGCGCCGGGCGGCACGTCCGCCCCGGTGGCGGCCGAGACGGTCGGCAGCAGGTCGGTCAGGCAGATCGGGGCGTCCACCACGGTGCCGGCCGGCAGCCGTCCGGGCCACCGGGCCAGGAACGGCTCCCGGTGGCCGCCGTCCCACAGGTCGCCCTTCTGGCCCCGCCAGTCGCCGTTGGGCCGGTGCCGCGTGACGTCGCCGTCGTCGGTGAAGATCGTCGGCGCGCCGTTGTCGCTGGTGACGATGAACAGGGTGTCGTCCAGGACGCCCTTGGCGGCCAGCGCCGCCCGCAGTTGCCCGACCGCCCAGTCGACCAGGCAGACCCCGTCGGCCCGGTCGCCGAGGCCGGAGCGGCCGCGCAGGAAGGCCGGCGGTACGTTCGGCCGGTGCGGGGCCGACGGCGCCAGGTAGCACAGGAACGGCTCCTGCTGGGCCTCGATCCAGCGCACCGCCTCGGCGACGAACCGGACGTCGACCTCGGTCTCGTCGAAGTCCTCGGTCTGCCGGCCGGGCCGCTGTTCGGTGAGGTAGGTCCGCTTCTCCCGGTCCGGTACGCCGAGCGTGCGGTCCTGGTCGATGAAGGCGTACGGGGGCATGTCGAGCGATCCGGCGATGCCGAAGAACCGGTCGAAGCCGAGCGCGGTCGGGCCGCCGGTGACCGGCGCGGTGTAGTCGATGTCCCGGCCGAAGTCGGTCTCGATGTCGTCGTGCAGGCGGGCGCCGGGGGCGAAGGCGTCCCGGACCGATCCGTCGGTGTGCCGCCAGCCCAGGCCGAGGTGCCACTTGCCGAAGGCGCCGGTGGCGTACCCGGCGGCGTGCAGCACCGCGGCGAGGGTGGGTCGGGCCGGCTCGATGAGAGCCGGCCCGTGGCCCATCAGCACGAAGTTCTTCAGCGGACCGCGCCAGGCGTACCGGCCGGTCATCAGCGCGTACCGGCTCGGGGTGCAGACCGCGGAGGCCGAGTGGCAGTCGGTGGCCCGCACGCCCTCGGCGGCCAGCCGGTCGATCTCCGGGGTGGGGATCGCGGACCCGTAGCTGCCGAGGTCGCCCCAGCCCATGTCGTCGGCCAGTACGACGACGACGTTGGGTCGTGCGGTCATGTCCAGCAGCTCCCGTCCTGGCTCTTGGCGATCCGGATCGCGTTGGTGCTGGCCGGGTCGATGTCGAAGGTGCCGGCGTTCCAGATGCAGTTGGCGCCGTCGTAGACGTTCACGAAGTTGATGTTGCGGGCCTTGTGCGTGCCGTCGATCCCGCGCACGACGTTGGGCTGCGAGTACTGGCTGTACGAGTGGATGTTGCGGAAGATGAGCTGGTCGAGTTCGCCGTAGCCCTTGCTCGGGTCGTACCACTTGTTGTTCTCGACGGCGAGGTAGAACAGCCGCCAGTTGGCGTTCTCGACCCGGATGTTCTCGAACAGGTAGCGGTGGGGTGTGCCGGAGCCGGCGTGCAGCGCCCGGAAGACTGCCGGTTTCGCCAGGAAGTAGTGCTCCACGTGGATGACGTCGTTGTCGTAGACGTGGAAGTTCTGGCTGTCCACCTCCAGGTTCCAGCTGATCATGAAGGAGGCGCCGTTCTCCAACTGCCAGATGGTGTTCTTCCGGGCGATGGTGTCGCCCCAGAACAGCTTGATCGAGTCGTCGTTGGACTTGACGAAGTTGTTCTCCAGCAGGCTCTTGTTCCCGCCCACCATGCCGTCGGTGGAGTACCACCAGGACATCGTCTTGACGTTCTCGATCGTGGTGTATTGGGCCAGCGCCCGGACGTTGAACCGGGGCGCGTTGACGATGGTGATCCCCTCGATGAGCACGTTCGTTGAGCTCTGGTCGGCGATGTCGATGATGCCCGGCTGGTTCTTGTTCAGGTCCTGGTCACCGGTGTCCAGGAAGAGCCCGTCGATGATGCCGCGACCCTTGATGGTCAGGTTGTGCACGGCGCCCGGGGCGATGAACGCGGCCTGCAGGTACGCCCCGCCGGCCAGGTAGATGGTCTGGTTGTCCTGGAGCACCTGGCCGGCGCCGAGGTAGTGCACCCCGGGGCCGAAGTAGCGCACGTTCGGGTCGCCGGTGGCCGGCGGGACGTCGTTCTCCGGCGGGTTGGCGAAGACCAGCATCGGGTGCGCGATCGGGTTGTGGATGTTCGGGTTGAACTCCACCGAGACGTTGCGGGGCTGGCTCATCGTGAACGTGCAGACGTTGTTCGCGTACGAGGTGGCGATGGCCGCCGCGTAGGGGCGCACCATGCAGCCGGTCAGGCCGCTCTGGTTCAGCGCCGTCACCTGCACCGTCACCGATCCGCTGAAGGAGAACGAGGTCCACGAGGTGTCCTCCTCCCGGTTGGTGTCGGTCTTGCGGGCCAGCGCCTGGTAGGTGAAGGACGACTGCCCGTTGACGGTGACCGCGTACCGGTTGGAGGCCGCCACCCCGGACGGTCCCGGGTAGAGGCTCAGCGCCGGGCCGGCGCCCGGGGTGATGTCGCCGTAGGGCAGCGTGGCGCGCTGCGCGGCGATCGCCGACTCGGTGGCGGCGGTCGAGGCGGTGATGCTGGCGGCGATGGAGTCCACGGTGGACAGGCCGCCGTTGATGTCGGTGACGGTGCCGCCGTAGTCGTACTGCTTGCCGACGTACGGCGCGCCGTTCGCGGTGGCCGGGGCCGCGGTCAGCAGCGCCGCGACGAGGGTGAGGACGGCGGTGCCGACGATCGCGGCGAGCCGCCGCCGGCCGGTCGTGTGGGAGCGGATGCGCATGGTGTCACCTTCCGGAGGGGATGGCTCAGCCGAACCGCTTCTGGTGTTCCGCCTTCGGGTCCCAGGTGTTCAGGCCCGGGCAGCCGAACGCCGGGGCGAGCACGTAGTGGTCGTAGCTCTCGGCCAACCGGGCGCGCAGCAGCTCGTGGTGCTGTTTCACCAGGTCCGCGTGGTCCGGGTCGTCCACCAGATTGGTCAGCTCGTACGGATCGGACTCCAGGTCGAAGAACTGCCACGGCTTGCCGCCGTGCGCGTCGCCGAGCACCGTGTACTTGTGGCGGCGGGTGCGGATGCCGCGCCAGGTCTCCTCGTGGAACGGGACCTCCGGCCGCATCTCGGCGACGAACTCCAGCAGCACCGCGTCCCGGTCCAGGCCCTCGGCCTGGCCGCGGGCGACAGGCGCCAGGTTCAGGCCCGGTTTCGGGTCGCGGGGGGTGATCCCGGCGAGGCCGAGCAGGGTCGGGAAGAGGTCCTCGGTGCAGACCGGGTCGGCCACGGTACGGCCGCCGCCGCCGACGTTCCCGATGATCAGCGGGATGCCGATCGACTCCTCCCACGGTCGCTGCTTGGCCAGCACGCCGTGGCAGCCGAGCAGTTCGCCGTGGTCGGCGGTGAGCGCGATGATGGTGTTGTCCAGTTGCCCGCTCGCGCGCAGCGCGGCGACCAGCCGGCCCACGTTGTCGTCCAGGTTCTCGATCATCGCGTAGTACACCCGCAGGTCGTCCAGGAGGTCCCGGCCGTGCGGCCCGCGCTTGCGGTACTCCTTGTCCACCTCGACGTTGTCGCGCAGCACCAGTTCGCGGTCCCGCCACCGGTCCAGGTACTCCGGCGGCGCGGTGAACAGCGGGTGCGGGGGTTCCACGGACAGCACCGCCGCGAACGGCTCCCGCTGTCCCGCCGTACCGTCGCCGGTGGCGGACCCGGCGCCGGTCGCGCCGGCCGGGCCGCCGGTGGCGTAGTCGATGGCCAGGTCGAACAGGCCGTCGGTCTGGTAGCCCTCGATCTTGCGCATCGTCGGGTCGTCGTGGGTGGAGTACCAGGTGTCGTACGGGTCGTTGCAGATGTCGAAGCCGGCGAAGTGCTGGAAACGGCCCTGGAAGGGGCGCGGCACCGGGGTACGCGACGCCTTGACCACGTTGTGCCCCGGGTAGTGGCCGAAGTTGCCGTACAGGTGCCACTTGCCGAACAGCGCGGTGCGGTAGTCGGCCTCGTTGAACTCGTCGGCGAGGGTCCGCTCGGCCGGCGACATCCGCCACTCGATCGACGGGATGAACCGGGTGTGCGCGTACTCCCCGGTCATCAGCGAGAACCGGAACGGCACACAGACCGGGTACGTCGAGGAGGCGGCGGTGAACCGGGTTCCCGAGGCGGCCAGGGCGTCGATGTTCGGCGTGCTGACGTTCGGGTCGCCGTAGCAGCCCAGCGCCTGCCGGCGCAGTTGGTCGGAGATGATCAGGATGATGTTGGGTCGGGTCACTTCAAACCCCCCGAGGTCAGGCCCGCGACGAACCGCCGTTGCAGGGCGAGGAACAGGATCACCACGGGGAGCAGCATGAACAGCGCGGCGGCGCTGGTCAGTCCCCAGTCGGTCGAGTGCTGGTCCTGGAAGGCCAGGAAGCTGGTGGAGATGGGCCGCTTGGACGGGTCGTGGATGAAGGTGATCGCCCAGAAGAACTCGTTCCAGGCCATCAGGCCGGCGATCAGGCCGACGGTGAGGAAGCCCGGCCAGGCCAGCGGCAGCACCACCCGGCGGGCGATCTGCGCGTCCGACGCCCCGTCCAGCCGGGCCGCCTCGACGAAGTCGGTCGGCACCTTCACCAGGAAGCTGCGCAGCAGCAGGGTGGCGAACGGCGCGTCGACGGCCCAGTAGATGATCATCAGGCCGAACAGGCTGTCGGTCAGCCGCAGCTCGGTCCAGAGGAAGAACAGCGGCACCACGAACAGCTGCACCGGCAGCGAGCTGCCGAGGAACAGGTACGCCAGCACCCCGTTGCCGCCGGGCACCCGCAGGTGGCTGAGCGCGTACGCGGCCATCCCGGCGATCACGCAGGTGCCCGCGACGGTGCCCACGCACAGGATCGCGCTGTTCTTCATGGTGACGGCGAAGTCGCCCCGGGTCCACGCCTCGGTGAAGTTGGTCAGGCTCAGCGACGAGGGCGGGGTGAGCGGGCTGGCGCCGATCTGGGCGTTGTTCTTGAACGCGTTGAACAGCAGCGCCACCAGCGGGCCGATCGCGAACAGCGCCAGCACCACCAGGACCAGGTACGCCGGGAACAGTCCCCGGCCGCGCCGGGGACGCCGGGCCGGCGGCGCGGTGTCCGGAGCCGGGGCCGATGCCGAGGCCGGTGGACGCATGGTGGCCGCGGTCATGTCTCCCACCCCCGCTTGCGCAGAATCTGGTACACCGCGAGCACCATCGCGGTGACGACGGTCATCGACAGACCGAGCGCCGCGGCGTACCCGGCGGAGTACTCGTTGAACGCCTGCTTGTACATGAGCGTCGCCATGACCTCGCTGGACCCGGCCGGGCCGCCCTCGGTCATGATGAAGATGTAGTCGAACGCCTTGAGCGTCCAGATCACGGTCATCAGCAGGATGAACACGACCGTCGGCCGGATGCCGGGCAGGGTGACCGAGCGGAACCGCTGCCAGCCGTTGGCGCCGTCGACCTTGGCCGCGTCGTACAGCTGCGGGTCGACGCCCTGCATCGCGGCGAAGAAGATCACCGCGAGGAAGCCCCACCAGTGCCAGTTGACCACGAAGTTGACGCTCAGCAGCGAGGTGGCCGGGTCACCCAGCCACGCCTGGTCGATGCCGAGGACGTGCCCGAGCCCGCTGGTCGGCGAGAGCAGCATCTTCCACACCGCCGCGTTGACCACGCTGGCCACCACGTACGGGATGAAGTACAGCGCCCGGAACAGCATCTGGAACCGGCGGACCTGCGAGAGCAGGTGCGCCCCGAGCAGCCCCATGGCCATCGGTACGGACAGGAACAGGACGAACCAGACCGTGTTGTGCCACAGCGCCGCGTGCACCTTGTCGTCGCCGAAGGCCCGGACGTAGTTGTCCAACCCGATGAACGTCGCCGGGCCCAGCCCCGACCAGTCGGTGAGCGAGTAGTAGACGGTGGCGACCGAGGGTCCGATCACCACCAGGCCGTTGAGCAGCAGCAGCGGCGCCAGGAACAGCCACCCGACCAGCCTGCCGCGCCGGCCGGGCCGGCCCCGGGCGCGCGCTCCCGCGCGCGGCCGGGCCGGCACCGACGTCGCCGTCACTTGGCCGCACCCCGCGGCATCAACTGCGGCAGGTTGCCCTCGGCCCGCTCGGTGTTGAACTGCTCGGCCAGCTTGGCGCAGTAGTCCTTCGGCGACATCTTGCCGGTGAGCACCTGCTCCAGCCCCTCGTAGACGAAGACGTCCGCCTTCGGCGGCCACCAGGTCCAGGTGACGTAGCCGTAGTTGCCGTTCTGGATGGCCTGGTTGACCGAGGTCAGCACCCGGCCGGACCGCGGGTCGATGCGGTCGGGGATCTCGCTCTCGTCGAACGTGATCGGGATGTTGTACGTCGCCGGCACGTCGGCCATCCGCTCCAGCGCCGCCGCCTTGTCGGTGTAGTACCAGTTGAGGTAGCTGGCCGCGGCGTCCTGGTTCTTGCTGTTCGCGTTGATCGCCAGCGATCCGCCGATGCCCATCTCGAACAGCGGGTAGGCCACCTCCGGGCGCAGCGCCGGGTACGGCATCCAGTCCCAGTCGTTGTCGTTCTTGGCGGCGGAGCCGAAGAAGCTGCCCACCTGGCTCATGAACCAGCCGCCCTGCGGCACCATGGCGTACCCGCCCTGGCCGAACTTGGCGCCGACCTCCTGGGCCGGGACGGAGAACCACTTGTCGGTGCCGCCGGTGAACCAGCCCTTGTCGAAGTAGCTCTTGAGCAGCGCCACCGAGTCGACGAAGACCGGGTCGGTGAACTGGATGTCACCCTTGAGCGCCTGGTACAGCGCGTCCGGGCCGGCGTAGTGGTTCCAGAACACCGTCATCAGCCACTCGCCGGCGGCCTTCCAGTCGGTGTTCGACGAGCCGAACGGGATGATGCCCTGGCCGTTGGCCTCGGTGGCCAGCGCCTCCAGCTCGTCGCGGTTGGTCGGCTGCTGCCAGCCCTTGTCCGCGAACAGCGTCTTGTTGAAGTACAGCAGCATGGTGTCGACCCGCATCGGCAGCGCGTACAGCTTGCCGTCCTGGGTGAACGCCTGGATCGCCCACTCGGCGAGGTGGCTGTTCCAGTCCCACTTCTTCGCGTACCCGCTCAGGTCGGCCAGCACGTGCGCCTTGCTCCAGGCGATGGTCTGGGTGGCGGCCGGGCCGCGGACGATGTCCGGGCCGGACTTGGCCTGCAAAGCGGTCTGCACCAGCCGGCGCAGGTCCGCGCCCTTGTAGAAGGTGGTGTTCAGGTCGATTTTCGGGTTGGCCTTCTCGAACGGCGCGACCACCTTGTCCAGGAAGTACTTCTGGTTGGCGTCGCCGGTCACGTCGATCCAGAAGTCGACGGTGCCGGTACCGTCGCCGGCGGCGCTGTCGCCGCCGCCGCACCCGGTGAGCAGCCCGGGTACGGCGAGGCCGAGGCCCGCCAGTCCGGCGCTGGACAGGAGACTACGACGGCTCAGGTGTGGTCCAGTCATCGGTTTCCCTCTTCGGATGTTCGGCCGGGACGCGTGTCCCGGTCGGGATGGGCGGAGATGGTGACGGTGTGGGTCGTGGTGCGACCCTCGGTGACCGTGAGGGCGACACCTCCTTCGGAGTAGGCGCCGTCCCGCAGGTCGAAGACCTGGTCGCCGTCGACGTCCGCGCGTAGCCGGTCGCCGACGGCCGCCAGCCGTAGCTGGTGGGTGTCGCCGAACTCCCACGGGAACGCCCGTTCGGCCAGCACGGTGTCGCCGCGGGTGAGCCGGACCCGGTCCCGGCCGGCCAGTTCGAGCCGGTAGTGCCGGCGCAGGCCCTGCACCCGGATCGCGATGCCCGCGGCCTCGGCCAGGTGCGGTGTCACGTCGGCGGTGACGGCGTAGTCGCGCCACTCGCGGGCGCCGGTGATGAGCATGCCGGTGCCGGTGTTCTGCACGATCCGGTACGGCTCGGGCCACCGGTCGTCGAACCGGTCGACGGCCTGCACCCAGGCCCGGCGCCACATGCTTCCCCCGTCGGCGGGGCGGGACAGCCGGGTGTCGGCGGCGCCGTCCCAATCGAGCTGGTGCAGGTGGGCCGGGCCGCCGGTCTGCACGCCGACCGCGACGACCGGCTGTCCGTCCAGGTCGGGGACCGTCCAGACCAGGTCGGTCGGCCGCGCCGGAGAGCCCTCGGGGCCGAGGATCGTCCGGACCTCGTCGGTGCCGGTGTAGACCTGGATCGCCAGCCGGGCCGGGCCGGACACCCGGGCCCGGACGGTCTGCCCGGGATACAGGGTCGGGCTGGCGACCAGGCCGTAGATCGGCATGTCGCGGGCCTCCGGCGGGACGAACGTCGGGGTGACCACGAGTTGCGCCGAGTCGATGGCCAGCCGGCCGCCGTCGTTGTGCGGTGCGCCGCCGGTGTCCGGCACCCCGTCGCCGAACGCGTTGCGCTCCGCGGCGGCGAACCCGTGCACCGAACCGGGCAGGGTGAAGTCGAAACGGGGTCGCGGCGCCGGTCGCGCCGGCCCGCCGTACCGGCTGCGGCCCAGGTCGGCCAGGGCGTGCGCCTCCCGGGCGGCGTCGGTGACGCAGCCGCCCCCGTCGGCGGTGGGCAGGTACATCCGGTCGGCCAGCGGGCCGCGCCAGTCCCGGCCGTTGGCCAGGCCGGCGAGACCGCCGAACACGCCGCAGATGGCACCGACGTTGCCGGCGTTGGAGTCGGTGTCCCAACCCGAGGTGGTGACCACCGTCATGGCCTGGTTGAACTCGCCGCCGCTGTGCGCCAGCGCCGCGATCAGCACCGCGTGGTTGGGCACCACGTGGCAGTTGCCGCCGTACCGGTGGTAGCCGTACCGCTCGTCGATCCGGCGGTAGGTGTCCTTCCAGTCCTCGTGCTCGGCCGCCCAACCCCGCACGTCGGCGATGACCCGGGCGATCAGGCTGTCGGCCGGGATCAGCGCGACCGCGGTGTCCAGCAGCCGGTCCATGTCGGTCTCGGTGAAGGCCCCGGCGACCAGCGCCGCGACCACCCGGGCCGCGTGGACGGACTCCCCGTCGTGGCTGACCCGGGCGGCCCGCTCGGCCAGTCGCGCGGCCCCCGCGGGGTCACCCGGGCAGGTCAGCGCGAAGCCCTCGACGAAGATCTGCGCGCCGACCTGCTCGGCGACGACCCGGCCGTTGCGGGCGATGCTGCCGCTCTCCGGCGGCAGCACCCCGGCCTTCATCCGCAGGTACGCGGTGTGTTCGGTGGAGTTGCCCAGGCCGCCCCACCACAGCACGGAGGTGTTCTCGACGATGTAGTTCAGCCAGGTCTGCCCGACCTGCGCGCTGGTCGGGTCGATCCCGGCATCGCGCAGTGCGCGGGGGAAGACGAAGGTGCCGCTGATGTCGTCGTCGGTGACCACCAGCAGGTGGTGCTTGAGCGCGACGTCGGACCGGCCGTTGACGTACCAGGTGACGTCGCCCAGTTCGGCGTGGATCCGGTCGTGCCGCCAGCCCTCGAAGGGCCGGCCCAGGTACACGGCGATGATCTTGCCGAGGACCCCGGCGTACACCCGCTCGGAGTAGTCGGCCGGGACGCTGCCGGTGGCGGTCATCAGAACGGCACCCCCGCTCGCAGGATCACGTTGGCGTACGGGGTGGCCTCGCCGGTGCGCACCGCCGCGCGGGCGCCCCCGGTCAGCGCCTTGAGCCGCTCGTGCGACACCCGGGTCACCGGGATGTCGCCCAGCGCGCCGGTCAGCTCGCCGGCCAGCCGCGGGTCGGTGAGTTCCTCGGCCACGGTGGCCGTCTCGACCACCAGCTCGGCGAGAATCGGCCGGAGCACGCTCAGCAGGCCGGGCTCGCCGCGGGTGTAGACGAGGTCCACGGTCTCCACGTCACCGGGCACCGGAAGGCCCGGGTCCGCCACGACGATCGACTCACCGTGCCCCAGCCCGGTGACCAGGTGGGCCAGCCTCGGGTGCCAGAGTCCTGCCTGGCGCATCACGCCTCCCCTGCCAGTAGTTGATCCAGTTCCGCCGCGGTGGGCAGCGCGGACTGCGCGCCGATCCGCGCGGTGGCCAGGGCACCGGCGGCACAGCCCCGGCGTACCGCCTCGGCCAGCGGCAGACCGGCGGCCTGGGCGTACGCCAGTGCGCCGCAGAAGGCGTCCCCGGCGCCGGTCGTGTCCACCACGGAGGCCGGGAACGCCGGCTGGCTCCAGCCGGTGTCGCCGTCGTGCGCGACGGCGCCGCGGGCGCCGAGCGTGACCACGCAGGCCGCCGGGCCGAGCCGCCGCAGGTCGGCGGCGACCTCGATCCACCGATCGGTACCGGTGGGCGCGGCCCGCCCGGACAGGCTGGCCGCCTCCGTCTCGTTGACCACCAGCACGTCGACCAGTTCCAGCAGCGCGGCCAGGGTCGGGTCGCCGGACTTGGGCAGCGGCGCGGCGTTGAGCTGCACCCGCGCCCCGGCGCGGCGGGCCGCGGTCGCCGCCGCGAGACAGGTGTCGAGCCGTACCTCCAGTTGCAGCACGAGCACGTCGCCGGGGGCGAGCCGGTCGCCGAGGCGGGTCACCGCGGACGCGTCCAGCGCGTGGTTGGCCCCGGGCACCACGACGATGGTGTTCTCGCCGTCGCCGGCCACCACGATCATCGCCACCCCGGTGATGTCCCCGGAGACCACCAGGAGCTGTTCCGGGTCGATCCCGGCGGCGGCGAGGTCGGCGGTGAGCTGCCGGCCGAACGCGTCGGCGCCGACGGCCGCGCAGAGCACCGCCTCGGCCCCGAGCCGGCGGGCGGCGACGGCCTGGTTGGCACCCTTGCCGCCCGGCCGGAACGCGCCCTCGGCGCCGAGCACCGTCTCCCCCGGTACGGGCAGCCGCTCCACCCGGGTGGTGATGTCGACGTTGGCGCTGCCGACCACGATCACCCTGCTCATGCGCTCCCCCCGCCCGACTCGTTGCCGTCGTGCCCGGCCCGGATCCCGTCCCCGACCCGGATCCCGTCCCCGACCCGGCTGTCGCCCGCGGCCCGGCTGTCGCCCGCGGCCCGGCTGCCGCCCGCGGCCGGGGTTTCGCCCGCGGCCCGGCTGTCGCCCGCGGCCGGGGTTTCGTCCGCGTCCCCGCCGGGCGGGTCGGGGCAGCCGCAGGATCCCCGCGCGACGAGCGAGGTCGGCACCACCGAGGTGGTGGTGTCCGCGCTGGTGCCGTCAAACTGGGCCAGCAGCCGGTTCATCGCGGTGCGGCCGAGTTCGGCGAACGGCTGGGCCATGGTGGTCAGCGCCGGCGTCGAGTAGGCCGCCGCGGCGATACCGTCGAACGAGGCGATCGCCACGTCCTGCGGGCAGCGGATACCGCGCTGCTGCAACGCCCGCAGCGCACCGAAGGCCTGCTCGTCGCTGGCCACGAAGACGCCGTCGTAGTCGCCGCCCGAGAGCAGTTCCCGCGCGCCCCGGTAACCGGCGCGCCGGCCGAACTCCCCGTGCCAGACGGCCATCTCGCTGGTGCGTACACCGGCCGCGGCCAGGGCGTCCCGCCAGCCGGCCACCCGCAGGTTGGCCGGTACCACGTCCTCGGGTCCGGAGATGCAGGCGATGCGCTTGCGGCCGTGCGCGAGCAGGTGCTCGGTGGCCTGGCGGGCGCCGGCCCGGTTGTCCGTGACGACGGCCGGTGCGGCGCCACCCGGGCTCTGCCGGTCCAGCGCCACCCACGGGACCCGGGAACGCTGCAACTCGGGCAGCACCCGGGCCGGTCCGTGCGCGGGGACCAGGAACAGGCCGTCGACCCGCCGGGCCAGGAAGGTACGTACGTAGCTGGTCTGCCGTTCGTCGTCCTCGGCCGCGTTCCCGATCAGCAGCGTGTAGCCGGTGGCGAAGGCGGCCTCCTCGATGGCCCGGGCGAGTTCGGCGAAGAACGGGTTGGCGGTGTCGGGCACCACCAGCCCGAGCGTCATGGTGCGGTTCATCCGCAGCGACCGGGCGATGCCGTTCGGGCGGTAGCCGAGCTGTTCCACCGCGGCGAGCACCCGGGCCTTGGTCGCCGGCGCGACGCCACGGGGGCCACCGTTGAGTACGTAGCTCACCACGGCCGGTGAGGTACCGGCCAGTCGCGCCACATCGGCCCGGCGTACTGCCACCACGAACTCCTCAGCGTCGGTCATCAACCCGTGTTGCTAACGTGTTACGCGACATGCTGTGACCAGCTTCATCGGTTGCGCAACACGTGTTGATGACCGTGACCCAACCGTAACCTCGGCCCGCTGGACGGCGTGCGACGTGCACAATCGCCCCGGGCGGGCACGCACGGTTACGGATCGCGGCTCACGGTTGTCGGCCGCCGGGCCGCCGGGCCGCCGGGCCAGCCGGCGGACCGCGGACGTGCACTCGCTGCGGCAGGCATGGGAGTCCGTACGAGCGGAGGCCCCGCCCGGCGCAGCTACCCTCACGTTGATCTCGGAGGCGGCAGACTCATGGACCTGACCGGCGCAAACTGGCACAGGAGCACCCGCAGCAGCGGCAACTCGGAGGACTGCGTCGAGGCCGCCGACAACCCGCCCGGCGTCGTACCGGTCCGATCCCCGCGCACGCCGGGCTCGCCGACCAGCGACACGATCAAGTCCGCTCCCCCGACCCCGCGCGCACCCGTCGAACCGGACGCTCAGTCATACGTCAGGTACCTCAACCGGACGCTTTGAGGTACCTGGTGTATGACTCACGGTCGCGCCCGGGTCTGGTTCGCGCGGTCCTCCACCTGAACGCCGAGCACCGCCCCACGTGCGCGTCCGCGGCAGGTCCGGACGTCCGGACGATACTTCGCGTCCAGGTTGGAATAGGGGTGCTCCGGGTGAGCCGGGCGTGAAAGTATTCGAAGCCACCCGGAGTGCGGGTGGACGGCCCGAGAGGGATTTTCGGCGCGAACCGGATGCGCGTCAGCCACTCGGACGCCGTGGGCGGCACGGTCCCGTCGCACGCCCGCCCTGTACGACGGCAGCACCGCTCCCCGCGCCCGCGGGGGTGATCCGGTACCGGTGGACGAGGCCAGGGTTGGCCCGCTTGGTTCCCCGCGCACGCGGGGTTGATGGCCGACGATCGGGCATCATGCTGCCGCGTCCAGGGCAGCAGAGCAAAGCGCCGTCGGCACCCACCCGAGGCGCGCTTCGACACGCGCCGACCGGCGCCGCCCCGACCGGCGCCGCCCCGACCGGCGCCGCCGCGACCGGCCCGATCGGTCCGGCGAGACGCCTGAGCCACCAGCGTGAACTGGGAAAACAGGGCTGGACACGCCGGCGGGACGGGTTGGCCCGGGACGCCGCTGATCGCTCCCGCACAAGGAGCCGGCCGCTTCCAGGAGGTCCAGCGGGCGGGAATCCGGACAGCCGCTGCTCACCGCGTACCTGAAGGACCATCGGCGCGCGGCCCGCGCCGGCCAGCTCGGTCACCCGGCTCCAGAGGCGCCGGCGGACCCGGGTGCTGACATGGCCGACGTACACGCCCGCGGAGATCTCGATGAGCCACTGGGTCAGATGCCCGCGGAGCCCGGCCGGGCAGGCGGTGAGGACGATGACCGCCATGCGAAGCCGACCTCGCCGAAGTCGGCGTGGTCGCGGCCGGCACCGAGTTCGACGCCGCTGTCATCCCAGCGGCGCAGCGAAAGGTCGGTAATCTCGGTTGGCGGCACGCCGGGGATCTTCATCCGGCCGGCTCACCCCGCCGGGGCGAGGGTGAGCAGACCGCAGCCGTACGCCTTGGCGTGGCCGATCCCCCCGGTGAGCGAGCGCCGGAAGGCGTCCGCGTCGCCGACCCGCAGGACTCCGTCGTAGGTCGCCGTGGTGAGGGTGACCGTGCCCAGCCCACGCTTGAAGCTGTACGTCTGGCGCCGGTGCAACCGTACGTTGGGACGACCGTCCTGCTGGGTGGCCACGGTGAAGCCGAGCCGGGTGGCCCGGCCGGTCAGCCAGCCGACCTGCTCCTCCTCCCGCAGGTAGCCGAAGCGCTGGGTTTCCTTCGCGTCGGCGGTCTTACGTCCACTGTGGCTGGGGTTGGCGGTGAGCCGGAACGCCCACTCCTGGCCCGGTCGCAGCCCGTCCAGCAGCGGGCCGTAGTCCCGGGTCACCCAGGTTTCCGTGGTCGGCCAGCCGGCCTGTTCGACCAGGTGGGTCAGGTCGGGCCGGCCGGGGCTGACGATGTAGAGGTGCACGGTGGTGGGGGTGGGCGAGTCGAGCCGCCACAGGGTACGGGCGCCGTCGCGCTCGTGGTCCTCCGGCGCGGCGAAGCCGGCGCGGACCGCGGCGTGCAGCACCTGGGGTGAGGAGAGCAGCCGGCGGGCGCCGCGGCGGGCCGGGTTGATCTGGAACCGGGTGAGGAACATGGTCAGCCTCCCAGCAGGCTCAGCGGGTCATGCTCGGTGACACCGGCCCGTTCGACGAGTTCGTTGCTGACATCGACGTGCCGGCGCAGCACGGAGCGCCAGGTGTGCTGGCGGTGCGCCGGGTCGAAGCTCACCGGCGTGTCGGGCACGGTCTCGGTGACCGGTTCACCGGGCCGGGCATCCCGGATGATCTCCAGCCGTTCGGTACGAGCCGCCCGCCGGCGGTAGCGCTCGGTGGCCAGCCACGGCCACTGCGTCAGCGCGTCGTCGAGGGTCAGGTCGTGCACGCCCAGGCTGACCGGCCCGTCCGGCGGGCAGGAGCGGCGGCCGAGGTAGAGCGGGAACTTCGGCCGGCGCAGCGCCTCCGCCAGGCCGTGCAGCAGGTCCGGTGCGCCGCCGACCGCGGCCAGGAACACCGCGTCGGACAGGTAGAACCGGTACGTCAGCGGCGCGCTCTGCCGGCCGTCCAGGGTGCGGGCGGTCTGGAAGTCGCGCAGGACCTGGCCGGGCTGGTCCAGCCGTACCCCGAACTCCAGGCCGAGCAGGTCGGTGAGCGGTTCGGTACGCCGCATCCCGCGGGCGGCGGCGAGCAGCCCGAGTACGCCGCTCTTGGAGGGTGCGACCTCGGTGCCCCGGCGGGCGAAGCGGCTGGACGAGCCCCACGATTGCAGCGGACCGCCCAGCCGCAGCAGCAGCACACTCATGCCGGCTGCCCGAGCGCCGGCTGCCCGAATCCGGACTCTCCGAGCGCCGACTGCCCGAGCGCCACATCGACCTGTTCGCTCACCCCGGCGACCAGTTCGGCGAAGCTGACCGACTTGCCCAGGTCGGCCAGCACGGCGGTCTGCTCGCCGACCTGGGTGACCCAACTGGCCACCGGCCGCTCCCCGTACGCGTTCTCCACCGCGGCCGTGTGCCGGGCCAGCGCGGCGGCGGCCAGCTCGATCCGCCCGGCGGCCTGGGTCTCCCGGATCGGGGTCTCGAACGCGCCGACCAGGTTGATCGGCTGGGTGTCGCGCAGCCGCACCAGTACGGCGTCCGGCAGCGTACGGTGCGCGAACGTGTTCTGCTTGCCGGTCGGCATGCTGCGGGCGAAGGCGGTCAGGAACGCCTCCACCGCGGCGCGGGTGGCGGCCGGGTCGCCCAGCGTCTCGTGCAGCGCGTCGACGTCGACGGTGGCGTACCGGTAGAGGGTGGACGAGTTGAACTCGATGGTGCCGATCATGCCGGCGCCGGTCTCGGCGGCGTCGGCCTTGCGGTCGTCGACGGCCGTGAAGTAGTCGAACTCGTTGTCCACGCCGTGCACGCTGATGGCGTGCGCCACCTGGCACGCGGCGTCGACGTTGATGTCCGCCATGTCGGCCACCATCCGGCCGAACATGGCGATGTCGATCGAGTGTTCGGTGTCGACGAGCGTCTTGAACCGGGCCTTGTCCAGCGGGGCGCCGCCGCGCTCCGCCTCCAGCGCGGCCCGCGCCAGGTTGTCCAGCTGCCGGTGGCTCAGGAACAGCAGGTAGCCGGACTCGACGTCCTTCAGCTCGCCCTTCTTCTTGTCGAGCTTGGCCAGTCCGCCGGTCACGAAGACGTTTGCGGCCAGCGCCGAGGCCTCCTCATCGGAGAGTTCCGGTTCGAGGGCCCTGATCCGCCTGGCGAGGGATTCGCCGACCCGCTTGGTCCGCTCGCCGAGCTGGGAGGGGTCCAGCAGGTCGGCGAAGGCGAGCCGGATGGCCCGCTTCCACGCCTGGCTGGAGACCCGCGCCCGGCGTACCCCGCCGTAGATGGCGGTCTTGGGGGAGCCGGTGTCGTCGCGGTTGAGGTTGCTCGGCGGCACGGTCTGCAACGCGTACAGGTCGATGATGGTCCGGTTCATGGTCAGTTCTCCTCGGTGCTGGTGGCGGCGGTGCCGCGGGGGTTGCGATCGGGGGTGCCGGCGCCGGAGGCTTGCGCGCCGGGCGTTCCCGCGTCGGCCCCCGGGTGGCTGCGGAAGAACTCGCGGCCCCAGATGGCCTGGACCTTCGCCGGGCCGTCGAGTCCGCGCAGCAGCCGCAGGTCGTCGGCGAGCAGGCCGTAGTCGAGCGGGATCTGCTGCTCGCGCAGCATGGTGGTCAGGCTGCGCAGGTGGTAGATGCTCTCCGGGTAGGTGCTGGCGGTGCCGAGCGCGGCGAACCGGCGGCGTACCCCGTCCGGCCCGGCGGATCGGCGGACCAGGTCGGCCAGCGCCTGCCCCAGCCCGCGACCGGCCACGTGCATCCGCTCCCGGCGGGACTGCTGGTGCAGCGCGTACAGGGTCACCGCGTCGTGCACCGCGTGCTCGCTGTCGGTGGCCTGGGTGTCGTCGGCCGGCCGGTAGCCGAGCAGGTCCTCGGGCACCTGGAGGTAGCGCTCCAGGCCGAAGTCGAAGCCCGGCGCCCTGCCCAGCCCGCGGCGCAGCCGGGCCAGCGCGCCGACCGCCTCCGGAACGGGCGGGTTGGCCAGCGCCCGTGCCTGGAGCGCGCCGACGACGCCGGCGACATGCTCGCCGAGGTCGCGGCGGCGCCGGCCGCGTGCCTTCGGCCGATCGGTCTCGGTCACGGTCATACCGGCTCCTCCTGTCTCTGCTGTTCCGGTCCCTGCTGCTCCGGTCCCTGCTGCTCCGACCCGGTCGCCATCGGCAGCGCCCTGGTCAGCCCGCGGTGGAACCACGCCTCGGCCTGCGAGCTGGAGTAGTGCACGTCCCTGCCGTTGCGGTCGGTGCGCGTACGGCCGATCCAGGCCGCCGGTCCGGCGGCCGCGACCAGTTCGCCGCCGAGCCGGCGGATGGCCCGGCCGACCAGGCGCTGCCAGTCGGCGCGCTCGGCCGCCGGGTCGCTGCCCGGTCCGAGCCGGGCCAGCCAGTCCCGGTACGCCCGGTCCAGCAGCGCGTACCCGCGTTCGCCCGCACGGTCGGCGTCGCCGACCGCGTCGTCGCGGCTGCCGGCGGCGCGGGCCAGGTTCTCGGCCAGCCGGCGCAGCAGCACCACGGCGATGTCGGCGTCGGCGGCCGCGTCGACCGCCGTCGCGCGCAGCCCGGAGTCCTCGACCAGCAGCAGCACGTTCATGGTGAGCGCGTCGCTGAACACCTCGTCCACGACGGCCATCTGGGTGCCGTAGGTGATGCTCACCGCCCGCGGCCGGACCCGGAAGTCCGCGCCCACCACGCCGTCGACGGTGAGCCTGGCCAGCCACTGCACCACCATCGGGGAGAGCCGCTGCGCCGGCTCGGCGCCGGACTGCGGCGGCGCCGGCAGCAGCGTCTGCAGGCCGCGCCACAGCGCCCGGCCGTGGTCGTGCGGCCGGGGCAGGTAGATCGGGGTCTTCTTCTGCTCCCGCTCGCGCGGGCCGCTGCGCCCCCAGACGCTCATCGGCTCCGTCAGGTGCCGGTCCTGCCAGTCCAGCCGGTCACCGTTGGAGATCATCGCCCCGGTGATGCCGCCGGCGGTACCGAACAGCCGGATCCGCCGGGACTGCCAGGTGTAGAGGCTGAGCGGACCGTACGGGCCGCGGGTGGCCTCCGGTTCCTCGGTCGCGGTCTGCGGCTCGCGCTCCCAGACCGGCAGGTCCCGCTCGTCGGAGCGCTGCCAGCGGGGTGCCGCCGGGACGAGGTTGAGCAGCAGGGTCTCCCGCAGGGTGGCGCCCTCCAGGTAGACGCCGCCGAGGGCGCCGACCGAGCCGGTCCCGATCGGGTAACCCTTGCCGCCCTTGACCCGCGGGTCGCCGAGCGCCCCCGTCTTGATGCCCGACGGGTCGTACGCCTGGCAGTGCACCAGCCAGCGGGCCGCCTCGGCGGGTGGGATGCTCGCCATGCCCGGGCCCGCGCGGGTGGTGAGGAACGGCATCCCGTTGGGTACGTCGGCGATCAGCCGCTTCAGGTCGTACCTGTCCTCCTTCGCCGCCCGCAGGTCGGCGACCTGGTAGAACGGCCGTTGCGGGTGCAGCAGGTCGAACCGGTCGCGGAACTCGCCGAGGTAGTCGGCGATCTCCCCGGCCGGCAGCCGCGGGTCCCGCCACAGCGCCCGCCAGGCCGCCTCCCCGGCCGGTCCGCCGGTGCTGCGGTGCAGGATCGCCAGCGCCAGCCGCAGGATCGCGAACGTCTGGGTGGGCAGCTCGCAGGCGATCATCCGCAGGTCGCCGGCGAGGGCGAACAGCTCCGGCAGGGACACGTCGCGGCGGTGGCCCGCGGCGTCCAGCACCGGAATCCACGCCTCGTCCACCAGCGAAAACCCGGGTGGTTGGGATGGGGTGCCGGTCAGTGGTGTGCCGGTCACCGGCATCGCCTCCTCGATTTCGGTCGAAGTGGACTCAGGCCGCGGTGCGGGTGACCCGCAGCCCCTCGTCCGGGTCGTAGTGCAGGTCGAACCCGGCCACGGTCGCCGCGCCGGCCTCGTCGATGTCGAGGACCAGTTCGCCGGAGAGCCAGGGGTTGTCCTGCCAGGCACGCAGGTCGATGCGGCCGTCCAGATCGGCGATCACCTCGTCGATGACATCGACGGACGCCATCAGCCGCGGGAGCGGGAGCGTGCACCGGGCGGCGGAACGGGCCAGGTTCCAATCGGGGGTGGTTTCGGTGGGAACGACTACCCCACCGCCAGCGATCCATGGGGGAACGACGAGGCCGGCTGAGGTGCGTACCAGGAGGATGACCTCGAAGGAGTCGGAGTCGGTGTCGCGGACGTGGCCCTGCGCGGCGCGGTCGTCCGCGTTACCGACGCCGCCGGAGAGCCAGCCGACCAGCGGTACGCCGGGTTCGTCGACGCCGGCCAGCCGGAAGCCGTCGGCCTTCGACTCCTTGGCGGCGATCTCGTCGCGCTGCTTCGCCTCGGCCTCGTCCAGCACCGGTCGCCACGCCGCCGGGCCGACCGGCGCGTCCCCGTACGCGGCCTGGGTCAGCGGCGAGATGTCGGCGGGAATTCGCAGCGGCGTGCCGTCCAGGTGCGGCAGCAGCACGGCGGCGCTGCGCAGCAGGGCGGCCGGCTGGTAGACCCGGCGGGAGCCGCTGACCGGCTGCGGCGGTTCGGTCGCCCAGTCGGCGCCGGTGATCCAGCAGGTGGCCTCGGCGAGCCGGGCCGGCCGGCCGGGGCGCGGGTGCCGGTGCAGCCGGCCGACGCGTTGCAGCACCAGGTCGACCGGGGCCAGGTCGGTGACGAGCAGGTCGAAGTCGATGTCCAGGGACTGCTCGGCGACCTGGCTGGCCACCACCACGTGCCGGTACGGCCGGGTGCCGGCGCCGGGCGGGCCGAAGGTGTCGCGCAGCCAGCGGTCCCTGGCGGCCCGGTCGACGGCCATGAACCGGGAGTGTGCGACCGCGACGGGGGTGTCGGGTCCGAGCGCGGCGCGCAGGTCGGCGGCGGTCTCCTGGACCCGGGCCACCGTGTTGCGGATGACCAGCGCGCAGCCGCCGTCGGCGAGCCGGTCGCGCAGCAGCTCGACCAGGGCCGGCGGATCGTCGTCGAGCCGCCGCAGCCGGACCTGCAGGTGCCGGCCGGAGTCGCCGCAGGCGGTGGCGACGGCGCCGCGTTGGGCGGCGGAGACGGTCACCAGCGGGTAGCGCAGGTCGGTGCGGAGTTCGGCGTACGGGTCGATCTTCGGCTTGTTCCGGTCCCGCCAGGTGAGTTTCGGCGGCGGCCCGAGCCGGCCGGTGTCGTAGGCGGCCATCATCTCGGCCCGGCGCCCGGCCGGCAGGGTCGCCGAGAGGATCACCACCGGTACGCCGTAGGCACCGAGCCATTCGAGCGCCCGGTCCAGGAACCGTCCCATGTAGACGTCGTAGGCGTGCGCCTCGTCGATGACGACGACCTTGCCGGCGAGGCCGAGGTGCCGCAGCACCTGGTGCCGGCTGCGCAACGCCGCGAACAGCAGTTGGTCGATGGTGCCGACGACGAAGCTGGACAGCATGGTCCGCTTCGGGCCGGCCAGCCAGGCGTGCACGCCGATGTCGGTCCCGCCGGCGTCCTGGGCGATGCCGCGGGGCAGGGAGGTCCAGCGGAGCTGGTCGTATTCGGGGTTGAGCGCGGCCTTGCCGTGGGCCAGCCGCACGTCCCGGTCGCCGCGGTCGGTCCGCGCGTCCGGCAGCCGGCGCAGCCAGGACAGCACCCGACCGAACATGGCGTCGCTGGTGGCGCGGGTGGGCAGCGCCAGGTAGCAGCCGGCGGCGCCGGTACGCCGGGCCAGGATCTCCACGGCGGCCAGCGCGGCCTCGGTCTTGCCCTCCCCCATGGCCGCCTCGACGATGATCATCCCGGCCGCGGGCATGCTCTCGGCCAGTTCGGCGACGGTGTGCTGCACCGGGCGGGGTGCGGCGCCGGGCGGCAGGTCGAAGCGCGCCGCGAAGAGTTCCGCCACGCCGGCCGGGGCGGCGGCGGGCTGCCAGGGCACCGGCAGGTGCACGGTGGTCCAGCCGGCGGTCAGCCGGTGGGAGTCGGAGCGGTCCAGCACGTACGGGAAGTACTTCTCGTTGCTGGCGATCCAGTCGGCGACGATGACCAGGCCGGTCAGGGCGGCCTGGACGGGCTGCGACAGCGCCACCTCGCTCCAGCCGACCAGCCGCTTGCCGGCGTCGCAGCGGTCGGTCATCCAGCTCAGCAGCTCGCGTTGGACCTGCCCCAGGCGGTGTCGCCGAGCAGGTGGGTACGGATCCGGGCGTCCCGCAGACCCTCGTCGGTGGGCGGGATGCCGTGGTGGCCGCCCACCACCACCGCGTACGCGTGCGGGTCGGTCCAGTCCTGTTCCTGGAGCCAGTCGGCCAGCACCAGGTGTCCCGCGGTGGCGTGCGGGGCGTACCGGCGGTCGGCGCTGATCAGGTCCCGGTCGTAGCCGAGCCCGTGGTCGCGCATCCGCTCGGCCAGGTGCGGCGCCTGGATCGCGAACGCGGGGGTGGCCTTGCCGACATCGTGCACCCCGGCGAGCCACCCGGCCAGGGTCCGGGCGTCGGCGTCGCCGCCGGGCAGTTCGTCGGCGATCCGGCGCCGGACGGCGGCCCCGAGCCAGTGGTCCCAGAGCTGTCCGGCGACGTCGGCGGCGTCGGCGAGGTGCCGCCACAGGGGCAGCCAGCCGACCGGTGAGGCGCCCGAGCGGTCGGTCTTGCCCCAGACCGACCGGGCCGCGGCGCCGAGTTCGGGGGCGTTCACCGCTGCTCCGGCAGCAGGCTGCTGGGGGTGCCGCTGTGGGACAGGTAGAGCACGTCGCGGGCGCGGGTGAGCGCGACGAACAGCAGGCAGCGTTCCCGTTGCAGGTCCTGCCGGTGGGCGTGCGGGTCCTCCGAGGCGGGGGTGAGCGCGTACGGCGAGGGCAGCGCCTCGGCGTCCAGGCCGGCGACGGCCAGGCACTGGAACTCCAGGCCCTTCATCCGGTGCATGGTGGCGATCTTCACCCCGTCGGTGCCGCACTTGTCGTCGGCGACCGGGATGTGCGCCTCGGCGAGGGTCCGGCTCAGGGTGGCCACGAGTTGCCCGGTGCGCACGGCAACGCCGATCGCGTGCGGTTCGACGCCCTGGTCCAGCCAGGTCCCGACCTGCTCGATCAGCGCCTCGGACTCGCTGTGCCGATCCGGGTGGGCCACGATCGTCGGTACGCCGCCGCGGGTGACGGAGCGGTAGCCGCGCAGCGAGTCGCCCTCGTCGTCGAGGCCGACGGCGGCGTCACCGCCGAGCACCTTGACCGACAGGTCCAGGATCTCGTGCGTGGTGCGGTAGTTGACGGTGAGCCGGCGGGTCCGGCCGCGGACCTGGATGCCGAGCTGGCCCAGCGAGACGTGGCTGTCGTAGATGCGCTGGTAGGGGTCGGCGAGCAGGAACAGGTCGTCGGGTCCGGGCGGTACGAGGGCGCGCAGCAGGCGCCACTGTGCGGGGTGCAGGTCCTGCCCCTCGTCCACCACGATGTGCCGGTACGGCGAGGGTGCCCCGGCTGCGATCCGGGCCGCCTCGTCGGCGAGCTGGGTGTGCGTGCGCTGGCGGCGTTTCGCCAGCTCCCGCACCACGCCCTCGATCGCGGCCCACACCTGTTCGCGTTGGGCGCCGCGCAGCGCCTCGCCGCGTCCGCGCCGGGGTGCGTCCCGGTAGGCCGCCATGGTGGTCAACTGTTGGGCCAGGATCACCTGTTCCCACTCCCGCCTGAGGAAGGCGGCGCTGAACGGGGTCACCCGGCCGGCCCGGTCGACGTACGTCGGTCCGGCCTTGGCCGCCGCCGACCAGAGCTGGTCGAGCACCTCGTCGTCGGCGATGCCGACCTTCTGTCCGGAGCGCCGGACGATGTCGTAGGCCAGCTTGTCGACGCTGATCACGGCGATGCGGTCGCGCGCGGCCGGGTTGTCGGCGAGTCGGTACAACTGCCGGTCCAGCGCCTCGGCCAGCGCCCGGGTGAACGTGGTCAGCAGCACCTTCGTGCCGTCGTCGGGCAGCCGCCCGGCGAGGAAGACCGCGCGGTGCAGGCCGGTCACGGTCTTTCCGGTGCCGGCGCTGCCGGTGACCAGCGCCGGACCGCTGTAGCTGTCGCGGTAGGCGACGTCCCGCTGGGTGGGGTGCAGGAAGGTGCGCCACACGTCGAACGGGTGGGCCAGGATGGCGGCCAGTTCGATCGGCCCGGAGACGAAGGCGATCCGCTCGGGGGTCCGCCGCGCCGCGGTCACCAGATCGTCGGTGTCCACCCCGGACACGATGCGGTCGGCGAGTTCGGCCCAGACCTCCTCCACGGGCAGCCCGCTGGCCAGGCCGCTGAGCACGTCGGACTGCACCTCGGGCAGCCGACCGGCGAGGCTCTCGAACTGCTGCTCGGTGCGGATCAGCCGCAGCAGCGGCACCAGGTCCTCGTCGATGCCGAGCCGGACCAGGTCGGCGGTGGAGACGCCGGTGAACAGGCCGGTACCGGACGGTTCGACCGGCGTGTGCCGGGCGAAGTCGTCGATGCTCTGCTGGTCGCGCATCTCCAGCACGCCCAGCGCCTGGTTCACGGTGAACCGGCGGCTCATGGCGAACGCGATGGCGTCCTCGTGTGGCAGGACGTTCAGGAGGGCGTACTTCTCTTGGCCGAGGGAGAGGACCACTCCGCGGTAAAACCTGTCGACCCGGATGGTGCGGATGTGTGGATCCCGTGATTTGGTCAACTTCTCCAGATGGATACCGGCATGGGTGTGCTCGGCGAATTTGGCGATGGCGGCGTCGACGGCGCGCTGCACCCGGCGTTCCAGCCGGGCGTAGGCGGGGAGGAATCCCCGCTCGATGGCCAGTTCCGCCATACCCACTCCCCTGTCGCGAGCCTCCGGCGGGCGACCGCCCGCCGTGGACGAGCAGAGTCTCGTACATTGTGAACTGTGTTTGCAAGCCCTTGTCTTGTTGCTGACGTACACTGCGGCATGACCGATCCGGTGTAGCGGCTAAGCTGACCGGCGTGATAGCGGGCGGGAGCCTCAAGAACCGGTACCGGTTGAGCCGATATCCGTTGGCGCACAAGGGAATGGGCGAGGTCTGGCCGGCCCACGACACCCTGCTCGACCGGCCGGTCATCGTGAAGACGGTCGGCGGGCTCGGGGTGGATCAGGCACGCCGGTTCCGCCGCGAGGCGCTGCTGACGGCCCGCTTCGACCACCCCGGCGTGCCCGCCGTGTACGACTTCGGCGAGCACGACGGCCGGCTCTACGCGGTCATCCAGCGGATCGACGGCGTCACCCTCGCCGACCTGGTCAACGAGCAGGGGCCGCTGCCGGTCGGCTGGGTCGCCGCCATCGGCGCACAGGTCGGCAGCGTGCTGCTCAGCGCGCGGCAGATCGGCCTCGTGCACCGGGACATCAAGCCGAGCAACGTGATGCTGGAACGCAGCGGCGCGGTCAAGGTGCTCGACTTCGGGCTGGCCGTGGCGCCCGCCGACGGGCGCTACTCGCGGATCACCGAAAGTGGACAGGTGCTCGGCACCCTGGGCTACATGGCCCCCGAGCAGCTCAACGGCGCCGACACCGACCACCGCACCGACCTGTACTGCCTGGGCGCCACCCTCTTCGACCTGCTCACCAACCAGGAACCCTTCGACGCCGACAGCACCCGGACGCTTCTCGAACGCCAGCTCACCGGCCCGCCACCCCGGCCCACCCAGCTGCGGCCGGACCTGCCCGCCGAACTCGACGACCTGATCCACGCGCTGCTGGCGGTCGACCCACAGGACCGGCCCGGCAGCGCCGCCGAGGTGTACGACGTACTGGCGCCGCTCGCCTGCGACCTGCGGCCGCTGCCCGGGGTGCTCGATCCCGCCAGCACGGTCCGGGCGTACGCCGCGATCGTGGGCCAGGTCCCGCAGCCCGGCGGCGTCCCGCCCGCCGCCACCCCGCTTGCCGCCGCCCCGGCGCCGCGTCCCGGGAACGCGGACGCCGAGGCGGACGGCGAGGCGGACGGCGAGCGGGCCGTGGCCGAGGCCGAGCGGCTGGAGGCGGTCGGGGAGTTCCGGGCCGCCGCCCGGCAGTGGCGGCGGCTCGCCTCCAGCCACGCGTCCCGGCACGGCGCGGATCAGCCGGCGGTCTTCGACTTCCGGCTCCGGGCCGCCCGCGTGCACGTGCGACTCGGCGAGCACGACCGGGCGATCCGGCAACTGGAGGCGCTGCTGCGCGACCGCACCGAGCTGGACGGGCCGGAACACCCCGCCGTCCGGGCCGTGCGCGCGGAGATCGCCCGGCTCACCGCGGGCCGGCCCCGGTCAGCGCCGCGATCAGCCGGCCCGGATCACTGACCGCCCCGGGCAGCAGCACCGCCTTCTGGCTGGGGAACCGGCCGCCGCCGTACCGGAAGATCAGCGCGCAGTTCTGGCCGCGGGTCTCGGTGGTCATCGCCCGGCGCGCCAGCGGCGGATACATGGTGCTGTGCTTCAACCAGGCCGCCTCCTCGCCGTCCCCGTCGAAGCCCCGGCCGCTGGCCGCGTGCCCGAAGGCGTCGTGCACGGCCCGGAACATGTCGTTCTCGCCGTCGCTGAGGTACGGGTGCGCGTTGCCGGTCGCGGCGCTGGACCACACCTTCAGCCGGCGCTCCCGCACGTCGGCCACCATCTCGTCGGCGTCCCGGTACGGGTCCTCGTCGACGATCCGCACCGTCAGCCCGAGGCCACCGAACTCGACCCGGCCCACCAGGAAGTGGTACTGCCGCACGGTCTCCCGGCAGAACGCGGCGTACGCCCGGTACGCCCGCGGGTCGCTCGCCGGTGCCGCCTCGTAGGCGTCGGCGATCAGCCGGCCGACCCGGGGGTCAAGCCGCACCCGGGCGTACTCCTCGGGGGTGACGACCCGGCCGCGGTGGGCGGCCCGGCCACGGTGGGCGGTGGCGTACCGCGAGGCGCCGGCGCGCAGGTACCCGACCGGCGGGAAGGTCGATGCGGAAGCGGTTGATGGCGTGGTGGTGGCGAACAAGCGTGTTCATGGTCCTCCTTCGGTCGTGGAAACAGTGGGAACAGCCGTGGAGATGGTCGTGCGGACGGGGCCAGCGGACGGGCCTGCGGGTCCCGTCCCGGCGTCCGATCGGGACGGTGGCCGGTCAGGCCGGCAGCGGGCGGGCGACCGGGGCCACCGGGACGTCCGGGTGGGCTCCGTCGGTCCGCTCCCGGCGCAGCAGGTCGCCGAGCACCCGGATCTCGGAGACCCGTTGGTCCTGGTGGCGCTTGGCGAACTTCCCGACGGTGGTGCTGCGACCGCGACGTGGCATGGGTACCTCCAAGGTCAGCCGGCGCCTGTGAGCCGGGCAATCAGTCATCTGTGAACCATGTAAACAAGCGGCCGCAACATGCTAGCGTTCACGTATGACAACCGACGCCGACGCGCCCAGCGGCGCGGCCACGCTGACCGCCAGCGGCATCGCCCGACTGGCCAACGTCGGCCGCGCCGCGGTCAGCAACTGGCGCCGCCGGTACGCCGACTTCCCCGCACCCGTCGGCGGCACCCCGAACAGCCCGTCCTTCGACGCCCGCGAGGTCGAGCAGTGGCTCCGCCGGCACGGCCGGCTGCACCACGCCGACGCCAGACACCTGGCCTGGCAGCACATCGAGAGCTACCAGCCCGCCGCGCAACTCACCGACGCCCTCACCATCGCCGGCTGCCACCTGCTCGTCCGGGCGCAGAAGCCCACCGGCGACGCCACACCCACTCCGAAGCAGCTCCTGGCCCGGCTGCGCGGCATCGACGCCGGCATCGCCGACCTGGTCCGCGGCGCGCTGCCGGACCGCTGGACGCCGCAGCTCACCGGCCTGCTGAGCGCCGTCGACCGGCTCGCCGCCGAACACGACCCGGAGACCGCCTTCGAATACCTGCACGGCCGGTACGTGACCTCGGCCAATCCGCTGTCCGGCCTCGCCGGCACCCCGGACACCGTGGCCGAGGTGATGCTGACCCTCGCCGGCTCCGGACCGGACATCCTCGACTTCACCAGCGGCACCGGATCGATCCTGCGGATGGCCGCCGACCAGGCACTGCGTCGTGGCACCGACACCCGGTGCCACGCGCAGGAGATCAAACCCCAGTACGCCCTGATCACCCTGATCCGCCTGTGGTTCGTCCACCTCCGCGCCCGCCGGAACGGACAGCCGGCGCAACCACCCGCCGTACACGTCGGCGACAGCCTGCTCGCCGACGCCGTGCCCGGCCTGCGCGCCGACGTCGTCGTCGCGAACTTCCCCTTCGGCATCCACGACTGGGGCTACGACCAGCTCGCCTACGACCCCCGCTGGGCCTACGGCCTACCGCCGCGCACCGAACCCGAACTCGCCTGGGTCCAACACGCGCTCGCGCACCTCTCCCCCGGCGGCACCGCCGTCGTGCTCATGCCACCCGCCGCCGCGCTGCGCCCCGCCGGCCGGCGCATCCGCGCCGAACTGGTACGCCGGGGAGCGCTCCGCGCGATCATCGCGCTGCCCGCCGGGCTCATGCCGCCCACCGGCCTCGGCCTGCACGTCTGGGCGCTCGCCCAACCCGACCCCCGGCAGCCACCCGCCGACCGGCTGCTGGTCGTCGACACCACCGCCGCCACCGGGCGGCAACTGCCCGACATCGTCGGCGAGGCGTGGCGCGCCCACCTGGCCGGCAACCATGTCGAGCGGCCCGGCGTGCACCGCGCCGTGCCGGCCATCGAGATGCTGGACGACCAGGTCGACCTGACCCCGCAGCGCTACCTGCCGCAGGCCGGCGAGCCGTCCACCAGCCCGGACGAGATCATCGGGCGGATCGACGAACTCGCCGCACGCCTGGACAACGTACGGCGCGGCCTGCCCGCCCTGCGCCCCACCGAGACCACGGCGCTGCGCGCGGTCCCCCGCGCCGACATCGCCGACCTGATCCGGTCCGGCACCATCGCCGTCCACCGCACGACCGCCCGCCGCCAGAGCACCCCCGGCATCGGCGTCCGGCCCGTCCTGACCACCACCGACGTCATCACCGGCGGCCCGCCGACCGGCACGGCCGACCGGGCCGGCGACGACGCCCCGGAGCCGCGGGTCCTGCCCGGCGACATCCTCATGCCGCTGACCGGACGCCGGATCCACGCCCGGGTGGCCACTCCCGCACAGGTCGGCGCCGAACCGGGTCCGGGCGTCCAACTGGTACGCGTCGACCCGGCGCGGTTCGACCCGTGGTTCGTCGCCGGGGTCGTGTCCCGGACCGGCAACCTCCGCCTGGCCGGCCGGTCCACCAACGGCACCCTGCGGATCGACATCCGCCGGCTGAGCATTCCGGTGCTACCGCTGAGCCAGCAGCAGACGTACGGCAGGATCTTCGCGGGACTCGTCGAGTTCCGCTCCACCCTGGACGAGGTCGCCTCCACCGGCGCCGCCCTGGCCCGGGACATCGCCGACGCCCTCACCGACGGGACCCTCGAACCCTCCACCGCGGACTGAGGCGCACGGCCCGGCCGCACCCTCGGTCATACGCCGGGTACCTCGGACGGATGCTTTGCGGTACCTGGCGTATGGCTCACGGTCTCAGGGCCGGCGGGCTCAGGGCCGGCGGACTCAGGGCCAGCGGAGTGAGCCGCGCGGCGGCGGGCCGGCCGCCACCAGTTGACCGGGCCGAGCAGCGCCATGGTGGCCGGCACCAGCAGACCGCGCACGACCGTGGCGTCCACCGCGACGGCGACGGCCATGCCCAGGCCGAACATCTTGATCACCGGGTCGCTGTGCAGCGTGAAGCTGGCGAAGACCACCACCATGATGAACGCGGCCGAGGTGATCACCCGCCCGGTTCCGGCGAGACCCTCCCGGACCGCCGCGGTGTTGTCGGCGGTGCGCTGCCACGCCTCCCGGATCGCGGTCAGCAGGAAGACCTCGTAGTCCATGGAGAGCCCGAACAGCAGCGCGAACAGCATGGTCGGGACGTAGCTCTCGATCGGCACCGGCCCGTCGAGCCCGAGCAGCCGCAGCCCCCAGCCCCAGGAGAAGACCGCGGTGAGCGCGCCGTAGGCGGCGCCGATCGAGACCAGGTTCATCACCGCCGCCTTCAGCGCCACCACCGGCGCCCGGAAGGCCAGCAGGAGCAGCAGCGCGGAGAGCGCGACCACCACGCCGATCACCGCGGGCGTCCGCGCGCCCAGTCGCTGCGCCAGGTCGACCCGGGTGGCGACGGCCCCGCCGACGTGCGGGGCCACCCCGTCCACGCGTACGGCGCGCAGGTCCCGGACCAGGTCGGCGGTGCCCGGATCGCCGGGCGCCGTGCCGGGGGTGACCCGGACGGTGGCCGCCGAGGTGCCGGTGAGCGCCGCCGGGGCGGCCTGGGTGACTCCCGGTACGGCCCGGACGGCACCGGTCAGCGCCGCGAGCCGGGGATCGGCCGGACCGGTGGCCGGCGGGTCGAGCGGCAGGGCGACGGTCAGCGGGCCGTTGATCCCCGGGCCGAAGCCCTCGCCCAGCAGGTCGAAACTGCGCCGGCTGGCGCTGCCGGCCGGGTTGCTGCCGGCGTCGATCTGCCCGAGCGACAGGTCGAGGGCCGGCGCCGCGAGCGTACCCAGCAGGATGGCGGCGGCCAGCGCGTAGCGCCAGGGGCGGCGGCTGACCGCGTCGGCCAGCCGGGCCCAGCCGCCGCGACCGGCCCCGGCGCGCCGGGGCAGCACCCGCAGGGCGTCCACCCGGGTGCCCAGCAGGGCCAGCAGCGCGGGCAGCAGGGTGACCGCGCCGGCCACCGCGAACAGCACGGCGATGCCGGTGGTCCAGGCCAGGGTCGCCAGCAGCGGTACGCCGGCGACGGCCAACCCGCCGAGCGCGATGATCACCGTTCCGCCGGCGAACAGCACGGCGCTGCCCGAGGTCGCCACGCTGTGCGCGATGGCCTCCGGTACGGGCGTGCCGAGGGTGAGCTGCTGGCGGTGGCGGGTCACCAGGAACAGCGCGTAGTCGATGCCGACGCCCAGGCCGACCATGGTGGCCAGGGTCGCGGCCACCGTGGGGATGCCGGTGAGGTGGCCGGCCAGGCCGATCACGCTGAGCGCGCCGGCCAGGGTGAACAGGGCGGTGACGATCGGCAGCGCCGCCGCGACCAGCCCGCCGAAGGCGAACAGCAGCACGACCACGGCCGCGCCGATGCCGAGCAGTTCGCTGGTACGCGCGTTGGTGCGGTCCGCGGCGGCGGCCAGCGGCCCGCCGGGCACGGTTTCGATGCCGGCGTCCCGGGCCGGGGCCGCGGCGGCCACGACGGCGTCGGCGAGCGGCTGGTCCAGGTTGCGCGGCTGTACGTCGAAGCCGAGCGTGAGATATCCGGTCTGCCCGTCGGTGCTCAGGGTGCCCCGCTCGGCCGAGGGCGGTACGACCCGCACCACGTGTTCGACGTCGGCGATCCGGGTGGCGGCGGCCGTCAGCGCGGCGGTGTTGGCGGCGTCGTCGAGACGGCCGGCGTCGATGTGCACGACCAGTTGGGCGTTGGCGTTGGCGGCGTCCGGGTCACCGCGCTCGATCAGGTCGCGGGCGGCCTGCGCGTCGCTGCCGGGCAGGTCGACGTCGTTGTCGGTGGGCCGCCCGGCCATTGCGACCGCCGTGACCAGGCCGGCGATCAGCAGCGCCCAGACTGCGAGCGCCCGGAGGGGATGGCCGGCGCAGGCCCGGCCGATCCGGCCGAGCAGCCGGTACAGGACGCCGTCTTCGATCGTGCTCATCGCTGTGCTCCACAGGGTTCGGGTGACGGGACGGGGCGCCCGGCCGGCGGGACCGGGAGCGCGACGGACGGAGTGCCGGAAAAGGAGGACGAGGCCGCCGGCGATGCGGGCGGCGACCCGGAGGCCGCCGGCGACCCGGAGGCGGCCGGCGACCCGGAGGCGGCCGGCGACCCGGAGGCCGCCGGGGTGCCGGGGGCGCGCAGCGGGACCGACAGCCCGGCGCCGGTCACCGTGATCATCATGCCGTCGGGCCGGACGCCGACCGAGGCGTACCGCAGCCCGGCCGGCAGTTCGGGAAGTGCCTGGCTGGGGCGCTCGCGCAGGCCGATCCGGTCGAGCAGTTGCTCGGCCGGGCGGCGTACCCCGAGCACCTCGACCTCGCGCGGCTCGATCCGCAACGTCCCGTCGGTGATCTCGGGTTGGCCGAGCAGCGTCACCGGCAGTGACTGCCCGACGAGGGTCACCGCGGTGGTGATGGCGAGCAGGCCGTCCGAGGCGCCGTAGCTCACCGTACGGTCGCCGATCCGGGCCGGCAGCGCGGTGAACGGCACCACGGCCTCGATCCGGGCGGCGCCGACCGACATGGTCGAGCCGGTCAGGGCGGCGTCCCGCAGCGACGCGTGGACGCTTGCCAGGTGCAGCCGGCCGTGCCGCAGGTCCCGGACGGTGACGTCCAGCCCGCGGTAGCGTCCGGTCAGCGCCTGGGCCAGGAACGGGAAGCCGTGCACGGTGACGTCGGGACGCCGGTCCGTCCCGACGGCGCACTGGAGACGCTCGGCGAGCCGGCCGGCGGCCACCGCGGCGAGCACCCGGTCCGCGCCGCCGAGCAGCGCCGCCGCCGACAGCGTCGCGATCAGCACGGTCCACCGGCGGCGGGTCGGCAGCAGCCGGCGGGGCAGGGGTACGGGCACCCGTCCACTGCACCAGCGCAATCGCGGAGGCCGGCGGGACGGCGATGAGAGACCGGTGTGAGCCTGGCCCGGATCCGATGAGCCCGGCCGGCCGCGACAACCCGCCGGCCCGGGACCGGCCCGGCGTCCGGCGCGCCGCTCACCCCGGCGTCCGGCCCGGCGTCCGGCGTGCCGCTCAACCCGGCGGTCGCCCCGGGGATCGGCGCGCCGTTCATCCCGCCGCGCCCGGGTCCGGGTCGGCCAGCGGCAGGGTGAACCGGACGGTCGTGCCGCGCTGCGACGAGTCCAGCCCGATCGTCCCGCCGTGCGCCGCCACGATCTCGGCGACGATGGCCAGCCCGAGCCCGCTGCCGGCGCCGCCGGCGCCGAACCCACCGCCACCGCCGGCGCCGGCACCACCGGGTCCACCACCCGCACCACCGGGTCCACCACCGGCACCACCGGGTCCGCCGCCGGTGCCGGTGCCCCGGGTGAACCGGTCGAACGCCCGGCCGGCCAGCTCCGCCGGTACGCCCGGTCCGCGGTCGCCGACCTCGACCTCGGCGTACCCGTCGGCGGGGCGCAGCGCGACCGTGACCGGCACGTCCGGCGGGGTGTGCACACGCACGTTGGCCAGCAGGTTGGCCATCACCTGCCGCAGCGCGTCCTCGTCGCCGCGGACCCGGCAGGCCGGTGGCAGCTCCAGCCGGGCCGGGCGGCCGGGCTGGACCGCGAGCAGGTCCGACACCGAGTCGCGCAGCGGCGCCACCAGGTCGAACGGTTCGTGCCGCAGGGCCGGCTCGGCGTCCAGCCGGGCCAGGAAGAGCAGGCCGTCGACGAGCGCGCCCATCCGGCGGGCCTCGTCCTCGGCCCGGCGCAGCACCTCGGGACGGTCGGGATCGCCCACGATGCCCTGCCGCAGGAGCTGCAGGTAGCCGCGGATCGAGGTGAGCGGGGTGCGCAGCTCGTGCGAGGCGTCGGCGACGAAGCGGCGCATCCGGTCCTCGGAGGCGGCCCGCGCCCGCAGCGCCGTCTCGATCCGGGCCAGCATGCCGTTGACGGCCAGGGTCAGCCGGCCCACCTCGGTCCGCTCGGGCGGGCCGGGCGGTACCCGGCGGTCCAGCTCGCCGTCGGCGATCGCGGTGGCCGTCGCGGTGATCCGGTCCAGCGGCCGCAGGCCGCGGGCGACCAGCAGCCGGCCGCCGACCGCGAGCAGCAGCAGCATGGCCAGTCCCACCGCGATCTCGGTGAGCAGCACCTGGCGGATCGTCGCGCGCACCGGTTCCAGCGGCAGCGCCACCAGCACCGACCCGCCGTCGGCGGTGCGGCCGACCACCGCCCGGTACCGGCCGTCGGCCAGGTTCGTGGCCGGCGACAGGTTCCCGTCCGGCGGCGCCGGGGGTGCCCGGTCCAGCAGCGGGCGGCCCGGTACGGACTGCAGGCTGCCCATCCGGGTGAGCGAGCCGTCCGGCCGGCGCAGCTCCAGCAGGTAGTCCGAGGGCGCGATGACCGCCTGGAGGCTGCCGCGGGCCGGTACGCCGTCGAGCTGGCCGAGGCGCTGCTGGGCGAAGCGGGCCGCGATGTCGAGCTGGTCGTCGGTGCGGGCCAGCAGGTAGCCGCGCAGCGCGAACGCGGTGCCGGCGCCGGTGACCAGCAGCACCACGGCGGTGACGGCGAGCATGCCCAGCAGCAGCGAGCGCCGCAGCGACCAGCGTCCCACCGGTCAGCCCTCGGTGAGGGTGTAGCCGAACCCGCGCCGGGTGGCGATCAGGGTCGGGCCGTGCTGGTCCAGTTTGCGGCGCAGGTAGCCGACGTAGGTGTCCACCACGTTGGAGGTGCCGCCGAAGTCGTAGCTCCAGACCTCGCCGAGAATCTGCGCGCGGGACAGCACCCGGTTGGGGTGTCGCATGAAGTATCGCAGCAGCTTGAACTCGGTCGGGGACAGTTCCACCAGCCGCCCGGCCCGGCGTACCTGGATCGCCTCCTCGTCCAGTTCGACGTCGGCGAAGCGCAGCACGCCGGGCTGCGGCTGCCCGGCGGCGGGCCGGATCCGGCGCAGCACGGCCCGTACCCGGGCCACCAGTTCGTCGACGGAGAACGGCTTGGTGACGTAGTCGTCGCCGCCGTACGTCAGGCCGTTGATCTTGTCGCCGGGCGCGTCCCGGGCGGTGAGGAAGACGATGCCGATCTCGTGGCCGCCGGCCCGCAGCTCGCGGCAGACGTCGAAGCCGTCGCCGTCGGGCAGCATGACGTCCAGCACCACGACGTCCGGGCGGTGCTCCGCCGCGCACCGTACCGCCTCGGCGGCGCTGCCGGCGGTGCTGACCTGGAAGCCGTGGAAGCGCAGCACGGTGGCCAGCATGTCGACGATGTTCGGCTGGTCGTCGACGACCAGCACCCGGGCCGCCTCGCGCATCCGCTCACCCTCACACAGCGGCATGTGAGTTCGATGAGAGATGGCCGGACGCGCCGCCGGCACCCGGGCGGGGTGCCGGCGGCGCGGGCTCACCAGGCCGCCGGCGGGGGCGGCGGTACGACCGGCGGGCGGTCGTCGCAGGTGATGGTGTTCGGCAGCAGCCAGTCGGCGAGCCAGCCGCCGTCGTTGCCGCCGAGGTCGGTCAGGCCGAACTCGGAGCCGGCCGGGGTGAAGTTGAACGACCCGCAGTTGTTGACCCCGACCGCCCCCACGTTGCGGGCGTCGACGTTCTGGAAGGACGCGGCCCCGGCGCTGCGCGCGCTCAGCACGGAGGTGCCGGTGCCGTCGACCTGGACGTCCCGGAAGTGGATGTCGCTGATCGAGTAGAGGTCCTTCACCGACCACTCGGTGACCAGCATGATCGCGTTGTAGGTGCTGTCCAGGTACGCGTCGCCGGTGACCTCGATCCGCGCGTCGATGTCGCGGTCCAGGGCGTACACCCAGATCGCGCCGAGGCCGATGTTCCAGTTCAGCTCGTACGTGCCGGCCCGTACCGTGGTGTTGTCGGTGATCGACAGCGTTCCGGTGAACGGTTCCGCGCCGAACCGGGAGCCGACGTGCAGCGCGCTGCCCTCGCGGACCGGGTCGGCGACCAGGTTGTCCGAGACCGTGTTGTCGGTGCCGCCGTAGATCGCGATGCCGTTGGCCAGCACCGGCGACTGCACGGTGTTGTGCGCGAAGGTGTTGCGGGCGTTCCCGGTCCCCTCCGACCACATGGCCAGCCCGTCGTCGCCGGTGTTTCGGATCACGGTGTCGGCCACCAGCGAGTCGGTGACGCCGGTGTGCAGGTTCAGCCCGTCCGCGATCTGGTCGACGATCATGGTGTTGGTGATCCGCACGTTGCGCATCGGTCCGTCCAGCCAGATGCCCACCTTCGTGTGCCGGATGTGCAGCCCGTCGAAGGTGGAGTCGCTGAACGCGCCGCCGATGCCGTTGACCTGGTCGGTGTCGATGCGCTCGCGCACGTCGCCCTCGATGGCGAAGCCGGACAGGTGCACGTCGTGGCTGCCGCCCTCGGCGGCGTCCCGGCCGTAGAAGCCGACTCCGGTGTGCACGGAACCGTCCGGCGCCGGCTCGGAGAGGGTCACCTCGTGGCCCTTGATCAGGGTGTACCAGCTGCCGGCCCCCTCGATCGTCACGTCGTCGACGACGATGTGCCGGTTGACCTGGTAGACGCCCGGCGGCAGGTAGACGGGCAGCTTCGCCAGCCGGGCCAGGGTGATCGCGCGTTCGATCGCCGGTGCGGCGTCCCGGTGGCCGGTCGGGTCGGCGCCCAGGGCCAGCACGTTCACCGCGCGCAGCCGGATCCGGGGCGGGGCGACCAGTTCGGAGTCCAGCAGGTCGATGACGGTCCACGCGGCGGAGCTGCCGGCCGGCGCGGTCAGCCGGATCCGGTCCCCGGCCCGGTAGGTCCGGCCGAGCAGCAGGCGCTGTTCGTCGTAGAAGTGCTGCGGCCGGAACGGCGTGTCGATGCTCGGGTACGGGGTGGTGTCGGCCGGCACGCAGGAGCACTCGGTGATCCACCAGTCCGGGTGCAGCAGGCCGGCGCCGGGGTCGTTGCTGAACGGGTACTGGTTGTAGAGCCAGCCGTACCGGGAGGTGAGCGTCATGGTGCGCAGGTGCCGGCCGTTGGCCGCGACCGCGAGCGGCGCGGTGCTGCCGCCGCCGGTCGGCGCGTCCGGGATGCTGTAGCGCACGGTGATCGCGTTGGCCGCCGCCGGCAGGGTGAACTCGACGTGCTGGCCGGGGAGCAGCCGCACGGCCATCCGGCCGGACGCCTCGGCCGGCAGCGTGTAGGCGGCCCGGTCGGGGCCGATCACCTCGCCGTCGGTGGCGGCGTTCTCGGCCTCCTGTTCGACGAAGCCGACCCGGGCGCCGCGCCCGGCGACAAGTGCCGGGTCGAGTGCGGCCCGGGTGACCGCGGGGGCGGCACCGGCGGCGCCGGTCCGGGTGGCGGCGGTGGCGCCGGGGCCGCCGGCCCGCTCGGGGGTTGGGCGCCGGCCGGTACGCCGGCCAGGACGCCCACGACGGTGATCAGCGCGGTGGCGGTGGTGGTCGCCACGCGGCGCCGGCCCGGCCGTGCCGCGCCGGTGTCTCGGTCCATCGGATGCCTCATTCTTCCGCTCGGTGGGGGACGGTACGACCTCGGTGCGGTGCGCCCATCCGTGGAACGTCCCGGGATGGGCGGCGCGGCCGGGCCAGGTGGCGTTGCCTCGGGTATGGGGGCGAGAACCTGAGCGTGCTGAGAATTGACGGCCATGATGCCAGCGCACGACACACATACGCAATAGTTGGACTGGACGACGAAAAATCGAGGCAACGAGTTTGAAAGGAAGCGATGGTCTCCGTGATCGGGCGCCAATCAGCACCAAAGCGCACCGAGGCAACACACGGTGCGGATCAGGCCAGACCCGGTCGAGCCCCCCGGTTCCCGGGGTGGGTCCTCACCAACCGGCGCCGAAGCAGACCAGCGGGACCGGATCCGCGTCGGCGTCCACCGCCGCGGTCGCCGCGGCCAGCGCCGCCGCCGGGGACAGCCCACGGCTGAGCGCCGCGTGATGCGCCGGCGCCACCTGGTACGCCGCGGCGTCGGCGATCCGGGCCACCCCGGCCACCACGCTGCCCGCGCCGCCGTGCAGGAACGACGCGGTCATCCCCAGCGTCTCGTCGCCGGGTCGGGTACTGGCCAGACCCAGCTCGCAGGCCGACAGCACGACGTGTTCCGGCAGCCGCCCGAGCGCCTGCAGGTCGTGGCCGAACAGCGGCCCGTCGGCCAGACCCAGATGGGAGAAGAGCGGGTTGTCCGGCTCGTGCACGCCGTGCGCGGCGATGTGCAGCACGTCGGCCACCCGTGCCGCGTGCCGCACGTCGGCGGTGCTGGCCTCCTCCTCCGGCGGGTTCAGCGACCAGGTCTTGGCCACCAGCCGGATCTCGTCGGCGCCGCGCGCCAGCCCCGGGCCGGTGGCGAGGGCGACCCGCGGCGAGGCCGGCAGCCCACCGCAGTCGCGGCGGTCCAGCCAGGCGGTGACCGAGGCGACCACCGCCACCGGGCAGCCACGCAGCGTGGGCAGCATCGTCCACGGCACCGTCGCGAGGTCCGCCGAGGGCGCCAGCAGCAGCGGGCCACCGGCCAGCAGGGGACGGACCGGCTCCCACAGCAGCGCGTCCAGCCGGCGCACCGCCGCCCGGCTGGCGCTGCGGACGGTCGCCCGGATCTGTTCCGGCAGCCCGCTGACCGCCAGCGCGTCGAGGTCGTGCCGCAGTTGCCGGTGCGTCTCGATGGCCGCGGCGGCCGGTCCCAGATCCCGGACCGTCTGTCGCCGGCCGGTGGCCACCAGCGCGTGCAGCCGGTCGCCGGAGAGCAGGTGCGCCACGAAGGTGGCGTCGGCGGCGCCGAGCTGCCCGCACAGCCGGTGCAGCGGCGCCGGTTCGGTGGTCTCCCCGGCGCCGGAGGCGTACCAGGAACGCTGCCGGATGCGCTGCTCCAGCCGCCGGCACCGCGCCCGCAGGCTCGGGTCGACCCGGCCGGCCAGCGCCTGCGCGCGCAGCTCGACCCGGGCGTGGCGCAACTGTTCCAGCAGCGCGGCGGCCTCCTCGTCGGCCGGCGGCAGCACCGGGGCCAGCCGGGCCGACAGCGCCCGGGCGCGCTCCGCCCACTGGAACACCTCGGCCGGCCGGCCGGTGGACAGCGCCCAGCCGAGGCCGTCGGCGGCCAGCCGGCGGCCGTGCCCGCTCGCCGCCGTACGCAGGTCGTGGCTGCCGAACGACGCCTGGTATCGGTGCAGGTCGGCGAGGCCGGCGCGGCGTTCCCGGTTCGCCGCGGCGGTCGCACCGCGGGCCTCGGCCAGCGCGGCCCGGGCCAGCCGGGCCGACAGGCGGGTCCCGATGGGATCGTCGCGGCGCAGCAGCAGCGCCGTACCGGCCAGCTCGGCGGCCCGCTCGACGCGGTCCGACCCGCGCTCCGGCCCGGCGCGGTCCGACCCGCGCTCCGGCCCGGCGCGGTCCGACCCGCGGTCCGGCCTGGCCCGGTCCGACCCGCGGTGCGGCCCGGCGAGTGCGGCAAGCGCCGCGGTCAGCCGCGCCCGGCGGGCGTCCTCGTCCAGGCCGGCCGCCTGGAGCTGGTCGGCGAGGCCGGCCGCCTCGGTCGCCGCGGACCCCGGCCGCAGACCCTGCTCGACCCGCGCGGCCACCGACACGTGCGCCGCCAGCAGCGCCCAACTGGCCGCCCCCCGGTCGGTGAACCGCCGCCGGGCGCGGGCCGCGAGCGCGCGGGCGTCGGCCCACCGCTGCTCCAGCATCGCCACCTGGGCGCGGGCCAGTTCGGCCTCGGCCTGATCCTGGCGTACCCGGGCTGCGCGGAACAGCTCGACCGCCCGGGCCAGATCCTCGTCGGCCTCCCGGGACAGCCCCGCGGCCAGCAGCGCCTGCGCCCGGTCGATGTGGTAGACGGCGGCGTAGACCGGCGACTGGCCGGTCAGCGAGGGCGCCACCGCGTCCATCTCGCGCAGCGCCCGGGGCAGGTCGCCGGAGAGCAGCGCCAGGTAGCCCAGGTTGTGCGCGGCCTTCGCGCCCAGCAGGTCCAGCCCGTTGCGCCGGGCCAGGCCGGCGCAACGGGCGAAGTCGGCCTTGGCCGCGGCGTACCCGCCGTGCTGCATGGCCAGGATGCCGCGGTTGAGCAGCGCCCGGCAGACGTCGTGCGGCGCCGACCCGTCGAGCAGCCGCAGCGCGGCGCTGAACCCCTCCACCGCCTCGTCCACCTGGCCGGCTCGCATGTAGAGCAGGCCGCGCTGGCTGGCCGCCAGACCCCGCAGCCGGCGGGGCAGCCGCGGCACCGCCTCGGCCGCGCGGAGCAGGTCGAGACCGGCGGCGAGGTTCCGCCGCTCGGCCTCGTGATAGGCGAGGCTGATCAGGATGTGCGCGCGGCGTTGCGGATCCGGATCGTTCCGCAACGCCTGGTGCAGCAGCCGTCGGGCCAGCGCGTGCCGACCCCGCGCGTTCTCCGCGATCGCCCGCTCATGCAGTTCCGCCGCCCGCTGCAGCTCCACCGCGCCATTGTGGCAGCTACCCGGCCGGCTCCGGGGACAGGAAGGGCCAAGGATCCTGTGCGGCCACCTCGTCCACGGCCATCGAGCGGCGCGTCACCGCCGCCGGGCTGGTGTCGTCGAGGGACAGTGTGCCGGCGTCGGCCAGGCTGAGCAGCCGGGCCGCGAGGCAGCCGGCGAAGACCGGCGCCGAGAACGACGTACCGGTGCCGACCGCGAAACCGGAGCGGAAGCTGTCCGGGTCGATGGTGGCCCGCTGCCGACCGCTCGGATCGGCGGTCAGCGCCAGCGGGTTGAGACCGTTCTGGAACGTCACCGGCGCCGTGCTGATCAGAGCGGCGCCACGCTGCCAGGCGGTGACCCACGGACCGCTGTTGCTGAACAGCGCCACGGTCCGGCCGTCCGGGTTGAGCGCCCCCACCCCGCCAGCGGAGCCCGCGCCGGGTCCGACCGGGTGCTGAACGCGGCCGGGAACATGAGCCGGGTGGTGGCGTCGTTCCCGGCCGAGGCCACCACGACGATGCCCAGACCGGCGAGCCGGTCGAGCACCTCCAGCAGCACGGAGTCGTACTCCAGGTCCTCGGGCAGTTCGTGGTAGTAGCCCAGCGACAGCGAGACGATGTCGACGGGCCGGCCGTTCGGCTCCCCCGCGGCGTGCCGGCGGGCCAGCTCGTAGACCTGGTCGAGCGCGCGGATCAGGTCCGACTCGTCGATCCGGCCGTCCGAGCGGATGATCCGGATGGCCAGGATCTGCGCGTCCGGGCAGGTCTGGTGCACCAGCCCGCAGATGAAGGTGCCGTGCCCGGCCAGCGCGTCGCGTACGCCGTCCATCGGGCCGCTGATGTCCCCCGGTCCTCCGGGTCCGGGCTGGCGTGGCCGACCGGGATGGTGCTGCCGGCGTCCACCATGGTCACGTCGCGGACCACGGCCTCGGTCAGCCACGGATGCTCGCCGCAACCGGTGTCCAGGACCGCCACCACCGGCGGCCGGTTGAGCCGGCGCCGCGCGGGCGGGGCAGCATCACCGCCACCGGCCGGGTGCCGCCGAAGGCCGGGTCCGCGTACTGGGTGGCGGGCGCGCCGTACGGGTTGGCCTCGTGGTACGGGTTCGCCTCGTGGTACGGGTTGGCCTCGTGGTACGGGTTGCCGGAGACCGCGGTGGTGCCGAACATCAGATGGTCCAGGCCGACCCCGCGCAGCGTGGTGCCGCGCTCCCGGGCCGCGGCCCGGGCCTCCTGGAGCACCTGCCAGGCGTCCACCACCGCGGGTCGCTCGCCCGGCGCGAGGCGGGCCAGCAGACCGCTGACCGGATAGCCCTTGCCGTCGCGCTGTTCGAACTCGACGGTCAGGTTCAGCCGCTTCGCCGCCTCGTCCAGCAGCTCGCGCACCTCCCCCACCGCGTCGGAGCGCACCAGCAGGCGGTCGGCAAGGTACGCGGTCGGGCGCAGGCGCTGGCCCGGAAGCTGGACGGCGCTGGCGGGGTCGAGCACCCGGGCGCCGTACCGGGACAACACCCCGGGTGGCGGCAGCAGCGGGTCGGCGTCCCCGAGCGACCGTTCGTCGTCGGACGGCTTGTATGCAGCGGACACTGTATAAGCTTTCGGCTCGATCGGCGGGTGGAGGTCAGAGCTGGGTCGCGGGCGTCACCAGCGGGCGGGTCAACCGCACCGCGGGGTGGTCCGTCGGATGGATGACAAGCTGGAAGAACCCGGACGGTACGTCGGTGAAGACGAACCGGCCGTTCGCGTCGGCGACATTCTCGCGGACCTCCGACCCGGCGCGCAGGTCGACCCGCAGCGCGACGCCGGGCGCAAGCCAGCCGTCGAGCCGGTGCCGCTGCGGCCCGGAGTGCGAGATCGTGACCATCACGGTGAGCTGGTCGGAGGCGAACGTGATCGTCGAGATGCTCTCGGCGCCCCGCGCCCCGGCCGTGGCGAGCTCCTGGCTCGGGGACATCAGCTCGACGTCCAGATCGTCCAGTTCCAGCAGGAACAGCGCCCGGGTGGCCAGGTCCGCCGGCACCGGGTCGGCGGTCTCCCACATCGAGCGCAGCTCTGCCAGCAGGGCACGGTCGTCGCTGTTCATCGCGCCCTCCGCCGCGGGTCGCCGGCGAGCGCCCGACGCAGCTTGTCCAGGCACCGTCCCCGGGTGGGTCCGATGCTGCCGATGGGAATGGCCAGTTGGTTCGACAGGGTCGCGTAGTCGGGGCGGTCGTCGAAGGCGATCACCCGCAGCAGCCGCCGGCACCGCTCGGGCAGCCGGGCGACCTGCTGCCAGAGGCTGCGCGCGGCGTCGTCGGAGAGCACCTGCTCCTCCGGCCCCGGCACCACCGGGCCGATCTCGTTGAGCCGGGCCGGATCCGCCGCGTCCTCCTGGCGCTGCGCGCGGGCCAACCGCCACGCCTCGCGGCGTACCGTCGTGGTCGCCCACCGCCAGACCGCCTGCGGGTCACGCACCGAGTCGGCGTTGCGGACCAGCGCCAGCCAGGTGGTCTGCACCGCGTCCTCCGCCGTCTGAGGGTCCAGGCCGTACGCCCGGGCGATGTGCCACAACACCGGCGTCATCTGCCGTACCAGCCGGTCGAGGCCGGCCCGGTCGCCGGTCCGCCAGGCGGCGAAGTCCCGGGCGGCGGTGTCCCAGGCATCGGTCAGTCCGTCCACGGTGGCGCCTTCCAGCATGCCCCGGGTCATCACCCCTCCTCCGCCGACGCCGCCGCACCCTCCCACCGCGAACGACCGTCGTCGTCCTGCACCCGGCCTGGGCCAACGTGCGCCCAGGCCGGGTTCCCGCCCGCGATTGAAGGAGCACGAGGGGCGCCGTCCTGATACCACCGTCTTCGGCCGCCCCGTTCGACCACCGCGCAGCGTAGCGGTTCGCCGCTCGCGCGGCCACGACGGCGGGCCGGCACCTGGGAATCCGGCCCGGTCGGTCGAGCGCGGACAGCGGCAGGTTCGGGTCGGCCCGGTATCACCGCCGGGTCGCCGGACTCCTGCGCTCAGGGGACAACCACCCGGCAAAAACCACTCAAGGGGTGAGGGGATGAAAATTCATACCACGGCGAGAAAGTCCCGATCTGGTACCGCCCGCAGGCTCGGTGGCGGGCTCGCGGTCTCCGCGATGGTCGGTGCCCTGGGCCTGACCGCGACCGACGGCTCGGCCCTGGCCGCCGAGACCGAACTGCCCGTGTACGCCGTGCGCGCCGCGGGACTGGACGAGGGCCAGGCGGCCGAGCTGGGCAAGGCGTTCGGCATCGACGTCGCCCGGGAGAAGGACGGCAGCGTACGCTTCGCCGACGAGAAGGCGTTCCTGGCGGTGCCCACCGTGGACGGCGGGCAGGGCCGGGAGGACGAGGACGGCAACCCCACCACGGCCAGCCTGCTGGACGTGGCGGCGTTGAGGAAGATCAAGCCGATCGACCGCGAGACGGCACTCAGGAGCGCCTCCGAGGCGCTCGCCCGGGCCGGGCTGTACCCCGAGGGCGCCACGGCCACCGTCGGAAACACGACGTTCGAATCGGTCGACGGCAACGGCAAGTCGATCGTGTCGGCCGCGCTGGACACCACTGTCGCCTTCTCGTTCGCCCTCGACAAGCTGCCGTACGAGGGACCCGGCGCCAAGGTGCGGGTGGCCTTCGACGGCTCGGGGGCGGTCAGCCAGCTCTCGTACAGCACCCGGACCCTGGTGGCGGACGGCACCGTACCGGTGCTGGACCTGGCCGCCGGTCGGGAACGCTGCGAGAAGGCGATGGGCGGGGCCGTGACGGTCCGGGAGCCCGCGTACGCGTACTACGCGCCGGCCCTGGCCGAAAGGCTCGACCGGGTCGAGCCCAGCTTCCGCTGCGCCGGGGTGAACGGTGACGGTACGCCGGCCCAGGTCCTCTTCGTGCCCGCCGCGGTGGACGCGAGCCTGCCCGAGCTTCCGCCCCCGCCGCCGCCGCGCGACAACAGCCTGCGCGACAACGGCCTGCGCGCCAACAGCCTGGGCGCCACCGGCCTGCAGGCGTCGATCCAGGCGTACGGCGTGGCCGACGTCGGCAGCGAGGGCACCGGCCCGTGCTCCGGCCTGCCCCACACGGGCAGCAACCTGGCCTCGTTCAACAACCGGATGAGCAGCGCGGGCTACCCGGTCGAGTTCAGCTGGCTCGACCAGAACGCCTGGGAGGACGACTTCAAGGACCCGGCGTACAGCGGCCACGACAGCAACTGGACCGACCACGTCGACATGACCTACTGGCAGGGCCACGGGTCGCCGACCGGCTTCAGCTTCTCCGGGTGCAGCAGCACCGACGACACGTTCCTGTCCAACACCGAGGCCCGCTGGGGCAACGGCGACGTGGAGTGGATGAGCCTGTTCACCTGCCTGGTCCTGGCTCACGACTCGGGCGGGAAGGCATGGTGGCAGCGCTGGGGCAACGCGTTCGACGGGCTGCACCAGATCAACAGCTTCGACACCGTGTCGTACCACAGCGCCAGCCACGGCGGCACCTTCGCCAACTACATGGTGCGGACGCCGTTCCTGTGGTGGAACAAGCCGATGTCGGTGCGGGCGGCCTGGGCGCAGGCATCGATCGACGACCAGCCCAGTTCCGTACGCTGGGCCACCATGGGTCCGATCGGGCCGGGTGGCCTGGTCAACCTGAACGACTACTTCTGGGGCAAGGGGTCGGTCGGTCCGGACGTCCCCGCCACGCAGCGGACCGGCTGGTGGTACGTCTCCGGCCTGTCCTGATCCACCGAGGGGGGATGCGGGAGCGTGGTTCCGGTGCGACCGGGGCCACGCTCCCGCATGTATGCGCCCTGTCGCCGGCTGCCCCCTGCCGGGCGCCGTTGGTCCTGCCTGCGGCGCTGAGGCGCCGCGCGCCGGGGGGCTATGCGAACCGGTCGGCGAGCGTCGTCAGCCTGCTCACGTACGCGGGCCAGTCGAGGTCGGCGGGGATGTTCGTGTCCTCCCGCCGCAGGCCGATCGCGCCGTCGTGCTGCTCGCGCATCAGGTCCGCGTGGCCGGCGTGCCGGGCGATGTCGTAGATCACGTGGACGATGATCCGTTGCAGTGTCACGTCCTGCCCACCCGGCCGCCACCACGGCACCCGCCCCGGCGCGTCGAGCGGCAACTGCTCGATGGTCTGGTCGGCGAACGCCCCGACCCGACGGTACAGGTCGATCAGCCCGTCCTTTGTCTCGTCCTCCGTCGCGTACCAGTCGGCCTGCGGATCCGTCTCGTACGCCGAGGAGGGGACCAGGTCCTCCGGCGTCGGGAACTCCCGCCCGAAGGTGACGCCGAAGTAGCCGGCCTCGACGTTGAGGCAGTGCTTGACGACCCCCAGCAGGTTGTTGCCGGTCGCGGTGCGCGGCAGTCGCGCCTCACGCTCGCTCACCCCGTCGAGCTTCCAGATCAGGTCGTCGCGGGTGGCCTGGAGGTAGTGTCGCAGCGCGGCCTTCGGGTCGTTCAGTTCAGCCATGTCCGCCAGTCTGCCCCCACCCGGCCGGATCGGCTCACCCATCCGGTGCCCGCGCGCCGCTTCTCCCGTACCCCTGGCAGCCCGGACTCCCCCGCGCGCCCGGCCGGCCAGGGTGAGGTGGCGGGCCGGTCTACTGTCCCAGCCATGGAGGATGTTGACTGGAACGCGGAGCTTGTCGATCAGCTCGAATGGCACTGGCGGTACCAGCTTCGGCCCCGGCTCGACGGGTTGACCGATGACGAGTTCTTCTGGCAGCCGGTCCCCGGCTGCTGGACGCTGAGCCGCCGCGGCCGGAGTTCCGCACCCAGGTCGATCGGCACGGGCGAGTTCACGCTGGATTGTGCGCGGCTGGACGGTGCCGGGTTGGAGCATGCCGACCCGCCGCCCGGTCCCGCGCCGGTGACCACGATCGCCTGGCGGATGGCGCACCTCATCGACGTGTTCGGGCCGCCGAGCGTGCCGCACTTCCAGGTGCCGGTCGACGGTCGCCCGACGCTCGACTACCCCGGCACCGCCGAGGCGGCGCTGCGCCAGCTCGACCACGGGTACGACGCATGGGTCCGCGATGTCCGCGGCCTCGGTGCGGCGGGAATTGCCCGGCCACAGGGGGAACTGTCGCCGCCACAGTTCGCCGACGCGCCGATCGCGAAGCTCATCCTGCACATCCACCGGGAAGTCATCCACCACGGGGCCGAGATATCGCTGCTGCGCGACCTGTACGTGTGGAAGGGCACGCGAAGCCACGTCTGAAAGGGTGCTTGGACGAGGCTCGCCCCGTAGCGAGCCGAGGCCAGGTTCCGGGTCCGGCGCTGCACGACCGCCGGCACGGGGATGATCATCACCGAGGGGCGGCCTGCTCGCCGGTGGCGAGTTGCTGCGCGGCGTTCCTTCCCGCGATGGCGGCCATGCGCATGAAGTCGGCGAGTAGTTCCAGTTGGCTCTGGTCGTATCCGGCACAGATCTCGTCCAGCGCGGAATTCATGCCGGAGTACAGGCGGAACACCTCACGGCTGCGTTCCGGCAACGCTCGAACCATCACCACACGGCGGTCCTGAACGTCCCGCTCGCGAGCCACCCAGCCGGCGCGCTGGAGGCGGTCGAGGACGCCGGTCAGGGTGGCGGGGTGGACACCGGCCAGGCGGGCCAGAGCAGACGGGCTCAGTGGACCGTGCCGACTGATCAGATCGAGGCAGTCCAGATCGCCGTCCTTGACGGCGATCTGGTTGCCGACCTGCCGGTTGAGTGTCGACAGCTCGTTACGCAGGTCTCGTAGCGAATCCTTGATCTGCGTCGTGAGCCTACGTCGGTCGTCGGCACGGTTGGATGATACGGAACTCATATGTTATCTTCCTCGTAGCACTATCGTATGACCTTCATATGATACGACTCACGAGGGGTTGTCGATGTTTCTGATCACCGGCGCCACCGGCGTCGTCGGCCGGGAAACCGTCCGACTCCTGGTCGAGCGGGGAGCGAGGGTGACAGCCGTCACCCGCAACCCGCACTCGCACTTCCCCCCGGGGACCGAGCTCGTCCACCCCACCCACATGGCCGCCCTTGACGGGGTGGAGGGCATCCTGTTCAGTCCGCGTGCCACCGGGCCGCTGGCCGTCGGCCTGCTGGATCGCGTCCGGGAGCGGGGCGCGAGCAGGGTCGTCGCGCTGTCCGCCATCACCGTGCAGTACCCGGCCGGACTCGCCCGCTTCCGGCGGCAGTTCCAGGCCGCCGAGGATCTCGCCACGGGTTCCGGCCTGGACTGGACCGTCCTGCGGTGCGCCGACTTCGCCGCCAACACCCTCGCCTGGGCCGGGCAGATCCGGGCCACCGGGACCGTGCGGGGCGCGTACCCGCAGGCGCGGACCGCGACCGTCGACGAGCGCGACATCGCCGCGGTGGCCGCCCTCGCCCTGACCGACCCGCGCCACGCCGGTCAGACGTACGCGCTCACCGGCGAGCGGGCGCTGAGCCAGCCGGAGAAGGTCGCCGCGCTCGGCGCGGCACTCGGTCGCGCGCTGTCGTTCGCTGAGACCACCCCGGAGGAGATCCGTCGCGACATGCTCGCGGCCGGCCTCCCCGACGAGATCCCCGACCGGCTGCTCGGCTCACTCGCCGACCATGCCCGCGAGGCCGGACCCGCCACCGACACCGTGCGGCGGCTGCTGGGCCGCCCGGCCGGCACCTACGCCGCGTGGGCGGCCGACCACCGCGCCGCATTCGCCACCGGAGGACACCGATGAAGCTCACCGTCATCGCCGCGACCGGCGGCATCGGACGACACCTGGTCGCGCAGGCGGTCGCCGCCGGGCACGACGTCACCGCCGTGGCCCGCCGCCCGCAGGAACTGCCAGCCGACGTCCGCGCGGTCGCCGTCGACCTCACCCGGCCCGACCAGCCCGCGCTGGCCTCGGCCGTCCGCGGAGCCGACGCCGTGCTGTCCGCCCTCGGCCCACGAAACCCGCGCACCGACGCAGGCATCACCTCCCGGGGCACCCGCGCGATCATCTCCGCGATGCAGGAAACCCACACCCAGCGGATCATCATCGTCAGCGCCGCGCCGGTCGGAACCGTGCCGGTGCCCGGCCAACCAAGGCCACCCCGACACGACCCCGGCGACGGCTTCTTCATGCGTTACCTGGGAACCCCACTGACCCACGCCCTTTTCGGCCGGCACTACGCCGACCTCGCCGTCACCGAGCAACTCCTACGTGACAGCGGCCTGGAGTGGACGATCTCCCGGCCGCCCAAACTCACCGACAGGCCGGCGACCGGCCAGTACCGCACCGCACTCAACCGCAACATTCGAGGAGGCATCACCGTGCCGCGCGCCGACGTCGCCCACCACATGATCGCTGTGATCAACCAGCCCGACACGATCCGACAGACCATCGGAATCGCGAGCTGAGCACGATCCAGCCGAGATGCTCCGGCGTACAGCCAGTCCAGCCATGGCGAGAGTTGCGCCAGCGGCGCCGGCAGATCGGGGGTTCGCAGGACCAGCAGGGCGCAGATCATCCGCATCCAGGTGGTTCCGCTTTTGGACCGGGTGCTGATGACGATGTCGCCGGGTCGGAACGGGAAGGCGAGCCAACGGGCGCTGTCTTCCTCCGCGGACCGGTAACGCACCGGGGTCGGCATCCGGGTCAGTCTAGGGTGCGGGGCCGCACGGGTCCCGACGCACCGCGGTCCTCGCCACGCCCGCGGCGGGGTCAGCGGTCCGGCTCGGTGAGCCGCCCGAAGTCGGTGACGAAGCGGGGCAGCAGGCGGGCCAGCGCCGCGCGGTCGTCGTCGCTCCAGGTACGGGTGGCCTCGGCGACCGCCTGCCGGCGGAAGTCGTGGATGCGGGCGATCGTTTCCTCGCCGCTGGCGGTGAGGATCAGCAGCGAGCGGCGCCCGTCCCGCTGATCGGCTTCCCGGCGGACCAGCCCGGCCTGCAGGGCCAGGGCCGCGAGCCGGCTGGCACGCGGCTGGTCCACGTCGAGTTGGTTGGCCACGTCGGTGACGGTGGCGCTCTCGCCGCGTTCGCCGGCCGCCGCCAGAACGTCGAGGAACTCGAACACGGCGTCCGGCGGCCCGTCGGCGTCCCGGCCGCCACGGCGGCGGGACAGGCCCGCGAGGGCGCGGCGCCGCTGCGCCCGGCGCAGTGCCACGAGCGCGGCTTCGATGCCGGCGACCTGGCTGGCCTTGTCGGTCACGACCACCTCATGCATAATCGAGTACAACTACATGTCATCTTACATGCATCGGAGGAGCGATGGAAACGCCCAAGCCGCTCGGATACTGGCTGCACCATCTTCACAACCTGATCGAGACCCATTTCGCCCTGGTCCTGTCCGACCTGGGTACCGAACGCAGAGAATGGCAGGTGCTCAACACCCTGGCCGCGGGCGCGCGTACCCGCGCGGAGTTGGAGCGGGCGCTGGCCCCGTTCTGGGCCGCCGGGCAGCCGAGCCTGGCGCACGTCCTGGCGAATCTCGCCGCCCGCGGCTGGACCGGGTCGGCCGACGACACGGTCGCGCTCTCCCCGGCCGGCGCGACGGCGCACGCCGAACTCGCCCGGCGCGTCGAGGGCGCGCGGGCCGCCCTCCTCGGCGACCTCACCCCGGACGAGTACCGGCAGACCCTCCGGACCCTGGCCACCATGGCCGGCAACGTCGAGAGCGCCATCGCCGCGCACGCGGCAGCGTCGGGCACCGCCGCGCACGCGGCGGAGACAATGGCGCGATGACGATGCCCTTCCCCGAGCCGACGCAACCAGCGGCCGGGCGCACCGAAGTGTTCCTGCGATACCTCGCGTACTTCCGCGAAGAGACGCTGTCGAAGGTCGCCGGGCTGCCCGAGGAGGAACTGCGCCGCAGCCGGCTGCCGTCCGGATGGACGCCGCTGGAACTGCTCAAGCATCTGCGCTACGTCGAGCTGCGGTGGATCGAGTGGGGGTTCGAGGGCCGCGGGATCGAGGAACCGTGGGGTGACCGGCGCGCGGACCGCTGGTACGTGGCACCGGACGAGACCCGGGACGCGCTGTCCGCGGCGCTGCGGGCGCAGGGCGCACACACCGGGAAGGTGGTCGCGAACAGCCCACTCGACGCGGTCGGGGCGCCCGGCCCGAGGTGGGTGGGCGCGGAACCGGCGACGCTGGAGCGGGTCCTGTTCCACATGCTCCAGGAGTACGCCCGCCACCTCGGGCATCTCGACGTCGTCAGCGAACTCGCCGGCGGCCCGGTCGGCGAATAGGCCCGTCCCGACCGGTCCCCAACCACGGCCGACCGGCCCCAACCACGGCCGGCCGGTCCGCGGCCACGGCCACCGGTCCGCGGCTACCCTGCTCGCGTGCAGATCGACCTGGTCGCCCTCATCGTCCGCGAATACGACCCGGCCATCGCGTTCTTCACCGGCGTCCTCGGGTTCGATCTCATCGAGGACGTGCCGTCGCTGACCACCGACGGCCGGCCCAAGCGCTGGGTGGTCGTTCGACCTCCCGGCGCGCAGACCGGTCTGCTTCTCGCCCGCGCCGACGGGCGGCAGCAGGCCGCGGCCGTCGGCGACCAGGCCGCCGGGCGGGTGGGATTCTTCCTTCGGGTCGACGATTTCGACGCCGCGTACCGGCGGATGACGGACGCGGGCGTCACCTTCGTCCGCGAGCCGCGCACCGAGCCGTACGGCCGGGTTGCGGTCTTCCTGGACATCGCCGGCAACCGGTGGGATCTCCTCGGCCAGCCGCCGGGCCGTGACGGTACGCCCCGCAGCGGTGCCGCGTGATCGCCGCGGGACGCCGGCGCGGCATCCGGTCCGGTCCTGGCGATCTAACCCCGATGGGGTATACAGGGGTTAGAACTGGAGAACGTCGGGAGGATTCCAGGATGCCGAAGATCAACGTCTATCTGCCCGACGAACTGGCCGAGGCCGTGAAGGAGTCGGGGATACCCGTCTCGGCCATCTGCCAGCGCGCCCTGGAGCAGGCCGTGCGGCGGGTCAGCGCGATCCGGGAGACCGTCCTGGCCGGCCGCCTGGACGACCTGACCGACGCCGACCTGGCCACCCGACTGCCACACTTCACCGACCGCGCCCGCGAGGTGCTCAGGCTCGGCACGGCGGAGGCCCGAGCGACCGGATCCGACACGATCGGTACCGGTCACGTCCTCGGCGGCCTGCTCGCCGAGGGCGGGAACCTGGCCCTGCGGGTGCTGCGGGCCGTGGAGATCGACCCCGGGCGGCTCGGCCACGAGCTTGCCCGCCGCCCGTCGACCGAGGCCGCGCGGACCGACCAAGCCGCCGGGACCGAGCAGGCCGCCCCGACCGAGCAGGCCGCCGGGACCGAGCAGGCCGCCCCGACCGCGCAATCCTCCGGTACCGCGGCGGCACCGGCCGAGGGCGGGGCGACACCCCGGTTCAGCGCACCGGCGGCGGACGCGCTCGAACTGGCCGTCTCCGAGGCGGCCGCCCTGGGCCACAACTACGTCGGCTGCGAGCACCTGCTGCTCGGGCTGGTCGCCGAGCCGGACGGGGTCGGCGGACACGTGCTGCGCGCGCAGGGCGCGGAACTGCGGCTCACCCGCCGCGCGGTGGCGGCGGCACTGGCCGGGTACGTGCACCTGCAGGCGCGGGCGCGGGCGCCGCAGCCCGAGGGCGACGACATGGCCGCGCTGGCCGCCGCGGTCCGGCAGGAACTACAGCCCCTGGTGAGCCGGATCGAACGGCTGGAGGTACGGATCGGCGTCACCGAGGGCTGAGCGGTGCCCGGAACGGGCGGCCGGAAACCGGTTGTCCGGTTCGGGAGCGCACCGTACGGTCGATCCGTCTCGACGATCAAGGAGCGCCGACCGATGCCAGCCCGGTACCCGAAACGAAGCCGACAACAGGCGTCGTACGGCCGTACCCGGTTGCCCGAGGCCGGCCGGGCGGCCGTCCGGACGCCCCTGCGACGACCGGAAGCCCACCGCACCGACGCCCGCTGAGCGAGGCGGGGCCGGTGCCCCGCCCGGGGCGCGCCGCGGGGACCACACCGGTCACCGCGAGCGGTCCGGACCGCACCGGTTCAACGTCGAACCCGCCCCACCCCTCTCCCGCCCCGTCGATCAAGGCGGCCGTTGGTTGCACCGGAAAGCGTTTACAGGCACCCAACTGCCTTGATCAACGGGCCAGGCCGGCAAGGGGCGCGACCGGGGGCGGCATGGACGGCACGGCGCCACACCACGGGGGGTGCCGTGCGGGTGCGGGTACTCGGTGCCGAACCGAGTACCCGCACCACCTTCGAAACGGCGCCCCCGGGCACGTATCCAGAGCCACCGAGGAGTCTTCGATGAGTCACACCCTGCTGCCCGGCACCCGGGCACCGGTCAAGGTCTGGGCCGACCCGGCCGGCATCGAGCCGGAGGCCACCCGGCAGCTGCGCAACATCGGCACCCTGCCCTGGGTGGAAGGGGTCGCGGTGATGCCGGACGTGCACTACGGCAAGGGCGCCACCGTCGGCTCGGTGATCGCCATGCGGCAGGCGCTGGCCCCGGCCGCGGTCGGGGTGGACATCGGCTGCGGCATGTCCGCGGTCCGGACCAACCTGACCGGCGCCGACCTGCCGGACGACCTCGGCCCGCTGCGCTCGGCGATCGAGGCGGCCATCCCGGTCGGCTTCGGCGCGCACGACGAGCCGGTCAACCCGTACCGGATCCATGGCCTGTCGACGGCCGGGTGGGACGCGTTCTGGTCCGGTTTCGCGGGCCTCGACCGGGGCGTACGGGCGCTGGAGACCCGGGCGCACCGGCAGCTCGGCAGCCTCGGCGGCGGCAACCACTTCATCGAGGTCTGCCTCGAAGAGGGTGGGCCGGACGCCGGGCGGGTCTGGCTGATGCTGCACTCCGGGTCCCGCAACATCGGCAAGGAGCTGGCGGAGCGGCACATCGGGGTGGCGCGGACGCTGCCGCACAACGCGGACCTGCCGGACCGCGACCTGGCGGTCTTCGTCGCCGGTACGCCGGAGATGGCGGCCTACCGCCGAGACCTGGCCTGGGCGCAGGAGTACGCCGCCCGCAACCGGGCGATCATGCTGGCGCTGCTGTGCGGGGTGCTCCGCTCGGCGGTGCCGGTCGTCCGGTTCGACGAGCCGATCTCCTGCCACCACAACTACGTGGCGCAGGAGCGGTACGGCGGGGTGGAGCTGCTGGTGACCCGCAAGGGTGCGATCCGGGCCGGCCGGGGTGAGCTGGGCATCATCCCGGGTTCCATGGGCACCGGGTCGTACGTCGTCCGCGGGCTGGGCAACGACGAGGCGTACCGGTCGGCGTCGCACGGCGCGGGACGGCGGATGTCCCGGTCGAAGGCCCGCCGGACGTTCACCGTGCACGACCTGGCCGCCCAGACCTCCGGTGTGGAGTGCCGCAAGGACGCCGGGGTGGTCGACGAGATCCCCGGCGCGTACAAGGATCTCGACGAGGTGATGGCCCGGCAGTCGGACCTGGTCGAGGTGGTGGCGCGGCTGCGCCAGGTGGTGTGCGTGAAGGGCTGACGGCGACCCGGTCCGCACGCCCGGCGACGCCGGGGCGAGGCGCCGGCCGGGGTACGCCCGGGCCGGGCGGCCCATCCGAGGATGGGCCGCCCGACCTCCTCCCCTACGCCCCCGCAGGCGTGAAGCCGCGTTCGGCGAGCTTGAACAGCCGGACCGGCATGTGGTGCAGGCTGGTGGCGCGTTCCTCCTCGGTGATGTCGAGGTCCCGCCACTTGGCCATCTCGGTGCTGTTGTTGGTGGGCAGGTCGGTCGACATCATCATCCGTTCGGCGCCCAGTTGCCGGATCAGCCAGGCCGTCCGGCCGGGGCTGGTCCAGGCGCTGTCGAAGAGGATGTTGTCGCACACGCTGCCGGCCACCCAGGCGTCCTCGGCGTAGATCTCCATGCCCGAGTGGGCGGCGATGAAGGTGACGTCGGGGTACTTGCGCGCGGCCGGGATGAGCATCGAGGGCAGCGCCCAGGGCGCCCCCGGGCCGGTGTGGCACATGACCGGCAGGCCGAACTCCTGCGCCACCTCGAAGACGGTGTCCCCGCGCGGCGAGGCGGGTGAGCCGCCGTGGTGCATGGGGTGGAACTTGATGGCCACGAAGCCGAGTTCCTCCACGCACCGCTTGGTTTCCTTGTAGACGGCGGCCTGCCCGAGTTGCGGGCGGATGCACACCGTGCCGAAGATCCGGCCCGGGTAGCGGTCGGCCAGCCGGGCGATCTCGTCGTGCTGCGAGACGTGGTCCTCGACGCTGGGCAGCGGGAGGACGATGCCGGCCGTGATGCCGTACCGGTCCATGCCGCGGATCAGGGAATCGCCGCCGATGTCGGCCGAGTCCGAGTTCTGGGAGTGTCCGATGTGACAGTGCGTGTCAATCGCAATCATGCTGAGTCTCCTGGTCAGTGCACGGCGTAGTAGCCGAACCAGCCCATCGCCTTGTCGTAGGCGTCGCTCTGGGTGGGGAAGCCCTGCCAGCCCTCGTGGACCAGGCTGAACTTGTTCTCGGTGAACAACGGGATGTAGGGGACGTCGGCGACGAGTTGGCTCTGCACCTGCCCGTAGAGCCGCTTGCGCTCGGCCCGGTCGGTGGTGAGCAGGGCCTGGTCGATCCACGTGTCGACGTCCGCGTTGTGGTAGGCCATGAAGTTGCGGGCGCTGTCGGTGCGGAAGTGCTCTCCGTACGCGGCCGGGTCGGGTCCGTACCGGACGAAGTAGGTGCTCAGGTCGAAGTCGCCGGTGCTGACCTTGTTCAGCCAGGTCGACAGCTCGTACTGCTCGTACCTGACGTCGATGTCGAGGGCCTTGAGCTGCTCCACGAGCACCTGCGCGATCAGGTTGCTGTCGGTCACCGGGTAGTTGGTCAGGCGCAGGCTGAACCGGCTGCCGTTGCCGCCGACCGGATATCCGGCCTCGTCGAGCAGTTGCTTGGCCCTGGCCTGGTCGAACTTCGGGAAGGTCGCGTCGGAGTTGAGGAACTCGGTGAAGCTGCTGACGCCCGCGTTGTAGGTCGGCTCCCACAGCCCGGCGAAGGCGGTCTCGCTGATGCCCTCCCGGTCGACTCCGTACGCCAGCGCCTGCCGGACCTTGGCGTTGGCCAGGATCGGGTTGCGCTGGTTGAGGTAGAGCGACCGGTCGTACAGCGACGGCGTCTGCACCACCACCGGGTCGCCGCCGGCGTTCGTCATCTGCTTGAGCTGGGGGAAGTTGCTGACGAAGTCGTTGGTCAGGTACGGGTACTGCCCGGCCTGGAAGCCGGTCATCGCGACCTGCGCGTCGGTCACCACGCTGAAGGTGAGCTTCTTGATCTTCGCGGCGCCCAGGAAGTAGTCCGGGTTGGCCTCCAGCACGATGGAGCTGCCCCGTTGCCAGGAGGAGAACTTGAACGGGCCGCTGCCGATCGGCTTGTTGTTGGCCGGATTCTTCGACCAGTCGGTGCCCTCGTAGATGTGTTTGGGCAGGATCGCGCCGTACCAGTTGGACGTCTGGGCCAGCAGCGGCACGAAGGCGACGTTGGGCTTGTCGAAGGCGATGACGACTGTCGACGCGTCCGGCGCCGAGAGCTTCGCGCCGGCCAGATACTGCGCCAGCGGATACTTCTTGTCGATGATCGTCTGGTACGTGTAGACGACATCGGCCGAGGTCAGCGGCTCACCGTCGTGCCACTTCACGCCCTCGCGCAGGTGGAAGGTGAATGTCTTGCCGTCCTCGGAGGTGTCCCAGGTCTCGGCCAGGTCCGGGTACGCCTGGGTGCCGGTGACCGTGCCCCAGTCGAGGATGACCAGGTGGCTGTAAATGTTGCCGGAGGGGTAGTATCCCCCTGCGTCGTTCTGCCAGTTGGGGTTGAGCGACTTCGGTTCGGACTTGACCGGGACGGTTATCGAGTCGGGTTTGCTACCGGTGCCGCCGGCTGGATCAGAGCCGGCGGCACAACCGGTCGCGACGAGCGCGAACGCGGCGAGCACCCCCAGGATTGGTGTCAGTCTGTTTCGCATGTCATGTCCTTTGTTCAGGTTCCCCAGACCGTCTGGAACACACGAAGGAAGTTGAGTCCCAGGATTTTGCGAATGTCGTCGTCGCCGAAGTCGGCGACGACCAGGGCACGGGTGATGTTCACGGCGTCGGCCGAATTGGTCAGGCCCTCGGCCCGCCGTTCCGCGAAGTCCCACTTGTAGAGGTCGGGCCAGTGCCGCCGCTCCGCGGCCCACTTTTCCAGGGTGATGGTCTCGTCGAAGTCCAGCCCGATGCCGACGTGATCGATGCCGATCAGGTCGACCAGATACCGCAGGTGCCGCACGAAGGCGGGCAGGTCGGCACGCTTGTCCGGCCGCTCGGGGTCGTACAGGAAGGTGGACAGCGCGGTGATGCCGATGACCCCGCCCCGGTCGGCCAAGGCCCGCAGCAGGTCGTCGTCCTTGGCCCGGATGTGCGGCGAGAGCCGGTTGGGGTGGGCGTGGCTGAAGATGACCGGCTGGGCGGAGGCCTCGATGGCGTCCCGGCCGGTGACCTGGCCGCAGTGCGACAGGTCGACGACCATGCCGAGTTCGTTCATGCGCGCCACGACCGAGCGGCCGAAGGTCGACAACCCGGCGTCCCGCGGCTCGCCGCAGCCGTCGCCGATCCAGTTCTGCCGCTGGTAGGTCAGTTGCATGACCCGCACGCCGAGGTCGTAGAAGGTGTCCAGCAGGGGCAGCGAGTTGCCGATGAACTCGGAGTTCTGCGGGCCGAACACGATCGCCTCGCGGTTGGACCGCTTGGCCTCGTGGATGTGCTCGGTGGTGGTGGCCAGCAGCACGTCGGCGTCGTTGGCCTCGATCCACCGGCGGGCCGCGGTGATCTCGCGCAGCGCCTGCGGCAGGTCGGAGGCGGGATTGGTCACGGTGTGGTTGGTGGCGGTGACGCCGCCGGCGCGGGCGCGCACGATGTGCTCCGGCTCCCGGGCCACCACCGACGAGCAGTCGATGACCAGGCTTTCCCGGTGCAGGCGTACGGCACGCTCCTCCTGTTCGGCGGTCAGCGGGACGGCCGCCGCCGGTTCGTTGGATAACGCGGTCGACATGGGCTCTCCTTCGGGCTTGGAACGCGTCGGGAAGAGGATCAGCGGGCCGCGCCGCCGCGCATCAGCAGCGGTCGGCCGGCCAACCGCTCGGTGAAGGATCCGTGGTCGATCTCCACCGAGCCGTTGACGATGACGTAGTCGAGGCCGGACGGGTACTTCCGGGAGTCCAGCCAGGTCGCTTCCTCGTTGAGCGAGTCGAGGTCGACCACGAGGATGTCGGCGGCGAAGCCGGTCGCGACGAGCCCGCGGTCGGCCAGTCCGAACCGGCGGGCGGGCAGCGAGGTCATCTTGCGTACGGCCTCGGCCAGGGTCAGCCAGTGCCGGTCGCGGACGTGGTGGGTGAGCACCCGCACGAAGTTCGCGTAGTGCCGCGGGTGCGACATGATGGTGTTGAAGGGTTCCAGGCTCCGGTCGATCCGGGTCGCGATGGAGTCGGTGCCGAACATCATCCACGGCTGCCGGCAGAAGAGCGCGAACTCCTGCTCGTCGATGGAGATCCGGGTCGAGGAGAGATTTTCACCCTCCGCCGCGACCAGGTCGAGGTAGACGTCGACGGGTTCCGCGCCCTGCTCCGCGGCGATGTCGGCCAGGGTGCGACCGACCCAGCCGGCGTGCGGGCTGTCCGGCCCGACGGCGGCCACCGCGATGTCCGCCCAGTGGCTGAACATGATGAGTTCCTCGTCGAAGCCCTTCTTGGCCTGGGTCCGGCGGGCCTCGATGCGTTCCCGGACGTCGGCCCGCCAGGCCGGATCGGCCAGGTTGCGCTGAAGCCGGGCCAGGCCCTCGCGGGCCGGCAGCTTCCAGTCGAAGACGTCGGCCGGGAAGATCGCGCGGGGCGCCCACCACGAGCCGGCGGTCGGGTAGGACATCATGTCGGCGGTGACGTCGACCCCGCGCTCCCGGGCCGCGTCGATCAGTTCCACCACCGTGGCGGCGGTGCCCCAGTTCTCCCGGCCGAAGACGTCCATGTGGGACAGCTGCACGGCGCAGCGGCCCCGCTCGCCGATCTCGATCGCCTCCCGCACCGCGTCGACGATCGTGTTGGTGTAGCCGCGCAGGTGGCTGGCGTACACGCCGCCGCGCCGGCCGACCACGGTGGCCAGGGCCACCAGTTCGTCGGTCGTGGCGTGCTTGCCCGGCTCGTAGTCCAGCCCGGTCGACAGCCCGACCGCGCCCGCCAGCATGGCCTCCTCGACCAGCTTGCACATGTGCGCGATCTCGTCGGCGGTGGCCGGGCCGGCCGGGTTGTCCATGGCGGCGTGCCGGATGGTGCCGTGGCCCAGCAGCGAGACGACGTTGTCGCCCAGCGGTCGCCGGCGCAGCCGGTCGAAGTACTCGGACGGGCTGGACCAGTCGCCGTCCACGCCCTCCGGGTCGAACATCAGGCGCCGGGTCCGCGGGATGCGCGGGTACGCGGAGAATCCGCAGTTGCCGACGACCTCGGTCGTGATGCCCTGGCCGATCTGCGATTCCGCCCCGGGATGGATGGTCAGCGCGAAGTCGGAGTGGGCGTGCACGTCGACGAAGCCGGGCAGCACGTAGCGGCCGGCCGCGTCCAGCACCCGGCGCGCGCTGGTGGGATCGATGCGGCCCAGCGCGGTGATCCGGCCGTCGCGGATGCCGACGTCGGCCAGCACCCAGGGGTTGCCGGCGCCGTCGAGGACCCGCCCCCTTGGATGAGGAGGTCGAGGTGGGGGTCGGTCATGGCGATCCTTTCGTCGGGGTTGCGCTGCGGTGGGCGGGTCAGGTGACCGGTGGTGGAGCCTGGCGCACCCGCTCGGTGAACAGGCACCGGGCCTGGTGGCCGGCCGCGACCGGGACGAGCGCGACGTCCCCGGCGCGACATTCGGGGGCGGCGAACGGGCAGCGGGCGGCGAACCGGCAGCCGGTACGGGTCGAGCCGGCGGCCGGGTCGGCGGCGCGATCGGCGTCCGGGGTGGCGGCCCGGTCGGCGTCCGGGGTGGCGGCCCGGTCGGCGTCCGGGGTGGCGGCGGGGGTGTCGACCTCCCGCCCGGCCGAGGCCGACAGCAGCAGCCGGGTGTAGGGGTGCGCGGGCCGGCCGATCACCTCGTCCGTCGGCCCCTGCTCGACGACCTGGCCGGCGTACATCACGATCAGCCGCTCCGACATGAACCGGGCGATCGCCAGGTCGTGCGTGACGAAGACGACGGCCAGGCCGAGTTCGGCCCGCAGGTCGGCGAGCAGGTTGAGCACGCTGGACCGGATGGACGCGTCCAGCATGGACACCGGCTCGTCGGCGATGAGGACGCTCGGCTGCAACACCAGGGCACGGGCGATCGCCACCCGCTGCCGCTGCCCCCCGCTGATCTCGGCCGGCAGGCTGTCGACGAAACGGGCGGCCGGGCGCAGGCCGACCACCTCCAGCGCCTCCAGCACCAGGTCTCGCCGCTCGGCCTGGTCGCCGACGCCGTTGATGTCCAGCGGCTCCCGGACCGCGGCCTGGATGCTGTGCCGCGGGTCCAGCGACTCGTACGGGTTCTGGAAGACGATCTGGACCTGGCGCCGGAAGCCGCGCAGCCGCCGGCCGTGCGCCGCGGTGACGTCGTCGCCCCGCAGCAGTACCCGCCCGGAGGTGGGATCCTCCAGCCGGGCCAGCATCCGGCCCACGGTCGTCTTGCCGGCGCCGGACTCGCCGACCACGGCGACCGACTCGCCGGCACGCAGTTGCAGGTCGACGTGGTCGACGGCGCGGTGGGTACGCCGGCCCACCCCGAACAGGCCCAGGCCGCCGCCCCGCGAGACGTACTCCTTGACCAGGTCGTGCCCCTCCAGCACGAGCGGAGCCGGTGTCGTCATGGCCGCTGTCCGGCAAGCACGTTGGCGATCCGCGGATCGCCGGCGAAGTGGCAGCGGGCGCCGCGCTGGCCCGACGCCGTGGTCTGCGGTGGTGGTGCCGCCACGCAGGCCGGGGCGGCGATCGGGCAGCGCGCCGCGAACCGGCAGCCCGGCGGCAGGGTGGTCAGCTCGGGTGGGCCGCCCGGCAGGGTGGCCAGCCGGTGCCGCGGCCCGGTCAGCCGCGGCAGCGAGCCCAGCAGGGCCGCGGTGTAGGGGTGCCGGGGCGCGTGCAGGACCTGCGCCGTCGGACCCGATTCGACGACCTCGCCGGCGTACATGACCGCGATCCGGTCGCAGACGTGCGCGATGACGTCGATGTCGTGCGAGACGACCAGCATCGACAGGCCGCGCTGGCGTTGCAGCGCGGTCAGCTCCGCCAGGATCTGCGCCTGCACCACGACGTCGAGCGCGGTGGTGGCCTCGTCGGCGATGACCACGGCCGGGGTGGCCACGAGGCTCATCGCGATGACCACCCGCTGCCGCATGCCGCCGCTGAGTTCGTGCGGGTAGCGGCCGGCCACCTGCGCTTCGAGGCCCACCCTGGCCAGCAGCGCGACGGCCCGGTCCATGGCGGCGGCCCGGGACACCCCGGGCGAGTGCAGCCGCACCACCCGGGTGAGCAGCCGGCCGACGGTGGCCACCGGGTTCAGCGAGTTCATCGCGCTCTGGAAGACCATCGAGAGCTGCTTCCAGCGGATCTCCCGGCGGAACGTCTCCTCGGGCAGCGTGGTCAGTTCGCGGCCGGCCAGCCGTACCCGGGACGCGGGCGTCGTCGCCGCGTTGCCCGGCAGCAGCCGCATCACGGCCTGCACCACCGTCGTCTTGCCGCACCCGGACTCGCCCACGATGCCGAGCGCCTCCCCCGCGTCCAGCCGCAGCGAGACGTCGGTGACGGCGTGCAGGTGGCCGGTGCGCAGGCGGTAGCTGACGCCGAGGTTGTCGATCTCCAGCAGCGCGGTCATGGCGTGACCCTCCGGATCCGGCCGGTGCCGCCGGGGGCGAAGGCGAGGGTGAGCCCGTCCCCGGCGATGTTCAGGCAGCTCACGGTCAGCAGCAGCGCGACGCCCGGGACGAGGCTCATCCAGACGCTGGAGGCGAGGTACGCCTGGCCCTCGAAGACCATCCGGCCCCAGCTGATCGTGTTGGGGTCGCTCAACCCGAGGAAGCTCAGCCCGGCCTCGGTGAGGATCGCCTGCCCCATCAGGATGGTGGTGTTGGTGATCACCGGCCCGATGCCGTTGGGCACGATGTGCCGGGCCAGCAGCCGGACCGGGCCGGCCCCCACCGCCCGGGCGGCCTCCACGAAGCCCCGGGTGCGGTAGGTCAGCACCTGGGAGCGCATGATCCGGGCCGAGCTGGGCCAGCTGGTCAGGCCGATGACCAGGATGACCAGCCAGATGCTGGAGCCGAACAGCGCGACCACCAGCACCAGCAGGAAGAACGCCGGGATGAGGATGAACACGTCGAAGATCCGGCTCAGCAGGTCGTCCACCCACCCGCCGAAGTGCCCGGCCAGGCTGCCCAGCAGCACCCCGAGCACGAGCGACAGCGCGGCCGAGAACACCGCGACGTACAGCGCGGTCTGCGCGCCGGCCAGGGTCCGGCTGAGCAGGTCGCGACCGAAGTGGTCGGTGCCGAGCAGGTGCGCCGAGCCCGGCGCGACCAGGATGTCGCGGCTGAAGGCCGTCGGGTCGCTCAGCCCCAGCACCGGGCGGATCACCGCGAGCAGCACCACGAGGGCCAGCACCGCGCTCGCGACAACCCCGGGCCGGTAGTCGGCGTAGCCGCGGAGGAACGCCTGGACGCGGCGGCGGCGCGCGCCGGGGCCGGCGCGGCCCGGGGCGGGTCCCCCGGCGGTACGGACAGCGTCGGTCATCGGTATTCCACCCTCGGATCGAGCCACGAGTAGCACAGGTCGGTCAGCACGGTGGCGACCAGGACGGTGAGCCCGACGATGAAGTACGTGCCGGTCACCAGCGGAATGTCGCGGGCCAGGATGGCCTGGTACAGCAGCGATCCCAGGCCGGGCCAGGAGAAGACGGTCTCGGTGAGCACGGCCCCGGCCAGCACCAGCCCCATGTGCAGCCCGAACACCGTGACGATCGGCAGCAGGGCGTTGCGCAGCGCGAACCGGAACATGATGGTGCGCTCGCTGAAGCCGGCCGCCCGCGCGGCCTTGACGTAGTCCTCCTGGAGCGTGTCGTGCACCGTGGTCCGGGACAGCCGCAGGTACTGGCCGAGATAGACCGACGATAGGGCGGCCACCGGCAGCACCATGTGCGCCGCGATGTCGCCGGCGGCGCTCCAGCCGCCGGGTTGCCCGCCGGGGCTGATCATCCCCGAGGTGGGCAGCGCGTGCAGCCACACGCCGAAGACCAGGATCAGCAGCAGGCTGAACCAGAACACCGGGATCGAGTACGAGCCGACTGCGGCCAGGCTGACCACCGTGTCGACGGTGGAGCCCAGGCGGCGGCTGAGCCAGGTGCCCACGACGGTGCCCAGCACCGCGGCGAGGACGAGGCTGGTGCCCAGCAGCAGCACCGTGGGCCACAGCCGCTGGCCGATGACGGTCGTGACCGGCTGCCCGTAGGTCGAGGACTCGCCGAGGTCGCCGCGGAGCAGGCCGAGGAAGTAGGTGAGGAACTGCCGGGGCAACGGCTGGTCCAGCCCGAGCTGTTCCCGCACCGAGGCGATGTACTCCGGGTCCTGGTTGTCGCCGGCCATGATCCGGGCCACGTCGCCGGGCGCCAGGTGGATCAGCGTGAACTCGATGACGACGATGGCCAGCATGGCCGGGACGAGTTGGACCACCCGCCGCAGCAGGTACCGGAGCACCCTCATGCCGGCTCGCCGTCCTCTTCGGCGAGCAGCAGGGCCTTGAGCCGGGACCGGAGCGACTCCAGCGAGTCGCCGTCCACCACGTGCCGCAGCTCGACGCCGCGCACCCCGTCCGGGATCAGCCCGGGCAGGTCGCGGCGGCAGCCGCTGCCGTAGACCACCACGTCGGCGCCGGACAGCGACCCGGCCAGCGCCCGCCGGTTGGTCATGGAGACCGCCTCGGGCGTCTGGTCGAGCAGGCTCAGACTGCTGACCGCGTACGACATCCAGCCGATGAAGGCGGGCACGGTGGCCACCAGCAGCACCCGGGTGTCCGGCGGCAGCGCCCGCAGGTCGGCCGCCACCTCGGGGTCGAGGTTGAGGGTGAGCCCGACGATGTCGCCGATCCGGTGTTCCAGCCGCTGCCGGACCAGGCCGTAGCAGTGCGGCGCCGCGATGATCGTGCCCGCCCGGTCGATCAGCTCCGCGTTGGCCTCGATCTCCCCGAGCTTGATGCCGGCGACGTCGATGCCCTCCCCGGCCAGGCTGCGCCGGAGGCTGTCGACCTCCACGTCCACCGAGTCGAACTCGTCGATCACGACGATGCGCCGCGGGTCGCGGCGGCGCCGGCCCGACCGGATCAGGCCGTTGATCGCCGCGGCCACCAGCGCGGGGTCGAGACCGACCGTGAGCGCCTGGCTCACCACCAGGGCCGCGAAGTCCTGGAGCCGTTCCTCGCCGGTACGCCCGTCGGAGGCGCGGGCGAAGTCGACGACGTAGACGCCCTTGCCGGCGACGGTCTCCACCAGCCCGCGGTCCCGCAACGCCTCGATCGCCCGGCCCACGGTGACCGTGGAGACCCCCAGGTGTCGGGCGAGCGTACGCACCGACGGCAGCTCGTGGCCCTGCGGCAGCCGGTTGGTGCCGATGAAGTGCTTGATCTGCTCGAAGAGCTGCACGTGCAGCGCGACCTCGGACTCGCGGTCCAGGGAAAGCTCGACCGCGCCGCCGCCCGGCAGCTGAACTAGTACGGTTTGACGTGCCACGAGCACTGTTATAGTACGGTCGACCTCGGGTTGTACAGAGCCAGGCACCAACCGTATGAATCGGTTTGATGAACCAGCCGGCCATCCGGGCACCGATCAGACAAAGCGCTGGTCACAGCTTGGTAACCGGGTGCCGGCCGCACCACTGAACGCCAACTGAAGGAGGTCTCGTGGCCATCCCCCTCACCGGCCACTCGTTCATCGGCGGCGCGCGGCGGTACGGCCGCGGCGGGACGCAGCGCAGCGTCGAGCCCGCGTCGGGCCGCCCGGCGGGACCCGAGTACGGGCTCGACGACGGCGCGCTGACCGACGAGGCGTGCCGGCTCGCCGACGACGCCTTCGACGCGTACCGCGGCGCGCCGGGACGTGCCCGCTTCCTCGCCGCGATCGCCGACAACCTGGACACCCACCGGGAGCAGATCGTGCACCTGGTGGTCGCCGAGACCGCGCTGCCGGAGTCCCGGGCGCGCAGCGAACACGCCCGCACCACCGGCCAGCTACGGATGTTCGCGGCCGCGCTGAACGACGGGTCACACCTGGACCTCCGGCACGAGCCGGGCCAGCCCGACCGGCAACCGGCGCCCCGACCGGACCTGCGGTCGCGACGCATCCCGATCGGCACGGTCGCGGTGTTCGGTGCGTCCAACTTCCCGCTCGCCTTCTCGGTCGCCGGCGGGGACACCGCCGCCGCGCTGGCCGCCGGCTGCCCGGTCGTGGTCAAGGCCCACCCCGCCCATCCACGCACCAGCGAGGCCACCGCGGCCTGCGTGGCCGCCGCGGCCCGCGCGACCGGCATGCCGGCGGGCGTCTTCTCGCTCGTCTACGGCCGGGGCAACGAGACCGGCGAACGCCTGGTGGCCGACCCGCACGTCGCGGCCGTGGCGTTCACCGGCTCCCGGGCCGGCGGGCTCGCGCTGACCGCGATCGCCCAACGCCGGCCGGTGCCGATCCCGGTCTTTGCCGAGATGTCCAGCACGAACCCGGTGTTCCTGCTCCCGGCCCGGCTGGCGGCACGGCCGCACGAGATCGCGGCCGGCTTCCTGGCCTCGCTGACCTCCGGCGCCGGGCAGTTCTGCACCAATCCCGGCCTGCTCATCGCGGTGGCCGGGCCGGGGCTGGACGAGTTCCGCGCGGCCGTGGCGCAGCGGTTGGCCGACCAACCGGCGCAGACCATGCTCACCGCCGGCATCGCCGAGGCGTACCGGACCGGGCTGCGGCACTGGCAGGCGACCGGCGCCGTCCGCACCCTCGCCCAGGGCCGCCCCGCCGCCGCAGCCCAGGAGGGCGCCGCGGCGATGTACGAGACCACTGCCGCCCGGTTCCTGGCCGAACCGCGCCTGCGCGACGAGGTCTTCGGCGCCGCCTCGCTGCTGGTCGTGGCGGACCGGCCGGAGACCCTGCCGGAACTCGCCCACGCCCTCGACGGGCAGCTCACCGCCACCATGCACGCCGATCCCGCCGACCGGGACCTCGCCGCGGCGCTGCTGCCCCGGCTCGAACGCCGGGCCGGCCGGATCCTGGTCAACGGCTGGCCGACCGGCGTCGAGGTGAACCGGGCCACCGTGCACGGCGGACCGTTTCCGGCCACCTCCGACGGGCGCAGCACCTCGGTCGGCACGATGGCCATCGAGCGCTTCCTGCGGCCGGTGGCCTACCAGGACCTGCCACCGTGGCTGACCCCGACCGGCCAGCCCGGATCGGACCCGAGCGGCCAGCCCGGATAGAACCCGACCGCCAGCCCGGATCGGACCCGAGCGGCCAGCCCGGATCGGACCCGAGCGGCCGGCCCGGGTCCGACCGGGCCGGCCAGCCCGGGTGAGGGCCGGCCTACAGTTCGGCGACGATGTGCCGGGCGATCTCCAGCGATGAGGTCGCCGCCGGCGAGGGCGCGTTCAGCACGTGCACCTGGCCCGGCAGCCGCTCGATGAGGAAGTCGTCCACCAGCCGGCCGTCCCGGGTGATCGCCTGCGCCCGGACCCCGGCGCCGGCGCGTACCAGGTCCGCCGGCGTGACCGCCGGCACCAGCCGGGCCACGGCCGCGGCGAACCGGGCGCGCGACAACGACCGCGCCACCTCGGACCAGGCGTAGCCGAGGTGCCGGCGGGCCAGGTGCCACAGGCCCGGGAACGAGGCCGACTCGGCCACGTCCCGCGGGTTGATCCGCCCCCAGCGGTACCCCTCGCGGGCCAGCGCCAGCACCGCGTTCGGCCCGAGGTGGACCGACTTGTCGATCATCTTCGTCAGGTGTACGCCGAGGAACGGGAAGCGCGGGTCCGGCACCGGGTAGATCAGGCCGCGGACCAGGTGCCGCCGGTCCGGACGCAGTTCGTAGTACTCCCCCCGGAACGGCACGATCCGCACCCCGGTGCGCACCCCGGCCAGCCGGGCGATCCGATCCGCGTGCAGGCCCGCGCAGTTGACGAGCACGTCGGCCGGCAGCGCATCGCCGGTCGTCTCGACCGTCGTCACCGCCCCGCCGCGCACGCCGGTCACCCGGGTGCCCAGCCGGATCTCGCCGCCGGCCTCCCGGACCAGCCGGCCGAGCACCCGGCTGACCTCCCCGTAGTCGACGATGCCCGTACTCTGCACGTGCATCGCCTGCCGGCAGGACACCTCCGGTTCGATCTCGCGTGCCTGCGCCGGCTCCAGCAGGCGCACCGTGAGGCCGTTGGCCTGCGCCCGCTCGTGCAGCGCGGCCAGCCGCGGCAGTTCGTCCTGCGACGCCGCCACGATCAGCTTCCCGGTGATCTCGACGGGGATGCCGTGGCTGCGGCAGAAGCTGACCATGGCCGCCGCGCCGGAACGGCACAGCCGCGCCTTGAGGCTGCCCGGCTGGTAGTAGACGCCGGCGTGCAGCACCCCGGAGTTGTGTCCGGTCTGGTGGGCGGCCAGTCGATCCTCCTTCTCCAGCACGGTGACGTGGGCGTCCGTGCGCGTGCGCAGGATCTCGTGGGCGACCGCCAGCCCCACGATGCCGCCACCGATGACGACATAGCGTCGCATGGGTCGTCCTCCATTCCGGCCGGTCGGTTGCCCGGGCGAGCCCATTTGACCAGCGAGAACGCCGACAGGCAACACCCGGGGCGGCACCGGCGGCCGGGGTCGGCCGGCCGGGCGGGCGGTTGTCCCGGCCCGGCGATCCGCGCGGATCGATGCCCGACGTCCCCGATCAGGGGAGCGCCGCGGGCCGACGATCCCATCTAGAGTTGTCACTCCCCTTCATGATCAAGGTACGGCCGTACGGCACGGGCCGGACCCGACGACACCCCCGGGAGACGCGATGAGAATCAGCAGGATGTGCGCTCGACTCGCCGTCGTGGCGCTGGCCGCCGCGGCGGCACTGGTACCCGCGACCGCCGGGCAGGCACACGCCGTCGCCGACCCGATAAGCGTCTACCCGCCGATCCAGGGCGCGTCCACCTGGGACCGGTTCGGGCTCTCCGGCCCGGCCACCCACCACCGGGTCTTCTCGAACTGGGGGTACGTCAACGACTGGGCCGTCGACATCTACCGCACCCCCGGCGCGACCGTGGTCTCCCCGTTCGGCACCAGGAGCGCCGCCGGGCACGCGATCTCCGTGTACGTGGTGACCGTCCGGCCCGGATGCGCGACCGGCAACCTGGCCGACGGCGGATACCGGATCGGGCTGGAGGCCCGCGACACCAACACCGGCGACATCATCGCGCGGGCCGACGTCATGCACGTCAACAACAAGCCGTCCGGAATCGTCGTCGGCGCCACCGTCGGCCCCTGGACGAAGCTGGGCGAGACGGGCCGGTTCCGCTGGTCCACCTGCTACCAGGTGAACGGGGACACCGGGGCGCACATCCACCTGGAGGTGATCAACCAGCACCGCTACTCGTGCTACGTCAGCCGCTCGGCGAACACCGCACTGACCGACCTCACCGTGGTCGGCAAGGTCGGGGTGCACTACACCGGCCCGCAACAGGCCTGCTGAGGGCGCCGGCGGCGCCGCCGACAAGGTCGCCGGCAGGGCCGGCGAGGGCGCCGGCGAGGGCGCCGGGCCTCAGAGCCCGGCGCACTGGCCGGTCTTCGGGCCGCTCACCCGGTTGGCGGCGCCGTCGTCGACCGGCGGCGGCCGGTTGTCGACACACTGCAACGGCCCGTTGATCACGTTCCCGGCCAGCACGATCGGCACCGCGCCGGTGCGGTTGCCGACCAGGCTGACCGGACCGGCCACCGTCACCCCGCTGATCGAGACCGCCGCGGTGGCGCCGGTGATCGACACCGGGCCGGAGATCCGGCCGCCGGCCAGGTCCACGACCGCGGCCCCGGCACCGGTCAGCGGGCCGTCGACGTGCGCGTCGAGCGCGACGATCCCGGCACCGTTGCTCACGCTCACCGGCCCGGACACCTGCGCCCCCGGCGCCAGGCAGACCGTGCCGGTACGCACCGACAGCGGCCCGCCGTGCCCGCCGGTCAGCACCTGGTCGCAGGTCTGCCCGGTGACCCGCAGCGACACCGGCAGGGTCACCAGCGGGTCGGCCGGGTCGTCGCTCGTGACACAGAGCTGCGCCCGGTACGTACCGGCCGCCAGCCCGGTGCTGTCCAGCGAGATCGTCACCGCGCTGGAGCCACCGGCGCCGGTGCCGGCCGACGCGCGGTCGACCGACAGCCACGGCACCTCGTCGGGGGTGACGCAGGGCTGGACGTCTGGGAGCTGGACGTGCGTGACGTACCGGGCCTGGCCGTTGTTGCTCTTCACCGACACCAGCTTGCCGGTCCGGTCGATCTCCTCGACCCCGCGCGAGCTGGTGACCAGGATGTTGCCGTTGCCGAGCTGGTGCACGCCCTGGTAGCCGGAGCCGCCGCTGGGAGCGTAGGTGCCGACCAGCTCGCCCTCGGCGGTCATCTCCCACACCCCGGCCACGCCCCCGCTGCCCCAGTTGGCGGCCAGCACGTTGCCGTTGGGCAGTTCCTCCATCTGTCCGGGCCAGCTGATCCCGCTGAGGAAGCGGGCGTTGGCGTGCGAGCCGTCCCGGCTGAAGCTGTGGATGGCGTCGCTGTCGCTGGCCGAGACGAGCACGTCGTCGTCGCGGAACAGGATCCCCCACGGTCCCTTCAGGTCGTCGGCGCCGGGAGCGATGAACGGCCCCAGGTAGCTGCCGTCGGCGTCGAACTCAAGCACCGAGTTGGCGTTGTCCTGCGCGGCCACCGTCACCAGGACGGTGCCGCTCGGGGAGACCGCCATCCCCCGGGTGTTGGACATCAGCGTCTTGTCGGCGACGCCGCTCTTCGGGGCGAAGACCCGGCGGAACCGGCCGTCCAGGGCGTACTCGGTGACCACCGACTGCACCTGGTCGGACATGAGGAATCCGGTCCCGTCCGGCTTGGCCACGATGTTGAACGGCGTGTAGAGGGTGCTGGCCGGGTTGAAGGCCACGTGCGGGATGAACTGCGGGTCGATCAGGTCACCCGTCTGCGGGTCGAAGGCCATCACCCCGCGGTTGGCGCTGGAGGAGTTGGGGATCAGCAGCACGCCCTCGCGCAGCAGGGCGACCCGCTCGTCGGAGGGGCCGGCGTCCGGGTCGTCGAGCCGCCAGTCCAGCACGCCGTACCCGGCGTTGTGCACGGTCACCTGCTGCCGGGTGACCAGCCCGGCCGGCTGCCGGGACGAGACGGCGCCGGGCGTCACCTCGATCCGCGGTACCGGCACCACGGTCAGTTCGAGCGAGATCCGCTGCGCCGGATTGTCCGGGTCGTTGCTGGCCAGGCAGAGGTCGGCGGTGAACTCGCCGCCGTCGTCCAGCCCGGTGGAGTCGAGGGTGATCTCGATGTCCCGGTCGGTGAACGGGTCCAGCTCACCCTGCGCCGGGACCACCTTCGCCCAGCTCGGCCAGGAGCATCCGGTGCCCTCCCCGGTGGCCCGCCAGGTCAGCGGCGCACCGCCGGCGTTGCCCACCGTGACGGTGTGCCGCTCGGTCTGCGCGACGTCCAGGCTGCTGCTCAGGGTCGTCGGGTCGACGGTCAGGTCCGGGGCGGCGGGCAGCACGGCCACCGGGAGGTGCGCCGCGGCGATCGGCGGTCCACCGGCGGCGTGTCGGGCGTCGGTGGTCAGCTCGACCGAGCCGAACAGCCAGTCGCGGCGCGGCGTACCGGTGACGTCCAGGGTGATGGTCAGCGCCTGGCTGGCGCCGGGGGCCAGGGTGAACCGGTCCGGGCTGGCCGAGATCCGTGCCCCGGCCGCGGCCGTCGTCGCGACCTGCCAGGTCGCGGCCACCCCGGCCACGCTGGACACGGTACGGGTGAAGGTGCAGATCTTCAGGCAGTGGTGTTCGACCACGGCCGGCAGGTTCAGTGTCTGCGGTTCGCCGCCGGTCCTCGGGTCGGCCGCGGCGAAGTCGGCGGCGCTCTCGTCCAGCACCAGGCCGGTGTTGGCGGCCTGCTCCAGGTTGATCCGCCCGGAGCCGACGTCGAACGGGTCGGCCGCGGTGACGCCGTCCTCCTTGCGTACCCCGTCGCGGTCGGCGGTGACCGCCAGCGCCGAGCGGATCCGGGTGGGCGACCAGTCCGGGTGCAGGGCCGCCAGCAGCGCCCCGGCGCCGGCCACGTGCGGCGAGGCCATCGAGGTGCCCTGCATGAAGGCGTACTGCACCGGGTCGTCGCCGCTGGCCATCGTGGCGGCCAGGATGTTGCGGCCCGGCGCCGCGACGGTCGGGGCGAGCATGTCGAACCGGCTCGGGCCGCGGGAGCTGAAGTCGGACACCCCGTCGTTCCAGTCGGGGTTGCGCACCACCTCGCTGCCGGCGCCCACGTGCACCCGCACCGGTCCGCCGGTGCCGGCCAGGTGCTCGCGCAGCCGTACCCCGTCGTCGAGGCTGACCATGACGGCCGGGATGGCGCTGCCGGTGAGCGCGCCCATCGTGATGGGCGGGCCGGCGAACTGGTTGTACACCACCGCCCCGGTGGCCCCGGCGGTGGCGGCGTTGGCCACCTTGACCGAGAAGTTGCAGTCGCCGCGGCGGATCAGCGCCACGGTGCCGCGGAACGCCTCGGCCGGGAAGGCGGCGCAGCCGGTGTCGTTGCCCGGCGCGACGGTGCCGGCGTACCGCAGCTCGCCCTCGATGGGCGGGATGGGCGATCCCTCGCCGAGCACCGCGGCGATGCCGGTGAGGACGGCCGGGACCGGGGTCGGCGCCGTGACGTCGAGGCGGTGCGCCACCACGCGCTCGTGGTTGACCGAGGCGACCGACATGTTCCAGGGGGCGGTCTTGGCCACCGTGCTCGCGTCCGGCCCGTCGTTGCCGGCGGAGGCGGAGATGAAGATGCCGGCCGAGTACGCCTCCAGGAACGCCTGGTCGACGATGTCGTTCCACGGGTCGTCGGACCCGGAGATCGAGTAGTTGAGCACGTCCACCCCGTCGGCGATCGCCTGGTCCACCGCGGCGACGGTGGCCGAGGAGTAGCAGCCGATGCTCAGGCACACCTTGTAGGCGATGATGTTGGCGTGCGGGGCGACCCCGGAGATGGTGAGGGTGTGCTGGTCGGTGCCGACCGTGATGGTCGCCGGGTGCCGGTTGCCGGCCGCCGTCGAGGCGGTGTGGCTGCCGTGGCCGTTGTCGTCCCGGGGTCGGTGCCGATCATCGCCCAGGCGCCGATCAGCTTGTCGTTGCAGATCGCCAGGTGCTGCGGGTGGTTCGGGGCGCAGACCCCGACGTAGTTGCCGGCGCCGTACGGGTTGGTGTGCCGGTAGCCGTCGCCGTCGACCGCCGCGAACGACGGATGTCCCGGGTTGATCCCGGTGTCCAGCACGCCGACGATCACGCCCTCGCCCCGGGTGGCCACCTGCCCGGCGGTCTCGCCGGCCCAGACCGCGGGTGAGCGGATCAGCCCGTTGCTGGTGTCGGTCTCCAGGGTGAGCGTCTGGTCCGGTACCACCGCGCTGACGCCCGGCAGCCCGGCGAGGGCGGCGGCCTCCTGCGCGTCGACCGCGACCGCCAGCCCGTTGACCACGTTGCGGTAGGTGTGCGCCACCCGTACCTGCCGGCCCAGGACGGCCGTGATCTCGTCGAGCACCGTCCGCTGCTGGCGCTGCACCTGCCCGGCCCGCTCCAGGCTGGCCGCGGAGCGCAGGTCGACCCGGCCGCCGCGGCCGCGCGGGCCGGTCCCGCCGGCCACCACCGACGGCTTGTCCAGCCGGAGCAGGTACAGCCCGGTCTCCGGCTCCGGCCGGGCGGGCTCGGCGGGCTTCGCGGGTTCGGCGGACTTGGCTGGTTCGGCGGACTTGGCTGGTTCGGCGGGGGCCGGGCGGCCGTCCGGCCGGGACGCCGGTGCCGGTGCCGCCTGCACCCGGGCCTGCGCCGCCTGGGCCTGGGCCGAGGCCGAGGCCGGTACGCCGGTGCCGGCGAGCAGCACGACGCCGGCCGTCACCACGGCGACCGCCCGGATGGCGCCGCGCCACCGGCGTGCGGTCAGCACTCCGGTGTGGACGGCGGGTTTCCGGGGCGGCGGCACGGTGCCGAGGATCCGGCTGCGGTACGGACGGTGCACGGCGGGCTCCTCGTTGCTGCGCTGCGGGGTCGGGCGGGATCTCGCTGCGCCGCCGGGGGTCGGCGCAGGCCGCGCCACCGCGCGGGCGAGTACCAACGTAGATCTTCACCAGGGACAGGACAATGACTGAGATCCATGTACGGCGGGAATTTACCCGCCCGACCTTTCTCCCGGCGGTAAGTGCCACATACCATCGTCCACCATGGATATGAGGAGCATCGCCCGCTCGCGACCCGGGCGGCTGATCGCGGCACTCACGCTGGCCGTCACCGTCGTGACCCCGGTGACGGTGACCAGGGCCTCGGCCGCGACCACACTCACCGTGGCGCAGGCGCTGGCGGCCCAGGACGGCCGCACCGCCACCGTCACCGGGTACGTGATCGGCCAGCCGACCGCCACGAACACGGTGCTCACGTCCAACTTCACCGCCGACACGGCGATCGCCATCGCCGACGCGGCCGCCGAGACCAGCACCGGCCGGATGCTCTACGTGCAGGTGACCGCCGCCTGGCGGAGCAGCTTCGGGCTGCTGACCAACCCGTCCCTGCGCGGGCGGGCGGTCACCGCCACGGGCACCCTCACCGCCTACTTCAGCCACGGCGGGTTGAAGAGCCCGACCGCCCTCAGCCTCGGCGGCGGCGGTACCCCGACGCCCACTCCCACCCCCAGCGGCACGGCGGGCAGCGGGCCGTACGACGCGACGTACTACAAGAACGCCGTCGGCAGGACCGGCCCGGCGCTGCGCTCCTCGCTGCACACCATCATCAAGGTGCAGACCACGCTCAGCTACGACGGGGTGTGGGACGCGCTGAGGGACACCGACCAGGACCCGGCCAACTCCGCGAACGTGATCCTGCTCTACACCGGACGCTCGCAGAGCAAGACGAGCAACGGCGGCGGGGCCGACGACTGGAACCGCGAGCACGTCTGGGCCAAGTCGCACGGCGACTTCGGCACCGCCACCGGTCCCGGCACCGACGTGCACCACCTGCGCCCGACGGACGTCTCGGTCAACTCCCAGCGCGGCAACAAGGACTTCGACTCCGGCGGCAGCGCCGTGGCCGAGGCGCCCGGCTGCTACACCGACGCCGACTCGTTCGAGCCGCGGGACGCGGTGAAGGGCGACGTGGCCCGCATGATCTTCTACATGGCGATCCGCTACGAGGGCGACGACGGCTGGCCGGACCTGGAGCCCAACGACGCGGTGAGCAACGGCAGCGCGCCCCGGATCGGCCGGCTCAGCAAGCTGCTGGCCTGGAACGACCTCGACCCGCCGGACGCCTTCGAGCAGCGCCGCAACCAGCGGATCTACGAGCGTTGGCAGGGCAACCGCAACCCGTTCGTCGACCACCCGGAGTGGGCGCGGTCGATCTGGAGCTGACGAAGGGGCAGGGCATGCGGAACGCGAGCAGCAGGCTGGCGCGGCGGCTGGCCGCGGCGGGCGCGGCGATCGTGCTGGCCGGCGCCACGCTTGTCGCACCGGGCACCGCGCAGGCCGCGGTCAGCCACGCCGACCTCGCCCTGCGCTGGGCGCCCATCCACTACCAGGACGTCGACGTGACCGGCGCGCACGCGCTCGCCGGCCGGTCGGACTACCTGACCCGGGTCGACTACGACGGGAACCTCGTCGGCCGCGACAACTGGGACCACGCGGGCCAGGCCGGCGTCTCCTTCGCGGCGCACGTGTACTACTCGGTCGTCGAGACCAGCACCCACTGGTACCTCACGTACCTGTTCTTCCATCCCCGGGACTGGGTCGACCACCCGTTCTTCGAGACCGAGCACGAGAACGACGCCGAGGGGCGCTGTTCGCCGTCGAACGGGACGGATCAACGTACGGGGTGCTGCGCGCGGCGGTCACCGTCGCGCACACCGACTTCTACTCCTACACGCCGACCGGCAGCACCTGGACCACCGGCCGGGAGACCGTGGACGGGACGTTGCAGTTCCAGTCCTCCCCGCACGACGCCTTCACCCACCCGGTCACCGCGCAGGAGGCCAAGGGGCACGGCCTGAAGGCGTACCCGCAATACAGGATCATCGGCGACGGCCTGGTCTACTACCCGTCCACCGTGGCCGAGACGCCGGAGCACGCCGACGACCGCGACGTGCGGTACCGGCTGATCGACATCTTCGCCCCGGACGGCCTCTGGGCGCAGCGCGCCAACGCCGACCTGTTCGCCAGCCTCGGCACCTTCGCCGGGGACACCTCCGGCGACTGCGGCGTCGGCACCTGGAGCTGCTCGACCAACTCGGCAAACGCGCCCTGGGGCTGGGACGACCGCGACGACCTGCCCGGCCGCGGGGAGCTGGCCACCGATCCGGCGAAGCTGTCCGCCGAGTACTTCACCATCCCGGGCGCGCTGTCGCGCACCTACACCGACAACCCGTACTCGGTCGCCGCCGCGGAGCTGGCCGAGGCGGCCCGGACCGCACCGCCGAACGTGGACTGAGACCGCCGCGATCGGCGGGGTCACCGTCCGGTTCGGACCCGGCGGTCGCCGCCGTCGCCGGTGCCGGCGGCCGGGTCGGTCCCCGCGCCGGCGGTGTCGGTCCCGGCGGCGCCCGTCCCGGCGGCGGTGCCGGCGAGTTCGTGGGCGCGCCGGCTCAGCCGCTCGACCCGCTCCCCCAGCCGGCGCAGCGCGGCCGGATCGGCGGGGTCCAGCTCGGTCACCCGGTCCAGCAGCGCGGTGTAGTCCCCGGCCAGCCGCTGGAACGCCCGCCTGCCCTTGGCCCCGTCCCGCCACAAATGGCTCCGGTCCAGGTCGATGATCTGTTGGGCGAGGACGGCCGTGGCGGCACCGAGCGTGGCCCGCTCGTCGGCGTACGCGGCGCGCCGGACCCGCCGCTGGTCGGTCAGCCGGGCGGCACGCCGCCCGCCGAGCCACAGCAGCACCGCCCCGGTCACCACCCCGGCGACCGCACCCGCGGCCAGCAGGTAGCGGGGCAGCGACGGGCTGACGGTACGCGCACCGTCCGGCACGGTCCCCGCCCGGACCAGCAGGTCGTAGTTGAGCACGACGACCTTCAGCGCCTCCAGCGGCCGGTCGACGAAGTTGTCCGCGCCGCGGGCGATCGTGCTCTCCGCCACCACGGCCCGGCCGAAGTTCTTGGCGCCGCCGCCGGCGAACTTCGCGCAGCCGTAGGTGTCCCAGTCGTCCTCCGCCCGGCTCATCGCCAGCACCAGGGTGCCGCTGGCGGCCCGGTCGACCCGGTGGCAGGCGTCGCGCAGGTCGGCGTCGGGGGCCATCATCAGCACCACCAGCCGGCGGTTGCCGATCACCCGCTGCGCGGCGGGCACGTCCAGGTCCACCCCGGGCGCCGCGTACACCGACGAGGAGCGCACCTGCCGGGCGACCGGGCCGTCCAGGACGCCCGCGGACCAGAGCGCCCAGCCGGCCAGCGCCAGGCAGGCCAGCACGGCCCGGCCGAAGGGGGTGCCGACGAGGCGGCCGAGCATTCGTCGCGGCGCACCGGTCACGCCAGCCTCCCCCGCAGGTAGACGTCGGGTCGGTAGCCGGGCATCCGCACCAGTTCGGCCACCTCGTCCAGTTCGCCCGTGGCGTCCGCCAGCAGCCCGCGGACGTGCAGCGGAGGCAGGCCGGCGTCCAGCGCCTCGCGGGCCGCCCGGAGCCGGCCGATGGCGCGCACCAGCGCCGGATTGCCGCGGGCGTCGGTGAGCAGGGACAGCTCCACGGCCAGCGCCGAGAGCCCGGCGAGCCGGGCCGGCAAGCCACGGCCGCCCGGAAGGCCGAAGCGGCCCGCGCCGCGCACGGTGCGGATCGACAGCGCCACGAACCCGGCCACACAGGCCGCGAAGATCCACGGCAGCGCCGGCAGCGCCACCCGCAGCGGGTCGAACGGCCGGTACGGCAGCGGCCGGTCGAACAGCCCCGTGTACCGCACCTCGGTGACCCGGCCCAGGTAGGCGCCGAGCACGTTCTCCTGCGGGTACGCGTACCGGCGCAGCCGGGAACCGAACTGCGCGTAGAAGCTCGACCCGGCCACCTCGGCGAAGTCCGCGGCGCCCGGCCCGTGGTACTCGACCCAGCCGCCGTACATGATCACCAGCGGCTGGTCCGGTGCCACGCGGTTCAGTGCCGGCCCGTACGCCGAAAGCGGTGTGCCGTACGGCTGGGCGGGCAGCACGACGTACCAGGCGGGGGTGCGGAACGCGGTGCCGGCGGCCTTCTCCGGCAGCTGGCTCAGCGTCGCGCCGGGGGCCACGTACCGCCCGTCGGCGCGCAGCGCGGCGAGCACCGGGGCCAGTTCGGCGCCGGTCGGCTCCCGCCAGCGCAGGTCGTCGCGGTCCGCGGGCATCGGTTCGTCGTGCTGGGCTGCGATGAGGGTGAGGATCTGGCTGGTCACGTCGCCGGTGGCGAACTCGGCCCGCCAGCCCGGCAGGTCGTCGGGGCTGGCGATGTACATGCCGCCACTGGTCTCGGTGCCGATGATCCGGATGGCGGCGTTCTCCACCGCCTTCACCCGCTTGCGCTCCGCCTCGTCCAGCCCCGGCGGGGCGACCAGGATCCGGATGTCCCGCGTCCCGATGGCCGCCCGGACCCGCTGCTCGTCCCAGCGCGCCACGGCGCCGGGAAGCCGGACCACCGGGTCGGCGGCGACGAGCGAGGTCATCTCCTCGGTGCTCGGCACGTCGGCGTCGCCCAGCTCCCCCGCCGAGCCCTCGGTCAGGGTCGCCCGGGTCGGCGAGTTGCCGTAGCTGACCCGCACGCTCTGCCGCTGCGCCAGCAGGAAGACGACGAGCACCAGCACCGCCGCGCCGAGCAGCGCCCAGCGCAGCAGGCCGGCGGGAACCCGGCGGGCGTAGCCGGCCACGCCGGTCGCGAACTGTCGGCCGCCGGTCACGATCCGCTCCGCCACAGCTCGTCGGCGCGGCGGGCGTAGCCGGCCGCCGTCCGGGCCGCGTCCGCCCCGCCGCGGGCCGCCGCGAGCAGTTCGGCGCGGGCCAGCAGCCGGTCGGCCTCCGGCAGCGGTGCACCGGCGGCGTCCCGGCTGACCGTGGCGCTCTCGATCGCCGCCCGCGCACCGGACCAGGCGACCCGCCGGTCACCGTCGCGGACCCGCAGCCGGGGCAGCAGGACCGCGAGGAAACCGGCGGCGACCAGCAGTACGGCACCGACCAGCCAGGTCAGCGCGAAGAGGGTCATGCGGCACCGCCGTTCCAGGAGATCCGTGGGGCTCCTGTCTAGCGCAACGCCGCCACCCCGCCGCGAGCAGGGGTGGTGGTCAGCGACACGGTGCCCAGGGTGCCGAAGCTGGCCCGTACCGTGTCGCCCGGCAGCAGGTCCACGGCCGCGGCGAGGGATCCGGAGAGCACCAGTTGCCCGGCGCTGATCCCGGTGCCGAAGCCGGCCAGGATGCGGACCAGGCAGGCCACCGACTCGGCCGGGTGGCCCAGCACGGCGCGGCCGTCGCCGGCGACCCGGTGCCGGCCGGTGTGCAGCCGCATCGTTTCGGCCGCGAGGTCCGTCGCGCCCGGCGGGACGCCGGCACCGACCACGGCCAGCGCCGACGAGGCGTTGTCGGCGACGGTGTCCACCAGTCCGATGCGCCAGTCCTGGATCCGGCTGTCCAGCACCTCCAGCGCCGGCAGGACCTGCGCGGTGGCGTCCAGCACGTCGCCGGCGGTGACCCGCGGCCCGGCGAGATCCTCGGCGAACCGGAACGCGATCTCGCCCTCGACCTTCGGCGAGATGAACCGGTCCAGGTCCAGTTCCACGCCGTCGTCGTGCACCATCCGGTCGGTCAGGTAGCCGAAGTCCGGGTGGTCGATGCCGAACATCGACTGGATGGCCTCGCTGGTCGCACCGATCTTGAGTCCGGTCAGGACGGCGCCGGCGGCCAGGTCCAGCCCGCGCAGTTCGGTCTGGATGGCGTACGCGTCCGCGAGGTCGAGGTCCGGGTGCCGCTTGGACACCGGGGGCACCGGCCGGCGGGTCCGGCCCGCCCGCCAGAGTTCGCGCGCCAGCTCCCGGTGCAGCGCCGCCGGGGCGGTCATCGGGTGGCCACGAAGAGCCGGCCGCCGGGCACGCGCAGCGGCACGCACTCGGTCTTCGCGAAGCCGGCGTCGGCGAACGTGTCCAGCCAGTCCCGCTCGGTCGGCAGGTGCACGTCCATGAAGGTGGCGTGCAGGTAGCTGAAGAGCGCGCTGAACCTCCGCTCGGGTCCCGGCGCGTAGGAGACCGCGTCGGCCACCGCCAGGAAGCCGCCCGGTGCCAGCGCGGCGCGGCAGGTGCCCAGCACGGACCGGGCCACCGCCGGATCGGCCAGCACGTCGTGCAGGACGAAGCAGGCCAGGACGGCGTCGGCGCCCTGGACCGGTCCGGGGTCCTGCACGAGAGACTCGACCGGACGCTCGACCACCCGCAGCCGGTCCTGCACTCCGGCGGCGACGGCCGCCTCCCGGGCCGCCTCGCAGGCACGCCCGCTGATGTCCAGCGCCACCCCGGTGCGGGCCGGGTCCTGCCGCAGCAGCCGGATGAGCAGCCCGCCGGCGCCGGCGCCGAGGTCGGTCACCCGGCGTGCCCCGGACGAGACGACCCGGTCGACGATCGCCGGATAGAACGCCTGCTCGCCGATCCACCGGGAACTGAGCGCGACCCGCCGCCCGTCCCGCCGGTGCACCCGGCCGGCCGCTTCCGGGTCGGTCAGGAACTCCCGCGCGTGGCCCAGGAACGGTCCGTTGGCGGTCATCGACCAGGAGACGTAGCCGGCCGCGTACCGCTGGTCCGGGTAGTCCTCGGCCGGCTGGAACCGGTTCGGGATCTCGGTGCCCACCACCAGGCCGGCGGCCAGCAGCGCCGCCAGGTAGTCGGTGACGTTCTCCAGCGGAAGATCGGTCAGCTTCGCCAGGTCCGCGGCGCTGAAGGTGGCGCCCGAGTCCAGCAGTTGATCCGCGCCGATCTCGGCGCCGATCTGCAGCAGCGCGGCCGTCGCGGCCAGGTCCGCCGCGACGGCGAGCGAGCCCTTGTGTTCCATTGTTCCTCCCGTACCGCTTGATGCGATCTGTGCCGATGGTGGTCAGTTCGGGCCGGGCATGTCCCGGTCGGCGGCCAGCGCCATGGCGACCTCGATGATGGTGTCCTCCTGACCGGCGACCACCCGCCGCCGGCCCAGTTCCAGCAGGATCCGGCGGGGGTCGACCCCGAAGCGGGTGCTCGCCCGCCGCACCGGCGCGGCGAATCCGGAGAACACCCCGGCGATGCCGCTGGCGATGGTGACGCTGTCGTTGGTGGGCACGTGCTTGATGAAGCGCTCCTGCGCCACCTCGGCCGCGTCCAGCGCGCCGAAGAGCTGGATGCCGGTGGCGACCTGCTCCACGTGCAGGTTGGCCGCCACGAGTTCGATCGGGGCGTTGCCCGCCCCGGCGCCGAAGCCGCGGGCCGTGACGTCGACGATGGTCGCCCCGGCCCGGACCGCGGTCATGCTGTTGACCACCGACATGCCGAGGTTGTTGTGCGCGTGGAAGCCGACCTCGATGTCGAGGCACTCGACCAGTTCGCCGACCTTCTCCCGGACCTGCTCGGGGGTGTACGCCCCGGCGGAGTCCATCAGGATCACCGCCTCGGCGCCGTAGCCCTGCATGAGCCGGGCCTGCGCCACGAGCTGCGCCGCGGTGGCCATGTGGCTCATCAGCAGCATCCCCTTGACCGCGACGCCCATCGCCCGCAGCATCGTGATCTGCTGCCGGGTGACGTCCGCCTCGGTGCAGTGGGCGCCGACCCGCACCTCGTCCACGCCGCAGTCCAGCGCCGGCCTGAGGTCGCGTTCGACGCTGGCGAAGCCGGGGATGGACAGCGCACCGAGCCGGGCGGTGCGCAGCTCGGCCTTGGCGGTGCGCAGCATCTCGGCGTCGCTGATGGCCGCCATGCCGACCTGGATGGACGAGGCGCCCAGGCCGTTGCCGTGGCCGACCTCGACGACGTCCACGCCGGCCGCCTCCGCCGCCCGGGCGTACGCGCTGATGTCCGCGCGGCCGAGCTGGTGGGCGACCGCGTGGTTGCCGTCGCGCAGCGTGGTGTCGCAGACGCTGAGTTTCGGTCCGCCGCTCATGCCCGCCACCGTTCCGCCCGCGCCTCGGCCACCGCGAGGCCGGCGCAGGTGATGATGTCGAGGTTGCCGGCGTAGCGCGGGAACCAGTCGCCCCGGCCCTCGACCTCCACCATGATCGTTACCCGGTCCCCGGCCGCCACCGGCGGCACGACGACGCGGTAACCGGGGACGTACGACATGATCAGCTTCTCCATCATGGAAACGGACGCGCGCAGCGCGTCCAGGTCGATGCCCTCGGCCGCCGAGACCGCGATGGAGTTGCGCATCACGATGCCCGGGTCGGCCGGGTTGATGACCAGCACGGTCTTGGTACGCCGCACCCCGCAGAACTCGGTGGTCGCCTGCTCGGTGGTGTGCACGTACTCGTCCAGGTTGGCCCGGGAGGCCGGGCCGACGCTGGCCGAGGCGCTCGCCGAGACGATCTCCAGGTAGTCGATGCCGGCCGCGGCCTCGGCCATGCAGTGCGCCATCGGTACCGCCGCCTGCCCGCCGCAGGTGACCATGCTCAGGTACTGCTCGTCGAGGCAGTCGTCCAGGTTGAGCGCCGGCACGCAGAACTTTCCCAGGTGTGCCGGGGTGAGGTCGACGAACGGCAGCCCGGTGGGTGCCACCAGCGACCAGTGGTGGGTGGCGTCGTTGGCCGAGGTGGCGTCGAAGACCAGGTCGATGTCCTCGACCCGGGCGGTGACCGCGTCGATGCCGTCCGTGCTGGTGGGCACGCCGTGGCTGTCGGCCAGCTCGATTCCGGGCGAGCCGGCGCGGCGGCCGGCGAACAGCGTGCAGGTCAGCAGGGGCGACGCCGCGACCTTCAACAGCAGGTCGGTGCCGATGTTCCCGGTGCCCACGATGGCCACGCGAAGCGGTCTCGGGCTCGTCTGCGTACTCATCCAGTCCTTCCTCTCACCGGCCGCGCCCGGCGGGCGCGGCCGGCATCCATGAACCGTGACAACCGTCAGCCCTCGCCGAGTACGTCGGTGACGACGCGGGCAAGATCGAGGACGTGCGGCGGTTTCATGACGCTGAAGTGGTCGCCCGGCACCCGGTGCACCCGCACCCCGCCGAGGCACAGTTCGCCCCACCGGGCCAGGTAGTCCGGGTAGTTCTGGCCCGAGGTCACCTCGTGCTGGCCGCAGGCCAGTTCGTCGCTGACGATGAGTTCCAGCCGCCCCGGCCAGGGCCGGTGCCGGTACTCGACGTCCAGTTCCATCACCTCCCGCCAGATCCGCACCTGCCGGGGCCACGAGTCGCCCACCCCGCGCTCGGGCAGCCGGATGCCCGTCTCCTCGTTGACGTCGTCGACCAGGTGCTCCAGCAGGTCGAGGATCTCCCTGCGGCGCTGCGGCGTGTCGGCCGCGTCGCCACCGGTGCCCACCTCGTGCAGCAGCCCCTCCAGCCGGCGGATCAGGGCCAGCTCGCGCCAGGCGTCGGACCGCGTGTGGATGTCCAGGCCCGGGTCGAGCAGGATCAGCGTCACCTCGTGCCCGTCCGCGACCAGCCGGTGCGCGATCTCGCTGGCGATGCCGCTGCCGCCGCACCAGCTGAACAGCCGGTACGGCCCCTGCGGTTGGACCTGGCGCAGTTCCCGGTCGTAGCGCTGCGCCATCGCCGCCGTGCTGGGCGTCCCGTCCGGGTGCGGGCCGGGCCATTCGAACGCGGCCACCGGCTGATCCGGGTGCAGGTGCGGGGCCAGCCGCAGGTACCAGTGGGCGCTGCCGCCGCCGGGGTGCACGCAGAACAGCGGCGGCCGGCCGTCGCCGTCGCGGCGCAGCCACATCATCGCGCCGCCGGCCGCCGTCGGATCCAGCAGCGTCGCGGCCAGTCCGGCGACGGTACGGTGCTCGACGAACGAGCCGAAGGTCAGCTCGTAGCCGTGCCGGCTGCGCAGCGTGGCGGTCAGCCGCATCATCGCCAGCGAGTGTCCGCCGAGGTCGAAGAAGTCGTCGTGCACGCCGATCCGCAAGACGCCCAGCACCTCGCTCCAGGCGGTCGCGAGGTGCTTCTCGACGTCCGAGCGCGGGGCGACGTACTCGACGTCGGTCACCGGCCGGGAGCCGTCCGGGGCCGGCAACGCGGTCCGGTCGACCTTGCCGTTGCGGGTGTAGGTGAAGTCGTCCACGCACAGGTAGTGGTGCGGGACGAGATGCTGCGGCAACCGTTCGCGCAGGTGGTCGCGGAGCGCGGCGGCCGAGGGCCGCGTCCCGTCCGCGGGCCGGGTGTAGGCCACCAGCGAGGCGTCCGGGGTGCCGGCCCGGTGCACCGCGACCACCGCGGCGGCCACCTCCGGATGGGCGGTCAGGGCGTGCTCGATCTCGCCGAGTTCGATGCGGAACCCGCGCACCTTGACCTGGTGGTCCCGGCGGCCGTGGAAGTGCAGGGTCCCGTCGGGGTCCCGGGAGACCACGTCGCCGGTGCGGTACATCCGCGCGCCCGGCCGGTCGGCGTACGGGTCCGGAACGAACCGCTGCGCGGTCAGTCCCGGCCGGTTGAGATAGCCGCGCACCACCCCCGCGCCGCCGAGCACCAGTTCCCCGCGTACCCCGGGGGCAGCAGGCGGAGCTGGTCGTCGACCACGTAGGCCCGCACGTTGTCCAGCGGCAGCCCGATCGGCGGCGGCGCCGGGTCGGTCCCCAGTTGCGCGACGGTGGCCACCACCGTGGTCTCGGTCGGGCCGTACGCGTGCAGCACCCGTACCCGTTCGGCCCAGCGCGCCGCCTGCTGCGCCGTGCACGCCTCCCCGCCGGTGGTCAGCTCCCGCAGCCGCGGGAAGTCCGCCGGGTCGAGGCGGTCCAGCAGCGGTGGCGGCAGGGTCATGTGGGTCAGTTCGGCGGCGTGCCGGCGAAGGTCGCCGGGGTCGGCGTCCGGCGGCGGCAGCACCAGCGTGGCGCCGTTGGCCAGCGCCAGCAGGATCTCCCAGACGGAGGCGTCGAAGCTCGGCGAGGCGAACTGCAGCACCTGGTCGCCGGCGCCGGCGCCGAGCACCCGCCGCTGCGCGTGGCAGAAGTTCAGCACCGCGCGGTGGGTGACCGCGACGCCCTTGGGGCGCCCGGTGGAGCCGGAGGTGTAGATGACGTAGGCGAGGTTGTCGCCGCCGGGCCGGGCCACCGGTGCCGGCGCCTCCGGGGTCGCGGTCGGGGTCGCGGTCGGGGTCGCGGTCGATGTCGCGGTCGATGTCGCGGTCGGGGTCGCCGCCGGTGCCGCGGTCGGTGTCGCGGTCGGTGTCGGCGGCTCGCCGGCGGGGTCGTCCACCAGCAGCGTCGCGGCCGTGCCGGCCAGCGCCGGGGCCAGGGCGGCGTCGGTCAACACCGCCACGGGCGCGGCGTCGCGGACCATGTCGCGGATCCGCTCGGCGGGATATCCGGGGTCCAGCGGCAGGTACGCCCCGCCGCTGCGCAGCACCGCCAGCATCGCGACGATCAGGTCGACGGTGCGGGGCAGGTGGATGCCGACGACCGTGTCCGGCCCGACGCCGAGCGGGGTCAGCCGCGCGGCCAGTCGCCGGGACCGCTCCTCCAGCGCGCCGTAGTCGAGCGTGGCGTCGCCGTGCCGCAGCGCCACCGCGGCCGGGTCGGCGGCCGCGTGCCCGGCGATCAGCTCGTGCACCAGCGGCTCGGTCGGGAACGGCTCGACCGGCTGGTGCGCCGCCACCGCCCAGGCCCGGTCGGTGGCGCTCAGCCCGATGTCCGTGTCGCCGTCCGGGTCGGCGGCCATCGCCTCCAGCACGTGCCGGTAGGTCCGGCCCAGCAGCTCCAGGTAGGGCGTGTCGATGTGCGCGGGCCGGGCGCCCAGCCGCAGCGTTCCCGGGAAGGTCCACACGTCCAGCCCCACGCTGCTCGGGCTGAAGTCGTCGATCATCTCGACCGACTCGCCGCGACCGTCCAGCACGTGGAAGTCCAGGTACGAGAAGCCCACCGCCAGCAGCGGCCGGCCGTTGCCCCACTCGCGCTGCATGGACGGCAGCGGGTAGCGCCGGTGCGGCCACAGCCGGGCCTCCCCCGCGAACACCTCCTGGACCAGCGCCCGCCAGGTGGCCTGCGAGGTGTCGGCGGCGAACGGCACGGTGTTGAGGAACATGCCGAACACCTCGTCGCCGCGCAGCCGCTCCGGCCGGCCGTTGCACAGCAGCCCGCTGAAGAACCGCTGCCGGCCGGTGGCGATGCTCAGCGCCTTCAGGTGGGCGGCGTGCAGCACGCTCTTCAGCGAGGTGCCGGCCGCCGCGGCCAGCCGGCGCAGCCCGGGACGCAGATCGGCCCACGGCACCTCGACGATGCCGGCCGGGGCCGCCGAACCGGTGCCCCACTCCGGCGGAAGTTCGAGCCGGTCCGAGCCGGTGATGGTGTCCGCCCAGAAGTCCCGGTCCGCCGCCGAGGCCAGGGCCGCGCGCTCGCGGGCCACGAAGTCGGCGAAGCGTACCGCCGGGGTGGCGGCAGGTCGGGCCGTTCGCCCCGGCGCAGCGTCCGGTAGAGCGAGACCAGCATGGCCACCGTGGAGGTGTGGCTCCAGCCGTCCAGGATCGCGTGGCTCTCCGAGTGGGTCAGCCGCCACTGCCCGTCGCCGAGCTGGTGTACGTGGTACCGCAGCAGCGGGGCCTCGGAGATGTCGAACGGCCGGACGCGCTCGGCCCGCAGGTACGCCCGGACCGTCTCCTCCTGCTCCTGCGGGGACAGCCCGCGCAGGTCGTCGTAGCCGATGGGCAGGTCCACGCGCTCGTGCACGAGCTGCAACAACTCCGAGAAGCCGGACAGGTCGAACGAGGTGCGCAGGATCTCGTGCCGGTCGGTGAGCAGGCCGCCGGCCTCCCGCAGCACCTGGAGGGAGAACGGCAGGGGGTCGCTGATCTGGTAGCAGGAGACGTTGCGGTAGACCGGCCGGTCCCCGCCGGAGAGCATCTCGAACAGCATCCCGGCCTGGTTCTCGGTGATCGGGTAGGCGTCCGCCAGACCGGCCGGCAGCCGCTCCCGGTCCGCCGCGCCGACCAGCGCGAACGGCTCGACCGCGGCGGGTTCGACCGGCTCCGCCGGCCCGGTCGGGGCCACGACGCCGGCCAACTCGGCGACGCTCTGGTGGCTGAACAGGTCCTGGACCGCCACCGACAGTCCGGCCGCGCGCAGCAGGCCGACCATCCGGATCGCCCGCATCGAGTCGCCGCCGAGCAGGAAGAAGCTGTCGGTCACGCCGAGCGTGTCGATGCCCAGCGCCGCGGCGAACGCCTCGGCGATCCGCGCCTCAAGCTCGTTGCGCGGCGCCACCCGGTCCCCGCCCGCCCCGGCGCGGACCGGGTCGGGTGCCGGCAGGGCACGGCGGTCCACCTTGCCGCTGGTGGTCAGCGGCAGCGCGGGCAGCGTCGCCCAGCGCGCCGGCACCATCGCGTCCGGCAGGCGCTCGCGCAGGTACGCCCGTACCGGATCGACCTCGACCGGTCCCACCAGGTAGCCGACCAGTTGGTCGGCGTGGACGGCCACCGCCGCGGCGCTGACGCCGGGCGCCTCGTGCAGCACGGACTCGACCTCGCCCAGTTCGATGCGCTGGCCGCGGATCTTCACCTGGTGGTCGATCCGGCCGAGGTACTCGATGCTGCCGTCCGGGCGGTACCGGGCCAGGTCGCCGGTGCGGTAGAGCCGCCGGCCGGGCGCGGCGGCGAACGGGTCGGGGACGAACCGGTCGGCGGTCAGCGCCGCGCGGCCGAGGTAGCCCCGGGCCAACTGCACCCCGCCGATCAGCAGCTCACCCGGTACGCCGACCGGGACCGGCTGCAACCGGGCGTCCACCACGTACGCGGTGGTGTTGGCGATCGGGCGGCCGATGGTGACCGGCTCGCCGGGGACGCAGCGCGCGGCGGTGACGTCCACCGCGGTCTCGGTCGGGCCGTACAGGTTGTGCAGTTCGCCACCGATCCGGTCGAGGGCGGCCGCGGCCAGGTCCGGCGGCAGCGCCTCGCCGCTGCAGATCACCCGGCGCAGCGACGGCAGCGGCCCGACCGGCTCGGCCAGGAACGCCCGCAGCATCGACGGTACGAAGTGGACGGTGGTGATGCCGGCGGCCCGGATCTCCTCGGCCAGGTAGGCCGGATCGCGGTGCCCACCCGGGCGGGCGAGCACCAGGGTCGCGCCGGTGATCAGCGGCCAGAACAGCTCCCACACCGACACGTCGAACCCGACCGGCGTCTTCTGCAACACCCGGTCCGAGCCGTCCAGCCGGTAGGTGTCCTGCATCCACAGCAGCCGGTTGACGATCGCGCGGTGCTCGATCAGGGCGCCCTTGGGCTGCCCGGTCGACCCCGAGGTGTAGATGACGTAGGCGGCGTTGCCCGGTTGCGGGCCGCGGGCCGGCTGCCCGCCGGCGCCCGTCCGGTCCGGGGCGGACAGGTACTCCCCGTCGATCACCAGGCGGGCGCCGGAGTCGCGCACCATGAACTCGCGGCGCGCCGCCGGGTGGTCCGGGTCCAGCGGCAGGTAGGCGGCACCGGTCTTCAGGATGGCCAGCATCGCCCGGACCAGGTCCAGGCCACGGGGCAGGCAGACCGCGACGACGGACTCCGGCCCGACGCCCGCGTGCCGCAGCCGCCGGCCGATCGTCGCGGCCTCGGCGTGCAACTGCCGGTAGGTCAGCTCCTCGGCGCCGGAGCGCAGCGCGACCGCGTCCGGGGTGCGCTCGGCCTGCGCCTCCAGCAGCCCGGTCAGGGTCACGTCCGGGCAGTCCGTCGCGGTGTCGTTCCAGTCGACCGTGAGCTGGCGCCGCTGCGCCGGGCCGAGCAGGTCCAGCCGGTCGACGGGGACGTCCGGCCGGGCCACGGCCTCGGCCAGCAGCCGGCCGTAGTGCGCCGCCATCCGCCGGATGGTGTCCCTGTCGAACAGCGCGGTCGCGTAGTTGAAGCCGATCCGCACCGACCCGTCGGGCCGCTGCGTGACGGCCACGGTCAGGTCGAACTTCGCGCTGCTCTCCCCGACCGGGATCCGCTCGATCTGCACGCCGGCGGCCGCGGAGCCGGCGGTCTGCGCCTCGTCCCAGACGAACATGGTGGAGAACAGCGGGCTGCGGGACGGGTCCCGGTCGGGGGCCAGTTCGTCGATCAGCCGCTCGAAGGGCAGTTCCCGGTGGTCGTGCGCGTCCAGCGTGGCGGCCCGGACCCGATCCAGCACGTCGGTGAAGGACGGGGCTCCGGAGAGGTCGACGCGCAGCACGACCGTGTTGAGCAGCAGGCCGATCAGGTCCTGGACCTCGGGCCGGTCCCGGCCGGCGATCGGCGCCCCGACCGCTATGTCGCGCTGGCCGGTGTAGCGGGACAGCAGCACCACGAACCCGGCCAGCAGCGCCTGGTACGGCGTGGCGCCGCAGGAGCGGGTGAGCCGGCGCAGCGCCTCGGCGGTCGGCCCGGCGAGTTCGATGGAGAGCAGGTCACCGGCGGCGTCCCGGACCGGCGGTCGCGGCCGGTCGGTGGGCAGTTCCAGCGGGCTCAGCCCGGCCAGCCGGTCGCGCCAGTAGCGCAACTGCCCGGCCAGCCGCGCCTGTTGCGGCGCCGAGCGCTGCCAGAGCGCCAGGTCGGCGTACTGCAACGGCAGCGGCGGCTCCTGCGCCGGGCGGCCGGCCACGGCGGCGTCGTACCGCCGGGTCAGCTCGGCCACGAGGACGCCCTCGGACCAGCCGTCCATGGCGATGTGGTGCACGGTCAGCAGCAGGGCGTGTTCGTCGGTGTCCAGCCGGGCGAGGGTGGCCCGCAGCACCGGGCCGGTGGCCAGGCTCACCGGGTGCCGCTGCGAGGTCGCGAGGGCGGCCACCCGCCGCTGCCGCTCCGCCGGGTCCAGCGCGCGCAGGTCGACGGCGACGAGTTCCACCGGTCCCGGCTCGTCGACCACCTGGACCGGCTCACCGGCCAGCACGGGATAGCGGGTCCGCAGGATCTCGTGGCGGGCCACGATCCCGTCGAGTGCGGTGCGCAGCGCGCCGGTGTCCAGCCGGCCGCGCAGCCGCAGCGCCGTGGTCACCAGGTATTCCGTGCCGCCCGGTCGTAGCTGGTCGAGCACCCACATCCGATGCTGGGCGTACGACAGTGGCACGGCGTCGGGCCGGACGGCGGGTATGATCCCGCCGCCGCGCGTCGGCGCGACCTCACCACGCAGCCGACGGCGCATCAGCTCCGCTCGAAGTGCCGTCCGGTCCAGGGTCTCGGTCATAGCGCATCCTCCTCGGCACCAGCCTCCCCATCGGCCGGCCCCGGCCGGGAGAGAACAATCCGCTGCGCCGGCGTGCCGCTGTGTCTGCGCTTCCTTCTCTGCGGCCACCCGGGCCGGGGGGCCGACACTCGGTCCATGACGCCGTACCGCGTCGCGGTCTCCGCCCGCACCGCTGCGGCTCCGCGTCAGGGACCCGCATCCTCACCCGATGTCCGGTGCCCGGCGCGGAAACCGCCGCCCGTCGCTCCACAGAGCGTGGCCGGCCGACCTCACCGTCGCCGTTCTCCACAGAGGACGGTTGATGGGCGGCACGCCGCCGCCCCGCACTCCACCGGGTGCGGGCGGCGGCCTGCCGGGGCCGGGCGTGACCGGCGGGTGCGGCGTGACCGGCGGGTGCGGCGGGTGCGGCCGCGCTCAGGACGGGGCGGACCGGTGCGCCGGCGACGCCGCAGCGTCCGGGCCGGTCAGCTCGTCCAGCAGGCGGGCGACGCGTACCCGGATCTCGTCGCGGACGACGCGGACGGCGTCGAGGGGCTGCCCGGCCGGGTCGGCCAGCTTCCAGTCCTCGTAGCGCTTGCCGGGAAAGACCGGACAGGTGTCGCCGCAGCCCATCGTGATGATGACGTCGCTGTCGCGGGCGGCCTGCCAGTCCAGCAGCCGGGGCTGCGCGGCGGTGATGTCGATGCCGACCTCGCGCATGGCCTCGACGGCCACCGGGTTGAGCCGGTCGGCGGGTTCGGAGCCGGCGGAGCGGATCTCGACGGTGTCGCCGGCGAGGTGCCGCAGCCAGCCGGCGGCCATCTGGGACCGGCCGGCGTTGTGGACGCAGACGAACAGGACCGAGGGTCGGGTCGGTCCGGCGGCGGGGGTGGACATCCGGTCGGGTCCTCGTTTCTGCCGGTCAGGCGATGGTGGGGCTGCGCCGCTCAAGGAGGACCACGTCGCGCCACCGGTCGTGGTGGCGGCCGAGGCGTTCCCGGACGCCGACGGTGCGGAAGCCGCAGGACCGGTGCAGGGCGAGGCTGGCGACGTTCTCGGGGAAGATCCCGGACTGGATCGTCCAGATTCCGGCCCGTTCGGTGGAGTCGATCAGTCGGCGCAGCAGCAACCGCCCGACGCCGCGGCCCCGGGCGTCGGGGTGCACGTATACGGAGTGCTCGACGACGCCGGCGTAGACGCACCGGTCCGACACGGCGCCGCAGGCCACCCAGCCGAGCACGGTGCCGCGGTCGGGGTCGAGCGCGACCCAGCGGTGCTCCGGCAGGCGGGTGGCGGTGAAGCGGTCCCAGCTCGGCGGCGCGGTTTCGAAGGTGGCGTCGCCGGTGGCGATGCCGAGCCGGTAGATCTCCAGCACGGCCTCGGCGTGGCCGTCGGTCATCGGCGCGAGCACCACCGGAGGGGGCGCGGGCGCGGCGGCGGCGCTCATGCGGTCGCTCGCGTTGCGGAGGGCGGCGCCAGGTCGGCCAGTGCCGGCTCGCCCCGCGCCGGCCCGCCCGGCGGCGGTCCGCCCGGCGGCGCGGGGACCGGCGTCGCTTCGACCGGCGTCGCGTCGGCGGGCACGGCGACCGGGTACCACCAGCCGATCGCCACGAGCGCGAGGACGGTCGCGGCGAGCTGGGCCGCGACGAAGCCGGCGGCGGAGGCCGGGGCGATGCCGGCGAAGCTGTCGGTGAGCGTCCGGCCGACGGTGACCGCCGGATTGGCGAACGCGGTGGAGGCGGTGAACCAGTAGGCACCGCCGATCCACGCCGCGACGGCGGCGGGCGCGAGGGCGCCGCGGCGGGCGTGCGCGAGCGCGGCGATCACCAGCAGCAGGCCACCGGTCGCGACGACCTCGGCCAGCCACGCCCCGCCGCCGCTGCGGTCGCGGGCCGAGACGGTGACTGCCGGCAGCCCGAACATCAGGTGCGCCAGCACCGTGCCGCCGGCCGCGCCGAGGAGTTGCGCGCCCAGGTAGGCGGCCAGCTCCCGGGTGGACAGGCCGACGCCGGTACGGCGGTGCCGCCACCAGTCGGCGATCGACACGACCGGGTTGAGGTGGGCGCCGGAGACCGGCCCGAACACGAGGATCAGTGCGCCGAGGGCGAACGCCGTGGCGATGCTGTTCTCCAGCAGTTGCAGTCCCACGTCGGTCGGCGAGAGTCGGGCGGCGGCGATGCCGGAGCCGACCACCGCGGTCACGAGCAGGCCGGTGCCGGCGAGTTCGGCCGAGGCCCGGCGCAGCGCCCGGTGGCGCGGCTCGGGCGTCACCGGGCGCTGCCGGTCGCGGTGGCAGCGGCCGGCCCGGTCGCCGTGGCGGCGGAGACGTCGAGGAGCTGGGACAGGGCGGCCAGTCGGGCCGGAACGATCCAGTAGTAGACCCAGGTGCCGCGGCGCTGGCAGTCGATCAGCCCCGCCTCCCGCAGCACCCGCAGGTGGTGCGAGATCGTCGGCCCGGTGAGGGTGAACGCGTCGGTCAGGTCGCACACGCAGACCTCGCCGCCGGCGCGGGAGGCGATCAGGGACAGCAGTCGCAGCCGCACCGGGTCGCCCAGGGCCTTGAAGCCGCGGGCAAGGCTGGCCGCCGCCGCGTCGGTCAACGCCTCGTCGGTCATCGGGGTGGTGCAGCACCCGGCCGCGGCCGGAAGGACCGGCACCTCTCGTTTCGACACCCGCCTAGTTTGACAACCGTCTAGACAGAGTGCAACCCTCTGCCTAGACAATCATCTAAACAACCGGAGGTGTGCGATGTCCCGCGTCCAACTCGCCCTGCGCGTGGCCGACCTGGAGGGCTCGATCGCGTTCTACTCGAAGCTGTTCGGCACCGAGCCGGCCAAGCGGCGGCCCGGCTACGCCAACTTCGCCATCGCCGAACCGCCCCTGAAGCTCGTCCTGCTCGAAGGCGCACCCGACCGGCCCACCGCGCTGGACCACCTCGGGGTCGAGGTGTTCGACGGCGCGCAGGTCACGGCGGCCACCGACCGACTCACCGCGGCCGGCCTGATCACCCTCACCGAGAACGACACCACCTGCTGCTACGCCCGCCAGGACAAGGTCTGGGTCCGCGGACCCGGCGACGAGCCCTGGGAGGTGTACGTGGTCAAGGGCGACTCCGACCGGTACGGCGAGTCCGCGCCGAGCACCCCGGCGACCGTCGGCTCGGACACACCCGCCGCCACCGGCTGCTGCGGATAGACCGGACCCCGGTCCCGCCCGTCCCGGCGGCCAACCCGCCGCCCGTCCCGGCGCCCAGCCCGCCGCCCGTCCCGGCGGGGCGCCGGCCAGCCCGCACACCCGCCGGCCGGTCGGCGCCCCGTCGGGGCGTCAGCGCGCCTCGCGGAACTCGACGTGCCGGCGCACGATCGGGTCGTACTTGCGCAGCACCAGCCGGTCCGGGTCGTTGCGGCGGTTCTTGCGGGTGACGTACGTGTAGCCGGTGCCGGCGGTGCTGCGCAGCCGGACGATCGGTCGCACGTCGGTCTGCCGGGCCATCAGACCCGCACCCCGCGGGCGCGCAGGTCGGCGACGACCGCCTCGACACCCCTGCGGTCGACGGTCTTCAGCGCTCTGGCGGTCAGGGTCAGCCGCACCCAGCGGCGCTCGGACGGCAACCAGTAGCGATGGTTCTGCAGGTTGGGGTTCCACCGGCGGCGGGTGCGCCGATGGGAGTGGGACACGGCGTTGCCGAAGCTCGGCTTCGCGCCGGTGACGTCGCAGCGTCGGGACACGATCAACTCCTCCAGGTCGGCCGGCACGGCATCCGGGACAGGACACCGCGCTAGACGTTAACGAAAACCGTTTTCGTTTGTACCGCAACCGACCGGCCGGTCGTCGACCGGGGTCCCGCGCCGATCGGCCACCCACCCGCGCCCGCCGCCGACCGATCTGCCTATAATGACAATCGTTTTCAACTAGTGCCGAGAGGATTGCGATGTCGACGTCCCCGCTCGCGCCCGCCGACCGCGGGACCCCAACCGCCGCCACCGGCCCGTCGTTGACCGTGCTCAGCGGCTTCTGGCCGGCCGCGACGCACGCGGTCGCCCGTACCCTCATGGCGGCGGACCCGTCCCTGATCCTGATCCGGCACGACCTCACCGGCCTGGCCACCGGGATCGCGCACCGGGTCGTCCGGGACGCCGCGGGCATCCTGGAGGACGCGCCGATCAGGCTGGCGCACGGCTGCGTCTCCTGCACGCTGCGCGAGGACGTCCTGCCCACCCTCGCCCGGCTGGCCCGCACCCACCCGCACCGCGACCTGTTGCTGATGCTGCCCGAGGTGGTCGAGCCGGAGGCGGTCGCCGCCGTCTGCGCGCACTGCCTCGTCGACGGGCGACCGGTCACCGACCTGGTCAGCATCGACTCCTACCTGACCGTGGTCGACGCCGAACACCTGCTCGACGGCCTGGCCAGCACCGAGGACCTGAAGGCCCTCGGCATCGCCGCCGCCGACAACGACGATCGGGCGCTGGCCGACGTCATCGTCCGGCAGATCGAGTACGCCGACACCGTCCTGCTGTGGGGGCGCTCCAGCTACGGGGCGTACGAGACCGACCGGCTGGCCGTGCTGCTGGACCGGATGGCTCCCTGGGCGGTCCAGTTCCGCGCCGACGAGGACACCGTCGACGCGGGCACGCTCGCCCGCCAGGTACGCGGCAACCGCCGGCACCGCCCCGACACCCCGCGGGTGCTGACCCGCGGCCTGGAGGGACACGCCCTCGGCGTACACGAACCGCACCCGGACTGCGGGATCGTGTCGGCGGTGTTCCGCGCCCGCCGCCCCTTCCACCCCCGGCGGCTGCACGACCTCCTCGAAGACCTCAACGCCGAGGCCATCCGCTCCCGCGGGCACCTCTGGCTGGCCAGCCAGCCCGATGCCGTGATCGCCTGGGACTTCGCCGGCGGCGGCCTCGCGCTCGGCGGCCTCGGCCGCTGGCTGACCAGCCTGCCCGAGGCGCACTGGGACGGGGTGTCCGACCACCGGCGGCTCGCCGCCGCCCTCGACTGGGATCCGTACTACGGCGACCGGCACCAGTACCTGGTCTTCATCGGCCTGGATCTCAACCCCGCCGCGTTGCACCGCACGCTCGCCGGCTGCCTGCTCACCGACGCCGAAATCGCCGACGGCGAGGACACCTGGCGCCGGTACGACGACCCCTTCGCCGGCTGCTTCCCGCTCGCCGACCTCGACCACACCGCCGACCCACCGGCCGCCGGACCGATGCTCAAGCGGCGGTGAGCACCAGCGGTTCGGCCGGTGTCCCGGCCCGGCCAGCCGGGGTGCCGCGGCTATCCGGCGGCCGGCACGCGGACCGGCACCGCGACGATGCGGCCGTCCCGGGCTGCCCTGCGGGCACGCTCGTCGAAGTCGGGCGCCGTGCAGATGAACAGGGTCCGTCCGCTCGCGCCGCCGAGAGCACAGGCGTACGCGTTCGTCCCCGGCCGGATCTCGTCGGTGATCCGGCCGCCCTCGACGACCCGGATCACCCGCCCGCCGATCGCGTCGGCCACCCACAGTCCGCCCTCGGCGTCGAGGCACCCGCCGTCCGGCGCGGCGACGAGCTGCCCGAGCGCGCCCGCCACCGAGCGTTCCGCGGGAACCGGGCCGAACTCGGCCCACACCCGGTGGTTGCTGAGACCGCCGTCCGCGGCGCGGTCGAACGCGGAGACCCGGTTGCCGAATGTCTCGTTGACCAGCACGAGGCCATCCGCGCCCAGGTTGATCGCGTTGGGGAACCAGAGCCCGGACGCCACCTCGGTCACCGCGCCGTCCGGGTCGACCCGGTGGACCGCCGCCGGTTCCAGCGGCGCGCCGTTCATCAGGTCGAATCCGAAGTCCCCGACGTACGCCCGGCCGTCGGCGTCGACCGCCATGTCGTTGAGGTGCCCGGTCGCGTGCCCGCTCAGGTCGGCGTGCGTGACAAGCGTGCCGTCGGGCTCACGGCGCAGCACCCGGCGGTCGTGCATCGAGACGACGAGCAGACGCCCGTCCGGAAGCCAGCCCATCCCGGACGGCTGCCGCTGCACGACGGCCTCGACCCGCGCGTCGGCGCCGTCCTCGCGTACGGACATGACCCGGCCGGAGTAGAAGTCGGCGAACCAGAGGCGGCTGTCGTGCCAGCGCGGCGCCTCGGTGAACGTGAACCCGTCGGCGACGGTGGTGACGGTGGTGACAGGTGAGGACATCCGTTGATGATTGGACAGCCCGTACACCCTGGCAATAGCCGGTGGGGCGCGCCCGCGGCACGGCCCCACCGGACCCGGCCACCGGCCAGGGATCCCGAACGGTCACTCAGGACGGGATGGCTCCGATCTGCTGCATGATGGTGAGCCGGTCGGGCGACACCCAGAACTCGGCGATCCTTCCGTCGGCGACGCGCATGACCCCGATACCCACCGCGGAGACCTTCCGCCCCGTCGCCGGCACACCCATCAGCTCGCCGTCGTGGGTGCCCTCGTACCGGCAGCGCAGGGCCACGAGGTCACCGTCGCCGATCAGCTCCTCCAGCGGATGCATCAGATCGGTGATCCCGCGGAAGAACGCATCGCCGAACGTCTTCACCCCGTCGATGTCCAGCGTCGGTGCTCCGGCCGGATGGAACTGGAAGTCGTCGGTGCACATGTGAACCGGGGTCGTGCGGCCGCGGTCGAGTTCCTCGAAGTAGGCGCGGACGATCTGCTTGTTCTGCTCGGACATGGCAGCGTTCCTCTCTCTCACCTGGCCCGGTCGAGACGGACCGCAGATCTCCCGCACCCGGCGGCCGGACGAGGCGCCGGTGATCAGGACCGTGCTCATGGTTACCCCTTCGGGTCCTCCGGAAGTGGACGGAATCCAGTCTGTGCCCCGGCCGGAGACGCCACATCTGTCGTTCGACTCGACTGCCGCGGCGCTGTCGCGGCGCGCTCAAGCTGGGTCACCGCGATTGCGTCGTTTGACTGATGCCCGCCGCCCGCGGGGCGGCGACGATGGCAGGCGGATGTCCGAGCGCTCACCGGAGGAGGGGCCGATGTCCTCAGCGCGACAGCGCGTCCCTGAGCCCGGCACGCGACGTCACCCCGAGTTTGGGAAAGATGCGGTAGAGGTGCGAGCCGACCGTGCGGTGCGACAGGTACAGGCGCTCGGCGATCTGCTTGTTGGACAGGCCGGCCGCGGCCAACTCGGCGATCTGGAGTTCCTGCGCGGTCAGCCCGCCCGGACCCGGCGCGTTCGGATCGGCGACCCGGTGGCCGGCGGCCCGCAGTTCGGCATCGACGCGCGCCAACCACGGCTGCGCGGCCATGGCCGCGAAGCCCGCGCGTGCCGCCGCCAGGTGCTGGCTGGCATCGGACACCGAGCCCGTACGCCGAAGCCGCTCGCCCAGCACCAGCCGCACGCGCGCCGCGTCGAACCGCCACCGCCGCGTCGCGGGATCCTCCAGCAACTCGATCACCCTGCTCGCGGCCGAGGCGTGCTCCCCGGCCACCAGCAGGTCGGCACCGGCCTGAAGCAGCGCCATCCGGGGCGACAGCTCAGCCACCCGCGCCGCCCGCATCGCCTCGGTGTGGGCGCGGGCCTGCGCCGTGCGGCCGGTCCGGGCGGCAGCCTCGACCAGGTCGAACATCACCCACGTGCAGTGCGGGACGTGGGAGGCCAGGACCCCCGGCGGACTCATCGCGGCCGCGTGCCGGAACGCGAGGTCGAACCTCTGCTCGCCCAGTGCGGCCAGGGCGCGCGGGTGGTGGGCGAACAGGGCCGCCGCCGCGACCCCACGCGGCAGCGCCCAGTGGGTCATCTCGTCCGCCCACCGGTACGCCTCGTCGAAGCGTCCACGGCCGGCGGCGACGATGCCCAGGTGGTAGTGGAAGTACCAGCCGAAGAACGGGAAGCCGGACGTCTCGCAGATGCGCCGCCCCTCGCCGGCCAGTTCCTCGGCCTCGTCCCACCGGCCGATCAGGAAGTCGTCCAGGCACAGGTGCATCAGCGCGCCGAGATGCCGGCGGGGGGAGCCGCCCGCCCGGCCCTGCTCGACCAGCCGCCACGACGGTTCCCGGCTGCCGTCGAGCCGGTCCAGGTAGACCGTCGCGGTGCCGAGCCGCACGATGCGGCTGGGGTCGGTCTCGCCGGGAAGTCGCCCGATGAGCGCCTCCGCCTCGGCCCGGGCGGCGGCCCCCGTGCGTACGGGATCGGCAAACGTGCGGCTGGCCAGCGCGAGCAGGTCGGGCGGCGTCGGCCGCATGCGCTTCAGCGCGCGATGGAACGGCGTCCAGTGCTCCGGGCCGCCGCCGTACCAGCTCAGCAGCAGCAACGTCTGCATGGCCTCGACGAGTGCGGGGTCCTCGGCACGGTAGCCGTGGTCACCCGTCTCGATCGCGCCGGTCAGCAGCCGATGCGCGGTGTTGACGTCGCCGTCGCCGTTGAGGATCAGGAAGGCCGCGGCGCCGGCGGCGTGCAGCGACCCGGAGGCATCCGGCGTGGCCCGCCGCGCGTCGTCGAGCAGGATCCGGGCGTCGGCGGCGTTGCCGCCCGCCTCGGCACCGACGTACGCGGCCTCGGCGAGCCGGCGGGCCCGGTCGTGGCTCGTGACGCTCAGCTCGGCGGCGCGGGTGAGGGCGGCGGTGGCGGCGTATGCGTCACCGCGCCGCAGCACCCGGCGGGCCGCCTCCTCCAGCAGGGCCGCCACGGCCTCGTCCGGGCCGGTCGCGGCGGCCGACAGGTGCCAGGCGCGGCGCTCCGGATCGTCGTGGAGCGCCTCGGCCAGGGCGAGGTGAGCGCCCCGGCGTTCCTCGTGTGTGGACAGTTCAACCATCGCCGACCGGATCAGCGGATGCCGGAAAGCCAGCCGCCCGCTGGCGTCGTCTATGCGGACCAGCTGGGCGATCTCCGCGGGGCCGAGGTCCGCGAGCCCGGCCGACGCGCCGCGCAGGGTCCGCAGGTCGCCGGCGCCCTCGAAGGCGGCGAGCAGCAGGAGCCGCCGGGTCGCCCCGGGCAGGTCGGTGATCCGGGACGTGAACATCGTCTGGAGCCGGTCGCCCAGTGGCACCAGCCCGGATTCGGCCATCGGTCCGGGCACGGCGGCGAGCAGCGTCGGGGGCAGCTCCATCAGTGCGAGCGGATTGCCCTGCGCCAGCTCGAACAGCCGCCGGCGGATCCGGCCGGGCAGGTCGGGGAAGTGCACGCCGACCAGTCGCGCGGCCGCGTCGCCGTCGAGTGACCCGACCGTCATCTCGGCCAGTCCCCGGCGGTCGAACAGGGTGCCGGTCCCGGTGCGCGCCGTCGCCAGCAGTCCGGTCCGGCAGCCGCCGAGCCGGCGTGCGACGAACCCGAGCACGACGGCGCTCGCCCGATCGATCCAGTGCAGGTCGTCGACCAGCACCACGACCGGCCGGTCCGCGCTGACCTCACGGATCAGCAGCAGCGTGGCGTTGCAGATCAGCAGCGCGTCCGGCGTCGCGCCGGCGTCGAATCCGAGGGCGACGCTCAGCGCCTCCCGTGGTCCTGTGGGCAACCGGTCCAGGTCGCCGCGCACAGGCAGCAGCAGCTGGTTGAGTGCCGAGTAGCTGACGTCCGCCTCGAACTCCGACCCGGAGGCGCGCAGCACCCGCAGGTCGGCCCGGGTCGCCCGCTCCGCGACGGCGTCGACCAGCGCCGACTTGCCGACGCCGGGATCGCCCCACAACAGCCGGGCCTCGCCGTTGCGCCGCGCGCTGTCGAGGAAATCCGCCAACCGGCTCAGCTCGGCGTGGCGGCCGAACAGCTCTGAGGTGGCCAACTGTGCTCCGATCGGAAACGGCTGCGTCGCAGGCTACCCACCGGGTCGGCCCGGGCGGCGCCGCGCGCGAGGATCGAGCAAGACATCGCCTCGATCGGGCAAGAGCCCTCCCCGCGCAGTCGGATGACAGATGTGCCACCCGTCCGGCCGCCCCGAGAGTTGGGCGGACACCACCGAACGAGGAGGTTCCGCGATGACCGTCGCCGCCCGCCGTACCCGCACGCGTACCCGCAGCCGCACGGCGCGGCTCGCCGGAATTCCCGGTCCGGTCGAGGCCGGTACGTCCGTGACCGCCACCTTCCTGCGGGAGTTCGTGCGCAGCCCCTTCACGGTGGCCGCGGTGGCGCCCAGTGGCGAGTCGCTCGCCGAGGCCATCACCGCCCCGGTGCCGCTCACCGGATCGCCCACGGTGGTCGAACTCGGCGCCGGCACCGGCGCGTTCACGGCGGCCGTCCAGCGGCGGCTCGCCGGCCGCGGGCGACACCTGGCGGTCGAGATCAACCCGGTGTTCGCCGACCCGCTGGCCCGCCGGTTCCCCCGGGTCGAGGTGGCCGTCGCCGATGCCGCCCGGCTTCGTGAGACGACGAGGGAACGGGGTCTCGACCGGGCCGACGTCATCGTCAGCGGCCTGCCGTGGGCCGCGTTCGCCGCCGACCGGCAGGACGAGCTGCTCGGCGCGGCCGGCGACGTGCTGGCGCCCGACGGCGTCTTCGCCACGTTCGCCTACACCGCCACCCTGTGGGCACCGCCGGCCGTACGGCTGCGACGCGCGCTGCGGTCCCGGTTCGAGGAGGTGGTGGCCGGCCGTACGGTCTGGGCTAATCTTCCGCCCGCGCTGGTGTACTACTGCCGGCGGCCGAGGGCGGCGTCCCGAACTGACGGCGGTACTCCCGGCTGAACTGCGACGGGCTCTCGTAGCCGACCCGCCGACCGATCCCGGCGACGTCGCCGGGGTCGGCGCGCAGGTGCAGCCGGGCGCGCTGGAGCCGGATCTGCTTCTGGAACCGGATCGGGCTGATCCCGGTGATCGCCTGGAAGTTGCGGTGGAACGCCGAGACGCTCATCCCGGCCTGCTGGGCGAGATCCTCAACCCGGAAGCGTTCGGCGTGGTGGTCCCGGATCCACCGGACGGCCCGGGCGACATGGCTCAGGCTGCCGTCCGGAAGGGCGACCTGGCGCAGCACGACACCCTGGTCTCCGGTGATCAGGCGCCACACGATCTCGCGCTTGATCAGTGGCGCCAGAGCCGTTATGTCGTCCGGCCGGTCGAGCAGCCGCAGCAGGCGGGTGACCGCGTCGAGCAGTTCGGCCGGCGCCGCGCTGACCGCGATGCCGCAGGGCGGCGGGTCGGCCGGGGCGGCGGGACCGCCGCCCTCGCGCAGCAGCAACAACTCGGTGACCAGCACGGGATCGAGGTCGAGCCCGACGCCCAACCCCGGGCGGCCGGGGCTCGCCTCGGCGAACCAGCTCGTCACCGGCAGCTCGACGGAGGCCACCAGGTAGTGCCCGGCACCGTACTCGTAGACACGATCACCGATGGAGCACCGCTTGACACCCTGTGCGACGAGAGCGAAAACCCGGCCGTACGTCGTGGGGGCCGGCGGGACGGGCCGGTCGGCCCGGAAGATCGACACACCGTCGACGGCGGTCCGCAGGTCCGGGCGCGCATGGCGGGCCAGGAGCCGGCGGATCTCGTCGAGGGCCATGGGCGCGATTGAACCACTCCGCGTGCGCGCGGGCTCTCAGCGGGTGTCTGACAAGGCTCGCCCCCGTCAGACAACCCTTTCAGGGCAGGGCGGGTGTGGCCGGCGGCGGCGCTCCGCGCAGCCGGGCGGCGTCCTCGCTCGGCGCCGCGCCGAACTGGCGGCGGTACTCGCGACTGAACTGGGACGGGCTGTCGTAGCCGACCCGGCGGCCGACCCCGGTGACGTCGCCCGGGTGGGTGGTCAGCAGGAGTCGGGCCTCCTGGAGCCGGATCTGCTTCTGGAACTGGATGGGGCTCATCGCGGTGACCGCCTGGAAGTTGCGGTAGAAGGCGGAGGCGCTCATCCCGGCCAGCGCCGCCACCTCCTCCACCCGGAAGGACTGCGCGTAGTGGCCGCGGATCCAGTGGACGGCCCGCGCCACGTGGCTGAGGCTGCTGTCGGCGAGACCGAGTTGGCGGACGATCGCGCCCTGCTCCCCGGTGATGAGCCGCCAGAGGATCTCCCGGATGACGAGCGGCGCGAGGACCGCGCGGTCGCGCGGCCGGTCGAGCAGGCGCAGCAGCCGGAGTACGGCGTCGAGCAGCTCGTCGGGGCGTCGGTGACGCCGATCGCCGGGGGCGGCCCGCCGCCGGCGACCGGGATGTCGCCGGGGGCGGCCGTCAGCAGCAGTTCGGCGATCGTGGCCGGCCGCAGCACCAGCCCGAACCCGAGCGCCGGCCGCTGCGGACTCGCCCCGACGAAGTGGCCGGTCACCGGCAGGTCGACCGAGGCGACGAGGTACTGCCCGGCGCCGTACCGGTAGACCCGGTCGCCCAGTGCGAGGTGTTTCGCGCCCTGCGCGATGAGCGCCAGCACGGTGCCGGTCATCGACGGCTCCTGTGGGGTCGACCGCTCGACCTTCGAGACCAGCACCCCGTCGATGGCGGTGCCGGCGTCCGGTCGGGCATGCCGCGAGATCAGCGCGCGAAGCTCGTCGAGGGCCATGGCACGATTGAAGCACGCTCCCCCAATCCTCGCTAGCTCGGGAGGATCGTGCAAGTGCTCAAGAGCATCGTTCTACCGTTCGCACTGCCCGCGATGCTCTGATTGATGTGACACAAACAGGGAGCGCACAGGGCGCTTCCATGATTGGGCAGGTGAAGAAGACATGCGGATCGCCATCGTCACCGGCGGCAGCTCCGGCATCGGGCGCAGCGCCGCGATCCAGATCGCCCGGCGCGGCTCGGGGGTGATCCTCACCTACGGCAGCAACCGGGCCGGAGCGGAGGAGACCGTCGCGACCATCGAGCGGGACGGCGGCACGGCCGCAGCGCTCCCGCTGGACGTGGGCCGGAGCGGGACGTTTCCCGCCTTCCGCGAGGCGGTGCTCGGCACGCTGCGCGACAGGTGGCGGCGGGAGAGCTTCGACCTGCTGGTCAACAACGCCGGCTTCGGCCAGTCGGCGATGTTCGAGGAGACCACCGAGGAACTGTTCGACCGGTTCGCCCGGGTGCTGCTCAAGGGTCCGTACTTCCTGACCCAGACGCTGCTGCCGCTGCTGGCCGACGGCGGCGCGATCGTCAACGTGACGAGCAACTCCGCGCTGAACTCCGGTATGGAACCGGGCTACTCCGCGTACGCCAGCATGAAGGGCGGACTCGCGGTGCTGACCCGCTACCTGGCCAAGGAGCTCAGCGGCCGTGGCATCCGGGTCAACGCCGTGGCGCCCGGCTCCACCCGTACCCGCATCGCCGGCGACGCGTTCACCCGCCACCCCGAGGTGATCCCGGGGCTCGCCGCGCGGACCGCCCTCGGTCGGCTCGGCGAACCCGACGACATCGGCCTGGTCATCGCCGCCCTGCACGGCGACGAGGGTCGCTGGATCACCGCGCAGGAGATCGAGGTCTCCGGCGGCTACAACCTCTGACACCCCACCACCGCTGACACCACCACCCCGAGGAGAACGATCATGAGCGAGACGTACGGATTCCAGGCCACCATGACCGCCCGGCCCGGCAGGGGCGACGAACTTGTCGAACTGCTGCTCAGCGGGCCGGTCTCCGGCCCGGCGGCGCACCCGGACTGCGTCGTGTTCCTGGTCAGCCGGTCGGCGACCAACCCCGACGTCGTACACCTCGTCGAGGGCTGGACCAGCCGGGAGGCGCACGACGCGGTCTTCGCGAGCGCCGCGGCCGAGGCGTACACCGCGCGGTTCGCGGCCCTGGTCGAGGGCGAGACCGCCTACGCCGACCTGATGCCGGTCGGCGGCCGGGCCGTCTTCCCCCGGTGACCGGCTCCCACCCCGCCCCGCCATCCCCGCCCCGAAAGGCGCTCCGATGACCCTGCCCCGACCCGAGATCGACCCCGAGCTGCGGACGCTGCTCGCCGGCATGCCGCTGATGTCCCGGCTGGACCCCGAGATCCTGGCGCAGCTACGCCAGCTGCCGTCGACACCGCCCGAGACGTTCCCCGACGCGCCGCCGGTCGACCGGCGGGAGGTGACCGCCGTCGGTCCGGACGGTGTCCGGATCCCGCTGACGGTCCTGCACCCCGCCGGGACGCACCAGCCCACCGGGACGCACCAGCCCGCCGGGACGCACCGGCCCGGCGCGGCGCCCTGCGTCTACTGGATCCACGGCGGCGGGATGGTCATGGGCGACCGCTTCTCGAACATCGACATCCCGCTGGAGTGGCTCGGCCGGTTCGGCGCCGTCGTGGTGACCGTGGACTACCGGCTGGCCCCGGAGGCCACCGGCAGCACCCTGGTCGAGGACTGCTACCACGGCCTGACCTGGACGCGCGAGCACGCCGGCGAGCTGGGCATCGACCCGGACCGCATCGTCGTCGCGGGTGCCAGCGCCGGCGGCGGGCTCGCCGCCGGCGTCACCCTGCTGGCCCGCGACCGCGGTGGCCCGGGGATCGCCGGCCAGCTGCTGATCTGCCCGATGCTCGACCACCGCAACAGCAGCCTGTCCAGCCGGCAGTTCTCCGCCGGGCCGGGGGTCTGGACCCGCGAGATGAACGAGTACGGCTGGCGGGCGGTCCTCGGCGACCGCGCCGGGACCGGGGTACCCGGGTACGTCTCCCCCGCCGTCGCCGACGACCTGTCCGGGCTGCCCGCCACCTACCTGGACGCCGGCACCGCCGAGGTGTTCCGGGACGAGGTGATCGGGTACGCGGGGCGGATCTGGGCGGCCGGCGGCCAGGCGGAACTGCACGTCTGGGCGGGCGGGTTCCACGGCTTCGACGCGCTGTACCCGCGGGCGCGGGTCTCGGTACAGGCCCGCCGCGCCCGTGCCGACTGGCTCGCCCGGCACCTGGCACCGCCCGCCGGTGCGCAGGTCCCCGGTCCGGCGCGGGCCGGCCGGGGACCGGACGCGGCGCCCGGATCAGCGGGCCAGCAGGCTCGCTGAGTACGGGTAACGGGTCAGCACGTCGGGGCCGTCCTCGGTGACCACGACGACGTCCTCCAGCCGGACCCCGCCGCCGCCCGGCACGTCGGGGACGATGATCGTCGGGACGACGGCCAGCACCATCCCGGGCTCCAGCCGCAGGTCCGGGGTGGGCTTCCCGGGCGGGGCGATGAACGGCGGCTCGGCGTACCCGACGCCGATGCCGTGGGCGATGATCATCTCCTGCATGCGCCCGACGAACGGCGAATCCCCGTAGTGCTTGAGCGAGGCGGCCTGCACGTCGGTGGCGAGCGCCCCCGGCTGGAGCGACTCGATGGTGGCCATGTGGATGTCGTACACGGTGCGGTAGATGGCCCGCTGGGTGTCGTTGTCGGGCTCGCCGCACGGGAAGGTGCGGGTCGCCTCGCTGAAGATGCCGTTGAAGCAGGCGCCGATGTCGATGAAGACCAGATCGCCGCGGCGGATCATGCGGTCACCGGCGAAGCGCTGCATCGGCGCCGTGTTGGGGCCGGAGCACACGATGAGGTTGCACTGCGGCACCTCGGCGTTGTGCGTGTAGAAGACCTTCATCACCTCGGCGAGCACGTCGCACTCGCGTACCCCCGGCTGCACGGCGGCCTCGGCCGCGGCCATGGCCAGGTCGACGACGGAGGACGCGTCCTCCAGGAGCGCGACCTCCGTCGGCGCCTTGACCAGCCGCGATCCGTTGAGGGCCGCGTTCGCGTCGACGACGGTGTAGCCGTCCAGCAGTTCCTCCAGCCGGCGCAGCACGGTGACGGTGGCGATGTCGACCCCGACCCGGCCGCCGTGGCAGCCGAGTTCGGCGAGCGCGTCGGCGATCGGCCGCAGCGCCGAGACCGGCGCCGTCTCGCTGACCACGCCGGTCGGGAACGCGCGGATGCGGTCCGGGTCCACCCAGGTCATCGTGGCGCGGCGGTGCGGCGTGTCGTCCTGGTGGACGAAGACCACCACGTCGTCGCTGCCCCGGGTGCTGATGACGGCCTGCCGGACCATGAAGTTGGGAGCCCACAGCGGACGGAGACCGGCGATGTAGCGGCAGTTGGCGTACTCGAACGCGACCACCGCGTCGAGGTCGGCCCGGGCCATCGCCTCCTGCACCCGTTGGTGCCGGAATCGGCGCAGGTCGGCGTAGTCGATGCCGTCCCGCCAGTCCACGTCGTAGCGCATGGGAGCCCTCTTTTCTAGTCAGGTGGAGGCGTCTCGGCCATCCCCAGCCGGATCTTCTTGGCGTTGAGCATGTGGAAGCGCGCGGCCTGCCCGGCCCGGGCCACGTCACCCGAGGCGATCGCGTCGAGCAGTTCCTCGTGCTCGTCGAAGGCGCCGGTGAGCCGGCCGGGCTGTTGCAGCGTGGTGCGCTCGAACCGGCGGACCCGGTCGTGCACGACCCGGATCTGGCCGAGCAGGAACGAGTTGCCGCTGGCCTTGGCGATCCAGTCGTGGAAGTCGATGCTGAGCACGGAGACCCGCCGGTAGTCGCCGGCCTCGCCGCTGGTGGACATCTGGCTGTTGATCCAGCGAAGCTGGGCCACGTCCGGCGGGGTGGCGCGCTCGGCGGCCAGCTCCGCCGCCAGCCCGTCGAGGACCACCCGTACGTCGTAGATCTCCAGGATCTCGGCCGGCGAGATCCGGGCGACGGAGAGCCGGCGCCCGCCGCGGCGTTCGATCAGCCGCTCGGCCTCCAGCCGCAGGATCGCCTCGCGGATGGGTGTCCGGCTGACGCCGAAGATCCGCGCCAGGTCCTCCTCTGCCAGCTGCGGCCCGGAGGTCAGCGCCTTGGTGAGGATGGCCTCGCGGAGCGTTCCGTAGACCGCGTCCGAGGAACCCTCCCGGCTCTTCCGCTCGTTCCACAGATCGATGACCGGCTGCATGACGGAATCGAGTTCCTGCTTCGACACCTTCGCGGTCACCGCCCGTCACGCTCGTTCTTGTAGACATTGCACACGGTTTGAGGGTACAGGCCATGTCACCCTGTGCTGTGACGGGGTGACACCACCGTGTCGAGCTCCTCCCCGCGCAGAAATGCCACCACCTGCTCGGCGCAGCGGCGCCGAAGCGACTGCTGGGCAACGGATCCGCGGCCGCCGGTGTGCGCCGTCAGCAGCACGTTCGGGTGCCCGGCCGCGATCACCCGGCGCCAGCGGTCGACACCGGCGGTGACATCGAGTCCGACGCCGGCCACCCGTCCGGCGCGGACCGCATGCTCCAGCGCGGGCTCGTCGACGATCTCCGCCCGCGCCGCGTTCACCACGACCAGACCCGGCCGCGCGGCGGCCAGCGCCGCCGCGTCGAGCAGGTTGCGGGTGGCCGGCGTCAACGGCGCGTGTACGGACACCGCGTCGGCCCCGGCGAGCGCCTCGGCGAGCCCGACGACCCGTGCCCCCTCGACCGACTCCACGAACGGGTCCACGACCAGCACCTCGCCGAACAGCCCGGCGGCCTTGGCGACCAGCCGGCGGCCGATCCGCCCGGCGCCGAGCACCGCCAGCACGCAGTCGGACAGCGGACGGGACCGGTCGACGGCCGCCCGCGCCTGCGCGAGCTGTCCCGCCAGGGCTGCCACGTGCGCGGCCGGTACGCCGCGCAGCAGGACGGTCAGCAGCACCAGGGCATGATCGGAGACCTCCTCGACGGTCGCGTCCGGCACGTTGCTGACCGTGATCCCGCGCGCGGCGGCCGCGGTCACGTCGACGTTGTCGACGCCGACCCCGCGGCGGACGATCAGCTCAAGACCGTCGAGCCGGTCCAGGGTGGCGGCGTCGAACGGCTCGACCGCGCCGAGAATGATCACCCGGGCGCCGGGGGCGTGGCGGGCGATGTCCTCGCGGGTGGTCAGCGGCCGCATCTCGACCCGGCACCCGACCCGCTCGGCGATCCCGGTCTCCCACCCGGTCAGCGGCCCGATCCGGTCGCTGAGCAGCACCAGCGGAAGGTCCGCCGGGGCGCTCACCAGGACCTCCGGCGCACGTCCATGGCCAGTTCCCCCACCCCGTCGACCGTGAGCGTGACCCGGTCGCCCGGCACGATCGCGCCGACCCCGCCTGGCGTACCGGTGGCGATCAGGTCGCCCGGCTGCAACGGCAGCAACTGGGCGGCGCGTACGACCAGATCGGGAACGTCGACGATCAGCTCGTCCAGTCCCCCGTCCTGGCGCGGCTCCCCGTTGAGCGCCAGCCGGAGCCGCAGGATGCTCGGGTCGGGCACCTCGTCGGCGGTCAGCACGACCGGCCCGATCGGGGTGAACGTCCGGAACGACTTGCGCATCGACCGGTCCTCCTGGCCCTGCGGCCCGATGCGCATCGTGATGTCCAGCAGCCCGGTGTAGCCGAGCACGTGATCCATCGCGTGCGCCCGGTCGACCCCGCGGCACGGCCGGCCGATCACCACGGCGATCTCGCCCTCGTAGTGGAACTCCCGACCGGGCAGGTCGGGCAGTTCGATGGCGCCGTCCGGCCCCACCACGCTGCCCGGGGCCAGCACGATCAGGCCCAGCGCCCGGGCGTCGAGCCGGCCGCCCTCGGGGCTGCGATCGCCCAGTTCGCCCCGGTGCGGCGCGTAGTTGACAGGTGCGGCGAGCACGGTGCGCGGGTGGGCCACCGGGGCGGTGAAGGTCGGGGTGCGGGTGGCGATCGACGGGGCGCCGGCCACGTACGCGGCCACCTCGCCGGCCCGGTCGGGGTAGTCGGTCGGGCCGCCCGGCAGTACGGCGGTGACGTCGACGACCCGCTCGCCGTCGACCGCCACGACCCGCCCGTCGGTGAGGATCCCGAGCCTCACGGCGCACCCACCCCGAACCGCGGCATGATCCGGTCGCGGTAGAGGTCGATGCCCCGGTGCGCGGCGTCGATGTCGTCGGTCGGCACGAAGCCGACCGTGACGTACTCGACCCCGGCGTCGACGTACCGCTGGATGCTGGCCACCACGTCCTCCGGGTTGCCCGCCAGCGCGATCCCGGTCTCCTGGAACCGGTCGACCGGCCAGTCCGACCAGTCGGCGCGGCGGCGCAGCACCGACAGCCCCTTCTCCACCACCGCCGGGTCGTCGTCCACGACCGTGTAGAACATCGCGCCGCCGTGGATCGGTCGGGTGGCGGCCGCCCGCGCCTCGGCCAGCGCCCCCCGGAAGAACTCCGGGTCGAGTCCGCCGCCCTGCGGGGTGGCCGGGGTCCAGCCGTCGGCGATCTCCGGCAGCAGCGCGCGGATCCACTTGGACGCGCCGCCGAGCCAGATCTCCGGCCGCGGCTGGACCGGCTTGGGCCAGAACGGGATCTCGTCGAGCTGGTAGTGCTCGCCGCGGTAGGTCACCGGCCCGGTCTCGGTCCACAGTGCCCGGATCAGCTCGACGCCCTCGCGGAGCCGGGCGACCCGCTCCCGCAGCTTCGGGTACGGGAAGCCGAACGACTCGTACTCGACCTGCTGGTGGCCGGCGCCGACCTGCAGCAGCAGCCGCCCGTTGGAGATGTGGTCGACGGTCATCGCCCACTTGGCCACGAACGCCGGGTGGCGCAGCCCGATCGGGGTCACCTGGGGGCCGAGCCGGACCCGCGAGGTGACCGCGGCGAGGGCGGCCAGCGAGGTCCACGCGTCGTAGAAGAACGGCTTCTCGGGGTCGGCGTTGGTGTACCCGGACAGCCGGGAGCCGGGCAGCAGCAGGTGGTCGATGACGAAGACGCCGTCGAACCCGGCGTCCTCGGCGTGCCGGGCCAGGTCCGCCAGGTCGGCGAACCTCGTGCCGACGTGCTGCCCGTGGATCGACAGTTTGAGACCGAACCTAACGTCGCTCATCGCGCTCCCCTGGCGTGCCGGCCGGCGCCCGAGCCGGCCGTGTGGCCGAAGACGGCCCCGCTGGTCAGCCCGGATCCGCCGGGATAGTTGAAGTAGAAGAGTCCGCCCACGAGTTCGCCGGCCGCGTAGAGCCCGGGAATCCGGTCGCCCCCGTCGTCCAGCACGTGCGCGTCGGCGTCCACCCGCAGGCCGCCGAAGGTGAAGGTGATCCCGCAGGTGACCGCGTACGCCTCGAACGGCGGCTGGTCCAGCGGCTGCGCCCAGTTGGTCTTCTCCACCGCCAGCCCGTTGGTGCGCCGCCCGTCGAGCACGTTGGGGTTGAACGGCACGGCGGTGTCGACCGACCCGTTGAACTCCCGGACCGTGCGGACGAACGCCTCCGCGTCCATCCCGTCCATCCGCTTCGCGAGGTCCTCGATCGTGTCGGCCCGCACCCGGGTCACCTCGCGGATCGAGTACTCGTCGCGCAGCATCGGCGTGATCTTGGCGTCGAAGACCTGCCAGGCCATCTGGCCGGGCTGGGCCAGGACCCGGCCGCCGTACTTGGCGTAGGTGTAGTTGCGGAAGTCGGCGCCCTCGTCCACGAACCGCCGGCCCGCGCTGTTGACGATGATGCCCAGCGGGTAGCTGTGCTTCTGGTACGAGTCGCCGATGCGGCGGTCACCGAACTCGGGGGCGTTGAGGTCCCAGGCCACCGCGTGACAGCCGGACCAGTTGCCCGCCGGGCTGGCGCCGGCCGCCATCGCCATCCGGATGCCGTCGCCGGTGTCGTACCGGGTGCCCCGCACCTTGGCCAGGTCCCAGCCGGCCCCGAGGAACTGCGCCCGCCACGCCGCGTTGGCCTGGAATCCGCCGGAGGCCAGCACGACCGCGTCGCACCCGATGTCGACGAGCTTCCGCTCGTGCTCGGCGCGTACCCCGCGGATCCGTCCGTCGCGCACGATCAGGTCCCGCGCCCGGGTGCCGTACCTGATGGTGACCCCGGCCCGCTCGCAGGCCGCGGTGAGGAACTCCACCAGGCCCTGACCGCCGCCGCTGACCTCGACGGCGAGCCCGCCCCAGAAGGTGAACCGGCCGTCCACCTGGTAGGCCTGCCGGCCGTAGCTCGGGACGAACCGCACGCCCTGGTCGCGCTGCCAGGCGATCGTCGCCGCGCCCCGGGTCACCAGGGCCTCGACCAGGTCCGGGTCGGCCCGGTGCTCGGTCACCCGGGCGAGGTCGTCGAAGAAGTCCTCCTGCGTGTAGGTCCCGAACTCGGTGCTGGCCCGCTCGGCCTCGGACAGGTCCGGCACCAGCCGCTCGATGTCCTGCGGGGTGAACGGGAACCGCACGATCCCCCCGGTGTAGGCGGTGTTGCCGCCCCGCTCGGCGTACGGCGCGCGTTCCAGCAGCAGGACGCTCGCGCCCTGCTCCCGGGCGGCCAGGGCGGCGGTCATGGCCGCGTTGCCGCCGCCGACCACCACGACATCAGGTCCGGCCATCGCTACCCCGCTCTCCAGCGTCGTCCTCGTCGGACGGGTGATCCGGCTGTTGCCGGCGGTCCGCGCCACCCAGGTCCTCGACGGTCGCGGTCCGCTCTCCGGGCTCCTCCGCGCCCGGCTGCGGGCCGGACAGCACCGGCACGCCGGCCGGGGCCGCGGCCATGGCCGCCCGGTTGCGTCGGGCCTCCCGCACGTTGCCGACGATGCCGAAGATCAGCAGCGCGCCGGAGAGCGCGACCAGGCCGGTGGTGACCGGGCGGGTGATGAAGGCGCTGAACTTGTCGTCGGTCAGCAGGATGCCGTGCCGCAGGTGGCCCTCGAAGTTGTGGCCGAGCGTGACGGCGAGGGCGAACGCGGCGACCGAGTAGCCGTACCGGAGCATGAAGTAGCCGATCAGGCCGAAGAAGATCATCACGCCGACGTCGAAGACCGCGTTGCGCAGCGCGTAGACGCCCACCATGCTCAGCAGCAGCGCCATCACCAGCACGACGGACCGGTCGACCTGCACCAGCCGCAGCATCGCCTTGGCCAGCGGCCAGCCGATCAGCGCCAGCACCAGGGTCCCGCCGACGAGGCCGGCGGTGCTGGCGTACAGCATCTCCGGGGTTTCCTTGATCAGCAGCGGACCCGGCACCAGGCCGTGCACGGTGAGCGCCGCGAGCAGCAGCACCATCGAGCCGCTGCCGGGGATGCCGAACCCGAACGTCGGCACCATCTCGCCGGACTGCGAGGCGTTCTGCGCCGACTCGTTGGCCGCCAGTCCCTCGACGCTGCCCTCGCCGTACTCCTCGGGTTTCTTGGAGGTGAGCTTCGCCTGCTGGTAGGCCACGAAGGCCGAGGAGACCCCGCCGCCGCCCGGGATGGCGCCCATCAGGGTGCCCCAGACGGTGCCGATGCCCACCGGCCGCAGGATCCGCCGGACCAGCGCCGGGGAGGGGAACTTGGCGGAGAAGCCGCCGGAGGTCTGCCGCCAGTCGTAGACCTGGCGGCAGCCGCGGATCAGCTCGCTGATCGCCAGCGCCCCGATGACGACGGGCACGATCTCCAGCCCGCCGCGCAGGTGGACGAAGCCGAAGGTGAACCGGCCGGTCAGCGCGACCGGATCGGGTCCGATCATCGTGACGGCCAGGCCGAGCCCGCCGGCGACCAGCCCTTTGACGACGTTCTTGCCGGTGAGACTGATGATGGCCACGATGCCGAGGAGTTGCAGCGCCCACAGTTCGGGGGCGAGGAACACGTAGAGCAGTTGGGCCAGGGGCACCACCATGGCGACGAAGAAGACGGCGCTCAGCAACTGGCCGAGCAGCGCGGCGATGTACTGGGTGCCCAGCGCGATGCCGCTCTGGCCCTTCTGGTGCAGCTTGTAGCCGTCCAGGGCGGTCAGCACCGCCGACGGCGTACCGGGCACCCCGACGAGGATCGCCGGGATGCTGTTGCCGTAGTTGGTGCCGACGGTGATGGCCACCAGGAAGGCGACGGCGGTGATCGGGCGCAGGCCGAAGGTGAACGGCAGCGCGATCCCGACCGCGAGCGTGGTGGTCATCCCGGGGATGGCACCGGCGACGCTGCCCAGCACGGCGCCGATCGCGATCGCGATCAGCACGGCCGGGTCGGCCAGCATGGCGGTCGCGTTGCCGAAGGTGTTCAGGAACAGTTCCATCTCCGCAGCTCCTTCAGCCGAGGTGGCCGAGGTATGGATCGAGCGGGCCGAGCGGAAGCCGGACACCCAGGACGATGTCGAAGACCCCGAATATGAGGACCACGCCGCCGACGGTGACCAGCGCCAGTCGCAGCGGCTGGCGTACGCCCATGATCCAGAGCAGGGTCGCCAGCAGGATCGGCGTCAGGATGAGGAAGCCGATGCTGCTGAGCAGGATCGCGTAACCGAGGCAGAGCACCCAGACGATGAACGAGCGCAGCGTGGAGGCCGGCACCTCCGGCTCGTCCGCCGTGCCCTCGGCCGGGACGACGGTGGGCTCGGTGCGCCAGCGCACCAGCCGGCGCCCGGCGAGGTAGACGCCGCCGGCCGCGACCAGCGCGCCGGTGATGATCGGCAGCGTGCGCGAGCCGACCGGGTCCCGGATCCGGCCCAGGTTCACCTGGGTGCCCAGGTACACGATGACCAGGCCGAGCAGCGCCACCGCCAGCGCGACCGCGAGGTCCTTGCGCCTGTCCATGGACGGCCTCTCCTTACTGTGGGTCCGCGATGAGCCGGCCCAGGACCGCGGCCAGGTTGCCGCCGAGGATGGCGGCCTTTTCGTCGTCGGTGAACGCCGCCGAGGCGGCGATCTCCCTGGCCGCGTCGGTCATCCCCATGTCGGCCGGGTAGTCGGTGCCGATCACCACCCGGTCGGCGCCGACGAAGTCGACGAGGTGACGCAGGGTCCGCTCGTCGTGGGTGAGGCAGTCGTAGAAGAAGCGCCGGTAGAGCGCCGCCGGCGAGTGCTCGGGGGTCTTCTCGACCTCCTTGCGCACCCGGTAGGTGTGCTCCAGCCGGCCCAGGGCGGCGGCGACGTAACCGCCGCCGTGGGCCAGGCAGACGTTCAGCCGGGGAAGCTGCGCGAGCCGGCCGCTGAGCATCAGCGACGCGGCCGCGGTCGTGGTCTCCAGCGGGTTTCCGATCGTGTTGCGCAGGTAGTAGCGGTCCAGCGATCCGGTGTGCCGCTGGTCCATCGGGTGGATGAAGATGAAGGCGCCGAGGTCCTGCGCGGCGGTGAAGAACGGTGCCAGGGACTCCTCGTCGAGGTTGGCGCCGTTGATGTTCGTGCCGATCGCGAAGCCGGCCATCCCGGGCAGGGCCATCGCCCGCTCGATCTCGGCGACGGAGGCCTCGACGTCCTGGAGGGGAAGGGTTCCCAGGCCGAGGAACCGGCCCGGGAACCGCTTCGTCAGTTCGGAGAGTTCGTCGTTCACGTCCCGGGATGCCGCGATGTTGTCCGCCGCCGGTACGTCGTAGCGGAACAGCGGCGGCAGCAGCGAGAGCATCTCGGTGTCGATTCCGCGGTCGTCCATCCGCTCGACCCGGCGCTCCATCGACTCGAAGTGCCGTGGCGATCCGAAGGTGAACCGCTCCGAGCCGGTCTGCGAGACGAGGATGCCGGCGTCGTTGACGCTGAACAACGTGCCGTGCCAGTCGGTGCCCCGCTCGCGGGCGCGGCGCCCGGACTCGGGCAGGAAGTGACAGTGAACGTCGACTCTCATCGAACCCCTACCTCTGGTCGTAGGCCAGGCCGAGTTCCCGGATGACGGGTTCGGCGAAGACCTTGGCGTCCGCGACGATCTTCCGGGTCTGCTCGCCGTCGAGGATGATGCTGGAGGCGCCGGGCAGGTTGGCGATCCGCTCCTTCGGAGCCGCCTGCTCGCCGCCCTTCTTGAACAGTTCGAACAGCCAGTCCGAGTGGGCCTGGGGGACCTCGGGCGCGACGATGAATCCGCGGTAGGAGACCCACGGCTCGTCGGGCAGGCCGATCTCTGTGGTGGTGACCGCGTCGGACCACTCGGTGGGGGCCTTGGGCTCCTTCGAGACCACGAGGATGGCCTTGACCTTCCCGGCCTGCTCGTGGCTGCGGGCCACCGCCGGGGTCAGCATGGTCACGTCGGCCTCGCCGGCGGCCACGGCCGTCGCCGCGTCGACGCTGCCCTCCATCGGGATGACCTTCGACGTCCAGCCGTTGGCCCTCATCAGCCGGTTGGTGGCGATGTCGAGCAGGCTGCCCGAGGCCGCCGCGTAGCGCACGGTGCCCGGGTTCGCCTTCGCCGCGTCGACCATCTCCTGGTAGCTGGACCAGGGCGCGTTCGAGCGGGTCACCATGACGAACGGGGTCTGCTCGGTGACGACGATCGGGTTGAAGTCCTCGATCGTCATCCCGAACTCGTCCTCGATCGGCTCGGTGAGCAGATCGAGCGAGGCGCCGACCATCGCGGCCACCTCACAGATGTAGCCGTCCTTGCCGCCGGACTGGTCCTGCATGTACTGGATGCCGGCCCAGGTGCCGAAGGTGGGGTAGTTCTGGTCGCGGACCTCGACGGTGACCGGGGAGATGCCGCGCAGCGCCGTCTGCATCGCCCGGGCGTAGAGCCCGTCGTCGTGGCCGGGCGCGTCCACGTTGAGCAGGGTGATCGGACGGCTGGGGAACCCGTCGGGAAGGGGCTGGAGGACGCCGTCCTTGTATTCGGGGGTCCAGCCCTCGTTGCTCGCCCCGCTGTCGCCGCTCCCGCTGCCACCCGAGGTGCAGCCCGCGGCCAGCAGGACCAAGAGTGCAGCCGCTGCGGCATTCCTGAATCTCGTCACGATTGCCTCCGGAGTCTTGCCCGGTCCTTAGGCATAGGCGGAAGGGCCGGCTGCTGACGTTCCTGTTGGATTTCCAGTTGAATACACTGCGCACCTTGTATACAGCCAGCTAGAGAGGGGTGTCAACGAATCTGAACCAAGCCGAAACACTCTCGCAACACCAGCCCTGGGCGCGGCTCAGCCCGAGGACCGGGCGAACTTGTCGGCCACGACAGCCCTGGTCACCTGCGCATCCACCAGCACCGGGCCGTTCGTCGGCAGCTCCTCCGCCAAACGCCCGATGTCGTCGCCGTGCTCCCAGGTCACGGCCGGCACGCCGAGCGACCGGGCGACGCCGGCCAGATCGGCCCGCGGGAACAGCGCCACCTCCTCGGCCAGGCCGTGCCGGCGCAGGTGGTGGATCTCCGCCCCGTACGCCCGGTCGTTGAGCACCAGCACGACGACCCCGGCGCCGACCCGGCCGAGGGTCTCCAGCTCCCCCAGCGCCATCAACGCGCCGCCGTCCCCACCACGACCAGGGTCGGCCCGGCCCGGCCCAGCGCCGCGCCGATGCCGGTGGCCACCGACAGCCCCACCGCGGCGAAGCCCAACGCCGGCAGGTAGCGGCCCGCGCCCGCGCCGACGAGCTGGCTGGGAAAGGTCGTGAAGTGCCCGACGTCGGTGACCACCTGCCGGTCCGCCGGCAACGCCCGGTCCACCGCGCGCAGCACCAGGCGCGGATCCAGACCGCCGGCATCGGTGCCGTCGGCGAAGTCGCCCGCCGTCGCGATCCGGGCCGCCACCTCGCCGGTACGCCGGCGCGGCTCGCCACCGCGCACGGCGGCCAGCAGCCTGTCCACCGTCGCCGCCGCGTCCCCCGGCACCGCCACCCGCGCGTCCGGCCGGGGCGCCAGATCGCAGTGCACGACCCGCGACGCGGCCAGCAGGGTGTCCCGGTCGGTGGTGTAGCCGCCCAGACCCGCGCCCACGACCAGCGCCAGGTCGGATTCGGCGACCAGGTCCCGGGTCACGGCCGTGCTGTAGCCGCCACAGACGCCGAGGTCGAACGGGTCGCCGCGGAACAGGCCCTTGGCCGGCAGGGTGGTGGCCAGCAGGGCACCGGACCGCTCGGCCAGTTCCCGCAGCGCCGGCCCGGCACCGGCCCACAGCGCGCCGCGGCCGGCCAGGACCAGCGGGCGCCGCGCCGCGCGCAGCGCCGCCGCGGCCCGCTGCACGGCCCCGTCGTCCGGCTCCGGCACCGGTGCCCGCTCCGGCGCCGGGTCGGCGGGACGCTGCGGTACGGCCGGCGCCGCCAGCAGTTCCGCCCGGATGTTCAGCACCACCGGGGCACGGGTGGCCCCGGCGCGGCCGAAGGCGTCGGCCACGGCGGCGGCAAGCCCGGCCGGATCCGCACAGTCGAGCACCGCCGCCTCGGTCCAGCCGAGCATCTGCCCGTGGTCCACCCGCTGCGCGCTCCAGCCCGGCTCGGCGCGGATGTCCCCGACGATCAGCACCACCGCGAGTCGGTCCCGGACCGCCGAGCGCAGCCCGGTCAGCGCGTTGCTCAGCCCGGGCCCGTGGGTGACCGTGCAGACGGCGGGTCGCCCGGCGGACCAGGCGAACCCGGCCGCCATGCTGACGGCGGCGGTCTCCTGCCGGGCGCCCACGAAGCGCACCCCCGGGTCACCAGGGTGGCCGCGAGGGCCAGGTTGGTGTTGCCCAGCAGGCCGAAGATCGTCCGGGTGCCCGTCTCCAGCACCGCGTCGGCGACCACGTCGTACCCGTGCCGCATCTCACTCACCGTCCGGGGTGGTCGCCGTGGCGGCGCCGCCGGCGCCGCTCGTGCCGGGCGTGCCGGGCGGGCCTTCGCCGGCCGCACCGTGCTCGGCGGCGAGCCAGGCCCGGTGCATGCGGTTGGCCATCCCGCCGAACTGCCGCACCTGCGTCATCCGCTCCCGGTCCTGCGCCACCCGCAGGGCGAGCTTGGCGTAGCGCGCCATGTCCCGGGGCTTGTCGGCGACCTCCCGCGCGATCGCCAGCGCGGTCGCGCGGCCCTGGCCCGGTTCGGCGAGCCGGGCCGCCAGCCCGATCGCGGCGGCCTCCGCGCCGGCGACCCTCCGGCCGGTGAGGATGATGTCGCTGGCCCGTTGCAGTCCGACCATCCGCGGCAGCCACCACGCCATCGCGGTCGGCGCCAGCCCGAGCGCGAGGTGCGCCTCCGCGAAGTACCCGTCGGGTTCGACCACGCAGATGTCGGCGCTGAGCGCCAGTCCCATGCCCAGACCGACGGCCGGCCCGTCGACGACCGCGATGGTGGTGACCTCGCAGCCGTCCAGGAGTTCTGCCTCCCGCCCCATCAGTTGCGGCCACCGCCACGGCGGATCGGTACGGCGCCGCTGGTTGACCACGCCGAGGTCGGCGCCCGCGCAGAACGCCCGGCCGGAACCGCGCACGATCAGCACCGCCGCGTCCGGACGGTTGTTGATCCGCTCCACGATGTCCGGCAGCGCGCGCATCATCTCCTCGGTGACCGCGTTGCGCCGGTGCGGCCGGTCGATGAGCAGTTCGAAGACGCCCGGCTCCGGCTCGCCGACCACGAGGCCCGGCACCTGGTCAAACATCTCGTTCATGTCGCCCTCCACAGGATCCTCACGCGGCCTCCACCGCGGTACGCACGGTCAGCAGCACGGCCACGGCGGCACCGGCGGCCAGGCAGCCCAGCAGGATCCACAGCGGGCGGTAGCCGACGGCCCCGATCAACAGGCCGGAGAAGATCGGTCCGGTGGCCGACCCGACGGCCAGACCGGTCCGGATGACCCCGGTGGCGTACCCGGGCGCCCCCGGCAGCAGCCGGACCGCACCGAGGTGGATCAGCCCCTGCCAGGCCCAACCCAGCCCGTACGCGAGCAGCGCGCCGACCATCAGCAGCCGTCCGGTCGCGCCCACCAGCAGGAAGAACCCGACCGACCCGGCCGCCAGCACCAGCCCGCCCTGGGCGAACGCCTGCCAGCGGTACCGGTCCGCCAGCCAGCCCAGCGACACCCGCATCGTGATGTTGAGCAGGCTGGCCACCGCCACCGTCACGCCCGCCGCCGCCGGGGACATGCCCCGCCCCACCGCGAAGAGGACGAAGAAGGCGCTCAGCGAGCTGGTGGTGAACGTGGCGACGGAGAACGCCGCGGCCAGCGTCCGGAGCCGACGCCGCCGGCTGCGGTCCGCCAGGCTCGCGGCCCGGACTGCCATATCCCGCGACGCGCCCGCGTGGTCGCCGTGCCGCCACCGGGTCAGCCCGATGGCCAGCAGCGGGAGGCTGGCGGCGAACAGGAACGCCCAGCGCCAGCCGACCTGCTCGGCGAGGACCGGCACCGACACCCCGGCCAGCAGCGTCGCGGCGGGCACGGCGGCCTGCTTGATGCCGAAGGCGAGCCCCTGGCGGCCGGGCGGCACCGCGTCGACGATCGCGAGGTTTGTGGTGCCGACCCCGGCGGAGTGCACGATCGCGATCATCACCATGCCGGCGATCAGCAGCGCGGTGTTGGTCACCAGCGCGCCGAGCACCGCGATCGGTACCAGCGCGCCGAACGCGGCGATGTAGAGGCCGCGCTGCCAGCTCCGCCGGTCGACGATGCGGCCGAGCCAGACCGCGGTGCCGCCGGAGACCGCGTAGAACGTCCCGACCGCCAGGCCCAGGGTGCTCTCCCGCAGGCCGATGTCGCGCTCCAGGTACGGCGCGAGCGTCGAGACCAGGAAGACCGGCAGCATGATGGCGCTCTGCAGCGCGACGGCCGCGCCGACCGCCGACGCGGAACGGCCCCTTCCCCTGGTCGCGGCCATGCTGCTGATCAGGCACGCCGGGGCAGCAGGCCGCGGGCGATGACGAGCTTCTGCACCTCGGTCGCCCCCTCGACGACCCGGTTGACCCGAAGGGCCCGCAGCCAGTGTTCCAGCGGCATCTCCTGGCACAGGCCGATCCCGCCGTGTATCTGGATCACCCGGTCGACGACCTGGTACGCGGTCTCGGTGGCCACCAGCTTCGCCGTCGAGGTCTTCGTCGGCGACGGCCGCCCGGCGGTCACCCCGGCGGCGGCGTCCCGGACGATCAGCCGGGCGGCGTACAGCTCGACGGCACAGTCGGCGAGCATCCACTGGATGCCCTGCCGCTGCGCCAGCGGCCGGCCGAACGTCGAACGCTCCCCGGAGTAGTCGACCGCCATCTCCAGCGCCAGCGCCGCGACGCCGACCGAGCGGGCGGCCAGCGAGAGGCGGCCCCGGGCCAGCCACTTCTTGGCCAGTTCGAAGCCGCGGCCGGGCTCGCCCAGCAGGTTCTCCTCCGGCACCTCGACGCCGTCCAGCGCGACCTCGTAGGTGTGGTGGTCGCGGATGACGGCGACCTTGCGGTAGGAGAAGCCGGGCGAGTCGCGCGGGACGATGAACGCGGAGATGCCACCGCCCTTCTCGGCGGCGGTGCCGGTCCGGGCCAGCACCACGCCCAGCGGCGACTCACCGACCCGGCTGATGAACTGCTTGCGACCGGTGATCCGCCAGCCGCTCGGGATCCGCTCGGCGCGGGTCTGGATCGCCCGGGCCGGGTCGGACCCGCCGGTGGGCTCGGTGATCGCCACGAACCACTGCCGACCCTGCTCGATGGTGGGCAGCAGATACTTCGCCCGCTGCTCGTCGTCGGCCTCCAGGAGGAAGACCGGCGGGTCGTAGCCGAACGCCCCGTCGCCGGGGTCGGGCAACGAGTAGGTGTGCCGCACCGCCTGCTCCAGCACCGCGACCAGTTGGGTGGCGGTGAGCCCGGCGCCGCCGTACCCGGCCGGGGTGGCGAAGCACCACAGCCCGTTGGCCTTCGCCTTGCGCTGGAGTTCGGTACGCACGTCGGCGGGGATGCCGGTGGCCCCGGCCGCCCGCAGTTCCGCCTCCACCGGCGCGATCTCGCGCTCGACGAACGCCCGGGTGGTCTCCTCGAACGGTCGAAGCTCCTCGCCGCCCTCGGGCTCGAACGGGTTCATGCCCGGTCCCCCTTCCGCGGGCGGCGCGCGCGCAACGCCCGCACCGCCTCGCTGTGCTCCGGTGTCTCCTGCAGCAGCCCGAACGACGACCAGGCGGCCTCCAGGCTGTCCATGACGTCCATCTGGTGCGCCCGCTGGACCAGGCGTTTGGTGACCCGCACCGCCGGTGCCGGCTTGGCCGCGAGCCGCTCGGCGAACGCCGCGACGTCGGCGTCCAGGGTGTCGGTGACGCTGCGGTAGATGCCGAGTTCCCGCGCGGTCCCGGCGGGGACCTTCTCGCCCAGGAGCAGGATCTCCAGCGCCCGCGACGCGCCGACCAGGTGGGTGAGCAGCCAGGCGCTGCCGAAACCCGGGGTCAGACCCAGATCGACGAAGCCGAGCCGCAGGTACGCCCCGGGGACGGCGAACCGGAAGTCGCACCACAGGGCCAGGTCGACGCCGGCACCGATGGCCGGACCGTTGAGCCCGGCGATGACCGGCTTGTCGAGTTCGGCGAACCGGCGGGCCAGCCGCCCGACCCCGCCGGCCAGGTAGTCGCGCTTGGCCAGCGGCGACGGCCGCTGGTCGCCCATCCGGGCGGTGTCGCCGCCGGCGCAGAAGAAGTCACCGACCGCGGTGAGGACCACCACCTTGATCGAGTCGGTGCTGGCGGCGTGTTCAAGCTCCGTCGCCAGGTCGGCGAGGACCTCGGCGGACAGGGCGTTGCGCTTCGCCTCGTTCGCGATCCTGATCCGCCACACGCCCGGCGCGGTCTCGGCGCTCTCGACGGTCACGGCTGGCCTCCCGAACCGGTCCGGATCTCGATCAGCGCGTCGGCCACGACGGCCTGGCCGTCGTCGGTGAGAAACACCGGGTTGACCTCCACGGTGTTCGCGGGGATGGTCTCCATCGCCGCCAGCAGCGCGGCGACGGCGTCCGCGTGGGCGTCGGCGAGGCCGCTGACGGCCCGCACCTCGGCCGCCCCGACCGGCCCCCACTGCCAGCGCACCGCCCCGGACCGCTCGACGTCGGAGCCGCCGGGGCCGATGCCGACCAGCGGGCCGAGCCGCGGATGCCGGATCCGGGCGACGAACAGCTCCACCCCGGTGACCTGGCGTTCGAGCAGGATCGTGAAGTCGTCCGGTGTCTTGCGCCGGCCGATGGCCGTGAGGGCGTCGAACGCCGCGCGCACCGCGTCGGCGTTCCACAGGTGCAGCCGCACGCCGCCGTGCTGGGCCTTGTGCGGCATGCCGGGGCTGACCAGCTTGGCCACCACCGGGAAACCCAGGTCGGTCGCGACGCGTACCGCCTCCTGCGCGTCGGCGGCGGTGCCGCCCGGGGCGACCGTGGCGCCGGCCTCGCGCAGCAGCCGCTTGCCGGCGATCTCGTCGAGCAGGGTGGTCGGTCCGGTGCCGCCGTCCCGCGTCGGCCGCGGCCCGGCGGCGCGGCGGGCGAAGGCGGCCCGGCGTGCCGCCGCGTCCACGGTGGCCCGCAGCGCGCCGGTGAGGTCCATCGGCTCGGAGAAGGTGCTGACACCGGCGTCCCGCAGCGCGCTCGCCGCGTCGGCGGACAGGATGCCCAGCGCGGCGAACGCGGCGTCGGGCCGGGAGGTGGCGGCCTCGACCAGCCGTTGCAGGGTACGGTCGCCGGCGCCGGCGAGCCCGTGCGCGATGAAGACCGCGAGCAGGTCGATCTCGCCGCTGTCGACGCAGTCGCGCAGGATCCGCGGGAACGTCTCGGGCTGGTTGATCACCTGGGCGGTGGTGTCCACGGGATTGGCCGGGTGGCTGAACGGGGCGTACCCGCGGATCCGCTCCTGGACCGGCGCGGACAGGGTGGGCATGGTGATGCCGTTGGTCTCCGCGGCGTCGGCCATCAGCACGCCCACACCGCCCGAGGTGGAGACGAAGCCGAGCCGGGGATCGGCCGGCAGCGCCGGATGGTCGACGGCGACCTGGAGGAAGTTGACCAGGCCGGCGATCGAGCTGGCCGGGTAGCCGCCCGCGCTGGCGATCAGGTCGCCGAGCAGGTCGTTCTCGTCGCCGATGAGGGCCGCCGTGTGTGCCTGGCTGGCCAGCCGGCCGATGGTCGAGGTGCCGGCCTGTAGCACGGCGGTGGCGATGCCGGCGGTGGCCAGCGCCCGCAGGGTGTCGTGCAGGTCCTCCAGGTCCCGCACGGTCTCCAGGCTGAGCGCGATGCCCCGCACCTGTCCGCGTTCGGCCAGCACCCGGGCCAGTTCCAGAGCCGTGATGTCGGCCTCGTTGCCGGTGTGGAACCAGTGCCGCACCCCCAGGCCGATTCGCCGGCACCAGTTGACCAGGTACGTGCCGACCGCCGCGCTCTGGGTCACGATCGCCAGGTCGCCCGGGGTGGGCCGGGCCGAGTCGATGACCGGGGTGAACGCGAAGAAGGCCCGGCCCGCGACATCCATGAAGCCGTTGCTGTTCGGGCCGAGCAGCCGCATCCCGTGCCGGCCGGCGATCTCGGTCAGCCGCTGCTGCAACGCCCGGCCGGCGTCGTCGGTCTCGGCGAAGCCGGCGGCGACCACCGACACGTTGCGGGCGCCGGCCCGGCCGGCCTGCTCGACCGCCTCGGTGACCCGCTCCCGGGGCAGCGCCACCACCACCCAGTCGGGCGCCTCGTCGAGGTCCGCGAGGCTGGGCCGGGTGCGGATGCCGAAGACCTCCTCGCGGTTGGGGTTCACCGGGATGATCCGGCCGGTGAAGCCGGACTCGACCGAGTAGCGGACCAGCCGCCCCCCGATCCGGTTGGGGTCGGCGCTGGCGCCGACGACCGCGATCACCCGCGGCTCGAAGAACGGATCCCAGTCGGTCATGCCGGCTTCCCGAGCCTCTCGATGGCCCGTACCAGGCCGACGCGTCTCATGGTGGCCTCGTACCCTTCGGTCTGTGCCTCCCGCAGCAGCGCCTTGGTGTGCCGCAGCAGGCGGGGATCGGTGCCGAGGAACGGCGCGACGAGGCGCTCGTGCGCGGCTTCCAGTTCGTGCGGCGCGACGATCGCCTCGAACAGGCCGAGCGCGCCGAGGTCCTCGGGCGGCACCGGCCGGTGGTGGGCGCAGAACCGCAGCGCCCGGCCCACGGTGGTGGCCCGCGGCAGGTACCAGGCGGCGACGCTGGGCGCCATGCCGGCGCGCAGGTGACCGTCGTAGAGCTTGACCCGGTCGGTGGCGATCCGCAGGTCGCACTGGAGCGCGAAGCCGAGGCCGCCGCCGACGACCGCGCCGTCCAGCAGCGCGACGGTGGGCATCTCCAGGGCGCGGAACATGCTCGACTCGTGGCCGCCGGCCGCCGGGACGGGCCGGCCGGAGTCCCGGGCGCCCACCTCGGACAGTTCGGCGGTGTCCCGGCCCGAGCAGAAGTCGCCGCCGGCGCCGGTGAGCGTGACGAGCCGCACCGTGGGGTCGTCGTTCAGTTCGCGGGCGCACCGGTCCAGCTCGCGGAGCATGGTGTCGTTGAAGGCGTTGCGCCGCTGCGGACGGTTCAGGGTGATCCGGACGGCGCCCCGGTCGTCGCGGGTGACCTCGATCGTGGTGTAGTCCATCAGGCTCCGCCCGACCGGCCGACGAACGTGTTGGCGATCCGGCCGACCTCGGCGATCTCGATCTCGACCCGGTCACCGTCGCGCAGCCACCTGCGGGGCCGCATGCCGCCGCCGATGCCGGCCGGCGTGCCGGTGAGGATGACGTCGCCCGGCTCCAGCGTCATGATCGCCGAGATGTACTCGATCAGGAACGGGACGTCGAAGACCATCTCGCCGAGGGTCGCCGACTGGCGCCGTTCGCCGTTGACGTGCGTGGTCAGGGAGAGCCCGGCCAGGTCGTCGGCGGCCCGGGGCTTGCTGATCCACGGGCCGAGCGGGCAGAAGTGGTCGAACGACTTGCCCTGCAGCATCTCCTTGGTCCGGAACTGGTAGTCCCGGGCGGAGACGTCGTTGGCCACCGCGTACCCGGCGACCGCGTCGTCGGCGTCGTCCCGGGTGGCGTACCGGGTCCGCCGGCCGATGACCACCGCGAGTTCGCCCTCGTAGTCGATGCGGTGCGAGGCCCGCGGGATCGGCACGTCGGCGTGCGGGCCGATCAGGGTGTTCGGGAACTTGGCGAACAGGATCGGGAACTCCGGGACCGTCCGCTCGGCCTCGTCGGCGTGCGACAGGTAGTTGAGTCCGACACCGATGATCTTCTGCGGTTGGCTCACCGGAGCCCGCAGGGTCACCGCGGCCAGCGGCACGGTCCGGCCGGGTTCGGCGGCGGCACCGGCCGCGGCCGTGGCGACCAGGTCCGGCCAGCCGTCGATGGCCAGGAAGAGTTCGAGCCGGCCGGGCTCCGCCCGCCAGCGGGCCGCACCCGGCCGCTCGGCCGGCAGGGCGTCCGCGTCGAGTGTCGCGGCGAGGTCGATGACCAGGTCGCCGACGACAAGTCCGGCCCGTGCTCCCGGCTGGTCGTCGGTCCGGTACGCGACGAGTCCGGGCGCACGGGCCGCCGTCTGTTCATCCATCCGAAGGTCCTCCTCGGGCTCCCCCTTGAGGAGCTTGCATGCATTGTATGCAGAGCGTACGGTGCGTCAAGGATGAGTTTTTCCCATCCCTTGAAACTGCATAATGCGATGCATACACTGCATGCACTTCGGGTGAACTTCAAGTCTTTCTCCGTCCCCCACACAAGGAAGACGAGCACCGAGATGAAGACATCACGACTGCGCCCGACCGTCCGAATCCTCGCCGCGGCCTGCGCCCTCACTCTCCCGCTGCTCGCCGCGTGCAGCGGCGGGGAGAGCACGGCCGACGGCGACTCGGACGGCAAACTGGCCCCGCTGGCGGACGGCTTTCCCAGCCGATCCATCACCCTGTGGAACACCTTCGAACCCGGCCACACCGACGACCTGCTCAACAAGGCGTTCGCCGAGGTGGCCCGGAAGTACTCCCCCGTGCCGATCATCACCGACAGCCGCCCCGCACCCGGACCCGTCTCCTGGTACGGCCACGTCGAGTTCCTCAGCGGACGCGCCAACGCCAAGGACGGCTACGACCTGTACGCCGTCTCCTGGGCCGGCGCGACCGTGCGGCCGTGGACGGTCCAACAACTCGCCGACGCGAAACTCGAAACGCTCAAGCCCGTCGGCGTCGTCGAACAGGCGCCGTTCGTGTTCGCCGTCCCCAAGGAGAGCCCGTACGACACGCTGGCCGACGTCGAGCAGGCCGCGAAGGCCGACCCCGGCAAGCTGCGCGCCGTGGCCGGGCAGACCGGCAGCCTCATCCACTCCACCCTGGCCGTCTGGCAGGCGGCGAACGGGATCGCCAAGAACGCGATCCGGTTCATCCCCACCGGCGGCAGCGGCGAGGCCCTCACCGTCATCCGCGGCGGCGGCGCCGACCTCGCCGTGGTCACCTACTCGGCAGGCATCGAGGACCAGATGAAGGTCCTCGCGGTCAGCGGCGAGGCGCCGTTCGCCGGGCTCCCGGACGTTCCGGTCGCCCAGGCCGGGGGCAAGCCCATCCCGGTCGGCAGCGAACGCGGCTTCGGCGCCCTGCCGGACGCCCCGCAGGAGCACCTCGACTGGTTCTACGAGCTCATGCAGAAGGTCGCCGCCGACCCCACCTTCCAGGAACGCCAGCACGGCTTCGACTTCAACGTCCGCGACGGCGCCTGGGTGCAGGGCTACCGGCAGCAGATCGTCGACACCGTCATACCCGTACTGGAGGAAAACGGGCTGACCACCGGTCTGCGCAAGTGACGGTCGGAGGGTGACCGGAGGTGCTTGAGAACCTGCCCGCGGCGTTCGAGGCCGCGCTGCATCCCCGGGCACTGATGTTCATCGTGGTCGGCATGGTCGCCGGGATCATTCTCGGCGCCATGCCCGGCCTCGGCCCGACCATGGGCATGGCGATCCTGCTGCCCTTCGTCATCCGGGTCGACCCGCAGTACGGGATCTTCCTGTTCAGCGCCATCATCATCGGCGCCGGCTTCGGCAACGCCCTGCCCGCCGTCTTCGTCGGCATCCCTGGCACCCCGTCCGCACTGCTGACCGTCGAGGCCGGCCGCCCCTTCGCGCTGCGCGGCGAGGGCGGCCGGGCCCTGCTCGTCTCGCTCTTCGGGGCCAGCGTCGGGCAGGTCTTCGGGGTGCTCTCCTTCCTGTTCCTCATCACCCCGCTGCTGGCGCTCTCCACCCGGTTCCTCTTTCCGGAGTTCTTCGCCCTCGAACTGCTCGGGATGACCGCCGCCGCCGCGCTGATGGGCCGCAACCCGGTCAAGGGCATCGGCGCGATGTTCATCGGCATCCTGATCGCCCTCGTCGGGCCGGACCCGGTCACCGGCCAGCCCCGGCTCACCTTCGGCGTGGACGGCCTGGACCAGGGCATCGAGGTGGTGCCGGCGCTGATCGGCCTGCTCGCGCTCCGCGAGATCTTCGTGTCGCCCGCGACCAGCGCCGGTGCCCGCGTCGGCGACGCCCGCCGCGGCGTCATCCGGCTGCCCCGCCCACGCGCCGACGACCTCCGGGAGGCCACCGCCCCGGCGGCGGTGGGCTCCGCGGTCGGGCTGGCCATGGGGCCCCTGCCGGGGGCCGGGCCGACCACCGCCTCGTTCATCTCCTACCGGCTGGTCACCCTGGTCCGGCGCTGGCGACGCCGGCCGGAGGAGGGCTCCATTCCGGGGATCGCCGCCACCGACGCGAGCCAGAACGCCTGCGGCACGTCGAGTCTCATCCCCACCCTCGCGCTCGGCATCCCCGGCGACCCGGCCGACGTGCTGATCCTCGCCGCGCTGACCGCGCAGGGGCTGATCGTCGGCCCGCAGTTGGCCAAGAGCGACCCGACGCTGCTGCCGGCGGTCGGCGCCGGACTGCTGATCAGTACGGTGCTGATGGTGGTGATCGGCTACCTGGCCATCTGGCCCAGCGCGTTCCTCGCCTCGGCGCCCCAGCGGATCATCACCTACGTGGCAGTGCTCGCGATGATCTCGGGTGTCTACGCGTACCGGCAGTCCATGGTGGATGTCTGGGTGTGCCTGGGCGCCGGCCTGCTCGGCTACGCGATGTGGTGGGCCGAACTGCCGGTCGCCCCCGCCGCGCTGGCGCTGGTCCTGGGCAGCGCGGCCGAGAGCGACCTGCGCCGCGGCCTCATCCTCACCGACGGCGTCGGCGGGTTCCTGTCCCGCCCGATCACCGCGGCCATCCTCGCGCTGATCGCCGTCATCCTGGCCGGCGGCGCCGTGCGGCCGGCGCTCGCCGCCTGGCGCACATCACCCAGCACGGGAGGACACGATGTTCCAGAACAGGCGCGGTGAACTGGTCGCCGCGGCGGCACTCTTCGGCCTCGGCGCGACCGTCCTGGTCTCGGTCCGGCGCACCCCCGACGTCCCGGTCGAGGACCCGCTCGGCCCGTACGGGCTGCCGCGGGTCCTCGCCGTCGGCCTCATCGCCGTCGCGGTGGCGATCGCCCTGCAGGCGTGGTGGGCGGCGCGACACCGGACCGGGCCGGCCAGCGCGACGGACCCGGCGGACTCCGCCGCCGTGGCCGCGGCGGGGTCAGTCACCCCGACAGATCCGGCCGCCCCGACAGATCCGGCCACCACGGCAGAGCCGGCCACCACGGCAGAGCCGGCCACCACGGCAGAGCCGGCCACCACGGCGGTTCCGGTTCCCGCGGGTGCCGCCGCGGAACCGGAACCGGAACCGCCGGCCGCGCCGCGGCGGCGGCCGTACGGCGCGCTCACCATCGCCGCCACCATCGGCTACGTGCTGCTGCTGCCCGTGCTCGGCTTCATCGTCGCCAGCGTCCTGTTCGGCGTGGCGCTGCTGCCCGTACTGGGCGCCCGGAGCCCGCGCGCGGTCGTCCTGGTCCCGGCCGGCGCGGTGGCCCTGCTCTGGCTGCTGTTCGTCTACTCCCTCGACGTCGGGCTGCCCACGTTCCTCGGCCGCTGAGCGGCGTGGCACCCGCGGCCCGGCCGGCCGGACGGCCCGGCCGGTGCGCGACCGGCCCCCGGGGCTGCTCAGCGGGCCGCCTCCGGGGTGCCCGGCACCGCCGGCTCCGCGCTCCCGGCGGGCTCGGGCACCGGAGCGACCCGGCCGGCACGGCCCGCACGGCCCGCACGGCCGACCCCGCCGGCACGGCCCGCACGGCCCGCACGGCCACGCGACACGGCCACCCCGGCCAGGCAGAGCAGGCCGCCCAGCACGGCCAGCGGCCGGGGCACCTCGGCCAGGAAGAGCCAGGACAGCAGGACCACCACGACCGGTACGACGTAGGTGGTCGCCCCCATCCGCCCGGCGGTCGAGCGGGCCAACGCGTACGCCCAGGTGGTGAACGCCAGCGCGGTCGGGAACACGCCCAGGTAGGCGACCCAGAGGATCATCGGCAGCGGCGCGACCGTCAGCTCCGACGCGAGCTGCCCGGCGAACGGCAGGCAGGCCAGCGCGCCGATGAGACAGCCGAACGTGGTCACCTGCAACGCGGAGGCGTGCCGCAGGGCCGGCTTCTGCGCCACCACGCCTGCCGCGTACGCCACGGCGGCCACCAGGCACAGCAGCACCCCGCCGGCCGAGGCCCGGCCGTCGGAACTGGCCAGGCCCACCACGGTGGCACCGGCGGCGGCCACGGCGAGGCCGGCGAACAGTCGGGGCGGAAACCCCTCACCCAGCAGCCAGCCGCCGAGCAGCGCCATCACGATCGGTCCGACATTGACGACCATCGCGGCGGTGCCGGCATCGACCCACCGTTCGCCCCAGTTGAGCGCCACCATGTAGAGCCCGAACCACAGCACGCCGGAGAGCGCGATGCCCGGCCAGGCCGCGCGCGGCGGAAGGCCCTGGCGCCGCAGGAGGAGAAAGGCCAGCAGGGTGACCGCACCGGCCAGCAGGCGGCCCAGCGCCAGCGCGCCCGGGGAGAAATGGGGTGCGGCGGCCCGGATGGCAACAAAGGCCGAGGCCCACAGAACAACCGTCACCGACGCCGCCAGCAATGCGCCGCGTGATGCGCCGGCGGCGATTCCGGATTTCTCCGCCATCAGTATTTCCTCCCCGTTTCCTGACGCGACGGCCGCAGTCGCGGCCGAGCCGCACGTCATTACGTGTCAAGTCGAGCCGATGAGATCCACAACGGACAAAACCAACAGTATTATACCGTTGGACGTCCAAGCAACCGACAGGCCGCGCCCGTGCGCACTTCGCCGTTGTCCACCATTTCGCCGTCGACCCGTCCGGCCACCCGTGGTATCCCTTTGGCCATGACAATTCACTCGTACGACGTGGTCGTCTCCTGGTCCGGCGGCGGTGCCGCCGGCGGCACCGGTCGGCGCACGCACGGCCTGGTCAGCGCGGACGGCCCGGATCCGCTGGCGGTCGCCGCGGACCCGGCCCTGGGCGGCGACCCGGACCGGTGGAATCCGGAGCAACTGCTGGTGAGCGCGCTCTCGACCTGCCACATGCTTGTCTACCTGCACCTGTGCCGGCGCCGCGGGGTGGAGGTGATCGGCTACACGGACCGGCCGCACGGTGAGCTGGCCATCGACCGCGACGGCGGCCGGTTCACCGAGGTCACGCTCGCACCGTCGGTGATCGTGACCGACCCGATGATGATGGACGAAGCGGTCCGACTGCACGGGGTCGCCCACAACGCCTGTTTCATCGCCAAGTCCGTCAATTTCCCGGTCCGGCACCGGCCCACGGTGTCTGTCGGATTGTGACTCCTGGCCGGGCGGAAGGTGTCGGGACGGCGTCCGGCAGTCGAAAAATGCGGTGGCCGGCGATGGAGCGGCCCGGCCTCGGCCAGCAAAATTAAGCAGATACATACCACCCTTTAAGCACGACGATAAGTGTCGTTGACAGCACAGCGGGTGCTGACCTACGGTTCCAGCCAGAGTTCCACAGGCCACCGCAGACGAAACGTGCTCCAGGACGCGACTTCGATTCGCTAGTCGAGGTTTTCCACCATTTAATTTCACCGGGCGGTCAGTACGATTATTGGTCGCCTCGAATTGTGGTGCGTGCCCGACTTCGACAATGCGTCCATCGCATCGGGAAGGTGATTCTGGACGTGGAAGCCAAGTCGCGCGACGAGGACGTCAAACATTTCCGCTGTGTTGGCATCGGTGCCGGCCCGGCGAACCTGAGCCTCGCCAGCCTGCTGCACCAACGACCCGAGATCACGAACTGCTTCGTCGAACGGCGGCCCGCCTTCGAGTGGCACGACGGCCAGCAGATGCCCGGCGCGACGCTCCAGGTGTCGACGATGAAGGACCTGGTCACCCTCTCGGACCCGACGAACGCGTTCTCGTTCCTGTCCTACCTGCACGCGCACGGCCGGCTCTACCACTTCATCAACGCCCAGTTCGACGCCGTACCCCGGCAGGAGTTCCGCAACTACATGAGCTGGGCCAGCCAGCGCAACAGCAACGTCGTCTTCGGCCAGGAGGTGCTGGCGGTCGACTTCGACGGCGACTTCGTGGTGCGCACCACCCGCGGCACGATGCGCGCCGAGAACATCGCCGTCGGCGTCGGCACCGAACGCTGGGTGCCGCACCACGCCCGCGACGCCCTCGGCGCCACCCAGTTCCACGTCGCCGACTTCATGCACCGCGCCGTCGACCTGGCCGGCAAGCGGGTGGTCGTGGTCGGCGGCGGGCAGTCCGGGGCGGAGGCGTTCCTCGACCTCATCTCCCGGCCGCGGGCCGGACTGCCCCGCCGGGTCGCCTGGGTCTCCCGGCGGCCGAACTTCCTGCCCATCGACGACTCGCCGTTCACCAACGACTACTACATGCCCTGCTTCTCCGACTACTTCGCCAAGCTGCACCGCGGCACCCGGGAACGGTTCACCCGCCAGCACGTGCTGACCAGCGACGGGATCTCCGAGCAGACCCTGCGGGAGATCTACCAGCGCGCCTACATCCACCGGTTCGTGGACAACGCCGTCGACCTGTTCGCGCTCTACCCCAACCGGGAGGTCCTGCAGGTCACCGGCGGTCAGGAGCAGGGCTGGAAGCTGACCCTCGCGCACAACGACCTCAAGGACGTCGACGAGCAGCTCGACGTCGACGTCATCGTCTGGGCCACCGGCTTCCGGCCGGCCCGGATGGACTTCCTCGCCCCCATCGCGCACCGGCTCGAACGGGAGGGGGACGAGTTCCGCATCGACGACAACTTCGCGGTGACCTGGGACGGCCCGGCCGACCGCAACATCTTCGTGCAGAACGCCGCGCGCCAGCAGCGCGGCCTGGCCGACCCCAACCTGAGCCTGCTGGCCTGGCGGTCGCAGCGGATCGTGGACCGGATCAGCGGCGTGCGGTCGGAGAACCACATCTCGTCCTTCATCGAGTGGGCCACCAAGCACGAGGTGACCTCGTGAGCGCTGACCGGGTGGCGGTGGTGGGCGGCGGCATCCTGGGCTGCCTGATCGCCCGCGAGCTGACCGCGCGGCGGCCGGCGAGCGAGGTCATCCTGCTCGAACGCGACGCGGTGGCCGCCGGCGCCAGCCGGCGCTCGGCCGGGCTGCACTTCCCGCGCGGCGCCTGCGAGCGGGTCCGCGAGATGTCCTCGGTCAGCGAGGCGTACTACGCCCGGCTGCTCGCCGAGCGGCCGGACCTGCCGATCCATCCGGTGCCGATGACCGTGGTCGCCGGCGCCGGATCCGCCGACGCGGTGATCGAGGCGTACCTGCCCGGCGCGAAGCCGACGGACACCGACGCGACCGGCGACCCGGACGTGCGGCTGCCCGCGGGCAGCCGCGCCTGGACCGTGCGCGGCGGGCACCACGCGGACGTCGCGGCGCTCGCCGCGCGGCTGGCACCGGCCGGGGTCCGCGAGGGCGTCGCCGTCACGTCGGTGCGGCCGGGTCCGGACGCGGTGGCGCTGCGGCTGTCCACCGGCGACGAGCTGACCGTCGACCGGGTGCTGCTCGCCCCGGGGCCGTGGATCGCCGACCCGGCCTGGGCCGACCTGGTCGCCCCGCTGGGCCTGCGGGTCAAGCGGGTGGTGGCGCTGCACGTCGACCGGCCGGTCCGGCCCGGCGACCCGTGCGTGGTGCTGCACGACGAGGACGCCTTCCTGCTGCCGCTCGCGCACCGCGGGCACGCCCTGTTCAGCTACACCTGCCAGGAGTGGGACGCCGATCCCGACACCGCCGGGTACGCGCTGCGCCCGCAGCACCTGCGCGAGGCCCGCGAGGTGCTCCGGCGCTACGCCCCGGACCTGGCCGCCCGCTGCCGGTCCGGGCGGGTCTTCTGCGACGCCTACACCCCCGACCGCCAACCCGCGATCCGCGCCCTCGACCCGGCCGGGCGGGTCGTCTTCGCCGGCGGCGCCAACGGCTCGGGATACCGCCTTGGCCCCGCAATGGCCGCCGAGGCCGTGGACCTGATCGACCGGAAAGGGCAGTAATGATCCTCGACACGTACGATGCGGCCCGGCTCGCGACCGCCTTCGGCATCGACATGAGCGACATCGCCGGCATCGGGGTGGGCGCCGGCTGGGGCCGGGTGGCGCCGGGCGTCAGCTCCGACCCGCACCAGCACGACGAGACCGAGACGTTCGTCATCGTCCGCGGCACCGGCGACCTGATCGTGGACGGCCGCCGGTACCCGGCCCGGCCGGGCGTGGTGGTCCAGTTCGAGCCGTTCGAGACGCACGTCATCGAGAACACCGGCGACGAGGACCTGCTCTTCGTGACGCTCTACTGGCGCGACCCCGAACGCGCCGGCCGGCAGGCCGCCCAGGTGGAACGCGGCCGGCTGCGGGACCGGCCGGTCTTCGTCTTCTCCACCCCGCCCACCCCCAACGGCGACCTGCACCTGGGCCACCTGTCCGGCCCGTACCTCGGGGCGGACGTGTTCGTCCGGTTCCAGCGCCTGAACGGCAACCGGGCGTGGCACCTGACCGGCAGCGACGACTACCAGAGCTACGTGGTCGAGTGCGCCCGCCGCGAGGGCCGGTCGCCGGCGGAGACGGCGGCGCACTACAGCGCCGAGATCGCCCGTACGCTGGAACTGCTCGACGTCCCGCTGGACCAGTACACGGTCACCAACGCCGACCCCGACTACCGGGAACAGCTCCAGGCGTTCTTCACCCGGCTGGTCTCCTCGGGCGGGGTGGCCCCGGTCGCCGCGCCGGCGCTGCACGACGGCGAGACCGGCCGCTACCTCTACGAGGTCGACGTCACCGGCGGCTGCCCGCACTGCGGCTCCGGTGCCGGCGGCAACATCTGCGAGGAGTGCGGCGAGCCGAACCTCTGCCACGACCTGACCAACCCGGTCGCCCGGCACTCCAGCACTCCCCCGGTGCCCGGCAGCACCACCCGCTACCAACTGCCACTGCACGAGTACGCCGACAGCCTGGCCGAGCACCACCACCTCGGCCGGGTGCCGGCCCGGCTGCGCGACCTGGCCGAGCGCCTGTTCAGCCGCGACCGGGTGGACGTGCCGATCACCCACCCGGCCGACTGGGGCGTGCCGCCGGTCGAGGACGGCGCACCCGGCCAGGTCATCTGGGTGTGGCCGGAGATGTCCTACGGCTTCCTGCACGGCATCGCCGCCCTGGGCGAACGGCTCGGCACCGGCTGGCACGCCCACGAGCCGCAGCCGGACTGGAAGATCGTGCACTTCTTCGGCTACGACAACAGCTTCTACCACTCGATCCTCTACCCGGTGCTGTACCAACTGGCCTACCCGGACTGGACCCCGGACATCGACTACCACGTCAACGAGTTCCTCCTGCTGGACGGCGCCAAGTTCAGCACCAGCCGGCGGCACGCCATCTGGGGCAAGGAGATCCTCGGCCCGGACACGGTCGACGCGGTCCGCTACTACCTGTCCCGGATCCGCTCCGAGGGCCGGCGAACCAACTTCGAGCTGGCCGCCTACCGCCAGCAGGTCCGCCAGACGCTGATCGGCGGCTGGCAGCACTGGCTCAACGATCTCGGCCGGCGCGTCCGGACGACGTACGACGGGACCGTGCCGGACGCCGGCAACTGGACGCCCGAGCACACGGCCTTCCTGGCCCGGCTCAACACCCGGCTCGCCGCGCTGGCCGGCGCGCTGGGGCCGGACGGGTTCTCGCTCAACGCCGCCGCCGCCGAACTGGACGCGATCGTCACCGACGTGCACACGTTCGCCAGCCAGGAGGCGCGGGTGTCGCAGTCCGCCGGCTGGCGGGCCGAGGCCCGTACCGCGATCGCGCTGGAACTGGCGGCGGCGAAGCTGCTGGCCGTGGGGGCCACCGCGGTCATGCCGCGGTTCGCCGCGAAGCTCGCGGCGGCGCTCGGGATGGAACCGGTCCAGGCGTGGCCGCAGACCGTCACGCTGGTCGCGCCGGGCACCCGGATCGAGCTGGCCGAGCAGGTGTTCTTCACCGACCCGGGTGCCGACCCGGACACCGGGCCGGACGCCGCAACGGCGGCCGCAACGGAGGCGACGACGGACGCCGGACCGGCGCGGCCGGCGGACGCCACCGACGGCTGGCTCACCGCCACCGTCGCCAGTCTGCTGGAGACCGACGGGCCGATCGGCGACCGGACCCTGGCCGACCTCGGCGCCACCTCGCTGCACGCGGTCACCCTGCAGTACCAGATCCTGGAGCGCACCGGCCTCGAACTCAGCGTCGACGAGCTGCTCGGCGGCACGACCGTGGCGGAACTCGCGCTGGCGCTGGTCCGGCGCGGCGCCGAAACCGAGGCGGTTCCGGCGTGAGTGTCCGCGAACTGCTCCGGGACATCGACGCCCGGGGGTTGACCATCACGGCCGCCGACGGCGACCTGCGGTTGCAGGGGCCGACCGACCGGATGGACGCCGACCTGGTGGCGCGGATCCGGGCCGCCAAGCCGGACCTGGTCTCCTATCTGGGCACCCCGGCCGGCTTCCCGGTGACCCCGTTGCAGCGGGCGTACCTGCTCGGCCGGGGCGACCTGGTGGAGCTGGGCGGCGGCGCCAGCCACGTCTACCACGAGATCGAGGGCCACTGGGACCTGCCGCGACTCACCGCGGCGCTGCGCGCGGTGGTGACCCGGCACTCGGCGCTGCGCACCGGGTTCACCCCGGACGGCCGGCAGGTGGTGCACGAGGACGTACCGGTGCACATCCGGGTCCGGGACCTGCGGGACCTGCCGGAACGGGCCCGCGACCAGGTCCTGCGGTCCTACCGGGAGCGGGCGTCGCACCGGGTGCTGCCGCTGGACCGGCCGCCGCTGGTCCGCGCCGAGGTCAGCGTGCTGGCCGCGGACCGGATGGTGCTGCACGTGAGCCACGACGGCCTGGTGATGGACGGGATCAGCATGTTCCTGTTCTTCCGCGCCTGGTGGCAGGCGTACCAGGGCGAACCGGCCGGCGCGGACGAGGTGCCGTTCGCCGACTACGTGGCCGAACTGGCCCGCACGGCCGCCTCCGAGCGGGCGCAGCGGTCCCGCCGGTGGTGGCACGACCGGCTGCCCGACCTGAGCCCGGCTCCCGAACTGCCGTTGGCCGCCAACCCGGCCACGCTGACCCGGCCCCGGTTCACCCAGCGGACCGTCCGGGTGGCCGCCCCCGACTGGCGGCGGATCGCCGAGCACGGCCGCCGGCACGGGGTCACCCCCAACGCCGTGCTGCTCACCGCGTACGCGCAGACGCTTGCCTACTGGGGCGCCGGGCAGCGCTTCACGGTCAACACCACGGTGGCCAACCGGCCGCCGATCCATCCGCGGATCTTCGAGGCCATCGGCAACTTCTCCGACACCATGCTGGTGACCGCCGTCGTCGACCCGGCCGCCACCTTCGCCGAACGCTGCGCGACGATCCAGCAGGAGCTGCGGCAGGCGCTGGAGAACCGGCACGTCTCGGGCACCGAGGTGTTGCAGGAACTCGGGCGCGCCGGCGGCGCGGCGCGCACCCCGTACACGTTCAACTGCGCGATCGGGTACGTCCGCCCCGGCGTCGACGGCTCGGCGCTGCACCTGTTCGGTCCCGAGGTGTTCTCGGTCAGCCAGACCCCGCAGGTCCAGCTGAACGTCTTCGCCATGGAGCAGGACGGCGGCCTGGCCATCCAGGTCGACAGCGTCGACGAGCTGTTCCCGCCGGGGCTGCCGGCCGCGTTCGTGGCCGGCTACCAGCGGCTGCTCGACGGTCTGGCCGACCCGACCGGCTGGGCGCGGACCGATCCCGACCTGCGCCCCGACCAGCAGCGCCGGCGGCGCGAGGAGGCCAACGACACCGCCGCGGCCCAGCCCGAACGGATGCTCTGGCACGACATCCTGCGGCAGGCGGCGCAGCGCCCGGACGCACCTGCGGTGATCAGCGCCAACGGCTCGTTGAGCTACGGCGACCTGCTGAGCCGGGCGCAGGGCGCCGCGGCCTGGCTGCGCGAGCGCGGGATCGGGCGCGGCGACCTGGTCGGGCTGGTCATGCGCCGCGGCCCCGAGCAGGTGGTCGGCATCCTGGCGGCGCTGCTCACCGGGGCCGCCTACCTGCCCGTGGACGCCGGCCTGCCCGCGCAGCGGCGCAGCTACCTGCTGCGCGACGGCGGCGTGCGGTGGGTGCTGACCAACGCTCCGGGCGCCGAGCCGGACGCGCTGGTGCTGGCCGACGTGCCGGCCGGCGAACCGTTCGAGCCGCCCGCCGACGGACACGTCGACGACCTGGCCTACGTGCTCTACACCTCGGGCACCACCGGGCAGCCCAAGGGGGTCATGGTCAGCCACCGCAACGTGGCGAACGTGGTCGCCGACTGCACCGCCCGGTTCGGGGTGGACGCCACCGACCGGTTCTTCGGGATCAGCGCGTTCAACTTCGACCTGTCGGTGTACGACGTCTTCGGCGCGCTGTCGGTCGGCGCGGCCCTGGTGCTGCCCGACGCCGACCGGGCGGCCGACCCGGCGCACTGGCTCGACCTGTGCGAGCGGCACGGGGTGACGGTGTGGAACTCGGTACCGGCCATTGCCGCGATGCTCTGCGAGCAGGCCGCCGCCGACCCGGCCCGGCTGGGCGCGCTGCGGCTGCTGATGATGAGCGGCGACCGGATCCCGCCGGAGCTGCCGGCGGCGCTGCTGCGACTGCTGCCGGACCTGGAGGTGGTCTCGCTGGGCGGCCCCACCGAGACCACGATCTGGAACATCCTGCATCCGGTCGGGGTGGCCGACGACGGCGCCCGGCCCGTGCCGTACGGGCGGCCCAACCGCAACAACACCGCGTTCGTCCGCGGACCCGGCGGCTGGGACCGGCCGGACTGGGTGGCCGGCGAGATCTGGGCCGGCGGCACGGGCGTGGCCCGCGGCTACCACGGCGACCCGGACCGCACGGCGCAACGCTTCGTCGACGGCCTCTACAACACCGGCGACCTGGGCCGGTACCTGCCGGACGGCTCGATCGAGATCCTCGGCCGCAGCGACTTCCAGATCAAGGTGAACGGCTACCGCATCGAGGCCGGCGAGGTCGAGAGCCGGCTGGTGGCCGTACCGGCGGTCAAGCAGGCCGTGGTGGTACGCCGCGGCGGGGCCCACGGCGACCGGCTGGTGGCGCACGTGGTGCCGGCCGGCGACGACCGGCCGGGCCTCGGCGAGCTGCGCGAACGGCTCGCCGAGCAGCTACCGGACTACATGATTCCCAGCGCGCTGGTCTGGCACGGCGCGCTGCCGCTGACCCGCAACGGCAAGGTGGACCGTGCCCGGCTGGCCGAGATCGAGCCGGCGCCGGCCGGCGCAGCAGCGCCCGCCGGAGCGCCGGCGCAGCCGCCCACCGGGTCGACCACCGCAGCGTCCGGGCCGTCCACCGCGACCGCCGCGGCGGCCGGGGCGGCCAGCCCGGCCGCGGCGCACGACGGCACGCCCGACGGCACGGTCGAGGCCGCCCTGATCCGCCTCTGGTCGGGCGTGCTGCGGCTGCCCACCCTCGCCCCCGACGCCAGCCTGTACGACCTGGGCGGCGACTCGCTGAGCGCGGCCCGGATCCTCACCGGCGTCCGCAAGGAGTTCGGCATCACGATCCCCCTGGACCAGATGTACGACGTGCGGACCGTCCGGCTGATGGCCGACCGGTTGGCTGCCGAACAGCGGAAGGGTGGCCGCAAATGAGCGGAACCGTACTCGACCGGGTCATCGGCGCCGCCCCAACGCCCGGCCACCACCTGCGGGTGGCCCGGCTGGACGGCACCACCTCGATCGAGCTGGCCGACCTGCACGCGCGGGCCGGCCGGCTGGCCGCCGCGCTGCACGCGGAGGGGATCCGGGCCGGCGACCGGATCGGCATCCTGGCCGCCAACGGCCTCGAATGGGTGCTGCTCGACCTGGCCGCGCTGCACCTCAAGGCGGTCACCGCGGGCTTCGAGCCGGGCAAGTTCGAGGCCGACGGCGGCCTGATCGAGCGCTACGGCCTGCGGACGCTCTTCACCGACCGGCCGGCCACCGGGCCGGGCATCCGGGCGATCAGCGAGGTCACCGCCCTGGCCGCGCGGCCCGGGACGATCCCGCCGGCCCGCTGGGAGCGGCAGGAGGCCACCACCATCAAGTTCACCTCGGGCAGCACCGGCGAACCCAAGGGGCTGGCCGCCTCGGCCGGCAGCATCGACGGGTCGCTGCGCGCCGTGCAGCAGATGTTCGCGCACGGGCCGGCCGACGACATCTTCGTGTTCCTGCCGCTGTCCCTGCTCCAGCAGCGCTACTGGGTCTACTCGGCGCTGGCCTACGGGCACGACGTCACGATCAGCTCGTACGCGGCGGTGTTCGCGGTGCTGCGCCGGACCCGGCCGAGCGTGGTGATGGGCGTACCGGGCTTCTTCGAGACCGCCCGGCGGCACATCGAGGAGCAGGCCCGCCGCGGCGGGACCGACCCGGCGAGCGCCGCCCGGGCGCTGTTCGGCGACCGGATCCGCTACCTGTGGACCGGCTCGGCGCCGGCCGCACCGGCCACCCTGGAGTTCTTCGACGCCTGCGGGCTGCCGATCTACGAGGGGTACGGGCTCAACGAGACCTGCATCGTCAGCAAGAACTGCCCGGGGGCCAGCCGGCGCGGCAGCGTCGGGCGGGTGCTGCCCGGCAAGCGGGTCATCATCGGCGACGACGGGGTGATCAGCGTCCACAGCGACGACCCGGTCGGGCTCGGCTACACCTACGCGGCGCCGGGCGAGTCGGAACGCATCTTCGGCCCGGACGGGACCGTGCGGACCGGGGACCTCGGGCACCTCGACGAGGACGGTTTCCTCTACATCGAGGGTCGCGCCGACGACGTCATCGTGCTGGACAACGGGCGCAAGGTGATCGTCCGGCCGATCGAGGAGCGCCTGCGGGCCAGCCCGCTGGTGGCGCAGGCGGTGGTCTTCTGCCCGACCCAGAGTCACCTGGTGGCGGTGCTCTCCCCGACCGGTTCGGTGGACCGGTCGGCGCTTGCCGCGCACCTGTCCGCGGCCAACGCCGCGCTCGCCCGGGACGAGCAGGTACGCCGGGTGGTGGTGGCCGACGAGCCGTTCAGCATCGACAACGGGTTGCTGACCTCGCAGTACAAGCCGCGACGCAAGCAGATCTTCGCGCGCTACGCAGCCGCGATCACGGCGAAAGGGGATGGTGTGCATGTCCAGTGAGCTGGAGGGACTGGTCCGGGAGCGGGTGGCGCAGGTGTTGGCCGACGTGCCGGCCGGGGAACTGGAGCTGGACGCCGACCTGGCCGACGACTACGGGCTCACCTCGCTGAACAAGGTGCTGCTGGTGACCTCGCTCTGCGACGACGCCGGCGTGGACGTCGCCAACTTCACCGAGTTCGACGTGGCGGCCATGCGCACCGTGGCGCAACTGCGCGACGCGCTCGCCAAGCACCAGCCGGCCACGACATGAGCGGGCCGATCTCCGGCTGGGCCGGCCGGGCCGCCGCGGCGGAGTTGGAGAACGCGGCCGTCGCGCTGCGGGCGGTCCGCGAGAGCGACCGGGCGGCGGTCCGCGCCGTGGCCATGGACCCGGACATCTGGCGCTACTTCGTCTCCCGGGTGGACACCGAGGAGGACTTCGAGCGGTTCTTCAGCACCATGCTGACCGACCTGGCGGCCGGCCGCCGGGTGCCGTACGTCGTCCTGGACCGCTCCCGCGGGCGGATCGCCGGCAGCATGAGCTTCGGCAACCTGGCGCAGGCCGACGGGCGGCTGGAGATCGGCTGGTCCTGGCTCGGCCGCGACTTCCGCGGCCGGGGCATCAACCGGCCGGCCAAGCACCTGCTGCTGGGCTTCGCCTTCGAGACGCTGGGCGCCGAGCGGGTCGAGTTCAAGACCGACGTGCTCAACGAGCCGGCCCGGGCCGGGCTGCGCGGCATCGGCGCGGTCGAGGAGGGCGTGCTGCGCAGCTTCAACCCGATGCCGGACGGCCGGCGCCGGGACGCCGTCTTCTACAGCGTCCTGCGCGCCGAGTGGCCGGCGGTGGACCGGCGGCTGTCCCGGGTGGCGGTGGCGCCGTGACCATCCCGTACGTGCCGATGGCCGGGACGGCGTACCAGCGGGGGGTCCGGCACGGCCAGGTCCGCGGCGCTGCGCTGCGCGCGTTCCTCGACGACGGCCTGACCCGGATCGAGCACCTGCTGTCCGAACCGGTCGACCGCACCACCCTGGCCGACACGCTGGCCCGGTACGACGCGGCGATCGGCCGGGCCGTACCGGAGTTCGCCGAGGAGATCCGGGGGCTGGCCGACGGCGCCGGCCTGACCCGGGCCGAGGCCGTGCTGTTGCAGGCGCGGCGGGAGATCCTGGGATACCGCAGGATTCCCACGGCCGGCGACTGCACCACCTACGCCCGGTGCGGGGCCGATCCGGTCATGGCCCAGACGGTCGACCTCAACGGCGACCTGGACGACCAGATCGCCGTGCTGGACACCGGGCACGCCCTGGTGCTCAGCTTCGGCGGGCTGCTCGGCTATCTGGGCCTCAACCGGGCCGGCCTGGCCGTCGGCCTCAACCTGGTGCTGGGCGGGCAGTGGGGTCCCGGCCTGCCCCCGTACCTGGCCATCCGGCACCTGCTCGACGTCTGCGACAGCGTTCCGGACGCGGTCAAGCGGCTGCGGGACCTGCCGCTGGCCAGCTCCCGTTCGATCACGCTGTGCGACCGCGACCAGGCCGGCTTCGTCGAGGTGCTGGACGGCGCGACGCGCTGGCACGCGTCGCCCGAACCGGTGCACACCAACCACTTCCTCGACCCGGACCTGGCCGAGCGGGACGAGATCAACGTCTTCGCGCGCAACTCGTCGCTGCGCCGCTACGACGCCTGCCGCTCGGCGCTGGCCGGCCTGCCCGCCGGCGCCGCCGCCGAGGAGCACTTCGCGCTGCTGAGCCGGCCGCCCATCTGCGTGCCCGACAACGGCGACATCCGCCGCGAACGCACCGTGGCGGCCGTGGTGGCGTTTCCCCGACGCGGCGAGCTGCACGTGCGGCCCGGCGATCCGTCGCGCTCGGCCACCGAGGTGTTCCGGCTGGCGGCGACCGATCCGGGTTCCGGCGTCGGGAGCGGCGCATGAGCATCGACCGCGCCGACCAGAGCGACCGCGCCGACCGGTTCGCCCGGCTGCACCAGCAGGGCAGCTTCGTCATCCCGAACCCGTGGGACGCCGGGACGGCCCGCCTGCTCACCGGGCTCGGCTTCGCGGCGCTGGCCACCACCAGCGGCGGGCTGGCGTTCGGCGCGGCCCGCGCCGACGGCGCCAACCTGGTGGGCCGGGACGAGACGCTGGCCAACGTGGCCGCCATCGTCGCCGCCACCAGCCTGCCGGTCTCGGCCGACCTGGAGAACGGCTTCGGCCCCGAACCGTCGGACGTGGCCGAGACCATCCGGCGGGCCGCCGCCGCGGGCGCGGTCGGCGGGTCCGTCGAGGACGCCACCGGGATGCCGGACGCGCCGATCCTGCCGCTGGGCGAGGCGGTCCGGCGGGTCCGGGCCGCGGTGCTCGCCGCCGCCGAGCTGCCGTTCCCGTTCCTGGTGACCGCCCGCGCGGACAACTTCTTCCACGGCCGGGCCGACCTGCCCGACACCATCCGGCGGCTGCGCGCCTACCAGGACGCCGGCGCCCACGTGCTGTACGCCCCGGCGCTGCCCGGCCCGCAGGTGGTGGCGCAGGTCTGCGCCGCCGTCGACCGGCCGGTCAACGTCCTGGCCGGCAGCTCGTCGGCGGTCACCGTCGAGCGGTTGGCCGCGGCCGGCGCCCGGCGGATCAGCCTCGGCTCGGCGCTGGCCCGTACCGCGCTCAGCGCCACGCTGGCCGCCGCCCGGGAGGTCGCCGACCGCGGCACCTTCGGCTTCGCCGAGCGGACGCTGAGCTACCCGGAGATCAACGACATGATGGACCGCACCGGGGCGAAGCCGTGACCGTCCACCTCAGCGCTCCCGCGTACGTCCTCGGCGAGGACCGGACCCCGCACGCCGACCTGCCGGGCTTCGCGGAGCGCATCCGCGAGCTGAAGATGCCACCGCTGGCGCAGTTGTGGGGCTGGGGCAGCGTGTGGCGTACCCGCCGGCCGGTGGCCGACCTGATGCTGGACAGCGGCCGGGCGGCCCTGGCCGGCGCGGGCCTGGACCCGGCCGGCGTGGACGCCGTGGTGCTGTGCTGCACCCGGTTCGCCGGCGGGCCGGACGTGCACGGCTCCTTCGTCGAGCGGGTGCTGACCGGCCTCGACCTGCCCGGTGCGGCCTTCGTGGGCGTCACGCTGAACCGCTGCGCCAACCTGATGGCCGGCATCGACGTCGCGGCGGCCTGGGTGGCGGCCCGGCGCTACCGCAGCGTGCTGGTCATCACCGCCGACCGGGTCGGCGGCGCCGACCGGCGGATCGAGCCGTTCGCGCTGTTCAGCGACGGCGCCGCGGCCTGCCTGGTGGCCGCCGACCCGTACGGCGCGCAGAGCTACGAACTGCTCGGCTGCGCCGCCGCACAGCACGCGCCGGACCTGGACTGGTCGCACGAGATCAGCCCGGTGCTGTCCCGACGGGTCAACGACGAACTGGCCAAGGTCACCGGCGTGCCGGCCGGGCGGGTGTCCGCGGTCCTGCCGGCCAACCTGTTCCTGCCCGTGCTCGGGATGAAGGAGCGCCAGGCCGGCTTCGGCGCCGACCAGTTGTACACCGACAACGTCGCCCGGGTGGGCCACTGCTTCGCCGCCGACCCGCTGATCAATCTCGTCGATCGGGCCGCCGCCGGGGGCATCGAGCCCGGCGGCGCCTACCTGCTCGCCGTCAGTGTCCCGGGCGCCCGGCACGGCGTCCTGCTGCGCGCGGGATCCGCGTCTTAGGGGGAGGAACACGTGCCTGCTTTCGTCCTGCCGGACCAGACCGCCGCCCTGCCGGCGACCACCTTCGAATTCGACCCGTCGGCCGCCGCGCCGGCCGCCGCGCTGCTGGCCGAACGGCCCACGGTGGCGCTGCACCGGTTGCTGCGCGACCAGGAGACGCAGGTCGGCCTGCTGGCCGCCCGGCGCGTGGTGGCGGGGTTCCTCGAACCGCCGCCCGCGCCCGGCGACCCCGGCACGCTGGCCGAGCGCCTGGTGGCGGCCCGCACCGATCTGCGCGCGCGGGTACGCGCCCTGGCCGGGCTGACCGACCCGGAGGTACGCGTCCCGGTGCTGCGCCAGCGGGCGGCCCTGGCGCTGCTCGGCGGCTGCTGGCTGGACACCCTGTCGCAGCCGGCGACCCAGCCGGCGGTCATCGTCAACCGGCTGTTCGCGCAGCACTTCGCGGTGCAGGGCGCCGGGCAGCCGCAGCGCTGCGCGCACCACCTGCGCCGGCACGCGCTGGAACAGGCCGGCGTCTACCTGCCGCCGATCGACGGGGTCGACTTCTTCACCCAGGCCCGGACCCGGGACCTGACCGCGCTGCACGGGCTGTTCCAGCTCTCGCTGTCCCGGCTGTCCGCCAGCTTCCTGCCGGAGATCGTGGGCGCGCACGTCGCCTGGCACCTGCTCGGGGTGGACGACGAGCTGCTGGCGGTGCCGCCGCGGCTGGCCGAGGCGGACCTGCTCGGCGTGCTGGCCGAGTACCTGGACCTGGCCGGGCCGGCCGAGCGGCGCCGGGCGGGCGCCGCGGCCGAACTGGTCACCGCCCTGGAGCGGGAACACGTCGAGCTGCTCGAACAGACCGCGCGCTGGTACGCCGAGCTGCCGCTGGAGGGGAAGGTCACGGAGATAATCCAGCGGCACGCGCCGTACGCGGGCCGGCAGCACGGCGAGGTCCGGGTGGCCGGTCAGCGGCTGGCCGACGTGCTCAGCGATCCGGCCCTGGACGTACCGGCGTTCGTGCGCACGTTCCGCAACTCCCGCCAGCTCAAGGCGATCCGCGGCGGTGACGGCCGGTTCCTGCGGGCCATCAAGTTCGGCGGCCCCATGTTCGGCATCTTCGACGAGCAGGAGGCGGCGGTCTTCCGGGCCTGGGCGCAGGCCGCCGCGGCCGGCACCCTGCCGGACGCCGACCCGCCGGTGAACCAACTGGGCGACGAGGCCGCCGAGGGCTGGCGCGCCCGGCTGGCCGGGTCCGCGCCGGCCGACATCCGGTACGCCGCCGCCGACCCGGCCGATGACCGCGAGCTGTTCCACCGGCTGGTGAACATCGAGGCGTACCCGAACACGCTGCCGCTGGCCCGCCGGCGGGCGCAGCTCGGCCTGGACGCGGCCGAGGTGCTGTTCACCTTCGGCGCCGACGGGCGGTTCACCGACGCGAGCTGGCTGGACTACACCCCGGCGGCGCTGCTGGAGCGGGTCGAGCGGATCTACTGGGACAAGCTGGTGCAGCCGTACCGGCCGCTGACCGAGATCCCCGACCGGGACGAGGTGGTGTTCGGGCAGAAGACGTTCGCGCTGGGCAGCCTCATCGACGGCGCCTGGGCGCACCGGATCGGCAACGTCGGGCGCTACCAGCGGGTCAGTGACGGCATGCTGGCCTCCATCTACGCCGACGAGATGGGCCGCGGCGACATCCGCAAGAACCACATCACGCTCATCGTGCAGGTGCTGCGCAGCATGGACATCGAGCTGCCGCACATCCGGGACACCGCCTTCCTGGACCAGGGCGAACTGCCCGACCACCTCTACGGCTTCGCGATCCACCAGCTCTGCCTGTCGCTCTTCCCGGACTCCTGCTATCCGGAGATCCTCGGCTACAACCTGGGCATCGAGATGTTCGGCCTCGGCGAGATGCGCCTGCACGAGATGCAGAAGCTCCGGCACCACGGCTTCGACGCCGGGTACGAGGAGGCGCACCTGTCCATCGACAACTTCTCGGCCGGGCACGCCCGGCAGTCCGCGGACATCATCGTCGGCTATCTCGACGAGGTCGGCCGCACGGTCGGCCCGGCGGCGGTCGCCGCGGACTGGCGGCGGATCTGGCGCGGCTACGCCTCGTTCGCCTACTTCGTGGAGCACACCCTGGTCCGCAGCGTCACCGCGCCGGCCGCCAGCGCCGAGGTCACGATCTGATGCCCGCCGCCACCTCGACCCCGACCCGGGTGCCGCTGGCCGGACTCGACCCGGCGCACCTGCAACTGCCGTTCTACGAGCCGCGGCACGCGCGCACCGCGACGGCGGTCACCGAGTTCACCACCCGGCACGCCGGCTGGTGGCGGCGTCCGCTGCCCGGACCGGCGGCCGAGCACACCCGGACCGTCCTGCGCGCCCTCGGCCAGGCCGGGCTGCTGTCCTTCGCCGACCCGGCCCGGTCCGCCGACACCGACACCGACACCGATGGCGACCGCGCCGCCGACGGCAACGGCAACGGCAACGGGCATGGCAACGGCAACGGGCATGGCAACGGCGCCGGCGCCGGCGCCGGGGACCTGCGCTCGGTGTGCCTGGCCCGCGAGGCCCTCGCGTACGCCGACGACCTGGCCGACTACGCGTACTCCATCCAGGCGCTGACCGCGACGGCGCTGCTGCGCCAGGGCACCGACGAGCAGCGCGGGCGGTACCTGCCGGGGATGGCCGCCGGGGTGCTCCAGGGCGCCTTCGCGGTCTCCGAACCCGGGGCCGGCTCCGACCTGGCCGCGGTGGCGACCGAGGCGGTACGCGACGGCGACGGCTACCGGCTGACCGGCACGAAGGCGTGGATCGCCAACGCCGGCACGGCCGACGTGTACGCCGTGCTGGCGCGTACCGGCGAGGGACCGGGCGCGCTGGGCCTGAGCATGTTCCTGGTGCCCGGGGACGCCGTCGGCCTGGCCACCGAACCGGTCGGCTTCATCGCGCCGCGCGCCTTCGGCCACCTGCACCTGCGCGGGGTGCGGGTGGGGGCCGACGCCCGGCTGGGCCGCCCCGGGCTGGGCCTGCCGGTCGCGCTGGAGGTGCTGGACCGGTTCCGGCTGACCGTCGGCGCCGCCGCGGTCGGTTTCGCCCGGCGGGCGCTGCACGAGGCGCTGCGGCACGCCCGCGGCCGGCGGATCTACGGCGACCGGCTGTCCAACCTGGCCACCGTCCGGTCCCGGCTGGCCGACCTCGACGTCCAGCTGAGCGCCGCCACGCTGCTGGTGACCAGGGCCGCCTGGGAGGTGGACCGGGGCGCCGGCCACGCCCGGCACTCGGCCGTGGCCAAGCTGCACGCCACCGAGACCGCCCAGGCCATCGTGGACGAATGCGTCCAACTGTTCGGCGCCGCGGGGCTGGTCGCCGACAGCGTTCCCGAGCGGCTCTACCGTCAGGTCCGATCGCTTCGCATCTACGAAGGTACGTCCGAGGTCCTGCGCGACGTCATCGCCGGCTCGTTGGACGGACGACGCGCCGAGAGATGCGGCGCCGTTTTCGACGCCGGAGAGGACCCACGATGACCGACCTGACCCCGATCACCGCCGTGACCGCGGCCGACCCGTACCCGTACTACGCCAGCCTCGTCGCCGAGCGGCCGTTCGGCTTTGACGAGACCCTGCGCGCGTGGGTGGCCGCCGACGCGGCCGCGGTGCGGGCCGTGCTGACCGAGCCGGCGCTGCGGGTCCGCCCGCCGGCCGAGCCGGTGCCCGCGGGCATCGTCGGCACCGCGGCCGGCGAGGTGTTCGGCCGGCTGGTCCGGATGACCGACGGGGATCCGCAGCGGCGGCTCAAGCAAGCCGTGGTCACCGCGCTGGGCGCCGTGGACGCCGACCGGGCGGCGGCGCTGGCCGCGGAGCGCAGCGCGCACCTGGTCAAGCGCCAGGCACCGCTGCGCGACCAGCTGTTCTCGGTGCCGGCGCAGGTGGTGGCGGTGCTCTGCGGCCTGGACGACCCGGCCGCCGACGAGGCGGGCGTGCTGATCGGCGACTTCGTCCAGTGCATCCCGGCGACCGCCACGCCGCAGCAGCAGGCCCGGGCCGCCATGGCGGCGGCGGCGCTGCGCGAGTTGCTCGGCCCGGCGCTGTCCGGGCGCGGCAGCGGGCTGCTGGCCGATCTGGTCCGGGCGGCCGGCCCGGACGCCGAACCGGCCGCCGTCGCGGCCAACGGCCTCGGCCTGCTGTCCCAGACGTTCGACGCCACCGCCGGGCTGATCGGCAACACGCTCGTCGCGTACGGCCGGCGTCCCGACCTGCCCCGCCGGGACGCGGCGGCGGTGCGGGCCGTGGTCCGCGAGGTGGCCCGGCACGACGCGCCGATCCAGAACACCCGGCGGTTCGTCGCCGAACCGGTGCCGGTGGCCGGCGCGACGCTGGCCCCCGGCGACGCCGTCCTGGTGCTGCTGGCGGCGGCGAACCGGGACCCGGCCGCGAACGAGTCGCCCGAGCGGTTCCGCACCGACCGCGCCGAGCCCGCGGTGTTCACCTTCGGCGCCGGGCCGCACGCCTGCCCGGGCCGCGACCTCGCCACCGCCATCGCGGCGGCCGTGGTCGACACGCTGCTGGGCGGCGGGTTCGACCCGGCCGGGCTCGACGGCGTGAGCTACCTGACCCTGGCCAACGCGCGAATCCCCGCGCTGTAGCCCACCAAGCGCGGAAGGAGCCCGCCTTGCCCCACTTCTGGTTACGTCACGAGACGCGGCAGACCGAACGGCGTGCCGCGATCACGCCGGAGGACGCCGGTCGGCTGATCCGGGACGGCGCCACGGTCACCGTCGAGGAGTCGCCGCAGCGGATCTTCGAGATCGAGCGGTACCGCGAGGTGGGCTGCCGGATCGCGCCGGCGACCGGCTGGTTCGACGCGCCGGAGGACGCCGTGGTGGTGGGGCTCAAGGAGTTGCCGGTGCTGCCGCCGAGGCTGCGGCACCGGCACGTCTACTTCGGACACGCGTACAAGAACCAGGAGGGCGCCGCCGAGCTGCTGCACCGCTTCCGGACCGGCGGCGGCACCCTGCTGGACGCCGAGTACCTCACCGACGGGTCCGGCCGGCGGCTGGCCACCTTCGGCTACTGGGCCGGCTACGTCGGCGCGGCGCTGGCGATGCTGCGGTTCCGGGGCCGCCTGACCCCGCCGCTGCACCCGTACGCGCGCCCGGAGCTGGACGCCGCGCTCGCGCCCGGGCCCGGCGAGCGGCAGCCGCGGGTGCTGGTGATCGGCGCCAACGGCCGGTGCGGCCGCGGCGCCCGGGACGCGCTGGCCGTCAGCGGTGTCGACCCGACCTGCTGGGACATCGACGAGACCCGGGACCTGGACAAGGTCGCCCTGCTCGGGCACGACATCCTGATCAACGCCGTCTTCGTCCGCACCCCGCAGAAGCCGTTCGTCACGCACGTGGACATCGACGCCGACCGCCGGCTCTCGCTGATCTGCGACGTGTCCTGCGACGTCACGGGCGACTGCAACACGCTGCCCATCTACGAGCGGGTGACGTCCTGGCCGCAGCCGGTGGTCCGGCTGCGCGGTCCGGAGCACCCGCTGGACCTGATCGCCATCGACAACCTGCCCTCGTTGCTGCCGCTGGCCGCCAGCACCGCCTTCTCCGCGCAGCTGACCCCGCTGTTGGCCCGGATCGACCGGGACGACCCGGTGTGGCAGCGCGCGGCCACGCACTTCCGCGACGCCCTCGAACGGAGCACCCGCGATGCCTGAGCCCCTTCCCGCCACCGGAACCGTGCACTGGGCCGGCGCCGGCCTCTCCACCGGCAGCGGGCTGGCCGACCTGGCCGACGCGGCCGGCCGGGTCACCCTCTGGGCCCGCGACAGCGGCCGGGCCGAGGCCCGACTGCGCCAGCTCGGCCTGTCCGACCGGATCGGGGTCGGCGCGCTGGCCGAGCTGGCCGCCGCCGTCCGCCCCGGTGACCTGGTGGTCTCGATGCTCCCGGCCGACCAGCACGCCGGCCTGCTCGGGATGTGCCTGCAACGGCGCGCCCACTTCGCCTGTAGCAGCTACACCTCCGGCGAGCTGGCCGCGGCCGACGAACCCGCCCGGCGGGCCGGGACCGTCGTGGTCACCGAGGCCGGCCTGGACCCGGGCATCGACCACCTGCTGGCTCACGACCTGGTCGCGCTGGCCCGCAAGGCGGTCGGCGACGGCCCGGCGACCGTCGACTTCACGTCCTACTGCGGCGGGCTGCCGGCGGAGCCGAACGACTTCCGCTACCGGTTCTCCTGGGCGCCCCGGGGGTGCTGTCCGCGCTGCGCACCCCGGCCCGCGCGATCCAGCAGGGCCGGGTCGTCGACACCGACCGCCCGTGGGAGGCCACCACCGGGTACGTCCTGCACGGCGAACCCTTCGAGGTCTACCCCAACCGCGACAGCACGCCGTTCGTCGGCCAGTACGACCTGCCGGCCGGCTGGCGGCCCCGCACGTTCGTCCGGGGCACCCTGCGGCTGGCCGGCTGGCGGGACGCCTGGGCCGACGTGTTCACGGTGGTCCGCGACGGTACGCCGGAACAGCTCGACGCGCTCGCCGCCGACCTGGCGCAGCGCCACCCGATGCGCCCCGGCGACCACGACCGGGTGGTGCTGGCGGTCGAACTCGGCGTCACCACCGCCGAGCGCGCCTGGCACGGCCGCTACCTGCTCGACGTCACCGGCGACGACCGGGAGACGGCGATGGCGCGGGCGGTCTCGGTGCCGCTGGCCCACGCCGGCACGCAGATCCTCGCCGGCGCCGCGCCGGCCGGGCTGCACCGGGCGCTGCCCGACCCGGCCGGCGCGGCGGACTTCCTGACCTTCCTGCGCGGTCGGGGTCTCGACTGCGTCCTGTCGTCCTAGCGAAGCGGAGATCCACCATGGCCGAGGCCGTTCCGGGTGCCCTGCGCAACCCGGAGTTCCGCAAGTTCTGGATCGGGGAGACCATCTCCCTGATCGGCACGGAGGTGACCCGGTTCGCCCTCCCGCTGGTCGCCGTCATCACCCTCGGCGCGTCCGCGTTCGAGGTGGGCGTGCTCAACGCGATGCGCTACGTGCCCATCGTGGTGGTCTCGCTGTTCGCCGGGATCTGGCTGGACCGGCGGCGCCGGCTGCCGGTGCTGATCGGCAGCAACATCGGACGCTTCGTGGTGATCGGCATCGTCCCGCTGCTGGCGGCGGTGAACGGGCTGCACCTGTGGGCGTTGTGGGCCGTCGCGCTGGCGCTGGGCACCCTGACCGTGCTGTTCGACGTCGGCTCGCTGTCCTTCGTGCCCAACGTGGTGCAGCGGGCGCAACTGCCCGATGCCAACGGCCGGATCCAGACCTCGTTCTCGCTCGCGATGATCGCCGGGCCGAGCATCGGCGGTTTCCTGGTCGCGGCGCTGGGCGCACCGCGGGCGCTGGCGCTTGACGCGCTGTCCTACGCGGTGAGCGTGGCGATGCTGATGTCGCTCAGGGTGCAGGAGCCGGAGCCGCAGAGCGCGCAGGACCGGCCGGGCATCCGCGCCTCGATCGCCGAGGGGCTGCACGCGGTCTTCGGCAACGCCGTGCTGCGCAACCTGCTGACCCAGTCGGCGACCTTCAACCTCGCCCAGAACGCCATGCTCACCGTCTTCGTCGTCTACACCGTCCGGACGCTCGGCCTCAGCGCCTCCCAGCTCGGGCTGGTGCTGGGTATCGGCTCGCTCGGCGCGTTGGCCGGCGGCCTGCTGTCGGCCCGCGTCACCCGGACCATCGGGTTCGGCCGGTCGCTGCGGCTGGCCACCACCGTCGCCGGGCTGGCGCCGCTGGCCTTCCTGTTCGCCCGCGGCGGCGACCTGGCCTCGCTCACCGTGCTGACCGCCGCGTTCGGCGTCGCCGGGTTCATGCTGGTGGTCTACAACGTCAACACGGTCTCGCTGCGCCAGGTCGTCACGCCGAACCGGCTGCTGGCCCGGATGAACGCCAGCTACCGGATGGTGCTGTTCGGCACCATCCCGCTGGGGGCGCTGCTGGGCGGCACCCTCGGCGAGTACCTCGGCCTGCGGCCGGCCATGGTGATCACGGTGATCCTGCTGACCACGCCGATCCTGTGGACCTTCTTCTCCCCGGTGTTCCGGCTGCCGTCCATCCCGAGCGGCCCCGACGACCCGCTGATCGCCCCCGTCTCCCCCGCTCCGGCGGCCACCCCGGCGGCCAAGGCCTGACCCTCTGGAGGAACGTCATGTTGTCCGACACCCAACGCGCGGCCCTGGCCGCCCGCCTGCGCCAGGGTCGCGGCGTGGCCGGCATTCCCCGGCGAGACCCGAGCCTGACCGAGCTGCCCCTCTCCTCGGGCCAGGAGCAGCTCTGGTTCATCGACCAGTTCGCCCCCGGGCTGCCCACCTACAACATCGCCGGCACCCTGTGGCTCGACGGCGACCTCGACGTGGACGCCCTCGGCCGCGCCTTCGACACGCTGATCGCCCGGCACGAGATCCTGCGTACCCGCCTGGACAGCGTGGACGGCCGCCCGGTGCAGGTCATCGACGCGCCCCCGCCGCCGACCGTCTGGGCGGTGCGGGACCTGTCCGGGATGCCGGCGGCGCAGCGGGACACCGCCTTCGAGGCCGAGGCGGTCGAGTTCGGCCTGCTCCCGTTCGACCTGGCGAAGGGGCCGCTCTACCGCAGCAGGCTGGTCCGGATGACGCAGCGCCGGCATGCGCTGCACCTCAACGTGCACCACAGCGTCTTCGACGGCTGGTCGTTCGCGATCTGCGTGCGGGAGCTGGCGGCCTGCTACACCGCCGAGGTCACCGGGGAGCCGGCCGAGCTGGCCGGGATGCCGATCCAGTTCGCCGACTACGCCCTGTGGGAACGCGGCCGGCTGGACGGCGGCGCGGTCGAGGAGATGATCGCCTACTGGACCGGGAACCTGCGCGGTGTCGAGTCCGTCCAGATGCCGACCGACCGCCCCCGCCCGGTGTTGCAGTCCTTCGACGGCGCGGTGGCGCGCGCCCCGATGGGCGCCGACGTGCTGGCCGGGCTGCGGGCGTTGAGCCGGCGCGAGGGCACCACGATCTTCGTGACCCTGCTGGCCGCCCTCCAGGTGCTGCTGCACCGCTACAGCGGGCAGGACGACATCGTGGTCGGCACGGCCAGCGCCAACCGCAGCCGGCCCGAGCTGGCACCGCTGATCGGCTATCTGGTCAACACCCTGCCGGTACGCACCGACACCTCCGGCGACCCGACGTTCACCGAACTGCTGGCCCGGGTCAAGGAGACCACCCTGGCCGCGTACGCCCACCAGGACCTGCCCTTCCCCAAGCTGGTGGAGGCGCTGAAGGTGGAGCGCGACGCCAGCCGGGCACCGCTGTTCCAGATCGGCTTCACCATCAACGAGGATCCGCCGCAGCCGCACGAGGCCGCCGGGCTGCGGATCTCCGTGGCGGCGATCGACGCGCCGACCGCCAAGTTCGACCTGAACTTCTTCATGCAGGCGCACGACGATTTGACGGTGGACGTGGCGTACGCGACCGCGCTGTTCGACGCCGCCACCGCCGAGCGGCTGCTGACCAGCCTGCGCGAGCTGATGCGCGGGATCGTGGCGGACCCGGATTGCCGGCTCTCGCAGTTGCCCGTGATGACCGCCGCGGACCTGCACAACGAGCTGGTCGGGTGGAACTCCAACACCGCCGAGTTCCCCTCGGCGCTGCTGCACGGTCTGGTGGAGGAGCAGGTGCGCCGGGTACCGGACGCCGAGGCGGCGGTGCTGGACGGCGCCAGCCTCAGCTACGCCGAGTTGAACGCGGCGGCGAACCGGGCCGCGCGGCGGCTGCGGGCGCTCGGCGTCGGCCCGGAGTCCCTGGTCGGCGTGCACATGCGCCCCTCGCTGGAGCGGCTGACCGGCATCCTGGCCATCCTGAAGGCCGGTGGCGCCTGGGTGCCGCTGGATCCGGACTACCCGGCCGACCGGCTGGAGTTCATGATCGAGGACGCCGACGTGCGGGTGGTGTTGAGCGATCCCGGGCTGCCCGACCTCGGGCCGACCGCCGTGGTCCCGGTGCGCGACTGGGCCGACGGCGCGGTGGCCACCGGCAACACCACCACCGGCGCCACCACCGGCAACACCGGCACCGGCACCGGCACCGGCACCGGCACAGACGGTGGCGGTGCCGACGGCGACAACCTGGACCTGCCGATCGACCCGGCCACCGCCGCCTACGTGATCTACACCTCCGGTTCGACCGGCCGGCCCAAGGGCGTGATCGTCGAGCACCGGCAGGTGGTGAACTTCGTTCAGGGCATGGTGGCGCACTGGCCGCTGGACGAGCACGACCGGTTCCTCCAGTTCGCCTCGCTGAACTTCGACGTCTCGGTCATGGACATGTTCCTGGCCATCGGCTCCGGCGGTACGGCCGTCTTCGGCTCCCGGGAGACGCTGATGTCGCCGCCCCGGCTGGCCGAGCTGATGCGGGCGCAGCGCATCACCTTCGCGTGCCTGCCGCCGGCGGTGCTGAACCTGATCACCGGCGAGCCGCTGCCCGACCAGCGGGTGCTCATCTCGGCCGGCGAGGAGCTGTCCAGCGAGCTGGTCCGCTCCTGGCTGCGGCCGGGGCTGCGGCTGTGCAACGGGTACGGCCCGACCGAGGTCACCATCGGCGCGACCATGATGGAGTTGCAGCCGGACGACATCACGCCGCCGCCGATCGGGATGCCCAAGCCCAACTACCGGGCGTACGTGCTGGACCGCAACCTGCGGCCGGTGCCGGTCGGGGTGGCCGGCGAACTGCACCTGGGCGGCCCCGGGGTGGCGCGCGGCTACCTGAACCGGCCCGACCTGACCGCCGAGAAGTTCGTCGACGACCCGTTCGTGGACGACCCGGACGCCCGGATGTACCGCACCGGCGACCTGGTCCGGCGCCGCCCGGACGGCAACATCGTGTTCCTGGGGCGGATCGACGGGCAGATCAAGATCCGTGGCCTGCGGGTGGAGCTGGGCGAGATCGAGACGGCGATGACCGCCCACGAGGCGGTGGCGCAGTCCGCGGTCGTGGTCCGGGACGACCCGTCCGGCGAGAAGCAGCTGGTCGGGTACGCCCGGCTGGTCCCGGACGGGCCGGGGGTGAGCGTGGCCGACCTGCGCCAGCACCTGAGCCAGCGGTTGCCCGCCTACATGGTCCCGGTGCACCTGCTGCTGCTGGACGCGTTCCCGCTGAACGCCAGCGGCAAGATCGACCGGTCGGCGCTGCCCGAACCGGAGGTCGGCGAGGGCGCGGACACCTTCGTCGTGCCGCGCACGCTGATCGAGACCGTGGTCACCGACATGTACGCGACCCTGCTGGGTCTGGAGCGGGTCGGTGTGCAGGACAGCTTCTTCGACCTGGGCGGCAACTCGCTGCAGGCGATGCGGCTGATCACCCGGCTGCGGACCGACCTGGCCGTGGACGCCGATGTCACCGCGGTCTTCCTGGCCCCGACACCCGCCCAGCTCACCGTGCTGCTGCGGGAGAAGTTCGGACTTGAGGACGTCGAAGTGGGCGCGGACGGCCTGGACGCCGCACTGGCCTGACCACCCCGGCCGGCCCGGCGCCCACCCGCCGGGCCGGCCCTGTCTCGCAGGGAGACGCCATGTTGACCGACAGCCAACGGAGCGCGCTTGCCGCGCGGCTCCGCAACGGCCGGCGGCCGGCCGCCCCGGCCGCCGCGAACCCGGTCGTGCCGCTGGGCCGCGCCGGCCTACCGGCGTTCGCGCTGCACCCGGTGAGCGGATCGGTGCACGAGTACGCCGCACTGGCCCGCGAGTTGGACGGGACCGTGGCCCTGTCCGGCATCGAGGCGGCCGGGCTGCGGCCCGGGACGACGCCCTGCGCCGACCTCGCCGCGCTTGCCGCGCGGTACGCCGAGCTGATCCGGGCCGCCGATCCGGGGCCGTACCGGCTGGTCGGCTGGTCGATGGGTGGGGTGCTGGCCTACGAGACGGCGCTGCGGCTGGTCGCCGGCGGCGGCCAGGTGGCGCTGATCGTGCTCGTGGACGCGCCGTACCTGACGGTCCCCCGCTACGCCGACTCGGCCGCGGGGCTGGCGGCGCTGTTCGTGGCCGACGCCCTGCGCGGCGTCGGCCTGGAGCCGGACGCGGCGGCCGACCTGCCGGTGGCCGCCCAGTTGGACCGGCTCGCCGCCCGGCTCGCACCCGAGCCCGACGACCGGGCCATGCTGGCCGCCGAACTGGGCCGCCGGCACGAGGTGTTCGCGGCGCACACCACCGCGCTGGCCGGCTACCGGCCGGGCACCGGGCTCGACGCGCCGGCCGTGCTCGTGCGGGCCGGCGGCTCGCTCGACTCGATCCCCAACTGGAGCCGGATGCTGCGGCCCGGCGCCCGGACCCTCACGGTGACCGGTGGCCACTACGACTGCCTGCGGCCACCGGCGGTCGGCGCGGTCGCCGCGGCGATCACGGCCGCCGTCACCCCGGGGAGCGCCGCGTGAGCGCCGCCGACTGGTTCCGCACCGCCGACGGCGCGGACGGCGGCGCCGCCCGGGTCTACTGCTTCCCGCACGCCGGCGGCAACGCCCAGGACTACCTGCGCTGGCAGGACGCCCTCGGCACGGCCGCCACGGTGGTCGCCGTGACGATGCCGGGACGGGCGCACCGGTACGCCGAGCCGGCGCCGGCCACCATCGAGGCGTACGCCGACGGGGCCGCCGCCGCCATCGGCGCGGACGCCGACGTACCGTTCGTCCTGTTCGGACACAGCCTCGGCGCGCTCACCGCGTTCGAGGTGGCGCGGCGGCTGCGCGGGCACCCGCGGCTGCGGCGGCTGGTCGCCTCCGGCGCGGCGGCGCCGCGCCTGATGCCCTCGCCGCGGGTCGTGCGCACCGCGGCGCTGGAGGGCCGCGAGTTCGTCCGGGCGGTGGCCGCCTTCGGCGGCCTCCCGCCCGAGGTGGTGGCGGTCGAGGAACTGCACGACTTCCTGCTGCCGCCGGTGCAGGCCGACTTCCGGCTGGTCGCCGGCTACCGCTACCGGCCCGCCGAGCCGTTGCCGGTGCCGATCACGGTGATCAACGGCGCCGGCGACGACCACGTCACGGCCGACCGGCTGGCGGCCTGGTCCGCCGAGACCGTCCACCCCGTGCGGCGGTGCTGGGCCGACGGCGGCCACTTCTACCTGCGCAGCGACCCCGAACCGGTGCTCGCGGTGCTGCGCGGGGCGACCGGCCCCGCGCCCAGCCACGCCGGTCACTCCGACCTGCTGATCTGACGGGAGATCCGCGTGCCGTCCACCGCCACCCCGCTGCGCCTGCTGGTCTCCTGTCCGGACCGGCCGGGCATCATCGCCGCGATATCCCAGTTCCTCGGCGACCGGGGCGCCAACATCGTCGGCTCCGACCAGTACACCTCGGACCCCGCGGGCGGGACGTTCTTCCTGCGGATGGAGTTCGTGCTGCCCGACGAGCGCCGCGGCGAACTGGTCGAGTCCTTCGGCCTCACGGTCGCCGCCCGGTACGGGATGACCTGGCGCATCACCGATCCCCGCCGGCGCAAGCGGATCGCCGTGCTGGCGTCCAGGACCGACCACTGCCTGGTCGACCTGCTGTGGCGGTGGCGGCGGGACGAACTGGAGGCCGACATCGTCCTGGTGGTCGCCAACCACCCGGAACTACGGTCGGTGGTCGAGTGGTTCGGCGTGCCGTTCGCGCACGTGCCGACCCCGCCGGGCGGCCGGGCCGCCGCCGAGGGCGCCCTGGCCGACCTGCTCGAAGGCCGCTGCGACCTGGTCGTCCTGGCCCGCTACATGCAGATCCTCAGTGGTGCGCTGCTCGACAAGATCGGCGTGCCGGTGATCAACATCCATCACTCCTTCCTGCCCTCGTTCCCCGGGGCCGCGCCGTACGAGCGCGCCCGTGCCCGCGGGGTGAAGCTGGTCGGTGCCACGGCGCACTACGTCACCGAAGACCTCGACGAGGGCCCGATCATCGAGCAGGACGTCGTGCGGGCCTCGCACCGCGACGACACGGCGGCCCTGGTCCGGCTCGGGGCCGATGTGGAGCGTCGGGTGCTGGCCCGCGCCGTGCAGTGGCACTGCGCCGACCGACTGCTCCAGCACGGCACCACGGTTCTGGTGTTCTGACCATGCGGTCGCGCTGCACCGTGCACGCCATCCATCTGCCGATTGACGTCCTATTAACGACCACCAGTCCGCCACGTTCGGGCCATCGGATTGATCGATCCGGCCTCCTATACTCCGCTACGGAAGGTAGGCGGAGGAGGACCTTTCCGCATGGTTCGCACGAGGCGCCCGTGACTGACCACAAAGATGTGACGCTACGGCTGGAGGTACTCGGACCGCTACGGGCGCGGCTGGGCGAGGAGGAGGTCGACCTCGGCCCGGTGCAGCAACGTGTGGTCCTCGGCGTGCTGGCCATGTCCACCGGCCAGCCGATCGGGCGGGAGCAGATGATCGAGGCGGTCTGGGGGCCACGGCCGCCGGTGTACGCCGTGAACCTGGTGCAGAAGCACGTGTCCGGGCTGCGCCGCCGGCTGGATCCGGCCCGGCCGTCCCGCAGCCGCTCGCCGCTGCTCACCTGGAGCGCCGCGGGCTACCGGCTCAACCTGGCGGACGAGCACCTGGATTTGCGCCAGTTCGACCTGCGGCTGGCCCGCGCCCGCGCGGCCCGGGCCGCCGGTGACCGGGCCGCGGCCGGCGCCGCCCTGCACGGCGCGCTGCGGCTGTGGCGCGGCCCCTTCCTCGACGGGCTGAGCAGCCCGCTCATCGACGCCGAACGGGACCGGCTGGCCGAACGCCGGGTCGCGGCGCTGGAGGAGCGGATCGAGATCGACCTGGCCCTGGGCACCGACGACGACCTGGTCACCGAGTTGCGCCGGCTGGTCACCGAGCACCCGCTGCGCGAACGGCTGCGCGGGCTGCTGATGCAGGCGCTGCACCGCAGCGGGCGCCGGGCCGAGGCGCTCGCCGTCTTCCGGGACACCCACCGGTTCCTGCGCGAGGAACTCGGGGTGCAGCCCACGGCCGAGCTGGAGGCCGTACACCAGCGGCTGTTGCGGGACGACGCGCCGCCGGCCGGGGCCGCCGGCGCACCGGCCGCGGCGCCGCCCTGGTCCGCGCCGCCGGCCGAACCGCCCTGGTCCGCGCCGCCGCCGTCGCCGCTCTGGCCGGCGGACCCGGCGGACCCGGGCGACCCGGCGGGTCGGGTCGAACCGGCGGACCCGGCGGGCCGGGCCGAACCGGCGGCACCGGCCCGGGCGGCGCGCCGGGTGACCGCGCCCGCCCAGCTTCCGCACGGGATGGCCGACTTCACCGGCCGGCACGCGCAACTGCGCCGGCTCGACGAGCTGCTGCTCGCGCCGGCCGCCACCGCCACCGCGATCGCCACGGTGACCGGCACCGCGGGCGTCGGGAAGACGTCGCTGGCCGTGCACTGGGCGCACCGGGCCAGCCAGCGGTTCCCGGACGGCCAGCTCTACGTCAACCTGCGCGGCTTCGACCAGCACAGCTCCCCGGTGGAGCCGGGCGAGGCGCTGCGCGGCTTCCTGCACGCCTACGGGGTGCCGGCCGAGCAGATCCCGACCGGGCTGGATGAGCAGGCCGGGCTCTACCGCAGCGTCCTGGCCGGCCGCCGGGTGCTGGTGGTGCTGGACAACGCCCGCGACGCCGAGCAGATCCGGCCGCTGCTGCCCGGCGGCGCCGGCTGTGCGGTCGTGGTGACCAGCCGCCGGAGGCTGGCCGACCTGGTCACCGCGGGCGCGGTGGCGGTGACCGTGGACCTGTTCGACGCGGACGAGGCGCGGGAGTTCCTCAGCCGGCGGGTGGGCGCCGCCCGGGTCACGGCCACGCCCGAGGCGGTCGAGGCGATCGTCGCGGCCTGCGCCCGGCTGCCGCTCGCGCTGGCGATCGTGTCGGCCCGCGCGGCGGTCTACCCGGAGCACGGGCTGGACGCCGTCGCCGAGGAACTGCGGCAGGCCGACGGCCGCCTGGACGCCTTCGTCGGGGACAGCGTCGCGACCGACGCGCGGGCCGTGCTGTCCTGGTCCTACCAGCGGCTCAGCCCGGAGGCGGCCCGGCTGTTCCGGATGCTCGGGCTGCACGCCGGTCCGGACGCCACGCTCGCCGCCGCGGCCAGCCTCGCCGGGCTGCCCGAGGGCACCGCCCGCCGCCTGCTGAGCGAGCTGTCCGGCGCGCACCTGATCGAGGAGCAGCTGCCGGGCCGGTTCTGCACCCACGACCTGCTGCGGGCGTACGCCAACGAGCTGGCGCTCGCGCTGGACAGCGACGCCGACCGGGACGCCGCGAAGCGCCGGCTGCTGGACCACTACCTGCACACGGCCGCTCGGGCGAACCGGACGCTCTACCCGTACCGGCGGCCCATCGCGCTCGACGCCACCGCGCCGGCCGCGGTGCTCGGCGAGTTCCACGAGCCGGCCGAGGCGCTGATCTGGCTGATGGCCGAGTATCCGGCGCTGCTGAACGCGGTCGTCCAGGCGCAGTCCCTGGGCTTCTCCCAGCACGCGTCCCGGCTCGCCTGGACGATCACCGCCTTCCTGAACTACCAGGGCAAGTGGTTCGAGTGGAAGGCCGCCCTGGGCGTGGCGCTGACCGCCTGCCGGGAACTGTCCGACACCGCCGGGGAGGCGCTGACCCACCGGCTGCTCAGCCTGGCCGAGTTGCAGCACGGCCGGCTCGCGGAGGCCGAGACGCACACCAAGCACGCGCTGGAGCTGTTCGAGCAGCTCGGCGACGTGGCCGCGCAGGCCCGGCTGTACCTGGAGTACAGCCGGGTGCTGGAACGGCAGGAGCAGTACGAGGCGGCGCTGGCCCGCGCCGAGCTGTCGCTGCGGCTGTTCGAGACCGCCCAGGACCGGCACGGCGAGGCCGACGCGCTGAACCGGGTCGGCTGGTGCCACAGCCGGTTGGGCCTGCACGAGCGCGCGCTGCACTACAGCTACCGGTCGCTGGACCTGCACCGGGAACTGGGTGACTCGCCCAGCCGGGCGGACAGCTGGGACGCGCTGGGCTACGCCCATCACCGCCTGGGTGAGCACGACAAGGCGATGGCCTGCTACGAGCAGGCGCTGGCGATCTGGCGCGGCCTCGGCGACCAGTACGAGGTCGCCACGACGCTGCTGCGCCTCGGCGACATCCAGGCCGCCCTGGACGATCCCCGTGCCGCGCGCGCGTTGTGGCGCCAGGCGCGCGACGTCCTCCAGCACATCGGCCATCCGCTGGCCGAGCAGATGCGTGACCGTCTCGACGGTCCGCAGCCATCCTCCGGTACAGAAGGGGAACCTTGATGTCCAACTCCGAAACACCCGGCAAGCGCACCCGGCGGGCCGCCGGCCTCGCCGCCCTGGGTGGTCTCGCCGTCGGCACCGTCTTCGGTGCGACGCTCGCCGCCACGGCCGCCGAGGCGCAGCCCGCCTCGGTCAGCGAGCAGTTCGAGGCGGCGTTCAGCCCGGGCGCGATCGATCTGGACAGCGACCACGGGTCGGCCATCGTGGTTGACGGAGACTGACGTGCCGCCGGGAACCCCGCTGCCGCTGCCACTGCCCGGCCCGACCCGCCGGACGTGGCCGCGGGCCGACCCCGACCGCCGGGCCGAATGGCCGGTGGTCCTGGTCACCATGCCCTTCATGGACGTCGACCGCCCGTCGATCCAGTTGGGGCTGCTCGCGGCCATCCTGCGGGACGAGGGGTTCCCGGCACACACCCTGCACGCCAACCTCGACTTCGCGGCCGCGCTCGGCCTGCCGGAGTATCAGCGGCTGGGCGCCCGGCGCAGCCGGATGGTGGCCGAGTGGCTGTTCTCGGTGGCCGCGTTCGGCGCCGAGGCGCCCGACCCGGACGGCCGGATGGTCGAGGACTTCGCGCCGGACTTCGGCAACCCGCACGAGGAAGCCGACTGGCGGCGCCGGCTGCGGCAGATCCGCGACGAGGTCGTGCCGGCCTACCTCGACGGCCTGCTCGCCGCCCGGTCCTGGGACCAGGTCAGGGTGGTCGGGTTCAGCTCGACGTTCCAGCAGAACAACGCCTCGTTCGCGCTGGCGCGCCGGATCAGGGAGCGCCATCCGGGCATCGTCACGGTCTTCGGGGGTGCCAACTTCGACGGCGAGATGGGACCCGAGTGGGTCCGCGCCGTCGACTGGGTGGACATCGGCGTGGTGGGCGAGGGGGACGTGGCCCTGCCGCGGATCATGCACGCGCTCAGCGCCGGTACGCCGGTGGCCGGCATCCCCGGCACCGCCTGCCACCAGGACGGCCGGCTCGTGGTCACCCCGCCCGAGCCGCCGCTGACCCGCCTCGACGAGTCGCCCATCCCCGACTACGACGAGTTCTTCATCCGGGGGCGGCAGCTCGAACTGCTGCCCGCCGCCGGGCCGACCTCGGTGCGGATCCCGTTCGAGTCGGCCCGCGGCTGCTGGTGGGGCGCCAAGCACCACTGCACGTTCTGCGGCCTCAACGGCTCCACCATGCAGTTCCGGGCCAAGTCCGCCGGCCGGGTCGCCGACGAGCTGACCGCACAGGCCCGCCGCTACCGCAGCTTCCGGTTCGAGGCCGTCGACAACATCGCCGACATGGCCTACCTGCGGACCCTCTTTCCCGCGCTCGTCGAACAGGAGACCGACTTCGAGCTGTTCTACGAGGTCAAGGCCAACCTCAGCCGGGAACAGATCCGGACGCTGGCGCACGCCGGGGTGACCGCCGTCCAACCCGGAATCGAGTCGCTCAGCACCCACGTGCTCACCCTGATGGACAAGGGTGTGCGGGCGGCGCAGAACATCAACCTGCTGCGCTGGGCCCGGCACTACGGCATCGACGTGGGCTGGAACATCATCTGGGGCTTCCCCGGGGAGACCGAGGAGGACTACGCCGAGCAGACCGCGCTGCTGCCGCACCTGGTCCACCTCCAGCCGCCGGTGCACGCCGGCCGGCTCTGGATCGAACGCTTCAGCCCGCTGTACACGCGCTCCCCCGGCAAGCCCCCCGAGCGGAGCTACCGGTACGTGTATCCGGCGGCGGTGGACCTGTCGAAGGTCGCATACTTCTTCGAGTACGACCTTCCCGGCGCGCTGCCCGACACCACCTACGACGGCCTGCGCAAGGCCGTCGCCGACTGGAACGCCGCCTGGCAGGATCGGCCCGAGCCGGTGCTGCGGTACTGGTCGGCGCCCGGGTTCGTGCAGATCTACGACGGCCGGCATCCCGGCGCCGAGGGCACCTACACCTTCGAGGGGCCGCTGGCCGATCTCTATGTGGCCACCAGCGACCGGCCGCTCGGGGTGGCCGCCGCGCACGGGCGGCTGCGCGACCGGCTGCCGGCCGCGCAGATCGAGGCCGCGTTCGGGGAGTTCGCGGCGCGCGGGCTGATGTACTTCGACGGCAGCGCGGCGCTGGCCCTGGCCCTGCCCGCGCACCTGCCCCGCTGAGCTGCCACCCGCCACCCGCCGGCGCGCCACCCGCCGGCCGCCACCTGGCGCCCGCCGGCCGCCGCCGGCCGCCACCTGCCACCCGCCGGCCGCCACCTGGCGCCCGCCGGCGGCCGCCGCGGCGCGCGCCGGTCCAGCGCGCGGTCCAGCGCGCCGTCCAGGATCCGGCGTCACGCTGGTGGGGTGAAACAACTACGGTTCTCGGTCCTCGGCGCGCTCACCATGCACGCCGGCGGCCCGGTGGACGCCGGGCCGTTCAAACAACGGCTGACCGTCGCCACGCTGCTGGCCCGCCCCAACACCACGGTGCCGGTGGAGACCCTCAGCGAGGCCGTCTGGGCGGACGGCCAACCACCCCGCAGCGCCCGCAAGAACCTCCAGGTGTACGTGAGCAACCTGCGCCGGCTGCTCGACCTGCGCGCCGGCGCGGCGGACCGGCTGGTGCACGAGAACGGCGGGTACCGCCTGCGCGTCACCGCCAAGGAGCTGGACTCGCTCTACTTCCGGGAGCTGATCACGGCCGGACGCAACGCCCGGATCGGCGGCGCCACCGTGCCGGCGGTGCAGCACTTCCGGCAGGCCTTCAAGCTCTGGCGGGACACCCCGTTCACCGGCCTGCACCGCTCGCCGGTGCTGGCCGCCGAGGCCCAGCGGCTCATCGGCCGGCGGCTCCAGGCGTTCGAGGACTGGGCGGAACTCGAACTGGAGCTGGGCAACAACGCCGTGGTCGCCGACACCGTGAGCGAGCTGGCCGAGCGGTATCCGCAGCGGGAACGGCTGCGCGCGGCCCAGATGACCGCCCTGTACCGCTGCGGCCGGCAGACCGAGGCCCTGCAGGTCTTCGAGGAGGTGCGCCGCCAGCTGGCCACCGAGTACGGCCTGCCGCCGACGCCGACGTTGCAGGAGGCGTACGACGCGATGATCGCCGAACGGCACCACCGCGGCGCCGCGCCGGCCGGCACCGGGCCGACCGCCGCCGGGCTGGCCACCGGGCATGCCGTCGCCGCGGCGGCCGTGCTGCCCCCGCCGGCCGGGCACTTCGTCGGGCGTGACCAGCAGCTCGCGAAGGCCGCCGAGTTGCTGCGCGGGCGCACCCGGCCGCTGATCGTGCTGGCCGGTGCGGCCGGGATCGGCAAGACCGCGCTGGCCGTCCATCTGGCGCACCAGTCGGAGCGGGCCTATCCCGACGGCCGCCTGCTGGTCCGGATGCGCGACGGCGACGGCCGGCCGCGGCCCACCCGGGAGATCCTGGCCCAGCTCTGCGAATGGTGCGGACGGCGGCCGACCGGCGATCCGGAGCAGGACCTGCGCGCCTGGCGGCGCTGGGTGGGGCAGCGCCGGGTCCTGTTGATCTTCGACCACGTCGACGGCGACGACCTGGGACCGCTGCTGCCCACCGAGGGGACCAGCGCCGTCCTGGTCACCACGCGCCGGCCGGTGGCCGTACCGCCGCACGCCGACCGGATCGACGTGCCGTGCCTGGCACCCTCGGAGGCGGTCGACCTGCTGGCGCACGTCGTCGGGTCCGAGCGGGTGGAGCGGGACCGGGCCGCCGCCTACGACGTGGTCGCCGGCACCGGGCTGCTCCCGCTGGCCGTGCACGTGGGCGGCCTGAAGCTCGCGACCATGCGCTTCCTGTCGCTGCGCGACTACGCCGACCGGCTGGCGGCCGGCCCGCCGGTGCTGGACCAGCTCACCGACGACGGGAGCGGCCGGCCGTACGCGGACAGTTGGTACCGCGGCGACGCCGCCGCGGGACCGCCCGGCCGCACGGTGCCCGCGCAGTTCCGGCTGTACGCCCGGGAGGTCATCGAGGCGTGACCGGCGGCGCCGCGTCGACCGGGCCGCCGGCCGGACCCAGCACCGGGAAGTTCTGCCGGAAGACGTTGCCCGGGTCGACCCGCTGCTTGATCTCGCGCAGCCGGCGCAGGGTCGGCGCCGGGAAGGCGTCGGTGAGCCGCTCGGGCGAGAACACGGACTCGAAGCTCAGGTAGAGGCCGTCCAGCATCGGGTGCACCCGGCTCCACGCCCGGTCGAAGTCGGGAAACCGATCGCCGGTCACGGCCGTGACGGAGAAGTTCTGGTGCCGGTGGGCGTAGGCGCTCGCGTCCGCGGCGACGTCGTTGATCGCCCCGCCGGCCGACCGGACCTGCAGGAACTGCCCGAACCCGGACCGGACCAGCGCGCCGATCCCGGCCGCGACGTCCTCGTCCAGGTGCACGGCGAGGCCGCTGTGCGCGCGGGTGGCCTGCCGGCCGCGGTGCGGCGCGTGGGTCGCGGTCACCACGGCGGCGTACGGGACGATGCCGGCGTGCTGGCCGTACCGGGGGGCGATGCGGACGAACGGGTCGAGCGCCGCCGTCGCCGCCGCCGCGTCGTCCCCGGCGTACACGATCATGGCCAGCGCGGCGTCGCCGCCCATCAGGTAGAGGAAGGCCGAAACCTGCCGGGGCGCCGCCTCGACCGTCTCGCCCCACCGCCGCAGGAACGCCTCCACCTCGCCGACCTCGTACTGGAGGGTGGCCTGGACGACCGCCGGCACCCGCTGTGCGCGGATCACGAACGAGGTCACGATGCCGACGTTGGCGCCGGCCCCGCGTACCGCCCAGAACAGGTCGGGCTCGTGCCCGGCGTCGACGGTGCGGATCCGGCCGTCCGCCGTGACGATCTCGGCGGCGACCAGATTGTCGATGGTGAGCCCGTGCGCCCGGCCGAGCAGGCCGAGGCCGCCGGTGGTGGCGAGGCCGCCGACCCCCACGTCGCCGGAGTCGCCCGAGCCGATGACCAGGCCGTGCGGGCGCAGGGCCGCCGCGACGTCGCCCCAGCGGGCGCCCGGGCCGATCCGGACCAGGCGCTCGGCCCGGTCGACCAGTTCGACCTCGGCGAGCCGGCCGAGGTCGATGACGCTGCCGCCGACGTTTGTCGCGACGCTGCTCATGCCGTGCCCGCCGCTGCGTACCGACAGCTCGCCGCCGGCGGCCAGCGCCCGGTCCAGCGCCTCCGCCACCTCGGCGGCGTCGCCCGGCCGCAGCACCATCGCCGGCGCGCCGGTGGCCGTGTAGACGTCCCGCAGGTCGCGGTACCGGCGGTCGCCGGGACGGACGATCTCGATCATGGTCACACCCTCTCAGCCGGCCCGCGGGCCCTCGGCCACGTCGACCAGGTACTGCAACGTCGAATCGGTGAGCGGGCTCGACCCGGCGACGAGTTCGGCGACGTGCGTCCCGACGTGCGCGGCCGGAATCCAACCGGGGTCGTCGACCCCGGCGAGTCGCCGCGGCCGGGGGCGGATGACGCCGAGCACGATCTCGTAGATCCGCGGCCCGTCGCCGCGCACCTCCTCCGCGATGGTGCGGGTCATGGACCTGGTGGCCGCGGCGGTCAGCGCCACCCCGCCGGCGCCGGGAAAGGGCAGGTCGGCGCTGAGGCCGTTGAGCTGGGCGATCATGCCGCCCGGGGAGACGGCCGGGACCAGGGCGCGGTACGCCCGGAAGATGCTCGTCTGGTTCTGCGCGACCAGCGCCGCCCACTCCTGGTCGGTCAGGTCGACGAGCCGCTTGCGGCCCTGCCCGCCCCAGTCCGCCACGCTGAGCACCGCAGCGTCCGGCGGGCCGTGCCGGCGCACCAGCGCCGCGACGGCGTCGGGCAGGGCCGGATCGAGCAGGTCGAGCGTGGCCGTGGCGAGCCGGGGCGAGGCCGTCCGGTCCGCCAGGGCGTCCAGCCTGGCCCGGGTACGCCCGGTCGCGACGACCGTGGCCCCCGCGTCCAGCAGCGCGCAAGTGACGCCCTCCCCGACGCCGCCGGCGCCGCCGATCACCAGCACCGTGGAGCCGGACAGGTCGGTGTCGCTCCTCGCCCAGTTGGGCATCGTTGCAGCGGTCATGGCGTGGACTCCCCCTTGTCCGGGTCGCGCAGGGCGGCTCGCTCGTGCACGTGCCGCAGCAACGCGGCAAGGGTCAACCCGAACTCGGCGAGCCGGTCCGGCTCGATCCCGTCCAGGAACCAGTACTGCGCCGAGCGCAGGTGCGGCCCGAGGGCCCGCCGGTACGCGTCGCGCCCGCTGTCGGTGATGGCCACCACGGCGGCCCGACCGTCGCCCGCCGCTCCGCGCGCCCGGGTGATCAGCCCCCGTTGCTCCAGCCTGCGCAGTTGATGCGACAGTCGGCCGGATTCCCAGTCCAGGGCCTGCGCACACCGGGTGGACCGCAGCGCGCCCTCGGGTGCGTGCGCCAACTCGGCCAGCACGGTGAAGTCGGCCTCCGAGAGCCCGGAGCCGTCGGCCAGGTCGCGGCCGACCTCGCGGCGGACGGCCTCGCTGAGCAGGACGAAGGTCTGCCACACCCGGCGCTGTTCCGCGGAAGACTTTGCTGACACGTCAGGAAGGTTAGCCCGGTCTCTGATGTGTCAGCAAAGTCTTCCGGGTCACACCGGCGTCTCCCCGGCGGTCGGCGGCCGGTACGCGGGCGCGCTCTGGTCAGACCCCGCCGCCCAGGGTGCGGCCGCCGTCGAGGGTGAGCACCTGCCCGGTGATCCAGGCCGCGTCCCGCGAGGCCAGGAACGCCACCGCGGCGGCGACGTCCTCGGGCAGCCCGAGCCGCCCCAGCGGGTACCCCGCCGCGACCCTGTCCTCCCGGCCGTCGAAGAGCGGGGTGGCGAACCGCGTGCGCACCACCGCGGGCGCGACCGCGTTGACCCGGACGTCCGGCGCCAGCTCGGTCGCGAGCTGCCGGGTCAGCTGGATGAGCGCGGCCTTGCTCGACCCGTACGCGCCGATGCCCTCGGCGGGTCGCAGCCCGGCCACCGAGGCGACGTTGACGACCGCCGCGTCGGATGCCCACACCGCGCTCGCCTTCCGCACCCAGGACAGCGCGGCCAGCACGTTGACCTCGAAGATCTTGCGGATGGCCGCCGCCTCTGCCTCGAACAGGCTGCCGAACGCCGGATTGATCCCGGTGTTGTTGACCAGGACGTCGAGGCGGCCGAACCGGTCCATGGCGGCGCTGATCGCGGCGTCCTGGTGCTCGGTGTCGTCGGCGGCACCGGCGACCCCGAGCGCGACGTCCGGTCCGCCGAGGCCACCGACCGCGGCCTCAAGCGCGTCGGCCCGGCGGCCGGTGACGCAGACCCGGCCGCCCTCGGCCACCAGACGCTGCGCAACCGCCAGGCCGATGCCCCGGCTGGCGCCGGTGATGATCGCGACCCGTCCGTCGAAGCGACGCAGGGTGCCGTCGACGAGGTCGAACGCCATCCCGCGAGCGCGCTCAGAATCCGAGGTCACGGCCGATCAGCTCCTTCATGATCTCGTTGGAACCCGCCCAGATCTTGGTGACCCGGGCGTCCCGCCAGGCGCGGGCGACCCGCTGCTCGTTCATGTAGCCGTAGCCGCCGTGCAGTTGGACGCAGTGGTCGAGGATCTCGTTCTGGGTCTGCGCCGACCACCATTTCGCCTTCGCCGCCTCGACCGCGGTCAACTCGCCGCGGGAGTGCGCCAGCACGCACTGGTCGACGTAGGTCTGGGTGACCTCGGCGCGGGTGACGAGGTCGGCGAGCAGGAACTTGTTGTGCTGGAAGCGCCCGATCGGGCTGCCGAAGGCGTGCCGCTGCCCGGCGTACGCGATCGTCTCGTCGAGGATCTGCCGGGCGTGGGCGATGTTGGCCACCGCGGCGCCCAGCCGTTCCTGCGGCAACCGCTCCATCATGTGACCGAAGCCGCGGTCCACCTCGCCGATCACGTTGTCCCCCGGCACGACCACCTCGTCAAGGTACAGCTCGGCGGTGTCCGCCTCGGGCTGGCCGACCTTGTCGAGCTTGCTCCCGGCGGTGAAGCCGGGGGTGCCGCGTTCGACGGCGAACAGCGTGATGCCCCTGCCGCGGGCGCCGGGGTGGTACGCGCGGCGACGAGCACGAGATCGGCCGAGTGTCCATTGGTGATGAAGGTCTTCGCGCCGTTCAGCACCCAGGCGTCGCCGCGCGGATCCGCCGTGGTTCGCAGTGCGGCGAGGTCGGTCCCGGCGGAGGGCTCGGTCATGCCGATGGCCAGCACGACCTCCCCGCTGGCCACGCCGGGAAGCCACCGGTCGCGCTGCGCGGTGCTGGTCAGGTCGACAAGGTACGGCGCCACCACGTCGAAGTGAATGCTCAGCGACGAGGCCAGCGCCATGGTGACGGTTGCCAGTTCCTCGATGAGGACGGCGTTGTACCGGTAGTCGCCGGCCGCCGATCCACCGTGCCGCTCCGGAATTTCGAGGCCCAGGAAGCCCTGCGCGCCGGCCGCCCGCCAGAGCGTGCGCGGATACTCCCGGTCGGTCAGGTGGTCCCCGACGAACGGCCGGACCTCCCGGCGCAGAAACTCGCGCACGGAATCCCGGAACATCTCGTGGTCGTCCGTGTACGGCCGGCGCAGCATCAGGCGACCCGGTGCAACGGGGCACGCACCCCGGCCGGCATGAGGATCTCGTTCACCGCGTCTCCCAACGGTGCGGCGGGGGTCATCGGCGTACCGCCCGGGTGGCCGGGACGACGTCCCGGGCGACCGCCCGCGCCATCGCCGCCCACCGGCCGGTGGGGCACGCCAGGGTGAGGATGGCCGAGCGGGCGCCGGCCGCGGCGAACTCGCGCAGCCGGGTCGCGCACTCGGCGGCGGTGCCGGCGATCAGGTAGCGCCCGCGGTGACCGGTGAAGTCCTGCCGGTACGTCGCGCCGACCCTGGCCGAGGCGGTCGCCCGGGCCCGATCCGGGTCGTCGTCGAGGGTGAGGAAGCAGTTGATGCTGGGCACGACCGCGTCGGGAGTGCGCCCGGCGCGTTCCAGGCCGGCCCGGATCGCCGCCGCGCCGCTGGCGAGTTGGTCGGGGTGTACATGTACGGCATCCAGACGTCGCCGGAGCGCACCGCGCGGCGGATGGCCGCCTCGCCCCGGCCCGCGATCCAGATCCGCGGCCCGGGTTGCGTCGGCGGCGCCGGCCGGAGCGCGATGTCGTCGAACCGCCAGAACCGGCCCCGGTGCGACGCCGGCCGGCCGGACCACAGCGCCCGCACCACGCGCAGCGTCTCGTCGGCCCGCGCGCCCCGCTCGGCGGTCGGCACCCCGACCGCCTCGAACTCCGGCGGGTACTCCCCGCCCACCCCGATGCCCAGTTCGAAGCGGCCACCCGAGACGATGTCGGTCGTCGCGGCCAGCTTCGCCAGCAGCGCGGCCGGATAGAGCGGCGCGAGGGTCACCGCGCTCAGCAGCCTGACCCGGCTGGTCACCGCGGCCGCGTGCGCGAGCACGACGAACGCGTTGGCCGTCGGGCCGTGGAAGCTGACGTGCTCGCCGATGGCCAGGTAGTCGTAGCCGGCCGCCTCGACGAGCGTCGCGGCGGCGGTCCAGTCGGTCAGGTCGAAGGGGAGCGTCAGGCCGACCTCGAAGCGTGGATCAGGCACCGATCCCCCACCGCTTGAGCAGTTCCGCGCCGCCGTCGCCGGGCAGGCACGGCAGGCCGCGGACCTCGGACGGCGTCCGGGAGAAGCGCGGGGCCGGCTGCGGCTGGCGCAGGCCGAACGACTCGGCCAGCACGCCGCGCGCCGACAGGTGCGGTTCGTCGAACACCTCGTGGACCTCCAGGATCGGCGTCACGCAGCCGTCGGTGTGCGCGAACAGGTCCCGCCACTCGTCGCGGGTACGGGTGCGGAACACCTCGGCCAACCGCTCGCGCATGGCCGGCCAGCGGGCCGGGTCGCGGCGCTCGGCGAAGTGCGCCGGATCGGCGCCGGAGAGCGCGAGGAACTCGGCGAAGAAGCCGTCCTCGATGGCGCCGAAGGCGACCCGGCCGCCGTCCGCGGTGTCGTAGATGTCGTAGTAGGGCGCCCCGCCGTCGAGGAAGTTGGTGCCGCGCTCGCCCCAGCGGCCCGCGAGCCGCTGGCCGTGCACGAAGGTGGTCAGCAGCGCGGCGCCGTCCACGATGGCCGTGTCGACCACCTGGCCGCGGCCGGAACGTGCCCGTTCGACAAGCGCGCCCAGCGCACCGATCACGGCCATGAAGGCGCCGCTGGCGTAGTCGCCGAGCAGGTTGAGCGGGATCGCCGGCCGGCCGGCCCGCGGGCCGAGCAGACCCAGCAACCCGGACAGCGCCACGTAGTTGGCGTCGTGGCCGGCGGTCCGCGCCAACGGCCCGTGTTGTCCCCAGCCGGTGATCCGCACGAACACCAGGCGCGGGTTGACCGCCGCGCATTCCCGCGGTCCGACGCCGAGGCGTTCCATCACGCCGGGCCGGTACCCCTCAAGCAGGACGTCGGCCCTGGCCACCGCTTCGAGGAACAGCGCCCGGCCGGCCGGCGACTTCAGGTCGACGCGGACCGACGAGCGGCCCCGGTTGACCAGGTTGTACTCCTCCGCGCTGTTGTAGTCCACCGTCTGCGCCTCGTCCGGCCGGTCCACCCGCAGCACGTCGGCGCCCATGTCGGAGAGCATCATCGCGGCGAACGGGCCCGGACCCAGCCCGGCGACCTCGATCACCCGCAGACCCGACAGCACGCCGCCGGTCGGCCCGGTGCCCGTCACGAGTCCACGCCGAGGTGGCGGTTCGTGGCCGCGTCCCAGGTGGAGGCCGTCCGCCAGGACTCGCGCAGCGCACCCTTGCGGACCTTCTGGGTCGGGGTCTTCGGCAACTCGTCGACCCACTCCACGTACCTCGGCACCATGAAGCGCGGCAGCCGCTCGACCAGTTCGTTGCGGAGTTCGGCCTCGGTCATCGCGGCGCCGGCGCGGCGGACCACCACGATCTTGACCTCCTCCTCGCCGACCTCGGAGGGAACCCCCACCGCGGCGCAGTCGGCCACGCCGTCCACCGCCCGCACCTCGGCTTCGAGTTCGAGCGACGAGATGTTCTCGCCCCGCCGCCGGATGGTGTCCTTGATCCGGTCGAGGAAGTAGAAGTTCCCGTCCTCGTCCTGACGGAACGCGTCGCCGGTGTGCAGCCACTGGTTGCGCCACGCGGCGACCGTCGCCTCCGGCATGTCCCAGTAGCCGGCCATCAGCGCCCACGGCCGTTCGGCGCGCACCACCAGTTCGCCGACCTCGCCGACCGGTACCGGCTCGTCGTCCCGGTCGACCAGCAGCACGCGGTAGCCGGGCCGCACCCGGCCGCAACTGGTGTCGTTGGCCAGGTCGAAGCCGTCGCTGACCAGCGGGATGCTGAGCTCGGTCATGTTGTAGACGGTCCACACCCGCACGTCGAAGCGTTCGCAGAACTCGGCGACCCGGGTGACCAGCGGCACGACCAGGACGCTGTGCAGCGGGTTGTCCCGGTCCGACGGGCTCGGCGCGGCGTTGACCAGGAACAGCGCCATCGTGCCCAGCAGTTCGGTCGAGGTGCAGCCGTACCGGCGTACCTCCGGCCAGAAGAGGTCGGTCTTGAAGGCCGGGCGCAGCACCACCCGCCCGCCCAGCAGCGCCATCAGGTGCAGCGGCGCGCGGGAGGCCATGTGGTGGAACGGGTACGGGCTGTAGTAGCACGGGTCCAGGTCCCGATACTCGTCGTTGTGCGTCCGCCCGTCCGCGGCGCTGCCACCGGTCGGCATCCAGCCGATCGCGGTCTCGTGCAGCTGCATCCAGGAGATGATCACCCCTTGGACGGGCCGGTCGTGCCGGAGGTGAACATCACCGAGGCGGTTCCGGAGAGCCGGTTCGGCGGGACCGGGTCCGTCGGGGCCGGGGTCCGCAGTTCGGGCAGCGGGTCGGCCGCGCCGGCGGGGCCGACCACGACCGTGCGGAGCGCCCCGCCCGGCCCGGTCAGCTCGGTGATCCGGGCCGCGCAGGAGGCGTGCACCACCGCGACCGCGGCCCGGGACGTGGTCAGGTAGTGCCGCAGCAGCGAACCGCGGTAGTCGACGTTGCCCGGCACCTCCACCGCGCCGAGGTAGCCGATGCCCAGCCAGATCGCCACGCTCTCCGGCTCGTTCAGCAGCATGGTGGCCACCGGGTCGCCGGGGCGCACCCCGAGCGCCGCCAACGCCGCCGCCCAGCGCCGGGCGCGTTCGTGGATCTCGCCGTAGGTGACCTCGCGGTCGGCCACCGCGTCGATGACGAAGACCCGCTCGGGGCACTCCGCTGCCCGCTGGGCGACCAGCGTGGGCAGGGCGATCGGCGCGTCGGTCATGGCTGCTCCCAATCAGGTTTCCGCCAGCACGGACCGCGCCCAGAGGTCGACGATCGCATTGCTCACGTCTTCGATTGATCGTTTCGGCTCCACGTGCAGCACGAAGCTCATGTACGCGAACTGCTCGGTCATCGCGCCCAGCAGCGACGCCGAGAGGTCGATGTCGATGTCGGCCCGCACGACGCCGCCCTGTTGCCCGCGTTCCAGCGCGCCGGTGATCCGCTTGAAGAAGCGCCCCCTGGCCTGGTTCCACAGTTCCCGGACCTCCGCGTCGGTCTGCGAGACCTCGACCAGCAGCGCCATCAGGTCGCTGCCGTCCTGGTACAGCTCGAGATAGCGCTTGGTGGTCAGGTACATGGACCGCTTCGGGTCGCTCGGATCCCAGGGCGAGCGGGCCAGCACGTAGAAGTCGTCCAGCAGTTGTTCCAGCAGCGCCATCAGCATCTGCCGCTTGTCGTCGAAGTAGCGGTAGAAGGTGCCGTTCGACGCGCCGGCCTCCTCGACGATGTCGGCGACCCGCGAACCCGCGAACCCGTCCCGGGCGAACACGGTCCGCGCCGCGCCCAGCAGGCTCGCCTTCATCCGGTGTCCCCGGGGGTCTTCGGCACGAGGTCGCCGCCGGTCTCCGGAACCGGCCTGGACGAGTCGGTCCTCGTGCCGCGCTTGTCAACCATGGGATGTCCCTTCCGCGCTGCCGGGCTGGAGTGGCAGCAGTGCTCCACGCTGAAGACTGGCCCAGTTGACCACGAGCTTCACAGCGGACCGCTGATCGACGCACTCCAGGTGCAGCAGGCACACGTAGCAGCCGGGCCGGCTGGCCGAGGGGCGCTGCGCCACGTCCGCGACGCGGACCCGGACCGTGTCGCCGACCAGCGTGGGGCGGGCCATCCTGACGTCGACGCCGAGGAAGGCGATCGGGTCGGAACCGTTGGAGCGCAGGTACCTGGACTGCACCAGCAGCCCGCTGCAGATCGCCAGCGTCCCCAGCCCGTGCAGCACCGGCGCGCCGAACAGGCCGGCGCCGGCCGCGGTGTGGTCCAGGTGGTACGGGCCGAAGTCTCCGCTGAACCCGGCGAAGTTCACGATGTCGGCCTCGGTGACCGTGCGGCCGTCGGTCTCGAACGGGGTCACAGGGTCACCACCGGCTTGACCACCGTTCCCGCCCGCATCGCCGCGGCCGCCTCCTCGAAGCGGGGAAACGCGAACGGCGTGGCCAGTTCCGCAACGGGCAGGCCGCCGGAGCGCCACAGCCGGACCAGGCGGGGAATGAACAGGCGCGGGTTGCTGTCTCCGGCGGTGGTGCCCCGGATGGTGCGCCCGGACAGCAACTGGGACGCGTCCAGCAGCGTCTGCGAGCGCGGCGGGACGGCGCCGACGACCACGCACGTGCCGAGGCGGTCGAGGGCGCGCACGGCGTCCGGAAGGACGGCCGGCACGCCGGTGCAGTCGAAGACGAACGTGGCGCCTCCGCCGGTGGCCCGGCGGATCTGCCTGACCGTCGAGCCGTCCGCGTCCAGCGCGGCGTGCGCGCCGAGGTCGGTCGCCCGTTGGCGGCGGGCGGGGTCGCGGTCCACCGCGATGACCGGGTCGCAGCCGGCCAGCCGGGCCACCGCGATCGCGCTCAGTCCGACCGCGCCGGCGCCGTAGACGACGGCGGAGTCGCCGGGTCGCGGCCGGGCCACGTTGATCACCGCGCCCGCGCCGGCCTGGACGCTGCATCCGAGCGCGCCGAGCCAGGCCAGGTCCTCCCCCACGTCGACCGGCACCGCGCCGCTCTCGTGCACGATCGCGTGCCGCGCGAAGCTGGACTGGCCGAAGAACCGGGTGTACACCTCGCCGCCGTCGTCGAGCGTCCCGACCGGCTCGCCCGTGCCCCCGCCGGAGCCGTAGTTGAGCCGCAGGCTGCGGGTGCAGTAGCCGACGTTGCCCGCGATGCACTGCGGACAGTCGCCGCAGAACCGGAAGGAGAGGATGACCTGGTCGCCCGGGGCCAGCGCGGTCACCTGCGCGCCGACCCGCTCGACGACGCCGGCGCCCTCGTGACCGCAGACGATGGGGAACGGCGTCTCGTACAGCGTGCCGTCCCGCACCGCGAGATCCGTGTGGCACATGCCGACCCCGACGAGCGCGACGACCACCTCCCGCGGGCCGGGCGCCGGCAGGGTGACCTCCCGCGGCAGGAACGGGGCTCCAGGTGCCGTCACGACGGCGGCCTCCGTCCTCATGGCCGCACCCGGAACGTGCGGTGCAGCGACGCCACGACGTCGCCGCGCTGGTTGGTCCCGGTCAGCCGGGTACGCACCAGGACCGTGCCGCCGGCACCGGGCGAGACGTCCAGCACCTCGCTGCTGGCGGTCAGCGTGTCCCCGGCGTACACCGGGGTGCGGAACCGCAGGTCCTCGATGCCCGCCTCGGTCAGCTCGGCGCTGCCCCAGCCGGCCGTCGCCAGACCGGTGACGATGGCCAGCACACAGCCGCCCACCACGATCCGCTCGGTGAAGGCGCCGTCCAGCAGCCGCCGGGCCGCCTCCACGTTGAAGTGGACCTGCGCCGTGTTCAACGAGCCCAGCGTGGCCAGCATGTTGTCCGCGTCGGTGACCGTGCGGGAGTACGGGTGGGTCAGCACCGCGCCGGCGGCGATCTCGGACGGTCTCACGCGATCCCCCCGGTGCTGCTCAACGGCACAAGGTTCGACCGGTCGTACCGGATCACCGCGCCCACCGGGCCGGGGACCCAGCCGACGGTCTCCCAGGTGACGATGCCCCAGCCGGGCCGGCTGGCCGAGAGGCGCCGATCCCGGACCGTCGATCGGGCGCGGACGCTCATTCCGGGATGCACCGGAGCGAGGAACTCGATGCGATCCGCGCCCAGGAAGGGTCCGGCGCTCTCGGTCAGCTCGCGCACGCTCAGCCCGAGCACGAGGTTGAACACGTACAGCGGATTGACCACCAGGTCGGCGTGCCCGGCCTCGACGGCCCGGTCGGCGTCCAGGTAGATCGGGTTGTGGTGGTGGAACATGGCGCTGAACCCGGCGGCGTCGGCGGGGTAGACGGTCCGGGACTGCTCATGCTCGATCACCATGCCGACCTCGAACTCGTCGAAGTACCGGCTGGGGCTCAGCCGCGCGGCGCCCATCAGATCGACCGCCCGTTCAGCCCGAGCCAGATGGTCTTCTCCTCGGTGTAGAAGTCGAGGTGATGTGGTCCGAGGTCGCGGCCGACGCCGGAGTCCCGGAACCCGCCGAAGGGCACCGCCGGGTGCACGATGCCGTACCCGTTGACCCAGACGTTGCCGGCCGAGACCTGCTGGGCGACGGCCAGGGCGGTCTCGGTGTCGCCGCTCCAGACCCCCGCGGCGAGGCCGTAGGGCGTCTCGTTGGCCAACCGCACCGCCTCGTCCCGGTCGTCGAACTCCTGCAACACGACGACCGGCCCGAAGATCTCCTCGCGTACGGCGGGATGTCCGGCGTCGAGCCCGGACAGCACGGTCGGTTCGAAGAAGTAACCGTCGTACGAGGTCCGCGCGCGGGAGCCGCCGGTCAGCACCGTGCCGCCGTCGGCCACCGCCCGGTCCACGTAGCCGCGGACCCGGTCGAACTGCCGCTCGGTGATCAGCGGTCCGAACGTCGAGCCGGGGGCCAGCCCGTGCCCGACGGTCACCGTGCCGGCCAGCTCCACCAGGCGGTTGGCCAGGTCCTTCGCGATGGAGCGGTGCACCACGATCCGGCTGCCCGCAGCGCACATCTGGCCGGCGTTCTGATAGATGCCGCGGAACAGCGCCGGTGCCGCCGCCGCGAGGTCGGTGTCCGGGAAGACGACCTGCGGGGACTTCCCGCCCAGCTCCAGACCGACCGGCACCAGCCGGGCGCCACCGTCCCGGCCGATGCGCCGGCCGACGTCGGTGGAGCCGGTGAAGGTGATCGCCCGGACGTTCCGGTCGGCGACCAGTGCCGCGCCGGCCTCGTCGCCCACCCCGGTGACGACGTTGACCAGGCCCGGGGGCAGCCCCGACCCGACGAGGAGTTCGGCGATGCGCAGCGTGGCCAGCGAGGCGTGCTCGGACGGCTTCAGCACGACGGCGTTTCCGCAGGACAGCGCCGGCGCGGCCTTGAAGCCGACCAGGATCGTCGGGAAGTTCCAGGCGGTGATGGCGGCGCAGACGCCGAGCGGCTCGCGCACCGACGCGGCGAGCACGCCCGGGTGCGGTCGCGTGGTGCGCCCGTCGACCAGGTTGGCCAGGCCGGCGAAGTAGCGGAACGCGTCCGAGGTCCACCAGGCCTCCCCGGAGGCGTCGGTCAGCGGCTTGCCGGTGTCGATCGATTCCAGCGTGGCGATCTCGGCGATGTTCGCGCGCAGCGTCACCGCCGCCTGCATCAGCAGCTCGGCCCGCTTGCTCGGGCGCAGCCGGCGCCACCTCTCGAACGCCGCGTGCGCGTCGGCCACCGCGACGGCCACGTCGTCGCGGTCGCCGGCCGCGATCGACCCGACCACCCCGCCGGTGCCCGGATCGATCACGGGCAGCGTACGGCCGGCCCGGGCCGGGACCCGGGCACCGCCGATGAAGTGGGCCGGCTCGCGGTCCAGCCAGCGGGACAGCCGGTCCCGCAGGTCCGGGTCGATGGCGTCGTAGACGTGCTCCGAAAGGCTCATCGCTTCCCCTCAGATCGGTGCGATCGCGTGTCGGCGGGGCGGCTCGTGCAGGTCGCGTTCCCGGGCCCGGGACATCGCCTCGATCAGCCGGCCACGGGTGTCCCGCGGGTCGATCAGCTCGTCGACGCCGAACCCGCCGGCGGCCTGCACCGGTCCGACCCGGGCCCGGTACTCCGCGATGATCTCGGCCCGTCTGGCTTCCGGGTCCTCGGCGGCGTCGATCTCCCGCCGGTGCACGATGTCCACCGCGCCCTCGATCTGCATGCCGCAGACCTCGGCGGTCGGCCACAGCAGGGAAAGGTCGTTGCCGAAGTCGCGGCCGCCGGACATGGTCTGGTAGGCGATCCCGTACGCCTTGCGCACGATCACGCTGAACCGCGGGACGGTCGCCTGCCCGAGTGCGAAGATCATTTTCGCGCTCCGCCGCAGCAGCCCGGTGCGTTCGGCGCTCAGCCCGACCAGCAGCCCGGGGGTGTCGATGAAGTAGAGCAGCGGGATCCCGTACGCGTCACACATCGAGACGAAGTGCGCGCCCTTCTCGCAGGCGTCGGCGGTGAGGCAACCCGCCATCTGCATCGGCTGGTTGGCGATGACGCCGACCGGACGGCCGTCGAGCCGGGCGAAGCCGGTCAGCAGGTTGCGGGCGTGGTTCCGGCGGACCTCCAGGAACGAGTCCTCGTCGACGATGGCGCGCAGCACCCGACGCATGTCGTACGCCTGCCGCAGGCTCGTCGGCACCAGGTCGAGCAGGCGGTCCGCGGTGGACGGCTCCCGCGACCGCACGACCGGTGGCGCCGCGCCCGCGTTCTGCGGCAGGTACGACAGCACGGTGCGGGCCAACTCGATGGCCTCCTCCTCGGTCTCGCAGACGAAGTCGGCCATGCCGAGTTGGTCGGCCTGGAACTCCGGCGCGCCGAGGTCCTCCTTGGTCAGTTCCTCGCCGGTGGCCAGCCGCACAAGCGCCGGGCCGGCGATGCCCATGGCCGAGTCGCGGACCATGATGACGATGTCGGCAAAGGCCGCGTAGTTGGACGGGCCGGCGAAGTTCGAGCCGAGGATCAGCGCCACCATCGGCGCCCAGCCGGACAGCGAGCACAACGTGCGGAGCTGGAACGCGACGTCGCCGCCGAACGCGAAGTGTCGGGAGTCCAGCGCCTCCTGGATCCGGTGCCCACCGCTTTCCAGCAGCATCACCAGCGGATGTCCCTCCCGCAGGGCGGTCTGCGCCTGGTGCTCGATCTTGCGGCCACCGGCGGTCCCCATGCTTCCGCCCATGACCGAGAAGTCGCTGGCCACGACCGAGACGGGCCGGCCGTCGACGCGCCCGGTGCCGGTGAGCACGCCGTCGGCCGGCGCCCGGCCCGCCGGGTCGTACGGGTCGTCCTCGGGGGTGACGAAGGTGCCGACCTCGTACAGGCGGCCCTCGTCGAGCAGCGCCGAGACCCGGTTGCGGGCGTGCAGCCGGCCGGGCGCGCCGGGGCCGGCCGCCGCGGCGCGTCCGGCGTTGCGGACGCGCAGCGCCTCGACCTCGTCGATGAGGGCCCGCATCTCGTCACGTGCGCCCACGGTGTCCCCCGATCGCTAACATGAATATGACATCATGTTCATACGCCGCTCCGCCGAGACCTGTCAACACGCCGGCCACCGGTGCCTCAGCCGCCATGGCGCCGCTGTTCCCGGCGCCCGATCTCGGCATCGATCCGGAGGATCTCGCGATGGATCCGGCCCGTCGCGGCGTCGATCAGGCGGCCGGCGTGCCGCGCCGCACCCGCGCCGGACGCCGCCGCCGACTCCAGTGCGCGGACCACCTCGACCGCGGTACGCACCTCGTCCGGCGTGGGGGTGAAGACGTCGTTGACGATCGGTATCTGGTCGGGATGGATGACCCACTTGCCGGCCATGCCGGCGGCCCGGGCGGCAACCGCGTCCCGGCGGCAGCCGGTGGGGTCGTCGAGCGCGCCGTACGGCCCGTCGACCGGCTCCACCCCGGCGGCGCGGGCCGCGGCCACCACCCGGGACCGCGCACCCCGCCAGGTCTCCGGGTCGCCCGCGGTGACGACCTCGGCGGGCAGCCGCAGGCTGGCCGCCAGGTCGGCGGTGCCCAGCACCACCGAGGTCGTCCGCGGGCAGCATCGCGCCAGCGTCTCCACACCGGCCAACGCGGCGGCCTCCTCCACCAGAAGCTCCAGGCCGATGCCGCCGACGACCAGCCCGAGACCCGCCTCAAGCTGCGTCAGCAGCGTGTCGGCGAACCAGACATCCCGTTCGGCGGTGACCTTGGGCAGGATCACCAGATCCAGCGCGTCCCCGGCGGTCTCCAGCAACGAGACCAGGTCGCGGTGGCACCAGGGGGTGTCGACCCCGTTGACCCGGGCCGCGCGGATCTTGTCACCCCAGTCCAGGTCGCGCAGCGCCCGCCCGGCGGCCAGCCGGGCGGAATCCTTGGCCCCGGGCGCCACGGCGTCCTCCAGGTCGAGGAACACCGCGTCCGCCGGGCCGGCCGCCGCCCGCACGAGCATCCGCTCGTTCGAGGCCGGCGTGGCGAGCGTGCTGCGGCGCAGTACGGGCGGCCGGGTGGTTCCCGGCGGCGCGCTAGGCACCGGTCCCCGCGGCCAGCCGGGCGTACGCGTCCCGGATGCCCGGCAGTCGGACGGCCCGACGGCCCAGCGCGCGCAGCAGGCCCATGATGCCCTCGGGTGAGGCGGTGACGAAGAAGATCACGGCCACGCCGTAGATGATCAGCGAGACGTTCGCGCTGAACGTCGGATCCATCGCGTTCAGGTGCAACGCCGACAGCAGGTCCGGCACGACGATCGGCAGAGCGACCACGACCGCCGCGCCGATCACCGCGCCCGGGATGGAGTCCAGCCCGCCGATCATGATCATCAGCACGTACTGGAACGCCAGCAGCAGGGTGAAGTTGGCGACCTGCACGCTGCCGTTCAGGTGCGCGAGCAGCGCCCCCTCGAAGCCGATCACCATCGACGACAGCGTGAAGATCAACAGCTTGTAGCGGCCCACCCGGATCCCGAGGGTCGGCGCGATGTGCTCGTGCTGGCGGATCATGCGCAGCGCCCGCCCGGAACGCTCCCGCACGATGCGCGTGGCACCCAGGATCAGCAGCGCGACGAGCCCGGACAACAACCAGGACCAGGCCGTCCCACCGCCGTCGTCGTGGTCGGCGAACAGCACCGGGATGAAGAATCCGGTGGCCGCGAACTCCGGATGGTGCCCCTGGTACAGGTTGCCGGCGAAGGTCGCGATGAAGTGCGCGGCGAAGGTGGCAAGCACGAGGAACAGCCCGCGCAGCCGCAGCGCCGGAATGCCGACGATCAACCCGGCCACCCCGGCGACCAGCGTCGCGACGACCAGGTCGAGCGGGAACGGCAACCCCTGCCGCAGCACGAAGACGGCGCTGAACGCGCCGATGAGCAGGAAGGCGGCGTTGCCCACCGAGAACTGCCCGGTGGTGCCCTGCAGGATCTGCAGGGCGATCGCCCCCATGGCCGCCAGCAGGATCGAGTCGTAGACGAACACGTTGTACGAGGACGCCGTCTGGGTCACCACGAGCGTGCTGAGCGCGAGTGCCGCCACGCCCCACCAGGCGGGCCGGATCCGGCGCACCGCGCGCCGGGCGGCGGCACCGGGCGGGCCGGACCCCGGCGGCACCGGCGGCACCGGCGGGTGGGAAGACGGTGGCTGCCGCGTGGAGGTCATGCTCTCACCACATTCTTCGTTCCGAACAGGCCCTGCGGCAGCACCAGCAACACGACCAGCAGCACCGCGTAACTGACCACGTCCGTGTACTGGCCACCGAGGTAGGTCTGGGTGAACGCCTGGAGGAGCCCGACGATGACCCCGCCCACCAGCGCACCCTCGATGCTGTCCATGCCGCCCAGGATGATCGCCGGGATGGCGGCCAGACCGAGCCCGATCAGCGACGCGTTGACGGTGGTGACGCTCCCGTAGCTGATTCCCGCCACGGCGGCCAGCACGGCGGCGACCGCCCAGGACCCCATGTGCACGCGCCGGACGTTGACCCCGCCCTGACTCGCGAGCAACGCGTTCTGCCCGCCGGCGCGTACCCGGATGCCCAGGTTGGTGAAGCGCAGGACGGCGATGACGGCGAGGGCCAGCGCGAACGTACCGACCGCGAACGTCAGCGACTCGGCGCTCACCCGGACCCCGAGGATGCCCACCGTCCCGGTCGGTATCCCGGGCAGGTCGATGCCGTACTGGTTGGCCGGCACCACGATGCCCATCAGCCCGTCCAGCACGAAGGCCAGGCCGAAGGTGGCGATGATGCCCATCATCACCCCCTGCCCGGTGGTCCGGCGCAGCACCAGCCAGTAGAACAGGGCGCCGACCGCCATGCTGGTGACCAGGGCGATCAGGAGTGCCTGCCAGGTGGGGACGCCGTCGAGTTGGAGCCAGCCGACGATGAAGGCCGGCAGCAGCATCAGCTGGCCGTGCGCGAAGTTGAACGTGTGCGTCGCCCGGAAGGCCAGCACGAGGCCGAGGCCGATGAGCGCGAAGGTGCCGCCGAGGGTCATGCCGGCAACCAGCGAGACGATGAACCGGGCCATCACCGGCTCCCTCGGATCGAGGACGACCGGCGGGGTCCGGGCCGTTCGGGTTCCGCCGGCGGATCCGTCGGCGGCGCGCCGCCCCCGCCGTCCCGTTGCCCGCCGATGACCGCGTCGCGGAAGGCGGCCGAGTCGAGAACCTCGTCCGGCGAGCCGGCCACCAGCACCGCGCCGCTCTGCAGCCCGACGACCCTGTTGGCCACCGCCCGCACCACGTCCAGGTGATGTTCGACGAGCAGCAGGGTGACCGGGGTGGCCCGGTGCAACTCGGTCAGCAGCTTGCCCACGGCCCTCTGTTCCTCCGGGTCGAGGCCCGAGGTGGGCTCGTCCAGCAGCAGTACCCGCGGGCCGGAGAACAGCGCGCGGGCGATGTCGATCAGCTTTCGCGTGCCGTACGGCAGGCCGCCGACCCGGTCGTGCCTGAGGTGCGCCAGCCCGGTGAACTCCAGGATGGAGACCGCGCGCTCGCGGGCCTCGGCCTCGCGCCGCCGGACCAGGCCGCGCCGCCAGATCTGGTCACCCATCCGGTACGCCAGCCGCAGGTGGGCACCGAGCAGGACGTTCTCCAGCACGCTCTCGCTGTCCACCAGCGGCGGGTCCTGGAAGCTGCGGCCCACACCCCGGGCCGCGATCCGGGTCGCCGGCTCACCCAGCATCGGCTCGCCGTCGAACAGGATCTGACCGCTGACGTGCTCGTGCAGCAGCCCCGACACGGCGTTGAGCAGGGTGCTCTTGCCGGCGCCGTTCGGGCCGATCACCGCGACCACGTCGTGCCGCCGGACGTCGAACGTCACCCCGGCCAGCGCCTGCACGCCGCCGAACCGGGCACGGACGTCCCGGAACGACAGCGCGGGGTGATCCGCCGACAGCGGCGGCCTGTCGAAGATCGCGCCCAGCCAGTCGGCGTTCGACGCCGTCCGTGTCGTGCTGTCGCCGTCCATCAACTCTCCACGTAGCCTGCGGCCAGCAGTTCGCTGCCACGGAAGTCGGCGGCCGGCCCCGAGTTCCGGATCCGGCCGCCGTTGATCAGGTAGCAGTGGTCCACGGTGTCCAGCGCGGTTCCGGTGCTCTCGTCCACCACCAGCACGGCCTTGCCCGATCCGGCGATCCGGCGCATCGCCTCGAACAGCGGTGCGTGCAGGCTGTGGTGGAGGCCGAGGGTCAGCTCGTCGACGATCAGCAGCCGGGGCTCGGACATCAGACCCCGGGCGATGGCCAGCATCTGCTGCTGGCCGCCGGAGAGCCGCCCGGCCAGTTCCCTGGGCCGCGCGCCCAGCACCGGGAACAGCTCGAACACCTCGTCGGTGATCTGCCTGCGGCGGGACCGCCGCGGCAGCCGGCCCAGCGCCACCAGGTTCTCGGCGACGCTGAGGCCGGGAAAGATCTTGTGCCGCTCGGCGACGAAGGCCACCCCGAGTCGCGATGTCTGGTGCGGCTCGGGGTTGGCCGTCGGCGTTCCGAACAGGGTGACGGAGCCGCCCACCACCTTGGCACCCTCGCTGCGGAGGAATCCGCTGACCGCACGGACGGTCGTCGTCTTCCCCGCCCCGTTGGGGCCGAAGAGGGCGACGACCTGTCCGGCGGCGACCTCCAGCGACACGTCCTGCACGCCCAGCGCGCCGTTGCGGTAGCGCACCTTCAGGCCGCGCACGCCGAGCGCCGTCGCGGGCACGTGCTGCTGCGGGTCCACCTGCGGCTCCTTCCGCTGCGCCGTCCGCTACTGGGCGGCCGGGTAGGTCGGCTCCCCGGCGTCCACCTTGTCGATCCTGACCACGCTCTTCCGGGTGGCCGGGTCGTAGCTGTACAGGCCGACCGCGGTGAGCGGGTGATGCCGGTCCGCCGACAACTGCAGATCGCCGAACTGCAGGAAGCCGCCCGGTACGGTGAACGTCCCCAGCCCGTCGAGCGAGCTGATCAGGTCCGCGGACGAGCAGTCCTGGCCGCACTTGCCCAGGCCGGCGATCAGCATCTGGCCCATCAGCCAGCCGCGGACGAAACCCTCGTTGGACACGTTCTTGGCATGGTCGAACTTCTGGGCTGCCGCGAAGATCTCGGTGCCCTCGGTCGCATAGACGTACGGCCGCACGCCCAGCAGGTTGGGGTTGGCGATATTGGCCAGCGTGGCATCGTCCGAGCCGGCGTAGCTGACCACGATCGGGCCGGTGAACCCGGCCGCGGCGATCGCCTTGGCCTCAAGGATGGTGCCCGCCGCGCTGTCCTGGATGACCACGACGTCGGGTGCCTGGCTGATGATGTTGGCCGCGCCGCTGTCGAACGACGGCGTGCCCGGCGCGACGAACTGCGTGGAGGTGATGGTGCCGCCGAGCGTGCCGATCTGCTGTTCGACCTCGCCGAAGGTGCCCCGGGTGGCCGGCGAGTCGATGCCGACCAGCGCCACCTTCTTGCCCTGCAACGAGGAGACCGACGACGACGCCGAGTTGGCCAGCATGCTGGCCAGTTGCGAACTGCTGAGCGACGCGCCGTACAGGAACGGGTGATTCGGGAAGCCGATGGCGTTGGCGGCGATCACCGTGACGCCGGCATTCTGCAGAAGCGGGAACGACGCGCTCAACGTCGCCGAACCGGTCGCGGCGAGGATGGCCACGGGCTTCTCGCTCAGCGCGGCCCGGAACGTGGCCTGGGCGGCGGTCGGGTCCGACTGCGTGTCGGTGATCTTGTATTCGATCTTGCCGCCGTTCACCCCGCCCCTGTCGTTGACGTCGTCCAGGGCGGTCGCGACGCCGTCGGCGTACGGGCCGGCCTGCGTCACCCCGGCGCCGGTGAGGTCGGAGACGACCGAGACGCGGTACGGGCCGCCGCCCGATCCGGAGCCGTCCCCGTCGCCGGAGTCGCCGCCGCAGGCGGTGAGCGCGACGGCGGAGGCGGTGATCACGGCTACGGCGAGGCTCGGCAGGCGCACGGTGCGCCTCGTGCTGGTGGCGGTTGCGATACGGGCCATCGCAAACCCCTCTCTATCGTGACCATTTGATCTTTCGGAATAAATGTCGTCGGAACGATCGAGGTGCGGCGACGGCCGCTCGGCCGCATCGCTCCGGGCCTGGGCGAACACCCGCTCCCGGAACCAAACAAGAACATGACGTCATCTTCTTATCACGGTGTAAATGTGATGGTCAACACTCCGCAACGACCCCGGGTCGATCGGCGGCCCGGCCGCCGCCCGGGTCCGACCGCGGGCCACTGGCCTGCGGATACGCCGATCAATGCGGGTTCGGGAGCGCTCGATGGGGGGTGGGGCGACGGGGCGCACCGCCGCGGTCGGCGCCGCTACCGCACGACCCGAAGCACCGCCACCGCAGGACCCACGGCACCGACCGGCGCGGCTACCGCGCCGGCCGCAGCGCCGCCCGCTGCGCCCGGACGATCCCCTCGTGTGCGCGTTCCTGCTCGTCGCGGTCGCCGGTCGCGGTGGCGATCGACAGCGCGGCGGCGTGCCGGGTCACGGCGTCGGCGGTACGGCCCATGGCCGTCAACACCTCGCCCAGGTTGTTGAGCGCGCTGGCCTCGCCGTAGGCGTGCCCGATCGACCGCAGGACACGGATCGACTCCGTCAGGTCCTCGACCGCTCGGGCGTGGTCGCCGCGGATGCCGCGCATCCGGCCCAGATTGCTCAGCGCCACGGCCTCGCCGTAGACGTGCCCGGCCGCGTGGAAGATGTCCCGCGCCGCGGCCAGGTGCCCGGCCGCCTCGTCGTGCCGCCCGAGGCTGGCGCACACGTCGCCGAGGTTCGCCAGCGCCGTGGCCTCGCCGACCGGCGCGCCGGTCTCCCGGAACAGCACGGCGGACCGCGACAGCTGGTCGTACGCCTGGCCCAGCCGGCCCGGCCGGTTGTTCGCGTTGCCGAGGTTGACCAGCACGGACGCCTCGCCGTACCGGTCGGCCGCCCGGCGGTAGGCGGCGAGCGCGGCCCGTTGCCGGTCGGCGGCGTCCCGGCGGCCGAGGCGTTCGTGCACGATGCCGAGGTTGGACAGGGCACGCGCCGCGGCGAGCTGGTCACCGCAGCCGCCCAGGACCACGACGGCCTCGGACAGGTACGCCTCGGCAAGTTCGTAGCGGCCCCGCAGCCGGTGCACGGCTCCCACGTTGGTCAGCGCCCCGCCGTACCGGGCCGGGTCGCCGCAGTGCCGCGCCGCCTCCAGCGCGCAGCCGTGCAGCGCCTCGGCGTCGGCGTGCCGGCCGCCCTCAAGGTGGCGGTACAGCGTGGCGGCCAGGTCGATCGGGTACCGGTGCCAGCCGGGTTCCGGCCCAGCGGCCGCGGTGGCGGCGGTGGTGGCGGTGGTGGCGGTGGCCGCGGTGGTGGCGGTGGTGGCGGTGGCCGCGGTGGTGGCCACCGTGGCCGCGGTGGCGGTGGCGACGAGGCCGGGCAGTTCGGCGTCCAGCCAGGCGCGGGCGGCGGTCGGGTCCGGGAAGCCCGGCGCCCGGTCCACGGCCGGCCGGTGCGCCCGGTCCGCCGGGTAGAGCTGGTCCACCGCCACGGCGGTCGTGCCGAGCAGGTGGGCGTGCAGCCGGTGCAGCGCCGCGTCCGGGTTGTCGGGGGCGGCCAGCCCGGCTGCGTACGCACGCAGCAGGTCGTGCATGACGTACCGGCCGGGCCGTTCGGCGCGCACAAGGTGCTTGCGGGCCAACAGGTCGAGGTGCCGCGCGGTGTCGGCGCGTTCCGCGGCGGCCAACGCGGCGGCGGCGCCCACGTCGAACGAGGGACCGGGATGCAGCCCGAGGCGCCGGAACAGCAGCGCGGCCGGCGGTGGAAGCTGCCGGTAGGACCAGGAGAACACCACCCGTACGGCCGACCGCACGTCCCCGCCCGGGTCCAGTGACCGCAGCCGCCGCCGCTGGTCGGCCAGCTCGCCGACCAGGCCGGCGAGGGTCTCCGCGGGCCGGAACGCCGCAAGCTCGGCCGCGACCCGCAGCGCGAGCGGGAGGTACGCGCACTGCCGGGCCAGCGCGGCGGCGGACGCCGGCTCGCGGTCGACGCGGGTGCCGACGAGCGAGCGCAGCAGGGTCAGCGCCTCCTGCTCGGCGAGCAGGTCCAGCACGATCCGGTGGGCGCCGTGCAGGGCCACCAGGCCGGCGAGGCTGTCGCGGCTGGTGATGAGGACCCGGCTGGGCCCCGATCCCGGGATCAGCGGCCGGACCTGGTCGACGGAGGCGGCGTTGTCGAGCAGGACCAGCAGGCCGCGGCCGGTGGTCTCGGCCCGGTAGCGGGTGGCCCGCCGGTCCAGGTCGTCCGGGATCTCGGCGGCCGGGACGCCGAGGGACTCCAGCAGGTGACCGAGCGCGGTGCCGGGCGGGACCGGGCAGCGCGGGTCGAAGCCGCGCAGGTCGAGATGGAGCAGCCCGTCCGGGAACCGGTCGCGGGCGTGGTGCGCCCAGCGCACGGCCAGCGCGGTCTTGCCGACGCCGGCGGTGCCGCAGACGATGCCGATCCGCGCCGCCGCGGCACCGTCCGGGGCGCCGGCCGCGGCCCATCCGTCCAGGCTGGCCAGCTCGACCGCCCGGCCGGTGAAGTCGGCGACCTGGGCCGGCAGCTGGTTGACCGGTGCCGGGGCGGCCCGGCCGGCGGGCGGTGCCGATGGCGGGGCGGGCGCCTCGTCGAGCACCCGCAGGTACGCGGCGACGAGGTCCGGTCCGGGGCCGACGCCCAGTTCGTCGGCGAGGTGCCGGCGCGCGACGTCGTAGGCGGCGAGCGCCTCGACGCGGCGCCCGAGGGCGTGCTGCGCCCGGATCAGCCGCGCCTGCGTCGCCTCGTCCAGCGGGTGCGCCGCCGTCTCCTCGTCCAGCAGCGGCAGGATCCGTTCGGCGCGGCCGAGGGCCAGCATCACGTCGGCGTACCGGGCCAGCGCCCTGCGGCGCTCGTCGAGCAGCGAGCGGACCGTCGGATGCCCGGTGAGCGCGGGCACGTCGGCGAACGGCGGGCCGTGCCACATGTCGAGCGCGTCGGCGAGGTGGGTCGCCACGCCCTGCGGGTCGTCGCGGACTTCGGCCTGCGCCGCGGCGCTCAGCAGGCCGCGGAACCGGTCGAGGTCGACCACACCGTCCGGCACCCGCAGCGCGTAACCGGCGCCCACCGACGGGAGCAGCCTGCTGGGCGCGTACGCGCGGCGGTCGGGTTCGAGCAGCCGGCGCAGGTGTTTCACATGGGTCTGGATCACGTTGGTGGCGCTGGGCGGCGCGTGCTCGCCCCACAGCACGTCGACGATGCGCGATCGGGACACCGGCCGGCCGCCGGCGAGCACGAGCAGCCCGAGTACGGCGCGGCGAACCGGCGGACCGAGCCCGACCTCGCTGCCGTCACGCCAGAACCGGGTGGGGCCGAGGACCTGGATGACGAGCAACCCACCGCCTCCTGGCTGCGTCGATCGGTCTCCCCATTCTGGTGCGGCGGCCGGTCCTATTCAAGATCGACGATATCTTTCGGCTCGATGCGCCAGCCGCGGAACGGGTCACCGGGCGGCGCTCGCGGGGCGGGACCGCCGCGTCCGGTACGGCGACCAGTCGAGGGCCAGATTCCGTCCAGTCTCGACTGGAACGCTGCGCGCACCAGCCGACACGAACGGAGTGGGAATGAGACCGAGACGCACCGCCCGCAGGATTTCGGCCACGACGGTGGCCATGGCGCTCGCCGTGATCGGCGCGCTGGGAAGCCCGCTCCCGGCGTCCGCCGGACCGGCCGCTCACGCCCCTGTCCTTCCCGACCGGAAGGTCGCCGCCGCGCCCGGCGTCAGCGCGCAGAAGCCGGACGCCGGCAGGCGACCCGCGGCACCGCGAGCGGTCGCCGACGCCACGAACGGTTCCCCGATCACCCTGCGGGCGCCGGCGGCCGGCACGGCGCCGCGTACGGTCGGCGGCGCGCAACCGCAGGACCTGGCCTGCACGCCGTACCTCACCGAATGGGTCAGCAAGAGCGGCCTCAACGTACGGATCGACTACCTCGCGGAGATCAGCTGCAACTTCTATCTCGCGGGCGCCGGGCAGGCGTCCCTGGTCGAGCGGACGTCCGGCTCGCCGTACAACGGACAGATCGTCGCGGCGGCGGCGCCGTTCTCGTTCCTCAGCGGCTACTACGCCTACAGCTACGGCGCCGTGCTCATCGACGGGCACGTCTACGACGGCGGCGCCCGGATGGAGGCCCGGTTCGACCTGGTGCTGCAGATCAACGGCGGCACCTGGGGCGGCTGCTTCACCCTGCCGAACGGCATGCGCTACCTGACCCCCTGCTCCGGCCTCGGCACCAGCACCCTGTCGGTCGCGGTCGGTTCGGGCGAGTTCTCCACCGGCCTGGCGCCCAACCGGCTGGCGGTGCTGGAGAGCCTGACCTCACCCGGTGCCGCCAGCTACAACGCGTGGAACATCGGGCGGTACTACCCGGACTACGCGGCGTACGAGTTCGACTGGTCCACCGACTACTGCACCTGGGCGCCGGACAATCCGCTGGGATTCACCTTCGAGTCGGCCTGCGCCCGGCATGACTTCGGCTACCGCAACTACAAGGCGGCCCAGCGGTTCGAGGCGAACAAGGACCGGCTCGACCTGGCCTTCTACGACGACCTGCAACGGGTGTGCGCCGGCTACCCCGAGGCGGTGCAGCCGGCCTGTTACGCCCTGGCCCTGACCTACTACGAGGCGGTGCGGGTCTTCGGGATCCAGCGGGTCACGCCGGAGCAGATCGACGAGGCCGCCAGGCTGCTGCCCGCCGGCGCGGCCGAGCGCCGAGCCGGCTGAGCGGGTGCCGGACCGACGCGGGACCGCGGGCCGCAGGGGTCGACCTCACCCGGGTCCCGCGTCGGCCGGACCGCCGGCGCCGACCAGTTCGTTCCCGAGCGCCGTCCGCCAGTACAGGACGTTGCGTCCGTTGCGCGCCCGCGCGACCGTGCCGGCGTCGTGCAGCACGGCCAGGTGGTCGGCGACCCCGCCGAGGCTGAGGCCCAGCCGCCGGGCCAACTGGGTGGTGGTGGCCGGCTGGTCGAGCGCCCGCAGGACCTGCCCCCTGGTGCGGCCGATCAGCCGGTCGACGGCCTCGGCGCCGGGCCGGGCCGGCAGCGACCAGAGATTGCCGCCGCCCCGGGCCGGATAGACCAGGGCGTACGCCCGGGGCGGGTCCAGGGCCAGCCACCGACCGCCGAGGGTGGACGGCACCAGCGTCAGGGCCGCGCCGTCGACCCGATGGTCCGGGCCGCCCAGGTCCCCGATCTCGATGCGCCCGGTCGAGCGCCAGCGCACCCCGAGGCTCAGCCCGTGCAGGGCCCGGGACCAGCCGTACGTGGCCAGCAGCCCGGTGCGGTGGACCACGTCCTGCTCGGCGATCGCGGACAGCCGGGGCCACATCGGCTGCATCACCTCCTGCCAGAACACCGACAGGCCGTCCGCGAGCCGGCCGGCGACCCCGGCTCCGCACAGCAGCGCGTCCAGCGGCCGGCCCTGGGCGCTGACCGCCAGGTCGCGGCCGGCCCGCTCGTCCGGGGTGGCGGCCACCGCCGCGAGTTCCTGCGCGAAGGACGTGTCGAGGCGGGTGGGCGGGATGCAGATGAAGTCCGGCAGCCAGGAGGTCAGCGCGGCCAACCGGGCGAGCGCGGCCACCACCGGCTCCCGTTGGCACACCCGCTCGTAGCCGCCGCCGGCGTACTCCCGCCACGGCAGCAGTTCCACGGAGCACTTCCCGCCGCCGAGCAGGCGGAGCGCGGCGATCGTCTCGACCATGGGCGACGTGGCGAACCGGACGTCGGCCAGTTGGGCCGTGGAGACCTCCAAGAACGCCATGTTTCGCCCCCTGGCGTAACGATAGCCCGGCACGGCGGGCCGTCGGAGACTGCAAGCTATGGCGACCTATCGCGAGGTGCTCGGGGTGACGGAGTTCCGCGCGCTGTTCGCCGGCCACAGCACCACCGTGGTGGCCAAGAACATGCAGCAGCTCGCGCTGGCCTCGCTGGTGTTCGCCACCACCGGCTCGCCGTTGCTGGCCGCGGTCGCCTTCCTCGCCGGGCTGCTTCCGCACGCGGTCGTCGCGCTGTCCCTGCTCTCGCTGGCCGACCGGCTGCCGCCGCGGGGTGCCCTGATCGCGTTCGACCTCGGCCGGGCGGCGGCGCTCGGCCTGCTGGCCGGCGGCGTGCTCCCGCTGTGGGCGATCTTCGCCGTGGTGCTGCTGGCCGGGGCCGGCGACGCGCTGGCGGCCGCGATCCGGCTGGCGCTCGTCGCCGACGTGCTGCGGGACGGGTACGTGGCCGGGCGCGCGCTGCTCAACATCGTGGTCGGGGTGATGCAGGTGCTCGGCTACGCCGTCGGCGGCGTACTGCTGTCGCTGGTGGGCGCGGGCGGTGCGCTGTGCACGGCCGCGGGTTTCTCGCTGCTCGCCGCGGCGGTCACCCGGTCCGGTCTGCGCCGGCACCGGCCGCGCGGCGCCGGCCGCGGCGCGCTGCGCAGCACCTGGGCGGGGAACCGGGCGATCCTCGGCGACACCCGGGCGCGCGGTCTGCTGTGGGCGCACTGGATCCCGAACGGGCTGATCGTCGGCGCCGAGGCGCTCTACATCCCGTACGCCGGTGCGTCCGCGAGCGTGCTGTTCGTGTCGGCCGGGGTGGGAATGCTGGTCGGCGACGCGGTGATCGGCCGGCTGGGCGCCGCCACCCGGGGACGGCTGATACTGCCCGCCCTGGTGCTGCTCGCGGTGCCGTACCTGGCCTTCGCCTGGCGGCCGCCGGTCCCGGTGGCCGCCGTGCTGGTCGCGGTCGCCTCGGTGGGCTTCGGCTCCACCCTCGGCGTGCAGGAGCGGCTGTTGCGGGTGCTGCCCGCCGCCCGCCACGGCCAGGGTCTCGGCCTGGCGATGAGCGGGATGATGACCATGCAGGCGGTGGCCGTGGCGCTCGCCGGGGCGACGGCCGAGATGTTCGGCCCGACGACCGCGATGGCGATGGCGGCGGCCGGCTCCCTGGCGGTCACCGGCGCGCTGCTGCCGCACGTCGCGCCCCGGTGGCGTGCCGCCCGCACCGCCGCCGCGGCGCTCACTGCGGTGCGCTGAGGAACCTGCTGATCTGCGCGGCGAGGTCACCGGGAGCCTCCTCCATCAGGTGGTGACCGGACTTGACGGGCGCGCCGCGCAGCCGCGGCGCCCACGGCGCCCAGACGCCGAGCACGTCGTCGTCGTAGAGTTCGGCCAGGCCGCTTTCGCTGCCCCACAGCACCAGCGTCGGGCACCGGAGGCGCCGCCCGGCCGCGCGATCCTGCTCGTCGTGCCGCCGGTCGATGCCGACACCGGCCCGGTAGTCCTCGCACATGGCGTGCACCGTGCCGGGGTCGTGGATCGCGCGCTGGTAGTCCTGGAACTCCTCCCGGCTCATGTCGTCCTCATCGGCGCCGTACCGGACGCCGTAGAAGGCGTCCGGGTCGGCGCCGATGACCTTTTCCGGCAGCTCCGGGCTGGCCAGGAAGAACCAGTGCCACCACCGGGTCGCGAACCGCGCGTCGCACCGGTCGAGCGCGTCCCCGATCGGCACCACGTCCAGGGCGACGAGCGCGCTGACCGACCCCGGGTGGTCCATCGCGAGCCGGAAGGCCACGTAGCCGCCGCGGTCGTGCCCCACCACCGCGAACCGCCGGTGGCCGAGGCCGTGCATCAGCGCCAGGCAGTCCCGGGCCATCGCCCGTTTCGAGTACGGGGTGTGCTCGTCGTCCGTCGGCGGCTTGCTGGACCGGCCGTAGCCGCGCAGGTCGGGGCAGACCACGGTGAACCGCTCGGCGAGCAGCGGCGCCACCCGGTGCCAGGTGGCGTGGGTACGGGGATGGCCGTGCAGCAGCAGGACGGCCGGCCCCGCGCCGCCGTGCCGGACCCGCAGGGTGGCCTCCCCTACGTCGATGTGGTCGAGAGTGAAGGTGGTGAACATCCTGTCCCGTTTCCCTTCGGACACCGGCGACCGTCGCCGTCTCGATCTGGTGAAGTGGCGGAGTGCACGAGCGCCCGCCCGAGGGGCGTGAGGAAGTAGAGCACCTCGTTGGCCAGCCGGCGGCTGTCCAGCAGCCCGGCCTCGCGCAGCACCGACAGGTGCTTGCTCACGGTGCTGGGGGCGAGGTCCTTGCGGCGGGCGACCTCGGTCGTGGTGGACGGGTCCAGGAGCGTGACCAGGATCGCGGCGCGGGTCGCGCCCAGAAGATCCCTCAGACCGTGCGGGTCGGCGACCCGATTGTCGATCATCGCGAGCGCGCCGACGCGCGCCGCCTCGTCCATCGGATAGACCAGCAGTGGCCGGGAGTCGGCCACCGGCACCAGGAACGGTTCCCCGTCGCAGAACACCGAGGGCAGCAGGGTCACCCCGTCGCCGTCCAGCGCCACCGCGGCGCCGCCGGGACCGGCCTCCAGTCGCGGCGGTCTCCAGCGCAGCACCGGCCCGAGCGCGCCGAGCAACTGGTGCGGCCCGCCGCTGAGCAGGGCGCGGGAGTGGGCGGCCCGCTCGGCGTCGACCGCGACCCGGAACTGGTTCCAGTACGGGGCTATCGCGGCCCAGTGGTAGCGCAGCAGGCCGGGCACCGGGCGCGCGCCGCCGCCGGCGGGGTCGCCCGGCCGGGGCTGGCCGGGATCACCCAGCCGGAGCCGATCCGGGTCCCCCGGGCGGGGTTGGCCCGGGTCCCCCGGGTGGGACTCGACCGGATCACCCGGGCGGGGCTGGCCCGTATCACCCGCGCGGGGCTCCGGCACCCGGACGGGCGCGTCGGGTTCGACCCGGGCGGCCTGATGCCACGGCCCGAGCATGCCGGCGATGAGGTGCACCGCGTCCGGGGTGGAGGAGACCTCGCCGAGCGTCTCACCCAGCATGGACGCCGGTGACGCCTCACCCGGTGGCATGCCGAGACGGGCGACGGTCCGGGCGTGCCAGAGCGCGTAGACGCGGCTCGGCCGCTGCGCGAGCATCCGCAGGCTGAGCAGGATCTCGACGGCCATGGACGGGCTTGGGGCGACGCCGACTCGGCAGATGTCGGCGTCCGTGAAGACGATGGTCGTCAATGTTGCTCCCGAGCTGGGCTACCTACGAGGTCACTGCGGTTGGCCCGGCCGTTGGCTGGCGGCCGCGTTGAAGTACCGGGCCAAGTACCCAGAGTCAACCGGGGTAACTCCTCGCCCGAGCATCGGTTGCGACGGAGGTTGCGGAGACGACGGCGGTTGCGACGGAGACGGCGGCGGATCCGGGCCGGGCGGCCACCACCTCCCGGCCGACCGGCGGCACGTTTCGCTCCGGGACGAATCCTGATCCAGGAGAGTCGATGAACAGGAACTTTGTCGGGTAGACGAATGTCATTGCGTCGATCGGACGATCCTCCATAGTCTCGGGGACAGGTTAATCGACCGAAAGGGCCATTGACACACTTCTTCGTCATGGCCCACCCCGCCGGACGCCCGACTGCGCGTACGGGGCGCCCTCGTGTCATCACATCCGGGCCCGCGACGTTGCGCGGCCACACCTAGGAGGATCCATGGGCCGATCCCCGCTCAGCATTCTTTCGGTAACCGATTTCAACGGACACCCGTTGCCGACGGAACTGCTGAACAAGACGTTCCACGAACTGATGGACGTGCACGGATACGTCTATCTGTGCAACGCGCCGGACGACTTCGACCCGGTCGGCTTCTGCCGCGGGCTCGGGCCGTTCATCCCCAACTACACCGGCGCCGTGGTCGGCGACGTACGCCCGGAAGCCGGCATGGACGACGTCTACCACGCCGGCAACACCCGCCCGCTGATGCCGCACACCGAGGGCTACGACTTCGAGATCGTCCCGCCCCGGTTCATCGCGCTGTGGTGTGTCACCCCGTGCCGGGGAGAGGGCGGAGAAACCACCCTCATGGACGCCCGCGCGTTCGTCCAGACCCTCTCCGACGAGGAACGCGACCACCTGAACAACCACGTGTACGACTGGAAGACCACGGACGGCATCCGCCGCATGGGGCTGGACCTGCACACCCGCCACCCCGTTCTCGAGGACCACGCCGACGGGCAGATCGTCCGCTTCTCCTGCAACAACCTGATCCGCGCCGACGACGATCCGGCGGCCGCCATCCAGGAAAAGGTCAAGCGGTACTTCGACCAGCATCACATCGCGGTGAACTACGAACGCAACGACATGCTGGTCTGGGACAACTGGCGGATGTTGCACTCCCGTACCGCCTTCAACGACCGGCACCGCCATCTGCGCCGCATTCAGGTCGGCACGGTCATCACCGACGCCCCCAGCGAGCCGCCGGCTCGCGAGCTGGTCACGGCCTGAACTACTCCGAGACGAGGACGCTGATGTTCCGTACCATGATGAAGTCGAAGATCCACCGGGCCACCGTGACGCAGGCAGATCTGCACTACGTCGGCTCGCTCACCCTCGCGCGCGATCTCATGGAGGCCGCCGACCTTTATGCCGGTGAGCGTGTCGACATCGTCGACATCAACAACGGTACGCGCCTGTCCACGTACGTCATCGAGGGTCCGCCGCACACCGGAGTGGTCGGAATCAACGGCGCCGCGGCACGGCTGATCTCGCCCGGTGATCTCGTGATCATCATCGCCTATGGCACCTACAGCGATCAGGAGCTGGAGTCACTGCGCCCCCGGGTGGTCCTCGTCGATGACCGCAACCGCGTCAGCGACCTGGGTTCCGACCCGGCGCAGGCCATCCCCGGCACCGCCACCATGCGCGGAGACCTCGTCGCGCTGCACTGACCGGGATCGGGCTCCGTGCCGTGTCACGCTCCGTGCCGTGTCACGGAGCCCCGCCCGGGTGACCGAACGACCGGCCGGAGCGCGCTGAGCCGGGCACCGCAACCCCGTCCCATGTGATTGGGAGAAGCCATGACGACGACCGTCCCTCGCGAGACCACCCTCGACGCGGCGCTGACCCACTACCACCCGAGGATCCAGGACGCGCTGCACCGGATCCGGGCGCAGACCCCGCCGGCGCCCGGCTTCAACCCGGGCTACGAACTGCCGGCGCCGGACGAGCGGCTCAACGAGTTCTTCGCGCCGTCCGCGCTTCGGGTCGCCGAACTCGGCGGGTACGGCTCCGCCCGGCTGCGGCTGCTGGACCTGATGGCCAACCCGGCCACCCGGACGACCAAGACGATCGCCTCGCTGGTGATGGTGGCCCGCGCGGCCCAGTACATCCGCCGCACCGGCGAGTCCATCCTCATCGTGACGCCGACCTCGGCCAACAAGGGCACCGCGCTGCGCGACGCCGTCTTCCGCGCGATCGACTGCGGCCTCGTTCCCGCCGACCGGCTCCAGATCGTGACCGTGGCACCCCGCTCGTCGCGCCACAAGCTGTGGTGCTCCGGCCTGGACCGCGACCCGACGCTGGCCCGGCGGAACCCGATCGCGCTCTACGGCGGGGACGACGCCGCCGGGGTGAAGCGGATCGCCGCGCAGTTCGTCGCCGGTCACCCGGGCGGCCCGGCCGCTCGCCGGCCCCACGTCTGGTACAGCCTCGACATCAACAACTACCGGGTCGCCGACGCCGTCCGGGCGTTCTTCGAACTCGACTTCCTCCCGCCCGAGCCGGGCGTGCGGCGCACCCACGCGCACTCGGTGTCCAGCGCCTACGGGCTGCTCGGGCACCACTTCGGCCGCCAACTGCTCGGCGCGCCGCAGCCCGCGCCGGCGTACTTCCTGGTCCAGCACCTCGGCACCCCCGACATGGTGCTGCACCTGCGGCACGGGCGGGTGGACCCCGCCGACCGGCCCGGGTACGAGCAGGACGCCGGGACCGGTCTCTTCCGGCAGCGGCACGACCCGCGCTTCCCGGCGGTCACCTACGACCCGGCCGAGGAACTGGACCCCACCTTCTACACCCACAATCCGCCGACCTCGCCGCAGATGGACGCCGTCATCGCGGCGCAGGGCGGCGACGGCATCGTCGTCTCGCTCCACGAGTGCATGCAGCGCTACCCGTGGATCCGGCACCGGCTGGCCGACGCCGGCGTCGCGCTGCCGGCCGATCCGCGCCGGCTGCGGGAGTGGTCGCTGGTCATGGCGCTCACCGGGGTGTGCAACGGGCTGGACCGCGGACTGGTCCAGGCAGACGAGGTGGTGGTGCACGGCTCGGGCTGCTACGGGCTCGACGATTTCGACCCGCCGCCGGCCGGACAGATCAGGCCGGTCCGGGACGTCGACGGGTTGGCCGCCGTCATCGACCGGGCAGTCGGGGCGCCGGCATGACCGCCTCCTGGCCGCGGCGCCTGGCGTACGCCTGGCAGAACAGCGCCCACCCGGGCGTGCTGGCCGCCCGCCGGGTCACCGACCGCGACAGCAGGCCGGCCTGGCCGGCCGTGCGGACCGAGTTCCCGCGCGCCGGGCTCACCGTCCTGCACGCCGGCATCGACGAGGTGTTCACCAACACCGCACCGCTGATCGGACGCCTCGGCGAAGCCGCCCTCGGCCCGGCGGTGGCCGGCCCGCGGCATCTCGTGCCGCGCGCCCGGCTCGGCCGGGAAACCGATGCCGACCTGCTGGCGATCGGCTGCCACCGGTCCCGCGTCGACCGGCTCGCCGGCGCCGGGTCGCTGGTGCTGCCGTTCCGCGTCCATCTCGTCGTGGCCGTCGACGCCGACCTGGAGGCCATGCGGCGGCGGATCTCCAAGCGGGAACGCTGGGAGTTCAACCGCAACCGGCGGCGCCACGGGTGGACGGTGCGGGTCAGCCGGGACCCGGCGGACTACCGGCACTTCTATCACCGGATGCACCGGCCCACGATGGCCAACCGGCACGGCGAACACACCCGCACCGAGCGGGCCGACACCGCCTACCACGGGATCTTCCGGCAGGGGTTCGTCTTCCTGGTGGAGCGGGCCGGCACGGCGGTGGCCGGCGCGCTGTGCCGGTGGGACCCGGCCACCGGCACGCTGACCACCCGGCTGCTCGGCGTCCTGGACGGCGCGCCGGAACACTACGCCGACGGCGCCTTCAAGGCCGTCTACCACCTGCTGCTGGAGTGGTGCTGCCGGCACGGCGCCCGGCGGCTGGACTTCTACGGCACCGAGGCGTTCCTGGCCAAGGGGATCTTCCAGTGGAAGCGCAAGTTCCACCCGCACGTCGTGCTGGCGCCCAACCACCACGCAGAGAAGCGGCTGCTGCTGCGGGCCACCCGGGACACCCCGGCCGTCCGCGACTTCCTGGCCGCCAACCCGGTGCTGGAGATGGTCGGGGACACCGGGCTGCGGGCCGTCTGGTTCCACGACGACACCCGGCCGGTCCGCAGCGGCATCAGCTGCGACCTGCCCGGCGTACCGGAGGAACACCGGCATCTGGACGCGGTGCTGGCGGCCCTGCCGCGCACGCCGGAGCACCGCGAACCGGGCGCCGGCCAGAGGAGAGAACATGCCTGCCGATAGCTGGTACGGGCCGGTCCAGTACCGCCGGCCGCCCGGCCACAGCACGGCGGCCCTGCGCGACGCGCTGCGCCGGGAGCTGACCAACACCGGGATGCTGCCCGCACGGCAGTTGCCGATGGGTCCCTTCGTCATCCCGTCGACGGCGTACAGCGAGGTCCTGCGCGCCGCGCGGATCCTGCTCGACCTGTGCCGGCGTACCCTGCAGGCCCTCGCTCCGGACGTCGCGGGCCGGCTGCGGGCGCTCGGCGCCGACCCGCAGGACTACCCGCTCTTCGTCGACGACGACCTGATCGAGGAGGAGTTCGCGGCGTGCGTGGCGCGTCCGGACGTCGTCGTGGGTGCGGACGGACCCCGATTCGTCGAGATCAACACCAGCGGTGCGGTCGGCGGCGTGGTCGAGACCCACCTGCTGCTGCGGGTGTGGCGGGCGGCGTTCGCCGGCTCCGGCGGCCCGCCACTGGTCGCCGGCGACCCGCTCGACGCCCGCGCCGCGCTGTTCCGCGACGCCTGCGACAGCCTGGGCGTGGAGCGCCGGCTGCTCTGGGTCGGCAGCCGGCGCGACCTGCCGCACGCGGCCACCGACCGGCTGTTCGACGTCGAACTGGAGTACCTGTCGGCGCGGGGCTTCGCGACCCGGCACGTCGAGCCGGAGGACCTCGTCGACGAGGTGCTCGCCGACGGTGGCTGCGCCTATCCGCTGGGGCTGCGGCAGTTCACCATCCCCGAGTGGCGCGAGCTGGACATCGACATCGAACCCGTGCGGCAGGTGCTCAAGGCGGGTTGCCTGCTGCTGCCGACGCAGAGCGCCGGGCTGCTGGACCACAAGAAGGTGCTGGCGATGCTCTCGGCCGGTCCGCCCTGGCTGAGCGCGGCCGAGCGGGCGTTCGTGACCCGGTACGTGCCGTGGACCCGGGTGCTCGTCGACGGCCCGGCGCGGTGGCGGGGTGCCCGTGTCGGGCTCGCCGACCTGGTCGACCGGCAACGCGACCGGTTCGTCCTCAAGCGCGGCGAGGGGATGAAGGGCCTGCAGGTCACCATCGGCCGCGAGTGCGACCCGGCCCGCTGGCGCGCCGCCGTGGACGCCGCGCTCGCCAACGGCGACAGCGTCGTGCAGGAGTACGTCGAGCCGGTCCGCTGCGACCTCGAGATCAGCGACGGCGACCACGAGACGGCGCTCCGGTCGGTGGCCCCGGTGCTGAGCCCGTTCGTCTGCGGCGGCCGCGCCGCCGGCATGTGGGCACGCTTCCTGCCGGCCGACCGCACCGACGGCGTGGTCAGCCGGGACGGGTACGGCGCCATGGAGAACCTGGTGGTGGCGCAGCCATGATCCGGACCGTCGCCTCCGTGCTGGTGGTCGGAACGGGCGCCTTCGGCCGCAACGTGTGCCGCTCGCTGGCCCGGTCGGTCAGCCGGCCGACCGTCATCGACGTGGCCGGACGGGACCCGGTCGCGGCGGCCACCGCGGCCGGCCTCGGCGCGACGCACGCCCGGCTGGCCGGCGCCCCGGTGCGGTTCCGCCCGGTCGTGGCGCCCCTGGAACCCGACGCCGACCTGCGGCCGCTGCTCGCCCGGCTGTCACCGGACGTCGTGCTGCTCTGCGCCTCGCTGCACCCGCCGGCCGAGTCACGACGGGACGACGCCTGGAGCGACCTGCTGCGCCAAGCCGGATTCGGCGTCACGCTCCCGTTGCAGGCGGCGCTCGCCGAGCGGGTCGCCGCCGACTACGCGGCCACCCACCCCGACCCCACCCTCATCAACGCCTGCTTCCCGGACGCCGTGAATCCCCTGCTCCGCCACCGCGGGCTGCCGGTGCTGTGCGGGCTCGGCAACGTGGCGGCGCTGGCCCTGGGGGTACGGGACCAGCTCGGCGTCGCCGACCCGGCCCGGCTCACGATGCTGGCGCACCACGCGCACCTGCACCGCCCGTCCGACCCCGCCGCCGAGGCCGTCGGCTGGCTGGACGGGCGACCGCTCGGCGGTCTGCGGCGGACGCTGGAACCGATCCGCCGGCTCCCCCGCGACCTGCTCAACGAGCTGAGCGCCTGGGCCAGCGGACCGCTGGTCGCGGCCGTCGTCCAGGACGAGATGTACGTCGGACACCTGCCCGGGGTGTGCGGCCTGCCCGGTGGCTATCCGGTGGCCGTCACCGGCCGGTCGGTGGCGCTGCGGCTGCCCGGCGGCATGTCCGAACGCGCCGCGATCCGCTGGAACGAACGGGCCGCCGAACTCGACGGCGTGGCGATCGGCGCGGACGGGCGGGCGACGTTCACCGAACCGGTCGTGACCGCTCTCCGGCGCTGGTGGCCCGCGGCCCCGGCCGCCGTCGACCCGGACGAACTGCCGGGCCTGCGCGCCGAACTGCTGGCCCTGCGGCACAGGTTGCGCGGCCGCCCCGCGGGCGGCGGGTGCGGCGGCCGTACCGCCGCTCCCCTTGAACCCACCCGCATCGGATGACCACAGGAGGACGTTGTGTGCGGAATCGTTGGTTGGGTCGACTTCACCATGGACCTGCGGTCGGAGCGGCAGACCCTGGAGGCGATGACCGAGACGATGCGGGCGCGTGGCCCGGACGACGGCGGGCTGTGGTGCGGCCCGCACGCCGGGCTCGGCCACCGGCGGCTGTCCATCATCGACCTGGCCGGCGGCCGGCAGCCCTTCATCGACGAGGACGACGCGCGCCGCGCGCCGGTGGTGCTGGTCTACAGCGGTGAGGTCTACAACTTCCGCGAACTGCGCGAGACGCTCGTCCTGCGCGGTCACCGGTTCACCACCCGGTCCGACACCGAGGTCGTGCTGCGCGCCTACCAGGAGTGGGGGCCGGCCTGCGCCGAGCACCTCAACGGCATGTTCGCGTTCGCCATCTGGGACGCGGCGCGGGAGGCCCTCGTCCTCATCCGGGACCGCATCGGCGTCAAGCCGCTCTACTACCACACCTATCCGGGCGGGCTGCTGTTCGCCTCGGAGCCCAAGGGCATCCTCGCCAATCCCCGCTTCACCCCGGTGGTCACCGAGGAATCGCTGCCGGTCCTGCTCAACGCCCGGCTGGCGATGCCCGGGGAGACCCCGCTGGACGGCCTGCGCGAGGTGCGGCCCGGCCACATCGTCCGATTCGACCGGCACGGCGCCTGCGAGTACCCGTACTGGCGGCTGGTGAGCCGGGAACACCGGGACGACCTGGATCGGTCCGTGGGCACCGTGCGGGAACTGCTTGAGGACATCGTCGAACGACAGTTGATCGCGGACGTCCCGCTGTCGGCGATGCTCTCCGGCGGGCTCGACTCGACCACGATGGCGGCGCTGGCCGTGCGCAGCCGGGAACGGCGCGCGGAGGAGCCGTTGCAGACGTTCTGCGTGGACTTCGTCGGCGACGAGGAGCACTTCCGCCCGACCCGGCTACGGCCCGAACGCGATGCGCCGTACGCCCAGCTCGCGGCGAAACACCTCGGCACCGACCACCACGAGATCCGGCTGAACACCGCCGAGGTGATCGCCGCGCTGCCGACCGCCCGGCGGGCCCGGGACCTGCCCAGCCTCGGCCAGTTCGACACGTCGATGCACCTGCTGTTCGCCGCCATGCGCGAGCGGTCCACCGTCGCGCTGTCCGCCGAGGCGGCCGACGAGATCTTCGGCGGCTATCCCTGGTACCACGACCCGGCCATGGTCGACCGGGACCGCTTCCCGTGGATCGGGGACGCGCCGCGGCTGGCCGACTGCCTCGCCCCCGACCTGCACGCCCGGGTGCGGCCGGCCGACGCCGAGGCGGACCGCTACCAGACCCTGCGGGCCCGGGTGCCGCGCCTGCCCGGCGAGACCGGCCTCGACGCGCGGATGCGCGAGGTGCTCTACTTCAGCCTGCTCGGCCCGTTGCAGTATCTGCTGGACCGCAAGGACCGGATGAGCATGGCGGTCGGCCTTGAGGTACGGGTGCCCTTCTGCGACCACCGGCTCGTCGAGTACGTCTGGAACGTGCCGTGGTCGATGAAGACCGCCGACGGGCACTGGAAGAGCCTGCTGCGGCTGGCCGCCGCCGACCTCGTGCCGGCCGAGACCCTGCAACGGCCCAAGAGCGGCTACCCCGGCACCCACGATCCGAGCTACGAGGCCCGGGTGATGGCCACCGTCCGGCGGGTGCTCGCCGACCCGGACTCACCGCTGCACGGCGTCTTCGACGCCGGCCGGATCGACGCCACGGTGAACGCCGCCGGCTCGACGATGACCTGGCTGAACGCCTCGCACCTGCTGCTGCCGATCGTCGAGATCGACAGCTGGATGCGCACCTACGGGGTCGTGCTGAAGTAGCCCGCCCGACAACCCGCACCACCGCACCGCCCGCACCGACCTTCGGGAGGACTCCGATGACCACGAACGCCCTCCACGCCCGGCACACCGCCGTCATGCCGAGCTGGCTGACCACGTACTACGAGCGCCCGCTGGCCCTCGTGCAGGCCGCCGGCCGGCATGTCACCGACCAGGACGGGAACCGCTATCTCGACTTCTTCGGCGGCATCCTGACCACGTCGGCCGGCTACGACGTCGCCGAGATCCGCGAGCGGGTCCAGCGGCAACTCGCCACCGGCGTCGTACACACCTCGACGCTCTATCTCATCGAGTCCCAGGTGGCCCTCGCCGAACGGATAGCCGACCTCGCCGGCATCGAGGATCCGGCGGTCTTCTTCACCAACTCCGGCACCGAGGCCAACGAGACCGCGCTGCTGGCCGCGACCTGTCACCGCGGCAGCGGGCACGTCGTGGCCCTCACGGACAGCTACCACGGCCGGTCGTTCGGGGCGATCGGGATATCCGGTCTGGAGGGCTGGCGGCCGAGCCCGCTGTCCCCGGTCCGGCTCACCTGGGCCGGCAACGGCCGACGGGGCGAACCGGCAGCGCTCGTGGCCGACCTGCGGTCCCGGCTGGCCGCCGACGACGAACCGGTGGCGGCGCTCATCGCCGAGCCGGTGCAGGGTCTGGCCGGCTTCTTCGCGCCCCCGCCCGGCCTGCTGCGCGGCTATCAGGAGGTGGTCGCGGACCAGGGCGGCCTGCTGATCAGCGACGAGGTGCAGACCGGCTGGGGGCGGCTGGGCAGCCACCTCTGGGGATACGAGTACCAGGGTCTGCGCCCCGACCTGATCACCTTCGCGAAGGGCCTGGCGAACGGCTTTCCGATCGGTGGGGTGATCGGCCGGCGCGCGGTGATCGACAGCCTGGCCGGGAAGTCCATCTCCACCTTCGGCGGCAACCCGCTGTCCACCACCGCGGCGCTGGCCACCCTGGACCACCTGCTCGACACCGACGCCCGCGGCAACGCGGAACGGATCGGTCGGCAACTGCTCGACGGCCTGCGCCGGATCGCCGCCCGGCACCGCTGCGTCGGCGACGTGCGGGGGTACGGGCTGCTGCTCGCGGTCGAGATCGCGGCCGGCGCCGACGACGGCGCCCCGGCCGCCGGCGCGGCCGCCGCCCGCCGGATCCTCGAACGCTGCCGCGAACTCGGCCTGCTCGTCGGCGTCGGGGGACGGCACGGGAACGTGCTGCGGATCGCGCCCGCGATGACCGTCACCGGCGCCGAGGCGGCCGAGGCGCTGGCCATCCTGGACCGCGCACTCGCCGACGAGAGCCGCCCGAGCGCGCCGGCCGACCGTCCGCTCGGGGTGGGCGCGGCGATGGCCTGACCCCGGTCCGGTCGACCGCGGGCGCTGCCACCCCGCCCGGCTGACCGGCGGCCACCGCCGGCCGGTCCGCCACCGGGTCCCGCCGCGACACCGTCACCACGTTCGCCCCCGACTAGGCTGGTCAGCAGCAGTCACGAGGGGGAATCCATGATCACCGCGGGTCGGATGACGGCGGCCTATTTCGACGCCTTCGGGGCGGTCTGCCGGGTGACGCCCGCGGGCTGGTACGCCGAGCGGGGCACCGCGCGAGCGATGGTGACGGGCGCCGACGTCCCGCTGTTGAACCTGGCCCACGACACGGCGCTGGAGCCGGATCTCGGCTGCCTGGAGGCGATGGCGACGGAGGTCGGCCGGCGGGCCGCCCACTGGTCCGTCATCGTCCGGAGCGAGGCGGGTGACGCGGTGACCGACCTCGCGGCCGGGCACGGTCTGGTCAGGCGCGGCGGGCTGCCGTTGCTGGCCTGCGCCGCGGGCGATGTCGTGTTCCGGGCCGGTGCGACCCCGGGGACGCGGGTACGCCGGGCCGACGCGGCGGAAAGCGACCGGTACACCGAGATCCTCGCCCAGGGCTTCGAAACGCCCGCGGGCGTCTTCGGCTCGCTGATGGGTGGCCGCGTGCTCGACGCCGACCCGATGACCGGCTACCTGGCCGAGACGTCGGGTCAGCCCACCGGCACCGGCTTCGGGGTACTCGGCCCGGGTGTGCTCGGCGTGTTCAACATCGCCGTGGTTCCGTCCGCGCGGGGCCGCGGCCTCGGCCGGGCGATCACCGAAACCGTGCTGCGGGACGGCTTCGCGGCCGGTGCGGAGGCGGCCTACCTGCTGCCCAGCGCGGTTGGCCGGGGGCTCTACGAGTCGATGGGCTTCCGCCTCGCGGCGAACCTGACCATGTTCACGGCCGGATGACGGGCGGGATCGACCACCGGAGCTGTCGATCCCGGCCCCGCGCCCCCGTGCCGGCCCGGGGTCACGCGCGGCTACTCGGCGATCCGCGTGCGGGTGGTCCAGCGGAAGACGACGGTGCGGCCGTCGGTGGCGTGCTCGCCCGTGCGCTCGAAGTGTTCGTATCCGCCGAGGTGTTCGATTTTGATCTTTTCCGGGTTGCCGGGAAGCTGGAGGGTGCGCTGATCGGGCGCGAGGTCCGGCGGACCGCCCTGGAGCTGTATCTGGACGTTGTCGGTCACGATCACACCTCCGCTGATCGGCGACCGGGACCGATCGCCGTCGCTTCCGACGGTAGGTGGAGCAGCGTGGTCTTCTCAGCCCCTGAATCACCGTCGACCGCCCGTACCAATAGGGGTCGGATAGGGGCTTGCGCGCTGATCCGCTCCGGCGCCACCGCCGGCCCGACCTGTTGACCAGCGACAATCCAAAGTGATGCACGTCATCGTGGGCAGAACCGGAAACATTGTTTCCGCCGACCCGTGGGCGCGTTCATCGGAACGTATTCCCCGGCCGCAACCGGTGGAAATAGCAGCCCTCATTCCCGACGCTCCGCAAGCGAAGATCTACTATGTAGCCATTTAACATCCTCTTATCATGTCTGGGACGATGCAACCGACTACATCGCTTTGACTGTGCTCGGGTGATGTGTCCGATATCAAGCGCAAACAATCGCCCACCGACGTCTCCGGACGAGCGCTCGGTCGGACCAGAGGTAGCACAGCGTAGCCGCGCCGCCACGCTCGCATCCCGGGCCACAACACCCATACGCGGACAACGATCACCACACGTTCGCGTTGTGGTCAAACAACATGCTCCTTTCCAGTAACAAAGCCGCTGTCGCGAAAACGACATGCAGCACAACCAGAAAAGGACGCCCACGGCACCAGAAATGCCACTTTGGCCATTGCCCCGAATATGGAGCGCTGCATATATTGACGCTGGCGCGGCACCGGGCGGTATCCCTGTACGCGCCGTCGTTCCAGGCACCAAATCACCACCGGCTCGACGCAGCCGACATCTCGGGGGGCACGGCTGCCCGGGCTTGCCTACGGGGGAGGCAGCCATGAACCAGCTAACGGGGGAGCTGATAGAGCGGGATGAGCACTTACACGCACTGAAGGGTCTGTTGACCGCCGCCCTTGCGGGGCGGGGACAGGCGATCGTGCTCAGCGGGGCCTCGGGCAGCGGCAAGACCGCCCTGCTGAACCGACTCGCCCAACTCGCGGTCGAGGCCGGTGCCGAGGTGGTCGCCGCGGTGGCCTCGCGCACCGAGCAGTCGCTGCCGCTGGGTGTGATCGGACAGCTGGCGCACGGCGCCGGGCTGGTGACCGGGAAGGACCCGGCGATCGCCGGACTTCTCGAAGAGGCCATGTCCGGCCGCTGGGACGGTTCCTCGACGGAGCAGATCCACCAGCAGCCGTCGGCCCGGATCCTGCACGCGCTGTGCATGGCGCTGCTGCGCCGGGCCGCCGACCAGCCGTCGGTGGTCTACGTGGACGACGTGCACCACGCCGATCCGTCGTCGCTGGAGTGCCTCTCCTACCTGATGCGCCGGGTACGCAACGCGCGCATGCTCGTGGTCCTGGCGGCGATCCCGCAGCTCGCGCCGGCCTATCCGATGCAGTACGCGGAGTTGCTGCACAGTTCCTCCTCGGTCCCGCTGCCGGTGGGCCCGCTGACCCGCCAGGGCGTCGCGCAGGTGCTGGCCCGGCTCCCGCAGCCCGCCGACCGCGGCCTGAGCGCGCAGTACCACGCCATCACCGGTGGCAACCCGAGACTGGCCGTGGCCCTGGTGGGCGACTCGCTGCGCCGCATCGACCACGGCGCGGAGGAGGGCATCCGCACGGTCGTCGGCGAGACGTTCATCGAGGCCGTACGCACCTGCCTCTACCGCAGCGAGCAACCGGCCCTGCCCGTCGCCCGGGCGCTGGCCGTGGCCGGCGTACGGACCGAGCCCGCGGTGCTGACGCGGCTGCTGGACATCAACGAGGAGATGGTCCGGTGTGCGCTGCTGACGCTGCGCCGGGTCGGCCTGCTCGCCGAGGGCACGTTCCGGGATCCGCGGATCCGCACCGCCGTGCTGGCCGCCATGCTGCCCGACGAGCGGATGGACCTGCACCGGCGGCTGGCCAGCGTCAGTCACGCGGCCGGTGAGCCGGCCAGCGTGGTGGCCCGCTACCTGGTCGACGCCGACCGGGTCGACGGTGCCTGGGTGGCGCCCACCCTGCACGAGGCCGCGGACCAGGCGCTGGCCGAGGGCCGGACCGAGGACGCCATCAGCTTCCTGGATTCGGCCAGCACGGCCGTCGTCGACGAACGCCAGCGGGCCGAGGCCACATCGGCACTGACCCGCATCGAGTGGCAGACCAACCCGGCCGACGCCGCCCGCCGGCTGCCGGAACTGGTCGCGGCCGTCCGGGCCGGCATGCTGGTACGCCGGCACGCGGTCGCGCTGGTGGCGTACCTGCTCTGGCACGGTCACATCGACGACGCGGTGGAGGTGATCACCATGATCACCTCGGCCGAGCTGCCGGAGCCGGAGTTCGCCGCCAGCCTGAGCGTGCCGCTGCTGCTGCTGGCCTACCTCTTCCCCGACCACCTGGACCGGGTCCGCGGGCCGTGGGAGAGCCTCGCCGCCCACGGCCCGCTGCCGCCGCCGTGCCGGCCGTTGCAGGCGGCGGCGGAGCTGACCGCGCTGGCCGCCCGCAGCCCGCACGGCGACGCGGTGGCCGCCGCCGAACAGGTCGTCCACAACACCCGGGTCGATCATGAGGCGCTCGGCCCGATCTCGATCGCGCTGCTGGGGACGATCTTCACCGACCGGATCGGGGCCACCGGTTCCGCGCACTACCCGGTGCTGCACCGCGCCGCCGACCGCCGCACGCCGACCACCCAGGCGCTGGTCTCCGCGGTCCTCGCCGAGGGCACGCTGTGCCGCGGTGACCTGACGGCGACCGAGGAGCACGCCCGGCGCGCCCTCGATCTGATCCCGGCGAAGGGCTGGGGGGTGGCGGTCGGCGCGCTGCTGTCCAACATGGTGCTGGCCGCCACCGTCTCCGGCGCCCACGACGCGGCCGAGAAGTGGCTGTCCGTCCCGGTCCCGGCGGCCATGTTCGACACCCCGTTCGGCCTCAAGTACCTGCACGCGCGGGGCACCTACTACCTGCGTACCGACTGTGTGCGGGCCGCGCTCATCGACTTCCAGGCCTGCGGCCGGATGACGACCGCGTGGGAACTCGACCTGCCGGAGCTGGTGCCCTGGCGCACCGAGCTGGCCCGGGCGCACCTCGCCCTCGGCCGCCGCCAGCAGAGCCGGGAACTGGCCCGCGACCAGCTCGGCAGGCTGCCGCAGCACCGCGTCCGGGAGCGCGGCTCCGCGCTGTGGGTGCTGGCCCTGGCCAGCGACCCGGCCGACCGGCTCAGACTGTTGCAGGAGGCGGTGAATCTGCTGCGGGCCAGCGACGACACGCTGTCCACCGCGGGCGCCACCGCGGACCTGGGCGAGGCCCTGCACCGGGCCGGCGACCTCGACGCGGCGCGGGCGACCTGGCAGGTGGCCCGCCGGCTGGCCCGGCGCAGTGGCGGCGGACCGCTGCTGGACCGGCTCCGCACGGTCCTCGGCCCCGACGACGCGCGGGAGCCGGCGGAGCCGGACGCGCTCGGCGGCTCCCGCCCGGACCTCGCCGCGGCCGTCGCGGTCGACGGGCTCACCGACGCCGAGCGGCGGGTGGCCGCGCTCGCCGCCGTCGGGTACACGAACCGGGAGATCGCCACGAAGCTCTACGTCACGGTCAGCACCGTCGAGCAGCATCTGACCCGGGTCTACCGGAAGCTTCAGGTGAGCCGGCGCACCGACCTGCCGACCGGGCTCATCGACGAGGCGCTCGACGGCGGTGAATGCTCGCCGGACGGCAGCCACGTCAGCGTGGCCTGAGCCCACCCACGACCCACCTGCCACCGCCCCACGCGCGCCACCGCCCCACGCGCCGCCGCCCCGCACGCCGCCGCACGCCGACGCACGCCGACGCACGCCGACGCACGCCGACGCAGCGAGGGCACGAGCGCCGACAGCGCGCGCGAGGGCACCCCACGTGGGGTGCCCTCGCGCGCGCCTCCGCGTACCCGCGCCCCGGTCCTGATCTTGATCTGGCGCCGCTTTAGGCGGCGGCAAGGCCCGGTCAAGCCCCTACACCGAGCGTGGTAGGGCCGGCGCGGGACGTCGCGTCGGCCAGCGTGCAACGGGAGGGGCCGCCACGATGACCGATGCGGACCGGCAGCCGACCGACGAACCGATCGCGGTGATCGGCATGGCCTGCCGGCTGCCGCAGGCGCCCGACCCGGACGCGTTCTGGCAGTTGCTGGCCACCGGCGGCGACGCCGTCACCGACGCACCCACGGACCGCTGGCCGGCCGAACGGCTCGCCGGCGCGGAGCCCGGCGCGCGGCGCGGCGGCTACCTGAGCGGTGTCGGTGGATTCGACGCCAGCTTCTTCGGCGTCGCACCCCGCGAGGCGCTCGCCATGGACCCGCAGCAGCGGCTGACCCTGGAGCTGGCCTGGGAGGCGCTGGAGGACGCCGCGATCGTCCCCGCCGACCTGCGGCACAGCGCCACCGGGGTGTTCGTGGGTGCCACCTGGGACGACTACGCCACGCTGACCGCCACGCCGGACGCCTCCCCGTACGCCATGACCGGCGTGAACCGGGCGATCATCGCCAACCGGGTGTCCTACACGCTCGGCCTGCTCGGCCCCAGCCTGACCGTCGACGCCGCCCAGGCCTCGTCGCTGGTCGCGGTCCAGCTCGCCGCCGCCAGCCTGCGCCGCGGCGAATCGACGCTGGCGCTGGCCGGCGGCGTCAACCTGATCCTGACGCCGGAGAGCATGCTGCGGGCCGCGGCTTTCGGCGGGCTCTCCCCCGACGGGCGCTGCCACACCTTCGACGCCCGGGCCAACGGCTTCGTCCGCGGCGAGGGCGGCGCCGTCGTCGTGCTGAAGCCGCTGGCCGCCGCGCTGGCCGACGGCGACCACGTCGTCTGCGTACTGCTCGGCGGGGCGACCAACAACGACGGCGGCACCGACGGGCTGACCGTGCCCAGCCGGCACGCCCAGGCCGGCGTCATCGCCGACGCCGTCGCCCGCTCCGGTCTCGCCGCCACCGACGTGCAGTACGTGGAACTGCACGGCACCGGCACCCGGGTCGGCGACCCGATCGAGGCCGCCGCGCTCGGCGACGCGCTCGGCACCGCCCGGCCGGCCGGCGACCCGCTGGTCGTCGGCTCGGCGAAGACCAACGTGGGCCACCTGGAGGGCGCCGCCGGCATCACCGGCCTGATCAAGGTGGCACTGAGCATCCGGCACCGCCAACTGCCGCCGAGCCTGCACTTCCGCACCGCCAACCCGCAGCTCCGGCTCGACGAGGCCGGCCTGGCGGTCCGCACCGGCCACGGCCCGTGGCCGCACCCCGGGCAGCGGCTGGTCGCCGGGGTGAGCGCCTTCGGCATGGGCGGGACCAACTGCCACCTGATCCTCGCCGAACCGCCCCGCACCGAACCGCCCGCCGCCACGACCGCCGAGCCCGCGACCGAGGCCGCCGCGCCGCGGATCGCCACCGCCCTGACCCCGTGGATCGTCTCCGGACAGTCCGGCGCCGCCCTGCGGGCCCAGGCCGGCCGGCTGCGCTCCTGGGCCGACCGCCACCCGGAGCACACCCCCGGCGAGGTCGGCCGGGAACTGGCCACCTCGCGCAGCACGTTCCGCCACCGCGCCGTCCTGATCGCCGAGGACCTGCCCGGCCTCACCGCCCGGCTGGACGCGCTGGCGGCCGGCGAGGACGCCGAGGGGCTGGTACAGGGATCCGCCGCCCCGGGCCGGGTCGCCTTCGTCTTCCCCGGGCAGGGCTCGCAGTGGCCGCTGATGGCCCGGGAACTGCTCGACACCTCCGCGGTGTTCCGCGAGCGGATCGAGGCCTGCGCCGCCGCCCTGGAACCGCACGTGGACTGGCGGCTGCTGGACGTGCTGCGCGGCGACCCGGACGCACCGCCGCTGACCCGGGTCGACGTGGTCCAGCCGACGCTGTTCGCGATGATGGTCTCGCTGGCCCGGCTCTGGGAGTCGTTCGGGGTCCGGCCCGCCGCCGTCGTCGGCCACTCGCAGGGCGAGATCGCCGCCGCGCACATCGCCGGGGCGCTCTCGCTGGCCGACGCGGCGAAGGTGGTGGCGCTGCGCGCCCGCGCGCTGGCCACCATCGCCGGCACCGGCGGCATGGCCGCCATCCCGCTGCCCCCGGCCGAGGTCACGGCCCGGATCGCGGGCTGGGGCGACCGGCTCACCATCGCCGCCGAGAACGGGCCGTCGTCCACCGTCGTCGCCGGCGACAGCACGGCCGTGGACGACCTGGTCGCGGCCTGCCAGGCCGAGGAGATCCGGGCCCGCCGGGTGCCGGTCGACTACGCCTCGCACTCGCCGCACGTCGAGCCGGTACGCGAGCAACTGCTGCGCGACCTCGCCGAGGTGACACCGGTGTCGTCGCCCGTCGCGTTCTACTCGACGCTCACCGGCGGGCTGCTCGACACCGCCAACCTCGACGCGGACTACTGGTACGAGAACCTGCGCCGGCCGGTCCGGCTGGAACCGGCCGTCCGCGCCCTGGCCGCCGCCGGGCACCGGGTGTTCGTCGAGTGCAGCCCGCACCCGGTCCTGGTCGCCGGCGTGCAGGAGACCGTCGCCGGCCTGGCCGGTGAGGACGGGGACGACGCCGAACCCCTGGTGGTGGGCTCGCTGCGCCGCGACCACGGCGCGTGGCAGCGGATGCTGGACGCGCTGGCCCAGGCGTACACCCGCGGGGTCGGCGTCGACTGGCGGGCGTTCTTCGCCGGGCGTCCGGCGGCTCGGGTGCCGCTGCCGACGTACGCGTTCCAGCGCCGCGACTACTGGCCCTCGGTGACGGCGCCGGCGGCGCCGGCCGCGGCCGGCGCGGCGCTGCCGGCCGACGAGCCGGAGCCGGTGGCCGACGGATGGGCCGACCGGATCCGCGCCCTGCCGCCCGCCGACCGGGACCGCCGGCTGCGCGAGCTGGTCCAGCGCACCGTGGCCATCGTGCTCGGGCACAGCGCGCCGGACGAGGTCGACCTCGGCCGGGCCTTCAAGGACCTCGGCTTCGAGTCGGCCGCCGCGGTGGAACTGCGCAACCGGCTGGCCCGGATCACCGGGCTGCGGCTGCCCAGCAGCCTGCTCTTCGACCATCCGACCCCGGCGGCGCTGGTGCGGCACCTGCGGGCGGGCGCGCTCGGCGAGAACGACGCCCCGGTGCTCGACCGCGCGGCGAGCGCGGCCCACGACGGCGACCCGATCGCCGTGGTGGGCATGGCCTGCCGGTTCCCCGGCGGCGCGGACACCCCGGAAGCGCTCTGGGGCCTCGTCGCGGCCGGCGCGGACGCGATCGGCGACTTCCCCACCGGTCGCGGCTGGGACGACATCCACGACCCGGACCCCGGCGCGCACGGCAGGACGTACGTCCGGGAGGGCGGCTTCCTCCACGACGCGGACCGTTTCGACGCGGAGTTCTTCGGGATCAGCCCGCGGGAGGCGCTGGCCGTCGACCCGCAGCAGCGACTGCTGCTGGAAACCTCGTGGGAGGCGCTGGAACGCGCCGGCATCGACCCGGCGGCCCTGCACGGCAGCCGGACCGGGGTGTTCGCCGGCTGCATGGCCTCCGGTTACGGGCCGCAGCTGCACGAGGCGCCGGAGCAGCTCGGCGGCTACCTGCTGACCGGCAGCTCGGGCAGCGTCGCGTCGGGCCGGATCGCCTACACGTTCGGTCTGGAGGGTCCGGCGGTCACCGTCGACACCGCCTGCTCGTCGTCGCTCGTCGCCATGCACCTGGCGGCGCAGGCGCTGCGCGGCGGGGAGTGCGACCTGGCCCTGGCGGGCGGCGCCACCATCATGGCCGGGCCGGGCATGTTCATCGAGTTCAGCCGGCAGCGCGGCCTCGCGCCGGACGGGCGGTGCAAGTCCTTCTCCGCCGCCGCGGACGGCACCGCCTGGGCCGAGGGCGCCGCCATGCTCCTGCTCGAACGGCTCTCCGACGCCCGACGCAACAACCACCCGATCCTCGCCGTGGTGCGCGGGTCGGCGGTCAACCAGGACGGCGCCAGCAACGGGCTCACCGCCCCGAACGGACCGTCCCAGCAGCGGGTCATCCGGCAGGCCCTGGCCAACGCCCGACTCACCTCCTCCGACGTGGACGCCGTCGAGGCACACGGCACCGGCACCACCCTGGGCGACCCGATCGAAGCCCAGGCACTACTGGCCACCTACGGCCAGAACCGACCAGCGAACCAACCACTCTGGCTCGGCTCCATCAAGTCCAACATCGGCCACACCCAGGCCGCCGCCGGCGCCGCCGGAATCATCAAGATGATCCTCGCCATGCGGCACCACCAACTGCCGCAGACCCTGCACGTCGACGAACCCTCCCCACACATCGACTGGACAACCGGCGAAGTCACCCTGCTCACCCAGCCCCAACCCTGGCAACGCAACGGCCACCCACGCCGCGCCGGGGTGTCCTCGTTCGGCATCAGCGGCACCAACGCACACATCATCATCGAAGAACCACCCGCCCCCGCCGACGAACCGGAGCAGCCGGCGACGGAGCCCCGGCCGGAGCAGGCCGGGTCGGAGCCGCAGTCCGGCGGTCCGGAGCCGGTCGGCGCGCCGCTGCCCTGGCTGCTGTCGGCCAAGACCCCCGCCGCGCTCACCGAACTGGCCACCCGACTCGCCACCGTCGTCCCCGACCGCAACAACGACGACGTCGCCCACACCCTCGCCCGCCGCACCCAACACACCCACCGCGCCGTCATCCTCGCCGACCACCACGACGCCCTAGCCGCCCTCGCCGCCGGCGACCAACACCCCGCTCTGGTGCGCGGCACCGCCCGACCGGTGGGGAAGGTCGCCTTCCTGTGCACCGGCCAGGGCAGCCAACACCCCGACATGACCCACCACCACGACGACCCGGTGTTCATCGCCGCGTTGGACACCGTCTGCGCCGAGTTGGACAAGCACCTCGACCGGCCCTTGCGCCAGGTCATGTCCGACCCCGACCTGATCAACGAAACCCGCTACACCCAGCCGGCGCTGTTCGCCCTACACATCGCCCAACACGCCCTGGTCACCAGCTGGGGAATCACCCCCGACTACCTCACCGGACACTCCATCGGCGAACTCTCCGCCGCCCACCTCGCCGGCATCCTCTCGCTGGCCGACGCCGCGCTACTGGTCACCACCCGCGGACGACTCATGCAAACAGCCACCCCCGACGGCCTCATGACCGCCATCGAAGCCACCGAAACAGAACTCGCCCCCATGCTCGACCCGAAGCTCGTCAGCATCGCCGGACTCAACTCCCCCACCAACACCGTCATCTCCGGCCACCCCGACACCGTCACCGCCATCGCCGACCACTGGGCCAAACTCGGACGACGAACCAAACGGCTCACCACCTCACACGCCTTCCACTCCCCCACATGGATTCGATCCTGGCCGAATTCCAGGAGATCGCCGCCACCGTCACCTACCACCCGGCACGGATCCCGATCATCTCCAACCAGACCGGCGACGTAGCCCCCACCACCGACGCCACCTACTGGACCCGACACATCCGCAACACCGTCCGCTACACCGACATGATCACCACCCTGCACAACGCGGGCGTCACCACCTACCTGGAACTCGGACCCGACAACACCCTCACCACCCTCACCACCGCATGCCTCCCCCACGACACCACCGCCACCATCACCACCGCCCACCTCGGCCACCACACCCACGCCACCCTCCACACCACCGGCCACCCCACCACCTGGACCACCACCACCCCCACCGGCCGGCACACCGAGCTACCCACCTACCCGTTCCAACGCCAGCCGTACTGGCTGAACCGGCCGGAGAGCACCGACCCGGCCGGGCTGGGCCTGGCCGTCAGCGAGCACCCGATCCTGGTCGCCGCCACCGACCTGCCCGACGGCGGTCAACTGTTCAGCGGGCGGGTGTCCCTACAGACCCACCCGTGGCTGGCCGACCACGCCATCGACGACGCGGTGCTGCTGCCGGCCACCGCGTTCGCCGACCTCGCTTTGCACGCCGCCGACCAGGTCGGCGGCGGCCGGGTGGACGAACTCACCCTGCACGCGCCGCTGCGGCTGCCGGTCCCGGGCGGCGTACGCATCCAGGTGCACCTGGCGCCCGCGGACGGCGACGGACGCCGGGCGCTGACCATCCGGGCGCGGGTGGCGGACGGGCCGTGGGTGCGGCACGCCGACGGCCTGCTGCTGACCGAGGCCGGCGACGGCACGTCCGCCGTGCCCGCGGACGGCGGCGCCGCGACCGCGGTCCCCTGGCCGCCCGCCGGGGCCACCCCGGTCGGCCTGGACGACCTCTATCCGGCGCTGGCGGCCCGCGGCTACCACTACGGTCCGGCCTTCCGCGGGCTGACCGCCCTGTGGCGGCGCGGCGACGACGTCCTCGCCGAGGTACGCCTGCCGGAGGCGGAGCGGGCCGCCGCCGGCCGGTTCCCGGTGCACCCGGCGCTGTTCGACGCGGCGCTGCACGCCATCCTGGCCACCGCCGAGCGGGCCGCCACGGCCACCGCCGATCCCGGCGCCACCACCGGCGCCACCACCGACGCCGACGCCGGTCCGGACGGTGCCGGGGAGCTGCTGCTGCCGTTCGCCGTGACCGGGTTGCGCTGGCACGCCGGCGGCGCGACCGCCCTGCGGGTCGAGCTGCGCCCGGCCGGCACCCACGCGTACGCGCTGAGCGCCGCCGACCACACCGGCCAGCCGGTCTTCGACGTCGAGTCGCTCGCGCTGCGGCCGGTCCCCCGGCACCGGCTCGCCGAGACGCCGCGGGACCGGGACGGCCTCTACCGGCTCGGCTGGGTGCCGGCCGGACCGGCCGCAGCCGGCGCCCCCGACGCGCCGTGGGCCGTCCTCGGCGACGACGCCGAACTGTTCGGCGCGCTCGCCGACAGCGGCGTGGCCGTCCGCGACTACCGGGACCTGGGAACGCTTGCCGCGGCGGTCCGCACCGGTGGCCCGATGTCCACCGTGGTGCTCTCGGCCACCCCGCCCAGCGTCCCGGGCGAGGACCCGGTCGCGGGCGCCCACCGGCACACCGTCGAAACCCTCACCCTGTTGCGGGGCTGGCTGGACAACCACGCCTTCGGCGGGTCGCGGCTGGTCGTCCTCACCCGCAACGCGGTCTCCGTTGCGGGCGCCGACACCGCCCCGGACCTGGGGACCGCGCCGATCTGGGGGCTGATCCGCGCCGCCCAGATCGAGCATCCCGGCCGGTTCACGCTGCTGGACGTGGACGGGCGGCCGGAGTCGTACCGGAGCCTGGTCCCGGCCGTGACCAGCGGCGAACCGCAGGCGGCGGTCCGCGAGGGAGCGGTGCTGGTGCCCCGGCTGGCCCCGGTGACGCCGCAGACCACGCTCGCGGCCCCCGCCAGCGACCGCGGCTGGCGGGTGGACGTGCGCGAGCGCGGCTCGCTGGAGAGCCTGGCCCTGCTGCCCAACCCGGACGCGGACCGGCCGCTCGGCCCCGGCGAGGTGCGGATCGCGGTCCGGGCGGCCGGCCTGAACTTCCGGGACGTGGCGCTGGCCCTGGGCATGATCCCCGAGCACACGGTGCTCGGCCTGGAGGGTGCCGGCGTGGTGGTCGAGACCGGGCCGGGCGTCACCCGGTTCGCGGCCGGCGACCGGGTACTGGGGCTGCTGACCGGCGCGTTCGCACCGGTCGCGGTCACCGACGAGCACACCCTCGCCCCGATGCCGGCCGGTTGGACGTACGCGCAGGCGGCCACGGTGCCGGTGGTGTTCCTGACCGCCTGGTACGGCCTCGTCGAGCTGGCCGGCCTGCGCCGCGACGAGCGGGTGCTGGTGCACGCGGCGGCCGGCGGCGTCGGCATGGCCGCGGTGCAACTGGCCCGGCACCTCGGCGCCGAGGTGTACGGCACCGCCAGCCCCGGCAAGTGGCAGGCGCTGCACGAGCAGGGGCTTCCGGAGTCCCGGATCGCCTCCTCGCGCAGCCTCGACTTCGCCGACCGGATCCTGGCGGCCACCGGTGACGCCGGGGTCGACGTGGTCCTCGACTGTCTGGCCCGCGAGTTCGTCGACGCCTCGCTGCGCCTGCTGCCGCGCGGCGGCCGGTTCATCGAGCTGGGCAAGACCGACATCCGCGATCCGGAGGCGGTCGCCGCCGCGCATCCCGGCGTCGCCTACCAGGCGTTCGACCTGCTGGCGCTGCCCCCGGAGCGGATCGGGGCGATGCTGGACCGGTTGATGCCGCTGTTCGCGGACGGCACCCTGCGACCGCTGCCGGCGACCGGCTGGGATGTCCGGCAGGCGCCGGAGGCGTTCCGCTTCCTGGCCCAGGCCCGGCACGTCGGCAAACTGGTGCTGACCGTGCCCCGGCCGCTGGACCCGGAGGGCACCGTACTGGTCACCGGCGGGACCGGTGGGGTGGGCGCGCTGGTGGCCCGGCACCTGGTGACCCGGCACGGGATCCGGCGGCTGCTGCTGGCCAGCCGCCGCGGCGGCGCCGCGGACGGCGCCGACGACCTGGTCGCCGAGCTGACCGGCCTGGGCGCGCAGGTGTCGGTGATCGCCGCCGACCTCGCCGAACCCGCCGCGGTCCGGGCGCTGCTGGCCGCCGTGCCGGCGGCGCACCCGCTGACCGCCGTGATCCACGCCGCCGGCGTGGCCGCGGACGGGACCGTCGAGCGGCTGACGGCCGACGCCGTCACGGCCACGCTGCGCCCCAAGGCGGACGCGGCGTGGCTGCTGCACGAGCTGACCCGCGACGCCGAGCTGGCCGAGTTCGTGCTCTTCTCCTCGGCGGTCGGCACGTTCGGCAATGCCGGGCAGGCCAACTACGCCGCCGCGAACGCGTTCCTGGACGCGCTCGCGGCCCACCGGCAGGCGGCCGGACTGCCGGCCACGGCGCTGGCCTGGGGGTCTGGGCCGGCCTGGGCATGGCCGGCCGGCTGGACGAGGCCGACCTGCTGCGGTTGGCCCGCACCGGCATCACCGCCCTCACCGCGCAGGAAGGGCTGGCGCTCTTCGACGCGGCCCGGGAGACGAGCCTGCCGACGGTGGTGCCGACCCGGCTGGATCTCGCCGCGCTGCGGCTGCACCCGGACGCGGTGCCGCCGATCCTGCGCGGCATCGTCCGGCCGGCGGCCCGCCGCGCGGCCGGACCCACCGCGGCCGACGACTCGCCGACGGCCGCCTGGGCACGCCGGCTGGCAGGGCTTCCCCTCACCCAACGGCACGGCCTCCTGCTCGACCTGGTCCGCACCGAGGCCGCCACGATCCTCGGGCACGCCGGCGCGGGCGCGGTCGACGGCGACCGGTCGTTCAAGGAGGCCGGGTTCGACTCGCTCTCCGCCGTCGAGCTGCGCAACCGGCTCGGCACCGCCGTCGGGCTGCGGCTGCCCACGACGCTCACCTTCGACCGGCCCACCCCGGCCGCCGTCGCCGAACTGCTGCTGGCCGAGCTGGCCGGGGAGGACGCGCCGCCGCCGGCACTGGCCGAGCTGGACCGGCTGGAGGCCGCCGTCCGGCAGTCGCCGCCGGACCAGCGGCTGCGCGAGGCCCTCGTCGCCCGCGTCGAGGACCTGTTGTACGCGCTGCGCCGGACCGGGGACCCGGAGCAGGACCTGACCGCGGCCGTGCACGAACGGATCGACTCGGCCACCGACGACGAGATCTTCGACTTCATCGACAACGAGCTCGACGCGATCTGATCCGCCGCCCCGCTGAAGGACATGAGGTTGTTCGTGAACGAGGAAAAGCTTCGCGATTATCTGAAGCGCGTGACGGCGGACCTTGCCCAGGCCCGGCGGCAGCTGCGCAAGGCGGAGGCCGACCGGCAGGAGCCGATCGCCATCGTGGGCATGGCCTGCCGGTTCCCCGGCGGCGCGGACACCCCCGAGGCGCTGTGGTCGCTGGTCGAGGGCGGCGTGGACGCGATCGGCGGCTTCCCGGTCACCCGCGGCTGGGACACCGACGGCCTCTACGACCCGGACCCGGGCGCGGCCGGCAAGACGTACGCCCGGCACGGCGGCTTCCTCTACGACGCCGAGCGTTTCGACGCGGAGTTCTTCGGGATCAGCCCGCGGGAGGCGCTGGCCATCGACCCGCAGCAGCGGCTGCTGCTGGAAACCTCGTGGGAGGCGCTGGAACGCGCCGGCATCGACCCGGCGACCCTGCACGGCAGCCGGACCGGGGTGTACGTCGGGGCGATCAGCCAGGAGTACGCGTCGCTCTGCTACACCGGCGGGGCGGACGTCGACGGGTACGTCCTGACCGGGACCACGACGAGCGTGGCCTCGGGTCGGATCGCCTTCTCGCTCGGCCTGGAGGGTCCGGCGGTCACCGTCGACACGGCCTGCTCCTCCTCGCTGGTGGCCATGCACCTGGCGGCGCAGGCGCTGCGCGGCGGGGAGTGCACGCTGGCCCTCGCCGGCGGCGCCACCATCATGGCCGGGCCGGGCATGTTCATCGAGTTCAGCCGGCAGCGCGGCCTCGCGCCGGACGGCCGGTGCAAGTCCTTCTCCGCCACCGCCGACGGCACCGCCTGGGCCGAGGGCGCCGCGATCCTGCTGCTGGAGCGGCTCTCCGACGCCCAGCGCAACAACCACCCCATCCTCGCCGTCATCCGCGGGTCGGCCGTGAACCAGGACGGCGCCAGCAACGGCCTGACGGCCCCCAACGGGCCGTCCCAGCAGCGCGTCATCCGGCAGGCCCTGACCAACGCCCGACTCGAACCCGCCGACGTGGACGCCGTCGAGGCGCACGGCACCGGCACCACGTTGGGCGACCCGATCGAGGCGCAGGCGCTGCTGGCGACGTACGGTCAGGACCGGCCGGCGGACCGGCCGCTGTGGCTGGGCTCGCTGAAGTCGAACATCGGCCACGCGCAGGCCGCCGCCGGCATCGGCGGCGTGATCAAGATGGTCCAGGCCATGCGGAACGGCGTACTGCCCAAGACGCTGCACGTCGACACCCCGTCCCCGCACGTGGACTGGACCGCCGGAAACGTCGCGCTGCTGACCGAGGCCCAGCCGTGGACCCCCGACGGCCGATCGCGCCGGGCCGGGGTGTCCTCGTTCGGCATCAGCGGCACCAACGCGCACGTCATCCTCGAAGAGGCACCCGCCCCCGCCGACGAACCGGAGCAGCCGGCGACGGAGCCGGCACCCGCCGGTGCGCCGGCGCCGTGGCTGCTGTCCGGCCGTACCCCGCGGGCGCTCCAGGAATCCGCCGTACGGCTGCGCGACCACCTGGACGGACACGACAGCGACGGCGACGACGTCGCCCACACCCTCGCCCGGCGTGCCCAACACACCCACCGCGCGGTCATCCTCGCCGACCACCGGGACGCCCTGAACGCCCTCGCCGCCGACACCGCACACCCGTCCCTGGTACGCGGCACCGCCCGACCGGTGGGGAAGGTCGCCTTCCTGTGCACCGGCCAGGGCAGCCAACACCCCGACATGGCCAACCACCACGACGACCCGGTCTTCGTCGCCGCGTTGGACACCGTCTGCGCCGAGTTGGACAAGCACCTCGACCGACCGTTGCGCCAGGTCATGTCCGACCCCGACCTGATCAACGAAACCCGCTACACGCAGCCGGCCCTGTTCGCCCTGCACATCGCCCAACACGCCCTGGTCACCAACTGGGGAATCACCCCCGACTACCTCACCGGACACTCCATCGGCGAACTCTCCGCCGCACACCTCGCCGGCATCCTCACCCTCCCCGACGCCGCGCTACTGGTCACCACCCGCGGACGACTCATGCAAACAGCCACCCCCGGCGGCCTCATGACCGCCATCGAAGCCACCGAAACAGAACTCGCCCCCATGCTCGACCCGAAACTGGTCAGCATCGCCGGACTCAACTCCCCCACCAACACCGTCATCTCCGGCCACCCCGACACCGTCACCGCCATCGCCGACCACTGGACCAAACTCGGACGACGAACCAAGCGGCTCACCACCTCACACGCCTTCCACTCCCCCCACATGGACCCCATCCTGGCCGAATTCCAGGCCATCGCCGCCACCGTCACCTACCACCCGGCACGGATCCCGATCATCTCCAACCAGACCGGCGACGTAGCCCCCACCACCGACGCCACCTACTGGACCCGACACATCCGCGAAGCCGTCCGCTACACCGACATGATCACCACGCTGCACAACGCGGGCGTCACCACCTACGTGGAACTCGGACCGGACAAGACCCTCAGCGCCCTCACCACCGCATGCCTCCCCCACGACACCACGGCCACCATCACCACCGCCCACCTCGGCCACCACGCCCACGCCACCCTCCACAACGCCGGCCACCCGACCACCTGGACCACCACCACCCCCACCGGCCGGCACACCGAACTACCCACCTACCCGTTCCAACAGCAGACGTTCTGGCTCGACGCCTCCGACACCCCGCGCAGCGCGGCCAGCCTCGGCCAGGGCGCCGCGACGCACCCGCTGCTGCACGCCGAGGTGGAGCTTCCCGAGGGCAACGGCCACCTCTTCACCAGCCGGATCTCGGCCCGCACCGACCCGTGGATCGCCGAGCACGCCGTACACGGGTCGCTGATCGTGCCCGGCGCCGCGTTCGTGGGCATGCTGCTGCACGCCGGCGACCGGGTCGGCTGCGACCTGATCGAGGAGCTGACCCACCACGTCTTCCTGGCCGTACCCGAGCGGGGCGCGCTGCACCTGCGGGTCTCGGTGGAGGCGGCCGACGACGCCGGCCGGCGCGCGTTCAGCGTCCACTCCCGGTCCGAGGACGCGGCGCCCGGCACGGACTGGACCCGGCACGCCACCGGCGTGCTAGCCGTCGCCGACCCGGACGCGCAACCGGCCGGGCTGACCGAGTGGCCGCCGCCGGGCGCGGCGATCGACGTCGCGGACCTCTACCAGCGACTGGCCGGCGCCGGCTTCGGCTACGGCCCGCTCTTCCTGGGCCTGCGGGCGGCCTGGCGGGACGGCGACACCATCTACGGTGAGGTGTCGCTGCCGGACGGGGCCGACCCGGGCGACTTCGGCCTGCACCCCGGCCTGCTGGACTCGGCGCTGCACCCGATCGCGGTCGGCTCGGCGCTGCGCCCCGAGGACGACCCGGACGCCGGCCAGGTGCGGGTCCCGTTCACCTGGGGTGGGATCGCGCTGCACGCGGTCGGCGCCGACACGCTGCGGGTCCGGATCACCGTGTCCGGGCTGGACCGGCTGGCGCTGACCATCGCCGACGGCACCGGTGCACCGGTGGCGACCGTCGACTCGCTGATCACCCGCCCGGTGTCGGCCGCGCAACTGGCCGCCTCCCGGCCGGACACCGGCCTGCCGCTGTACGGCGTCGACTGGGTGCCCCGGCCGGGTCCGGGTGCCACCGAAGGCGCCGCGGTGGAGCTGCTGCCGGAGGGCGGGTGGCCCGCGGAACCGGCGGACCGGATCGCCGTACGGGTGCCGCCCGGTGCCCGCCCCGACCACGGGCCGGTCGCGGACGTCCTGGGGCTCCTTCAGCGCTGGCTCGACGCGCCCCGGCCGGCCGAGGCCCGTCTGCTGCTGCTGACCCGGGGCGCGGTCTCGACCCGTACCGGGGAGGACGTCGCCGACCTGGTCGGCGCCGCCGTCTGGGGTCTGGCCCGCAGCGCCCAGACCGAGCACCCCGGCCGCATCGTCCTGATCGACACCGACGCCGACGCCAACGACGACCCGGACGCCGACCTGCTCGCCCGGCTCGCCGACGGCGACGAACCGCAGGTCGCCCTGCGCGACGGCCGGGTCCTGGCACCCCGGGTGACCGCCACGACCGGCGGCGCCCCGACCGGGCTCGACCCGGACGGCACCGTCCTGATCACCGGCGGCACCGGCGCGCTCGGCGCGCTGCTGGCCACCCACCTGGTCAGCCGGCACGGCGTCACCCGGCTGCTGCTCACCGGCCGCCGCGGACCCGACGCCCCCGGCGCCGCCGCGCTGCGGGCCGCCCTCACCGGCCTGGGCGCGCACGTCGACATCGCCGCCTGCGACCTCACCGACCGCGACCGGGTCGCCGACCTGCTCGCCGCCGTCCCCGCCGCGCACCCGCTGACCGCCGTGGTGCACGCCGCCGGGGTGCTGCGGGACGCCGCGCTCACCTCGCTCACGCCGGAGCACCTGGACGCGACGCTGTCGGCCAAGGTGGACTCGGCGTGGCATCTGCACGAGCTGACCGCCGGTTCGGAGCTGGCCGCGTTCGTGCTCTACTCGTCGATCGCCGGGACGCTCGGCACCGCCGGGCAGGGCAACTACGCGGCCGCGAACGCCGCGCTGGACGGGCTTGCCGCGCACCGGCACGCGCACGGGCTGCCGGCGGTCTCCCTCGCCTGGGGGCTGTGGGCGCCCACCGGGGACGACGGGATGAGCGCCTCCCTGGACGAGGCGGCGGCGGCCCGGGTCGCCCGGGGCGGGATCGTCCCGCTCAGCGCGGCGGAAGGGCTCGGACTCTTCGACGCGGCGCTGGCCGCCGACCGGCCCACGCTGGTGCCGGCCCGGCTGGATCTGGTGGCACTGCGGCGGCGGGCCGACGACGGCGAGCTGCCGGCCATCCTCCGCGGTCTGGTGCGCACCCCGGCCCGGCGGGCGGCCCGCGCCGCTCAGGCCGGCGGTGACGAGCTGCGCCGGCAGTTGGCCGGCCGGCCGGAGCCGGAGCGGCGGCGGATCCTGACCGACCTGGTCTGCGCGCAGGTGGCGGGCGCGCTCGGGCACGCCTCGGCGGCCACCGTGGACGCCGACCGGCAGTTCCAGGAGCTCGGCTTCGACTCGCTGAGCGCGATCGAGTTCCGGACCCGGCTGGGCAGGGCGGCCGGGCTGACCCTGCCCGCGACGCTGATCTTCGACTATCCGACCCCGGCGGCGCTCGGCGCCCACCTGACCGCCGAGCTGTCGGAGGCGACCGCCGACGCGCCGGTCCGCAGTGTCCGGCGGACCCGGACCGGCGACGACGAGGCGATCGCGATCGTCGGCATGGCCTGCCGGTTCCCGGGCGGCGCGGACACCCCGGAGGCGCTGTGGGACCTGGTCGCGGGTGGGGTGGACGCGGTCGGCGGCTTTCCGGCGAGCCGGGGTTGGGACACCGACGAGCTCTACGACCCGGACCCGGACGCCGGCGGCAGGACGTACGTGCGGGAGGGCGGCTTCGTCTACGACGCCGAACACTTCGACCCGGAGTTCTTCGGGATCAGCCCGCGGGAGGCGCTGGCCATCGACCCGCAGCAGCGGCTGCTGCTGGAAACCTCGTGGGAGGCGCTGGAACGCGCCGGCATCGACCCGGCGACGCTGCGCGGCACCGCCACCGGCGTCTTCGCCGGCGTCTCCGCCCAGGAGTACGTCTCGCTCTGCCACACCGGTTCGGAGGGGGTGGAGGGCTACCTGCTGACCGGGACCACCACCAGCGTGGCGTCCGGCCGGGTCGCCTACACGTTCGGCCTGGAGGGTCCGGCGGTCACCGTCGACACGGCCTGCTCGTCCTCCCTGGTGGCCATGCACCTGGCCGGGCAGGCGCTGCGCGGCGGGGAGTGCGACCTCGCGCTCGCCGGCGGCGCGACCATCATGGCCGGGCCGGGCATGTTCATCGAGTTCAGCCGGCAACGCGGCCTCGCCCCGGACGGGCGGGCGAAGTCCTTCGCGGCCGGCGCGGACGGCACCGCCTGGGCCGAGGGCGCCGCCATGCTCCTGCTCGAACGGCTCTCCGACGCCCAGCGCAACAACCACCCCATCCTCGCCGTGATCCGCGGCTCGGCGGTCAACCAGGACGGCGCCAGCAACGGGCTGACCGCGCCCAACGGTCCCGCGCAGCAGCGGGTGATCCGGCAGGCCCTCGCGAACGCCCGACTCGAACCCGCCGACGTGGACGCGGTCGAGGCGCACGGCACCGGCACCACCCTCGGCGACCCGATCGAGGCGCAGGCGCTGCTGGCGACGTACGGGCAGGACCGGGCCGCGGACCAGCCGCTCTGGCTCGGCTCGCTGAAGTCGAACATCGGCCACGCGCAGGCCGCCGCCGGCATCGGCGGCGTGATCAAGATGGTGCAGGCCATGCGGCACGGCCGGCTTCCGCGGACCCTGCACGTCGACGAGCCGTCCCCGCACATCGACTGGTCGGCCGGCGAGGTCGCGCTGCTGACCGAGGCGCGGGCCTGGCCGGAGACCGGCCGGCCCCGCCGGTCCGCGGTGTCGTCGTTCGGCATCAGCGGCACCAACGCGCACCTCATCCTGGAGCAGGGCACGCCCCCGGCGGCGCCGTCCGGCAAGGACACGGCCGGGTCGCCGTGGCTGCTGTCCGGCCACACCCCGGAGGCGCTGCGGGACAACGCCGTACGGCTGCGCGACCACCTGGACGGGTTGGCCGACGCCGACATCGCGCACACCCTGGCCCGGCGTGCCCAGCACACCCACCGCGCGGTGATCCTCGCCGACCACCACGACGCCCTGGCCGCTCTGGCGGCCGACACTCCACACCCCGCTCTGGTACGCGGCACCGCCCGACCCGCCGGGAAGGTCGCCTTCCTCTGCACCGGCCAGGGCAGCCAACACCCCAACATGACCAACAACGACGATCCCGTGTTCGTCGCCGCGTTGGACACCGTCTGCGCCGAACTGGACAAACACCTCGACCGGCCGTTGCGCCAGGTCATGTCCGACCCCGACCTGATCAACGAAACCCGCTACACCCAGCCCGCCCTGTTCGCCCTACACATCGCCCAACACGCCCTGGTCACCAACTGGGGAATCACCCCCGACTACCTCACCGGACACTCCATCGGCGAACTCTCCGCCGCACACCTCGCCGGCGTGCTCTCGCTGGCCGACGCCGCGCTACTGGTCACCACCCGCGGACGACTCATGCAAACAGCCACCCCCGGCGGCCTCATGACCGCCATCGAAGCCACCGAAACAGAACTCGCCCCCATGCTCGACCCGAAGTTGGTCAGCATCGCCGGACTCAACTCCCCCACCAACACCGTCATCTCCGGCGACCCCACCACCGTCACCCAGATCGCCGACCACTGGGCCAAACTCGGACGGCGAACGAAGAAGCTCACCACCTCACACGCCTTCCACTCCCCCCACATGGACCCGATCCTCGACCAGTTCCAGGAGATCGCCGCCACCGTCACCTACCACCCGGCACGGATCCCGGTCATCTCCAACCAGACCGGCGACACCGCCCCCACCACCGACGCCACCTACTGGACCCGACACATCCGCAACACCGTCCGCTACACCGACATGATCACCACGCTGCACAACGCGGGCGTCACCACCTACCTGGAACTCGGACCCGACAGGACCCTCAGCGCACTCACCACCGCATGCCTCCCCCACGACACCACGGCCACCATCACCACCGCCCACCTCGGCCACCACGCCCACGCCACCCTCCACAACGCCGGACACCCGACCACCTGGACCACCACCACCCCCACCGGCCGGCACACCGAGCTACCCACCTACGCCTTCCAGCACCGGCCGTTCTGGCTCGCCGCACCGGCGACCACGCGCAACCCGAGCAGCCTCGGCCAGCACGAGGCCACCCACCCGCTGCTCCAGGCCGAAGTGGAGCTTCCCGACGGCGACGGCCGGCTCTACACCGGGCGGATCTCCCGGCGCACCCACCCGTGGCTGGTCGAGCACGCCGTACACGGCACCGTGGTCCTGCCCGGGGTCGCGTTCATCGACCTGCTGCTGGAGGTCGCCGACCGGATCGGCGCGGCGGCGATCGACGAGCTGACCCACCACGTCTTCCTGGCCGTACCCGAGCGGGGCGCGCTGCACCTGCGGGTCAGCACGGGCGCCGCGGAGGGCGGACGGTGGAGCTTCACCGTCCACTCCCGACCGGAGGACGCCGCACCGGGCACCGGCTGGACCCGGCACGCCAGCGGTACGCTCACCGCCGAGGCGCCCCGGCCCGCCGAGACACTGACCGCGTGGCCGCCGGCCGACGCGTCCCCGTTGGACACCGACAGCTTCTACCGGGAGTTCGCCGAGCGCGGCTACCACTACGGGCCGCTGTTCCAGGGAATGCGGGCCGCGTGGCGGGACGGCGAGACGATCTACGCCGAGACCGCGCTGCCCGAGGGGACCGGGCCGGAGGCGTACGGCGTGCACCCCGCCCTCTTCGACTCCTCGCTGCACCCGGTGAACTTCCGCTACGACGGCGGGACGGTGCGGCTGCCGTTCTCCTGGACCGGCGTCAGCCGGCACGCCGTCGGCGCCAGCACGCTGCGGATCCGGGTCGCCCCGACCGGGCCGGACACGGTGTCGCTGCTGATGGCCGACCCGACCGGTGCCCCCGTACTGGCGGTCGGCGCCCTCACCATGCGGCCGGTGTCGCCGGAGCAGTTGGCCGCGTCCCGTCCGGACGCCCGGCCGCCGCTCTACCGCCTCGCCTGGACCGCCGCGCCCACGGTGACCGGGACCACCGCGCCGGCGCTGGCCGTGCTCGGCGCGCCGGATGCCGCACCGGCGGGGGTACCGGTCCACCCGGATCCGGCGGCGCTCGCCGACGCGGGCGCCGTACCCCCGATCGTGCTGGCGCCGGTGCCGGCCGCCGCCGGCCCGGACGACCACGCGCCGATCCGGGCGGCGCTCGGCCTGGTCCGCGGCTGGCTGGCCGACGAACGGCTGGACGGCAGCCGGCTGGTGCTCGTCACCCGGGGCGCGATCGCGACCCAGGACGCCGAGGACGTCACCGACCTGCCCGCGGCGGCGGTGTGGGGTCTGCTGCGCAGCGCCCAGACCGAGCATCCCGGCCGGTTCGTGCTCGTCGACGCGGACGCCGCACCCGCCGGCCTGCCGCTGGAACTCCTGGCCGAAACGCTGGGCGGCGACGAGCCGCAGCTCGCGCTCCGCAACGGCCATGCCTTCGTCCCCCGGCTGGTCGGCACCGACCGCCCTGCCGACCCGGCGACCGAGGGCCGGTTCGACCCGGCCGGCACCGTCCTGATCACCGGCGGCACCGGGGCGCTGGGCGCGCTGCTGGCCCGCCACCTGGTCACCCGGTACGGCGTCCGCCGGCTGCTGCTGACCAGCCGCCGCGGACCGGACGCGCCCGGCGCCGACCGGCTGATCGCCGAACTGGCGGAACTGGGCGCGCACGCCGAGGTCGCCGCCGCCGACACCGGTGACGGGGACCGGCTCGCCGCCCTGCTCGCCGCGATCCCGGACACCCACCCGCTGACCGCGGTGATCCACGCCGCCGGGGTGCTGCGGGACGCCACCGTCGGCGCGCTCGACGACGACGGCCTCGCCGCGGTGCTGGGGCCGAAGGCCGACGGCGCGTGGCACCTGCACCGGCTGACCGCGGACCGGCCGCTGGCCGCGTTCGTGCTCTACTCCTCGGTGGCCGCCACCATCGGCAGCGCCGGGCAGGCCAACTACGCCGCCGCGAACGCCTACCTGGACGGGCTTGCCGCGCACCGGCACGCGCACGGGCTGCCGGCGACCTCGCTCGCCTGGGGGCTGTGGGCGCCCACCGAGGGCGGCGGCATGGGTGCGGCGTTGCAGGACGCCGACTCCACCCGGATCGGCCGCACCGGCGTACTGCCGCTGCCCGCCGCCGAGGCGCTCGCGCTCTTCGACGCCGCGCTGGCCACCGAGGCGCCGGCCGCGGTCCCCGCGCTGTTCGACCACGGCACGTTGCAGTCCCGGGCCGCCGCCGGCAGCCTGCCCGCGGTCTTCCGGGCGCTGGTCCGGGTCCCGCAGCGGCGGGCCGCCACCGACGCCGGGACCGGCGGCGCGGCGCTGCGCCGTCAACTGGCCGGGCAGCCGGCGGCCGAGCAACTGCGTACCGTCGTGCGGTTGGTCCGCTCCCGGGTCGCCGAGGTGCTCGGCCACCGCGACGCGGACCGGATCGACGCGTCCCGCGCGCTGCTGGAAATGGGCCTGGACTCGCTGACCGCGGTGGAGTTCCGCAACACGCTGAGCGCGGCGACGGGGCTGCGGCTGCCGGCCACGCTGGTGTTCGACTACCCGACCCCGGCCGCGATCGCCGAGTTCGTGCACGGGCGGCTCGCCGACGTACCCGCGGACCGGGCCGTCGCCGTGGCACCCGCCCGCGCCGCGGGCCTCGACGACGAGGCGATCGCGATCGTCGGCATGGCCTGCCGGTTCCCGGGCGGCGCGGACACCCCGGAGGCGCTGTGGGATCTGCTGGCCGGCGGGGTCGACGCGGTCGACACCTTCCCGGCCAGCCGCGGCTGGGACGTCGACGACCTCTACGACCCCGATCCGGACGCCAGCGGCAAGACCTACGTCCGGCACGGCGGCTTCCTGCGGGACGCGGAGCGGTTCGACCCGGAGTTCTTCGGGATCAGCCCGCGGGAGGCGCTGGCCATCGACCCGCAGCAGCGGCTGCTGCTGGAAACCTCGTGGGAGGCGCTGGAACGCGCTGGCATCGACCCGGCGACGCTGCGCGGCACCGCCACCGGCGTCTTCGCCGGCGTCTCCGCCCACGAGTACCTGTCGCTGCTGCACACCGGCGGCGAGGGCGTCGAGGGTCATCTGCTGACCGGGACCACCACCAGCGTCGCGTCGGGCCGGATCGCCTACACGTTCGGCCTGGAGGGGCCGGCGGTCACCGTCGACACCGCCTGCTCGTCGTCGCTTGTCGCCATGCACCTGGCCGGGCAGGCGCTGCGCGGCGGGGAGTGTGACCTGGCCCTGGCCGGCGGCGCGGCGGTGATGGCCACCCCGGGCATGTTCGTCGAGTTCAGCCGGCAGCGCGGCCTCGCGCCGGACGGCCGGTGCAAGTCCTTCTCCGCCACCGCCGACGGCACCGCCTGGGCCGAGGGCGCCGCGATCCTGCTGCTCGAACGGCTCTCCGACGCCCGGCGCAACGGGCATCCGATCCTGGCCGTGGTGCGCGGGTCGGCCGTGAACCAGGACGGCGCCAGCAACGGGCTCACCGCCCCGAACGGACCGTCCCAGCAGCGGGTCATCCGGCAGGCCCTCGCCAACGCCCGCCTCGAAACCTCCGACGTGGACGCCGTCGAGGCGCACGGCACCGGCACCTCCCTCGGCGACCCGATCGAAGCCCAGGCACTGCTGGCCACCTACGGGCAGGACCGGCCGGCGGACCGGCCGCTCTGGCTCGGCTCGATCAAGTCGAACATCGGCCACGCGCAGGCCGCCGCCGGCATCGGCGGCGTGATCAAGATGGTGCAGGCCATCCGCAACGAGACGTTGCCGCGGACCCTGCACGTCGACGAGCCCTCGCCGCACGTCGACTGGTCGGCCGGTGAGGTCGCCCTGTTGACCGAGGCGCGACCGTGGCAGCGCAACGGGCATCCGCGCCGCGCCGGCATCTCGTCCTTCGGCATCAGCGGCACCAACGCGCACCTCATCCTCGAAGAGGCCCCACCCGCGGACGAGAAGCCAGCGAAGCCGGAGCCGGCCGGGCCGGAGCAGGCCGGGTCGGAGCAGGCCGGGTCGGAGCCGCAGTCCGGCGGTCCGGAGCCGGTCGGCGCGCCGGCGCCGTGGCTGCTGTCGGCGAAGACCCCCGCCGCGCTCACCGAACTGGCCACCCGACTCGCCACCGTCGTCCCCGACCGCAACAACGACGACGTCGCCCACACCCTCGCCCGCCGCACCCAACACACCCACCGCGCCGTCATCCTCGCCGACCACCGGGACGCCCTGAACGCCCTCGCCGCCGACACTCCACACCCCGCTCTGGTACGCGGCACCGCCCGACCGGTGGGGAAGGTCGCCTTCCTGTGCACCGGCCAGGGCAGCCAACACCCCGACATGACCCACCACCACGACGACCCGGTGTTCATCGCCGCGTTGGACACCGTCTGCGCCGAGTTGGACAAGCACCTCGACCGGCCCTTGCGCCAGGTCATGTCCGACCCCGACCTGATCAACGAAACCCGCTACACCCAGCCGGCGCTGTTCGCCCTACACATCGCCCAACACGCCCTGGTCACCAGCTGGGGAATCACCCCCGACTACCTCACCGGACACTCCATCGGCGAACTCTCCGCCGCCCACCTCGCCGGCATCCTCTCGCTGGCCGACGCCGCGCTACTGGTCACCACCCGCGGACGACTCATGCAAACAGCCACCCCCGGCGGCCTCATGACCGCCATCGAAGCCACCGAAACAGAACTCGCCCCCATGCTCGACCCAGACAAGGTCAGCATCGCCGGACTCAACTCCCCCACCAACACCGTCATCTCCGGCGACCCCACCGCGGTCACCGCCATCGCCGACCACTGGACCAAACTCGGACGACGAACCAAGCGGTTGACCACCTCACACGCCTTCCACTCCCCCACATGGATTCGATCCTGGCCGAATTCCAGGAGATCGCCGCCACCGTCACCTACCACCCGGCCCACACCCCGGTCATCTCCAACCAGACCGGCGACGTAGCCCCCACCACCGACGCCACCTACTGGACCCGACACATCCGCGAAGCCGTCCGCTACACCGATATGATCACCACGCTGCACAACGCGGGCGTCACCACCTACGTGGAACTCGGACCCGACAACACCCTCACCACCCTCACCACCGCCTGCCTCCCCGACGACCACCAGTCCACCGTCGTCCCCACCAACGAACCCGCACGAACCCGCGCCCACCTGCACGTCCACGGACACCACCTGACCATCCCCACCACCCCCGGCCAACACACCGACCTCCCCACCTACCCCTTCCAACGCCAGCTCTACTGGCTGCGCCCGGCCGCCACCGGCACCGCCACCAGCCTCGGCCTGGCCACCGCCGACCACCCGCTGCTGTCGGCCGCGACCGAACTGCCGGACGGCGGCCACCTGTTCACCGGCCGGATCGGCCTCGCCAGCCACGCGTGGCTGGCCGACCACGCCATCCACGACGCGGTCCTGCTCCCGGCGACCGGCTTCGTCGAGCTGGCGTTGTACGCCGCCGACCAGGCCGGGGCGGAGGGCCTGGGCGAGCTGACGTTGCAGGCGCCGCTGATCCTGCCCGCGCAGGGCGCGGTCCAACTGCGGGTGCAGGTCGGCCCGGCCGGGGACGACGGCGACCGGACGATCGCCATCCACTCCCGGCCGGAGAAGGCACCGGCCGGGACCGGCTGGACCACCCACGCCACCGGCACCGCCGGCGGCACCGGCACCGCCGCGCCGGAGGACACCACCCCGGCGCCGGGCGCCGAGACCGTACGGCTCGACGGCCTGTACGACGCGCTGGCGGTCCGCGGCTACGGCTACGGGTCCCGCTTCCGCGGCCTGGAGGCGGTGTGGCGGGACGGCGAGACGCTCTACGCCGACGTCGCGCTGCCGGCCGGGGTGGACCCGGCCGGGTTCGGCGTACACCCGGCCCTGCTGGACGCGGCCCTGCACCCGATGCTGCTGGACGTCGCCGGGCGCGACAACGGCGCGGACGGGGAGATCCTGCTGCCGTTCGCGTGGAGCGGCGTGACCCTGCACGCGACCGGGGCCACCCGGTTCCGGCTGCGGGTGACCCCGATCGGTCCGGACACGGTGCGCCTGACCGCGGTGGACGGCACCGGCGCCCCGGTGGTACGGGTGGAGTCGCTGACCGCCCGGCCGGTCACCCGGGCGCAGATCGCCGACGCCCGGGTCACCGTCGCCGATCCGCTCTACGCGACGACCTGGACCGCGGACGGGGCCGGTGCGGACGGGCCGGACCGGATCGGCGCGCTGCGGGAGTTCCCGGGCGCGACGGTCTACCGGGATCCGAAGGAGGTGGCCGGGGACACCGGCCGGCCGCCGGTGGTGCTGGCCGTCGTGCCGCCCGGCCGGACCGCCGCCGACCGCGGGCCGGCCGAGGATGTCCTGCGGCTGGTGCAGGACTGGCTCGCCGACGACCGGCTGGCCGACACCCGGTTGGCGGTCGTCACCACCGGGGCGGTCTGCACCCGTACCGGGGAAGATGTTTCTGATCTTGCGGCGGCGGCGGTCTGGGGCTGGTCCGGACCGCGCAGAGCGAGCACCCGGACCGGTTCTGGCTGCTGGACTCGGACGTTCCGGCAGCGGCGCTGCCGGCGGCCCTGCTCCGGCGGGCGCTGGCCGGCGTGGAGCCGCAGCTGGCGATCCGGGCCGGGGAGATCCTGCTGCCCCGGCTGGCCGCCGTGCCGCCGGCCCACGGCGACGCGCCCGCGGCCGGCGGGGACGCGGCCGGCGGCGGGAACGCGGCGGCGCTGGACCCTGACGGCACCGTGCTGGTCACCGGCGGCACGGGCGCGCTCGGCGCGCTGCTGGCCCGGCACCTGATCACCGCGCACGGCGCGCGGCGGCTGCTGCTGACCGGCCGGCGCGGGCCGGCCGCCCCCGGCGCCGCGCAACTGCGGGCCGAACTGTCCGCGCTCGGCGCCGAGGTCACCATCGCCGCCTGCGACGCCGCGGACCGGGACGAACTGGCGGCGCTGCTGGCCGGACACCGGCTGACCGCGGTGGTACACGCGGCCGGGGTGCTGGACGACGGCGTGCTCACCGACCTGAACCCGCCGCGGCTGGCCAACACGATGCGCCCCAAGGTGGACGCGGCGTGGCACCTGCACGAGCTGTCCCAGGGGCACGACCTGGCCGCGTTCGTCGTGTACTCGTCGGTCTCCGGGGTGCTGGGCGGCCCGGGGCAGGCGAACTACGCGGCCGCGAACGCCTGGCTGGACGGCCTCGCCGCGTACCGGCACGCCCGCGGGCTGCCCGCCACCTCGCTGGCCTGGGGGCTCTGGGCTGCGGGCATGGGTGGCACCCTCGACCCGGCCGGCGCGGCCCGGATCGCGGCCTCCGGCGTGCTGCCGCTGACCACCGAGCAGGGGCTGGCGTTCTTCGACGCCGCGCTGCGGCTGCCGGAGCGGCCCGCCCTGGTCGCGGCCCGGCTCGACCTGGCCCGGCTGCGCGGCCGGGCATCGGCGGGACCGGTGCCGCCGCTGCTGCGCGGCCTGGTCCGGGCGCCGGCCCGGCGGAGCGCCCAGACGGCCGCGGCGGACGCCGAGGCGCTGTCCCGGCGGCTGGCGACGCTCCCCGACGACGACCGGCGCCGGGTCCTGCTGGACCTGGTCCGCGGCACGATGGCCGCCGCGCTCGGGCACGACCGGCCGGAGAGCATCGAGGCCGAGCGCGGCTTCCTGGACATGGGCTTCGACTCGCTGACCGCGGTGCAGTTCCGCAACCGGCTGGCCGGGGCGGTGGGCGTACGGCTGCCGGCCACCATCCTGTTCGACTACCCGACGCCGACCGCGCTGGCCGGACACCTGCTGGGCCGGATCGTCCCGGCGCCGGCCGCGGCCGGGCCCGCCGGACCGCCGACGGACGGCTCGGTGCTGGCGGACCTGGACCGGCTGGAGGCCCGGATGCCCGGCCTGCTGCCGGACGCGCTCGGCCCGCTCGCCACCCGCCTGCAGACCCTGCTCGCCCGGGTGCACGCCGCCCGCGGCAACGGCGCGTCGGTCGCCGACCGCATCGACACCGCCAGCGACGACGAGATGTTCGACCTGATCGACAAAGAGCTCGGCATCTCCTGACGTGACACCGCTCAGCACGCCGGATCCGGAGGAATGAAGGTTCATGGTGAATGAGGACAGGCTCCGCGATTATCTGAAGCGGGTCACCGCCGAGCTGCACCAGACGCGGCAGCGCCTGGTCGAGGCGGAGTCCGCGAGCCGCGAGCCGATCGCCATCATCGGCATGTCCTGCCGGTACCCGGGCGGGGTGAGCACGCCGGAACAACTGTGGGACCTGGTCGCCGGCGAGGTGGACGCGATCACGCCGTTCCCGGAGAACCGGGGCTGGGACACCGCCGCGCTGTACGACCCGGACCCGGAGCACACCGGCACCAGCTACGCCCGGGAGGGCGGGTTCCTGCACGACGCGGACCTGTTCGACCCCGGATTCTTCGGCATCAGCCCGCGGGAGGCGCTCTCCGTCGACCCGCAGCACCGGCTGCTGCTGGAGACGTCCTGGGAGGCGATGGAGCGGGCCGGGATCACGCCGGACACCCTGCGCGGCTCGGACACCGGCGTCTTCGCGGGCGTGATGTACAACGACTACGGCTCCCGGTTGCAGGAGCGCACGCCGGCCGGCTTCGAGGGGTTCATCGGCACCGGGAACGCGGGCAGCATCGCCTCCGGCCGGGTCGCCTACACGTTCGGGTTCGAGGGCCCGGCGGTCACCGTGGACACCGCCTGCTCCTCCTCGCTGGTGGCCATGCACGTGGCCTGCCAGGCGCTGCGCAACGAGGAGTGCGGGCTGGCCCTGGCCGGTGGCGTCGCGGTGATGGCGACGCCGAGCACGTTCATCGACTTCAGCCGGCAGCGCGGGCTGGCCCCGGACGGGCGGTGCAAGTCGTTCGCGGAGGCCGCCGACGGGGTGGCCTGGGCCGAGGGCGCCGGAATCCTGCTGCTGGAGCGGCTCTCCGACGCCCGTCGCAACGGGCACCGGGTACTGGCCGTGATCACCGGCAGCGCGCTCAACCAGGACGGTACGAGCAGCCAGTTGACCGCGCCGAACGGGCCGTCCCAGCAGCGGGTGATCCGGCAGGCGCTGGCGAGCGCGCGGCTGACCTCCGACCAGATCGACGTGGTGGAGGCGCACGGCACCGGCACCACGCTGGGCGACCCGATCGAGGCGCAGGCGCTGCTGGCGACCTACGGCCGGGAACGGCCGGCGGACCGGCCGCTGCTGCTGGGCTCGGTGAAGTCCAACATCGGGCACACCCAGGCGGCGGCCGGCGCGGCCAGCGTCATCAAGATCGTCCAGGCGATGACGCACGGCCTTTTGCCCCGGAGCCTGCACATCGACGCGCCGTCGTCGCACGTGGACTGGACCGAGGGCGCGGTGGAGCTGCTGACCGAGGCCCAGCCGTGGCCGGAGACCGGGCACCCGCGCCGGGCCGCGGTGTCGTCGTTCGGCATCAGCGGCACCAACGCGCACCTGATCCTGGAGGAGCCGCCGGCCGAGCGGTCCGCCACGGCCCCCGGTGCCGGCCCGGAACCCGGCGCCGGAGCGCCCGGCGCCGAACCCGGTACCGGCCCGGAAACCGGCGCCGAGCCGGCCCGCCCGGCGCCCGGACCGTGGGTGCTGTCCGCCAAGACCGAGCCGGCGCTGCGGGTCCAGGCCGCCCGGCTCCGCGACCACCTGGACACCCACCCGGACGCCGACCCGGCCACCATCGGTGCCGCGCTGGCCGCCACCCGCTCCCGGTTCACCCACCGGGCCGCCATCGTGGCCGACGGCCTGGACGGGTACCGGCAGGCGCTGGACGCCCTCGCCGCCGGGGAGCCATCCGCCGCCGTGGTCACCGGCACCGCCGCCGGGCCGGCCCGCACCGCCCTGGTCTTTCCCGGCCAGGGCTCGCAGTGGGCGGGCATGGCCAGTGAACTGCTGGAAACCTCCCCGGTGTTCCGGGACCGGCTCCGGGAGTGCGCGGCGGCGCTGCGCCCGCACACCGGCTGGGACGTGCTGGACGTGCTCGCCGGACACCCCGACGCGCCGCCGCTGGAACGGGCCGACGTGGTGCAGCCGGCCCTGTTCGCCGTGATGGTGTCGTTGGCCGAACTGTGGCGCGCCTCCGGCGTCCGGGTGGACGCCGTGGTGGGCCACTCGCAGGGCGAGATCGCCGCGGCCTGCGTCGCCGGCGCGCTCAGCCTCGCCGACGCCGCCCTGGTGGTGGCGCTGCGCAGCCGGGCGCTGGCCGCCATCGCCGGCCGGGGCGGCATGGCCTCGATCCCGCTGCCCGCGGCCGAGGTCGCCGCGCTGCTGGCCGACGCGGGCGACCGGCTCGGCATCGCGGCCGTCAACGGTCCCGCGTCCACCGTCGTCTCCGGCGACATCGAGCCGCTGGCCGCGCTCATCGCGCGCTGCGAGGCCGACGGGGTACGGGCACGCCGCATCCCGGTCGACTACGCCTCGCACGGCGCGCACGTCGAGGCGATCGAGGAGGAACTGCTCGGCCTGCTGGCCGGGATCCGTCCGGTCGCGTCCGAGATCCCGTTCCACTCCACCGTCACCGCCGGACGGTTCGACACCACCGGCCTGGACGCCCGCTACTGGTACACCAACCTGCGCCGGACCGTCCGCTACGAGGAAACCGTGCGCGCCCTGCAGGAGGCCGGCTTCCGGGTCTTCATCGAGGCCAGCCCGCACCCGGTGCTCACCGTCGCCACCCAGGAGACGCTGGACGCGGGTACGCCGGCCGCCACCGCGACCGGTTCGCTGCGCCGCGACGACGGCGGCCTGCGGCGCTTCCACACCTCGCTCGGGCAGGCGCACGCCGCCGGCACCGAGGTGGACTGGTCGGTCTTCCACGGCGCCGCCGCGGTCGACGGCGCCGACCTGCCCACGTACGGATTCGTCCGCCAGCGGTACTGGCTGGACGTGCCGCCCGGCGGCGGGAACGTCGCCGACCTGGGCCTGCGGCCCTCCGGGCATCCGCTGCTGGGCGCGACGGTGACGCTCGCCGACACCGACGGGCACCTGTTCACCGGCCGGCTGTCGCTGCACGCGCACCCGTGGCTGGCCGACCACGCGGTGCTCGGCGACCCGCTGCTGCCCGGCGCCGCCCTCGCCGACCTGGCGCTGCACGCGGCCGGGCAGGCCGGCGCGGACCGGATCGAGGAGTTGGTCCTGCACGCGCCGCTGACCCTGCCGGCGTCCGGGTCCGTCCACGTGCAACTGCGGGTCGACGCGCCGGGGCCGGACGGCAGCCGCGCGCTGTCCATCCACTCCCGCCCGGCGGACGAGGACGCGGACCCGACCTGGACCCGCCACGTCACCGGCACGGCCGGCACGGGCACGCCCGGCGCGGGCGGCGCGGGCGGCGCGGGCGGCGCGGAACCGGCCGGGCTGACCGCCTGGCCGCCGGCCGGCGAGCCGGTCGAGCTGGCCGACTTCTACCCGTCGCTGGCCGAGACCGGGCTCGGCTACGGGCCGGTCTTCCAGGGCGTCCGGGCCGTCTGGCGGGACGGCGCCACCGTCTTCGCCGAGGTGGCGCTGCCGCCGGAGACCGAGACCGACGGGTACGGCATCCACCCGGCGCTGCTGGACGCCGCCCTGCACCCGATCGCCCTGCACCACGACCGGGACGCCGTACGGCTGCCGTTCTCGTTCGCCGGCATGCGGCTGCACGCCACCGGCGCCCGCACCGCCCGGGTCCGGATCACCCCGGCCGGCGACGACGCCGTGACGGTGGCCGTCTTCGACCCCGACGGCGCGCCGGTCGCCACGGTCGACTCGCTGGTCACCCGGCCGGTCTCGGCCGCACAACTGGTCGCCGCGCGACCGGCGGGACGGCAGCCGCTGTACGCGGTGGACTGGATCCCGAGCGAGCCGCGCGAGCTGCCGGACGCACCGGTGGTGCCGGTGCTGGACGCCGACGAGCCGGCGGAGACCGAGCCGGCCGAGACCGAGCCGGCGGAGACCGCAGACGCCGGGGTGGTGGCGGTGCGGCTGCCCGCGGGCACCACCCGGCCGACCACGAACCGGTCCGGCAGGCCCTGCGCGTCCTGCACCGATGGCTCGACACCGACGCCCGGATCGTGCTGCTGACCCGGGGCGCGGTCGCCACCCGTACCGGGGATGAGGTCCTTGATCTTCCGGCCGCGGCGGTCTGGGGTCTGGCCCGCAGCGCCCAGGCCGAGCACCCCGGCCGGATCGTCCTGGTCGACGCCCACGACGAGCCCGGCCCGGACCTCCTGGCCCGGATCGCCGCCGGCGACGAGCCGCAGGTCGCGGTCCGCGACGGCCGGCTGCTGGTGCCCCGCGCCACCGCCCTGGCCGGGGGCGACGCGACCCCGCCCGTCCTGCACCCGGACGGCACCGTGCTGATCACCGGCGGGACCGGCACCCTCGGCCGGCTGCTCGCCGCTCACCTCGTGGCCCGGCACGGCGTCACCCGGCTGCTGCTGACCAGCCGCCGCGGCGCCGACGCCCCGGGCAGCGCGCAACTGCGCGACGAACTCGCCGCGCGCGGCGCCGAGGTCACCATCGCCGCCTGCGACCTGGCCGACCGCGACTCGGTGGCCGCGCTGCTGGGCACCGTCCCGGACGCGCATCCGCTGACCGCCGTGGTGCACGCCGCCGGGCTCCTCGACGACGGCATCGTCACCGCGCTGACGCCGGACCGGCTGGACGCCGTCCTGCTGCCGAAGATGGACGGCGCCTGGCACCTGCACGAGCTGACCGCCGACGCCGGCCTGGCCGCCTTCGTGCTCTACTCCTCGGCGGCCGGCACCCTGGGCAGCCCCGGGCAGGCGAACTACGCCGCCGGGAACGCCTACCTGGACGCGCTCGCCGCGCACCGGCAGGCGCGCGGGCTGCCCGCCGTCTCGCTCGCCTGGGGGCTGTGGGCCGACGCGAGCGGCATGACCGGTGAACTGGCCGACGGCGACCGGTCCCGACTGGCCCGCGGCGGGGTGCTGCCGCTCGACGCGCCGGACGCGCTGGCCCTGTTCGACGCGGCACTCGCCGGCGACCGGGCGGCGGTCGCCCCGGTCCGGCTGGACCTTCCGGCGCTGCGTACCCTGGCCGGCGCCGGACGCCTGCCCGCGCTGCTGCGCGGCCTGGTCCGCACGCCCGTCCGGCAGGCCGCCCACGCCGCGCCCGACGCGGACGGGCTGGCCGGGCGCCTGACCGGTCTCGCCCCCGAGGCGCGCGACCGGGTGCTGCTCGACCTGGTCCGCGGGCACGTCGCCGGGGTACTCGCCTACGGCGCGGCCGACGCGGTCGCCACCGACCTGGCCTTCGCCGAACTCGGCTTCGACTCGCTGACCGCGGTCGAGCTGCGCAACCGGCTGACCATCGCCACCGGGCTGCGGCTGCCGGCCACGCTGGTCTTCGACTATCCGACGCCGGCCGCGCTCGCGGCGTACCTCGGTGCGCAGTTGCTCGGCACCGGCCCGGCGGCCGTGTTGCCCGCCGGCGGCGGCCACTCACCCGCGGAGCCGATCGCGATCGTCGCGATGAGCTGCCGCTATCCGGGCGGGGTCAGCTCCCCCGCGGAACTCTGGCGGCTGCTCGCCGACGGCGTCGACGCGATCGGAGACTTCCCCGACGGGCGCGGCTGGGACCTCGACGACCTCTTCGACGCGGACCCGGACGCGCCGGGCAGGTCCTACACCCGGCACGGCGGCTTCCTCTACGACGCGGACCGCTTCGACGCCGACTTCTTCGGCATCACGCCGCGCGAGGCGCTGGCCATCGACCCGCAGCAGCGGCTGCTGCTGGAAACCTCGTGGGAGGCGTTCGAGGCCGCCGGGATCGACCCGGCCGCGCTGCGCGGCACCGCCACCGGGGTCTTCGCCGGGGTCATGTACGGCGACTACGGCGGACGCCTGATCAACCGGGTGCCGGAGGAGGTCGAGGGGTACGTCGGCAACGGCAGCGCCGGCAGCGTGGCCTCGGGCCGGATCGCCTACACGTTCGGCCTGGAGGGCCGGCGGTCACCGTCGACACGGCCTGCTCGTCCTCCCTTGTCGCCATGCACCTGGCGGCGCAGGCGCTGCGCGGCGGGGAGTGCGACCTGGCGCTGGCGGGCGGGGTGACGGTGATGGCGACGCCGGGGCTGTTCACCGAGTTCAGCCGGCAGCGCGGGCTGGCCCCGGACGGCCGGTGCAAGTCCTTCTCGGCGGCGGCCGACGGTGCCGGATTCGCCGAGGGCGCCGGGATGGTGCTGCTCGAACGGCTCTCCGACGCCCGGCGCAACGGGCATCCGATCCTCGCCGTGGTGCGCGGGTCGGCCGTGAACCAGGACGGCGCCAGCAACGGGCTCACCGCCCCCAACGGGCCGTCCCAGCAGCGGGTCATCCGGCAGGCCCTGGCCAACGCCCGGGTCGAGCCGTCCGAGGTGGACGCCGTCGAGGCGCACGGCACCGGCACCACGTTGGGCGACCCGATCGAAGCCCAGGCGCTGCTGGCGACGTACGGGCAGGACCGGGCCGCGGACCGGCCGCTCTGGCTCGGCTCGATCAAGTCGAACATCGGCCACGCGCAGGCCGCCGCCGGCATCGGCGGCGTGATCAAGATGGTGCAGGCCATGCGGCACGATCTGCTCCCGCAGACCCTGCACGTCGACGAGCCCTCGCCGCACGTCGACTGGTCGGCCGGAAACATCACCCTGCTCACCGAGCCCCAGCCGTGGGAACGCAACGGGCATCCGCGCCGGGCCGGGGTGTCGTCGTTCGGCATCAGCGGCACCAACGCGCACATCATCATCGAGGAACCGCCGGCCCCGGCCGAGGAGGAGTCACAGCCGGAGCCGGTCGGCGCACCGGCGCCGTGGCTGCTGTCGGCCAAGACCCCCGCCGCGCTCACCGAACTGGCCACCCGACTCGCCACCGTCGTCCCCGACCGCAACAACGACGACGTCGCGCACACCCTCGCCCGCCGCACCCAACACACCCACCGCGCCGTGATCCTCGCCGACCACCACGACGCCCTGGCGGCTCTGGCGGCCGACAGCGCACACCCCGCTCTGGTACGCGGCACCGCCCGACCCGCCGGGAAGATCGCCTTCCTCTGCACCGGCCAGGGCAGCCAACACCCCAACATGACCAACAACGACGACCCGGTGTTCATCGCCGCGTTGGACACCGTCTGCGCCGAACTCGACAAACACCTCGACCGGCCGTTGCGCCAGGTCATGTCCGACCCCGACCTGATCAACGAAACCCGCTACACCCAGCCGGCGCTGTTCGCCCTGCACGTCGCGCAGCATGCCCTGGTCACCAGCTGGGGAATCACCCCCGACTACCTCACCGGACACTCCATCGGCGAACTCTCCGCCGCACACCTCGCCGGCGTGCTCTCGCTGGCCGACGCCGCGCTGCTGGTCACCACCCGCGGACGACTCATGCAAACAGCCACCCCCGGCGGCCTCATGACCGCCATCGAAGCCACCGAAACCGAACTCGCCCCCATGCTCGACCCGAAACTGGTCAGCATCGCCGGACTCAACTCCCCCACCAACACCGTCATCTCCGGCCACCCCGACACCGTCACCGCCATCGCCGACCACTGGGCACGACAGGGACGACGAACCAAGCGGCTCACCACCTCACACGCCTTCCACTCCCCCCACATGGATTCGATCCTGGCCGAATTCCAGGCCATCGCGGAAAGCGTCACCTACCACCCGGCACGGATCCCGGTCATCTCCAACCAGACCGGCGACATCGCCCCCACCACCGACGCCACCTACTGGACCCGACACATCCGCAACACCGTCCGCTACACCGACATGATCACCACCCTCAACGCGGCCGGCGTCACCACCTACCTGGAACTCGGACCCGACAACACCCTCACCACCCTCACCACCGCATGCCTCCCCCACGACACCACCGCCACCATCACCACCACCCACCTCGGCCACCACACCCACGCCACCCTCCACACCACCGGCCACCCCACCACCTGGACCACCACCCCCACCGCCGGCCGGCACACCGAGCTACCCACCTACCCCTTCCAACGCCAGCCGTACTGGCTGCGCCCGGCCACCACCGGCACCGCCACCAGCCTCGGCCTGGCCACCGCCGACCACCCGCTGCTGGGCGCGGCGGCCGAACTCGCCGACGGCGGCGGTCTGCTGTTCACCGGTCGGATCGGGTTGCAGAGCCACCCCTGGCTGGCCGGGCACGCCGTGCACGGCACCGTCCTGGTGCCGGCCACCGCGCTGGCCGACCTGGTGCTGCACGTGGCCGACCGGGTCGGCGCGGCGCACATCGAGGAGCTGATCCTTGAGGCGCCGCTGACGCTGCCCGCCCGGGGCGCCGTCCAGATCCAGGTACGGGCCGGGGCGCCGGAGGGTGATCTGCGGCCGGTGTCGGTGCACTCCCGGCCGGTCGGCGCCGACGAGAGCGAGGCGTGGGTCCGGCACGCGGCCGGCACGGTGAGCGCCACGCCGCCCGGCCCGGTGGACGGCTTCGCCTGGCCGCCGCCCGGCGAGCCGGTAGAGGTCGACGGCCTCTACCCGCGGCTGGCCGCCGTCGGCGTCGAGTACGGGCCGGAGTTCCGGGGGCTGCGCGCCGCCTCGCGGGACGGCGACACGCTGTACGCCGAGATCGCGCTCGGCGGTGACGCCGACCCGACCGGGTTCGGCCTGCACCCGGCGCTGTTCGACGCCGCGCTGCACGCCGCCGCCCTCACCTTTGACGACGTACGGCTGCCGTTCGCCCTGCGCGGCGTGACGCTGCACGCGGCCGGCGCCACGGTGCTGCGGGCCCGGCTGGTGGTCGCCGCGGAGGAGGTGTCGCTGGATCTGCTCGACGAGGCCGGCCTGCCTGTCGTGTCGGTGGAGTCGCTGGCGTTGCGCCCCGTCTCGCCGGAGCAGTTGGCCTCGGCCGCGGACCCGGCCCGGCGCGGGATGTACCGGGTGCACTGGACGCCCGTGCCGGTCGGTGGGTCGGACGGTCCGGCCTCGGGCGGGAACGCCGCGGAGGTGGCGATGGCCACCGTCGACGGCGACGATCCGACCGGTCACTCGGCCACCGCGCGAGCCCTGGAGCTGGTGCAGGACTGGCTGGCGAGGGAGCGTCCGGCGGGCGACCGCCTGGCCATCGTCACCCGGGGCGCGGTCGCGGCCCAGCCCGGCGACCCGGTGGACGGCCTGGCCTCGGCCGGGGTCTGGGGTCTGGTACGGGTCGCCCAGTCCGAACATCCGGGTCTGTTCCAGCTGGTGGATGTGGGCCCCGACCCGGCGGACGAGGCGGTCCTTACCGCGGCGATCGCCACCGGTGAGCCGCAGTTGGCCGTGCGGGACGGTATCGCCTACGCACCACGCCTGACCCGCACCACCGACACACCACCCCTACCCACCCCCGACGGCCCCTGGCAACTCGGCGTCACCACCCCCGGCACCCTCGACAACCTCGCCCTCCTACCCGCACCCCAACAAACCGAACCCCTCGCCCCCGGACAGGTCCGCATCGCCGTCCGCGCCGCCGGCCTCAACTTCCGCGACATCCTCATCGCCCTGGACATGTACCCCGGCACCGCCACCATCGGCGGCGAAGCCGCCGGCATCATCACCCACACCGCCGACGACGTCACCACCCTCACCCCCGGCCAACCCGTCATGGGCCTCTTCACCGGCGCCATGGGACCCACCGCCACCACCGACCAGCGGCTGCTGACTCCGATGCCGCAGGGGTGGACGTTCGCCGAGGCGGCCGCCGCGCCGGTTGTCTTCCTGACCGCCTACTACGGCCTGACCCGGCTGATGCGGCTGGGCCACGGTGAGCGGATCCTGATCCACGCCGCGACCGGCGGGGTCGGCACGGCCGCCGTGCAACTGGCCCGGCATCTCGGGGCCGAGGTCTTCACGACCGCCAGTCCGGCGAAGCAGCGGCTGTTGCGTGGGCTCGGCATTCCGGACGATCACATCGCCAACAGCCGGACGCTGGACTTCGAGCGGCAGTTCCTGGACGCCACCGACGGCGCCGGCATGCACGTCGTCCTCGACTGCCTCGCCCGCGAATTCGTCGACGCCTCGCTACGCCTGCTGCCGCACGGCGGCCACTTCCTGGAGATGGGCAAGACCGACATCCGCGACCCGGAAGAGGTCGCGGCCGCCCACCCGGGCGTGCAATATCAGGCGTTCGACATGGTCGACGCCGGCCCGGACGCGATCCGGGAAATGCTGGGCGAGCTCAGCGAGCTGTTCGGGTCGGGAACGCTCCGGCCGCTGCCGGTCACCGCCTTCGACATCCACCACGCCCCCACCGCCTTCCGCTACCTCAGCCAAGCCCGACACACCGGCAAAGTCGTCCTCACCATCCCCCCCACCCTCAACCCCACCGACACCATCCTCATCACCGGCGGCACCGGCGCCCTCGCCACACACCTCGCCCGCCACCTCGTCACCCACCACGGCATCCGCAAACTCATCCTCACCAGCCGACGCGGACCACACGCCCCCGGCGCCACCCAACTCCACACCGAACTCACCAACCACGGCGCCCACATCACCATCACCCCCTGCGACACCACCAACCCCCAAACCCTCACCACCCTCATCAACAACCACCAACCCACCCACATCATCCACACCGCCGCCACCCTCCACGACACCCTCATCACCAACCTCACCCCCAACAACTCCACACCGTCCTAACCACCAAAGCCGACACCGCCTGGCACCTCCACCAACTCACCAAAAACCACCCCCACACCACCCTCATCACCTACTCCTCCATCGCCGGCACCCTCGGCAACCCCGGACAAGCCAACTACGCCGCCGCCAACACCTACCTCGACGCCCTCGCCCAACACCGCCACACCCAAGGCCTACCCACCCTCTCCCTCGCCTGGGGACTCTGGGACGGCGACGGCGGCATGGCCGCCGGGCTGGCCGAGGCCGACGCGCAGCGGATGCGTCGCGGCGGCCTGCTGCCGATGGCCCCGGACGAGGCGCTGGCGCTGTTCGACGCCGCGCTCGCCGACCCCGCCGCGACGCTGGTCCCGGCCCGCCTCGACCCGGCCGCGCTGCGCCGCCTCGCCGGAAGCCCGGACGTGCCGCCGCTGCTGCGCGGGCTGGTCCGGCCCGCGCCTCGGCGAGCCGCCAGCTCGGCGACCGGCCGGGGCGGATCGGCGCTGGCCCGCCGGCTGGCCGGACCGGACCGGCTCGGCGCACTGCTCGGCCTGGTCCGCGAGCACGTCGCCGCGGTCGCCGGGCACCCGTCCGCGGACGCCGTCGACCCGGGCCGCACCTTCCAGGACCTCGGTTTCGACTCGCTGACCGCGGTCGAGCTGCGTAACCGGCTCACCGCCGACACCGAGCTGCGGCTGCCGGCCACGCTGATCTTCGACTATCCGACGCCGCAGGCGCTGGCCGGCTACCTGCTCACGCACATCGCACCGGTGGCCGCCGGAGCGGCCGACACGGCCTCACCCGCGCCGGCGGCCGTCGCCACCGGCGAGCCGGTCGCGATCGTGGCGATGGCCTGCCGGTTCCCCGGCGAGGCGGACAACCCGGAACGGATGTGGCGGCTGCTGGCCGAGGGCGCCGACACGATCGGCGAGTTCCCCGACGGGCGCGGCTGGGACCTCGACGACCTGTTCGACCCGGACCCGGACGCGCCGGGCAAGTGCTACGCCCGGGAGGGCGGCTTCGTCCACGACGCGGCCCGCTTCGACGCCGACTTCTTCGGCATCAGCCCCCGCGAGGCCACGGCGACCGACCCGCAGCAGCGGCTGCTGCTGGAGACCACCTGGGAGGCGTTCGAGGCGGCCGGCATCGCCCCGGCGACGCTGCGCGGCACCAGCACCGGCGTCTTCGCCGGCGTCGTGGCCCAGCAGTACGGCGCCGAGGCGCCGCTGGAGATCGAGGGCTACAGCATCACCGGTACGACCACAAGCGTCGCGTCCGGCCGGATCGCCTACACCTTCGGCCTGGAGGGTCCGGCGGTCACCGTCGACACGGCCTGCTCGTCCTCCCTGGTCGCGATCCACCTGGCGGCGCAGGCGCTGCGCGGCGGGGAGTGCGACCTGGCCCTGGCCGGTGGCGCCACGGTGATGGCGAACCCGACCGTGTTCACCGAGTTCAGCCGGCAGCGCGGGCTGGCCCGGGACGGCCGGTGCAAGTCGTTCGCGGCGGCGGCCGACGGGGTCGGCTGGGGCGAGGGCGCCGGCATGCTCGTCCTGGAACGGCTCTCCGACGCCCGACGCAACGGGCATCCGATCCTCGCGGTGATCCGCGGCTCGGCGGTCAACCAGGACGGCGCCAGCAACGGCCTCACCGCCCCCAACGGACCGTCCCAGCAACGCGTGATCCGGCAGGCCCTCGCCAACGCCCGCCTCGAAACCTCCGACGTGGACGCGGTCGAGGCGCACGGCACCGGCACCACCCTCGGCGACCCGATCGAAGCGCAGGCACTGCTGGCGACGTACGGGCAGGACCGGGTCGAGAATCGGCCGTTGTGGCTGGGCTCGGTCAAGTCGAACATCGGCCACACCCAGGCCGCGGCCGGCGTGGCCAGCGTCATCAAGATGATCCTCGCCATGCGGCACCGCCAACTGCCGCAGACCCTGCACGTCGACGAGCCCTCGCCGCACGTCGACTGGTCGGCCGGAAACATCACCCTGCTCACCGAGCCCCAACCCTGGCAACGCAACGGCCACCCCCGCCGCGCCGGGGTGTCCTCGTTCGGCATCAGCGGCACCAACGCACACATCATCCTCGAAGAACCACCCGCCGCCGATGAGGACGAGTCGCGGTCGGAGCAGGCCGGGCCACAGTCGGGATCCGCCGGCACGGAGTCCGATGGCATGGACTCCGACGGTCCTGAGCCGGTCGGCGCGCCGGCGCCGTGGCTGCTGTCCGCGAAGACCCCCGCCGCGCTCACCGAACTGGCCACCCGACTCGCCACCGTCGTCCCCGACCGCAACAGCGACGACGTCGCCCACACCCTCGCCCGGCGTGCCCAACACCCGCACCGCGCCGTGATCCTCGCCGACCACCACGACGCCCTGAACGCCCTCGCCGCCGGCGACCAACACCCGTCCCTGGTACGCGGCACCGCCCGACCCGCCGGGAAGATCGCCTTCCTCTGCACCGGCCAGGGCAGCCAACACCCCAACATGACCAACCACCACGACGACCCCGTCTTCATCGCCGCCCTGGACACCGTCTGCGCCGAGTTGGACAAGCACCTCGACCGGCCCTTGCGCCAGGTCATGTCCGACCCCGTGCTGATCAACGAAACCCGCTACACGCAGCCGGCCCTGTTCGCCCTACACATCGCCCAACACGCCCTGGTCACCAGCTGGGGAATCACCCCCGACTACCTCACCGGACACTCCATCGGCGAACTCTCCGCCGCCCACCTCGCCGGCATCCTCTCGCTGGCCGACGCCGCGCTGCTGGTCACCACCCGCGGACGACTCATGCAAACAGCCACCCCCGACGGCCTCATGACCGCCATCGAAGCCACCGAAACAGAACTCGCCCCCATGCTCGACCCAGACAAGGTCAGCATCGCCGGACTCAACTCCCCCACCAGCACCGTCATCTCCGGCGACCCCACCGCGGTCACCGCCATCGCCGACCACTGGACCAAACTCGGACGACGAACCAAGAAGCTCACCACCTCACACGCCTTCCACTCCCCCCACATGGACCCCATCCTGGCCGAATTCCAGGCCATCGCGGAAAGCGTCACCTACCACCCGGCCACACCCCGATCATCTCCAACCAGACCGGCGACGTAGCCCCCACCACCGACGCCACCTACTGGACCCGACACATCCGCAACACCGTCCGCTACACCGACATGATCACCACCCTGCACAACGCGGGCGTCACCACCTACCTGGAACTCGGACCCGACAACACCCTCAGCGCACTCACCACCGCCTGCCTCCCCCACGACACCACCGCCACCATCACCACCGCCCACCTCGGCCACCACACCCACGCCACCCTCCACAACGCCGGACACCCGACCACCTGGACCACCAACACCACCACCGCCGGCCGGCACACCGAACTACCCACCTACCCGTTCCAGGGCGAGCGGTTCTGGATCCGTCGGCAGCCCAACTCCGCGGCCCTCGGCCTGGCCAGCACCGGTCATCCGCTGGTCGAGGCCGCCCTCCCGCTGGCCGACGACGACGGCTGGCTGCTCACCGGCCGCCTCTCGCTGCGCGCCCACCGCTGGCTGGCCGACCACGCCGTGCACGGCACGGTCGTGCTGCCGGGGACCGCGCTGGTCGAGCTGGCCGTGTACGCCGCGGACCGGGCGGGCTGCCCGGGCGTGCGGGAGCTGACGCTGCAATCGCCGCTGGTCATCCCCGAGCGGGGCACGGTGCGGTTGCAGACGACCGTCGGCGGCCCCGACGAGCGGGGACGGCGGCCGTTCTCCGTCCACTCCCGCCCGGACGGCGCCGACACGGCCTGGACCGCGCACGCGACCGGCACCCTGGCCGGACCGGCCGACGGCACCGGCGACGACCCGGGTGAGCTGGCCGAGTGGCCTCCCGCGGGGGCGGTCCCGGTGGACACCGAGCCGCTCTACCCGCGGCTGGCCGCGGCCGGCTACGGCTACGGCCCCGCCTTCCAGGGGTTGCGCGCCGCCTGGCGGGACGGCGACGACGTGTACGCCGAGGTCGCTCTCCCCGACGAGCAGCACCCGGACGCCGAACGGTTCACCCTGCACCCGGCGCTGCTGGACGCCGCCCTGCACGCCACCGCAGCCGCCGCGGCGGACCTGGACCGGGCCGAGTTGCCGTTCGCCTGGTCGGACGTGCGGGTCTTCGCCGCCGGCGCGACCAGCCTGCGGGTCCGGCTACGGCCGGCCCCGGGTGGCACCTGCGTGCTGGTGGCGGACGAGTCCGGTGCTCCGGTGGCGGCCGTTGCCGCGCTCGCCACCCGCCCGGTCAGTGCCGAGCAGCTGGCGGTGGCCGCGCCCCGGACCGGTGGCACGCTCTACCGGCTGGGTTGGACGCCGCTGAGCGGCCCGGTGGATGCCGGCGCGGTCGAGCCGGTCGCCGTGCTGGGCGACGGCCCGGTCGGGCCGGGCCTGGTCGGCTACCCCGGCCTGGCCGAACTCGCGGGCGACGACGGCCGCCCGGCCGTGGTGCTCGCCGCGGTGCCGGCCGGCCGCCACCCGACCGATCACGAACCGGTACGCGCGGCGCTGCGGCTGGTGCAGGACTGGCTGGCCGAGGACCGGCTGGCCGGTACCCGGTTGGTGCTCGTCACCCGGGGCGCGGTGGCCACCCGTACCGGCGAAGACGTCCTCGATCTCGCGGCGGCCGCCGTCTGGGGTCTGGCCCGGACCGCCCGGAACGAGCACGCCGACCGGATCCACCTGCTTGACACCGACGGCGCCGACCTCTCGGCCGATGTGCTCCGGCGGCTGGTCGCCGGCGTCGAGCCGGAGCTGGCGGTCCGCGGCGACCTGTGCAGCGTCCCGCGCCTGGCTCCGGCCGAGACGGCGGAGGTGCCCGGCGTCGGGCTGGGCCCGGACAGCACGGTACTGATCACCGGCGGCACCGGCGCCCTCGCCACACACCTCGCCCGCCACCTCGTCACCCACCACGGCATCCGCAAACTCATCCTCACCAGCCGACGCGGACCACACGCCCCCGGCGCCACCCAACTCCACACCGAACTCACCAACCACGGCGCCCACATCACCATCACCCCCTGCGACACCACCAACCCCCAAACCCTCACCACCCTCATCAACAACCACCAACCCACCCACATCATCCACACCGCCGCCACCCTCCACGACACCCTCATCACCAACCTCACCCCCCAACAACTCCACACCGTCCTAACCACCAAAGCCGACACCGCCTGGCACCTCCACCAACTCACCAAAAACCACCCCCACACCACCCTCATCACCTACTCCTCCATCGCCGGCACCCTCGGCAACCCCGGACAAGCCAACTACGCCGCCGCCAACACCTACCTCGACGCCCTCGCCCAACACCGCCACACCCAAGGCCTACCCACCCTCTCCCTCGCCTGGGGTCCGTGGGCCACGGATGACGGGATGGCGGCCGACAACGGGCGGGGCCGACCGGATCGGGGCGTCGTCCCGCTCAACGTCGAGAAGGGACTCGCGCTCTTCGACGCGGCGCTGCGCTCGGCGGCCGGGCCGGTCCTCGTACCCGCCAAGCTTGATCTCGCAAAGCTCGCCGAGCTGGAGCCGGTCCCGGCGGCGCTCCGCGGCCTGGTCCGGGTCCGGGCGCGACGCGCGGTCGCCGGCGCCGGGCTGCGCCTGGCCGGGCTGACCGGGACCGAGCGGCGCGCGGCGCTGCTCGACCTGGTCCGTGGCCGGGTCGCCGCGGTGCTCGGGCACGGCTCGGCCGCCTCGGTCGACCCCGCCCGCGCCTTCCAGGACCTCGGCTTCGACTCGCTGACCGCGATCGAGCTGCGCAACCAGGTCGGCTCGGCCACCGGGCTGCGACTGCCGGCCACGCTGGTCTTCGACTACCCGACCACGGACGCCCTGGTCGGATACCTGATGACCGAACTCGGCGGCGGCCGGGAAACCACCGCGGTCCGGGCCGCGACGGCGGTCGACGGTGACCCGATCGCGATCGTCGGCATGGCCTGCCGCTATCCCGGCGGCGTGAGCACGCCGGCGCAACTGTGGGAGCGGCTCGCGGCCGGCGCCGACGGAGTCGCGGCGTTCCCCACCGGCCGGGGTTGGGACCTCGACACCCTCTTCGACCCGGATCCGGACGCGGCCGGCAAGTCCTACGTCCGGGAGGGCGGCTTCCTCTACGACGCGGACCACTTCGACGCCGACTTCTTCGGGATCAGCCCGCGGGAGGCGGTGGCCATCGACCCGCAGCAGCGGCTGCTGCTGGAAACCTCGTGGGAGGCGTTCGAGGCGGCCGGCATCGACCCCGCGGCGCTGCGCGGCACCAGCACCGGCGTCTTCGCCGGGGTGATGTACGGCGACTACGGCGCCCGGCTCTACGGGCAGGTGCCGGACGGGATGGAGGGTTATCTCGGCACCGGCAGCGCGTACAGCGTGGCGTCCGGCCGGGTGGCGTACACGTTCGGTCTGGAGGGTCCGGCGGTCACCGTCGACACGGCCTGCTCGTCGTCGCTCGTCGCCATGCACCTGGCCGGCCAGGCCCTGCGCGCCGGCGAGTGCGACCTCGCGCTCGCGGGCGGGGTGACGGTGATGTCGACGCCGGGCACGTTCATCGAGTTCAGCCGGCAGCGCGGGCTGGCCCGGGACGGCAGGTGCAAGTCGTTCGCGGCGGCGGCCGACGGGGTCGGCTGGGGCGAGGGCGCCGGCATGCTCGTCCTGGAACGGCTCTCCGACGCCCGGCGCAACGGGCATCCGATCCTCGCCGTGGTGCGCGGGTCGGCGGTCAACCAGGACGGCGCCAGCAACGGCCTCACCGCCCCCAACGGACCGTCCCAACAACGCGTCATCCGGCAGGCCCTCGCCAACGCCCGGGTCGAACCCGCCGACGTGGACGCCGTCGAGGCGCACGGCACCGGCACCACGTTGGGCGACCCGATCGAAGCCCAGGCACTACTGGCCACCTACGGCCAGAACCGACCAGCGAACCAACCACTCTGGCTCGGCTCCATCAAGTCCAACATCGGCCACACCCAGGCCGCCGCCGGCGCCGCCGGAATCATCAAGATGATCCTCGCCATGCGGCACCACCAACTGCCGCAGACCCTGCACATCGACGAACCCTCCCCACACATCGACTGGACAACCGGCGAAGTCACCCTGCTCACCCAGCCCCAACCCTGGCAACGCAACGGCCACCCACGCCGCGCCGGGGTGTCCTCGTTCGGCATCAGCGGCACCAACGCACACATCATCATCGAAGAACCACCCGCCCCCGCCCCGGCGCCGTCCGGGGAGGACTCCGCCGCGCCGCTGCCCTGGCTGCTGTCCGCGAAGACCCCCGCCGCGCTCACCGAACTGGCCACCCGACTCGCCACCGTCGTCCCCGACCGCAACAACGACGACGTCGCCCACACCCTCGCCCGCCGTGCCCAACACACCCACCGCGCGGTGATCCTCGCCGACCACCACGACGCCCTGGCGGCTCTGGCCGCCGACACTCCACACCCGTCCCTGGTACGCGGCACCGCCCGACCCGTCGGGAAGATCGCCTTCCTCTGCACCGGCCAGGGCAGCCAACACCCCAACATGACCAACCACCACGACGACCCCGTCTTCATCGCCGCCCTGGACACCGTCTGCGCCGAACTCGACAAACACCTCGACCGGCCCTTGCGCCAGGTCATGTCCGACCCCGACCTGATCAACGAAACCCGCTACACCCAGCCGGCGCTGTTCGCCCTGCACGTCGCGCAGCATGCCCTGGTCACCAGCTGGGGAATCACCCCCGACTACCTCACCGGACACTCCATCGGCGAACTCTCCGCCGCACACCTCGCCGGCGTGCTTTCGCTGGCCGACGCCGCGCTGCTGGTCACCACCCGCGGACGACTCATGCAAACAGCCACCCCCGACGGCCTCATGACCGCCATCGAAGCCACCGAAACCGAACTCGCCCCCATGCTCGACCCGAAACTGGTCAGCATCGCCGGACTCAACTCCCCCACCAACACCGTCATCTCCGGCCACCCCGACACCGTCACCCAGATCGCCGACCACTGGGCCAAACTCGGACGGCGAACGAAGAAGCTCACCACCTCACACGCCTTCCACTCCCCCCACATGGACCCCATCCTGGCCGAATTCCAGGCCATCGCGGAAAGCGTCACCTACCACCCGGCACGGATCCCGGTCATCTCCAACCAGACCGGCGACGTAGCCCCCACCACCGACGCCACCTACTGGACCCGACACATCCGCAACACCGTCCGCTACACCGACATGATCACCACCCTCAACGCGGCCGGCGTCACCACCTACCTGGAACTCGGACCCGACAACACCCTCACCACCCTCACCACCGCCTGCCTCCCCGACGACCACCAGTCCACCATCGTCCCCACCAACGAACCCGCACGCACCCGCGCCCACCTGCACGTCCACGGACACCGCCTGACCACCCCCACCTACCCCGGCCGGCACACCGACCTCCCCACCTACCCCTTCCAACGCCAGCCGTACTGGCTGCACCCGCCCGCGGCGCGCAACAGCCCGGACGGCCTCGGCCAGACCGCGACCGGTCACCCGCTGGTGCAGGCCGAGGTCGAGCTTCCGGACGGGGGCCGCGTCTTCACCGGCCGGATCTCGCTGTCGGCCCTGCCGTGGCTGGCCGACCACGCCGTACAGGATCTGGTCCTGCTGCCCGGCGCGGCCTTCGCCGAGCTGGCCCTGCACGTCGCCGACCAGGTCGGCGCCGCCGGGGTCGCCGAGCTGGCCCTGCACGCGCCCCTGGTGCTGCCCGAGCGGGGCGGCGTACAGCTGCGGGTGACGGTCGAGCGCCCCGGCGACGACGGCGCCCGGTCGCTGGCCGTGCACTCCCGGGACGACCGGGCGGCGCCCGGCACGGACTGGATCCAGCACGTCACCGGCACCCTCACCGAGGTTGTCCCGGTCGCCGCGGCGATGCCGTTCGCGGCCGGTGAGTGGCCCCCGGCCGGGGCCGTACCGGTCGACGTGGCCGGGATCTACGACCGGCTCGGCCGGTCCGGGCTGCACTACGGCCCGGCGTTCCAGGGGCTGCGGTCGGTGTGGCGGGCCGGCGAGTCGCTGCTCGCCGAGGTGGAACTTCCGGCCGAGGCGGCCACCGCCGGTTTCGGCCTGCACCCGGCGCTGCTGGACGCCGCCCTGCACCCGGCCGCCGACGACGGCGGCCAGGCGCTGCGGCTGCCCTTCGCCTGGCGCGCGGTGACGCTGCACGCCGCCGGGGCCGGCACGGTGCGGGTACGGCTCAGCCCGGACGGCCCGGACGCGATCTCGCTGGCCGTCGCGGACGAGAGCGGCGCGCCCGTCGCGTCGGTCGGATCGCTGGCCACCCGGCCGGTGTCGACCGCGCAACTGGCCGCCCTCCGGCCGGGTGGGCAGAACCTGCGCTACCGGTTGGACTGGTCGCCCGCCGGCCCGTCGACCCCGGCACCGGCCGTCGCCCACCTCGGCACGACGCCGGACGGAACCCCCGATCCGGCCGCGATCGCCGACTCGGTCCCGGTCCCGGAGGCGGTGCTGGCCATGGTGCCGCGCGGGCGCGGTGCGGCCGACCACGAGCCGGTGCGCTGGGCGCTGCGGCTGGTGCGGGAATGGCTGGCGGACGAGCGTTTGGCCGGCAGCCGGCTGGTGTTCGTGACCCGGGGCGCGGTCGCCGCCGAGCCCGGCGCCGACGTCACCGACCTGCCCGGCGCGGCCGTCTGGGGGCTGATCCGGTCCGCCCAGAACGAGCACCCCGACCGGTTCGTGCTGCTGGATCTCGACCCCGCCGGTCCGGCCGAGCTTGCCGACGTGGCGCCGGAATCGCTGGCCCGCGCGGCCTGCGGCGCGGAACCGCAGCTTGCCCTGCGGGCCGGCGCGCTGCTGGCGCCCCGGCTGGCGCCGGCACCCGCCGGACCGGAAACCGCCGGGGGACCGGCCGCCGACCCGGACGGTACCCAGGGCCCGGACGGCGCCCAGGGCCCGGACGGCGCGCGGGCCGCGGTCCTCGACCCGGACGGCGCGCGGGCCGCGGTCCTCGACCCGGACGGCACCGTCCTGATCACCGGCGGCACCGGCGCGCTCGGCGCGATGCTCGCCCGCCACCTGGTCGGCACGCACGGGATCACCCGGCTGCTGCTGACCAGCCGCCGAGGGCCGAAGGCTCCCGGCGCGGCGGCCCTGCGCGCCGAACTGCGCGGCCTCGGCGCCCAGGTCAAGATCGTCGCCTGCGACCTGGCCGACCGGGAGCAGGCCGCGGCGCTGCTGCGCTCGGTGCCGGCCCGGCGCCCGCTGACCGCGGTGTTCCACACGGCCGGCGTCCTCGACGACGGCGTGGTCGAGTCGCTCACCCCGGACCGCCTGGACGCGGTGCTGGCGCCGAAGCTGGACGCCGCCCACCACCTGCACGAGCTGACCGCCGACCGGCCACCCGCCGCGTTCGTGCTCTACTCCTCGGTCGCCGGTGTGCTGGGCAGCCCCGGCCAGGCGAACTACGCGGCCGCCAACGCCTACCTGGACGCGCTCGCCGCGCACCGCCGGGCGCACGGGCTGCCCGCCGTCGCCCTGGCCTGGGGGCTGTGGGCGGCCGACGGCGGCATGGGCGGGGACGCCGAGGCCGGCCGGGCGGCGCGCGGCGGTCTGCTGCCGCTCGCCGCCGAGCAGGGGCTGGCGGTGCTCGACGCGGCCCTGGCCGGTACGCCGCCGGCCCTGGTGGCGGCCCGCTTCGACCTGGCCGCCGGCGCGGCCGGCGGGTTCGTTCCGGCCGTGCTGCGCGGTCTGGTCCGGGTCCCGACCCGCCGGGCGGCCACCCCGTCGGTGCCGCTCGAACAGCGGCTGGCCGGGTTGGCCGGGCCGGCTCGGGACCGGCTGGTGCTGGACCTGGTCCGGACCGAGGTCGCCGGGGTACTCGGGCACGCGGACCCGTCGGCCATCGACGCCGGTCGGGGCTTCCTGGACCTGGGCTTCGACTCGCTCACCGCCGTCGAGCTGCGCAACCGGCTGGCCGCGGCGACCGGGCTGCGCCTGCCGGCCACCACGCTGTTCGACTACCCGACACCGGCCGGACTCGCCACCCAACTGCGGGTGGAGGCGGAGGCCCGGGGTGGCACGCCCACCGAACGGGACGCGGAGACCGAGCTGCGGGAGCGGATCGCGGCGATCCCGCTGGCCCGGTTCCGCGAGGCCGGCCTGCTGGAACTGGTGCTGAGCCTGGAGAACCAGCCGGCCGGGCCGGCCGGCGAGCCCGGCGGCGACCGCGGGGACGACATCGACGCCGCCGACATCGACGACCTCGTGCAGATGGCGCTGGCCCGCGCCGAGGACCGGACCAGCTGACCTCCATCGACCATCCCACGACCGCTGCACCGACGACGAGATCCGGAGCACCTGTGATGCCTGCCGACAATGTGGCCGAGACGACGAACCCGAGGACCGAGCCGGCGCGTACCGACGAGAAGCTCCGCGACTATCTGCGGCGCGCGACGGCCGACCTGCGGCAGGCCAACCGGCGGGTGCGGGAGCTGGAGTCACGGGATCACGAGCCGATCGCCATCGTGGCGATGAGCTGTCGCTATCCCGGCGGGGTCGGGTCGGTCGCGGACCTGTGGCGGCTGCTGGCGACCGGCGGGGACGCCGTCGGCGAATTCCCGGCCCGGCCCGGCTGGGACGCCGACGAGCTGTACGACCCGGACCCGGACGCCTCGGGCAGGTCGTACGTCCGGGAGGGCGGGTTCCTGCACGGGGCGAGCGAGTTCGACGCGGACTTCTTCGGGATCAGCCCGCGGGAGGCGCTGGCGATGGACCCGCAGCAGCGGCTGCTGCTGGAAACCTCGTGGGAGGTGTTCGAGGCGGCCGGGATCGATCCCGAGTCGCTGCGCGGCAGCGCGACCGGGGTGTTCATCGGCGCGACCGGCCAGGACTACATGGTGCGGTTGATGCAGGGCCTGGAAAGCGTCGAGGGGTACGTCGTGACCGGCAGCTCGGCGAGCGTCGCGTCGGGCCGGATCGCCTACACGTTCGGCCTGGAGGGTCCGGCGGTCACCGTCGACACGGCCTGCTCGTCGTCGCTTGTCGCCATGCACCTGGCCGGGCAGGCGCTGCGCGGCGGGGAGTGCGACCTGGCCCTGGCCGGTGGCGCCACGGTGATGGCGACGCCGGGGCTGTTCACCGAGTTCAGCCGGCAGCGCGGGCTGGCCCGGGACGGCAGGTGCAAGTCGTTCGCGGCGGCGGCCGACGGGGTCGGCTGGGGCGAGGGCGCCGGCATGCTCGTCCTGGAACGGCTCTCCGACGCCCAACGCAACAACCACCCGATCCTGGCCGTGGTGCGCGGGTCGGCGGTCAACCAGGACGGCGCCAGCAACGGGCTCACCGCCCCCAACGGACCGTCCCAGCAGCGCGTCATCCGGCAGGCCCTCGCCAACGCCCGACTCACCTCCTCCGACGTGGACGCGGTCGAGGCGCACGGCACCGGCACCACGTTGGGCGACCCGATCGAAGCCCAGGCACTGCTGGCCACCTACGGGCAGGACCGGACCGCGGACCGGCCGCTGTGGCTGGGCTCGATCAAGTCGAACATCGGGCACGCGCAGGCCGCCGCCGGCGTGGCCAGCGTGATCAAGATGGTCCAGGCCATGCGGCACGATCTGCTCCCGCAGACCCTGCACGTGGATGCCCCGTCGCCGCACGTCGACTGGTCGGCCGGAAACATCACCCTGCTCACCGAGCCCCAACCCTGGCAACGCAACGGGCATCCGCGCCGCGCCGGGGTGTCCTCGTTCGGCATCAGCGGCACCAACGCACACATCATCATCGAAGAACCACCCGCCCCCGCCGACGAACCGGAGCAGCCGGCGACGGAGCCCCGGCCGGAGCAGGCCGGGCCGAAGCAGGCCGGGCCGGAGCAGGCCGGGCCGCAGCCGGAGTCCGACGGTCCGGAGTCGGTCGGCGCGCCGGCGCCGTGGCTGCTGTCGGCCAAGACCCCCGCCGCGCTCACCGAACTGGCCACCCGACTCGCCACCGTCGTCCCCGACCGCAACGGCGACGACGTCGCCCACACCCTCGCCCGCCGTGCCCAACACCCGCACCGCGCCGTGATCCTCGCCGACCACCGGGACGCCCTGGCCGCTCTCGCCGCCGGCGACCAACACCCCGCTCTGGTACGCGGCACCGCCCGACCCGCCGGGAAGATCGCCTTCCTCTGCACCGGCCAGGGCAGCCAACACCCCAACATGACCAACCACCACGACGACCCCGTCTTCATCGCCGCCCTGGACACCGTCTGCGCCGAACTCGACAAACACCTCGACCGGCCGTTGCGCCAGGTCATGTCCGACCCCGACCTGATCAACGAAACCCGCTACACCCAGCCCGCCCTGTTCGCCCTGCACGTCGCGCAGCATGCCCTGGTCACCAGCTGGGGAATCACCCCCGACTACCTCACCGGACACTCCATCGGCGAACTCTCCGCCGCCCACCTCGCCGGCATCCTTTCGCTGGCCGACGCCGCGCTGCTGGTCACCACCCGCGGACGACTCATGCAAACAGCCACCCCCGACGGCCTCATGACCGCCATCGAAGCCACCGAAACCGAACTCGCCCCCATGCTCGACCCAGACAAGGTCAGCATCGCCGGACTCAACTCCCCCACCAACACCGTCATCTCCGGCCACCCCGACACCGTCACCGCCATCGCCGACCACTGGGCCAAACTCGGACGACGAACCAAGCGGTTGACCACCTCACACGCCTTCCACTCCCCCACATGGATTCGATCCTCGCCGAATTCCAGGCCATCGCGGAAAGCGTCACCTACCACCCGGCCCACACCCCGATCATCTCCAACCAGACCGGCGACGTAGCCCCCACCACCGACGCCACCTACTGGACCCGACACATCCGCAACACCGTCCGCTACACCGACATGATCACCACCCTGCACAACGCGGGCGTCACCACCTACCTGGAACTCGGACCCGACAACACCCTCAGCGCACTCACCACCGCCTGCCTCCCCACGACACCACCGCCACCATCACCACCGCCCACCTCGGCCACCACACCCACGCCACCCTCCACAACGCCGGACACCCGACCACCTGGACCACCAACACCACCACCGCCGGCCGGCACACCGAACTACCCACCTACCCCTTCCAACGCCAGCCGTACTGGGTGCAGGGCCGCCCCGGCGACGCCGGCGGCCTGGGGCTGGGCGGGACCACCCACCCCTGCTCGGGGCGGCGTTGCCGCTGGCCGGCGAGGACGGCTGGGTGTTCACCGGCCACCTCAGCCTGAAGAGCCACCCCTGGCTGGCCGGGCACGCCGTGCACGGCACGGTGCTGCTGCCGGCCACCGCGTTCGTCGACCTGGCGCTGCACGCCGCCGACCAGGTCGGGTCCGCCGGCGTCGACGAGTTGCTGCTGGAGGCGCCGCTGGTGCTGGACCCGCGCGGCGGCGTCCACCTGCAGACCTCGGTGGGCGCGCCGGACGAGCGGGGCGCCCGGACGGTGGCCGTGCACTCCCGGCCGGCCGCCGACGATCAGGCACCGTGGGTACGGCACGCGAGCGGCATGCTGCGCCCGGCCGGTTCGGAGCCCGCCGAGGCCGCGCAGGCGGACCTGTCCGGGCCGTGGCCGCCGGAGGACGCCACGCCGGTGGACGTGTCCCGGCTCTACCCCGAGCTGGCCGCGGCGGGGCTCGGCTACGGCCCGGCCTTCCAGGGCGTCCATGCCGCGTGGCGCGTCGGCGACGTCGTCTACTCGGACGTCCGGCTGCCCGACGACGCGGACCCGGACGGCTTCGGCGTACACCCGGCGCTGCTCGACGCGGCCCTGCACGGCATGGTGCTCGGCGCCGCCGCCCGGGACGCGGCGGATCCGGCGATCCGGTTGCCGTTCGCCTGGTCCGGCGTGACGCTGCTGGCCGGCGGCGCCACCCGGCTGCGGGTCCGGCTGGCGCCGGCGCCCACCGGCGACGCGGTCTCGGTGCAGGTCGCCGACGCGTCCGGCGCCCCGGTCGCGTCGATCGAGTCGCTGTCGCTGCGGGCGGTCTCGGCCGAGCAGTTGGCCGCGGCGGGTCCGCGCGCGGACGGCTCGCTGTACGAGGTGCGCTGGGTGCCGGTGCGGCAGGCCGACGAGCCGGACGAGGCCGCGCCGGTGGTGCTGGGCGCCGGGGAGTACCCGGACGCCGATGCGCTGTTCGCCGCCCTGGACGCCGGGCGGGAGACGCCGGGAGAGGCGCCGGGGAAGGCGCCGATGGAGGCGCCCGGGACGGTGGTGGCGGCGGTACCGGCCGGTGAGTCCGGAGCCGATCACGGGCCGACCAACTGGACGCTGGAGCTGCTCCGCCGGTGGCTGGCCGAGGACCGGCTGGCCGGTACGACGCTGGTGCTGCGTACCTGGAACGCCGTCGCGGCCCAGCCCGGCGACCGGTTGGACGATCCGGCGCAGGCCGCGGTCTGGGGTCTGGTACGGGTCGCCCAGAACGAGCATCCGGGTCGGTTCGTGCTGGTGGACGGCGCGGCGGAGGTCGTGTCGTCGCTGCCTGCCCTGCTCGCTACCGGTGAGCCGCAGTTGGCCGTGCGGGACGGTATCGCCTACGCACCACGCCTGACCCGCACCACCGACACACCACCCCTACCCACCCCGACGGCCCCTGGCAACTCGGCGTCACCACCCCCGGCACCCTCGACAACCTCGCCCTCCTACCCGCACCCCAACAAACCGAACCCCTCGCCCCCGGACAGGTCCGCATCGCCGTCCGCGCCGCCGGCCTCAACTTCCGCGACATCCTCATCGCCCTGGACATGTACCCCGGCACCGCCACCATCGGCGGCGAAGCCGCCGGCATCATCACCCACACCGCCGACGACGTCACCACCCTCACCCCCGGCCAACCCGTCATGGGCCTCTTCACCGGCGCCATGGGACCCACCGCCACCACCGACCAACGACTGGTCGCCCCCATCCCACCGGGCTGGACCTTCGCCGAAGCCGCCGCCGCGCCGATCGTCTTCCTCACCGCCTGTTACGCGCTGACCCGGCTGACCGTGCTGCGGCCCGGTGAGCGGATCCTGATCCACGCCGCGACCGGCGGGGTCGGCACCGCCGCCGTGCAACTGGCCCGGCACCTCGGCGCCGACGTCTACGCGACCGCCAGCCAGCCCAAGTGGGCGACGCTGCGCGGCCAGGGTGTCAGCGAGGACCGGATCGGCAACAGCCGGACGCTGGACTTCGAGCGGCAGTTCCTGGACGCCACCGACGGCGCCGGCATGCACGTCGTCCTCGACTGCCTCGCCCGCGAATTCGTCGACGCCTCGCTACGCCTGCTGCCGCACGGCGGCCACTTCCTGGAGATGGGCAAGACCGACATCCGCAAGCCAGCCGAGGTCGCCGCCGCCCACCCCGGGGTGGAGTACCAGGCCTTCGACATGGTCGACGCCGGCCCCGATCTGGTCGCCGAGATGTTCGGTGAACTCGGCGAACTGTTCGCCTCCGGCACGCTCCGGCCGCTGCCGGTCACCGCCTTCGACATCCACCACGCCCCCACCGCCTTCCGCTACCTCAGCCAAGCCCGACACACCGGCAAAGTCGTCCTCACCATCCCCCCACCCTCAACCCCACCGACACCATCCTCATCACCGGCGGCACCGGCGCCCTCGCCACACACCTCGCCCGCCACCTCGTCACCCACCACGGCATCCGCAAACTCATCCTCACCAGCCGACGCGGACCACACGCCCCCGGCGCCACCCAACTCCACACCGAACTCACCAACCACGGCGCCCACATCACCATCACCCCCTGCGACACCACCAACCCCCAAACCCTCACCACCCTCATCAACAACCACCAACCCACCCACATCATCCACACCGCCGCCACCCTCCACGACACCCTCATCACCAACCTCACCCCCAACAACTCCACACCGTCCTAACCACCAAAGCCGACACCGCCTGGCACCTCCACCAACTCACCAAAAACCACCCCCACACCACCCTCATCACCTACTCCTCCATCGCCGGCACCCTCGGCAACCCCGGACAAGCCAACTACGCCGCCGCCAACACCTACCTCGACGCCCTCGCCCAACACCGCCACACCCAAGGCCTACCCACCCTCTCCCTCGCCTGGGGACTCTGGGAGGAACCCGCCGGCATGGCCGGCGAGGGCACCCGGCGCCCGGCGGGTCGGGGCGGGCTCGCCGCGCTGACCGCCGCGCAGGGGCTGGCCCTGTTCGACGCGGCGCTGCACGCCGCCCGGCCGGCGGTGGTGCCGGCCCGGCTGGACGCCCGGGCGCTGCGCGCCCTCTCCGGCGCGGTGCCGCCGATCCTGCGCGGCCTGGTCCGCGGGCCGGCCCGGCGGGCCGCCAACACGGACACCGCAGACGGCGACGCGCTGCGCGACCGGTTGGCCGGGCTGGGCGAGGCGGAGCAGACCCGGCTGCTGGTGGACCTGATCCGTACGCACATCGCGGCCGTCCTCGGCCACGCCTCGGCGAACGACATCGACCCGGAGCGGCCGTTCTCCGAACTCGGTTTCGACTCGCTGACCGGGGTGGAGCTGCGCAACCGGCTGAACGCGGCCACCGGGCTGCGGATGTCGCCGACCGCGGTCTTCGACTACCCCACGCCGGCGGCGCTCGGCGGCTTCCTGCGCACCGAGTTCGGCGGCACCCGCGCGAAGACCACCACCCGCCGGGCCGCGGCCACCAGCCGGCCGGCCGACGAGCCGGTGGCCATCGTCGGGATGGCCTGCCGGTTCCCCGGCGGCGCGGACAGCCCCGAGCAGCTGTGGCAGGTGCTGTCCGGCGGCGTGGACGCGATCGGCCGGTTCCCGGACCGGCCCGGCTGGAACACCGCCGACCTGTACGACCCGGACCCGGGCGCGCCCGGCAAGACGTACGCGCTGGAGGGTGGCTTCGTCCCGCACGCGGCCGACTTCGACGCCGACTTCTTCGGCATCAGCCCCCGGGAGGCAATCGCCACCGACCCGCAGCAGCGGCTGCTGCTGGAGACCACCTGGGAGGCGCTGGAGCGGGCCGGGATCGATCCGGCGACCCTGCGCGGCAGCAACACCGGCGTCTTCGCCGGGGTGATCGCGCAGGCGTACGGCAGCACCTCGCCGGCCTCCTCCGGCGCCGAGGGTTACCTGATGATCGGCACCACCACGAGCATCGCCTCCGGCCGGATCGCCTACACCTTCGGCTGGGAGGGACCGGCCGTCACGGTCGACACCGCCTGCTCGTCCTCGCTCGTCGCGCTGCACCTGGCCTGCCAGGCGATCCGCAGCGGCGAGTGCGACATGGCGGTCGCCGGCGGCACCACCATCATGGCCAGCCCGGCGATCTTCACGGAGTTCAGCCGGCAGCGCGGGCTGGCCCCGGACGGCCGGTGCAAGTCCTTCGCCGCGGACGCGGACGGCACCGGCTGGGGTGAGGGCGCCGGCGTGGTGCTGGTGGAGCGACTCTCCGACGCCCAGCGCAACGGGCATCCGATCCTGGCCGTGGTGCGCGGGTCGGCGGTCAACCAGGACGGCGCCAGCAACGGGCTCACCGCCCCCAACGGACCGTCGCAGCAGCGGGTGATCCGGCAGGCCCTCGCCAACGCCCGCCTCGAAACCTCCGACGTGGACGCCGTCGAGGCGCACGGCACCGGCACCAAGCTCGGCGACCCGATCGAGGCCCAAGCGCTGCTGGCCACCTACGGGCAGGACCGGCCCGCGGACCGACCCCTGTGGCTCGGCTCGATCAAGTCGAACATCGGCCACACCCAGGCCGCCGCGGGCATCGCCGGCGTCATCAAGCTGACCCTCGCCCTGCAACACGGCCAACTGCCGAAGACCCTGCACGCCGACGCCCCGAGCCCACACGTGGACTGGAGCACCGGGAACGTCTCGCTGCTGAGCGAGGCGCAGCCGTGGCAACCGAACGGACGGCCCCGCCGGGCGGCGGTCTCCTCCTTCGGGATCAGCGGCACCAACGCGCACGTCATCATCGAGCAGGCGCCGCAGGACGCGGTCGCCGACGAGCCGGCGCCGCCGGCGCCGGCACCGGTCGCCTGGCTGCTCTCCGCCCGCACCGAGCAGGCGCTGCTGGACCAGGCCGGGCAGCTCGCGGCCGCCGTGCGGGCGCAACCCGCGCTCCGCCCGGCCGACGTGGCGCAGACCCTGGCCACCGGCCGCGCCCGGCACCCGCACCGCGCCGTCGTCGTCGGCACCGACCGGGACGAGCTGCTGGCCGGCCTGTCCGCGCTGCCCACCGAGGCCGGCGCCGCGGGCCTGGTACGCGGCAGCGCCGACGGCCCGGCCGGCCCGATCGCCTTCGTCTTCCCCGGCCAGGGCTCGCAGTGGGCCGCCATGGCCGCCGGACTGCTGGCCACCGCGCCGGTCTTCGCCCAGCACATCGAGGCGTGCGCCGCCGTCCTCGACCCGCTCACCGGCTGGTCGCTGCTGGAGCTGCTGCGCGGGACGCCGGACGCGCCCCCGCTGGAACGCGCCGACGTGGTGCAGCCGGCGCTGTTCGCCGTGATGACCTCGCTGGCCCGGCAGTGGCAGGCCCTCGGGGTACGCCCGGACGCCGTCATCGGCCACTCGCAGGGCGAGATCGCCGCCGCGTACATCGCCGGGGCGCTCAGCCTCGCCGACGCCGGCCGGGTGGTGGCGCTGCGCAGCCAGGCCCTCGCCGCGATCGCCGGCCTGGGCGGCATGGTCTCGCTGCCGCTGCCCGCCGACCAGACCGAGAAGCTGATCGCCGGCTGGGACGGCCGGATCGGCGTGGCCGCGGTCAACGGCCCGGCCGCCACCGTCGTCTCCGGCGACGCCGCCGCGCTGGCGGAGCTGCTGGCCGGTTGCGAGGCCGACGGCGTGCGCGCCCGCCGGATCCCGGTCGACTACGCCTCGCACTCGCACCACGTCGAGGCGATCCAGGACCGGCTGCGGGAGGTGCTGGCCGGGATCGAACCGCGGCCGGCGCAGGTGGCCTTCTACTCGACGCTGACCGGCGAGCAGATCGACACGGCCACGCTGGACGCCGACTACTGGTACGCCAACCTGCGCCACCAGGTCCGGTTCGCCCCGGCCGCCCGGGCGCTGCTGGACGCCGGTTTCCGGCACTTCGTCGAGTGCAGCCCGCACCCGGTGCTCACCACCGGATTGCAGGACACCGCCGAACAGGCCGGCATCGAGGCCACCGTGACCGGCACGCTGCGCCGGGACGAGGGCGACTGGACCCGGCTGCTGATCTCCGCCGGTGCGCTGGCCGTGCGCGGCGTGGAGGTGGACTGGGCGCCGGTGCTCGCGCCGCTGCGGCCGCGGCGGGCGCAGTTGCCGACCTACCCGTTCCAGCGCCGCCCCTACTGGCTGCGCGGCGCCGCGACGGCCGACGTCACCGCGGCCGGGCTGGGACCGGCCGGCCATCCGCTGCTCGCCGCCGCCACCGAACTGCCCGACGGCGGCTGGCTGTTCACCGGCCGGCTCGGGCCGGACACCGCCGACTGGATTCCCGACCACGCCGTGCTGGACCACGTGCTGCTGCCCGGCGCCGCGTTCGCCGAACTCGCCCTGCACGTGGCCGCGCGGACGGACTGCGACCGGCTGGAGGAGCTGACCCTGCAGGCGCCGCTCGTCCTGGACGACCCGGCCGGCGTACGGCTGCACGTGGCCGCTGGGCCTGCCGACCAGGACGGACGGCGGTCGCTGACCATCGACTCCAGGCCGGCCGGCGCGGCCGGCGACGGCGGCTGGACCCGGCACGCCGACGGCGTGCTGTGCGCCACCGCGGCGCCGGAACCGGCGACGGCGATGCCACCGGGTGCGGCCTGGCCGCCCGCGGGGGCCGACGAGGTCGCCGTCGAGCAGTTGTACGAGCGGTTCCTGACCGCCGGGCTGGCCTACGGGCCGGCGTTCCAGGGCGTCCGGGCGGCCTGGCGGCAGGGCGACACGGTGTACGCCGAGGTGGCGCTGCCCGAGGGGACCGCGCTGGACGGCTTCGGCCTGCACCCGGCGCTGCTGGACGCCGCGCTGCACGCGATCGCGCTGATCCCGGGCACCCCGAGCAGGCCCAGGTGCCGTTCGTCTTCTCCGGTGTGGACCTGCCCGTGCCCGGGGCGGACACGCTGCGGGTACGGGTCGCCCCGGCCGCGTCCGGCACCGTACGGATGGACCTGGCCGACTCGGCCGGGACCCCGGTGACCACGATCGAGTCGCTGGCCATCCGCCCGATCGCCATCGAGCAACTGCGCCGCGCCGGTGGCCGGGACGGCGCCCTCTACCGGCTGGACTGGACGGCGCCGGCCGGCACCCCGGCGGACACCGGATTCGTGCTGGTCGGGCCGGATCCGCTCGGCCTCGGCCTCGGCGCCGCGTCGGCGTACCCGGACCTGGCCGCCCTGCGGGCGGCCGTGGCGGCCGGCGGGACCGCGCCCGGCCTGCTGGTGCACGTCGCCGCGACCGGCCCGGACGCCGACCAGGTCGGCGACCCGGTCGGCGCGGCGCACGCGGTCACCGGACGCGTCCTCGGGCTCTGCCGGGAACTGCTGGCCGCGCCGGAGCTGGCCGACACCCGGCTGGCGGTGCTCACCCGGGGCGCCACGGCCGCCGGCGGACGGCCGCGCGACCTGCCCGCCGCCGCGGCCGGGCTGCCGCGGGACCTGCCCGGCGCCGCCGTCGCGGGGCTGCTGGCCAGCGCCGCGACCGAGAACCCGGGCCGGTTCCTTCTGGTCGACCTGGACGACGACGACGCGTCGCGGGCCGCCGTCGCGGGCGCGCTCGGCGTCGCGGTCGCCGCCGACGAGCCGCGGATCGCCGTACGCGACGGGGCCGTCCTGGTGCCCCGGCTGGTCGCCGCCGACCCGGCCCCGGAACGGACCCCGCCGCGGCTGAACCCGGACGGCACGGTGCTGATCACCGGCGGCACCGGCACGCTCGCCGCGGACGTCGCCGCGCACCTGGTCACCGCGTACGGCGCCCGGCGGCTGCTACTGGCCAGCCGGCGCGGCGCGGCGGCCGACGGCGCCGGGGAACTGGTCGCGTCGCTGACCGCGCTCGGCGCCGAGCCGAGCATCGTGGCCTGCGACGTGGCCGACCGGGCCGCCCTGGCCGATCTGATCGGGGCGATCCCGGCCGCGCATCCGCTCACCGCGGTGGTGCACACCGCCGGCGTCCTCGACGACGGCATCCTGACCGCGCTCACGCCCGACCGGCTGGACACGGTGCTGCGCCCGAAGGCCGACGCGGCCTGGCACCTGCACGAGCTGACCCGCGACCGCGACCTCGACGCGTTCGTGCTGTTCTCCTCGTTCGCCGGCACGGTGGGCAGCCCGGGGCAGGCCAACTACGCGGCCGCGAACGCGTTCCTGGACGCGCTCGCCGAGCTGCGGTGCGCGGCCGGGCTGCCCGCCACCAGCCTGGCCTGGGGTCTGTGGGAGCAGCAGAGCGGAATGACCGCGACGCTGGAGCACGCCGAACGGGCCCGGATGGCCCGCAACGGCCTGCTGCCGCTGCCCGGCCCGACGGCGCTGCGGCTGCTCGACGCCGCGCTCGCCGACGGGGCTGCGGCCCTCGTACCGGTGCGGTTGGAGACCGCCGCGCTGCGCGCCCAGGCCGGCGCCGGCGTGCTGCCGGCGATCCTGCGCGGCCTGGTCCGGGTGCCGCCGCGGCGGACCTCCGCCGGGGCCGCCGCGCTGACCCGGCGGCTGGCCGACCTCGGCGACGCGGAGCGGGAGACGGTGCTGCTGGATCTGATCCGCGGCCAGATCGCCACGGTGCTCGGGCACGCCTCGCCGGACGCCGTCGACGTCGACCGGCCGTTCCAGGACCTCGGCTTCGACTCGCTGACCGCGGTCGAGCTGCGCAACACACTCAACACGATCACCGGGCTGCGGCTGCCCCCGACGGTGATCTTCGACTATCCGAACACCGGAGCGCTCGCCCGGCACGTCCGCGACCGGCTCGCCCCGGCGCAGGTCCGGGAGCCGGCCGCGGACGAGTTGGAGCGGCTGGAGACGGCCCTCGGCGCGATCGCCGCCGACGACCCCGGCCGCGGCCGGATCACGCTGCGCCTGCAGACGCTGCTGGCCCGCTGGAGCGAGCACTCGGCGGGTCCGGCCACGGCCGTCGCCGACCGGCTGGAGAGCGCCGACGCCGATGAGATCTTCGACTTCATCGACCGGGAACTCGGCCGGGCCTGAACCCAGCGCCGGCCGCAACCCAGCGCCGGCCTGAACCCAGCGCCGGTCGGGGCGCCGCGAACCGGTTCGCGGCGCCCCGACCGGCGCTGCTTTAGCACCCGGCAAGCCGCCCGTTAGCCCAGGTCGGCAACCTGGAGCAGGCCGCTTTGACCTCCGGACGCGGGAGCTGCGATGACCACCTCGACCGACCAGATCGTTGCGGCCCTGCGGGCGTCCCTGAAGGAGAACGAGCAGCTGCGCCGGCAGCAGAGCCGGCTCACCGACCGGTCCCGCGAGCCGATCGCGATCGTCGGGATGGGCTGCCGCTACCCGGGCGGGGTACGCAGCCCCGAGCAGCTGTGGCGGCTGCTCAGCGAGGAGACCGACGCGATCTCGGCGTTCCCGCACGACCGGGGCTGGGACGTGGACACCCTCTACGACCCGGACCCGGAACACGCCGGCACCAGCTACGCCCGCGAGGGCGGGTTCCTGCACGACGCCGCCGACTTCGACGCGGACTTCTTCAGCATCAGCCCCCGCGAGGCGCTGACCATCGACCCGCAGCAGCGGCTGCTGCTGGAGACCGCGTGGGAGGCGCTCGAAGGCGGCGGCATCGATCCGGTCACGCTGCGCACGAGCCGCACCGGCGTCTTCACCGGCGTGATGTACAACGACTACGGCGCCCGGATCCAGCCGATGCCGCCGGAGTTCGAGGGCTTCATCGGCACCGGCAGCGCCGGCAGCATCGCCTCCGGCCGGATCGCCTACACCTTCGGCTTCGAGGGCCCGGCGGTCACCGTGGACACGGCCTGCTCGTCCTCGCTGGTCGCCGTGCACCTGGCCGTGCAGTCGCTGCGCCAGGGCGAGTGCACGCTCGCGCTGGCCGGCGGCGTGACGGTGATGGCCACCCCGCGGCTGTTCGTGGAGTTCAGCCGGCAGCGCGGGCTGGCGCCGGACGGCCGGTGCAAGCCGTTCGCGGCCGCCGCCGACGGCACCGGCTGGGGCGAGGGCGCCGGTCTGCTGCTGCTGGAGCGGCTCTCGGACGCCGAGCGCAACGGCCACCCGGTGCTCGCGGTCATCTCCGGCAGCGCGGTCAACCAGGACGGCACCAGCAGCCAGCTCACCGCCCCCAACGGGCCGTCGCAGCGGCGGGTGATCCGCGACGCGCTGACCGCCGCCCGGCTCGAACCGGCCGATGTGGACGCGGTGGAGGCGCACGGCACCGGCACCACCCTCGGCGACCCGATCGAGGCGCAGGCGCTGCTGGCGACGTACGGCCGGGACCGGCCGGCCGACCGGCCGCTGTACCTCGGGTCGATCAAGTCGAACATCGGGCACGCCCAGGCCGCGGCGGGCGTCGCCGGGATCATCAAGATGGTGCTGGCGCTGCGGCACGGCACGCTGCCGCGCACCCTGCACGTGGACGCGCCGAGCCCGCACGTGGACTGGACCGCCGGGGACGTGGCGCTGCTGACCGAGGCCCGGTCCTGGCCGCGCGGGCAGCGGGTCCGCCGGGCCGGCGTGTCGTCGTTCGGCATCAGCGGCACCAACGCGCACATCATCGTCGAGGAGGCGCCGGCCACCGGCGAAGGCGCCGCCGCCGGAACCGCCACACCCGCCGCGGCCCCCGGGACCACCGGAACCGCCGGGACCACCGAAACCACCGAAACCACCGCGCACGACCCGGCGCCGGCGGGCGCCGCGCCGTGGCTGCTCTCGGCGCGGACCGCGCCGGCCCTGCGGGACCAGGCCGCGCGGCTGCGCGACCTGGTCGCGCAGCGGCCCGACCTGGACCCCGCCGGGATCGCCGCGGCCCTGGCCACCACCCGGGCCGCCCTGGAGCACCGGGCGGTCGTCCTCGCCGAGGACCGCGGGGCCGCGCTGGACGCGCTGGCCGCGGGCAACCCGCCGGCGGACGTCGTGACCGGCGTGGCCGCCCAGGACCCGGGCCGGGTGGTCTTCGTCTTTCCCGGCCAGGGCTCGCAGTGGGTGGGCATGGCCGGCGGGCTGATCGAGGCCAGCGCCGAGTTCCGGGACCGGCTCGCCGAATGCGCCGAGGCCCTGCGCCCGCACACCGACTGGGATCTGCTGCCGGTGCTGCGCGGCGAACCCGGCGCCGCGTCGCTGGACCGGGTTGACGTGGTGCAGCCCGCGCTGTTCGCGGTGATGGTCGCCCTCGCCCGGCTCTGGCAGTCGCACGGGGTGCAGCCGGACGCGGTCGCCGGGCACTCCCAGGGGAGATCGCCGCCGCCCACATCGCCGGAGTGCTGAGCCTGCCGGACGCCGCCCGGGTGGTCGCGCTGCGCAGCCGCGCCCTCGGGGTGCTGGCCGGCACCGGCGCGATGGCCTCGGTGCCGTTGCCCGCCGATCGGGTGCAGACCCGGCTGGCGGCCGCCGGCGCGGTCACGATCGCCGCGGTCAACGGCCCGACCGCCACCGTGGTGGCCGGTACGCCGGAGGCCGTCGCCGCACTCGTCGCCGGCTGCCAGGCCGACGGGGTGGACGCCCGGACCGTCCCGGTGGACTACGCGTCGCACTGCGACCACGTCGAGGCCGTCCAGGACACGCTGCTGGCCAGCCTGGCCGGCATCACCCCGCGACCCGCCGAGATCGCCTTCTACTCCACCGTGGACGGTGAGGACCCGGAGCCCACCGTCCTGGACGCCGGATACTGGTACCGCAACCTGCGCCGGACGGTCCGGCTGGCGGACGTCACCCGGCTGCTGCACGAGCGCGGGCACCGGGTCTTCGTCGAGATCAGCCCGCACCCGATCCTGACCGTGCCGATCCAGGAGACGCTCGACGAGCGGGCGGACGCGGCGCCCGGATTCACGGTCGGCACGCTGCGCCGCGACGAGGGCGGTCCCGCCCGCTTCCACGCCTCGCTGGCCCGGGCGCACGTCGGCGGCGTACCGGTCGACTGGCGGATCCCGTCCGGGCCGCGGGTCGACCTGCCCACCTACGCCTTCCAGCGCGAACGGTTCTGGCTGCCCACCCCGTCCGGGGCCGGCGACGTCACCTCGGCCGGCCTCGCCGCCACCACGCACCCGCTGCTGGGCGCCGCCGTCCCGCTGGCCGACGGGGACGCCACGGTGCTCACCGGGCGGCTCTCCCTGCACGCCCAGCCGTGGCTGGCCCAGCATGCGGTCTTCGGCCGGATCCTGCTGCCCGCCGCCGCCCTGGTCGAACTCGCCGTGCACGCCGGCGACGGCGCCGGCTGCGACCGGGTGGAGGAGCTGACGCTGCGGGCGCCGCTGCTGCTGCCGGCGAGCGGCGGACTGGCCCTGCAGGTCACGGTCGCGGCGGCGGACGCCACCGGCCGGCACCCGGTCACCGTGCACAGCCGGCCGGACTCCGGCGAGGACGGCGCCGACCGGCCCTGGACGCTGCACGCCGCCGGGCTGCTGGCCCCGGCCGACCCCGACGGCGAGCCGGAGCCCGACCCCGGGCCGCTGGCCGGCGCCTGGCCCCCGCCGGGCGCCACCGCGATCCCGCTGGACGGCCACTACGAGGGCTGGACCGGCGGGGGTACGGCTACGGCCCGCTCTTCCGCGGCCTGCGCGCCGCCTGGCGACTCGGTGACGAGGTGTACGCCGAGGCGCAGCTCCCGGACGGCGCCGACCCGGACGGCTTCGGCCTGCACCCCGCGCTGCTGGACGCCGCGCTGCACGCCGCCGGGCTCACCGGCGCGGCGCCGACCGGCGACGACGAGGTGCTGCTGCCGTTCTCCTGGTCCGACACCGCGCTGCTGGCCTCCGGCGCGACCGCGCTGCGGGTGCGGGTACGCCCGGCCGGCGCGGGCAGCGTGACGCTGGACCTGGCCGACCCGGCCGGCGGCCCGGTGGCCCGGGTCGGCGCGCTCGCGGTCCGGCCGGTCTCCGCCGCCGCGCTCGCCACCACCCGGGAGGCGCACCACGACTGGCTGTTCCACCTGGACTGGCCCACCGCGCCGGCCGCCGCGACCGAACCCCAGGCGCCGCCGCGCGCGGCGCTGCACGGCGACGACCCGTACGGGCTGGCCGCCCACCTGCCGCCGGAAACGGCCGGGGAACCCGAGGTGGCGGTCGCGACCCTCCCGATCCCCGACGGGGACCTGCCGGACCGGGTCCGGACCGCCGTGCGGACCGCCCTCGACCTGCTCCGCGAGCACCTGGCCGCGGACCGGCCGCGGCTGGTCCTGGTCACCGCCGGGGCGGTGCGTGCGGTGCCGGGCGACGACATCCGGGTGGATCCGGCCGCCGCCGCCGCGTGGGGACTGCTGCGCTCGGCCCAGTCCGAACATCCCGGCCGGCTGACCCTGCTGGACCTGGACCGGGACCCGGCGTCGGCGGCCGCGCTGGCCGGCGTGCTGGCGCTGGAGGAGCCGCAGCTCGCCGTCCGGCAGGGCGCCGTGCACGTCGCCCGGCTGGCCCGCGCCGAGGCCACCCCCGCCCTGCCGCTGCCGGACGCCCCCGCCTGGCGGCTGCACTGGCAGGAGGACTCCACCGGCGGCGGCACCCCGGACAACCTGCTGATCCGCGCCTGGCCGGAGGCGGACCAGCCGCTGGAGCCCGGCCAGGTGCGCATCGCGGTACGCGCCGGCGGGCTCAACTTCCGCGACGTACTGATCAGTCTCGGCCTGGTCCGTAACGACGGCCGGCCGCTCGGCGGCGAGGCCGCCGGTGTGGTGCTGGAGACCGGCCCCGGGGTCGCCGAGTTCGCCCCCGGCGACCGGGTGATGGGGCTGGTCTCCGGCATCGGCCCGATCGCGATCACCGATCACCGGCTGCTCACCCGGATGCCGCCGAACTGCACGTTCGCCGAGGCCGCCACCATCCCGGTGGTCTACCTGACCGCCTACTACGGGCTGGTCGACCTGGCGAAGATCCAGCCGGGTGAGACGCTGCTGCTGCACGCGGCGACCGGCGGGGTCGGCATGGCCACCATCCAGCTGGCCCGGCACTGGGGCGTCGAGGTGTACGGCACGGCCAGCCCCGGCAAGTGGGACACCCTGCGGGCGTTGGGTCTGGACGACGCGCACATCGCCTCGTCCCGGACGCTGGAGTTCGCCGACGCGTTCCTCGCGGGCACCGGCGGTCAGGGCGTGGACGTGGTGCTCAACTCGCTGGCCAAGGAGTACGTGGAGGAGTCGCTGCGGCTGCTGCCGCGCGGCGGCCGGTTCCTGGAGATGGGCAAGACCGACATCCGGGACGCGGCGCGCGTCGCCAAGGACCACCCCGGGGTCACCTACCAGGCGTACGACCTGATGGACGGCGGCGCCGACCGGGTCAAGGAGATGCTCGACGAGCTGTCCGCGCTGTTCGACGACGGCACGCTGCGGCCGCTGCCGGTGACGGCCTGGGACGTACGCCGCGCCCCCGAGGCGTTCCGCTACCTGAGCCAGGCCCGGCACACCGGAAAGGTGGTGCTCACCGTGCCGGCCGCGCTCGACCCGGACGGCACGGTGCTGATCACCGGCGGCACCGGCGTCCTCGGCGGGCTGGTGGCCCGCCGGCTGGTGGCCGAGCACGGCGCCCGGCACCTGCTGCTCACCAGCCGCAGCGGTCCGGCCGCGGCCGGCGCGGAGGCGCTGCGCGAGGAGCTGGCCGCCGCCGGCGCCCGGGTGACGATCGCCGCCTGCGACCTCGCCGACCGCGCCGCCCTGGCCACGCTGCTGGCCGGGATACCCGCCGAGCATCCGCTCACCGCGGTCGTGCACGCGGCCGGGGTGCTCGACGACGCCACCGTGGACGCGCTCACCCCGCAGCAGCTGGACCGGGTCCTGCGCCCCAAGGTGGACGCCGCCTGGCACCTGCACGAGCTGACCGCCGGGCAGCCGCTGGACGCCTTCGTGCTGTTCTCCTCGGCCGCCGGCACGCTCGGCGGTCCCGGCCAGGGCAACTACGCGGCGGCGAACGCGGCGTTGGACGCGCTGGCCGTGCTGCGCCGCGGCCGGGGCCGGCCTGCGCTCGCGCTGGCCTGGGGTCTGTGGGCCGAGGCCAGCGGGATGACCGGGCACCTCGGCCGGGCCGACCTGGCCCGGCTCGGCCGCACCGGCATGCTCGCCCTGAGCACGGCGGAGGGACTCGACCTGTTCAGCGCCGCGCTGCCGTCCGCGCTGCCGGTGCTGGCCCCCGTCCGGGTGGACGCGCGGGCGCTGCGCACGCAGGTCGAGGCGGGGGTCGCGCCGCCGATCCTGCGCGGGCTGGTCCGCGGCACCGCCCGGCGCAGCGCCGCGGGGGTCACCGTGGACGCCTCGGCGCTGGCCCGGCGGCTGGCCGCGGTCTCCCGGGACGAGGGGCGGGCGATCCTGCTGGACCTGGTCCGCACCCAGGTCGCCACCGTGCTCGGGCACGCCTCCGCGGCCGAGGTGGACGCCGGGCGTGCGTTCAAGGACTTCGGCTTCGACTCGCTCACCGCCGTGGAGCTGCGCAACCGGCTGAACGCGGCGATCGGCCAGCGGCTGCCGGTCACCATCGTCTTCGACTACCCGACGCCGGAGGCGCTGGCCACCTTCCTGCACGGCGCGGTCGCCCCGGCCGACGAGGACGCCGCGGCGACCGCGCTGCTGGCCGACATCGGCCGGCTGGAGGCGCGGCTCATGGCGCTGGAGCCGGGCGAGGGAGCCGGGCGGCGGGTCGAGGAGCGGCTGCGCGGCCTGCTCTGGAAGTGGAACGACCGGCACGCCCCGGTCACCGCCGAGCCGGCCGAACCGGAGGACCTCTCGGTGGCCAGCGACGACGAACTGTTCGCCATGCTGGACGGTGAACTCGGCGGCTGACCGACCGCAGCGGAACCGACCGCACCGCGACCGGCCGCTGTGGGACCGGCCGCTGTGGGACCGGGACCGGCCGCGAGGCCGGCCGCGGTCGTCCCGGAACCCTCAGGCGCTGGCCACGGGGACCCGGGTCAGCTCCTCGGAGACCGCCCAGACCCGCGCCGCCTCCTCGACGCCGCGGAGCCGCCCGTAGAGCTTCTGCTCCGCGGGCGGGCCGCCGAGGTGCCCGAGGCCACGCGGCCCGTACAGTCGGGCGCCCCCGGCGTCCGGCGAGGTCGCGGCGTACAGGGCCGGAAGCAGCGCGGACTCGATCGTGCCGACGAGGATCCCGCGGGCGGACAGCGCACGGATCAGCCGCCGGCCGCCGCTGTCCCGATCGCGGCCGACCTCGGGACGGGCCGCGAGCAGGTTCGTCGGCGCGACACCCGGATGGCACAGGTTGCTCGTGACGCCCCAGCCGTTGGCCCGGCTGCGCCGGTCGAGTTCGAGGCCGAACAGCCCGAGCGCGATCTTCGACTGGCTGTAGGCGCGCATACCGTGGTACGAGCGTTCCCAGTTCAGGTCCGCCCAGTTGATCGCGCCCTGGTTGGCGGCGATGCTGAGCTGTGAGGTCACGCGTGCGTGGCCGGCGCGCAGCAGCGGCAGCAGCCGGCCGACGAGGGCGAAGTGGCCGAGGTGGTTGGTGCCGAACTGAAGCTCGAACCCGTCGGCCGTGGTCCGCCGCTCCGGCGGGGTCATCACCCCGGCGTTGTTGACGAGGATGTGGATCGGCCGGCCCTCCTCCCTCAGGTCCCGCCCGAACGCCGCGACGGAGTCGAGCGACGACAGGTCCAGAGCCCGCAGCGACACGTCCGCGTCCGGGACCTGCTGCCGGATCCGGCCGATGGCCGCCCGACCCTTGTCCGGATTCCGGACGGGCAGGAGTACCTCGGCCCCGGCCGCCGCGAGCCTGGCGGCGACGCCCAGACCGATGCCGTCGCTGGCGCCGGTGACGACGGCACGCTTGCCGGACAGGTCGGGAACGGCGATGTCGTATCGTGGCATGGGCTTCGCTCCAGGTTCTTCGGTGGTGCTCCCACCGTCGCCCGGGCGGCGCACGGCATCCAGGGACTGTCGATCCACTGCTGCGCAGGGCCGGGCTCGGCCCGCTCGGAATCCGCGCCCCTGGCGGCCCGCGTCCGCCGGTGTCGGCGTACGGGCCCGAGTGCACAGGTAGGTACGCCGGAGCGTACAGAGATCGACGCACCAGAAGAGCTCAAGGACGTCTGTCGAGCAAGCCTCCGTGTCGCACGGCAGACACAACGGGGTCCTTGAGTCGCCCAGGATTTCACGGACGCCCGAACTGCGGCAAATCCGGCTGATTGGTCACGTCAGATGGTGCGGATCGTGATGAGGTCCTCGAGACCTGCGAGATCGTCGGCGTTGCGGGTGTAGACGGCGGCGTCGTGAGCAAGGGCGGTTGCGGCGATGAGGAGGTCCATCACCCTGGCCCGCGGCTGACGGCCGGTCTCGACGACGCGCGCGGCCAGTCGTGCGTAGCTGTCGGCGATGGCGTCGTCGACAGGCAGCGGATCAAATCGGCGTTGGATGGCGCTCAGCCGCGCCAACCGGAGCGCCCTCGCCTCGGCGGTCTTCGCGCTCAGGACTCCGACCTGAAGTTCGGCGAGGCTGGCGACGTTGATAGCCAGTTCACCGGGAATCGGGGTGACGTCGTTGGCGATGAGGATGCTGGTATCGAGGATGCCGAGACTCACCGCTGAACCCACGGATCGGTGACGGTGTCGTCCAGGAGATCCCGATCGCCTGCCCACCCGGGGTCGGTCGCTTGGTCGAACACGCCGGCAAGGTCGTCCCACTCACGCCAGGTACGGCTGAATCCATCAGCGGCCGGCCAGCTCGTCCGCCTCGCCGATGGTGATCACGACTGCGCCTAGCCGCTGCTCGGTCTCGACCCGGCGGTGGGCGGCGGTCACCTCCGACATCGGGTAAACCCGGTCGACAATTGATTGGATCTTACTGGCTTCGATCATCTCGGTGATCGTCGCCAAGGCTTCCTTCGTTTCGGGGGCGAATGCCACGGTGACGGTCTTGTCGGTGAAACGAGTTGTCAGCACCGAGCGGACGAGCACCGCCAGGCGGGGATTACCGTTGAGATAGCGCCCGCCCGGTTGGAGCATGCCGACGAGACGGCGGTACGGACTCCCGGGGACCATGTCGAAGATGACGTCGAACCTGCGGCCTGTGGTCGTGACGTCGTCGGTGGTGTAGTCGATGAAATCGCTGGCCCCGAGGCGTCGGACGAGGTCCTCCTTGATCCCGTGGTCGACCGCGGTGACCTGCGCACCAAACGAGTGGGCGATCTGGATGGCGTGGGCGCCGATGCTGCCGCCGGCCCCGTTGATCAGCACCTGCTCCCCGGGCTTGATACTGGCGCGCCGCATGAAGTGCAGAGCGTTGAGTCCGCCGAGTGGGACCGCGGCGGCCTCGGCGAACGTCATATTCCGTGGCTTGGGTGCGATGGCGGCCCGCTCGGGAAGGACGAGGTACTCGCCGTAGGCACCCAACCGCAGGCTGGCGGAGCCGTAGACCTGATCGCCCGGGGCAAAGCGGGTGACCCGCCCGCCCACCGACACCACTTCACCGGCGAAGTAGCCGCCCAGGACGCGACGTCTCGGCCTTCTGATTCCAACCGCGATCCGCAGCGGCAGCCAGAGCCATTTCACCGAGTACCGGAAGCTCCTGAGCTCGCAGTCGGACTTGGTCGTCTCGGCCGCCCGTACCCTGATCAGGACGTCCTGATCGCCCGGGACCGGCATGGGCACGTCCGCCAGATGCAGGACCTCAGGCCCTCCATAGCGGCTGTAAATGACGGCTTTCACGAAGCCATGGGATCGCTTGCAGGTCATGCTGTCAACCGAGTGGGTGGTGCGGCAGTGCCCCGTTGCCGCGGTGCCCCGGGCAATTCCGGCGGCCGGCCAGCAAGCCGCCGAACCAGCGGCGCGAAACCCCGCCACGATCTGTACCCCTCACGTGTGTGGCGCGACGTATCAAGGTAGATGATCGCGGCCACTGAGCCAATCGCCGTTGACATGAACACCAACACGCGCCCTCATCGGCAGTTGCGGGTTGTCTCGTGGTAGCCGCCTCACCGCCTGGCGGCCGGCTGAACGATGTCCGGGCCGCCGGTGTGCGGCGTCGGGAGGTAACCGGGGTACGGCTGCGGCAGTGCCGCCACGCAGGCCGCGGAGCATGCGTTTACCAGCAACGGCAACACGTCGGTGGCGACCAGGCCAGAGATCCAGACTTGGCGAAGCTCACCGCCAACCGGCCCATCGCAGACGCTGCAGGTTCGCACCGCGTCGCAGCCCCACACGTCTGGGTCGAGCGCGGCGAAGTCCGCCTCTGCCGCGCGGGTCACCGCCCGCAACCGCGGAAACGGCGGACGGAACTTGAAGTTGCCATAGAGGACGCGCGTACTCACCGTGCTGTCGGCTAGCTTCGTGCATCTGGTCAGCTCGTACGGGTACCAATGCAGCCGGTGGGAGGTGTACGGATCGAAGACCTCAAGGCTGGCCATCGCCCCGATCTCGGGCGGGATACGAACCAGATTCGTGCCGTAGAGCACCAGATGTTTGACGGCGGTCAGCTTCGCGATCGTCGCCGGCAACGTGACGATCTGCCGCCGCTCAGGAGCACTCAGCTCCACGAACGGCTTGAACACCGTCCGTCCATCCGCTGCGGCCTCGTCGATCAGCGACAGCAGATGCCGCCAACCCGCCGCCATGGTGTCCTGACGGTCCGTGTGGAAGACGACGTGGCTCGGCCGGGTCGCGACCGAGTGGCCGACGCAGCGGCAGTGGTCGCGGGCCGGACCGCCTGCACCATGTCCGACCGCATCCGCAAAGCGATTGGAAAACAGATACGGCGTGATCTCGTTCGCGTCCACGCCGAGGACCCTACCGGGCGCCCAACGACCGATCGCGCACTGTCATCGGCAAAGCTGTGAGTGCCTCCGGCTATGTCCCAGAGGCCATGTAGGCGGCCAGGATGTAGTTGGGGTGCCGGTCGAGGTTCTTGCGGGCGCGGTCGTAACGCATGGTGGTCCGGGGGTCGGCGTGACGGGCTGCGATCTGCACGTCGCGGAGGCTGACGCCGGCGTCGAGCATCGTCGTCACGAACGTGTGCCTCAGCATGTGGGGATGCATCCTCGGCATCCGGATCCCCGCGACCTGGGCGAGGTGCTTGAACCGACGGGTGGCGGCGTGCCGGTCCATCCGCCGACCATGGGTGTTGCGCAGGATCGGCCCACCGGTGCGTTCATCGACGGCGCGGTCGATGGCTCGGGCGACCGCGGGTGGCAGCGGGACGAGGACGACCTTGCCGCCCTTGCCGCGCACGCGCAGGACCCGGTGTCCGTGTTCCTCACCGAGGTCGGCGATGTTCGACCCGCATGCTTCGAAGATCCGCAGCCTAAGCAGACCCAGGAGCGCGATCAGGGCGTAGTCGTTCACGTTGGAGGACGTGCGGGCGGTGGTGATCAGGGCCTCGAACTGCAGGTGCCCCAGTCCGAGGGTCGGTGACTCGGCCGGCACCGTGGGTCGACGGACGTAATCGGCCGGCGAGTGTTCCAGGATTGCGTCGATGACGCAGACCCCGTAGAAGCCGACCACGACGGACAGCCGGCGGGACACTGTCGACGGCTGGTACCGGCGGACGTCTTGCAGCCAGCGCACGTACCGCTCGATATCCACCCGCGTTGTGGCGAGCGGGTCCAGGTCGTGGTTGGTGCACCACCGGAGGAAGACACGCAGGTCCGACTCGGTGTGAACGCGGGTCTGGCCACGGTAGCGGCCCAGGAAGGCCGATACCGCGGCGTGTACGACGAGTTGGCCGGTCGGTACGACACGGGAGACGGGAGCAGGAGAGGTAGCGCCTCGTCCTTGGACGTTGGCCGTGTAATCCGTCGGTTCGGCGGCCGTTTCGGGCAGGCTGTCCCTCTCGCTGTTGGTGTGGGAGGTGATGCCGGGTGGGACGACGCCCGGAAGTGTTCGTGCGGGCGCTGTCGATGGCCGAGGGCCAGCGGCTGCAGAAGATCACGCGGACCGCGAAGAACCCGGTCAAGCTGCGCCGGGCGATCGTGGTTCTGATGTCCGGCCAGGGCCAGCCGGTGCCCGACATCGCGTACCTGCTCAAGGCCACCGAGGACTACGTCCGCGACGTGGTCCACGCGTTCAACGAGCGGGGGTTCGACGCGCTGGACCCAAAATGGACAGGGGGCACACCGAACAAGATCAATGAGCAGACCCGCGACTGGATCTGCGTGATCGCCCGGTGTGACCCCCGCTTCCTCGGCCAGCCGATTGCGACCTGGTCGCTGTCCAAGCTGCGTGACTACCTGATCGCCACCGGCCAAGTGGACACGATCAGCATCGAGACCGTCCGGCGGATCCTGCACGAACGCGGCGTCACCTGGCAGACGTCGAAGACGTGGAAGGCCAGCAACGACCCGGACTTCACCGCCAAGATGCGCCGGGTCCTCGACCTCTACGACCATCCACCGGCCGGCGGCCGGGTCATCTGCGTCGACGAGTTCGGGCCGCTGAACCTGCAGCCCCGGCCGGGCAAAGCCTGGAAACCGCAGGGCAAACCGGTCCGACTCCGGGCGACGTACCACCGTGACCACGGTGTCCGGCACATGATCGCCAGCCTCGACCTGGCCACCGGACGAATCCACTACCGGATCCGGGACCGGAAACGATCGAGCGAGTTCCTCGACTTCCTCAAGAGCCTGCGGCGCCGCTGGCCAGGACAGACGCTGCACCTGATCCTGGACAACTTCTCCCCACACAAGCACCCCACCGTCCGGGCCTGGTGCCAGGCCAACGACGTTGAGCTGGTCTTCCTGCCGACCTACAGCTCCTGGCTGAACTGGATCGAAGCCGAGTTCGCCGCTTTGCGCTACTTCACCCTCAACGGCACCGACCACCGCACCCACGCCGAACAGGACACCGCGATCGGTGACTACATCCGCTGGCACAACCAGCAGGCCCGCCCGAAAACGGGATACGCGACCAAATCCAAGATCCGCCACCCGGATTACCCCTTCAAGGCCGCATGACGAGGCAGTAGCCATATATCACCGTGCGTCACCACCGGTGATGAACGCCAGTGCACCCGGTGCGGCATGAGAGTGCGTGCGGAGTCTCGGCCGACCGGCCCAGCCCATTTGGCGTTGCGGTCCCTCGGCGGACGGCAATTCGGTTGGCCCTAGCAGAAAATCTGGCTAATATGCGTCACGCAGAGGGCGGCATGAGAAAGCGACGAGCAAGATGAGGTGATCCGGATATGAGTGGCTGGAAGATTCCGGAGCGCGAGTCAATATCAACTTCAAATGCACGCATGGAGGAACTTTATTCCTCAATAGAATCGCATATCACCAACCAGCACGTCGTTTCGCGTGCCGTCCTCAAGGAATTCGCGGCCCCTGGACGGGATAGCCGAGGATGGGAACTGATTCCGTACGACGTGAAGCTTCGGAAGCATAAAGGCTCTTCGAAGTTGAGCGGGGTGCGCTGATCGATCCGGCCCGGAGATGAGGGCTCGCAGCCCTTGGGTGATCATCTGAGTGTCGAGTTCGGATGATCACAAGTAAAGAGCTGCGAGCATGGTCAACGATACGACCCGGCTGCTGGGCCTGGACGGCCTGGTGGTGGATCGGGTCGAGCTGCACCCGGATGGTTCCCCCATCGTCCACCTGTCCACCGGTAGCGAGCAGGCACAATGCTGCCCTCAGTGCGGTGTCCGGGCCGCCCGGGTCAAGGGCTGGGTGTTCACCTGGCCCCGGGATCTGCCGGTGGCCGGACGCACCACGCGGTTGCGGTGGCGTAAACGCCGCTGGTACTGCGATCAGCCCGGATGCCCGCGCACGTCGTTCACCGAACACGTGCCACAGATCCCGGCACGGGCACGGATCACCGTCCGGTTGCGGCAGGCGGCCGGCGCGGCGGTCGCCGACGGCAACCGAACGATCGTGCAGGCCGCCCGTGATCTGGGCATGTCCTGGCCAGTCGTCGCGGCCGCGTTCACCGCGCACACCGCAGCGGTGCTGCCGGCCGAGCCCGAACCAGTGAGCGTGCTGGGCATCGACGAGGTCCGCCGAGGCAAACCTCGCTGGATCTTCGACGAGGTCACCGCGTCGTGGACCACCATCGTCGACCGCTGGCACGTCGGCTTCTGCGATCTCGTCGGCGGGCAGGGTCTACTCGCCCAGGTCGAAGGCCGGACCAGCAAGGCGGTGACCGACTGGCTCACCCAACGCCCCGCCGCCTGGCGTCAACACGTCCAGGCCGTCGCGATCGACATGTGTACCGTGTTCAAGGCCGCCGTCCGCGAGGCGCTGCCGCACGCGACGCTGGTCGTGGACCACTTCCACGTCGTCCAGCTGGCCAACCGGGCCGTCACCGAGGTCCGCCGCCGCATGACAGTCACACACCGCGGCCGGCGCGGCCGGGCCACCGACCCGGAGTGGCAGCAACGCAACCGGCTGACCAGGTCAGCAGCCCGCATGCGCGCCGAGCACGTCGACCGGCTGACCGACACCCTCAGCAACCTGCCGGCGAAGATCGGCGCACCGGTCCTGACGGCCTGGAACGCCAAGGAAGACCTGCTCGACCTACTCGCGCTCGCCCGCACCCACCCGAACCGGGAAACCACCGCCCGGCTGCTGCACCGCTTCTACACCCGCTGCGCCGACTCTGACCTGCCCGAACTCCACCGGCTCGCCACCACGATCGAGACCTGGTGGCCGGAAATCCTCGCGTTCCTGCACACCGGCATCACCAACGCCGGCTCCGAAGGAACCAACCGGGTCATCAAGACCGTCGCCCGCGACGCCTACGGATTCCGTAACCCCGAAAACCAGCGGCTACGCACCCGCGCCGCCACCACCCGCCGCCACCGCGGACACCTCAACCCCGCTTAACTTCGAAGAGCCAGCATAAACGGCCCCTTGGGCTCAGGGGCTGCGGGAAAATTCTCGACTTTCTAGTGATTGCAACAACCTCAGCCGAACAGATGTGGGCAGAGGTTGAGCGCGACATTCCCGCAATGATTGACGCAGCCCGGGCCGGAACTCTCCATCAGAATTCGACGCTCCTCTCAGTCGCTCGAGACTGCCTCGCCTTGCATCTCGTACGCAGCCCGAGATACATGTCCGCCCACGCGGAGGCCGTGCGTAAACCCTTGATGGATTCAGAAACTTTGCCATTGACAAATGGCGCGAAAGGCTGACTGAGGAATATATTGCCAAGCACAGTGGACTACTGCCAGCCGACAGGGAGTCATTGGGCACGCTTGTAGATCCCGTAGTTGATAATTGGCGGCAGCTCGACTCGAGCGGTTTGATGGCGCGCGCAGGTATCGAGTTTATGTTCCGTCGAGTGCGGGACACTTTCGCTTCGGTGGATGTTCAGATCTGGCACGTCCCCGCTGGTGAGGAATTCCTCATCTCGGACTCCCCTTGCCTTACGTTGCGATACAGTGAAGATAGAACCGAAGTGGAGCCGCACGTAGCAATAGGCGATTCCCACACGGTTACCATGCCAATCGCCAAAGATTGCTACCTAGCGCTCGGGGATAGTCCCAAAGACGATGTATTCGTGAGTAGCAATGTAAGTCTGTTCAACCAGTTGCAGATGCGCAGCGCCTTCGGTCATCTGTACTATCGTCCGGGATCGAACATCACTCGGTCCGTTGACGCCTTCTTCTCCAATTCTGCCCGGAGTTCGAGTGACCAAGCCGCTTACCGCCCTCTTTGAGGGCGTCTACAGGGCAGGCGCCTCCGATGCCGAGGATCGCGTCGGGACGAAGCGATCCGAGTGTGTGCCGTCCGGGTCTCCCGGCTGGCTTCCTGCCGCCGGCGTGACAAGCACTCTCGCTGGCAGAAGAGATGACATGCATCGGCCGAGTGCGGTCGGTGGGTTGAGTCGAGTTTTCCCTCGTTCGTGGTCTTGACAAACGGGTGGTGGGGGAGGCCTCCTCAGCTCAGGCGCAGGTGTTTACGTCGGACGTGGTGTCGCCGAGTGCGAGGAGACTCCTATGTCGATCGTAGGTGGCGTGGATATCCGCCGGAAGCCGCTGACCTTCGATTGGGTGGACGAGCAGAACGGGCGGTGGGAACGCGGCCGGATCGTCCCGGCCGATCGGGAGCGTCTGGCCGGCTGGCTGGCCCGGTTCGACCCGGTTGCCGGGCCGGTGGCGTTTGCGTTCGAGGGCTGCACGGGCCATAGGTAAGTCTGGCTGCCACCCCGCCACCCGCGCTGACGTTCACGCGAGCGGAACCACCCACACCAGGAGGCCCACCGAAAACCCTCGCCCGATCCACCGCCCGGACTCGCCAGCACCGCCGCAAGACGATTCCCCACGGCCAAAACCATTCAAACAATCACAAAACCATCACTGGACGGCCGACACTCATGCAGGTAAGGACGCTGGCGTCTCCCACTGGGGCCAGCCACGCGCTACGGTCAGCTGGATATCCCTGACGGGGATTGTGACTAACGTTCGGAATTCCTTGGCGTGGGCCTCGGAACTATCCAGGCATTCCGCCTGCCCTGCTAACCTCCCCTGGTCAGGGGGATTTGACTGATCGAGGGCGGTAAACGAAAGGTGCGCCTGGCCTGCGAGGATGTGGGTGTCTACGCCATGTCCATAGCAGAGCAAGGTGCACCTTTCTGGTGAGTAAGAGTAGTGGGTGGGATCAGCGGCTGGTCGTCGGCTCGGACGGGAAGGGCCTGGTCGGTCACGCGGGTGCGGTCCTGCTGCGTAAATGCGCCGATCGGACCGGTCTGACCAGTGCTCTGAACAAGGTGCTGCCGCGCGGCAAGGGCCCCGGCTGGTGGGATCGCGGCACGGTCCTGGTCTGTCTGGCCGTGGTGATCACGCTCGGCGCCACAAGCATGTCCGACATCGGCCTGCTCGCCCATCAGAGGCTGGTCTTCGGTGACCGGCCGTCGGAGTCGACCGTCCGGCGCGCGTTGGCCGGTCTCAACGAGAAGGTACTGAAACGGGTCGGCAAGGCCCGGGCGAAGGTCCGCGCCCACGTGTGGGCGCTGCTCGCCCGACGCCCGCAGGGGTTCCCGTGGCTGACCGTGGCCGGGAAGCTGCTGACCGGCTGGGTGGTCATCGACATGGACGCCACGCTGATCACCGCCCACAGCGACAAGCAGGGCGCAGCGGCCACCTTCAAGAAGGGCTACGGCTTCCACCCGCTCGGCGCGTGGTGCGCGAACACGGCGGAGTGCCTGGCGATGCTGCTGCGGCCCGGTAACGCCGGGTCGAACACGGTCGCCGACCACATCCGGGTCCTGGGTGACGCCATCGCGCAGCTCCCGGCCGGCTACCGGCGCAAACTCCTGATCCGCGTCGACGGGGCCGGCGCCACCCATGAGTTACTGGAGCATCTGGAGCGGATGAACCGGGTGTGGCGCAGCGTGCGTTTCACCGTCGGCTGGACGATCACCGCCGCCGACGAGACCGCGATCGAACAGGTCCCCGCCGACGCCTGGACCGACAGCCTGCACCAGGACGGCACCGCCACCGGCACCGCGCACGTCGCGGAACTGACCGGTCTCAACCCCCGACTCGCGGGCTGGACCGGCACGCTACGGCTACTCGTACGACGCACGAGGCCGTCGGCCCGGCACGCCCGTAACCTCACCGCCCTGGAGAAACGCACCGGCTGGCGCTACCAGATCGTGGCCACCAACATCACCCGGATCGCAGGCGTGCCCGGCTCGCACCAGCCGCAATGGCTCGACGCCCTCCACCGGGCCCACGCCGGAGTGGAAGATCACGTCCGCCACGGCAAGGCGACGGGTCTGCGGAACCTGCCCTCCAAGGACTGGACCGTCAACCAGGGCTGGACCCTGACCTGCAACATCGCCGCCGACCTCGCCGCCTGGACACGGCTCCTCGGCCTGTACGACCAGCCGGACCTCGCGCACGCCGAACCCGACACGCTGCGCTACCGGCTGCTGCACCTGCCCGCGAGACTAGCCACCCACGCCCGCCGCCGCGTGCTGTCGATCCCCGGGACCTGGCCCTGGGCCGACGCGTTCACCCTCTGCTGGCGACGCCTCACCCTGCTACCACCGGCCACCTGACCTGGTTCCCCGCACCTACCAGCAGAAAGGGCCGTTTCCCGAGTCCGGAGACCTCGGCGCGTCCACAGCGACATGTGGCGATCCCGCACCCCACCCGAGTGGACAAAACGGTCAAGCCGAAACGGTCAAGCAGGGAGCAAAACCGTCTGACGGATCGAGGCTAAGGTGGCGGGATGCAGGCAGCCCTGTACTTCCCGTTCATCAACGTCCCGTCTACGGCATGGTGGACCCGAACTCTTCTCTACTGGGATCGCGTCGGAACCATTGTTCCTAGATCATATTGGGACGATCCTGACCGGCTTGGCGAATATACGCTGGAGCTTATTCGCAAAGACCTGGTGGACCAATTCCGCCCCGAGTGGGCCGGCCGCTCCCTCGGAAAGAACTTTGCGCGCTTTCTGCATCGTTTGAGCGACGAGGAGGTAGACGACCGCCGTCGACGTCTTCATAACGGTCAAGTAGCTTTCGTTCATCGCGATAAGTGGCTGATGTATGATTCGGGCTTGCAAATGGTGCAACAAATGGGCCTTGCGTTGCACGGCAATCGTTTTGCACACAACCAACGTCATGATTGGGTGGCGCTCGAGCAGCGTACAGCCAACGAGTTCATGGCTGCACTCGCTTTGGCGCTGTGTCAAACTGCTAACGGGGCTGATGGCGAACCTTATGACGACTTGTTGCCGCCGGGAACCTGGGTCCCAACAACTGACATGCTAGAGGCGATTCAGGTCATCCTGGCCGGGCTTGAGCCAGCTCCAGCGCCAGGCAATGATCGAAAGATGAATCTTCGCGTCAGAGGGGAAATCGCTGCTGCGGAGGTCCGGACAGACCTACTAAGTGACCTATTGCCGGTGCCGACTACGCCACTCGCTGTCGACCAGGTGGTTGCATTTCGGAGAAAGCACGGCGATCTCCTGCCGAATTTGCGTCGCCATTTAGAGGCGAAAATCGACGAGGCGCTCGCCATTGAAGATGAAGTCCTACGATTTCGCCTGCTTGATCGCATTAGGGACGAACTCGAAGATCAGATTAGCGAAGCGGAGACGTACCTGCGCGAGCTTCCACTGAAGTCGGTATCCCGGTCATCACTTCTCAAAGTCCTGAAGTTCGTGCCATTCTTGAAAGACCCGATCGAAGCGGGTCAAGATACTTTAGAGAGCTTAAGGACCAATCCAAGCTTCGAAACGGAGCCTTTGGCGTATCTTGCTTTTGCTCGTAATGCATTTGCGACCGCCCGGCGCTTCACGCCACGTCAGAGTGGCGACCTTTCCCTGATTGAGGTGATCTCAGCAGGGATCCAGGGTACGGTTCGGGATGACACGGGCGTAGCGTCCATAGCGGACAGCATGGGATAAGGACGTGGAGCCATCGGTAGACAGGTTCTTGCGACGGAATCGGTCTCCGAGAGGGCTCCACGTGATCACCTATTCTGCCAGGCTCGACGTACCCAGGGAACTCGTGCGACACGTGGCGCGTCTGCTTCGCGCGGAGCGTCGGGCGGTGGGAACCCGCCGCCGTACCAGGGCGTTGACCTGCTTCTACCAGGCACTTCTGGTGTTGGTGTGGTTCCGCAAGGGCGAGGACAAGACCATCCTTGGTGCCGGCTTCGGGGTATCGAGGGCAACCGCTTACCGGTACGTCGCCGAGGCCGTACGCGTCCTCGCGGCGCAGACACCGACCCTGCGTGACGCCCTCACCCGGGCCGCCGCCGACGGCTGGTCACACGTGATCCTGGACGGGAAACTCTTCGACACCGATCGGCTCGCCGAGACCACCACCAGCGTCAAGGGCGACACCATCGACGCCTGGTACTCCGGGAAACACCGCGACTTCGGCGCGAACATCCAAGCGATCATGCGCCCGGACGGGCTACCCATCTGGACCTCGGACGCGATGCCCGGACACCTACACGACCTGACCTGCGCCCAACAGGTGGACGTCACCGGCGCGCTCTACTGGGCCGCTTCGGCGCTGCATCTACCGACCCTGGCCGACTCCGGCTACGAAGGCGCTGGCCAGGGCATCCACACCCCGTACAAGCAACCCGCCGACGGCCACCGCCTCGCGGTCGACAACCGCACCTACAACGCCGCCCTTCGATCAATGCGGTGCCTCGGAGAACGCGGCTTCGCCATCCTCACCGGCCGCTGGCGCACGCTCCGCCACACCACCACCAGCCCACGAAGCCTCGGCGACATCGTCCGCGCCGCCCTCCACCTCACCCACTTCGAATACCGATACCTACCGGATTCTTGTTGAGATCACGTCATTGAAGCAATATCGGATATGCCTTCTCGGTAGGAGAAGGCCGCGTTCGTACGACACGCCTGCATGCACTCACATCGGCAGATCCGCATGTCGAGGGAACGGCTGGGCTCAGCAACACCCGTCACGCGACATCACCGACTTGGGCCGCCGCCAGCGGGGGATCGGCAGGCCGTGGCAGCGGCACCACGGGAACGGTAGAAACGACGCAGCACCGGTGAGGAGGCGGATGGTGATCGACCGGATCGGGCTGGCGGCGTTCCTGCGGCGCCGCCGGGAGTCGCTGCAACCCGAGGACGTCGGCCTGCCGCGCGGACCCCGCCGCAGGACCAACGGGCTGCGACGGGAGGAGGTGGCCGCGCTGTGCCACATGTCGACCGACTACTACGCCCGACTTGAGCGGGCGCGCGGTCCCCAGCCGTCCGAGCAGATGATCGCGTCCATCGCCCAGGGCCTGCACCTGTCGCTGCACGAGCGCGACCATCTGTTCCGGCTCGCCGGCCACCACCCGCCGGCGCGCGGGACGCTCAGCGAGCACATCAGCCCCGGCCTGCTGCGGATCCTCGACCGCCTCAGCGACACACCGGCCGAGATCGTCACCGAACTCGGCGAGACGCTGCGCCAGAGTCCGTTGGGCGTCGCGCTCACCGGCGACACGACACGGTACGCCGGGCCGGCCCGCAGCATCGGGTACCGGTGGTTCACCGATCCCGCCGCCCGGAGCCGCTACGGCGTGCAGGACCACCCGTTTCTGTCGCGGCTCTACGCCTCGGGCCTGCGCGAGACCGTCACCCTGCGCGGACCGGACTCGCGAGCCGCGCAGATCCGCGACCTTCTGCTCGACCAGAGCGAGGAGTTCCGCACCGTGTGGGACCGGCACGAGGTCGGCATCCGTCCCACCGAGGTCAAGCGCTTCGTCCACCCCGAGGTCGGCGGCCTGGCATTGAACTGCCAGGTGCTGCTCGACCCGGACCAGTCGCACCGCCTGCTCGTCTACACCGCGCCGGCCGGCAGTGAGAGCTACGACAAGCTGCAACTGCTTTCGGTGATCGGCGCGTAGCGCCGCACCGGATCCGGTCGCGTCGCTGACGGCGTACCCGCAAATCCGGTCCGGACCCGACGACCGCGTGCCCCGGCCGTGCGGGGCCGGGGGCACGCGTGGGGGTGCGGGTCAGTCGTCGGCGAGGGTGAGCGCCTGCGCCGGGCAGAGCAGCACGGCCTGCGCCGCCCCGGCCGGATCGTCGTCGGACCGCTCGCTGAGCAGCAGTACGCGGCCGTCGTCCTCGTCCTGGTCGAAGATGGTGTCGGCGGACAGCACGCACTGCCCCGCGCCGATACAGGCCTCACGGTCCGCGATGATCCTCATGTCCGGCGCCGTCCTACCAGGACACCGGCATCTCGGCGAGGCCGTAGATGCTGGCCTCGTCCTTGAGCGGCAGCTCCGACACCGGCACCGCCAGCCGCAGCGTGGGCACCCGCGCGAAGAGCGTCCGGTAGACGATCTCCAGTTCCAGGCGGGCCAGGTTCTGGCCGAGGCACTGGTGGATGCCGTAGCCGAACGCCACGTGCGACTTGGCACCCCGGTCGATGTCGAAGTTGTCCGGGTGCGGGTAGTAGCCGGGATCCCGGTTCGCGCCGCTGAGCAGGGCGATGATGCCGTCGCCCTTGCGTATGGTGACGCCGCCGATCTCGATGTCCTCGACCGCGACCCGGGAGCCGCCGGAGACGTCCACGATGCTCAGGTACCGCAGCAGTTCGTCCACGGCGCGGGTGGCGAGCGTGCCGTCGTCGGTGAGCTTGGCCAACTGGTCCGGGTTCTCGATGAAGGAGAGCGTGCCCAGCGAGATCATGTTGGCGGTGGTCTCGAAGCCCGCCATCAGCAGCAGCATCGACAGGCCCACCAGATGCTCGTGCGCGTAGTTGCCGGCCTCGCGGTACTTGGTGATCAACCGGCCGATCAGGTCCTCGTCGCTCGGCGCGGCCTCCTTCTCGGTGACCAGCTTGTCCATGTACATCAGCAGGCCGGCGCCGGCCTGCATCCGCTCCAACTGGGTGGACTTGCGGTTGAACGCGACGAGGGTGCGGTCCTGGAAGAACCCGTGGTCGGCGTAGGGGACGCCGAGCAGGTCGCAGATGACCAGCGACGGCACCGGCAGGGACAGCGCGGTCACCAGGTCGGTCGGCGGCTCCTGCTTGAGCAGGTTGTCGATGCACTCGTCGACGATCGCCTGGATGCGGGGCCGCATGGCGGCGAGCTTCTTGACGGTGAACTCGTTGATCAGCATCCGCCGGTGCACGGTGTGCTCCGGCGGGTCGAGCCCGACCAGGGAGCGGCTGACCAGCGAAATGGCACCCATCGCCTGCCCGTCCATCTCGACCAGGTGCGGATAGGCCGGATCGAGACGGTTCACGCTGACCCGGGAATCGGCGAGGATCTGCCGCAGGTAATCGTGGCCCAGAATCAGCCAGGCGGTCCTGCCGGTCGGCAGTGTCACCTTCGAAATCGGTTGCTCGGCCGCGATTTCCGCGTACCCGGGGGGCGGATCGACCGGGCAGGTCCGAGGCATCGGGAAGGCAGGCGGCGGTGCCGTGGCAACATCGTCCATTGCGATTACCAATCGTCGATCAGGTGGCCGAAACCGATCGTATTGGTGCCACGAAGAGGCTCAACACCCCTAACCTGCCCCCTATGCGGGCCGGTTCCAGGGGTCGGCCCGCCCGGCGTCCCCGCCGGTCCGCAACGCGGCGCTCAGCCGCAGCCAGGCGCGGTGCTCGGCCGGGGTTAGCGGCCGCTCGGGCAGGTCACGTTCGGCCGGGTTCCCGCTGAGCGGGCCGAACCGGCCGGACCGTTCGCCGCGCAGGCGCAGCAGCAGTTCGACGCGGACGACGAGACCGGCCGCCAGCCGGGCCCCGCCGGTCCGCAGCCGACCCGGGATCCGGGCGCGGCGCAGCGCGGACCGGCCGGCCCGCAGCGGGCACAGAGCACGAAAGCGATTGTCCAGCATCCGTCTTTCCCGTCACTAATACGACGCTTTGGTGAAACGCCGTACGCCGAACGATTTCCTAAGGGTTGACAGTCATTTCCGGGCCGCCCTAGCGTGAGAAGTGACACGAATCGGCGCGACACCGTGGAGGCGTCGGATTATGATCGATATCCGCTACGAGGAATGCCGCCTGGAAGGCGGTCCCGGTCACCTTCCCGAGGACCTACGAAATCCGCAGGTACTCATGGTGGACAACAAGGTGAAAGTGATGTTCCACGGCACGTGGGAACACTTCGAGCGGATGGACGAATTCACCGAGAACGGGGTGCCGATCTTCCGTTGGACCATGCGGACGAGAACCGCGGAGTGAACGCCGCCGCCCGGACCGCCAAGCGCCGGCGGCTCGACCCCTGCGGCTGAACCCGACGGCTCAACCCAGGCGGCTCAACCCCTGCGGCCCAACCCTGCGACTCAGCCCTGGTGGGCGGCCAGCAGTCGGGCGACCACGCCGGTGTCGACGTTCCCGCCGCTGAGCAGGACGCCGATGTCCCGGCACCGGTCACCGAGGCGGGACGCCAGCCCCAGCGCCGCGGCCAGCGCGGTGGCCGCGGCCGGCTCGATCAGCAGGCGGGCCTGCATCAGCGTCACGCACAGCGCGTTCGCGATGTCCGCCTCCGGCACCGTGACGACGTCCGCGACCCGACCCCGGGCCAGCGCGAACGGCAGTTGACCGATGCGGTCCGGGCGCAGGCCGTCCGCGATCGTCGGCCGGCTCCGCACGGTGACCGGATGTCCGGCCCGCAGCGCCTCGGTCAGGGCCGGCACGGCCGCCGGCTCGGCCGCGACCACCAGGACGTCCTCGCCGTCGGTGGCCAGACACCCGCCGGCGACCGCGCTGCCGCCGCCGACCGGCAGCACGATCGCGTCCAGCCGGCCGCCGGCGGCGCGTACCTGCGCCAGCATCTCCGCCGTGGCGCTGCCCTGGCCCGCGACGACGTCGGGATCCTCGTACGGGTCGACGACGTCCAGTCCGCGGGTACGCCGCACCTGGCTCAGCACCGTGCGACGCTCGGCGAGCGTGGTGCCGGCCAGCAGCACCTCGGCGCCGGTCGAGCGGATCTGCCGCAGCTTGCCCGGGGCGATGTCGGTCGGCAGCACGACCGTCGCCGGCACGCCCATCTCCCGCGCGGCGCGGGCGACCGCGATCGCATGGTTGCCGGTGCTCTGCGCGAGCACCCCGGCGGTGCCGGCGTCGGCGAGCCGCCCGACCGCGAGGAGCGCCCCGCGCATCTTGAACGAGCCGCCGATCTGCAGGCACTCGGCCTTGAGCCACAGCCGGGCACCGGCCAGTCGGTCCAGTTCGTCGTTGCGCACGACCGGGGTGGTCACGACCCGGGCGGCCAGCCGCCGTACCGCGTCGCGGACGCCGTCGGGCGTCGGTGTCTGGGCGGCCGTCATGACGGCCGCGCCGCGCGGTTCTGTCCCTGTCACCACCGCAGCGTCGGCGTTACGGCCAACGTATCGCTAAAGCTGCCCTTCAGCCGCGTGAGTGATCGACCCCTATGCGCGCCAGGGCCGGGTTGTGACCGGGTCTACTGGGGATTACCTTAATCTCGGCGTTCTGGTGGTTGCCCGGGTTCACCATTTTCTGAACCGATCGTCCGTTCATGCGGTCGGTCCCCGCCGCCGAGCCATTCGAGACCCCGGGACGTGAGGTAAGGGGACCGACGGGTGCGGTTGGTGGAACGGGACGAGCAGCTCGCACTGCTCGACCGAGCGTTTTCCGATCACCTCGGCCCCGACGTGGTTGTCGTGACCGGGCCGGTCGCCGCCGGCAAGACCCAGCTGCTGGACGCGTTCGCCCAGCGGCTGACCCGGCGCGGCGCGCGGGTCGTGGCGGCCGACGCGCAGGACCTGGACGAGGCCGTACGGCACGTCCGCGACCTGATCGGCGCGGCCGCGCCGCACCGGTCCGGCGAACCGCCGCCGGTCCTCGTGGTCGACGACGTCCACCAGGCCGACGCCGCCGCGCTGCGCTGCCTGTCCGACCTGATCCGGGGTACGCGGCCGGCGCCGGTCCGGCTGCTGCTGGCCGAGGCGGAACGCGCCGGCCCGCGCTCGCCGGCGCTCACCGCGCTGCTGCACCCGGCCCGGATCCGCCGGGTGAGCCTCGGCATGCTGTCCGCGGCCGGGGTCCGCGAGGTCCTCACCGACCGGTGCGGCGCCGAGTCGGCGCGCCAGCTCGGCGCCGAGTGCCACCGCGTCACCGGCGGCAACCCGCGGCTGGTGCGCGCCCTGCTGGACGACTCCTTCGGCCGCTCGGACACGCCCAGCCGGCTGGTCTTCGGCGACGCGTTCCGCGACGCGGTGCTCGGCTGCCTGTTCCGGTGCGAGCCGGACGTGCGCGCCGCGGTACATGTGCTGGCGGTCGCCGGTGGCCGGTTCTCCCCCGGGTCCGTGGCCGGCGTGCTCGCCGCGGGCACGCCGCCGACGATGCCAGCGACAACGCCAGCGACGCCAGCGGCAACGCCAGGAACGCCAGGGACGCCAGGGACGCCAGCGCAGACGACGCCAGCGGCGACGACGCAGGCAACGACGCCGGCGGGAACGACAACGCCTACGACGCCGGCGTTGCGGCCCGGCACCACGGCCGGCCTGGTCACCGACGGCGCTCTCGGCGATCCCGCGCTGGTGCGGGCCGTGCTCGACGGGCTGCCCGACCTGGTCCGGGCCGATCTGCACGGCCGGGTGGCCGCCGCGCTGCACCGGGACGGCGCACCGGCCACCGCCATCGCGCCGCACCTGCTGGCCATCGATCCGGCCGGCGCGCCGTGGATGGCCCAGAGCCTGCTCGACGCGGCGACCCAACTGTCCGGCTCGGACCCCGAACTCGCGCAGCGCTGCCTGCGGCACGCCGCCTGGCCCGGCGACGACGAGGTCCGGCAGGCCCGCATCCGGATCGCCCTCACCGACCTGCAACTGCGGACCGACCCGGACGCCGGGCGGCAGCAGCTGGCCGGCGTACCGGCCGCGGTCCGCACCGCCGACCTGGACGGCGGCCGGGCCGCCGCTCCGATCCGCCAGCTGCTCTGGTACGGCCGGGTCGCCGAGGCCAGCGACGTGTGGCGGCAGGTGGCCGACCGCCACCCGGGCGACGGGGCCGACCTGCACGTGGCCGGCCGCTGGATCGACCTGCTGTTCCCGGAACGTGCCGCGGCGTACCGGGGTGGGCCGCACCGCCCGCGGCTGGGCCGGGCCGGGGTGCTCGCGCTGCGTCCGCGGCTGGCCGGCATCGCCGGCCTGGAAACCGCGGTACGCCGGGGCGGCAGCGACGCCGTGATCGGCGCGGCCGAGCACGCGCTGCGGACCCGCGATCCCGGGAGCCGGTGTACTGGAGCCTGCTCTGGCCGCTGGCCACGCTGGTGTTCGCCGACCGGCTGGACCGGGCCGACGCCTGGTGCGCGGAGCTGCTCGGGGATCCCGCGCGCGACCGGTTGTCGGCGTCGCTGCTGGCCGCCGTCCGGGCCGAGATCGCGCTGCGCCGCAGTGACCCGCGGACCGCGTGCCGGCTCGCGGACGAGGCGTTGCAGGGGCTCTCCGCGCCGGCCTGGGGGTCGTGATCGGACTTCCGCTCGCCGTCTCGGTGCGTGCGCTGACCGACCTGGGGCAGCTCGACGAGGCCGCCGAACGGCTGCGCACCCCGGTGCCGGACGGGCTGTTCGACAGCGTTTTCGGGCTGTTTCACCTGCGCGCCCGGGGCGGGCACGCGATGGCCGGCGGCGCGGACCGGTTCGCGCTGCGCGACTTCCGGCAGTGCGGGCAGCTGATGGGCCGCTGGGGATACGACCTGCCGGCGCTGGTGCCGTGGCGCACCGACGCCGCCCGCGCGCTGCTCAAGCTGGGCCGCCGGGGCGCGGCCGAGCAGTTGGTCCGGGAACAGCTGGACCGGCTCGGCGACGGGCACCCGGCGCAGCGCGGTGCGGCGCTGCGCACCCTCGCCGCCTGCGTCGGCCTGCCCGACCGGGCGGCCACCCTGGAGGACGCCATCCGGGTCCTGGAACGCTCAAGCGACCGGATCGAGCTGGCCCGGGCGCTCACCGAGTTGGCCGGCACCCTGCGGCTCACCGAGGACCACCGGCGGGCCGGCCGCGCGACGCGCCGGGCGGAGCGGGTCATCCAGCAGTGGAACCTCGACCCCTACGCCGCCGGCGGCGCAACGCCGCGCGAGCCGGCCTGGGCCGCCGCACCGGCGCCGGAGACGGTACGCGGGCTGACCGCCGACGAGGTGCGGGTGGCCACGCTTACCGCGCAGGGACACACCAACCGGGAGATCGCGGGCCGGCTGTTCCTGACCACCAGCACGGTGGAGCAGCAGCTCACCCGGATCTACCGCAAGCTGTCGGTGAGCGGGCGGGGCGAGCTCGCCGCCCGGCTGCTGGCCGCCGACGACGCCGAGCGGACGGGGGCGGAGGTGGCCGACGGGGACTGAGGTGACCGGGTGGACGGACGTGCCGCGCATTGACCGGCATATCCATCCCATCGCCTTAGGTCAACCCCTAGGGGCCACTGCGGGACTCTTTCCCGTGATACACAAAAAACTGTGGGGTGACCTGTCGTTGCGCGGCGCGACGGCACCTTGGCAGACTCGGCATGTTCCCAGTTTCGGCCGCCCCGGCCCGCGGTCCGCTTCATTCGAGCGGCTCGTGGGCCATCTCGTTGTTCACACCGGAGATCGTTCGGACTTGATCGAACACGCCTGCGAAGAAACACCAACCTGCGTCCCGTGGGAGGGGAGTTCGTTCGATGCCATTGGTTGAACGACAGGAACAGCTCAACGCGGTATCCGGTGCCTGGCGTGACACGCGCGCCGGACGGGGTCGCCTGGTGCTCGTCTCGGGCGGCTCCGGCAGCGGCAAGACCGCCCTGTTGGAGGCGTTCGCGGAAGAGGTCCACTCGGCCGGAGGGCGGCTGCTCGGCACGGCTGCCTCCTTCACCGAGCGCGACACCCCGTTCAGCGCGATCGCACAGCTCCTGGAGAACTCGGCCGTCCCGGGCACGGTCGCGGACCGGTTCCGCCGGATGGTTCTCGCCGTCACCGCGCGGCTGCCCGCCGGCGGAATCGACCCGGCCGACCCGGCCGCGAGGAACGGCCACACGCTGACCGCGCTGCTCGGCACGGTCCTCGCCGGGCTGCTCACCCTGGCCGACGTGGCACCCCTGTGCATCGCGGTCGACGACCTGCACCAGGTCGACGCGATGTCGCTGTTCTGCCTCACGCACATCGCCCGCAGAATTCGCCGCGCACCGATCATGCTCGTGCTCGCCGAGTCACCCCAGGCCGTGCCCGCGTACCCCGAATTCCGCGCCGAACTGCTCAGTCAACCCCATTTCTCGCGGATAGCGCTGCATCCGTTGTCGGAAAAGGGATTGGCCGAGCTGATTGCCGAGCACACCGATCCGGCCACCGCGTCCGAGATCGCCGGCGAGGCGTACCTGAGCACCGGCGGCAGTCCGCTGCTCGCCCGCGCGTTCCTGGACGACTGGCTGGCGCAGCACGCCTCGACACCCGGCGCCGCCGGGCACAGCTTCGATCAGGCGGTGCTGTCCTGCCTGTACCGGCAGGAGCCGCAGACCCGCGCCGTGGCCCGCGCCGCCGCCGTCCTCGGCCGGCCGGCCCCGCCGGAGACCATCGGGCAGATGCTGGGCGTCGTGCCCGAGGCGGTGACCCGGGCGTGGCGGATCCTGGCGGCCGCCGGCCTGGCCGACGGCGACCGGCTGCGCCACCGGCGGATCAGCGCGCGGATCCTCGCGGCCATCCCCGACGAGGAACGGCGCGACCTGCACCGCCGGGCGGCCACCGCGCTGTTCGAGCACAGCGCCTCCCCCGACGCGGTGGCCGACCAACTGGTCTCGGCCGGCTGGGCCGGCGCGCCGTGGGCGGTCTCCGCCCTGCACGAGGCGGCCCGGCACGAACTGTCGCGGGGCGGGCCGAGCGGGCCAACACCCACCTGCGGCTGGCCCAGCACGGTCCGCTCGACGCGCGGCAGCGCGCCGCCGCCCGGATGATGCTGCTGCGCGCCCGCTGGCAGCTCGACCCGCGGTCCGCGGCGCCGCAACTGGACGAGATCGCGCTGCGCCTGCGGCACGGCGCCCCGGCCGCGGAGGCCACCGGCGCCGTGCCGTACCTGCTGTGGCAGGGCCGCGCCGAGGACGCCGCGGAGGCGCTGCGGCAGCGCCGGCCGGACAGCACGCCGCCGGCCCGGATCCGGGCCGCGGAGCTGCTGCTCGCGCTGGCCCAGCCGGACCCGGACGGACGGACCCGGCCGGCCGGACCCGGCTGGGCCGAAACGGCGGCCGTGCACCCCTGTCTTGAGGCGGTCGGGGCGCTCCGGACGGCCCTGGAGCCCGGCCGGGCCGGCAAGGCCGCCCAGGCCGCCGACCGGCTGCTGCGCCGGTACCGGCCGGCGTCGGTCGACCCGGGCGTGCTCGCCACCGCGGTGGCGACGCTGATCTACGCCGGCTGCCCCGGCGACGGGCTCGGCCGGCTCGACGAGCTGGCCGCCGACGACGCGTTCGCGGACCGGCCGACCTGGGCGGCGATCCTGCACGCGCTGCGCGCCGAGGCGCTGCTGCGCACGGGCTCGCTGACCGAGGCCGCCCGGCACGCCGGCGCCGCGCTCACCCACGTGTCGGCACCCGGCTGGGGGGTCGCCGTCGGTGTGCCGCTGGCCACGCTGGTCAACGCCGCCACCACCGCGGGCCGGCTCGACGACGCGGAGACGCACCTGGCCCAGCCGGTGCCGGAGGAGATGTTCCGCACCCCGTTCGGTCTGCCGTACCTGCAGGCGGCCGCCCGCCACCACCTCGCGACCGGCCGGGCCCGCACCGCCGCCAACGAGCTGCGGCTGTGCGGCAGCCTGATGACCCGGTGGGGCATGGACACCGACGGCCTGGTGCCGTGGCGGCTCGAACTCGCCCGGGTCCAACTCCAGCTGGGCGGCCGGGCGGCGGCGGCCAAGCTGATCCGCGCCCAGCTGGACCGGCTCGACGATCGCCGGCAGGACGAGACGAGCCGGCACAGCGCGCGGACCCGGGGCATCGCGATGCGCCTGCTGGCCGCCACGATGCCGGCCCACCAGCGCGGGCCGCTGCTGTCCGAGGCCGCCGACCTGCTGGAGACCGCGGGCGACCGGCTGGAGCTGGCCTGCGCGCTGGCCGACCAGGGACACGCGCTGCGGGCGGCCGGCGACGGCGCCCGGGGCCGGCTGCGCATCCGGCGGGCCGCCCAGCTGGCCGAGGAGTGCGGCGCGGAGCCCATCGGCCTGCAACTGCTGCGCGGCGGTTCCGGCCGCGCCGCGGCCGCGCCGGTCGAGAGGACGGCCGAACCGGCCGCCCCGGCCGAGCACGCGGTGCTGGTGCCGCTGGAATCCCCGTCGGGGCGGCCGCTCGACGAACTCACCGACGCCGAACGGCGGGTGGCGATGCTCGCCGCGCACGGCTACACCAACAAGCAGATCTCCGGCCGGCTGTACATCACGGTCAGCACCGTCGAGCAGCACCTCACCCGCATCTACCGCAAGCTGAAGGTCAAGCGCCGGTCGCTGCTGGCCACCGAGCTGCTGGGCCGGGACGAGAGCGGTCTGGACGACGTGTCGTAGCCCGTCGCGGGCCGTCGTAGCAGGGACCGCAGGGATCGCCGGGATAGCCGGGATCGCGCCCGCGGCGTACCGGGGTCGGATCCGGCAGCGCCGCGCGCCCCGCCGGCGGGGTTTATCGCGGCTTTAGCGGACCCGGGCACGATGGTCCGCAGCAAGACGCGCAACCAGCTGCCGTACGGGTCCGGGCCGGGACCGGCGGGGCGGGCGCCCTACACCCGGGCCGAGAGCACCCGCTCGTCGCCGACCAGGATCGCGTGCTGCAGCTCCCGCAGCGCGCGGCACGGCTCCAGGCCGAGCTCCCGGTTGAGGGTGGCCCGCGCCTGCTGGTACGCCTGGAGCGCGTCGGCGGTGCGGTCCGACCGGTACAGCGCCAGCATGAGCTGACGGTGGAACGCCTCGTGCAGCGGGGTGTCCACGACAAGCTGCCGCAGCCGGCCGATCAGCCGGCGGTGCTGGCCCAGTTCGAGCTGCACGTCGACAAGCATTTCGAGGCATTCCATCCGCACCTCGGCCAGCCAGGCGGCGAAGCTGCCGATGATGACGCCGTCGCTCGGCTCGCCGAGCAGCGGGCCACGCCACAGCGCGAGCGCCCGCTCCAGCACCTCGGCCCCCTCCTCGTACCGGTGCGCGGCGTGGTAGCCCCGGCCGGCCTCGACCAGGGCGAGGAAGTCCTGGAAGTCGAACTCGTCGTCGCCCTGCCGCAGCAGGTAGCCCGGCGACCGGGTGACGATGGTCTCGGTGCCGGGCCGCTGCCGGGCCAGGAACTTGCGCAGCTCCGACACGTAGACGTGCAGCCCGGCCGTGGCCCGGTGCGGCGCCCGCTCCCCCCACACCTCGCCGATGAGCTGGTCGGTGCTGACCACGTGGTCCGCCCGGACCAGCAGTACGGCCAGCAGCAGTTCGATCTTGCGCGCCGTGAGCATCTGCGGGCCGGCCGGCCCGATCACCCGCAACGATCCCAGTAGTTCGTATCGCATCTACGCCTCCCCGTGCGCCGCCACCCCGGCCGCGGTGCCCAGCACCCGGCCGACGTGGGCGGCCACCTGCGCGGTGTGTTTGTCGAGGTAGAAGTGCCCGCCCGCAAACACGTGCAGGTCGAACGGCCCGGTGCAGTGGTCGCGCCAGGACTGCGCCTCGTCGGGCGTCGTGTACGGATCCCGGTCGCCCAGGAACGCGGTGACCGGACAGCGCAGCGGCGGTCCGGGCCGGTACGGGTGGGTCTCGATGGCCCGGTAGTCGCTGCGGATGGCCGGCAGGAACGACGCGAGCAGTTCCTCGTCGGCGAGCCAGCCGACCTCCCCGTCGGCGAGGGACCGCAGCTCGGCCACGATCCCGGCATCGTCGCGCCGGTGCACGTCGGTGTGCCGCAGCCGGGACGGGGCACGCCGGCTGGAGCCGAAGAACCAGACCGGCACCCGGCCGGCCGCGGCCAGACGCTGTGCCGTCTCGTACGCGATGACCGCGCCCATGCTGTGCCCGAACATCGCGAACGGGCGGGCCGGCTGGGCGAGCAGTTCGGCCGACATCCGCTCGGCGAACTCGTCGATGCTGTCGATGCGCGGCTCGGTACGCCGGTCCTGCCGGCCCGGGTACTGCACGGCCGAGACCTGCACCCGCGGCGCCAGCAGCTGCGACAGTTGGAAGTACGAACTCGCCGAACCGCCCGCGTGCGGGAAGCAGAAGAGTTCGATCCCGTCGTCCTGGCCCGGATGGAACCGCCGCAGCCAGGGCGTGCCGGTACGCATCGCCGCCGGGCTCACCGCCCGCCCCCGTCACTGCCGCTGCCCGTGCCGCTGCCGCCGCCGGCGGCGGTGCCGGTGCCGGTGCCGTCGTCGGTGAGCAGACCGGCCACCGCCGCCGCCACCTCGTCGTTGGCCAGCAGCTTCGCGTGCTCGTCGTCGACCGCGATCTCCCGGCCGACCAGCGGCCCGTCGCCGCCGATGCCGGACGTGCGCACGGCGTGCAGCCCGCTGAGCTCGGTGACCGACTGGAAGGCGGTCGCGATCCGCCAGCGGGGCAACGGGTCCAGCTCGGCGGCCGCGGTGAGGTAGCGCAGGAACGAACAGAACGTCCCCATCAGCTCGTCCCGCAGCGGCTTGCCGAGCCCGGCCTGCGCGAACGCCACGTCGCCCATCTCCAGGGTCAGCGTGACCAGCGCCTCGCACATCTCCACCATGCTGGCGTCGCCGTCGTACAGGTCCTGCGCGGCCTGCTGGGCCCGCTGGATGTCCTCGGCGGGCAACACCCCGGCCAGGTAGCCGACGATCTTGTGGAACTGCCACACCAGCGTCTGCGGCACCGCGATCTCGGGATCGAAGAGCAGCAGCTGCGGTTCGCTGCCCTGCCAGGCGGCGACCCGCTCGGACAGCGCCGCCGCGTAGACCGCGCCGCCGCAGAAGCCCATGACCGCGGCCACCGGCCGGGGCCGGCGCTGGAACGCCGCCCACCAGTGCTCGATGTACGCCGGGCCGGACGCGGTCCGTTCCACGTCGAGGCCGGGCGGCGTGGTCTCCCAGAACGCGCAGTCGACCTTCAGGCGTGCCGCCAGATCGGAGAATCTCGCCTCCGGCCGTCCGGTGGCATCGAAGTCGACCGCCAGGATGATCCGCTCGGCGTCGTCGGGCTCGGCAAGCACCCGCCATCCGTCAGCTCGCGCCATATTCCGCTCCAGTCAGGGCGTTCGGGTGTGCTACGCCGACCGAGCCTAGGTCAGCTCGCGGGCCGCTCCGGTCTGTCGCACCCCTATCGATCCCCTACTCGACCGCCCCCGGTCTGCGCGCCAAGGGGTACCCGGTGTGCCGAGGGCCTCCATACAGTTCGGACCGACAGCGGCGCCGGCCCGGTGGGAGGCAAGGGTGGACATCGCATCGACAGCCGTAACGGGACGGAGCCCGGTCAGCCGGAAGGAAGCCGCCCTGTGGCTGTTGGAGCGCCTGGTACCGGACAGCGCGCCGAACAACCTGACCCTGGCCTTCCAGGTCGAGGGCAGGCTGGACGAGTCCCGGCTGATCGCCACGCTGCGGGCGGTCTACGCCCGGTACGAGACGCTGCGCACGGTCTTCCACTCCGTCGGCTCGACGCTGGAGAAGGAGATCATCGCCCCCGCCGACTTCGACGTACCGCTGGAGCGGCTGCCGGACGGCGACCCGCAGCCCTTCGTGGTCCGGCCGTTCACCTTCGACGGCCGGCCGCTGGTGCGGGCCGCGCTGCGCCGCGACCCCGACGGTGACGTCGTCTGCCTGGCCTTCCACCATCTGGTCTACGACATCATCTCCGGCTCGATCATCCTGGCCGACCTGATCCGCGGCTACGACGCGCTCGCCGCGGCGCAGCCGCTGCCGGCCGAGCTGCGCGCCGAGGTGCCCTCGTTCGTCGAGGCCGAACCACCGGCCGAGAGCGTCGAGTTCTGGCGTACCGAACTGGCCGGCTACGACCCGGCGGCGCTCGGCCTGGCCTGCGGCGCACCCGACGCGGACGAGCCCAGCCTGCGCGGCGACCAGGTCACCCACCGGCTCAGCGCGCCGACCAGGCAGATCGTCCGGCGGTTGCAGAAGGAGGTGCGCGCGCCCGAGGCGGTCATCCTGCTCACCGCCTTCCAACTGCTGCTGGCCGCGCACGGGTCCGGGCCGGACCTCGCCGTCGGCACGCCGGTGAACGTGCGCGGCAAGGTGGCGGCCGGCGCCGTCGGCCACCACACGAACGTGCTGCCGATCCGTGCCCGGATCGACCCGCGGGAGAGCTTCCGCACGCTGGTCCGCCGGGTCCGGGACACGTACTTCGGCGCCCTGATGAACGCCGTCGTCCCGGAGGAGGACATCGCCCGGCTGGTGCCGCGGACCGCCGACAACCGGCGCCCGCGCCTCACCCGCCACCTGTTCAACTACTTTCCCCTCCAGCAGGCCCGGTTCGGCATCGGCGGCCTGCCCGCCCGCCCGCTGGTCATCGACAACGGCTTCAGCAAGTACGACCTGGAGTTCTTCGTGGCCTCGGCGGAGGACGGCATCGACGTGGTCGCCCGCTTCGCCACCGACGTGCTGGACAGCGCCGACGTGGTGGCGCTGCTGCACCGCTACGAGGCCCTGCTGACGATCTTCGGCGACACCGTCGACACCCCGACCGGCGAGCTGGCCGTCTGGTCCGCGGCCGACCACGCGGTCATCGAGGCGGCCAACGACACCACCCACGACATCCCGTTCGACACGGTCGTCGGCGCCGTACGCCAGCACGCGCTGGCCACGCCCGACGCGGTCGCGGTCCGCGACGAGACCGGCCCGGTCAGCTACCGCCGGCTGTGGAGCACCGCGGTCGCCGCGGCCGGGCGGCTGCGCGAGGCCGGCGCCCGCCCCGGTGACATCGTCGCCATCGCCGCCGGCCGGGACGCCACCCTGATCGCCAACGCGCTGGGCGTCTGGCTGTGCGGCGCGGCCTACCTGCCGATCGACCCGGAGCACCCGGCCCACCGGGTGCAACACGTGCTCCAGGACTCCGGTGCCCGCATCGTGCTCTCCGGGCAGCCGGTCGAGGCGCCGCCGGAGCGTACGGTCACCGTCCTGGCGCTGCACGACGCGCACGGCACGGACGCACCGCACGACGGTCCGCTGCCGGCGGCCCCGCACGAACCCGGCCCCGACGACCGCGCCTACCTGATCTACACCTCCGGCTCCAGCGGCCGCCCCAAGGGCGTGTCGATCCGGCACCGCAGCGTCGCGAACGCGGCCGCGCACTACGTGGACATCCTGGGCGCGACCCCCTCCGAGGTCACGCTCTGGCTCACCACGTTCGCCTTCGACATGGCGAACCTGGAGATGTACGTGCCGCTCTACAGCGGCGGGCAGATCGCCGTGGCCGCCGACGAGGCCCGCAGCAACGGCGTGGCGCTGCGCGCGGCGATCGAACGTCACCAGCCGCACATCCTGCAGGCCACCCCGACCACCTGGCGGATCGTGCTCGACCAGGTCGCCGACCAGTTGCGCGGGCGGCGCGTGGTGACCGGGGCGGAGATCGTCCAGGTGGACATCGCCCGCCGGCTGCTGGAGACCGGCTGCGAGCTGCACCACGCGTACGGGCCGACCGAGACGACCACCTGGGCGACCTGGGCGCGGGTCGACCGGATCGAGGGTGACCGGCTCGACGTCGGCGGCCCGATCTGGAACACCTACCTGGGCGTTGCCGCCGCCGACGGCCGCCAGCTGCCGGTCGGTGTGCGCGGTGAGGTCTGGATCGCCGGCTACGGCGTCGCGCTCGGCTACCACGACCGGGACGACCTCAACGCCGAACGGTTCGGCACGCACCAGGCGTACGGCCGCTTCTACCGCACCGGCGACGTGGGCCGCTGGCGCCCCGACGGCACCATCGAGCTGTTCGGCCGCTCCGACCGGCAGATCAAGCTGCGGGGCAACCGGATCGAACTCGGCGAGGTCGAGGCGGCCCTGCTCAGCCACCCCGGGGTGCGGGCGGTCGCGGTGGTCGCGGTGGGCGACCGCAGCGCCGACGCCCGCCTGGTCGCGTTCGTCGAGACCACCGGGGACGCCGACGTCTCGGCGACGCTGTGGGAGCACGCCCGGGCCGAACTGCCGCACGCCTCGATTCCGCAGGAGTTCCACACCGTCGACGCGCTGCCGGTGAACGCCAACGAGAAGGTGGACTATCCCCGGCTGGAGCGGCTGGCCGGCGACGCGCACCGGGACCGGGCCGCCGCGGCGCCGCACCCCGGCTCCGGCGGCCCGTCCCCGGACGGCGCCGACCCGCTGGTGACGCGGCTCGTCGGGCACTGGCGCGCCATCCTCGGCCACGACGAGGTCGACGCCGACGCCAACTTCTTCACCAGCGGCGGCCACTCCCTCGCCGGCGCGCAGTTGCTACAGCAGATCCAGGACGACATCGGTGTCCCGCTCAAGCTGGCCGACCTCTTCGACGCACCCAGCCCGGCCGGGCTGGCCGCGCGGGTCCGGGAACTCGACGCCGAACCGGCCGTGTGACGGCACCGATCGACAGAGAAGGGCCGTGGACGCTGCGATGACCAACGAGGAGAAGCTGGTCGACTACCTCAAGTGGGTGACCGCCGACCTGCATCGAACCCGGGAACTGCTGCGCCAGACGCAGGACGCGGCCCGCGAGCCGATCGCGGTCGTCGGGATGGCCTGCCGCTACCCCGGTGGCGTCCGGACCCCGGACGAGCTGTGGCGGCTGGTCGCCGACGGGTCCGACGCCGTCGCCGGCTTCCCGGAGGACCGCGGCTGGTCGACCGCCGACCTGTACGACCCGAACCCCGAGCACACCGGCAAGACGTACGCGCGGGAGGGCGGTTTCCTCTACGACGCGCACCACTTCGACCCCGCCTTCTTCGGCATCGGCCCCCGGGAGGCGCGGGCGATGGACCCGCAGCACCGGCTGCTGATGGAGACGGCCTGGGAGACCTTCGAGCACGCCGGCATCGTGCCGGCGGACGTGCGCCGCCGGCCGGTCGGCGTCTACACCGGCGTGATGTACGACGACTACGGCGTGCGCGTCATGCACGACGTCCCGCCCGACCTGGAGGGTCTGCTCGGCACCGGCAGCGCCAGCAGCCTCGCCTCCGGCCGGCTCGCCTACACCTTCGGGCTGGAGGGGCCGGCCGTCACCGTCGACACCGCCTGTTCGTCGTCGCTTGTCGCCATCCACCTCGCCGGGCAGGCGCTGCGCAACGGCGAATGCGAACTCGCCCTCGCCGGCGGCGTCACCGTGATGCACACCCCGGGTGTCTTCATCGAGTTCAGCCGCCAGCGCGGGGTCGCCCCGGACGGCCGGTGCAAGTCGTTCTCCGCGGGCGCCGACGGCACCGGCTGGTCGGAGGGCTGCGGCCTGGTCCTGCTCGAACGGCTCAGCGACGCCCGGGCCAACGGGCACCGGGTGCTGGCCGTCGTGCGCGGCTCGGCCACCAACCAGGACGGGGCCAGCAACGGCATCACCGCCCCCAACGGCCCGTCACAGGAGCGGCTGATCCGTCAGGCGCTGGCCAACGCCCTGCTCACCGTCGACGACATCGACGCGGTGGAGGCCCACGGCACCGGCACCGTGCTGGGCGATCCGATCGAGGCGCAGGCCCTGCTGGCCACCTACGGGCAACGCCAGGACCGGGACCGGCCGCTCTGGCTGGGCTCCATCAAGTCCAACATCGGCCACGCCCAGGCCGCCGCCGGGGTGGCCGGGATCATCAAGATGATCCAGGCGATGCGGTACGGCGAGCTGCCGCGCTCGTTGCACGTCAGCGCGCCCAGCCCGCACGTGGACTGGAGCAGCGGGGCGGTCCGCCTGCTCACCGAGGCGCGGCCGTGGCCGGAGACCGGCCGCCCCCGCCGCGCCGCGGTGTCGTCGTTCGGCATCAGCGGGACCAACGCGCACGTCATCCTCGAACAGGCGCCGCCCGCCGAGGCGCCGGTCGGTGCGCCGCCGGCCGGTGGCGCACCGGCCGCCGACCAGCCGGGCGCCGACCAGCCGGCCGCCGCGTCGCCGGCCGCGGACCAGCCGACCGCGCCGCCGGCCGCCGACCAGCCGACCGGGCCGCCGGCCGCGGCCGAGCCCGCCGGTCCGCGGGTGTGGCTGTTGTCCGGGCGCACCGACGCGGCCCTGCAGGCCCAGGCCGAGCGGCTGCGCGCCGGCCTGCCCGACGCCGCTCCGGCGGCCGTCGCGTACGCGCTGGCCACCACCCGCACCCACTTCCCGCACCGGGCGGCCGTGATCGCCGAGGACCGGGACCGGTTCGCCCGCGGGCTGGCCGCGCTGGCCGCCGGGACCGAGTCCCGCGACGTCGTACGGGGCGTGGCCGGCACCGGGGGCAAGCTGGTCTTCCTCTGCACCGGGCAGGGCGCGCAGCGGGCCGGGGCCGGGCAGGCCCTCTACGAGACGTACCCCGTCTTCCGGGCCGCCCTGGACGAGGCGGCCGGCCACCTGGACCCGTACCTGGACCGTCCGCTGCGGACCGTGATGTTCGCCGACGCCGTCCGGCTCGACGAGACGCTCTACACCCAGACCGCGCTGTTCGCGCTGGAGACGGCGCTGTTCCGGCTGCTGGAGTCGTGGGGCGTCCGGCCCGACGCGGTGGCCGGGCACTCGGTCGGCGAGATCGCGGCCGCGCACGCCGCCGGGGTGCTGAGCCTCGCCGACGCGGCCCGGCTGACCGCGGTCCGGGCCCGGCTCATGCAGGCCGCACCGGCCGGGGGCGTCATGACGGCCATCGAGGCCACCGAGCAGGAGGTGCTCGCCGAGCTGATCGACGGGGTCTCGATCGCGGCCGTCAACGCCCCGATGCGTACCGTCGTCTCCGGCGACGCCGACCGGGTCGCCGCCCTGGCGGACCGGTTCGCCCTGCACGGGCGGCGCACCAAGCGGCTCGCGGTCAGCCACGCGTTCCACTCGCACCACATGGATCCGGTGCTGGACGAGTTCCGGGCGGCCATCGCCGACCTCACCTTCGCCGACCCGGCGATCCCGGTCGTCACCGGCCGCACCGGCGCCGTGGCCACCGCCGAGCAACTGCGGGATCCCGACCACTGGGTACGGCAGATCCGCGAACCGGTCCGGTTCGGCGCGGCCCTGTCCACCCTGGACCAGCTCGGCGCCGGCACCTACCTGGAACTCGGTCCCGGCCCGGTGCTGCTCGGCCTCGTCCGCGAGGCGCTCGGCCGCGGCGCCGGCGCGGGGCCGCTGCTGCACGCCGAGCGGCCGGAGCCGCACACCGCGCTCGGCGCGGCCGCGCTGGCGCACGCCGGCGGGCACAACGTGGACTGGGCGGCGGTCCTCGGCCCGCGGCCGGCCGACGCGGTGGAGCTGCCGTTCTATCCGTTCCAGCGCCGGCCCTTCTGGCTCGACGCCGCCGCGCCCTCGGGCGCCGAGCCGGCGCACGACGACTTCTGGCCCGCCGTCGAACGCGCCGACGCCGCCCGGCTGGACGCGCTGCTGTCCCTCAGCGAGCAGGAGCGCACCAGCCTGCGGGCGCTGCTCCCGGCGCTGGCCGACCTGCGCCGGCGGGTCGCCGGACGGCACACGTACGTCTGGAGCCCGGCGCAGGTCCCACCGGCCGGCACCGGGTTGACCGGTAGCTGGACCGTCCGCGACGAGGCGCTGGCCGAGGTGCTGCGCGACGCGGGGGCGCAGGTGACGGTCGCCCCGGCCCGGCCCGGCGAGCCGTCCGACATCACGGGCCCCGGCCACCGGTGGATGATCGCCCGCGGTTCGCGCGCCGAGGTCGCCGCGGCCTGGGCCGCGGCCCAGGAGCACGGCTGCGGCCTGCTCGACCTGCCCGCCGAACTCGACGACCGGGAGCGCCGGCAGCTCGTCGCGGTCCTCTCCGGCACGGCCGACGAACCGGCGGTGGCCGTGCGGCGTACCGGTCCGGCGGTCTGGCGGCTGGTGGCCGCCGCCGCCCCGGCGGGGGCCGGTTGGGCGCCGACCGGGACCGTCCTGCTCACCGGGGCGGACACCGAGCTGGGCGGGCACGCGGCCCGGTGGCTCGCCGCCAACGGCGCGTCGAAGCTGGTCCTGGTGAACGCCCAGCAGACCGACGAGCGGGCCGAACTGACCGCGCTCGGCGCCAAGGTGGGCGTGCTCGCCTGCGACCTGGCCGACCGGGCGGCGGTGGCCGACCTGCTGGCCGACGAGCCGGTCAACGCCGTGGTGCACCTGGCCGAGCCCGGCGGCACCGCGGCGGTGCACCATCTCGACGAGCTGACCCGCGGCCTCGACCTGTCGGCGTTCGTGCTGTTCGCCCCGCCGGCCGACGCCGGCACCGCCAGGTACTGCGAGCTGACCGCGCTGGACCGGGTGGCCGCCGGCGAACGGGGGCTGTCGGTGCGGCCGGGGCCCCGGCCGCTGCCGGAACGCGCCGTCGCCGGCAGCCTGACCTGGGCCGCCTCGGCGCCCGCCGGTCTCGTGCTCACCGACCCCGTCCCGGCCGGCGCCGCCGACCCGGCCGGCCGGGCGGACGCGGTTCCGCTGCCGGAGCGTCTCGCGGCCGCCGACCCGGACCAGCGGCTCGGGCTGCTGATCGACTACATCCGCGCCGAGGTCGCCGGCGCGCTCGGGCTCGACGAGGCCGACGCCATCGCCCCCGACGACAACCTGCTCGACCTGGGGCTGTCCTCCATCACGGCGATGGAGCTCACCGCCCGGATCCGCGAGGCCGGGGTGGCGCTGAGCCCGTCGCTCATCTACGACAGCCCGACCCCGGCCGAGCTGGCCGAATACCTGCTCGACGAGCTGGTGGTGCCGGCGGCGGTGGTCCCGGCGTGAGCCGCCTGCCCGGGCCGCGCCGGCACACCTTCTACTTCCTCGACCAGATCCGCGAGATCGCACCGGTGTTCCTGGACACCGAGATCGACATGAGCGCAGTGCTGGCCCACCGGCGCACGACGAAGCACTCCATCGTGACGTACGTGCTGTGGTCCGCGGCCCGGGTGCTGGCCGCGCACCCGGACGCCAACGTCGCGCTGCGCGGCCGGCGGATGGCCCGCTACGACACGGTCGGCGGCAAGTTCACCTTCGACAAGGTGATGTCGGGCCATCGGGTCGTGCTCTCGACCGTACTGCCGGACCTCGACCGGACCAGCCTCGCCGGCATCCAGCGGCAGGTCGAACGGTTCCGCGACGGCAACCCCGACACCATGCCGGAATTCGCGGCCATCCGCCGGCTGCACCGCATCCCGATGCCGCTGGGCGGTCTGCTCTACCGGCTGGCCGTCCGGCCGCTGCGGCAACGCCCCGCGCGGATGGGCACGTTCGCGGTGACCTCGCTCGGGCACCGCCCGGTCGACGGCTTCTACTCCGTCGGCGGCGCCACCCTGACCATCGGCCTGGGCCGCAGCGTCGAGCGGCCGGTGGTCCGGCACGGCGAGATCGTCATCGCCCCGGTGATGCGGCTCTGCCTCACCTTCGACCACCGCGCCATCGACGGCGCCGAGGCGGCCGACATCCTGGCCGACCTCAAGCAGGCGCTCGAACAGTTCCAGGAGCCACATGAATGACCTGGCCGAACTCAAGCACTACATCGTCGCCCACGCACGCGGGCAGCGCATCGGCGGGCTGACCGGCAAGCTCGCGTCCATCGTGGACGACGGCGACGGCCCGGGCTCGTGGGTCACCCGGTGGTCGGCCGAGGGCGCGGCGCTCAAGGACCGTGGACAGTGGCTGCCCGCGAGCCGGCACTACATCATGGCCCGCTTCCCCTACCCGGACCGACCCGCCCGGACCCGCGCGGCGCAGCACGCGACGGCCGCCTTCGAACGGTGGCGGGCCGGGCGCGACCTGCACCCGCTCGACTTCACCCACAACGGCCATCCGGTGCGGTGCTGGCAGTCCGGACTCTCCGCGACCCGGCCGCGCCCCCTCGTGGTGATCATGGGTGGCCACCTGACCGTCAAGGAACAGTGGGCGCCGCGCCTGGGCTTCTTCCGCCGGCTGGGCCTGGCCGCCGTCGTCGCCGACATCCCGGGCATCGGCGACAACGCCGTGCCCTACGACGCGCAGGCCCACCTGTTCCTGTCCAGCCTGCTGGACGCGGTCGGCGACCGGGCCGAGGTACGGCAGACGTACGCGATCACCCTCAGCTTCAGCGGCCATCTCGCGCTGCGCTGCGCCCTGCGGGATCAGCGGCTGCGGGGTGTCGTCACCGCGGGCGCGCCGATCCGGTCGTTCTTCACCGATCCGGCCTGGCAGGCACGGCTCCCCCGGGTCACCACCGACACCCTGAGCCACCTCACCGAAACCAGCCTCGACCGGCTGGGCGACTGGGCCATCAGCCCGGCCGAGCTGGCCGCGCTCCGCATCCCGGTCGCCGCCGTGGCCAGCAGCCGCGACGAGATCATCCCGCCGGAGGACCTGCTGGTGCTGCGCGACAACGTCCGCGACTTCCGGGTGCTCAGCCACGACGACGTCCACGGCGCGCCGAAGCACACGCTGGAGAGCATGGCCTGGACGGCCCTGTCGATCCAGCGCATGCGCGGCCGCTCCGCGCTGCCCCTGCGCCTGCTGGTCCGCGCGGCCCGGCTGGCCGTCGCCCGCTGAGGCACGCCGACCTTCCGCGGCGCCCCACCCACCGGCGGCGCCCCACCCACCGGCGACACGCTGTCCGCTGGCGGCACGCCGTCCGCTGGCGGTGCGGCGCGTTCCGTGCCCAAAGCGGCGCAGCCGTTACCCACAACGGCGCAGCCCCGGCCGGTACGGCCGGGGCTGCGCCTTCGCGCGTGGGATCAGCCGCCGGTGGGCGCACCGAACCAGGTGGCCAGCGCGGCGGCGAGCCCGTCCGGGTCGGTGCCGTCGGTGGCCCAGGCGATCCGGCCGTCCGGCCGGGCCAGCAGCGCCACCGCCGGAATGTCGGCGGACGGCTCCGCGGTGACCAGGTCGACCCGGTCGGCCCAGCCGTCGACGTCGAGCCGCACGGCCGGGTCGAACCGCAGGGCCAGACCGCGGCCGGGCGGCAGTGGTACGCCGGGAACCCGGAGGCCGGCGAGCGGGTGGTCACAGCCGCTGGCGGGGTGCCGCACGTTGAGGCCGCCGGCCGTGCGCACCAGGTATTCGTTCACCGCGTCGAACTGGATCAGCTCGTTCATCACCGTCCGCAGCGGCGCCACCCGGTCGGCCGGATAGAGCAGGGCCAGTTGGGCGGCGGTGGTCAGGCAGGTCCGTTCCCCGGCCGGGTGCCGCTCGTCGTGGTAGCTGTCGAGCAGTCCGCCCGGCGCCCAGCCGGCCAGCTCGGCGGCCAGCTTCCAGCCGAGGTTGACCGCGTCCTCCAGGTTGGTGCTCAACGCCTGGCCGCCGAGCGGGAAGTGCAGGTGGGCGGCCTCGCCGGCGACGAAGACCCGCCCGGCGCGGTACCGGTCGGCCTGCCGGGTCTGGCAGTTCCACCGGCCCAGCCAGCGCGGCGTGCCGACGTCGATGTCCTGCCCGATCAGCCGGTGCACGGCGGCACGCAGCTCAGCGACGTCGGGCGCCGCGGCCGGGTCCGCCGGCCGCCGGCCGAACTCGCCGGTGGCCACCCGCAGCAGTCCGACGCCGCTGGGCGCGACGGAGAACAGCCCGCTGTTGAACTCGTTGGCGCCCAACTGCTGGTACAGCGGGTGGCCGTTGGGCACCTCGACGTCCCCGGCGATCCCGTCGAACGCCGCCTCGGTGCCCTCGAAGGTGATCCCGGCGGCGCTGCGCACGACGCTCTCGGCGCCGTCGCAACCGACCAGGTAGGCCGCGGTGACCTCGCCGTCGGAGGTGTCCACGGTCACGCCCTCGGCGTCCTGCCGCACGCCGCGTACCGTCACCCCGCGCCGGATCTGCGCGCCGAGCTTCTCGGCGTGCGCGAGCAGGTGTTCCTCCAGCTTGGCCTGCGGCAGCAGGTAGGTGTACGTCTGCCGGCCGGGCAGCCGGCCGGGATCCAGCCACAACTGGGCGAAGTGCGCACGCGGCCAGGGCAGCCCGTCGGCGCCGATCCGCTCCATCAGGCCACGCTCGGCGAGCAGGTCCACCACCCCGGCGTTGATGGCCATGCCCATCGCGGCCAGCCGGGGCTCCGGGTCGCGCTCCAGCACCACCACCGGCACGCCGGCCTGCGCGAGCTCGGCGGCCAGCAGCAGGCCGGTCGGACCGGCGCCGGCGATGACGACGGCTGCGTCCATGGTTTTCTCCTCCGGGGACTCGGGATCGCGGTGGGGTCGTGGCGGGCCGGCGCAAGCCCGCCGGACGCACGACGGCGCCCTGCCGCGGACCGCTGCGGCAGTTCCCCGCGCGCCGCCGTCGGGCGGTCAGCCGCAGATGGTCAGCGTCACGTCGAACAGGGACAGCGTCGGGTTGGTGTAGCCGAGCAGGCTGAACTTCCACAGGCCGGTCTTGCCGAGCATGTCGCCGGAGCTGCCGACCAGCGGGATGGTCTGCGGGTTGCCGGCGACGGCGTCCGCGATCGAGATCGGTACGGTGCCGAAGAACGTGCCGCCGCTGGGCATCTGCACGGTGACCGCGAGCCATTCCCAGAGCGTGCCGTCCTGGGGGTTGGTGTAGACCAGCGCGGTGCCCTCGCCGGTGACGACGAGGTCGCCGGCGGTGTTGAAGACCTCGTCGTGGAAGACGACGGTGTCGCCGTCGGTGGTACCCGGCTCCCGACCGTCGTGCTTGGTCAGGTAGGACTGGTCGGTCAGGTCGGTGGTCACCGAGCACCGGTTGGTGTGCCCGGTCGGGAACGCCGACGCCGCGGAGCCGCCCAGGACGGCGGTGGCGGTGCCGGCGAGAACGACCGCGGACAGCAGGGCGGCGAGCCGCTTCGGCCTTGGCTTGCGCATGAGTGTCAGTCTCCTTCGCACGGTTGGCCGGCCCTGCGGGAGACGGAGCCGGCTCGGAGGCGGCACGACACCCCGCCGTGCCCGTCTCGATCGTGCGGTGAGGCGCTTAAGCCGCGCTAACCTGGCCGCGTTTGGCACGCTGACGCCCCCGGGTCGTCTCCCGGCCGAGCCGGATGAGCAGGCCGCCGCGGCTGTTCACCCGCAGCTTGCGGTAGACCCGGGTCAGGTGCTGCTCCACGGTGCTGACGGTGACGAACAGTCGCGCGGCGATCGCCCGGTTGGTGTGCCCGTCGGCGGCCAGTGTGGCCACCCGGCGCTCGGCCTCGGTGAGCCCCTCCAGGGTGACGGCGGCGTCCGGACCCGGCTGGGCGTCGTCGGCCGCGGCCGGCGGCTCGACGGCCTCGGCCGGCGGGTGCCAGTGCGCTCGCGGCTCGGCATCCGGCCCCTGCTGGGTGCCCCGGGCCAGCTGCCACAGCAGTCGCGCCGCGTCCGGGCCGCCGGCGGCGTTCAGGCAGTCGGCGAGGTCGGTCACGGCGTACCCGGTGGTCAGCTCGTCGTCGCTGGAGCGCAGCAGGGCCACCGCCTGTTGCAGCAGCGGCAGGCGGTGCGCCGGTTCGCTCGCCGCGGCCAGTGTCCAGAGCGCCGCGCCACGCTCCCGGACGTTGTGCGCCGGCAACCGGTCCAGCTGCTCGCGGGCCAGCTCGCGGCACTGCGCCGGGCGGCCGAGGGCGAGCTGTACCCGGGCCAGTTCGGTGCGCCACGGCACCAGCTCGGGCTGGTCGATGTCCCAGGCGGTCATCAACCGGCCGCACGCCTGGAAGTCGATCAGGGCCGCCCGCACGCAGCCGGTACGCAGGTGGTACCGCCCCCGGGCGTGCAGGTACTTCAGGCCGAACGGGGTCTCGAACATGGCCGCGGGCACCGGGACGGCCAGGTGTGCCCTGGCCTCCTCGCGGCGGCCGGCCGCGGTGGCCGCCATGATCAGGTTGGACAGCAGGCCACCGACGGCGATGCCCCAGCCGGCGGCGGGAAGCAGTTCCAGGCCCTGCCCGGCGTGCTCGGTCGTGCCGGCCAGGTCACCGCGGCGCAGCGTGCCCTCGGCGGCCAGGGCCGACAGGAGTGCCCGTGCCGTCGGTGGTCGCCGCCCGGCGTCCGGATGCAGCAGCGGGTAGTCGGTCGGGCCGGGGTCGCCGAGCCGGTCGGTCAGGACGCTCGCGAGCATCGCGATCGAGATCGGTCCCAGCGCCTCGTGGTCCACCCGGGTGTTGCGGATCAGCTGCTCGGTGGCGGCCACCACGTCGGCGTGCGTGCTGCGGGCGGCCAGCGCGGTCAGTGCGGCGGCGGCGTGCAGCGGGCCGCCGGAGGCCGGCAGGAGGCCGCGCGCGGCCAGTTCCCGCCGCGGCGTGTCCAGCCGCCGGGCCTGGCCGGGGAACAGGTAGGTCAGCAGCAGCATCGGCGCGCTCAGGCCCGCGGCCGTCTCGTCGTCGAGCGGCCCGGCGGAGGTCAGCACCGTGACCACCTCGATGGCGTCGTCGATCAGGCCGTGCCAGAGCAGGTACGGGATCAGGGCGACCGCCTGCTGCCGGACCAGTTGTCCGCGGCGGACCGCGGCGAGCAGCTCCGGCAGGCGCCGGGCGGCGTCGGCCGGGTTGAACTGCCACTCGGCCCGGGTGAGCGCGAGGGTGGCCTCGCAGCGCCGCCGCTGGTCGGGCTCCGACGCGGCCGCGGCGTCGAGGAAGGAGACCGCCTCCTTCACCCGGCCCTCGGCCAGGGCCTCGCCGGCCGCGGCCTGCAGGGTCGGCGCGACCCAGGCGCCCTCGACGCCGTCCGCGCCGAGCAGGTGCCGCGCCACCACGACGGGCGGCTCGCCGGCCGCGTGCCCGAGGACGGCGAGCCGGCGGTGCAGTTCGACCCGTTCCTGGACCGGCACGCCGGCCAGGATGGCGGTGCGCACCCGGGGGTCGCGGAAGGTGTGCCGGGCCAGCAGTCCGACCCGGTGCAGGGCGAGCAGCCCCCAGTTGGCCATCTCCTCGCTGAGGTCCAGCAGCCGGGCCAGCACCGGCGCCGCGACCGTGCCGCCGGTGACGGCCAGCGCGCGGGCGATCGGCAGCGCGGGCGGTTGGCTGCGGAACAGGGCGGCCCGGACCGCCTCGATGAACGCCTCGCCGACGACGAGGCGCCCGACCGGCGCCGTCCCGTCGGCGCGCCGCAGCATGTCCTCGACCAGGGCCGCGGCCAGCCGCGGATTGCCGCCGGTGAAGGCGTGCAGGTGGCCGGCCAGACCGGGCTCGACCGCCGCCGGTAGCCGCTGCAACAGGTGGGTCACGCCGACGCGGGTCAGCGGAGGCAGCGCGATCGGCGTCGAGCCGTGCAGCAGCTCCACGTACTGCGCCGGGTGGGCCGGCGACAGCTGCGGGAGTTCGGTCAGCACCACCAGCAGGCGGGTGCCGCGGACCCGCCGGCTCAGATAGGACAGGAACTGCATGGAGAACGGATCGGCATAGTGGATGTCGTCGACGCAGAGCACCATCGGCCGCCGCTCGGCGCACCGCAGGAACGCCGCGCACAGGCCGTGCAGTGTCCGCGCCGGGGCCGGCGGGTACGCGCCGCCCGGCGCCAGTTCCTCCCATTCGCTCGACATCGCCCCGTGCAGCAGCTCGGCGACGTTGTTCTCGGCGCCCGGTTCCGGCCCGTCGCCGTGCAGCAGGCCGGCGGCGTCGGCGAGCTGTCCGACCACGCCCAGGGGCAGCGACTGTTCGGCGCGGGCCGCGATCGCGGTCGCCACGTCGGCGCCGGCCTCGCCGGCCCGCTGCCGCAGCCGGTCCAGCAGGACGCTCTTGCCGTTGCCGGACGCACCGCTGAGCACGACCGCCCGTCCGCTGCCGGCCACGGCGGCGGACAACAGCCCGTCCAGCGCGCGCAACTGATCCTCGCGCTCGATCAAGTCCCCGGCCGGCCGGTGCATCGATGCCTCCTCTGGCGCCATCCGTGGGCCCGGCGCGGGTGTGGCGCAGGATGCGGCGGCACCCGGAACACCCGCCTGGCCGAGCACGGAACAACATGCAAGATTATCAATGCTCGATCGAGCCGGAGCCGTGTCGTGGGCCAGCGACCGTGGCGCGTTCGCCGATCACCGGCCCGGCGACCGGGTCGCCCGATGCCCGGCGCCGGGGGGCGACGCCGGGCATCGGGCGACGCTCAGCCCATCGCGGCCGGTCGCGGCGCCGACTCGTCCGCCGCGTCGCTGCGCAGCGTGCGCGGCAGCAGCAGCGCCGGCACGATGGCGGCCACCGTGAAGGCCACCGCCCACCAGAAGGTGTCGCCGTACGCGCCGGCGACCTGGTCGAGCGTCGGGTGTCCGGCGGCGCCGGTGTACGCGTCGGTGACCCGCCGCTGCAGGATCACGGCGATGACGGCCACCCCGAAGGAGCCGCCGAGCTGCTGGAAGATGCGCAGGGCGCTGCTGGCCCGGGTGAAGGCCTGGTTCGCCAGCCCGCTGTAGGCCGCCGCCATGCAGGGCACCAGGATCGCGCCAAGGCCGGCACCGCGCACGACCAGGGCGCCGCCCAGGATGAGCTGGTTGACGTCGCCCCTGGCCAGGCAGAACGGGATCGTGCCGGCGGCGGCGAGCACCAGCCCGGTCACCGCGATCCAGCGCGGACCGACCTTGTCGGTGAGCGGTCCGGCGAGCAGCAGCGCGACGGCCAGGCCGAGACCCTGCGGCGCCAGCAGCAGGCCGGCCCGCATCGCGCTGTCCCCGTGGACCTGCTGGTAGAGAAGCGAGGTCAGGAAGATCGCGCCGAACATGGCCATACCAAAGACGAACAGCACGCCCGAGGAGGCGCTGAAGTTGCGCGAGCGCAGCAGCCGCAGGTCGATGATCGGCTCCGTCGAGGTCCACAGCGAGTGCCAGGCGAAGGCGGCCAGCAGCACGACGCCGGCGACCAGCGGGATCAGGACCTCCCGAGCGGTGAAGCTGCCGTGCTGGCCGGCCTCGGACAGGCCGTAGACGACCGCCGCGCAGCCGGGCGAGAGCAGCAGCAGCCCGAGCTTGTCCAGTCCCTTGCGCTCGGCCGTCTCGGGGTCGCCGGCGGGCATGATCCGCCAGGACAGGGCCAGCGCCACGAGGCAGATCGGCACGTTGATGTAGAAGATCCAGCGCCAGGAGAGCTGGTCGACAAGCACACCGCCGAGGACCGGGCCGAGGACCGGGCCGAGCATGGCCGGTACGCCGATGGCGCTCATCATCCGGCCGAGCCGCTGCGGCCCGGCGGCGACCGCGAGGATCGCCTGGGCCAGCGGGAGGATCATCCCGCCGCCGAGGCCCTGCAGGACCCGGAAGGCGATGAGGCTCTCGGCCGACCAGGCGATGCCGCAGAGCACCGAGCCGCCGAGGAACGCGCAGAGCGAGAAGGTCCAGGTGGCGCGCGCGCCGAACCGGTCCACCGCCCAGCCGGTGAGCGGGATGACGATGGCCATCGCCAACAGGTAGCCCGTGCTCACCCACTGGATCGTGCTGACCGTGACGTCGAAGCTCTGGCGCAGCGTGTCGATCGCGACGTTCACCATGGTGGCGTCGAGCTGCACCATGATCGCGCCGAGCATGATCACGCCGGCGAGCTTGAGCAGCTCGGGGGTGATCCGACTGGAGTCGCCGGATTCGGTTGCCGTGCCGTCGGGCACGGAGGCGTCGGAGGGTGCCGGAACAGTCATCTGCGAATTCCGATCGATAGCTGGGCCACGTGGGCCGTACATTGTCTCGTGTTAGTGATACAACGTATCACAAGTCGATAGGCTGTATGGTGGGTCGCATGTCACCGAAGCCGTCCACCGCTGGGCTTGGCGAGCAGCCCGCCGATCGCCCCAAAGCTCGCCGCGCCGAGTCCGCGCCGGTCAGCGGCTCGGTCTGGACCCGCCCGCCCCGGCCGACGCGGCGACGGCTGTCCCTGGAGACGATCGTGCGTACCGCCATCGACCTGGCCGACGCGCACGGGCTCGACGCCATCACGATCCGCCGGGTCGCCGCCGAGCTGAACGCCCGGCCGATGAGCCTCTATTCGTTCATGGACCGCAAGGACGACCTCATCGAGCTGATGGTCGACGAGATCCTGGGCGAGATGGTCCTCGACGAGCTTCCGCAGGACTGGTTGGCCGCGCTGCACGCCATCGCCGCGCAGACCCGCGCGGTCGGCCACCGCCACCCGTGGCTGGTCGCCGCCATCATGCAGCGCCCCGCGCTGGGGCCGAACGCGGTGCGCCACGCCGACCAGTCGATGACGGCCATCGCGGGACTCGGCCTGGAGCGCGAGCAGGCGCGCACCCTGCTGATCGCCGTCGACGCGTTCACCATGGGCTTCGGCGGTCTCGAACTGGCCGGGCGCAGCATGCGGCAACGCGACGGCCTCTCCGAGTCGGAGTGGGCCGACTCGACCGGGGCGTACCTGGACGGCCTGTCCCGCGCCGGTCGCACGCCCCACCTGGCGCAACTGGCCGAGGCGCCCGCCGACGACGCCTTCGCCGCCAGCCTGAACTGGCTGCTGTCCGGCTTCGCCGCCAGCCTCGGCACCCCGGCCGACCGTGCACACCCCTGACCTCGGCCCCCACGTCCCCCCGATGCTCCCAGGGGACGCAACCGACGTCCCGGACTGTTCCACCACGAGGAGGCATGGTTGACCGGCTCCGTGATCGAAGTGCGGCACCTGACGAAGCGCTACCGGCACACCACCGCGATCTCGGATCTCAGCTTCCGGGTCGGTCCCGGTCTGGTCACCGGATTCCTCGGTCCGAACGGCGCCGGCAAGACCACCACCATGCGGCTGATCCTCGGGCTGGGCCGACCCACCTCGGGCACCGCGACGGTCGCCGGGCGCGCCTACACCGACCTGCCGCGCCCCCTGACCACACTGGGCACGCTGCTGGACGCCCAGGCCGTCAACCCGCACCGGGACGGCTTCCACCACCTGCTCGCGCTGGCCCAGAGCAACGGGATCGGTGCCCGCCGGGTCCGCGAGACGATCGACCTGGTGGGACTCTCCGATGTGGTCCACCGGCCGGCCGGCGTCTACTCCCTCGGCATGAAACAGCGCCTCGGCATCGCCGGCGCGCTGCTCGGCGACCCCGCCGGGGTGATGCTGGACGAGCCGCTCAACGGGCTCGACCCGGAGGGCATCGTGTGGCTGCGCGGCCTGCTGCGCCGGCTGGCCGACGAGGGCCGGGTGGTGCTGCTCTCCAGCCACCTGATGAGCGAGATGGCGCTGATCGCCGATCACCTCGTGGTGGTCGGCAAGGGACGTCTGATCGCCGACACCCCCACCGCCGAACTGCTGCGCGACCGTGCCCCCGGCTCGATGCTCGTCCGGGCCGAGGGCGCGGACGCGTTCGCCGAGCTGTTGCGCGGCGCGGGCGCCTCGGTCGACGTCGAGGCGGACGGCGCGCTGCGGGTACACGGCCTCGACGGCCAGGGGGTCGGCCGGCTGGCCGCCCGGCACCGGGTCGTGGTGACCGAGCTGACCCCGGTCCAGCCGTCGCTGGAGAACGCGTTCATCGGCCTCACCCGGGACAGCGTGGAGTACGCCGCAACGCCATCCGCCGAACTCCCCTCCGAAGTCCCGTCCGCCGAAGTCCCGTCCGCCGAGCTCAGGAACGGAGCCCGATGAGCCTGACCGGAGTCCTCGCCAGCGAATGGACCAAGGTGCGCAGCCTGCGGTCGATGTCGTACGGCACGCTGCTGGCGCTGGGCATGGCCGCCGGCTTCGGAATGCTCACCAGCTATGCGGCCGGCCGCGACTACACCCAGTCGCCGCCGCAGGACCGGGCGGGTTTCGATCCGGCCGCCTCCAGCCTGCGCGTCTACCTGTCGATCCAGTTGGTCCTCGGCATTCTGGGCGTGCTCACGGTCACCAGCGAGTACGCCAGCGGCACCATCCGGGCCAGCCTCGCCGCGGTGCCGCACCGGAATCGACTGCTCGCCGCGAAGGTGGCCGTCTTCACCGCCGGCGCGCTGGTGCTGGGCCAGGTCATCGCGTTCCTGGCGTTCTTCGCCGGGCAGCCGGTGATCGCCGCGCAGGGCGCCCCGGCCACCACGCTCGGCGCCCCACGGGTGTTGATCGCGGTGATCGGGGCGGGGCTGGTGATGACGGCCGTGGGCGTGCTCGGCATCGGGCTCGGCGTACTGACCCGCAGCACCGCGGCCGGGCTGATCACCGTCGCGGTGCTGACCGTCCTGGTGCCCTCGTTCGTCCCGGCGCTGCCCGAGCCGCTGTCCTCCACGCTCGGCCGGTACTGGCCGACCACGGCCGCGGGCCAACTGGCGAAGGTGGTTCCCGACGCCGGCGCGCTCAACGGCTGGACCGGTCTGGGTCTGCTCGCGGCGCTGGTGGCCGCCACCCTGGCCGCCGCCTTCGTCGTCTTCGGCCGGCGCGACACCTGACGCACCACCCGCCGGGCGGGCGAAACGTGACGCACCACCCGCGGGGACGCCGCCTGACGCACCACCCGACGCACCGCCTGACGCGCCGCCCGCCCGCGTGGCAGGCGGCGCCGGGGCGTCAGACCCGCTTGCCCTCAAGGTTGAACCCGCCGATCAGGCCGGCGGTGACCTTCCCGGTCATGGTGTCGCCCTCCACGGTCACGTTGAACGTCAGCGTGACCTTGACCAGGGACATCTCGATCTTCCAGGAGGCGGTGTCGCCGTCGACGTGGCCGTCGAAGATCTCGGACTGCTGGTTCATCGTCTTGTTGGTCAGGGGGCCGGTGACGGTGTCGCCGTCGACGTGCAGGACGACCTCGCCCTCCTGCTTGCCCATGGGACTGTCGATGATCAGCTGCCAGGTTCCCGCGACGCTCATCGGACCTCCATCATCAGGGTAAGGACACGCCCACCGTAGGGACGTCCGGACCCGGCCAGACACCCCTAGTCCGCCCCTACGTCACCCGTCCCCTACGCCGCGCCACGGGGGGTGTGCCGCACACCGCCGGCCGCACACCGCGGCCCGGTGCGCACCGCCGGCCGCACACCGCCGGCCGCGCGCACCGGGCCGCGCGCACCGGGCCGCGGCCCGGTGCCGCTCATCGGCGCCCGGCGGACGCCGCTGTGCCAGGCGTGGCCAGGTTAGCGCGGCTTAAGCGCCCCACCGCACGATCGACAGCGGCACGGCGGGCGTCGTGCCGCCTCCGAGCCGGCTCCGTTCCCCGCAGGGCCGGCCAACCGTGCGAAGGAGACTGACACTCATGCGCAAGCCAAGGCCGAAGCGGCTCGCCGCTCTGCTGTCCATGATCGTTATCGGCGGCGCCACCACCGCCGTCCTGGGCGGCTCCGCGGCGTCCGCGTTCCCGGCCGGGCACCACCACCGGCGCTGCTCGGTGACCACCGACCTGACCGACCGGTCCCAGTTGACCAAGCACGACGGTCGGGAGCCGGGCACCTCCGACGGCGACAGTGTCGTCTTCCACGACGACGTCTACAACACCGCCGGGGAGATCGCCTTCACCGGCGAGGGCACCGTGCTGGTCTACACCAGCCCGCAGGACGGCCAGCTCTGGGAGTGGCTCACCATCACCCTGCAGATGCCCAGCGGCGGCACGCTCTTCGGCCACTCGACGTTCGCCATCGCGGACGCGATCGCCGGCAACCCGCAGACCATTCCGGTGGTCGGCACCACCGGGGACATGCTCGGCAAGAAGGGCACCATGAAGTGGAGCCTGGTCGGCTATGACGGCCCGAACCTGTCCATCTTCGACGTGACGGCGACCATCTGCGGCTGACCGCCGGGAGCGCGGCGCGCGGGGCGCCCTGCTGCGAACCGCTGTGGCGGTGCCCCGCGCGCCGCGTCGCGCTCGGACCGCCGCGCATCCGGATTGCCTTGGGTGCGCTTTAGGCGGCTGCAAGCCCCGGGCAAGCGCCGTCCCCGAGGCTGGCCACGTCGGTGGGCCGGCACGCCCGGCCGCCGCGGGACGTGACGAGGACGACCCGATGACCGGCCGGAACACGATCGACCCCGGTACGGCGGGTGTCGCGTCACCGCCGATACCGCACCCGACTGAGGTCTACATACGATAAGGACGGGGAAGGCACCCATGGAAAGAGCTGCCGCCACCAACCGCGCCGGTTCGGACTGCCCGAACTACGTGATGCTGATCCTCAACTCGCTGGCCAGCCGGCCGGACGACGTCGTCGTGAAGTGGCGGGATCAGAGCATCACCGCCGGCGAATTCCTCCGCGCGACGGTTGCCACGACCCGCCGGATGCAGGAACTGGGTGTCGACCGTACGCACACCGTCGCCGCCCTCTCGGCGTCGAACAGCCCGACCGTCATCTACACCCGCTACGCCGCCCACCTCCTCGGTGCACGTCTGGTGCACATCCTGTCGGTCAACGCCAATTCCGCGGCCGAGTCGCTGGCCGAGAGCCAGCAGGTCGACATCCTGGACGAGGTCGGCGCCACGCTGCTCGCCGTGGACCTGGAGAGCCTGGACGTCGCCCGCAGGCTGAAGGACCAGGTCAAGGGGCCACTCAAGCTCGCCACCCATGGCCGCGCCGACGTACCGGTCGACGCCGACCTGTCGGCCACGCCGGCGGACGACGGGGCGCTGCCCGAGCCCCGGCCCATCATCGAGGGCGACACCGCCACGATCATCTACACCAGCGGCACCACCGGCAGGCCGAAGGGCATCTGCCGCAGCTACGGCTCGTGGCATCGGGAGACCGTCGGCGCGATGGCGCAGGTGAAGGGCATGAACCTGGGGGCGTCGGCGTACCTGGTCACCATCCCGCTCAGCAACGCCGGCATCTCCGTGGACTCGGTGCTGGCGCACGAGGGGTGGTGCTGCTGCACGAGCAGTTCGACGCCGGCCGGGTGCTGGAAACCGTCGAGCGGGAGCGCGTGGGCGGCACGTTCTGGGCGACCCAGCACCTGTACCAGATCCTCGACCACCCGCTCCTGGACACCGTCGACACCTCAAGCCTGCGGCTCGTCATGTACGGCGGCACGCCGATCTCGGCGGCGCGCATCAAGAAGGCCGTCGAGCGGTTCGGCCCGGTCTTCGTCCAGTACTACGGGACCACCGAGGCCCGCCGGATCTCCGCGCTGACCCCCGCCGACCATCGCGACCCGAGCCGGCTCGGAAGCGCCGGGCGCCCGGTCCCGAACGTCCAGGTCGCCATCCGCGATCCCGAGACGGGCGCCGACGTGGCGGTGAACGTCCCCGGCGAGGTGTGTGTGCGCAGCCCCGGCATGATGACCGAGTACTTCCTCGACCCGGTGCGCACGGAGAAGGCGCTGCGCGACGGCTGGTTCCACACCGGCGACATCGGATACTTCGACGAGGACGGCTACCTGCACCTCGTCGACCGCCTGTACCACGTCGTGAAGACCAACGGGGTCAAGATCTACCCGGCGGAGATCGAGCGCGTGCTGCTGTCGCACCCGGGCGTCGCCCGCGCCGCCGTCATCAAGATCCGCGACGCCGACCTGCGTGACTCCGCCGGCGCGTACGTCGAGCCGCGTGCCACCCACGGTGACCTGACGGCCGAGGAACTGGCCGCGTTCGTGGCCGAGAAGATGTCGCCGCTGCACGTTCCGGCGGTCATCGAAATGGTGGAACATCTCGCGACCACGCAGTTCGGCAAGGCGGATGCGCAGGCCCTGCGCCAGCTGCGCGGCGAGTGATTCGGCGCTAACCCACCGAGGTCGAGTAAGGGAGTCCGATATCCATGGCACATCTCCTTGAGCTCATTTCCGCCGAGATGAGCGCGCTTTCGCGCGGCCGCCGCGAGTTTCTTGAGATATCGCGGAAGGCGGGCAGATTTCCCCGGGCCACCGCCCCTGTTCCACCGGCCGACAACGCCGAGGTGAGCGTGTGGTGCAGCAACGACTACCTCGGCATGGGGCAGGCGCCGGCCGTGCTCGAGGCGGTGAAGAACGCCGTGGACGAGAACGGGGCGGGCTCCGGCGGCTCCCGCAACATCAGCGGCACCAACCGGTACCACACGCAGTTGGAGACCGAGCTCGCGGCGCTGCACCACAAGGATGCGGCCCTGCTGTTCAGCACGGGTTACACGACCAACTCGGGTGCGCTGGCGGTCCTCGCCGGCCGCATTCCCGGTACCGTCGTCTTCTCGGACGAGAAGAACCACGCGTCGATCATCGACGGCATCCGGCAGAGCCGCGCCGAGAAGCGGATCTTCCGGCACAACGACCTCAACCACCTGGCCGAACTCCTGGCCGGGGTGGACCCGGACCGGCCGAAGATGATCGTCGCGGAGTCCATCTACTCGATGGACGGTGACGTCGCCCCGCTGGCCGACCTCGCCGACCTCGCCCACCGGTACCGCGCGCTGACCTACCTCGACGAGGTGCACGCGGTCGGCATGTACGGTCCACGCGGCGCGGGCATCGCCGCCCAGGAGGGCATCGAGGACCGGTTCGACGTCATCATGGGCACCCTCGCCAAGGGGTTCGGCACGATCGGCGGCTACATCGCGGGGTCGGGACCGCTCATCGAGGCGGTCCGCATGTTCTCGCCGTACTTCATCTTCACCACCTCGCTTCCGCCGGCCATGGCGGCCGGCGCCCTCGCGGCGGTGCGGCACCTGACCACCTCGGAGACGGAGCGGGAGATCCTGCACCGCAACGCCGCGACCACCCACCGGCTCCTGGATGACCGGCGCATCCCCTACGTGTCGGCGATGTCGCACATCGTCTCCGTCTTCGTCGGCGACGAGGCGAAGTGCCGCACGGCCTCCAGCATCCTGCTGCACCGGCACGGCATCTACGTGCAGCCGATCGACGCGCCGAGCGTCCGGCCCGGCGAGGCCGTGCTGCGGGCCACGCCCTCGGCCACGCACAACGAGGCGGAGATCGTCCGCTTCGCCAACGCCCTGGACGACATCTGGAACGAGCTGAACCTGCCGCGCGCCAACGTGGACCGCCTGGTGGCCGAGGTGACCGAATGACAGCCGCCGGGAGGTCCGGCACACGGAACCGGCGGGCTTCCGCCACCGGGGGAAGGCCGCGGCGATGAGCCCGGTGATGTCGGTGGCCGCGATCCTCGCCGAGTCCGCCGCCCGTACCCCCGGACGCACCGCGCTGGTCACCGACGAGGAGGAGATCTCCTACGCCGACCTGTGGCGGCGCGCCCTGCAGGCGGCCGCGACGCTGCGGGCGCGCGGGGTCGGCCCGGGCGACGCGGTCACGGTCATGCTGGAGAACACCCCCGACCTGCCGGTGGCCTGCTTCGCGGTGTGGGCCGCCGGGGCGACCGTGGTGCCCGTCGGCCCGACGGCCCGGCCGGCGGAGGTCGAGTTCGCGCTGACCGACTCGGGTTCGGTGCTGTTCGTCTGCGCCGAAGCGCTGGTCGGCGAGGCGGGCACGGCCGCGAAGACCGCGGGGGTGCCGGTGCTGACCGAACCGGAGCTGGCCGCCGCGACCCCGCCACTTCCCGGGTACGAGCCGCGCCGGCCGGACGACATCGCCATCGTCCTCTACACGTCGGGGACCACCGGCCGGCCCAAGGGCGCGATGCTCACCCATCTCAACGTGACCATGAACATCATGGTCACCAGGGTGTCCCCGTTCGCCGTGACGGCCGACGACGTCCTGCTCGGCGCCCTGCCGTTGCACCACTCGTTCGGCCTCATCTGCGGGTTGGGCACCTGCCTGCTGGCGGGCGCCTCGGTCGTGCTGATGAAGCGGTTCGACGCGGCGCGGGCGCTGGAGCTGATCGAGAAGCGCGGCTGCACGCTGTTCATGGGCGTGCCGACGATGTTCACCACGATGCTTGCCGCCATCGGGCCGCAGGAGGCCGGCCGGTACCGGCTGGACCGGGTGTTCAGCGGCGGCGCCCCGCTGCACGTCGCCACGCTCGAGGCGATCCGGGCCGCCTTCGGCTGCGAGGTGTACGAGGGTTACGGGCTCACCGAGGCGTCTCCGTGCGTCGCGTACAACCAGCGGTACTGGCCGACGAAGCCGGGCACCGTCGGGCGGCCGATCTGGGGCGTCGACGTACGGGTGGCCGACCCCGACCGCACCGATGCCATCGAGTTCGTGCCGGACGGCGAACTGGGCGAGATCGTGGTGCGCGGGCACAACATCATGGCCGGCTACCTCGGTCTGCCGGAGGCGACCGCGGAGGCCGTCGTGGACGGCTGGCTGCGCACCGGCGACCTCGGACGGTTCGACGAGGACGGCTACCTCGCGATCGTCGACCGGAAGAAGGACGTCATCCTCCGCGGCGGCCACAACGTGTATCCGCGCGAGATCGAGGAGGTCCTCAGCCGGCACTGCGCGGTCCGGCAGGTCGCGGTGGTCGGGCTGCCCGACGACCGGCTCGGCGAGGAGGTGTGCGCCGCGGTCGTCGTCCGGGACGGCTTCTCGGCCGGCCCGGAGCTGGCGGCCGAACTGGTCGCGCTGGCCCGGGACCGGTTCGCCTCGTACAAGTGTCCCCGGCGGATCGAGTTCCTTGCGGCCTTCCCGCTCGGCGGGGGCGGCAAGGTGCTCAAGCGCGAGCTGGCGGTGCTGCTGGCCTGATCGGCACGGTCGGGACGGTCAGAGCCGGTCCCCGGCAAAGCCGGACACACGCCAGGTAGCTGATCTCATTGGTTCTCGTCTCGGGCGGCCGGCTGGCGTTCGGCCCGCTCCGCCCTCGCCACATGGAGACCCTGGCCGCCCTGGCCGCCCTGGCCGCCCTGGCCGCCCTGGCCACCCTGGCCGCCCTGGCCGACTCGCCGGACGGCCTGCCCGACCGGGACGAGGAGGCCCCGGTAGGGTCCGCGTCGTGGCCCTCGCACGTTCCCTCGGCTTGTTCGTGCTCGCCGCGCTGGCCGAGATCGGCGGCGCCTGGCTGATCTGGCAGGGCTGGCGGGAGCACCGTGGACTGATGTGGATCGCCGCCGGAATCGTTGCTCTCGGCGCGTACGGGTTCGCGGCGTCGTTGCAGCCGGACCCGAACTTCGGTCGGATCCTGGCCGCGTACGGCGGGATCTTCGTCGCCGGATCCCTCGCCTGGGGCGTTGTCGTGGACAGGTTCCGGCCCGACCGCTGGGACATCACCGGCGCCGCGATCTGCCTGTTCGGCGTGGCCGTGATCATGTACGCCCCGCGCGACTGACATCGCCACCGGACACTGACAGCGCCACCGAACCGAGCTGGGATCTCCGTCAGACCGGGTCGGGTCCACGTTGGTTCTGCGCGTCCGAGGGGACCCGAACCGCCGCGCGGCCGGTGTCGCCGGAGGACGACTCCTCGGCGGCCAGCCGCCGGGCGAACGCCCGCAGCAGCCCTCGCAACTGGAACACGACCTGCCCGTCCTGCCGCTCGATGTCCAGGAGCCCGGCGTCCAGCAGTTCGGTGAGCGCGTCCTGCGCGTCCTGCTCGCCGACGTCCAGCAGCGGCGCGCACATCCAGCCCTGGAAGCGCAGGTCGTCCAGCCGGCTGACGCGCCGCAGCAGGCGCTGGGCCAGCGGGCTGAGCCCCTGCCAGATCTCGTTGACCATCGCGACCAGGTCCAGGCCGCCGTACGACAGTTCGGTCAGCCGGCGGTGGTCGTCGTACAGGCGGAGGATCAGGTCGCGTACCGGCCAGTGCGGTTGGCTCTTCAACCGACCGGCGGCCAGCCGTAGCGCCAGCGGCTCACCGGCGCACAGGTCGGCCAGCAGGGAGATGTCGGCCGCCTCGGTGTCGACCCGTTCCTGGCCGACCGCCTTGGCGAGCAGTTCGACCGACTCCCGGGCATCCAGCGGTCCGATGCCCAGCGTTGTCGCGCCGCCGAGGGCGGCCAGCCGGGTCCGGCTCGTCAGGATCACCGAGCAGGTCGGGCCGCCGGGCAGCAGCGGCGCCACCTGCTGCCCGCTGGCCGCGTCGTCGAGGACCACGAGAACCCGGCGGTCGCTGAGCAGGTTGCGGTACATGTCCGTCCGCTCCTCCAGGGTGTCGGGCACGGCGCGGCTCGGCACGCCGAGCGCGTTGAGGAAACGGGCCAGCACGCCACCGGCGTCGGCCGGGCTGGCGGCGCCACCGAGCCGGGCGAACAGCTGGCCGTCCGGGTACTCCCCGTCGAGCGCGTGGGCGACGTGCACGGCCAGGGTCGTCTTGCCCAGCCAGGGCCGGCCGGTGATGACCACGACGGGCAGTGCGCGGGACCCGGCGTCGCGCGGTTCACGCAGCGCGCTCCACACGCGTTCGATCAGGTCCCGCCGGCCGGTGAAGTCGCCGATGTCGGCCGGTAACAGGCGGGGCACGGCGGCCCGCACCGGTACAGGGCGGGCCGCCTCCTCCGGCTCCAGCAGTTCGGCCACCTCGCCGGCGAGAATCGCCCGCTCCAGCCGGCGCAGCTCGACTCCCGGCTCCAGGCCGAGCTGCTCCACGAACAACTGCCGGCCGACCCGGTAGGTGTGCAGCGCCTCGGCCTGCCGCCCGCTCCGGTACAGCGCGATCATCAGCCGCGCCCGCAGCCGTTCGCGGAACGGGTTGGCCGCGACGAGTTCGGCCAGCTCGGTGGTCAGCTCGTGGTGCTGGCCGACCCCCAGCCGCACGTCGACGTACTCCTCGAGCACGGCCAGTCGCCGTTCGGCCAGCTGGGTTCCGATCGACTGGACGAGTGGGCTGCGTACGCCGGCCAGCGGGACCGCGTCCCGCCACAGCCGCAGGGCGTCGCGGAACGCGTCGGCCGCGTCGTGCGGCCGGCCCTGGCCCAGCAGCCGCCGGCCGTTCGCGACCAGATCGTTGAACTCCAGCAGGTCCAGTTCGCGGTCGGTGCACTGGATCGAGTAGCCCGGCGGGCGGGTCACGATCGCGTCGGGCCGGCCGCCGGCGGTGAGGGCGCGCCGGATGGCCGAGACGCAGATCCGGACCTGTTCCTTCGCGGTCGGTGGTGGGTCGTTCTCCCAGACGGCGTCCACGAGGCGTTCGACGGTCACCACCCGATTGGGTTCGAGCAACAGCATGGCCAGAGTGGTCCGCTGCCGAGGCGGAAACGACAGGTGGCCGGTCGTGCCGACGACCTCCAGCGGACCGAGAACGCGAAACCACACAAATATGCTCCCTCCCCAATATGGGGTGGCTTCGGCCCGTCCATCGCGAAATTGGCGATACCGCGCTGGATGGTCCGCCACACCGATGACAACTCGGGCGCCACGCCGTGTGAGGGAATTGTTGCCGGGCGATAGATCGATGCCCATGGACTCCGGACGGGCTGCGGACAGCGGGATCCGTAAGCGCAGGTCGTACGCGAGTGTCCAACAAATCCTGCGGACAGCTATGGACACGGCCGGAATCCCGCGCCGGCCGGCGCGCCTTTTGCCTTGTTATGCGGCGAGTTACGGATGCCCGATGCCAAAACGGGAGTCGGGACGCGCGGTCGCCGTCCGGCCGGGTCCCGACCGTCGAAGCGGCGCGGCCCGGCGCGGTCCTACGGCCGCCCTTCGCCCAGCACCCCGGCGACGGCCTTCCACACGTCGGCGTCGCCCAGCAGCCTCTCGCGGTCGACCCCGAACGACATGACGCGCGCCGGATCGACCGGCGGCTTGTGGGCCCGCGAGGACAGGAAGATCGGAGTCCCCACGCGCAGGTCCAGTCCGCCCTGGGCGGCCAGGAGCAGATAGGCCATGTACGCGGCGAATCCGTCGATGAGTTCCCGGCGGATCACCTCACCCAGTGACAGCCGGTCGGCGATGCCCGACATGAGCTGGTCGTACCGGTCGACCAGGGCCGCGGCGACCCGCGGCAGGTCGTCGCGGCCGGTGGCGAGCAGTTCCCGCGACCACTGCCGGGCGTCCTCAAGCTCGCCTTCGGCCAGGTAGGCCGCGGAGGCCTGGACCGACGACACGAACTGGTCGCGCAGTGCGCCGCCGGGCACCGCGGCGGCGTCGAACAGCAGGACCGCAGGCGGTGTCGCGCCGGCCGTCGCGCTGACCGCGTCCGCGACCCGGGTCGCCAGGGCCGTTCCGGCGCAGAAGCCCAGCACGGCCCGCACCGGGCGACCGGTGCCGAGCACCTCGCCCACCCACTGCGCGATGTGCGCGTCCAGCCGCGAGTCGGTGTGCAGGCCCAACCAGGCGATGTGCAGGAAGCACAGCTCGACGGGCAGCCCGGTGGCCAGGTCGGCGAAGCCGGCGGCGGCCCGCCCGCCCGGGAAGTCCAGGCACAGGACCAGGTCGCGTCCCCGATCGCACAATTCCCGCCACGTCGTCAACTCCACTGCCAACCCCCAACTCTTTCGCCAGCGATCCAGGCAACCCGGGGCGGGTATCGATCGTCTATCGCATGGCGATCACCGACGGCCGTTCCGGAGGCCGCCGCGGCGTCCCACCAATCGGCGGCGGACTTCCGCCGACCAGTCAATCGGGCGAAACACGCAAGATCCATCAATACGGGAGGGCAGGTCGCTCAGGCTTTTGCGGGTGTCGATATCTATTGGATAGCCCAGCAATACCGCCGCGCAGAACAACGGACAGATGGCTGATGTGTGGCAGGGAACCAATACGGCGGGCCGCCCGCCCCACGAGGGCGTCGATGACCCGACCGAACCCCGCGGGAGCACCGAGCAGGGGGTGGCCGCGCTGTTCACCGAGTTGCTCGGCCGGGAAAGGGTCGGGGTCAACGACAACTTCTTCGCCCTCGGCGGCCATTCGCTGCTCGCCGCGCGACTGGTCGCGTTGGTACGCACCGACTTCCAAGTGGAGATGACGCTTCTCGATCTGTTCGACGGTCCGACCGTGGCCGGTGTCGCGGCCTTCGTCGACCGGGCATCCGACGACCCGGCCGAAGGCGGGACGCTATGACCATCCGCGCGCTCATCTGCGACGAACTGCCGGTCGTCCGCAACGGCATGCGGACGCTGCTGGACGCCGTGCCGGACATCGACGTGATCGGGACGACCGACAACGGCATGGAGGCGATCATGCTGGTGCGCACGGCCCGGCCCGACGTCGTGGTCACCGACCTGGACCTGCGGATCATCTCCGGCCTCGAAATGATCCGCCGGCTCGGCAAGGAAGACCCGCCGCCCAACATCGTCGTGTTCACCGCGTCCGATGCCGACAAGACCGTCAGCGACGTGCTGCACGCGGGCGCGAGCTGCCTGCTCGGCAAGGACGCCAGCCCGCAGGAACTGGTCGCCGCCATCCGGGCGGCGGCCGCGGGTCGGGCCATGCTCGCCCCGTACGTCGCGCAGCGCCTGGTCACCTGGTTCCGCGAGCAACCGGACACCACGACCTCGACGGAGTATCCGGAAGTGACCGACCTGACCCCGCGCGAGCGGGAGGTGACCCAGATGGTTGCCCGGGGCATGTCGACCGAGGACGTCGCCCGGGAGCTGATCATCGGCGTGGCGACCGTACGCACGCACCTCTACCGGGTGTGCACCAAGCTCGGTGTCCGCGACCGCGCGCAGCTCGTGTCGCTGGCCTACCGGTCCGGGCTCATCCAGTCGGCTGGGCGCGGTCCCGACCTGGAGAAGCGGGCGAGCTGACCTCGCCATCGAGGCCGGAGTGCCGGGTACCGCCACGACGCTGGTGGGGCACGAGGGCGCGCTCGCTGTGCGCGAGGACCTCGACCGGCCGGTCGAGTCGCACGGAGGCGGCCGCCAGGCGACGGCGGGCCATCGTCCGGGCGTCGGGGTCGCCGAGTCGCTCCGCGGCGCGCAGCGCGACCTGCCAGATGTCCACGCGGTCGGACCGGTGGCCGCCGCGCACCAGGTACGCGTCCAGGCTCCAGGCCAGGTGCCAGGCGTGGGCGGCGAACCCGGCGCCGATCGCGTGGTGCAGCATGGTCTGGAGCACGGGTCGCCGCTCGTCGAACCAGGCCGTCGCCGGCGACCGGTCGGTGTACCGCGGTTCGGGGGTGACGCCGGCGGCCGGCGGGGCGAGCGGCACCGGGTTCGGATCGTCGCCGGCGTCCAACAGGGACGCCGCGGCCCGCGCGCTGTGGACGTAGTGGTCGAGCAGCCGGACCGCCGCGGCGCGCCGGGCGTCCTCGGGATCGGTGTGCGCGGCGAGGTCGCCGGCGTAGGCGCCGACCAGGCCGTGCAGCGCGTACCAGCCCGGCCTCCGCTCGGTGACCAGGGCCACCTCGCCGAGTTCGGAGAGCCGGAGGGTCGCCTCGGCCAGCGGGAGGGCGGCCAGGCTGGCGGCCGCGGCCGCACTGACGTCCCGTCCCTGGTGCAGGCTCAGCAGCCGGAACAGCCGGGCGGCCGGCGGGCTGAGCGTCCGGTACGACCAGGAGAACGCCGCCCAGAGTTCGGTGGCCGGATCGCTGGCGAGCGCGTTCGGTTCGCGGCCGCCGTCGAAGAGGCGGAACGCCAGCGTGTCCAGGGCCACGCCGGGGTGGGTCAGCGCCCGGGCGGCGACGAGGACCAGCGCCAGCGGCAGCCCGCCGCACCGCTCGACGACGTTGCGGACCGCGCGCGGCTCGGCGGCCACCCGGTGTGCCCCGAGGCGGCGTGCCAGCAGGTCGCCGGCCGCGTCGTCGGCCAGCACGTCGAGCATCACCGGGCGGGCACCGTCGGCGGCGATCAGACCAGCCATCCGGCTCCGGCTGGTCACCAGGACCAGGCACCCCGGGCTCGCCGGCAGGAGGGGCCGCACCTGCTCGACCGCGTTCGCGTTGTCCAGCACCAACAGCATCCGGCGCTCGTAGAGCAGGGAGCGGTAGAGGGCGACCCGCGCCGCCGCGGTCGAGGGAAGCTGTCCGGCCCGCACGCCGAGGGCGGTCAGGAACTCCCGCACGACCGCGTCGGGGGACATCGGCGGCCCGTCCGGATCGCACCCGCGGAGGTTGACGTACAGCTGCCCGTCGGGGAAGCGGCCGGCGACCCGGTGGGCCCAGTGCACGGCCAGCGCCGTCTTTCCCACCCCGGCCATGCCGCCGAGGACCGCGATCACCGCGCAGCCGGCCGGCAGGTCCTGGGCGAGCACCGCGTCCAACGCGGTCAGCTCGGACGACCGGCCGCTGATGTGCGACGCGGCGGGCGGCAGCTGGTGCGGTACGACCGGCGGATGCGGCTCGGGCGGATCCGGTTCGGGGATCCGCAGTGTCTCGGAGCGCTGGATCTGCCGGTAGCTGAACGCATGTTCGACAGCGGCGTAACGCGGCCGCCAGAACTCCTCCACGCCGGTGGTCAACGACAGTTGGCCGAGCCGGCCGCGATCGGCGCCGTACCTGCGGACGGCTTCCACCAGCCCCTTGACCACGTCCCAGTCGGGCAGCCGGCGGACCTGCCCGGACAGGATCGATCCCAGCTGGCTCTTGCTGATGCCCACGAGGTCGGACAGGTCACGCAGGCTGGGGCCACCCGCTTGGAGTCGGAGTTGCCGTAGGTCCAGGCATAGTTGCTCTAGCAACTGAAGCGCCAAGTCCATGGCATCGCGGCCTCCTTCGTCCGATGCTCTGGAACGCTCGGAGCGACTGACCCAACGCGACCGCCGGCGGGTGCGAACGTCGCTGTCCGGCGCCTGTCCGGACAGCGAATCACACATGCATTCCAACGTGAATGATCGTACGGCTGGAGTCTTGCCACACACGGCGCCCGGGTCCGACCTACGGGCGGAGGCTCTACCCGCAGCGACGGGCTGCGCAAACACCGACCGCACGACGTTCCCGGCGGGGGCGCCGCCGGGACCCGTCGTCGAGCCGGTGAGGGGACCCCGAGGCCCGGCAACGCGGAAGCTGACCCCGAAACCGTTCGGGGTCAGCTTCCGTCCACGCGGCACCCTCTCACGTCTGCTGGGTGACCACCTCCGCGTCCGCGGACTCGCCTGGGCCGGAGTCGTCCTGGTCGGTCCTGGCCGAGGGCGTGTCCGTCGCCGCGGAGCCGGCCTGCTCGGCCTCGCGGAGACCCCGCGTCGTCACCCGCGAGGCGAACACCAGCGCGGCGAGCGTCAGCCCGATGCTGGCGGCGATGAACGTGGCCGACGTTCCCCGCCAGTGCGCCAGCGCCCCGCCCAGCAACGCGCCCACCGGTACGACGCCGAGCACGATCAGGCGATAGGCGGCGGTGACCCGGCCCAGCAGCTCGTCGGGCACCGACGCCTGGCGCAGCGTGCTGACCACGATCTGGTTCATCGCGGTCGCCACCGCACTGCAGAACAGGAAGATCTCGACGAGCACGACGCTGGTGCTGAGGCCGAACGCGGCGTAGGTGGCCGCGGGCACCAGGGCCGCGAGCCAGGTCACCGGACCACCGCCGATCGTCCGGACCAGCCTCGACGCGATCAACGAGCCGGCGATGGAGCCCACCGCCGGTACCGCGATGAAGACGCCCCACCACGCCGGGGTGATCCCGAGCGGCCCGGTCGCCACGAGCACGATCAGACCGCCGGTGGCGGCTCCGAAGCCGTTGATCGAGGCGGAGATGAACGCCACCCGGCGCAGCAGCCTGTGGTTCCAGAAGTAGGACCAGCCGGCCCGGATGTTGCGCGCGATGGAGCCGGGGGTGGGCCGGGAGTTGTTGACGTCGCCCGCCGTCGGCAGCAGCCGGGGCAGTGTGATCAGGGCCAGCGCGGCGATCGCGAACAGCCCGGCACCGGTGGTGAACACCAACCACGCCGACACCGCGAACAGCGCGGCGCCCACCGGCGGGCCGACGAACGTGTTGATCGCCGACTGGACGGCGAACAGGCGTCCGTTCGCCCGCTCAAGATCCTTGCGTTCGACCAGGCGCGGCGGAACCGTCAGCGCCGCGTTGTCGACCATCGTCTCGGCCGCGCCGGAGAGGAACACCGCCAGGTAGAGGATGACGATGCTGTGCAGGTCGGCGAACAACGCCAGGACGAGCAGACCGAACGCGACCGCGCGGAACGCGTTGCCGGCGACCATGATGAGGCGCCGGTCGATGCGGTCGGCGAGTTCGCCGGACGGCAGGGTGAACAGCAGCCACGGCAGGAAGTTCGCCACGGTCATCCCGCCGATCAGCAGCGGGTCCCGGGTGATCGCCACGGCCAGCAGCGGCATGGCCGCCGACACCAGGCCGTCAGCCGTGTTTGACAGGCCCTGTGACAACCACAGGCGGTTGAAATCACGCCCCAGGCCCAAGCCCATGTGCACTCCTCAGCAGGCTATCGAAGGTCTTTGCGAATCAGCGCCCGGTGTTGCAACCTGGGCTCGACGACGGTGAATCCACAGGCCTCGAACGTGGTGACCCGGCCGCGGAAGCTGCGCGGGTCGATCCGGGCCGCCGGGTCCCGGTCGTCCTCGGGATAGGCCTCGATCAGGTCGGCCTTCTCGTCCCGCGCCCATTCCACGGCCCGGTTGATCAGCACCTGGAGCAGTCCCCGGTGCCGCTGCTCACGCGCCAGGTAGACGCAGACGATGGACCAGATGCGCGCCGGGTCGTCCCCCGGGAGCAGCTTCGCCGCGCGGGAGGTGCGCAGCCGCGCGAAGCCCAGCCGGGGACCGACCCCGATCCAGCCCACCGGTACCTCGTCGATCGAACCGAGGACGCCGACCCGCTCGCCGGTGGTGATCAGTTCGGCGAGACGGTCCCGGCGTCCCGCCGATCGGCATGCGGAGTAGTCCTTCCGTGTCAGTCGGAAGTACTGGCAGAAACAGTGTTCGACCAGCCCTTTCGGGCCGAAGAAACGCTCCACCCCCGGCCAGTCGTCCGGGCCGACCACAGATGCCACCAGCTCACTCACACGTCCTTCTTCCCGCGGCGTGGGCGCCGCCTATTTCCAGCTGACCGAGAGCGGCAGGCTCACGACGCCGTTCAGGAAGTTCGACACGAGATGCCTGGGCTCACCCGCAAGGGAAACGGATCGGACGTTCTCACGCCAGAGGTCGAAGAAAGTTTTCATCCCGGCCACGGCGACATGCTGGCCTATGCACCGGTGAACACCGAACCCGAACGCGGTGTGCTGGTTCGGGGAGCGGTCGGGGACGAACCGGAACGGCTCCGGGAACACCTCTTCGTCGCGATTCGCCGAGCCGAGCCACGCGGTGACCAACGACCCGGCCCGGATCTCGGTTCCGCCCAGCGTCACGTCGGCGGTGGTACGCCGCAGCACGTGGTTGATCGGGCTCGCCCACCGCAGGGTTTCGTCCACAAAGGTCTGTTCCGTGCGGTCCTGGCGGGTGAACCAGGACCACAGGTCCTCGTCGCGGGCCAACATGATCAACATCTGGTTGATCGTCTGGGGGATGGTCGGGTTCGCCCCCATCAGGAACGCGTAGGCGTTCAGCAACGCGACGTCCCGGTCCGGGTCCTCGACCGCGCCGGTGGTCCGTGGACACCGGCCGATCACCGTGTCGTCCGCCGGAGGCTCCTGCAGGGCTTCCCCGAGCACGGTCATGATCGTCGTGTGGGCCTCGAAGAGGTTCACACGACGCTGGTACTCCGACTCGGCGGCGTCCGTCGCGCCCATCGCGCGTACGGTGGCCCGGCCGGTGAGCGGCCACTCGCTCGGGGGAATGCCCATCAGCGCACCGGTGACCGTCATCGGCAGGGTGACCATGTCCGCACAGAAGTCGAACGACTCACGGCCCCGGACGGTGTCGAACAGCTCTCGCATGCGCTCCTCGATCCCCTGCGCGAGCCGCTGCGTCGCCGGCACCGTCATCAGCGGGGTGAAGATGCGCTTGAGTTCGGAGTGGACCGGCGGGTCGGTGAGGTGGATCGCCGCACCGGCCGCGACATCCCCGTCGCCGCGCACGCTGAGCATCGTGCTGTACGCCGAGGAGAACGCCGTGTGGTTGCTCAGCACCTCCCGGACGGTGCCGTGCCGCACCGCCGCGAAGAACTCCTGGCCGTCGGGGGTGACCTGGTGGTGGAGTCCATCGCGCGCGCGCATCTCCCGCCAGAGCGCGTGCATGCCCTGGCCCGAATACCGCGACTCGTCGTAGAGGTCCCACGCTCCGGGAGCGTCGAGATCCACTCGCATCAGCACATCTCCTTGCCTGACAGTGGGTCGGGTAGCCCGATGTTCTCCGCGCACCGCATGTAGAAGCACGACGCGACCGACCACGCCGTGATGCCTCGGGCGCCCATGACCTGCATCGCGGCGCGTACCAGGCGGACCATCGCGTCCTGCTGGACCAGCTCGAACCGCCGCAGCGTGCCCTCGTCCAGCCGCGCCGCGGTGTTCGCGATCTCGTACAGCCGCGTGCCCACCGCGTGCAGCTCGGCGTAGCAGCGCACCAGCGGGAACATCAACGCGTCGAGGTCGACCAGGCGCCGGCCGAACTGTTCGCGGCCGGCCGCGTACTCCCAGGCCGTGCGGAACAGCCCGACGCCGAGACCCAGCACGTAGGCCGCGTGGCGTACGCGGTCCTCGCGGGAACCGGCCGGGCCGGGCCGGTAGGCGTTCTCGAAGCCGAGGTAGCCGAGGCTCAGGCTGATCGCGGACCCGGCGGTGAGACCGAGCCCGAGACCGCCCTCGTCCTCGGGCCGCTCCATGCGGTCGAACCCCAGCTCGGCCAGGGCGTCCGCCAGCGCCGCGCGGCGGTCCGGGCAGTACGCGAACAGGGGCTGCGCCCGGACGCCGGCGCCGACCGGTTCGAGGACCTCCACCAGGGTGTCCACCAGCTCCGGCCCGAAGCGCCGGAGGATGTCCCGACAGCGGCGGGAGAACTCCTCGCCGAGGTCCGCCCTGATGGTGGACAGCATGATCTCCGACGAGCCGGCCGACAGCGTCAGCCCGGGCGACTCGGTGAGTCCGGAGTACAGCTCCTCCCGGACGAGGTCGTCGAGGTCGGTCCGGTCCGCCAGCGTCCGCCAGCGACGCAGTACCTCGTGCCCGACCTGCTGGCAGGTCTCGCTCGTGTACAGCTTGGGCACGGCGGTCTCGGTCGCCGCGACATCGGGGCGCAGGAACACCTCCGTCGCCGCGCGGGCCACCGTCGTGGCGCACTCGACCTGCCCCTCGAGCAACTCGAGCTCGTCGGGTCGGCCGGTGGCCACACGGAGTGCGGTCAGCCATCGGGCCGCCCGCACCACGTGGTCGATGCCGGTGCGTTCGATGGCCAGGGCGCCGTCCAGCAGTCCCCACCCGCGGCCGTCCGCACCGATCCGGCGCCAGGTTTCGACCTCGACGTCGCGCAGCGTCACCCGGCACATCCGCTCGGGCTGGATCGTCTCGACGAGTTCGACGGTCACGCCGGGCGCGGCCAGGTCGATGACGAAGAGGGTGATGCCGTCGTACCTGTTGCCGTCCGTTCCGGTGCGCGCGGCCACCAGTGCCGAACCCGAGATGTCGCTGTAGATGCTGAACACCTTGACGCCGTTGATGACGTACCGGTCGCCGCGGCGCTGCGCCCGGGTACGCAGCGCGGCGAGGTCGCTGCCCGCGCCCGGCTCGCTGTAGAGCACGGTGGCGAACTCCTCACCCCGGCTGATGCGCGGGAGCAGTTCGCGTTTCAGCCGGTCGGAGCCGGACTTCAGCACGAAGTAGCCGACGATCTGCACGGTGAGCGCGTACACCAGGTCGGGCAGTCCGGTCGCGATGAACCGCTCGAACAGTTCGACGCTCACCCCCGTCGGCGCCCCCGATCCGCCGAACTCGCGCGGCCAGTCCGGGGTGAGCAGCCCACGCCGGCCCAGTTCCCGGTACGCCTCGGCGATCGCCTCCCCGTCCATCCGCCGGGACCGGATCACGAGGTCGCGCCACCGGGCCGTGCCGATCAGCTCGGTCAGCGACGCGAACAGGTCGGGCGCGGCGGTCCCGACGTCCATGCCCGGGTCCGCGAGCCGGCCCGGGTCCGGGACGTCGTGCCGGATGATCTTCTCGATGGCGGACAGGTTCTCGGGGTCGTTGAGCAGGTCGTAGTGCCCGCCGGGCAGGTCCTGGAAGTCGACGTCGCCCGAGGTCATCTCCCGCCAGTCCGATGTGGAGGACTTCGTGGCGCGGATCGAGACGATGTCGAGATCGCCGGTCGTGGGCCACCAGGTGCCGATGATGCGGGAGTTGCGCGCGAAGATCTCGAAGCGCTCCGCGAACGTCTCCATGTCGATGCCCAGGGCCTCGGCGGCCGCCGCCGGCGAGTCGACCAGCCACTCGCCGTGCTGTCCGCCCGACCTCAGCGCGTCGCTGACGAACTGCCGCAGTTGCTGGCTCGGCGTGGGCTCCCGGTACTGCCTGAACTGCCACGTCGAGTCGACCAGGACCACCTTCGGGCGGACCCCCTGCTGCGCCAGCAGGCAGGCGATCTCCCAGGCGAGGCCGCCGCCGAACGACCAGCCGCACACGATGTCGATGTCGGCGCACCGCTCGCCCAGCCCGGTCACGTACCACCGCGCGAGATCCTGCATCGACGGGGCCGGCTCCCCGTCGGCGAGGACCTCCAGCGAGGCCTCCAGCCCGAGGCACCGGTAGTCGGGAAGTCTGCGCACCAGCGGCTGGAGCGCGAGGAGGCTGCCGCCGACCGGGTGTGCGAACAGGAGGACCCGCTCGGGGTGTTCCGGCTGGTTCATCTCCACGAGGCCGGGTACGGCGGTCGCCGTCGACCTCGCACCGAGGTAGGTGCTGAGGCGCTTGCCGTCATCCATGCCGGCCTACTCGCTGACCAGGAGTCGGGCCACGTCTTCTTCGCTCATCCGCTCGATGGCCTGTTCGAGCTCCTCGGGCGACAGGCTGGCCAGCCGGGCCCGTTCGACCTCCAGGGCCATGCTCTGCACGCTCGAATCGTTGAAGAACACGACCAGGGAGATCGTCGTGCTGAACAGCTTCTTGATCTTGGACATCAGCTGGACGGCCTGCAGGCTCGTCCCGCCCAGGTCGAAGAAGCTGGTGGTCTTGGAGAAGTCGACACGGCCCAGGATCGGCCCGAACGCCTCGGTGAGCATCGTGCGTTCGATGTCGTTGAGCTGCTCCACCGGCGCGGACTCCACGACGGCGTCGAAGCCGACGGCGGGCAGCGCCCGCTCGTCGATCTTCCCGCTCGCGTTGATCGGCAGCTCGTCCATGAGCACGAAGCTGCTGGGCCGCATCGTGGACACCAGGCGCTTGCGGCAGTGTTCCCGCAGCACCGCCTCGGAGACGGTGCCGCCGACCCCGGTCGCGCAGTACGCCACGACCCGCTTCTGATCCCCGTCCGGTCGGACCTGCACGTACACGTTCTTGATCCCGTCGGCCGCGCGGACCACGCTCTCGATCTCGCCGATCTCGATCCGCACGCCGTTGATCTTGACCTGTCGGTCGCGCCGCCCGACGTAGACGAGTTCGCCGTCGCCGTTGAGCCGTGCCAGGTCGCCGGAGAGGTAGACCCGGGCCGTCGGATCGGGACCGATCGGGTCGGCGACGAACTTCTTCTGGTTGTCCTCGTCCCGGCGCCAGTAGCCGGACGTCAGGCCGACGCCGCCGAGCGCCAGCTGCCCGATGACCCCCTGGGGTACCGGCCGGTGGTGGTCGTCCAGCACGTACGCCGTGTGGTTGTCCATCGGCCCGCCCATCGGCAGGGCGGCCGGCGACAGCGGCTCCCGCAGCTCCTTCACGATGCTGGTGACGGTGCACTCGGTCACGCCGTACCCGTTGAAGATGCGGCGGCCCCTGCCCCACGCCCGGACGAGTTCGTGGGAGAACGCCTCGCCGCCGACGAACACGATGCGCAGGTCATCCAGCGGCGCCGGATCGAGCAGCTTCATCACCGACGGCGGCAGGTCGGTCACGGTGATCCGGCGCTCCTGCAGGAACCGCTGGACATCCGGCATGCTCAGCCGCTGAGCGGACGGCACGAGGTGCAGCGACGCGCCGCTGAGCAACGCACCGAACATCTCGAAGATCGAGACGTCGAAACCGCAGGACGCGTAGCCGAGGACCCGGTCCTGCGGCGAGAGCTCGAACAGCACCTGGACGTTGCGGATGAAGCCGAGGATGTTGTCGTGGCTGATCAGCACGCCCTTGGGCGTGCCCGTGCTGCCCGAGGTGTACATCAGGTAGGCCGCCGCGTCCTGGCCGCGGGCCACCTCCGGCTGCTGCGCCGGTGGCTCGTCCTCGGCCGGCAGCCGCCACTCCAGCGCCGGGGAGATCCCGGCCGTGGTCGCGTCGCAGATCACGTGCAACAGGTCGGCGTTGTCGATGATCGCCTCGATCCGGCCGCGCGGGTTCATCGCGTCGATCGGGACGTAGACCGCGCCCAGCGACATCAGGGCCAGCACGGCCGCCGGGAAGTCGGGCGACGGTTCGAGCGCGACACCCACCCGGCTGCCGGCGCCCACCCCGGCCGCGCTCAACCGGGCGCGCAGCAGGTCGACCCGGCGCAGGAGCTGCCCGTAGGTCAGCTGCGCGGTGGGGGTGCTGACCGCCACGCGGTGCTCGTGCGCGTCGGCGACGTCGCGGAAGTGCGCGAAGACGCTGCCGGTGGGCACCGGCGCGCGGGTGCCGACGCCGAGGCGGGCCTGTAGCTCCCGGGACTCCTCGTCGGAGTCCCAGAGCCGCTGCATGCTGACGTCCGGCGCGGCCAGCGCCCGGCGCAGGAACCCGACGAACACCCGCTGGATGGTCTGGATCGTCGCCAGGTCGAAGATGTCGGTGTTGTAGACGGTGTTGACGTCCAGGTCCTCACCGTCCTGGTTGAGCGTCCACTGCTGGAAGAACTTCGCCCGGGTCGTTTTGGGCAGGATGTCGGTCAGCTTGACGCCGTCGATGAGCTGGAGCTGGTCGGTCCACTCGTTGATCGTCAGCGTGTACTGCAGCAGCGTCGACCGCGAGGAGTCCCGCTGGACGTTCGTGTGCGCGATGATCTCCTCGAGCGGCAGGTAGCCGTGCGCCTGGGCGCCGCGCAGCCGCTGCTGGACCCGCGCCAGGCACTCCCGGAACGTCTCGTCCGGTGCGACCGGGCAGCGCAGCGGCAGCATGTTGATGAAGAAGCCGATGGTCCGCTCGGTCTCGATCTCGCCGCGGTTCGCGTTGGGCATCCCGAAGATGACGTCCTCGGATCCCGAGTACCGGTGGTACACGCAGGCCATCGCCGTCGCGAACACCGTCGCCGGGGTGGTCGACAGGGCCAGGGCGAGGCGCTTGACGTCGCCCGCGACGCCCTTCCACTCGCTCGACTCCGAGCTGCCGGGGTAGGTCGCCTCGGGTGGCAGCGGACGGTCGCCGGGTATGTCCATGACCTCGACGTCGCGCAGCGTCTCGGTCCAGTAGTCGACGCTGGCCTGCCATGCCCCGGCCTGCAGGCGCTTGCGCTGCCACGCGCTGAAGTCGGCGAACTGGACGGCCGGCGGCTTGATCTCCGGTACGGCGCCGACCCGCCGCGCGTTGTACTCCCGCACGAGTTCGTCGAAGAAGATCGCCGACGACACGCCGTCGAAGATGATGTGGTGGAAGACCACGCTGAGGAAGTGCAGATCGTCACGGACGGTGACCAGATCGAACTTCCACAGCGGGAACGCCGTCAGCGTGAACCGGGTCTCGGCGAGTTCGGCGAGGATCCGGTTCGCCTCGGTCTCGGAGTCCGCGTGCGACCGCTCCAGCACGACCTCGGGATCCTCGACGATCCCCTGGAAGTACTGGTCGTTCTCGACCAGGACGTAGGTGCGCAGCGCCTCGTGCCGCACGACGATGCTGGCGAGCGTGGCGGCGAGGGCGTCGGCGTTCAGCTCGCCGTCGAGCCGGAACGCGAACGCGACGTTGTAGGTCGTCTCCCCGGTTGCAGCTGGTCCACGAACCACAACGTGTTCTGCGAGTAGGACAGCGGCACGTTGTCGCGATCCTGGCGGGGCCGCGGCCCGTCGGTGATCCGCGACCGCGCGTTGGTCAACATCGCGGCCAGCGACTGCTTCTTGCTGCCGGCGGCGCTCTCCGGCACTGATCTCACCTCTGAGCTCACGCGAAGCTCCCCTTCAGGTTGGTCGCATCGATCGACGGAGCGTCTTCTCGGGAACCGGTGTGCTGGTCGCCGTCCGACCGGACGGGCAGGTGCGCCAGCTCCGAGAGGGCGATGGACAGCACGTCGATGCCGCGCAGGTAGTCCGACAACACGATGTGCTCGGTGTCGGCGTGGTCGAGCCGGCTGTCGCCGGGGCCGTACGTGGCCATCGGGATGTCCCAGACCTCGGCGAGGGTGTTCATGTCGGAGGTGGCGGTCTTCACCACGTACCGCGGCTGGCCGTGCAGCCGCCGGATGCCGCACGTCAGCGCGCGCGCCACCGGCGTGGACCGGTTCGTGCGGCAGGCCGCGACCGAGTTCAGCACCTCGATGTCGCCGACCGGCAGGCGGTCCCGCAGGTCGCGGACCAGCGCATCGGCGTCGTGGCCCGGTGGGGTGCGGATGCTGAAATCGACGGTCGCCGCGGTCAAATCCGCGTTGAGCTGGCAGAGCGTCGCGCCCGGCCGGTCGAACACGCCGAGGCTCGCGTCCGGCCCGAGCAGGTCCACCAGCGCCGTCCAGCAGGCGACCGCCAGGTCGGAGGCCTTCGGCGCCGGGTTGCTCGGGTGGGTCGACGGAAGCCTGACCGTGTAGCGCAGGTCGAGCTTGCCCTTGTAGCCGAGCACCACGCTCGACCAGCCGCTCGGCTCGCCGACGATCAACGCGTCCGGCTGGTCGTGGGTGACCCGGATCGCCATCGCCCCGCGCGAGCACGGGGTCTCCTCCTCCACGGCGCCGACGACCACGAGCCGGCCGGGGAAGTCCACCGCGCTGGCCGCGGCGCAGATCATCGCCGCGAGCGGACCCTTCGCGTCGACCGCGCCCCGGCCGTACAGCTTGCCGTCCTCGCAGTGGACCGGGATCTCGCCCGGGATGGTGTCCAGGTGTCCCAGCAGCATCACGGTCGGTCCCTCGCCGCGCTCGATCACGCCGATGACGTTGCCCACCGCGTCGATGTGCGACCGGAAACCCAGGACCGCCATGGCGTCGGCCAGGAAGTCGGCCAGCGCGCGCTCCTGATAGGAGGGCGACGGGACCTCCAGCATCCCGCGCAGCAGGCCCACGGCGTACGTCTCGGTGACCGCGCCGGACGCGGTGAATGCGAAGTTCATCGGCGCCCTCGCTCCAGTAGGTGTTCCACGATGCGGTCCGCGACGTCGACACGCTCGCCGAACGCGGCCTGGAAGCCGGAGAACTCGACCCGGTGGTTGACCTCCAGCACCAGCAGCCGGCCGTCGCTGTCCTCGATCAGGTCGACGCCGGCGATGTCGGCGCCGACCGCGGCGGCGGCGTCCGTCGACAGCTTGGTGATCTCGGGCGTCGGCTCGCACGGCCGGGTCCGCCCGCCGAGCGCCACATTGGTCCGCCACGCCTCGCCGACCCGGTAGACGGCGCCCAGCAGTTCACCGCCGACCATGATCGCCCGGATGTCCCGGCCGGGCTTGTCGACCAGTTCCTGCACGTACCCGAGGTGCGACTGAGGGCCGGGCAGCGCCGCGACGTACTCGAACACGCCTTCCGCGCTCGCGCGGTCGGGCAGCCGGACCACGAGCCGGCCCCACGACCCGACCAGCGGTTTGACCAGCGCCGGATAGCCGATGACCTCCAGCGCGTCGAGCGCGGCCGCGGGGGTGAGGCCGAGCGCCGTGCGCGGCACCGGCAGTCCGGCCGCCTGCAACGCCATGGTGGTCCGCCACTTGTCCCCGCACACCGCGGTCGCCTCGGCGCTGTTGACCACGTCGACGCCGCCGGCGGCGAGGCAACGGGCCGCGTACTCGGCCCGGACCTGGCCGATCTCCCGGTTCAGCGCGAGCCGCCAGGGCAGGTCGCGCTGCCCGGCCGCGAACCAACGCCGCCGCGTGTCGACCTGGTCGAAGGCGACACCACGCCGATCGAACGCCTCGAACAGCCGCTTCTCGTCCGCGCCGACCCGACTGGCCAACACGGCGATCCGGCCGTCGTCGGGGCGCGCTGGTATCGATGGCACCAAGACCTCCGTAATGGGACGGCATGATTCGGCTGCCTCGTGACGCTACGGACGGCCGGATCCCGAACGCGTCCGCGCGAGGTTCAGCCGGGGCGACGCATTGCATTGACATTTCCGTCCACGGGTTACGTGTTCCGCTTACCCGATCCGTGTCCGAGCCGTACGACAATGGAGGATGTTCAATGCGTCACCGCGGAAGGAAGCGGAAGGAAGCGGAAGGAATCAGATGGAAGACGCACCCGAACGGATACCGGTGCTCGCGCTGTGGAGCGCGCCGCGCAGCCGCTCCACCGCCTTCGCCCGGATGATGGCGGAGCGCAACGATCACCTCGTGGTGCACGAACCGTTCTCCCAGGTGGTCGACTTCGGCGAGGCGAAGGTGGGCGACCGGGTCGCACACACCGAGCAGGAGGTGCTCGACGCCCTGCGCGCGGTCGCCGCCGGGCGGCCGGTGTTCTTCAAGGACACCATGGACTTCCACTATCCGGCGCTGCTGGCCGACCGGGCCTTCCTGCGGGCCGCCACCCACACGTTCATCATCCGCCACCCGAGCGAGGCCATCGCCTCGCACTTCGCCCTGAACCCGGACCTGGGCCGCGACGAGATCGGCTTCGCCTGGCTGCACGAGGTCTTCGACGCGGTGCGCTCGGCCACCGGCGGGACGCCCACCGTGATCGACTCGGACGACCTGCTGGACCGGCCGCGGGACACCGTGCGGGCGTACTGCGCGGCGGTGGGCATCCCGTTCGTGCCGGAGGCGTTGAGCTGGCGGCCGGGGATGCGACCGGAGTGGCAGGCGACCGGCCGGTGGCACCGGTCGACCAGCCGGACCGCGGGCTTCGAACGCAAGGCCGGCGACGCCGCCGCGGTGGTCGAGGCGAATCCGGTGCTGCGGGGCTACCTCGATTACCACCTGCCGTACTACGAGCGGTTGCGCGCGGCGGCGATCCGGCCCTGACCACCGCGGTGGAAATAGTCAGCCGGATTACCCGGAGACTGCGTCGGAAGCGCAATCGAGGCGCCGATGGTAATCATCACGCGGACGAAACCAGTGATTCAACGGAATAGATTGGTGCCACCGCAGAGCGTTCCAGTGAGGGAGAGACATGCTCGTCTCCAGCGCCGTTTCCCACCGGTGCGATCCGGTCGACATATCCGGTCACCGCAACAACACCGCCATCTCGTCGGCGACGGCGACGAAGGCCGGTCACTTCAACGTGTGGGGCAACTCCTTCGCCGCCGAGCACCTGCCGGCCGGCGGAAGCCTCGTCCACGTGGCCGGCGTGCCCTTCCGGTTCCCGCCGGTGTGCGCCGGCCCGGACAACATCCGTTGCGAGGGACAGTTCATCGCCGTGACGCAGGGCCGTTACGACTGGGTGCACGTCCTGGCGGCGGCCGAGCGGCGCTGCGAGGACACCGTGGAGCTGAGCTTCAGCGACGGCCCGGTCGACGCCGAGTCGCTGCGGGTCTCCGACTTCTGGGCCGCACCGGCCTGGTTCGGCGAACTCCTGGCGTTCCGGAGCCCGGTCATGCACTACCCGCACCACGTGCAGCGGGGCGTGCCGGCGCTGATGTGGGCCCAACGGGTGCCGGTCACCCGGCGGGCCGACCTCGTCGGCATCCGCCTGCCGCGCAACGTCGCGATGCACATCTTCGCGGTCACCCTCCAACACGGAGCCGATCATGACCGGTGAGGTGACGGCCCGGGCCTACCTGACCGCGCAGCCGCAGCTGTGGTACCGCGACCTGATCAGCTGCCTGCAGGCCACGTTCGGCACGCTGGTGGCCCGGCTGGGCGCCGACCCGCTGGCCGTGCTCGGGGCGGGCTGGCGGTTCCTGCACCTGCCCGGCGACGTCCGGTTCGACGAGTTCTACTACCCCTGCCCGGACGGCGACCTGGGCGCGGCCCTGGCCCCGCACCACCGGTTGCGGGCCCGCTGGTGGCAGCCGGCCGACGAGGACGACGTGTGGCGGGAGATCCGCGGGTCGCTGGCCCGCGACCAGCCGGTCATCGCCGCGGTGGACAACTTCCACCTGCCGTTCCGGCCCGCCTACGGCGACGTGCACGCCGCTCACCTCGTGGTGGTCTACGGCCTGGACGAGGAGCGCGGGCTCGTGTACGTCTCGGACGCGATGCCGCCGGCCTACCGCGGTCCGGTTCCGATCGACGAGTTCCTGAACAGTTGGGGTTCGGCCAACCCGGCCGACGTGCAGGACGCGTTCTTCAGCGACTCGCGGATCGGCCGGCGGTGTCTGGACGTCCGGCTGGACGCCCCGCCCGCGCCGCTGACCCCCGAACTGCTCGACGGCTACCTGCGCATCGACGTCGACAACTTCACCACGGCCACCGCGGCCCGCACCGGTCTCGCCGGGTTCGACGCGTTCGCCGGGGAACTGGTCGACCGGTGCCGCGCCGGGGACGGTGCCGCGCTGCGCGAGCTGTACCCGTTCGGCTGGGGCATGCAGGCGCAGGCGTCGCTGCACGGCGAACTCCTGCGCCGCTGCGGCCGGGAGTGGGGCGACCCGGCCCTCGCCGGGGCCGGACGGGCCGTCGAGGCGGTCGCCCACGCCTGGACCGGGCTGCGCATCACCGGCGCGCACGGGATCGCCGACGCCCCGGCGGTCGCCGCCGACATCGCTCACCACGCCACCGTGCTGCGTGGCAAGTACGCGTACGCCGTCGACGCCCTCAGCGCGGCGATCTGACCACCCCGGAGAGGCAGCGATGAGCAAGCTGGCAGCGTTCGGCGGCACGGCCGCCGTACCGAAGAACCGGCGCGGCGTGGAATGGCCGCTGATCGAGGACGAGGACCGCAAGGCCGTCCTCGACACGCTCGACGGCGGCCGGCTGGTGTCCAACACCCAGGGCGTGAACCCGGTCGCCACCCTCGAACAGAACTGGGCGCAGCGGTTCGGCTTCGAGCACTGCGTCGCGGTCTCCACCGGTACGGCCGCGCTGTCCCTGGCGCTGGCCGGGCTCGGGATCGGACCGGGTGACGAGGTGATCGTGCCCGCGCTCAGTTTCATCGCCACCGGGCTCGCGCCGGTACACCAGATGGCCACTCCCGTGTTCGCCGACGTCGACCCGATCACCTTCAACCTCGACCCGGACGATGTGCTGCGCCGGATCACGCCGAGAACCGCGGCGATCATCCCGGTGCATTTGCACGGCGCGCCCGCCGACATGGACCGGCTCCTGGACATCGCACGCCGGCACGGCCTCGCGGTGATCGAGGACGCGGCCCAGGCGCCCGGCGCGACGTACCGGGGTCGGCCGGTCGGCGGGATCGGCGTCGCGGGGGCGTTCAGCCTGCAGGTCACGAAGAACATCCCGACCTGCGGCGAGGGTGGCCTGCTGGTCACCGGCCGCGCCGAGCTGGCCGAGGCGGTCCGCCGCGCCCGGCAGTTCGGCGAGGTGATCGAGAGTGGCCGCGACCGCGACTACGTGTCGCACGGCCTGGGCTGGAACCACAAGATGAACGCCATCCAGGCCGCCTTCACCACCACCCAGTTGGCCCGCTTCGACGGGTACGAACGCCAGCGGCAACGCAACGTCGCCGAGTTCCTCGCCCGGCTGGCGCCGCTGCCCGGCCTGCGCGTACCGACCGCGCTCCCGGACACCACGCACGCCTGGCACATCCTGCGGTTCCGGTTCGAGCGGGCCGGGTTCGGCCTCTGCGAGGACGTACGGCCGGAGGCGCTGCGCTCGGTGCTGCGGCGGCTGCTGCGCGCCGAGGGCGTGCCGATGTCGCAGTACCAGCTCATGCCGCTGCCCGACCAGAAGGTGTTCGTCGAGCGCGTCGGGTTCGGCGCCGGCTATCCGTGGGCCGTGACCGGCGACCCGGCCCCGGGCGCGGACGCGGACGGGGACGGGGACGCGGACCACCCGGTTGCCCGCGCGATCATCGCCGACTCCCTCACCATCCAGAAGCGGCACCTCAATCCGGGATCGGGCGAGCTGCTCGGCCTGTACGCGGACGCGTTCGAGAAGGTCTGGGCGAACCGGGACACGGTGGCGACACTCGCGACGGCGGCGTCATGACCACGGCCCAGGACACGCTGGAGGCGGTCGCCACCCGCATCCGCCGGCACATCGTCGACATGTGCGCGGGGCCGGAGGGCGGCCACCTCGGCGGCGCGCTCTCCTGCGTCGAGGTGCTCAGCGCGCTGTACTTCTCCGTGCTCAACGTGGACCCCCGGCACCCGGACCACCCGGACCGCGACCGCTTCCTGCTCAGCAAGGGCCACGCCGCCCTGGCCCTGTACGCGACGCTCGCCGAACGGGGCTTCTTCCCGGTGCGGGAACTCGCCGGATACGGCCGGCCGGGCAGCCGGTTGATGGGCCACCCGGTGCGCGCGGTCCCCGGCGTCGAGCTGCCGACCGGGTCGCTCGGCCACGGTCTCGCGCTGGCCTGCGGGTTCGCGCTGGCCCACCGGTACGCCGGCCGCGACTCGCGCAGCTTCGTGCTGCTCGGCGACGGCGAGCTGCAGGAGGGTTCGGTGTGGGAGGCGGCGATCGCGGCCGCGTCGCTGCGGCTGGACCGGCTGGTCGCCGTCGTGGACCGCAACGGGCTGCAACTGACCGGCCCGGCCGAGCGGATCGCGCCGATGGAACCGCTGGCCGAACGCTGGCGCAGCTTCGGCTGGGCCGTCCGCGACGTGGCCGGGCACGACGCGACCGGGCTGGCCGGGCACCTCGCCGCGGCACCGTGGGAGCCGGGCCGCCCGAGCGTGCTGATCGCCCGCACGGTCAAGGGACACGGGCTGTCGTTCCTCGCCGGCCGGGCCGGCAGCCACTACGTGACGCTGTCGCCGCGCAACCACGCCCGGGCGCTCGCCGCGCTCGCCGTCCCGGACACCACCCGATGAGCCGCGCGGCCCGCGAGGCGTACCGGGACTGCCTGCTCTCGCTGCTGGACCGGCATCCGGAGGTGATCTGCCTGGACACCGACACCGGGCTGTTCCGCCCGGAGCACGCCGCCGCGGCCGGGGACCAGTACCTCAACCTCGGCATCGCCGAGCACAACCTGATGGGGATCGCCGCCGGACTGGCCGCCTGCGGGCGCATGCCGTTCGTGAACACGATGGCCGCGTTCGCCACCTCACGCGCGCTGGAGGCCATCAAGATCGACATCGCGTACAACCGGCTGCCGGTGCGCATCATGGCCACCCACGGCGGTCTCGCCGCCGGCCACCTCGGCCCCACCCACCAGGCCCTGGAGGACCTCGCCGTGCTGCGGGTGCTGCCCGGGATGACCGTGGTGGTGCCGGCCGACGCGGCGGCCACCGAGGCGTTCGTGGCGCAGAGCCTGAGCCTCGCCGGGCCGCTCTACGTACGGCTCGACCGCAAGCCGTCGCCGCCGCTGCCCGCGGCCCCTCCCCCGGTCATCGGTCGCGCGCAGACGCTGCGATCCGGCGGCGACGCGGTGCTCGCCTGCTGCGGCCCCTACCCGACGCTGGCCTGCCTCGCCGCGGCGGACACCCTCGCCGGGTACGGCGTCGACACCACCGTGCTGAACCTGCACACGGTGCGCCCCCTCGACACCGCGACGCTGATCGAGGCGGCGCGACCGGCCGCGCTCGTGGTGACGGTCGAGGAGCACTGGCGCGGCGGCGGCCTCGGCGGCGCGGTGACCGAAGCCCTGGCCGAGGCGGCGCCGACGAAGGTCCTGCGGCTGGGCATGCCGGACCGGTTCGTCGATGCGGTCGGCAACCAGGAACACCTGCTCAGCCACTACGACATCACCGCGGAACGGATCGTGACCACGGTCCGCACCGCACTCGACGCGACGGCTCGCGTCGGGACCCACCAGTGAAGGGACGTCACGCCATGACCACCAAATCGGCCTGCCCGGAGTGCGCGGACGAGGTGCCGATCAACGATTCGGTACGCCTCAACGAGATCGTCGAGTGCGCCGGGTGCCGGAACGAGTTGGAGATCGTCGCCCTGAGTCCGGCGGTGCTCGCGCTCGCCCCCGAGGTCGAAGAGGACTGGGGCGAGTGATCCGCGTCGCTGTTGTCGGCGCGGCCGGGTTCATCGGCGGGGAACTGCTGCGGCTGCTCGTCGGCCACCCCGAGGTCGAGGTGACGGCCGCGGTCTCCTCCCGGTTCGCCGGCAAACGGGTCGACGGTGTGCACCCGAACCTGCGATCCGCCACCGACCTGCTGTTCTGCTCGATGGACGAGGTGGACGAGGTGGACACCGTCTTCCTGGCCACGCCGCACGGCGCCGCGATGACCCAGATCGACCGCTGGATCGGGCACACCAAGCAGGTCATCGACCTCACCGGCGACTTCCGGCTGGCCGACGCCGAGGTCTTCCAGCGCTACTACGGCGCCCCGCACGCCGCGCCGCACCTGCTCGGCGAGTTCGTTCCCGGGATTCCCGAGCTGCACCGGGAGCGGCTGCGCGCCGCCGACCTGGTCAGCGTGCCCGGATGCATGGCCGTGGCCGGCGTGCTCTCGCTGCACCCGATCCGGGACCTGATCGGACCGGAGGCCCGCCTGGACGCGCGCACCGGGTCCAGCGGATCCGGCGCCACCGCCGGCGAGGGCAACCTGCACGCGTTCCGCAGCGGGGCCATGCGGGTGTTCGCGCCGACCGGGCACCGGCACGAGGCGGAGATCGCCCGGCACGTCGGGGTGCGGGTCACCATGACCGCGACCGGGGTCGAGGCGGTGCGCGGCGTGCAGACGGTCTGTCAGGTCACCCCGAAGCCGGGCGTCGACGGGAAGGCGGTACGCCAGGCGTTCCGGGAACGCTACCGCGACGAGCCGTTCGTCCGGCTGGTCGCGCAGCAGCGCGGCCGGTACCGGTACCCGGAGCCGAAGATCCTGTCGGGTTCGAACTTCTGCGACGTCGGGTTCGCGTTCGACGAGGACACCGGCCGGTTGATCACCATCGCGGCGCTGGACAACCTCATGAAGGGCGGCGCCGGCAACGCGGTCCAGTGCCTGAACATCCGCATGGACTGGCCGGAGACCCTCGGCCTGTCCTTCCCCGGCCTGCACCCCGCCTAGGAGAGCCGTGACCAGAGTGCTGACGGTCGTCAAGTGCGGCGGGAACCCGGCGGTGGACTCCGCGGGCGTCTGCGCCGACGTCGCCCGGCTCGTCGACCGGGGCGAGTCCGTCGTCCTGGTGCACGGCGGCTCCGGCGAGATCGCCCGGCTGGCCGGGAGGCTGGGCGTGCCGCAGCGCACCCTGGTCGCCCCGGACGGGGTGTCGGCCCGGTACACCGATCCGGCGATGCTGGAGGTCGTCGTGCTCGCGCTGGCCGGGGCGGTCAAACCGGCGATCGTCGCCACGCTGTCCCGCCTCGGGGTGCCCGCCGTCGGCCTCACCGGCCTCGACGGCGGCATGCTGCGGGCGAGCCGCAAACGGGCGCTCCGGGCGGTGGTGGACGGCCGCACCGTGCTGGTGCGGGACAACCACAGCGGCCGGATCGTCGCCGTCCGCACCGGACTGCTGGACGGCCTGCTGCGGTCCGGTTTCGTGCCGGTTGTCTCGCCGCCCGCGATCGACGAGCACGGCCGGGCGGTGAACGTCAACGCCGACCGCGTGGCGGCGGCGCTCACGGTGGCGCTCGGCGCCGACCGGCTGGTGCTGCTGACCGGCGCGCCGGGCGTGCTCGCCGATCCCGGGGACGACAGCAGCGTGCAGCGCAGCTACGAGGTGCCCCCGACCGGGGCACCCGGATCCGTCGCCGGCGGCGGCATGGCGCTCAAACTCATCGCCGCCCGCGACGCCCTGGCCGGCGGGGTGCCGTCGGTGCGGATCGCCGACGGACGGGTGCCCGATCCGATCAGCCGGGCTCTGGCCGGGTCCGGAACAACGGTGACCATGGCCGGCGCCCTGTCGGCGGCCGGCCGCTCCGCACGAAAGGGGAACTGACGATGGACCGCACCTACCTCGTGGTCGTCAACGACGAGGAGCAGTACTCGATCTGGGACGCCGACCGCGACCTGCCGGCCGGGTGGCGCGGCGAGGGCTTCCGCGGCCCCGAGGCCGACTGCCTGGCCCACATCGAACAGATCTGGACCGACATGCGTCCGCTCAGCCTGCGCCGCGCCATGGCGTCGGGCGCCTGACCCCCGGCACCACCGATCAAGCCGCCACCACCAAAGAGAGCGTGCCTGATGATCCTCGACCAGTTCCATTCCCGCATCATCCAGGCGCCGGACGCGATCGCCGTGCAGGATGGCGACCGGCAACTCACGTACCTGGAGTTGGCCGGACACGCCAGCGGCCTGGCGGCCCGGCTCACCCGGCGTGGGGTCCGACCGGGTGACGTGGTCGCCGTCTACGTCGACCGGTCCGCCGAGATCGTCGTCGCCGAGCTGGCCGTGCTGCTGGCCGGCGCGGCCTACGTACCGCTCGATCCGGCCCATCCGAGCACGCGGACCACGGAGCTGCTGGGCCTGTCCGGGGCCGCCGCGGTGATCACCACCGGGCCGCTGCTGTCGGCCGGCGTGCAGCTGCGCGATCCCGAGGTCGTCGACCTGGCGCGGGCGCCCGTCGAGGGCTACCTGCCGGTCCCGCGACCGGACGACGAGGCGCTTGCCTACGTCATCTTCACCTCGGGCTCGACCGGGCGGCCCAAGGCGGCCGCGGTCCGCCACGGTGGCCTCGCGAACCTCATGCGCTGGCACGAGGACACCTTCGGCCTGCGCCCCGGGGACCGCACGACGCTGCTGTGCGCCCCCGGATTCGACGTCTCGGTGTGGGACACCTGGCCGACGCTGGCGGCCGGCGGCACGCTGGTGGTGCCCCCCGCGGCCGTGCGCGCCTCGCCGCCGGACCTGGTCGGCTGGCTGGCCGACGAGCGGATCACCGCGACCTTCCTGCCCACGCCGCTGGCCGAGGCGGTGCTCGACCTGCCGTGGCCGGCGCACACCACGCTGCGGTGGATGCACACCGGCGGCTCCGCGCTGCAGCGCGGCGTGTCACCCGGCCTGCCGTTCACCCTTGTCAACGTGTACGGCCCGGCCGAGTGCACGGTGGCCGCGACGACCACCGCGGTGCCTGCGGGCGGCCCGGTGCCGCCGCCGATCGGCGTACCGCTGGACGGCGTGCGCTGTTACGTGCTCGACGGTTTCGACCCGGTACCCGACGGCGAGCCCGGCGAGATGTGCCTGGCCGGCGCGTGCGTGGCCCGGGGCTACCTGAACGAGCCGGCCGCCACCGCGCGGTCGTTCGTACCCGACGTCACGGTCCCGGGCCAGCGGATGTACCGCACCGGAGACCTGGTCCGCCGCCGGCCCGACGGGGTCTTCGAATACCTCGGCCGGCTCGACGACCAGGTCAAGATCCGCGGCTTCCGGATCGAGCCCGGCGAGATCGCGGCCGTCCTGCGGCAGCATCCGGCCGTCCGGGAGTCCTACGTGGCCACCCGGCGCACCGGCTCCGCCGACCCGGTGCTGCACGCCTACGTCGCCGCGGACGCCACCCCGGCCGAGCTGATCGCGTTCGTGGCGGCCCGGCTGCCCGAATACATGGTGCCGGCGGCCGTCGTCGTGCTGCCCGCGCTGCCGATGACGGCCAACGACAAGGTGGACCGGGACGCGCTGCCCGAACCCGACCGGGTGGCCGCCGGCCTGGCCTCGGTGGCGGCGCCGCAGCGCACGCGGACCCAGGGCGCGGTGGCCGGGATCGTGTCCGACCTGCTCGGTGGCGTGGCGGTCGGCGCCGACGACGACTTCTTCGCCCTCGGCGGCAACTCGCTTCTGCTCGGACGGCTCTCGACCCGGATCGCCGCCGAACTCGACGCGAAGCTCAGCCTGGCCGAGCTGGCCTGCGCCGGCACGATCGCCGCGTTCGCCGACCTGGTCGACGAGCGGACCGGCCGCGCGGGGGTGGACAGCGGCCTGGACCTGGACCTTGCGGCCCCACCGGCCCCGCCGCCGGTCACCCGGGCCGACCGCGACCGGCCGATCCCCCTGTCGTTCCAGCAGAAACGGGTGTGGTTCTTCACCGAGCTGGCCCCGGACAACATCGCCTACAACTTCCAGGCCACCGTGTCGCTGCACGGCGACGTGGACACCGGGGCCTTCCGCGCCGCGCTCGACGAGATCGTGCGCCGGCACGAGATGCTGCGGACCGCCTTCGTCAGCATCGACGGCGTCGCGGTGCAGCGGCCGGTCGCAAGCGTCGCCGCGCCGCTGCGCGTGCTGGACGTGCCGCGCGAGCGGGCCGACGACGTGGTCGCCGCCGAACTGGCCCGGCCGTTCGACCTGACCAGCGCCCCGCTGGCCCGCTGGCTGCTGCTGCGCCACGGGGACGGCGAGAACACGTTCGTCCACGTCGAGCACCACTTCATCCACGACGGCTGGTCACTCGCGGTGTTCCTGTCCGAGCTGTCGGCGCTCTATCCGGCGTTCGCCGCCGGCCGGCCGTCGCCCCTGCCGGAGCTGGCCGTCCAGTACGCGGACTACGCGATCTGGCAGCGGGAGTGGATGGACGGCGACGTACTGAAGGCCCACGTCGACCACTGGGGCACCCGGCTGGCCGGCGCGTCGGACCGGCTGGAGCTGCCGGCCGACCACCCGCGACCGCCGGTGATGAGCCTGCGCGGCGCGGCGCCGCGGATCAAGGTCCCGGCCGAGCTGGCCCGCGCGCTGCGCGCGTTCAGCCGGCAGCACCGGGTGTCGCTGTTCTCGACCATGTACACCGCCTTCGCCGCCCTGCTGCACCGGTACACCGGGCAGCGGGACCTGCTGGTCGGCACCGGCATGGCCAACCGGAGCCTGCCCGAACTCCAGCCGCTGCTGGGCATGATCGTCAACACGGTCGTCCTGCGGACCCGGCCGCACGGCCGGATGTCGTTCAGCGACCTGCTCGGCCAGGTCCAGGAGACCGTGCTCGACGCGCTGGCATGGTCGGAAACCCCGCTGGACACGGTGATCGATGCGATCGGGCCGGAACGCGACTCCTCGCGGCTGCCGCTGTTCCAGGTCATGTTCAGCTTCCACGACTCGGCCGTGCCCGACCTCGACTTCGGCGGCCTCACCGGCGCGGTCACCGAGCGGGCCAACGGCTCGGCCAAGGCCGACCTCAACATCATCGTGGTGCCGCGCGGGGCGCAGCGGGTGGGCCGGGAGTCCCGGCCCGAGGACGACGACCTGAACCTGATCTGGGAGTACTCGACCGACCTGTTCGACGCCTCGACCATGTCCCGGATGGCCAAGCACTACCTGAACCTGCTCGCCGACGCCCTGGCCCGACCGGACACCGCGACCGACCGGCTGCGGCTCATCCCGGACGACGAGTCGGGGCTGCTGGAACGCTGGAGCCGCGGGCCGGCGGTGCCCGAGGCCGGGCCGGGCCGGACGATCCCCGCCCTGTTCGCGGCCCAGGTCGCGATCCGGCCGGACGCGACGGCGCTGGTGTTCGGCGCCGAATCCATGACCTACGCGGAGCTGGACCGGCGCAGCAACGCCCTGGCCGCTCGGCTGCGCCGGCGCGGGGTGGTCGCCGACGTGCCGGTCGCGGTGGCGATCGAGCGCGGCCCCGACCTCGTGGTGGCGCTGCTGGCCGTGTCGAAGGCCGGCGGCGCGTACCTGCCGATCGAGGCGGGCAGCCCGGCGCCCCGGGTGGCGGCCATGATCGCCGCCGCGGGCGCCCGGCTGCTGCTGGCGACGCGGTCCACCGACCTGGCCGAGATCCCCGGGGTGGACACGGTGCGCGTCGACGCCGGAGCCACCGACGCCGAGCCCACCGACGCCGCCGAGCGCGCCGAGCCCGACGCCGCCGACGATCGGACGCCGCCACCGGACCTGTCCCACCCGGACAGCCTGGCCTACATCAGCTTCACCTCGGGCTCGACCGGCGTACCGAAGGGTGTCGCCGTGCCACACCGCGGTGTGGTGCGGCTCGTCCACGACCCGGCGTTCGCCCCGCTCGGCCCGGGCCAGCGGCTCCTGCACTTCGCCCCGGTCGCGTTCGACGCCTCCACCTGGGAACTGTGGGGCGCGCTGCTGACCGGCGCGACGGTGGTGATCGCGCCACCCGGCCCGCTCGGGCTGCCGGAGATCGCCGCCCTGCTGCGCACCGCCGACGTGACGGTCGCGTGGCTCACCGCCGGCCTGTTCCACCAACTGGCCGAGGCGGATGTGGCGGCCCTCGCCGGCGTACCCGTCCTGCTGGCCGGCGGCGACGCGCTCAGCCCCGGCACGGTGCGTGCCGTGCTGTCGGCCCGCGACCACCGGCCGCTGGTCAACGGGTACGGCCCGACCGAGAACACCACGTTCACCACGTGCCACGTGGTGACCGACCCGGACCAGGTGGCCTCGACGATGCCGATCGGCCGCCCGATCCAGGGCACCACCGTGCACCTGTTCGACGAGAGCGGCCAGCCGGTGCCGATCGGCGTGACCGGCGAGCTGTTCACCGGCGGGGAGGGCCTCGCCCGCGGCTACGTCGGCAACGCCGCCGCCACCGCGCGGGCCTTCGTGCCCGATCCCACCGGGCACGGCACGCGGCTGTACCGGACCGGGGACCTGGCCCGCTGGCGCGCCGACGGGGTCCTCGAGTTCGTCGGCCGCGCCGACGACCAGATCAAGATCCGTGGCTTCCGGGTGGAGCCCGGCGAGGTCGTGTCGGTCCTGCGCACGCATCCGGACGTGGGCGACGCGGTCGTCCTGGTGGCCGGCCAGGGCGCGCAACGGCACCTGATCGCGTACGTGACGCCGGCCGACGGCGTCGACCTTGGCACCCTGCGGCCGGCGTCGCTGCACGACTTCCTGGCCGGTCGGCTGCCGGAGTACCTGGTGCCCACCGGGTTCAGGGCCCTGGACCGGTTCCCGCTCAACGCCAACGGCAAGGTCGACCGGGCCGCGCTGCCCGCGCCGGAGGTCCAGACCCGCGGGCCGGTCACCCCGCCGCGGGGCGACACCGAGCAGCGGTTGGCCGACACCTGGCGGCGGCTGCTGCCCACCCACGACCCGTCCGACGGCGACATCGGCCGCGAGGACAGCTTCTTCGCCCTCGGCGGCAACTCGCTCCTGGCCTCCCGCCTGATGTTCCGGATCCGCGAGGTGTTCGACGTCGAACTGCGGATGGCCACCTTCTACGAGAAGCCCACGCTCGTCGACTGCGCCGCCGCGATCGACGCCGCGCGCGAGCGGGCCGGGACCGAACCGGCGCGGCCGGCCGCCATCGGCCGCCGGGACCGCCGCGCGTACCGCGCCGACGCCCCGCAACCACCGCCGGGCCGGAAGCTCGCACCGCACCTGGTCCACCTGGACGGCGACTGGGCACTGTGGCGGACGTTCTGCCTGCGGGCGGCCGGCTTCCCGGCCCACCTGCTGGCCGGCCTCGGCGCCGCCGACCTGGCCGCGGCGGCCGACGCCGTGCTCGCCGCGGGCGGGCCGGCCGACGCCGCGGACGCCGCCCACAAGCCGGCCGACGCCGCGCTCGCCGCGGGCGAGCCGGCCAGGGCCGCCTACCGCGCCGAGTTCACCGCGGCGCTGCGCCGCCAGTCCGCGACCCTGCACGCGGTCGCCAGCCGGCCGGCGCTGCGCGAGGCGGTGGCCTGGCAGAACCGGCACGCGCTGACGACCGGGCTCGACCCGGTCGTCCGGCGCGGCCCGGCGCCGGCCAAGCGGGACACCAAGACCCGCCAGCACGAGGCGCTCATCGCGAGCTACCTGCAGCGGTACTGCGCCAAGAACGACACCATCGGCTTCTTCGGCCCGGTGGGCTGGTCGCGGATCGACGACGGCACCGGCATCCGGATCACGCCGGACCCGGCGGGACGATTTCTGGCCGATCGCATCACGTACCTGGAGGGCTGGGCGGTGGCCGCGATCCTGGCCGACCACGGCACGGCCCTGCGCCCCTGGCTCGTACCGCGGAAGATGCCGTTCGTCGGCCTCGACGGCACCCAGCTTCGCGTGCCGCTGGCGCCGCCGGTGCCGCTGAGCCCGGCCGAGGCGGCGGTCCTGCGGGCCGTCGACGGCGCGCGCGACGCCGGGGCGGTCGCCGACCTGGCGCTCGCCGACGGGTCGGCCGGACTGCGGGACGCCGACGAGGTCTTCGCCGTGCTGGCCCGGCTGGCCGACCAGCGCCGGCTGGCCTGGCAGGTCGAAATCTCCCCGCCCGACATCCATCCGGAGCGGACCATGCGGTCGCTGCTGGCGCGGGTCACCGACGACGGCGTGCGGACGGCGGCCACCCGGGCGCTCGACGAGCTGACCGCCGCCCGGGACGAGCTGGCCGGCGCGGCCGGCGACCCGGAACGGCTGGCCCCGGCCATGGCCGACCTGGAGGCGACCTTCACCCGCCTGGCCGGCGTCCCGCCCACCCGACGCGCCGGCGAGCTGTACGCCGGACGCACCGTCGCCTACGAGGAATGCCTGCGCGCCGACACCGTACGGCTCGGCGCCGACACGCTGGACGGGATCCGGGAGGCGCTGGCGCTGGTGCTCGACAGCGCCCGATGGTTCCTCGGCGCCTGTGCCGAGGTGTACACCGACCACTTCGAGGCGGCCTACCGCAAGCGGGCCGCCGCGCTCGGCACCGACGTGGTGCCGTTCGCCGACCTGTGGCTGCTGGTCAACGACGCCCTGTTCCACCGGTCGGCGGCCCTCATCCGGCCCGCCGTGACGGCGCTGCAGGAACGCTGGTCGGCGATCCTCGACCTGCCCGAGGGCTCCCGACGGGTCCAGCTACGCTCGGCCGACCTGCGGCGGCGGGCGGCCGAGCGGTTCCCGGCCCCGCCGCGGCCGTGGCCGACGGCCGTGTTCCACAGCCCGGACCTGATGATCGCCGGGGCGGACGCCGCCGCCGGCGGCCGGCTCACCTGGGTGCTCGGCGAGGTGCACCCCAGCAGGGTCACCGCCCGCTACGGCACGTGGCTGGAGCTGCACGACGATCCGGACGGCTACCACGCGGCAATGCGGCACGACCTCGCCGGACCGGTCGTCTGGCAGGCCGAGACGGCCGAGATCGGCGGCAGCGCCACCCGGCAGGCCGGTGCGCTGGTGTCCCCGGGCGACCGGCGGCTCGTCTGGTCGCACGACGCCAACGGCTACGACCCGGCCACCACCCTGGCGGTGGGCGACTGCGACGTGATCACCTCCTCGACCGGGCTGCGGGTCCGGCGCCGCGACGGGACCTTCGAGCGCGACCTGCTCCCGGTCCTCGGCGACCTGATCATCAGCGTGATCGTCAACAGCTTCGACCCGGTGCCGGCCGCCGCGTACACCCCGCGCGTCGCCATCGACGATCTCGTGGTCGCCCGGGAGCGGTGGACGTTCGCCGCCGCCGACGTCACGTTCGCCGGCACGGCCGACGAGAGAACCCGGTACCTGCAGGCCCGGGCCTGGGTGACCGGGCACGGCCTGCCCCGGCACGCGTTCCTCCGGTTCACCGGCGAGCGCAAGCCGATCTACGCGGACCTGACCAGCCCCGTGTCGATCGACCTGATCTCCCGGTCGGTCCGGCGCTGTCGCCACCGTGCCGGGGACGAGGCGACGGTGACCGTCGTCGAGATGCTGCCGGAACCGGACCAGGCCTGGCTCGTCGACGCCGACGGCCAGCGCTACACCAGCGAGCTGCGGATGGTCGCAGTGGATCAGAAGACGGCTGAGAGCCAGGAGGGCTGAGGCGTGGCTGTATACGAACTCCCGACGTCGTTCGCCCAGCGGCGGATGTGGCTGCTGGTCGAGATGGACCCCGACCTGCCCACGTACAACATCTCCTGGGCGGTGTGGCTGGACGGTCCGCTCGACGTCGACGCGCTGCAGGCGGCCTGGGACGCGGCCCTGGCCCGGCACGAATCCCTGCAGACCACGTTCCGCCACGAGGCCGGCGTGCCGGTGCAGATCATCGACGACGAGCCGGATCCGCGGCCGCTGCTGATCACCTCGGTCGAGCACCTGCCCGAGGAGGAACGCGTACCGGCCGCCCGGGCGCTGATCCGCGAGATGGCCGGCATCACCTTCGACGTGGCCGCCGGGCCGCTCGCGGTGGCCACGCTGGTCCGGATGTCGCCGCAGGCCCATGTCCTCGCGGTCGTGGCCCACCACATCGTGGCCGACGGCTGGTCGTTCCGGGTCCTCTTCGACGAGTTGTCCACCGACTACGAGGCCATCGTCCGCGCCGGCGCCCCGGCCGTCGCGGAACCGGCGATCCAGTACGCCGACTACGCCGTCTGGCAGCTCGAACACGCCGAGAACGGCGGGTACGCGCCGGCCCTGCGGTTCTGGCAGGACGAGTTGGCCGACGCGCCGTCGGCGCTGTCGCTGCCGACCGACGAGCCGTACCCGGCCCGCCAGACCTTCGCCGGCCGATCCATCCACACCACAATGGACAATGAGCTGGCCGAGGCGCTCCGGCAACTCGCCGCCAAGCAGGGCACCACGGTGTTCGCCGTCCTGCTGGCCGCCTACGCGGTCGTGTTGTCCCGGCTGACCGACACCGACGATCTCATGATCGCCGTACCGATGGCCGCCCGGACCCGGCCGGAGATGGAGACGATGGTCGGCCTGCTGATGAACACCGTGCCGATGCGGATCCGGGTCGACCGGGACGCCACGCTCGGTGACCTGGTGCGATCCGTGCACCGCGCGACCGCGCGGGCCCTGGCCCACCAGGAGCTGCCGTTCGAGCGGGTGGTGGAGGCGCTGCGGCCCGACCGCGACCCGGCCCGGTTCACACTCACCCAGGTGATGTTCGCGATGGAGGAGTCCTGGGCCGTCCCCGACCGCGGCGGGCTGCACTGGCGACCCGAGCTGGTGGAGAACGGCACCGCGAAGTTCGAGATCGAGCTGACCGTCACCGAGGCGGCGGACGGCCCCCAGGTGCGGGTCAACTACAACAGCGACCTCTTCCACGACGCGACCGGGCAACTCGTGACCGACGGCTTCCAGGCGATCCTGCGTTGCCTCGTCGACGATCCGGACCGGGTCGTCGCCGAGGCGGAGATCATGTCCCCCGACCTGTCGGACCTGGTCACCAGCCGCTGGCCGGACGGCGGCCCGCACCTGGACCCGGACGCGACCGCGGTGGCCCGGCTGCACGCCGCGTGTGCCGGCGACGCGGTCGTCGTCACCGGCAGCGACGGCGAGCTGACCGGCGCGCAGGTGCGCGACCGGGCCCGGCGGATCGCCGCCGCGCTGGCCGGGCGGGGCGTCGGCGCGGCCGACCGGGTGGCGATCCTGCTGCCCCGCGGCGCCCGGCTCCTGCCCACGGTCCTCGGCGTCTGGTCGACCGGCGCGGCCTACATACCGCTGGACCCGATCTATCCGCAACAGCGCATCGCCATGATGCTGGCCGATGCCGGGGCGGCCGCGATCGTGCTCGACAGCGGCGTCACGGACGCGCCGACCCTCCCGCCGACGGCGGCGCCGATACCGGTCGTCGACCTGGCCGCGCTCCCCGCGGACCTCGCGGGGCCCGAGCCGGTACTCGACCCGCCGCCGCTGGCCCCGGCCGTGACCATCTTCACCTCCGGGTCGACGGGCCGGCCCAAGGCGGTCACCGTGACCCAGGGCGGCATCGCGGCGCTGCTCGACGCGGTCGCGCCGAAGCTGGCCCTCGGCCCGCGGGACCGGTTCGTCGCCGTGTCGACGTTCGCGTTCGACATCGCCCTGGTCGAGCTGCTCGCGCCGGTACTGGCCGGCGGACGCGCCGTGGTCGCCGACACCGAACAGGTCAAGGACCCGGCCCGACTGCGCGAACTGCTGATCGACAGCGAAGCGACCGCCATGCAGGCCACGCCGGCCGGCTGGCGGATGCTTGTCGACGCCGGCGGCATCCCGGCGGCCGTGTCGCTGCGGATGACCGCCGGGGAGCCGCTGCCCCGGGACCTCGCCGACGCGATGGCCGCCGGCCCGGGGGCGCGGGTGTGGAACCTGTACGGCCCGACCGAGACGACGATCTACTCCGGCGGCGACGCCGTCGCCGGCTCGCCGGCCCCGATCGAGATCGGGTCGATCATCGGTGGGACCCGGCTGTACGTGCTCGACGCCCGGGCGCGGCCGGTCCCGCCCGGCGTCTTCGGGGAGGTCTACATCGGCGGAGCCGGGGTGGGCCACGGCTACCACGATTCGCCGGGGATGACCGCGGCCCGCTTCCGGCCCGACCCGTTCGGCCCACGGCCGGGCGCCCGCCTGTACCGGACCGGCGACGTCGGCCGGTGGCGCCGGACCGGCCGGATCGAGCTGGCCGGCAGGGCCGACCGGCAGATCAAGATCCGCGGGTACCGGATCGAGAGCGGCGAGGTCGAGGCGGCCCTACGAAGCCACCCCGACGTCGCCGAGGCCGTGGTGTCGGTGCGTGGCGGCGGTGACGACGTACGCCTCGTCGGCTACCTCGTCACCGCGGACGGCGCCGACCAGCCGCCCGCCGGGCTGAGCGACCACCTGCGGCAGACGCTTCCCGACTACATGGTCCCGGCCGCGTACCTGGTGCTGCCCGCGCTGCCGCTCACCCGCAGCGGCAAGGTCGACCACCGCGGCCTGCCCGAGCCCGACTGGAACGCGTCGGCGAGCCAGGAGCGGATCGCCCCGCGCACACCGGTCGAGGCCCGACTGGCCTCCATCGTGGCCGAGTTGCTGTTGCTGCCGGCGCCGGTCGGCGTACGGGACAACTTCTTCGCCCTCGGCGGACACTCGCTGACGGCGGCCCGGTTGATGGCCCGGATCCGCGCCGACTACGGCATCGACCTGCCGATCCGGACGCTCTTCTCCGACCCGACGGTCGCCGGGCTGGCCGCCACGATGGCCGCCGGCCGGCCCGGCTGACCCGATCGAGCGGTCCCCCGCTTCCTCGTGTGGCCCGAGGTGAAGCGGTGCCGGGCGCGATGGACCCGCGGTGACGTCCGGACGTTGCCGCGGGCACTCGGTCCGCGCCGACGCGACCGGGGTACGCCTCGTCGCGCGCCACCGCTCTCGGGAAGCACAAGGGACAATGCGGTCGCAGGGACTGCTCCACGGGTTCTAGCCTCGGTCCATGACCGCGATGACGCCTGTGCTGGAGTGTGGTCCGTCCGACTGCCCGTTCTGGACAGTCGACAGACCTGGCTCCTTCATCCCGATCCCGCGCCTGCCAACGCCGCAGCAGGTGGGAACGGTGGTGTGGACGTTGATCGCACGCAGCGTCACCGCGGATGACCTGTCCATTACTGCGACGGACGCCTCTGAAGCGATCGAAAGGTACTTGACCTCTGATGAAGCGGACTACGCACCCGGCGGTCTGCGGATCAGTGACGGCGATGTCGTCCTCGACCCCGGCTGCTGCGTCGGTCTTGACGAGTGGCGCGACTGGCTGCGAGTCCTCGACGGAGAGGTGATCTATCTCGGACACGACCCCGACGTGTTGGTTGAGCACCGTGGACGGGTGCTGCGCGTATGGAAGGACAAGGATCAGCTCCTTCCAGGGCAACCACCCAGCCCAGGCGAGCAGCACATCGACATCCCGTGCGATGGCCTGCCGACGCTTCTGGATGCCGTTCAGCGGGACCTGGTCGGTTTCCTGACCGCCTTGCACTCCTGGGTGCGGGACTTCGCCGTCGAACTGGCCGATCCGTTCGCCGCCGCCGTGGACCGGCGCCTGCTGATCAGCGCACCACTGGACACCTGACGCCAGGATGCTTCGACATCACCGGCGAGTCGACGTCCCGACCGTCGACCCCTTCTCAGCCAGTCCTCACCACACGCCTGCTGCCGCCCTTCGCCATGCACGCGGCGTTCCCGCGTTCGGACCACCACGAGGGCTCCGCCACGCCTGGGCACCGTGAGCTGGCGCTGCGCCTGTCCGCCGCCCAACTGGTTGCGGGCACGGCTGGGCAGCCCCCAGACGCTGCCCACATTCACCGGCCATCATCGCGGTGGCGCCGGGACTGAGCTTCACCTCGGCAGCATCGCCACGCGCCGGACTGTGCGCTCACAGTCAACTCTGCGGATGAACACGTCGGGTTTAATTGGCACACAGCCAATTTGGACACGGAGGGGACGACAGTGTTTTGGCGCTACGACACAAGGTTGATCCATCCACTCGACAGTTACGAACACTATCGCGAAGGCGCCACTTCCGAACTCTGCCCCTTCCAGATCCATGGGCGCAGGCTCAGCCATCTGCTCGCGGCGATGTCGGTTGTCCGATTCGGCAACCTCACCATCGAGTCGCTTAGCTTTGCCGCAGGCTCAGAGGTCGAAGCGCGACGCACCAAAGACCTGATCAGGTCCTTCGATCCGGAGTGCTATCAGATTTATCTCAGCGTGAACGGCGGACATTTCGAGGAACAAGCGGGTAACCAAATTGTCTTCCGGCCACGGGATCTTGCCCTCTATGACCCGTCCCTACCGCAACACAGCATAAATTCGACCAACCCGACCGGGATGCGGGTGATCCTGTTGTCCATCCCGAAAGCCATGGTTCCGATACCTCCAAAATTGATCCAACCATATGCCGGCAGGCTGTTACCCAGAAACTTACATGGCTACAGCTTTATCACGCAATTACTGATCAATTTGGCCGACAGCACGGAACACACTGACGAGTTCGCGACCGAATCCATCCTGCACGACTACGCGGTCGAGATGATCAGTCAACGAGTCGGGACATGTAACGAGATAAGATCAGCAACCCTTCGCGCTCTTCGCCTGGCCTGCATCCGCAGCACCATTCATCAACACCACGCCGACGCAACGCTCGACCTGCAACGCGTTGCCGATGCGGCGAACATTTCACTACGCTCCCTCCACAAGATCTGCCAAGAAGCGGAGATCACTCCGATGCAGCTGCTCAAGCAAGTGCGTCTGAACGCGTGCCGTGACACGTTGCATGACCCGAGGGCCAGGGCGATGACCATAAAAGCGGTCCACACCAGCCACGGCTACGGTCGCTCCGACCAGTTTGCCCGGGATTTCAAGAAGCAGTTCGGGGTGTCGCCCAAGGAGTTCCGTCTACACACCGATCCGCTGTGATCCGCCCCCGATTGGCGAGTGTGGGTCGCGGGCTCGTCTTCCCCGCCAGGAAGACAACCGCCACCGAATTATCCTCCGTGGACAGCAACAAAAAGCATCACGTCCCGCGGTTGGATCACCCGCCGGCGCGTTCATGCGTCCAGATTCACGTCACGGTCACCGTGCCCCCTCGTATTTCGTTATTGATGTGCGTAGCCGCCAGCAATCCTCGGCCGGTCCTAAACGTGTTAGACAAGGCTATGCACCTCCTGCACACACTTGTCACGGGGTGATCAGGTCGCAGCCAAACCAGCATCGGCCCGTGGATCCAACGGCTCTGTCTCGCATTCGGCGCTCACCGAAGGCATTCGACGTGGTCAAGACCCGATCGGCCGATCAGGGTCGGCCCCGCGCGGGTGGGGGCGAGCGTCCGGTCAGCGGCTGCCGTAGAAGACCTCTTCCAGGGCCAGTGCCGCGCCGCCGACGACGCCGGGGGTACGCAGTGATGGCCGTCTGATCCGGAACTCGTCGCGGAGGACGGGGTAGACGGCTGATCTCGTGGCGGCATGGACATCGTCCATCAGCGACTCGGACGCGGCCTCGAACATGCCGCCGAGCAGGATGAGCTGGGGGTTGAAGAGGTTCACCACGTTGGCCAGGGCCGCCGCCAGGTGCTGTACGAGTTCGGCGCGGATCCGCCGGGCCGCGTCGTCGCCCGCCGCCGCCAGGGCTTCCACGACGGCCAGCGGGGACGTCGGGGGCGCCCCGTCCTGCGGCATGATGCCTGCGCCGATCGCGCTGTCCAGCAGGCTGGTCTCGGAGACGACCGTCTCCAGGCAGCCCCGGGCCCCGCACGCGCAGGTACGTCCGCTGCTCACCGCGCGTACGTGGCCGAGTTCGCTGAGCCCGTGGATGCCGGCGTAGAAGGGTTTGCGGTCCAGGACCAGACCCAGCCCGAGTCCCGTCTTGATGTGCACGTACGCCAGGTCCCGTACGTCGTGGCGGCCGTAGAGGGTCTCGGCGAGTGCCATCGCGCGCACGTTGTGGTCCACGAAGACCGGGATGTTGAGCCGTGCTTCGAGGAGATCGGCGATGGGTACGTGGCGCCAGCCGAGGTGCACCGACATCAGGTTGGTACGCCGTTTGGTGTCGACGGGACCCGGCGCCGCGACGCCGATGGCGAGGCAGGGCGCGCTCTCCGCCTCGGCCAGCAGCTTCTCGATCGCGGTGGTCACCTTGTCGAGGACGACGGTGGGGTCGGTGGCGGGATCGAAGGCGAACGAGTCCTCGGTGAGCGTCTCGGCGCGGGCGTTGGTGAGGCCGAGGTTGACCACTCCGACACCGAGTTGCACGCCGCACACGGTGGCGGCGTCGGGCACCGCAGCCAGGGGAATCGCCGGGCGCCCCACCCGTGTCTCGGCGGCGGTGACCTGTTCTTCGATGTAGCCGCGGGCGATCAGCGGCGCGACGGTCTTGGTGATCGTGGTGGAGGAGACCTCCATCTCCGCGGCGAGTGTGGTTCGCGAGCAGGGTCCGAGGTCGCGCAGGAGCCGCATGATGGCCCGGTCGTGGTGGCCGAGTTGCTCGAAGGTGGTCGCAGAGAACCTGCGTGGCGCTCCCATGGGACTAATCTTCGCAGTCTTGCGCCGAACGGGTACCACCCTCGATCGGGGACGGTCGTTGCGTTGCGCCGGGTCGCGTCGCGTACGGGTAGCGGTCGAGAAGTGGATCCGCGTGCCGATCCATCCACTCGCTCAGGATGGCCCGCATGGCGTCCAGGACGGGACGCACGCCCGGCTGGGCGACCAGGTTGCGCTGGGAGTGGGGGTCCGCGTCGAGGTCGTAGAGTTCCTCCGGTACGCGCTGCCGATAGAGTTCGACCCGCTGCCGCACGGCATGGTCCCCGGCGGCGGCGCGTTCCATCGCCGCCCAGGTCAGCCCGTCCATGTTCTCCGCGACGTACTGCTGTTCCCCGTCCGACCACGCGTTCCAGATGTAGCCGTACCGGCGGTCCTGCACGCACCGCATCTCGAACCGGCGCTTGGCCGACGTCTCGTGGAAGACGGTCACGATCGGCCCGTGCTCGCGGGCGTCCGTACCGTCTCGCAGGAGCGGCAGCAGCGAGGCGCCGTCGACGTCCCCGGGCGGGTCGACCTCGGCCGCGTCGCAGAGGGTGGGCAGCAGGTCGAGGGTGGTGAACAGGGTGTCCTCGTCCCTCGACCCGGGCCGGGTGACCCCGGGCCACCGGATGACGAGCGGGGTCCGGGTGCTCTGCAGGTAGCAGTTGGCCTTGGCGAAGGGGAACGCCATGCCGTTGTCGGAGAGGAAGACGACGACCGTGCGGTCGGCCTGGCCGCTGTCCCGCAGCGCGGTCAGCACGGCGGACACCACGTCGTCGCAGCGCCGCGACGAGCTGAGGTACTCGGCGACCTCGGTGCGTACGTCGGGCAGGTCGGGGAGGAAGCCAGGGACGGGGTGGGTCCCGGCGGAGTAGGTCCGGGACGGGGCCGGCACGGCGGCGAGCTGTTCGGGGGTCCACTTCGCGGCCTCGGCCGCGCTGCCGTGGAACGGTCGGTGCGGGTCGTGCGCGTTGGCCATCAGGAACCAGGGTCGATCCTGGCGCGTGGCGTCGTCGATGAACTCGGCCGTCGCCCGTCCGTAGGCGTGGGGGTCACGCCCGAGCCCCAGTTGTTGCATGGTGCGGGTCAGGTCCCAGCCGAACTTCTCGACGGGTTGCAGGTGGTCGACCTTGCCGAGGATGCCGGCGAGGTATCCGGCGGGTCGGAGCAGGTCCGTGAGCACCCGGACGTCCTCGGCGATCGGCTCGAAACCCTCGGCGCCGTTTCGGTGCGGCAGCTTTCCCGACATGATCGCCGACCGGCTCGGCTGGCAGACCGCCGCCACGACGTGCGCCCGGTGGAAGGTCATGCCCGTCGCGGCCAGCCGGTCCAGGGCAGGCGTCACCCCCGGCGGTCCGCCGAACGGTCCCGGGGTGTGGAAGTCCATGTCGTCGGCGGTCAGCAGCAGGATGTTCAGGGGCATGAGCGAGCCTTCTGCGGGACGGCTCCGCACCCGGTCCGGGTGGGAGACCGGGGCGACGCGGAGGGGATTGACGGGCTATTGCGACGATGTTAATTTCCCAACCTGCGAAAGTAAATCCTCGAAATCCCCCACCCCGAGGAGTCCCATGAGCTCGCCGGTCCGCTCTTCGTCCATCTCCCGCCGTCGCCTACTGGCCGTCGGCTCGCTCGCCGCCGCCCTCGCCCTGACCGCCGGCGGCTGCACCTCGGCCCGGAACGGCGGCGCGAGCGCCGAAGCGGTCAAGGGCGGCACGATCACGTACGCGGTGGCGCTCGACGCGCTGCCCAGCGGCATCTTCGGCACGCTTGAGCGCAACTATCCGTGGATCAACAACGTCTTCCAGCCGGTCCTCCAGATCGACCCGGACACCCGGGAGCCGAAGCCGGTCCTCGCCACCAGCTGGAACATCGCGTCGGACGGCCTGTCGATCGAACTGACCCTGCACGAGGGCGTCACGTTCCACACCGGGCGGGCGATGAGCGCCGAGGACGTCAAGTACACCTTCGAACAGGCGGCCGACCCGCAGAACGCCTCCAACCTGGGATTCGTCGCACGAAGCTTCACCTCGATCACGGTGAAGTCCCCGACCGAGCTGACGGTCACGATGAGCGAACCCCAGCCGAGTCTGCTCGAGTTCCTCGACCAGACGCTCATCATCGACAAGGAAACCGCGGCCGGCCTCAAGGACGGCACGCAGGTCGTCGGCACCGGACCGTTCACCTTCGGCAACTGGAAACAGGGCGCCTCGTACGAACTGGTCAAGTACCCCGGGTACTGGAACGTCGACGAGGTCAACCTCGACCGCATCGAGTACGTCGTGACCACCGACGCGACGGCCGAGATCTCCGCGGTCCGCAGCGGTCGGGCCCAGATGGCCTCCGGGCTCACGCCCACCGACGCGCAGGCGTTCGCCTCCGGTCAGCATCGGCTGCTACCGGCCGGCGGCACCATCTACAACCTCGGGCTCAACGTCTCGACCGCACCCCTCGACGACGTCCGTGTGCGGCAGGCCGTCGCGTACGCCATCGACGGCGAGCGGATCAACAAGCAGGTACTCGCGGGAGTCGGCGAGGTCTCCAACGTCTTCTGGTCCGCCAAGGCACCGGGCGTGGACGAGACGCTGACCAGGCGCTACACCTACGACCCCGAGCGTGCGAAGCAGTTGGTCGCCGAGGCCGGCGCGGCCGGGGCCGAGGTGCCGATCACCTACGGCGCCAACCCGATCGTCCGCGCCATGTACTCCATCGTCGCCAACAACCTGACCGAGATCGGTCTCAAGCCGGTGTCCAAGGCCGTCGACCAGCCCGCGTTCTCCGCCGGGCAGTCCCGCGGCGATCTCGGCGCGGCGTACCTGTCGCTGCACGGCCAGGTCGGGCTCAGCCCGGTCACGTTGATCAACTCCCTGCCGCCGCTGCGCGCGAAGAACGCGAACGGCTTCTGGCCGCAGAAGTACCAGGACCTGCGCGCCGAACTGCTGGCCGCCCCGGCGGACCAGGCCGGCCCCGCGACCGCGGCGCTCAGCCGCTACCTGCTGGACGAACTCCCGTCCGTGCCGATCGTCCAGGCGCCGGCGCAGATCGTGGTCAGCAGCACCATCACCGGGGTGGAGAGCACGATCCGCGGGCCGATCCTGCTCGAACAGGCGGCGATCACGAAGTGAGCATGCTCAAGTTCCTGGTCCGGAAGGTGCCGTCGGTGCTTCTCGTGCTGGTCGCGAGCAGCATGATCGCCTTCCTGCTGCCCCGGCTGGCACCCGGCGACCCCGCCGTGGTGCTGGCCGGGCCGGACCCCACCCCGGAGGTCATCGCCTCCATCCGTGCCGAACTCGGTCTCAACCAACCGTTGTGGCAGCAGTACCTGAACTGGGTCGGCGGTCTCCTGCACGGTGACCTCGGCCAGTCCTACATCCTGCACCGCCCGGTCAGTGAACTGATCGCCAACCGGATCGGCAGCACCCTCCAACTGTCCGCACTCGCCACGCTCATCATGATCGCGATAGGGCTGCTGCTCGGCATCCTCGGCGGAGCGCGGCGGTCGCCCGCCGCCCGGCTGGTGATCGACGGCTTCAACACCGTCTTCCTGGCCGCTCCCCCGTTCCTGACCGGCATGCTGCTGATCCTCCTGCTCGGGGTGGTCCTGCCGGTCCTGCCGGTCAGCGGCGAGATGAGCGTCTTCGACAACCCCTCCTTCGGCCTGCAGTACCTCCTGCTACCCGCCATCGCGCTGGCCCTGCCACAGGCGGCCGTGATCGCCCGCCTGTTACAGACCTCGATGCTGGCCACCCGATCGGAGGACTTCGTCGACCTGGCGAAGGCGAAGGGCGTGCCGGGCCGCCGGATCACCCGCAGGCACGTGCTGCGCAACAGCCTCGGCAGCGTCGTGGTGGTGATCGGCCTGCGGATCGGCGAACTGCTCGCCGGCGCGATCGTGGTCGAGGCGATCTTCGCCCGCAACGGGCTCGGTGCGCTCGCCGTCAGCAGCGTGGACTCCCGCGACTACCTGGTGGTGCAGGTGCTGATCCTGGCCGCCGTCTTCATCGCCGTCATGCTGCAACTCCTCTCCGAGATCATCCTGGCCGCCCTCGATCCCCGAATCCGTCTGGAGGCCTGAGATGGTCGCCATCACCGCACCCACGTCCGGGCGGGCCCCGCGCCGCCTCCGTCCGGGCGCCAGCAGGTACCTGCAGGCGCTGCGTACCCCGCGCGGAGCCGCGGCGACACTGCTCATCGTGCTGCTCACGGCCACCGCCCTGCTCGCCCCGGTGATCTTTCCGCAGGGCTACGACGAGCAGTCCGCGGACGCCTTTCAGGGCTTCTCCGCGCGGCATCTCTTCGGCACCGACGAGGTCGGCCGGGACATCCTGAACCGCAGCGTCTACGGCCTGCGGACCGACCTCATCCTCGTCTTCATCGCCGTCCCGGTGACCATGGTGATCGGTACGCTGCTGGGCCTGTTGGGGTTCGTCGCCGGCTGGCTCGGCAGCGGCGTGCAGCGGGTCCTCGACATCATCGTCGGCTTCCCCGGACTCATCCTCGGCATCTCGATCGTCCTGGTGCTCGGCACCGGTGCCACCACGATCCTGGTGGCGGTCATCATCCTCGGACTGCCCATCTTCGGCCGGCTCGCCCGCTCCGCGCTGCTCAGCCAGCAGCAGCGGGAGTACGTCCTGGCCGCCCGGACCCTCGGCGTGAGCCGGTGGAAGATCATGATCCGGCACATCCTGCCGAACGCGGTCGACCCGATCATCGTGGCCGGATCGGTCTTCGTGGTACAGACGATCTTCTTCGAGGCCAGCCTCAGCATCGTGGGGCTCGGCATCCAACCACCCGAGCCGTCGCTCGGCGCGTTGCTGAACACCGGCATGCGGTACATCACGCATTCGCCCACGTACGTGATCGGACCCATCGTGATCCTCCTGCTCCTCGCCTTCGGCTTCAGCCTCCTCACCGACGCCCTGAACGAGACGGTGAACCGGAAATGAGCCACGCCACAGCAGCGGAAGAACTCCGCGAACCACTACTGGACGTCAACGGACTCACCGTCACGTTTCCCACTCCCTCGGGTCTGGTTCGCGCGGTCAACGACGTCAGCTTCGACGTCCGGCCCGGACAGATCCTGGGAGTCGTCGGCGAGTCGGGCTCCGGCAAGTCGGTGACCGCGCGGGCGATCATGCGGATGCTCCGGCCCCCGGTCAGGTCGAGGGCGGTACGGTGCGGCTGGCCAGCACCGACGTCCTGGACGCCCCGGAAGACCAGATGCGCGACCTGCGTGGCCGGCAGATCGCCATGATCTTCCAGGACCCGCAGGCGGCGCTCAACCCCGTCATGACCGTCGGCGACCAGATCGTCGAGGCGCTGCTCGTGCACGGCGTCGACCGGACCGCCGCGCGCGCCCGCGCCCGCGAGCTGCTCGGCCAGGTCGGCATCCCCGACGTCGAGCGCACGATCAAGCTGTATCCGCACGAGTTCTCCGGCGGTATGCGGCAGCGCGTCGTGATCGCCATCGCGTTGGCGAACAAGCCCTCGGTCATCGTCGCCGACGAGCCCACCACGGCCCTGGACGTCACCATCCAGGCACAGATCCTCGAACTCCTCGCGCAACTGCGCCGGGATCTCGGCATCGCGATCGTGCTCATCACCCACGACATGGGCGTCGTGGCGCAACTCTGCGACGACGTCCTGGTGATGTACGGGGGCCAGGTCGTCGAGCGGGGACCGGCCGCGGAGGTGTTCCGGCACCCGCGCCACCCCTACACCTACGCGCTGCTGCGGGCCGTGCCCCGGCTGTCCGCCGGAGGGCGCGAACCGTTGCCGGCGATCGCGGGATCCCCGCCGAACCCGGCGGACCTGCCACCCGGTTGCAGCTTCGCCCCCCGCTGCCCGGCGGTGGTCGAGCGATGCCACACCGAACGGCCGCCGCTGGCCACCGTGGCCCCGGGCCGGGCCGCGGCCTGCTGGGTCAGTGGCGACGGCGGCGAGATCGCGGTGCTGCCGGTACGCCGGTCCACGCGCGCTGCCGTCGACACCCGTCAGCCGGCGATCCTGCACGTCGACGGGCTGCGCACCAACGTGGCGTCGGGACACGGCAGGTTGTCCCGCACCACCCCCGTCTGGGCGGTCAACGGGGTCTCCCTGGAGGTGCGGTCCGGGGAGACGCTGGGTCTGGTCGGGGAGTCGGGCTGCGGCAAGTCGACGTTGTCGCGCAGCATCGTCGGCATCACCCGCCCCACCGAGGGTCGCGTCACGGTCGCCGGCAGGGACGTGACCGCCATGCGCCCGGGCGACCTGCGTACCGTCGCCGCCACCGTGCAGTACGTCTTCCAGGACCCGTACGCGTCGCTCAACCCGCGACGCACCATCGGACAGTCCATCGAGGAGGCGCTCGGCCAGGCCGGCGTGTCCGGAGCGGACCTGGCCACCCGCGCACGGGAACTGCTCGAACGGGTCGGGCTCGACGGGGACCATCTCGACCGCTATCCGTACGCCTTCTCCGGCGGACAGCGGCAACGGATCGGCATCGCCCGCGCCCTGGCGGCCAGCCCGAAGATGCTGATCCTCGACGAGCCGGTCTCGGCCCTGGACGTCTCGATCCAGGCCCAGATCATCAACCTGCTCGAACAGCTCAGGGACGAGTTCTCCCTCGGCTACCTGTTCATCGCCCACGACCTCGCCGTGGTGCGGCACCTCAGCGACCGGGTCGCGGTCATGTACCTCGGCAGGATCGTGGAGACCGGAACGGCCGAACAGGTCTACGAGTCGCCGCAGCACCCGTACACCGCGGCGCTGCTGTCCAGCACCCCGGAGCCCGACGTGGACGCGCGACACCGCGAACGCATCGTGCTCACCGGCGACCTGCCCAGCCCGGCCTCCCCACCGACCGGCTGCCCGTTCCGCACCCGCTGCCCGATCGGTCCCAAGGCCGACCCGAGCCGGGACATCTGCACCACCACGCCCCCGGCGCTGGCTCCCACCGGCACCGGACAACTCGCCGCCTGCCACTTCGCCGGCGAACTGGCGCACATCGGCGGGGCGGGCGGTGCGGGCCGATGACCGCCCGACGGGTCGATGACACCCTGGTGCCGGAGGCGGCGCAGCCCGCGTCCGGGGTCGGCGAACCGGCACGGCGGTTTCCGGCGAGCGTCTATGCCCACGGCCGCGAGCCGGACGTACGCTTCAGCTTCGCCAACGAACGCACCTTCCTCGCGTGGATCCGGACGGCACTGGCCCTGATCGCCGGTGGGGTGGCGTTGGCGGCGTTCGGGCCGGGCCTCCATCCCCACCTGCGGACGGCCGCGGCGGCGTTGCTGATCGTCACCGGCATCGCCATGCCGGTGCCGGCATGGCTGGGCTGGGTACGCCGGGAACGCGCGCTACGCCGCGACGAGCCCCTGCCGTCGCCGCTGCTGTCGATGCCCCTCGTCGGCGCGGTGGTCGTCATCGGAATCCTGATCGTGCTCGCGGTGCTGCTGTGAGGACCGGGATCGCCGCCGTGCCGCGATCTGCCGGCCGGGACACCGGAGCCGACCGGGCCGCGGGAGCCGACCGCTACACCGGAGCCGACCGCGACACCGGGGCCGTCCGCGACCCTGGCCTGCAGGCGGAACGGACGGCCCTGGCCTGGTCCCGCACGGCGCTCGCGCTGGCGGTGGCGGGGCTGCTGGTCGCCCGCCAGCTCCTCACCTGGTACGGCCCGTGGATGGCAGCGGCGGCCGCGAGCACCTGCCTGGTGGCGGCGGCGGGAGCCCTGCTCGCCCACCGCCGTTACCGCCGCTGGACGCGTACCGGCAGGCCGGCGGGCCGGATCGCGGTCGCCAACGCCGCCGCCGCGGCCGCGGCCATGCTCATCGGCGCGGCCAGCCTGGTGGCGCTGCTGGCCCGCCCGCCCCGATGAACAGCGGACAGGACGCCCGGGGGCGCACCACCCAGCCACGCCGGACAGACGAAACCGGACAGACGAAAGCGGTGAGAGCGGCATGACACCCGCGGCCAGAACGAACATCGTCGTGATCCTCGCCGACGACCTCGGCTACTCCGACGTCGGCTGCTTCGGCGGCGAGATCAACACCCCACGCCTGGATGCCCTGGCCGCCGAGGGGGTGCGGGTCACGTCCTTCTACAACACCGCCCGGTGCAGCCCGTCGCGGGCCAGCCTGCTCACCGGTCGCCACCCACACCAGACCGGCATCGGGGTGCTGACCGACGACCACTCCCCGTACGGGGGCTACCCGGGCACGCTGCGCGCCGATGTGCCGACCGTCGCCGAGCGCCTCAAGGAGGACGGGTACGCCACCTGCCTGTCCGGCAAGTGGCATCTGTCCAGCAACACCGCCGAGCCGGACCACTCCTGGCCGACCCGCCGAGGCTTCGACGAGTTCTACGGGATCATGCCCGGCGCGGACAGCTACTTCCATCCCGGCAACCTGTGGCACGGCGAGCGGCGCTGTCCCGTACCCGAAGGGGACTTCTACCTCACCGACGCGGTCAGCGAGCACGCGGCCGGCTTCGTGCGGAGCGCGGCCCGCGACGAACAGCCGTTCTTCCTGTACCTGGCGTACACCGCCCCGCACTGGCCGCTGCACGCCCCCGAGTCGGACATCCAGGCGTACGAGGGGGTCTACGACCGGGGCTGGGACGAACTGCGGGCGGACCGGCACCGGCGGATGCGGGAACTGGGCATCGTCGGCACCGAATCGGCGCTCAGCGACCGGGATCCGACGCAACCGCCGTGGCGGGACGTCGCCGACCCGGAGTGGGAGGCACGCCGGATGAGCACCTACGCGGCGCAGGTGCAACGGATGGACGCCGGCATCGGCCGGGTGATCGATGCGCTCGATGAGGCCGGCGTACGCGAGAACACCCTGGTGGTGTTCCTGTCGGACAACGGGGCGTGCGCCGAGGAACTGCCCCCGCCGAACGCACCGCACTTCCACCGCCGGCAGCCGTCGCGTACTCCCGACGGCCGGGCGATGTCCATCGGCAACCGGCCGCAGATCCGTCCGGGCCCGGCGGACACCTACACCAGCTACGGTCGGGCCTGGGCCAACCTCTCCAACACCCCGTTCCGCTTCTACAAGCGTTGGGTGCACGAGGGCGGCATCGCCACCCCGTTCATCGCCTCCTGGCCGGCCGGTGGCCTCGCTGAGCGGCAGGTGGTGAACGACGCCTTCCAGCTCACCGACATCCTGGCCACGATCTGCGCGGTCAGCGGAACACCCGCCGCCGACGCCGCCGGCGTGTCGATGCTGCCGACGCTGCGCGGTGCGCCGGACCAGAGCGACCACCCCCTCTTCTGGGAGCACGTCGGCAACGCCGCCGCCCGCGCCGGACGCTGGAAGATCGTCCGGGAGGCCGGCCGGCCCTGGGAGCTGTACGACATGTCGGTCGACCGCTCGGAGCTGATCGACCTGGCCGACCGGCGGCCGGAGGTCGTGGCGGACCTCGCCGCCCGGTGGGACGACTGGGCCCGCTCCGTCGGCGTCATCCCCTGGGAGAAGTTGCGCGGCATCGTCAGCGCCCACGGGGGTTGACCGAACGCCGCGTCCTGCAGTCAGCACGAGCAACGCAGAGAGGGAAAGCCCCCGTGACGACGAACCAGCGCCGCCCCAACATCATCATGATCCTCACCGACGACCACGCCGCACAGGCCATCAGCGCCTACGGCTCGGTCGTGAACCGCACCCCGCGCATCGACGAGATCGCGGCAGAGGGATGGCGGCTGGACAACTGCTTCGCGACCAACTCGCTCTGCTCCCCGAGCCGGGCCTCCATCCTCACCGGCACCTACAGCCACATCAACGGCGTGACCACGCTCGTGACGCCGATCGACGCGAGCCAGCCCACCTTCATCACCCAGCTGCGGGAGGCCGGCTACCGCACCGCGATGATCGGAAAGTGGCACATGGGCGACGGCGCGGGACACGACCCGCAGGGCTTCGACTACTGGGACGTACTCATCGAACAAGGTGAATACTTTGACCCCATGTTCCTCTCCCGGGACGGCCTGCGCCAGGTACCCGGCTACACCACGGACCTGATCACCGACCTGGCGCTGGACTGGGTGGACGGACTCGACGGCGACGACCCCTGGTGCGTGTTGATCTATCACAAGTCGCCGCACCGGCCGTGGCAGCCGCACCCCCGGCACGAGGGCATGTACCGCGACCCGATTCCGCTGCCGGAGACCTTCGACGACGACTACCGGACCCGGTCCGCCTCCGCCCGCCGGGCCGCCATGCGGATGGTGGAGAACCTCAACGTCGAGGACCTCAAGCAGACCCCGCCGGACGGGCTCGACTACGAGGAACTCGCGCTCTGGAAGTACCAGCGGTTCATGGAGGACTACCTCGCCTGCGTCGCCTCGGTCGACGAGAACGTGGGACGGGTCATCGATTTCCTGCGGGAACGCGGCGACTTCGCCGACACTCTGCTGATGTACGCCTCCGACCAGGGCTTCTTCCTCGGCGAGCACGGCTGGTTCGACAAGCGATTCATGTACGAGGAGTCGCTCCGGATGCCGCTGGTGCTCAGCTACCCGCGCCGCATGTCGGGTGGGCAGGTCTTCGACGGGATCGTCACGAACGTGGACCTCGCCCAGACCGTGCTCGACGCCGCCGGAGTGCCACACCACCCCCGCATGCAGGGCTCAAGCTTCTTCCCGGAACTCCTCGGCACCGACGGCAGCCCGCGTCCCGGGATGTACTACCGGTACTGGGAGCACGACGACGTCTTCCACAAGGCACCCGCCCACTACGGGTACCGGACCGCCACCCACAAGATCATCTACTTCTACAACGACGGGATGGGGCTGCCCGGCTGCGGGCCCTTCACCTACCCGCCGGAGTGGGAACTCTACGACCTGACGGCCGACCCGCAGGAGCTCCGCAACGTGTACGACGACCCCGCCTACGCCGAGATCCGCGAGGAGTTGAAGGCACAGATGTGGCGGGCGCAGCAGGCGGTGGCGGACTCGCCCCATCCCAGCCAACCGAAGCCGACGCATGTCTGAGCACAGCTGCTGCACCCCCTCGCGGGGGCAGGAGCCACCGTCACCCCCACCGCGGACCGACCCGCATCGCCCGTCCCCCGACGGCGCGCTCCGCCCGTCACCCGACGGCGCGCACCACCCGTCCGCCGACGAGCCGCGCCGTCCGTCCGACGACGGCGCGGCGCCGCGGGAGCGCCGGCACCGGATCGAGCAGTGTCGGATACCCGGTCAGACCTTCATGATGGGCGACACCCACGACGACGACCGGCACGGTGACGGCGAAACCCCGGTGCACGCCGTCACCGTGAGCCCGTTCAGCATGGACGCCACCACCGTCACGATTCGCGACTTCTCCGCCTTCGTCGCCGACACCGGCTACGTCACCGAGGCGGAGACCTTCGGATTCTCCGCCGTGTTCCACCTCGCCGTGTCCGCCGACCCGGACGACGTGATCGGGCCGGCCGGCGGCACCCCGTGGTGGTGGGGCGTGCGGGGGGCGGACTGGGCACACCCCGGCGGTCGCCGCTCGACGGTGGACGGCCTGGAGGAACATCCGGTCGTGCACGTCAGCTGGAACGACGCGACGGCCTACTGCGCCTGGGCCGACCGGCGGCTGCCCACCGAGGCGGAATGGGAGTGCGCCGCCCGCGGCGGCATCGACGGCGCCCGCTATCCGTGGGGCGACGAGGTCGGCCCGGACTGGCCGTGCAACATCTGGCAGGGCAGATTCCCGCGACACAACACCGGCGAGGACGGCTGGCTCGCCACCGCCCCGGTCCGCACCTACCAACCGAACGCCTACGGCCTGTGGCAACCTGTCGGCAACGTCTGGGAGTGGTGCGCCGACTGGTACGACAGCGCCTACTACACCGCGTCGCCACCGGTGAACCCCACCGGCCCCGAGGACGGACAGCAACGCGTCCTGCGGGGCGGCTCGTACCTCTGCCACGACTCCTACTGCAACCGCTACCGCAACTCCGCACGCTCCGCCAACACCCCGGACTCGTCGATGGGAAACACCGGCTTCCGTACCAGGAGCAAGTAGGAAGGCCGGCGAGCGCAGGCCGGCCCTTTTTCTGTGCTCCCGGCGTGGGCTGGTGTCTGCACGCATTGTTCTGCGTCAGATCGAGGGAGACAGATAGTCCGCGAGGCGGGCCGAGCCGGTGAGCATTGCCCGGCCGCGGGCCGTGATCCGCTCACGCCACTGATCGATCGAGGCAGCGAGCGGTCCCGGGCCGCCGGCAGCGTGGACCTGCGCGATCACGGTCGCGATGTGCTCCAGCGGGTAGCCACCTCGGCGCAGCAGGTGGGCGAGCTCGGCGTCGCGTACGTCGTCGGAGTAGTAGACGCGCGCGGTCCGTGACCGGGCCGGGGTCAGGATGCCGACTCGTTCCCATTTGCGCAGCGTGGCCGGGGTGACAGCGAGCCGATGGGCGAGGACTCCGATCGAGACGGGCTCCTCGGGGGCCAGCGTGGCTGGCGGGCCGGAGACGAGCAGGACGACCGCTGAGGCGACTCGTTCCACGGTCTCCCGGTCACGGTGAAGCTGTACGTGAGCGGCGTCGAGCACGGCCAGCGCCGTCGGGAGGTCGCCGCCGAGCACGGATTTCATGATCTCGCCGGCGGCCCGGTAGCCGTATCCCGCGATGAGCGCTACGTAGGCGGCCAGCGCACCCGCATGGTCGTCGGTGTAGACCCGGTAGCCGCTCGCCGTTCGGTCGGCGGGCGGGATCATCCCGGCCTGCTCGTAGTTGCGGACCGCCTGCGCGGACAGCCCGTGTGCCCGCGCCAGATCCACCGGCCGGTACCTCTCGGTTTGAGGCTTCAAGCGGCAGTCTCCGAGGATAGTCGAGGAAAAGCTTCACACGGTGGTTCAACGATACGGTTGAGGTCATGGCTTTCGACAGTGAGTTGCTGTCCCTTGTCCACGCCCGCCGGCCGCACCTGGTCGCGATCGGTGAGCCCTACCACGGTGAGCCGGCGTTCCCTCGCCTGCGCAACCGGATCCTCGCGACGCTCGCCGGGCACGGCTTCCGGTCGATCGCGATCGAGTCCGACCGGGCTGCCGGCCTCGCCGTCAACGACTACGTGCAGGGCCGCCGTGACGAGGTGGACCTGAGCACCGGCATCAGTCACGGCTGGGGTGCTCATCCGGCCACCCGCGAACTGGTCGACTGGCTGCGCGACTACAACGAGAGGCTGCCACCGGCAGAGCGCGTCACCTTCCATGGCTTCGACGCCCCGACCGAGATCACCGCCGCGCCCAGCCCCGGCCCGCTGCTGCGGCAACTGTGCGAATACCTCGGGGCAGCGACGACCGACCTGGACCGCCTGGTCGGCGAGGAAGACCGCTGGACCGCCCCGGAAATCATGTACGACGCGTCGCGTTCACCCGGGCGCACACCCGAGGCCGCCGCGCTACGCGGCCTCGCCGAGGACCTGCGATCGCAGCTGTACGTCGACGCTCCCCGCCTCATCGGGGACACCTGCGCTGAGGCGTGGAACCGCGCCAGAGTGCTCGCCACCACGGCGATCGGCCTGCTCACCTACCACGCCGCGATGGCCGAGCCGGGCACCCGGTCCCAGCGGATCGGCCGCCTGCTCGCCGTGCGGGACGCGTTGATGGCGCAGAATCTGCTCGACATCCTCGCCGGGGAACGCGACCGCGGACCGGTCCTGGTCTCCGCCAACAACGCCCACCTGCAGCGGCACCCCAGTCGGTGGGACACCCACTGGGACGGTCAGGACCTCGCGGCGCAGTGGAACGGCGCTGGCCGCATCGTGTCGCCGCTGCTCGGCGACAGATACCTGTACGTAGCCGGAAGCCTCGGAGCGAGCGAGCCGGTCGGTCTCGGCCGGCCGGAACCCGGCACCTACGAGGAACGCCTCGGCCCTCAGACCGGTATCTTCCCACCACCCACCGGCAGCCACCTGCGCGCACGCGTGACGGACCTGCTCGGGTACTTCCCGCTGGACACGGCCACGATCGAGACCTGCGACGCGATCCTTCACATCGGCTCCGAGCCCGGCGCGGCCGACGCAGCCCGGATCGCCGGCCGCCCCGCAGTGACCGAAACCCGGATCGAACCGGGCTCCGACATGCCGTCCTACACCTGGGGCGACCGGTTCTTCTTCGCCGGCGAGGACCGGACGCGGCCGTTCGCCACGATCGTCGGGCACGACGTGCCCGGCTTCGACACACGATCCCGGCTGTCCGAGCCCGGACGATACCGGCTCAACATCGAGGTGGGGCGCGCCGAGTTCCACAACCTGTTCGGCTACCGGCCAGAGGAGTTCCCCGCACACGGCGACGAACTCGACTTCACACAGACCGACCAACTTATGCCCCACCCCGCCTACGCCGTGCAGGGCTGGGCCAGTGTGGTCAACCCGGGCCCGGCCACCGCGGACGAGGTAGAACGATTACTTGAACAGGCACGTGCCCGCGCCGCTGATCGCGAGCACCGCAAGAGTCGACGCTCGAAGTAAGGTGCTGCGTGCCCGCCGACTTCCAACGGCGTCGCAATTCGGGCGCCTCTCCCACTGGTCAGGCGAGCGCGGTCGACCGGTCTCTCCGCGTTCGGCCTGGCAGCGCAGACGATCTCCCTGCTCCTTCTTGCCAGCGATGTGGCGTCGGCTCTCTTCCAGCCCCGCGATGGCGCTCAAGCTCGTCGGGGCCGCCCGGCAGCCGTGGCGAGCCGTCACCCTCGCACCCGGCGGAGGCGGGTCACCCCGCTTCGAGATCCCGCCGTCGGTATCCCACCGTCGACACCGCGACGAGAACGACGGCGGCAACGGCCATGGTCAGGGCCGCGGGCCGGTGCAACGCGTCGCGGGGTACCGCACCGATCCAGTGAACCGGGGAGAGCTCACGCGCCCACGACGGGAGTTCCAGCAGGTCGGCGCGAAGGCAGACAACGAGGCCCCAGCCGACGGGGAGCCACGCGACCGGGACCGCCCTGGGGCTCAGCGAGTGCACGACCACGGCCACGCCGGTCAGCAGCACGACCGCTGCGGCGTAGGAAAGAGTGGCGGTCAGTCCCTTGCCGAAGTAGTGACTCTCGCCGAAGCCCGCCGCAAGGCCGAGACCGGTGGCGAGGCCCCCGCAGAGCAGCACCAGCATCGACCACATCGTGGCCAGCAGCGTGGTGGACGTCCACCACCGCCAGCGGCTCACCGGGGCGGACAGGCTGTAGCCCACCCGGCCGGCCGTCTCCTCGGCGGCCAGCCACTGCACGATCTGGATCCCGGCGGCGGCGGCGAGCAGCGCGTTGAGCTGGACGAAGATCGTGAGAGTGGCGTTCACGGTGGCGCCCTGCTCGGCCTTCGTGGCGGCGTCGAGGTGATTGATCTGGGGGGTCAGGTATCCGAAGGCGAAGGCGAACAATGTGCTCGCCCCGACCCAGCCGGCAGCGAGACCGCCGGTGAGCCGTGCCAGGAGGGTGAAGGGGGAACGGACCCAGGCCGGCGCGGTGGCCGGGCCCGGTCGTGGGGCGATGATGCCGGCTCCCTGGTCACGTCGGACGGCGACCACTGCGGTGGCGGCGAACAAGCCGACGGCCAGCAGGCCGGAGGCGATCCAGGGCCACCACGGGGGGTCCGCGGCGAAGGGCCGGATCTCCGCGAGCCACGACTGCGGATTCCAGCCGGTCGCGGCCCACTGCTGCGCGTCCACCGCCGCGCGGGCCAGGTAGCTGATCAGCCAGGCTGCCACCGCAAGCAGGTAGGCGGTGCGGGCGGTCCGGCAACACTGGGCGATCAGGGTGCCGACGCCGGTGAAGACGAGCATGAACATCGCGAGTCCGCCGGCGTAGAGCCATGATCCGCCGAGGGGGTAGTCGAGTGCCGTCAGCCCGACCGCGGTGAGTGCCGCGGTGAGCGCCGCCGTGACCGCGGCGGCGGTCACCCCGGCCGCGGCCGGCGCCAGCCGGTGGACCGGGTAGGACGTCAGGATGTCGAGGCGTCCGGTGTCCTCGACGCTGCGGGTGAACCGGATCGCGAGGTGCACGCCGATCAGGGGGATCATGATCAGGGTCAGGTAACCCATCTCGTTGACCAGGATGCCGCCCAGGGAATGCAGGTCGTACCCGCGGCCCTGCAGCGCCGCGCTGCCGTTCAGCAGTTCGTACGCCCCGGCGTACCGGTCGCGGCTGGCCTGGTCGGAGTAGGTGCCGTTGATGGTGCCCGCGCTCGCCAGCACGAGGGCGGCCACCAGCAGCGGCCAGCCGAGCACCTGGGTGTAGCCGGTGCGCAGGCTCAGCGACAGACAGCGCCGGTATCCGGTCATCACACCGCGCTCCCGGCCACGGCGTTCGGGGCGTCGCTGCGGTAGTTGGTGAGGAACAGCTCGTCGAGGCTCGGTGGCTGCACCGTCAGCGACGCCGGTTCGGCGGCGGCGACGTGGCCGACCGCAGCGGCCAGCGCCGCCGGGCCGGCGCGGAAGTTGACGTGGGTGCCGTCCGGCCGGGCGGTCACGACGAGGTCGACGAGGTCGACGAGCCCGTCCAGGTCCGGCAGCGGCCGCTTCGTCACCGCGGTGACCCGGGTGAGGGTGTGGCTGCGCAGGTCGGTGAGGGTGCCGGAGCGGATCACCGCACCGCGTCTGATGATGCTGACGCGGTCACACAGGACCTCCACCTCGGAGAGGATGTGACTGCTCAGCAGGACGGTGCGACCGTTGTCCTTCAGCTCCCGGACGCACTGCTGGAAGACCTCCTCCATCAGCGGATCCAGACCCGAGGTCGGCTCGTCGAACAGGAAGAGGTCGGCGTTCGTGGCGAGCGCCGCGATCAGCGCCACCTTCTGCCGGTTGCCCTTCGAGTAGGTGCGCGTCCGCTTGGTCGGGTCGAGCTCGAACCGCTCGATGAGCTCCCGGCGGCGGCGCGGGTCCGCCCCGCCGTGCAGCCGGCCGAGGACGTCGATGCTGGCGCCGCCGGTCAGACCTGGCCACAGCGCCACGTCGCCCGGCACGTACGCCAGGCGCCGGTGGGCCGCCACCGACTGGGTCCAGCAGTCCAGGCCAAAAATGCTCGCCTCGCCGGCGTCTGGCCGAAGCTGGCCGAGCAGTGCCCGGATGGTGGTGCTCTTTCCCGCGCCGTTCGGGCCGAGGAAGCCGTGCACCTCCCCCGCGGTGACCGTCAGGTCCAGGTCGTTCAGCGCGACGGTGTCGCCGAACACCTTGCGTACACCTCGCACCGCGATCGCATCCATGCCCACATCCTAGCGAATTCTGACAGCTACTATCACCTTGATAGTTGGTTGCTTAGTGAGTAAGAATTTCAGATCGATACACTCGACGACATGCCGCTCAGCCTGCGTCAACGCAACCGCATGGCCGCGATCCGGGCAATCCAGGACACGGCCATGGAGCTCTTCGACTCTCGCGGGTTCCCCAACGTCACCATCGACGACATCGCGCGGGAAGCGGCGGTGTCACCGTCCACCTTCTACCGCTACTTCGGCTCCAAGGAAGGGCTGTTCACCGTCGACCCGTTCGCCGCCGTCGGGGCGGACGGCTTCGACGAGGTCCTCGATCTCGACGACCTTCCCGGCACGATGACCCGCCTCGCGGCCAGCGCCGGCGACGGAGGGCCGTGGCGCGGCATGCGCTACGTGCTCGAGGAGCCCACCATCCGAGCGGCCGTCTACGCCACCATGGACGCCATGGTGGACCGCATCGCCGCCGCCCTGGCCGAACGCGGACACGAGCCGGCCGCCGCGCGGGTCCGGGCGCGCACCTACATCTTCGGTGTCTACTTCAGCGCCCTCGAACAGTGGCACGACGACGGCCGCACCCGGCCCATCGCCGAATACGTGCGTGAAGCGCTGGAGGCCGTCCCCACCGAGCACCGGAAGTCCGGGCCGGGCGCCGGCGACGCCCACACGTGACACTCCCGGCGGCGGCCGGTGGGCACGTCCCGGCGCGCGGGACCCGGCGGCCCGCTACCGGACCGGATCACACACCGGACCGACCTCGGCGGTGATCAGGCGGATCAGCTCCGGCGCCAGCTCGTCGACGTAGAAATGGCCACCGGGCAACATCCTCCGCCCCGGGGCACCGACTCGACGGCAGTGGGCACGGCGGCCGGTACAGGACCACCGGCGGTCAACCCGCCGGCCAGCGCCGCGACGGTCGGATACTCGAACGGGTCGCGCAGCGGGACGTCGACGGCGAGGCGGCCCGCATCCGCGAGATGGCCTGGGTGGCCAGCAACAAGTGGCCGCCCAACCCGGAGAAGTCGTGGACGCTGAGTCCGTCCACCCGGAGCGGTTCGGCCCAGATCTCGGCGAGCGCGCTGCGGGTCGTCGCGGGGCGGCTCGTACGGCCTGCGGAGAGTCGGGCGCAGCAGGTCGGGGGCGGGCAGCGCCCTGCGGCGGACGCTGTCATTGGGCATGCGCGGCAGCTCGTCCAGGAACGCGCATCGCCAGCGACACCGGCAGGACCAACGATGGCCGAGTACGACGCGAAGCTGACCCGCTAGCGGGCCGCACTGGAAGCAGGCGCCGACCCCGCCGTCATCGCCGGCCGGATCGCCGAGACACAAGCCGAACGACGCCACGCCGAGGGACGCCAGCGCACCGCACCGGCTTACCGACACGATCCGCCGGCTCTACGCCGCCCAGCCCCAAGCCGGATCCGGCACGGTCGCCGCAGAAATCGCCGCCGCCGACAAAGTCATCGCAGTGTGCGACGCCAAACTCGTTCAGCCCGCGAGGCGCCGGGAGACAGCGGGGCGGTGAAGTCCCGGCCGATCAGGTCCGCAGCCTTCGCCGCGGCCGAGTCCGCCGCCGTCGTACGCGCTCGCCGGCGTGGCCGCAGCCCTTGCACGCCGAAGCGGCGCATCACCCGCGCGGCCCGCTCACGGCAGCCTGGCAGCCCGCAGTTCGACGGTGATCCGAGGTTCTCCATGGGTGCCGTCATGCTCGCTGCTGGTGGTCAGCGACGAACGGGAAGCGGTTCACCAGCGCGTCTCCCCGGCGAAATACCAGGCCGCCTTCCGCAGCATGTCCCGCTCCTCCTCCAACTCCCGCACCCGCCGCCGCAAGACCACGTTCTCGTCCTCCAGCAAACCGGCTGCCGACGGCACCGCCGGCCCGGCCGCCGCACCCCGACGCTGATCATCAGCACGATCCCAACTACGCAACGTCTCCCGATCGGGCCCGAGATCCAAGGCTCAAGTGTCCAGGACCAGGGGGCAACTCCCGTCAGCGGTAGGCGTACTCGTCGATGTCCAACTCGGCGCCCGTGAGCCACAGGAACTCCAGCGTCCGCCGGTCAAGGTGCCAGCCAAGCAGCTGATGCTGTCCAGGTAGCTTCCCCAGCCCGTCAACCAGCCCGGACAGGTCTTCCGGCTCGCCCGCAGGATGCCCGAAAACCCGCACGACTTGCAGGACGGCTGATCCGGGACCGCCGTCTGTCCGGTCAAGTTCCGCCGCGAGCATGCCGATCTGCAGCGCGTGCACGAACAGGCGATCAACGATGTGTGAGATCTGCTCGTCAACGGTCATGCCCGCCGTTCGGCAGACCACCCGCCAGCAGTGCGCGGCCGGGATCACGCGATCAGCCGGGCTGCGGCTGCCTCGAATCACGGCTTCGTCCGGCTCGATCCCCAGCCGGGCGGCGATCTCCGACGCGCGCATGCTTATCGATTCGGGCACGAAGTAGGCGTACTGGCCGAACAGCACCGGGCGACCCGACCCGGAACCTCTACGGCCGTCATCGGCCGACCTTGCGTTGACCGGCCGCCATGATGATCTCTGGAAGGCGCAGCAGTTCCTCGTCGCAAGCCAACGACTCACCGGCCGAAACGAAGGTGAGCAGCCTGACCGGGGTCTTGTTGGCCGCTGCAGCGGCTGTCTTGTGGTGTCCGTCGAGCAGGAAGTGAGCCATTCCGCGCAACGTTGCGGTTGCTGTCTGTAGCCGACGAGATGCGTGGAAAGTCGGAGACGCGCCGGATGATCGCGGCTACGTAGGAACGGCGCAGAACCTCGATAAGAAGGTGGCCTCCTACAGCTCAACTTCATAGAGGTCCTGCGCCGACGATGAGTGTCACATACACCGCTGTCCTGCCGGTACGCGAACACACCGTGGGCGTACTCGCCGGTCTGCTCACCACGGAACGCGCCCGCCGCGGTACCCGTGCCGGAACCCGCGCTCTGCCATGCCGTGACCAGGCGGTCCTGATCCTGCGCTGGTTCCTCGACAGCACGCGGATGCGGCAACTCGCCCGGGACAACGCGATCAGCCTCTCCACCAGCTACGACTACCTCCACGAAGGCATCGATGTTCTCGCCGCCCGGTCACCGACCCTGCACGGCGCCCTACTCGCGGCGAAGGCCGCCGGCCATGACTACGTGAACATCGACGGGATTCTGGTCGAGACCGACCGGTGCCGCACCCCGGGCCCTACGGAGGGCGTCGACCTGTGGTGGTCCGGTAAACACGACAACCACGGCGGCAACGTCCAGGTCGTCACCGTGCCCGACGGCTGGCCGATCTGGACCTCCGGTGTGCGGCCCGGCCGCGAACACGACACCACCGCCGTCCGCACCCACGCCGAGATCCTGCCCGCCCTCACCGCCGCCGGCTCCGACCTGCGCACCCTCGGCGATCTGGGCTACGAGGGCGAGTCCGGCACCATCACCGTCGCGTTCAAGAAGCCGAAGAACGCCAAGCTCAGCCTCGTCCAGCAGCAGCTCAACAAGGCCCACAACAGCCTGCGAGCGATCGCCGAACGCGGCAACTCGCTGCTCAAGATGACCTTCAAGGCGCTGCGCAACGTCAGCCTCAACCCATGGCGGATCGGCAAGATCGTCGCCGCCGCGTTGGCCGTTCTCCACATCGAGCACGACCGCACTACATGACAACCCTCAGTAGTCAGAACCTTGCACGGAATGGCTCAGTGGAACAGGCCCCAGTGCCGTTCCCGCCTGAACCAGGGACCTTCGATGTCCAGCAGCCCGAAGGCGACGGCAGTCGGCCGGCCAGGCGCGTGGGAGTACCGTGCGACGACATCGGCGTCCAGCTCGGTCGGGTCGCCCATCGGGACCGCGAACTCGAACAGTTCGTCGTGGTCGCCGACCCTTCGACGATCGAGCCGGTAGTAGCCCGCGTTGGCAGGGTCGACGGAATACTCGAACTCTTCGTTGCGCCAGCCAGCCGGCCCGTCGAACGCGAAGTAGTCGTCCGTTGAGCCCGGCGCGACGAGCGTCGGCAGCGTGTCCAGGAGCATCACCTGGTAGTCACCACGCGGCAGCCGGGCTGCGAAAGCATCGATGACTTCCTGGTCGAGCCCGTCCAGCCCGGCGTTGAGACGATCTCGTACGGCGGTCGCCGACAATGGTCCGCGCGGAGCGCCGGGCTGGCGGCGCAGGACGAGCCCGCAGGTGCCGCACGAGTAGCCGATCTGGTAGGCGGCAACGCCGTCGATAGTCAGGTAGCGACTCGGCATCCTGCATCCATCGACTCCGATCTGAGGACTGGCGGTACCGAGCGTCATCAGTTCGTGAGCGATGAGCTTCGTCATACGCCGCCGAACACGCACAGCGACAGCTCCCACGGGTGGCCGAACGTACCGAACCGGAAGCCCTCGGCGAGGTAGATGGAGTAGTCGCCGTCGGGGTACGGAGACAACGGCCAGCCGGGCCGGCCCGGCGGATCGATGTTCTCCGGTCCGACGAGGCTGGGCCAAGCCCGGGCCGGCTCGGTGATCGCCGGAACACGGTGCATGCTGGGCCGGAAGTCGAACACCGCGTTGACGCGGTCCCAGACCGCCTTTTCGTCGCCGGTCAACTCGCGGTACGCCCTCGTCGCCATCCGTTGCTCACACTCCAATCAGGCGTGGTAGTAGTCGGCGTACGAGGACACCTGTCTCTCCACCGAGAAATCAGCGAAGCCCCCTGCCGCCTCACTACGACCGAGGTGATCCAGCGCCTGCACGGCGTCTTCGGAACCCACCGTGAGCAGGTATCCCTTGGTTTCGGCCAGCCCGCCGCCGCACAGCAACTGGACGTCGACCGAGCAGAACGCGTCCCAGCTTGACGACTTCGCCCGCCAGATCGTCAGGACGTCGCTCATCACGCCGGCGTTGAACAGCTGGACGCAGCAGAGCTTCATCACCTCCGTGTCGCCGTAACCCTGACTCTGCCGCTCACGCTCGGTCTGGGCCGTGAGCAGGTCGCGGATCTGATCGAGGTGTTCCGCGGCTGGTTGCAGGCCGTAGCGGTGCAGGAGCTCATCCTCGTTCACTTTGACCACGTTCGTTCAGCTGCCGGGCCGGAACTCGTGGACCACCTCGATCAGCCCAACGATGTGCCGGTTGAACTCGTCGAGTTCCTCGGCGGGCACCCACAGCTCGAGGATGTCGCGCCCGCCGGCCTGCCGGACCGGGTAGCGGGAAGCGAACTCGCGGTCGACCTCGAACCGGGTCACGTAGCCGATGCCCGAGGCGGGGACGTTCCAGTCCCGGGCGATCATGATCGCGTACTGCTCGTTAAGGACCGGGTAGAAGATCGGCTGGTCGGGCAGCCGGGGCGGCCACGCCTTCCAACCGGAGGCCCGCACGAGTTCCAACTCCTCGGGGCCGGTCGGCCGCCACAGAATCGTCGTCTCGGCCATCGCGGCACTCCTTTCCGGCCGGCGAACAGTACCGGCCGACCCACGTGCTGGACCAGCCGATTTCCGTCCTCAATGCCGTACCGGCCAGTCGAAGCCGGACGATCTGGACCTGGGCGAGCACGATTCCGGTGCCGGTGTCGTGGGCCGAGAGCAGATGGACCCGCCGCCCGTCGGACAGCCGGGCGCCAGGGGCGACCTTCCCGTCGACGGCGATGACCCGACGCCGCCAATGGTCGACAGCCGGGACCGGTACTGTCCGGCCCCGTAGCCAACCGCGATGCGACGCATCCGGACGCTGGCCTACGTGATCCTGGACGGCACGCTGATCCCGATCGACCGGGTCGCCGACCAGCGACCGTACTATTGCGGCAAGCACAAACGTCACGGCGTGAACGTGCAGGTCATCGCGGATGCCGCCGGCCGGCTCGTCTGGGCATCACCGGCCCTGCCCGGTTCGACACACGACCTGAGCGCCGCCCGAACCCACGGCATCATCGACGCCCTGACCAGCGCGGACGTGCTGACCTTCGCCGACAAGGGCTACCATGCAGCCAGCGGAAGTGTGCGCATGCCGTTCAAACGGCACCGCTTCCGGCCGAAGCTGTCACACCGACAGAAGGCCGTGAACCGGGCCCACGCGAAGATCCGCGCCCGCGGAGAACGCGCGATCGCCACCCTCAAGACCTGGAAGATCCTGGTCAAGCTGCGTTGCTGCCCACGCCGTGCCACCGCGATCGTGCAGGCCATCCTCGTCCTGCACCACGTCGAAACCAACCGCTTCCCACGATGAAAATGGCTCAGTGTTGATGACATCAGCGGGTGCGGTCCTGTTCTCGATCACAGTTGTCTTCGCAAACGCCATGATCATCGACGGGCCGCACCCGTCCTTCATGGACCCAGCCCTACAGCAGAACCATCCAAAATCCCAGCTCACATAGCCCTCAACCGACTACGCAACGGCCCTGCGCAACAGTCCTACGCGAACTGCAATACCTACTCGCGACCTGGCTCGGATTCTGCCCTCTCTGCCACCAACTCGTCCCAACCCAACAAAGCACTACTAGTAGGCTGATCGATCGTTGGCTGTTTAGGAGGAGAAGTGTGGTCGGAGGGTAGCCGAAAGGTCCGACTGTCTAGTGTCGGACTCTGGGTGGCCGTTGCTCTCGTCGCAGCAGCGCAGGTGGCGGGGACACTAAACCATCCCGCTCGGGACCGCTTGGCGGATCTACACGTCTACTGGGGCTCGGTGCAGATGCTCTTGGACGGGGGCAGCCTCTACGACTTCGCCGCGTGGAACGATGCTCCCTTCACCTATCCACCGTTCGCCGGGCTGTTGCTCGCACCGCTGGGTCTGCTCGCTGAAGACCCAGTGCGCATCCTGTGGACGGCGGCAACCCTCGGCGTAGTAATCGGCCTGGCGGTGCTCGCCCGACACGGGGAAGGGCTGCGTATGGTCAAGCCGACGCTGTGCGTGCCGGTCGCGGCACTTCTCATGTTCTCCTCAGCACCAGTGTCGAGCAACCTTCGCTTCGGACAGGTCAGCGTAGCGTTAGTGGTTCTAGTCCTGGTCGACTGCCTCAACATCACGCCCGTCCGGTACCGCGGCCTAGCGACTGGCATCGCGTCGGCGATCAAACTTACCCCTATGATCTTCGTGGTGTATTGGTGGATCTCGGGCCAGCGGCGTACTGCAGCCAACGCCATCGCAACGTTCAGCGCTTGCACGGCCCTAGCCTGGCTTGTCCTGCCACATGAGTCGCTCCGCTTCTGGTTCACCGAAATCTGGAACGTCGATCGCGTTGGCAACATCGCAACCGGCGGCAATCAGTCCCTGAACGCGGCCCTTCTTCGCCTTGGAATTTCGGATAGCTGGCGGATCGTGCTGGCGGGCGTGATCGGCCTAGCGATCGTGGCAATTGCCATGGTGCGGGCCTCACGCGCCTACCGTAACCGGGAGCCGTTTGCCGCAACGGTGATCGTCGGCGCCGCCGGACTGGTCTTCTCTCCAGTGTCCTGGACCCATCACCAAGTTTGGCTGGTGCTGGCTGGTCTGCTCGCGGTTGGAAACCGGCGCGGCACGATGATCTGGTTCGGACTGGTGACGGCTTTGATGGTCCTGCCCATCACGTCACTCGGCGCAGGGCTGCCCACAGAGGTCCTTACCAGTAACGCCCGGCTACTGCTCGCCGTCGCCGTGGCATGCGCGGTGCCGTTCGCCGCTCTGACCGTGCGACGGGCGGACGACGTCGCGACCCCCGCAGGGCTGTCCGTCAACCAGGCTGCGGACTGTGCGGACGCAAGATGCAAAGCCACCAGGCACACGAGACCGCCTACTACCGTTGCCGCTATCCCAACGAGTACGCCCTCGCCAACCACGTCCAGCACCCCGGCAACGTCTACGTCGCGGAACGAGACATCGTTCCCGCCCTCGACAACTGGCTCCTCAAAGCCTTCGCCCCGCACCGGCTGACCGATACGATCCGCCGGCTCCACGCCGCCCAACCCGCCGCCGGACCAGCACCGTCGCGCCAGAGATCACCGCTGCGAGCCACGCCTATCCCGGCATGTGCGGCCACCAGCAGTCAACGAGCCGGCGGAGGCGGCATGGCGGCCAATCGACCTCGCCATCGACAGCTTCGAACCGCTCGGTGCCCAGCAGACGCCCTGGCCGCAAGACCGGTCGACCCTCTACTGGTGGCGGCCAACCTTCTGGCGCGCACCCAGCCGTCAGGGTCGACGGATGGCTCAGCACGTCGCGGAGTTCACAGGTGGGCGCTCCGGGCAGCATCACGACGACCTGCCCCTCTCGTACCGCGGACTGACGCCCCTGCCTACTGGTCGCCGCAACACGCCCACGACCCTGGCAGCGATCTCACCTCCGACCTGTGCGTCATCGGAGGCGAGCACTTCTTCATCCAGGGCAACGTCGAGGTTCCCATCCTCGGCTCCGACCGCGTCTTCACCTGGGGCGTCTGGGTTTCGCTGAGCAGCAGCAACTTCTCCCGCGCCGTCGACCTGTGGGAGCAGCCCGGTCGGGAACACGAGCCGGCGTACTTCGGCTGGCTGGCCACCGAGCTGCCCCTCTACCAGCCCGAGCACGGTCGAGCTGAAGACGAACGTGCACACCCGACCGGTGGGTGAGAAGCCGTTCGTCGAAGTCGAACCCACCGATAATCCCCTCGCCGTGGAACAACGCACCGGGATCACCATGGACCGCGAACGGCAGATCGCCCCGAACACGCTGTCCACCGCGCGGCCGGCCGAGATGCTGGGCCGGGCCGGGCCGGGCCGGGCCGAGTCTAGGCTCGGCGGTCGTAGCAGCGTTCGACCCCGACGCGGACCCGAGCTCCGACCTCGCGCTCCGCCTGATGATCAACGCTCCGGTGACGCTCTACTGGCGCCCGACGTTGCTGGACCAGACCATCGCCTGGCTCGACCAGCACGGCTACCAGATCGTCCAACTCGACGCCGCACGCTGGGAGACCGAGGACGACCTGCACCGCGACGTCGCGGACGCGTTCGACTTCCCCGACTACTACGGGCACAACCTGGACGCCCTCCGCGACTGCATGAGCGACGTCACCGACGGCGAGTACGGCTGGAACACCGACCGGACGGGGTTGGTGGTCGTGTTCCGCGGCTACGACCGGTTCGCTCGCTCCTGCCCGAGGGCGGCGCAGCTGGTGCTTGACATTATCGCCGAACAGTCCAGGACGGCCTTGCTGTTCGGCCGCCGCGTCATGTGTCTGGTCCAATCCGACGACCCCGACATCCGGCTCACCCCAGTCGGAGCGACACCCGCGGCGTGGAACGACGCCGAGTGGCTCGACAGCGCCCGTCACCCCGACCGCTGACCAACCTTCGCCGGCCTCAGCCGGGCCGCTCAGTGTCCAGCCTCGCGATGCCGCGAAGCAGCCCGGCCAGATGCGTCAGGTCGTGCCACAGGACCACCGGCTCATCCACTGCCTGGCCAACGATCTCACGGATGGAAGCGACGTCGTCAACCAGTGACGCGACATCCACCGACGCCACAGACTCCGAAACAAGATCAAAACTCTCCGTAAGGCCGACCGACCAGTAGAAGTCACCCGTAAACCGGATTTCCTCACCGAACCGGACCTCGATCGCGGCCAGGAGCCGCTCGATCGCGTCCCGCAGCTCGGCCACCCTCATCGTCGGTACATCAGCCACCACCAGATCATCCAGCACCCCAACGGGCTCGGCATGGCAGTTTCCGCGGGGGCGATATGACGCTGCCGGCCACCATATTGCGTGGATAGGGTAGCGGCGTGACAGCAGCGCTGGAGCCGACGGGTCCGTTCCGCTGGGACCTCGTCTCCCCGGACCAACTCGGTAGCCTCCTCGACACCACTCCCGAACCGAACCTGTGGTTTTTGCCCGACCTGATCGAATGCGCCGGTCGGGTCCTCGCGCGCAGCGCCAACGCCGACCTCTACTTCGTCGGCCGCTCCCCCGACAGCATCTTCGACCTCCTCACCGGCGCCCTCGCCGGCACCACATGGCGCAACCGCTGCCAACGGCTCCCGCTGTCGCTGTGGAGCGACCCCGATGCCCTGACCTCGGCACAGGTCACCCAGTTCCGCACCAACCTGGGCCATCTCGGGATCACCCCGCACCACCTCGCCCACCGCCAGAAGCCCGTCGCGTTCGTCGACCTCGTCCACGGCGGCCGCACCTACCAGAACCTCTTCCACCTACTCCGGGGCTGGATCAGCGAGGAGCGGGCCGCGTGGTCGGTGATCCGCACCAAACTGCGGTTCATCGGCATCACCGCCCGGACCAAAACCAGCCCCAACACCTGGCGCTGGTACCAAGCCGCCCCCTGGGCCGCCTACCTCCCCCGCAACGCCCTGGTCAGCGTGTCCCTGGGCCAGCGGGTATGGGGCTACCTCGCCGACCACCAGCACAAGATCACCCGCTCGTTCCCCGTCAACCGCTGGCTCGACCAGGACACACGCCTGCCGGCACGCGACCCCACAGCACTGGCCGCACTCGCCGAGGCCGTCTCCCTCGTCGCCCACGGCCGCTCCCCCGAAGGTCGCACCGCTCTGACCGCCGCGATCACCGACGAACCGACCATGCACCAGCCATGGCTACGCTTCTTGGTCACCGAGCTTCGCCGACCAACGACCAGCCGCCAGGGCTAACCAGCCAGGCCGACCGCCCCAGCGGCGAGGAAACCCGGCTGCAGCCCGGTGCCCGTTAGGGAAGACTGGCGGCCGTTCAACCCCGTACCCTCGCCGAACTGACCGACCTCGTCGCCACCGGCAAACGAGCGAAATACCTCTACTTCTGGGGACACCAGGCACCCCGCGGCGGAGGAATCGGCGCCGCCTGTCTGAGCCAATGGTGGTCAGCCCGGTTCACCATCGACGGGCGCACGTTCGCCACCGCCGAGCACTACATGATGTGGGCCAAAGCCACACTGTTCGGCGACACCACCACCGCCGACCAGATCCTCACCGCACCCCACCCACACAAGGCAAAGACGCTGGGACGCCAGGTCCGGCGCTTCGGCCAACCCAGCTGGGAAACCCACCGGTACGCCATCGTCGTTGACGCCAACCTCGCCGAGTTCAGCCAACACCCCGACCTACGCGCCTACCTGCTCGGCACCGGCACCCGAATCCTCGTCGAAGCCAGCCCCGTCGACCGGATCTGGGGTATCGGACTCGCAGCCACTCGTCGTGCTGGATACCGAGGAACCAGTCGGCGTAGTCCGTGGGGGCTGAGGGATGCCAGCGGGCGCCTTCGGTGTCGGTCGCCCAAATGCCGTTCGGATCAGCGTCTGCATTGGGTATGGCGGGCAGAACGTCCATATGAAACGGCAACAGGTCGTGGACGAAGGTCCATCGTCAAGGGTGAGCTTCAGGTCCGGGCGCTCCTTGACGAATTCTTCCAGCGCGTCGCCGACATCGGCCTTGAGGCCCTCCGGATCGATCTGCGACCTATCGAGGTCGTGTCGGCACACCATGTCCAGGTCGTACTCGTCCCGCCGGTGGATTAACGCTGTCACGGTGCCGAGTCGCATTGATCCCTGCGGATATGGTGCCTCGCCAGTCCCGCTTGCCGACCAGTAGGTGCTCAAGAAGTCACAGGCAGCCTTGTAGGCGGTCTTGGCGACCCTGAATTGATCTTCCGGGATGTCGAAAGACTCGATTCCCGCGCCCAGCACCCGGGTCAATTGATCGTCGCGATTCATGATTATCGTGGTTCCTCTCCGGTACGGAACAAGGGCCTCTGTTCGATGCGGACAGGATGCTGCCCGTCCTTGTTGAGGGCGAGACCGTACCGGGCGCCTACGACAGAAAAGTCGTGAGAAAGATCGTTTTCGGGCGTGGGACTGCTTCGGTGATTACGGTGCACGGCAAAGGATCTTCGTTCGCCCTCGCCAGGCTCGACTTGTGCCCCCGGATCAGACACCGGCCAACGCCATCGGCAAAGGGGAGTCGGGAAGAAACCAGTAGTGTCTATCCGGAATCGCGCCAAGATTCCCGCGGCCACCGCCGCCCGCCTTCGCGAGGCATAGACGATCGAGAACGTCACTGGAAACCGCCGCGGCCGGATGGCCGATCAGAGATCCCCAACAGGTGGAATCCGTCCAGAAGCTGGCAGGCGCCCGATGGTCTCTACAAGTGCGGCGCTGTGCAGCCGTGGTAGCGAGTCGGTCATCGGGCCGAAACGGTCGAGGATCGACTGCGACGCGCGTGCGCGCAGAGTGGTCAGCCTGACAAGTAATTTGTCGCTTATATCAACAACCATCTCCGTATACAGCTTTTTGCCTTACCGGCCAGATTTGTAGCAATCGCAGTGGTATATCCGACGCAGGCTGTAGTGGATATCAGACCCTGGATGGGAGGGGCGGCGGAGACCAGGGGATCGACGGCGGCTGGATGGATATCGTTAGTGGTGCGGACACCATGCTGGTTGGGCGAGCTTCGCCCAAGAGTCTCGATACAGTGAGCCATTCCGTGCAAGGTTCTGACTACTGAGGGTTGTCATGTAGTGCGGTCGTGCTCGATGTGGAGAACGGCCAACGCGGCGGCGACGATCTTGCCGATCCGCCATGGGTTGAGGCTGACGTTGCGCAGCGCCTTGAAGGTCATCTTGAGCAGCGAGTTGCCGCGTTCGGCGATCGCTCGCAGGCTGTTGTGGGCCTTGTTGAGCTGCTGCTGGACGAGGCTGAGCTTGGCGTTCTTCGGCTTCTTGAACGCGACGGTGATGGTGCCGGACTCGCCCTCGTAGCCCAGATCGCCGAGGGTGCGCAGGTCGGAGCCGGCGGCGGTGAGGGCGGGCAGGATCTCGGCGTGGGTGCGGACGGCGGTGGTGTCGTGTTCGCGGCCGGGCCGCACACCGGAGGTCCAGATCGGCCAGCCGTCGGGCACGGTGACGACCTGGACGTTGCCGCCGTGGTTGTCGTGTTTACCGGACCACCACAGGTCGACGCCCTCCGTAGGGCCCGGGGTGCGGCACCGGTCGGTCTCGACCAGAATCCCGTCGATGTTCACGTAGTCATGGCCGGCGGCCTTCGCCGCGAGTAGGGCGCCGTGCAGGGTCGGTGACCGGGCGGCGAGAACATCGATGCCTTCGTGGAGGTAGTCGTAGCTGGTGGAGAGGCTGATCGCGTTGTCCCGGGCGAGTTGCCGCATCCGCGTGCTGTCGAGGAACCAGCGCAGGATCAGGACCGCCTGGTCACGGCATGGCAGAGCGCGGGTTCCGGCACGGGTACCGCGGCGGGCGCGTTCCGTGGTGAGCAGACCGGCGAGTACGCCCACGGTGTGTTCGCGTACCGGCAGGACAGCGGTGTATGTGACACTCATCGTCGGCGCAGGACCTCTATGAAGTTGAGCTGTAGGAGGCCACCTTCTTATCGAGGTTCTGCGCCGTTCCTACGTAGCCGCGATCATCCGGCGCGTCTCCGACTTTCCACGCATCTCGTCGGCTACAGACAGCAACCGCAACGTTGCGCGGAATGGCTCAGTGAGCCTTTTTCATCCTGCGTGGCGGGCGGCTTCGACGTGGTGCAGGACGAGGATGGCCTGCACGATCGCGGTGGCGCGGTGTGGGCAGCAGCGCAGCTTGACCAGGATCTTCCAGGTCTTGAGCGTGGCGATCGCGCGCTCACCGCGGGCGCGGATCTTCGCGTGCGCCCGGTTGACCGCCTTCTGCCGGCGTGACAGCTTCGGCCGGAAGCGGCGCCGCTTGAACGGGGTGCGCAGGCTGCCGCGGGCGCCCTGGTAGCCCTTGTCCGCGAAGGTCATCACGTCGGCGCTGGTCAAGGCTTCGATGATGTCGTGGGTGCGGGCGGCGGTCAGGTCATGCGTTGAACCGGGCAGCGCGGCCGATGCCCAGACGAGACGCCCTGCCGCATCCGCGATGACCTGCACGTTCACGCCGTGACGTTTGTGCTTGATGCCCCTATGTATGTCAAGCCGTAGAGGGCTGTGGCGGTGTTGTCGGGGTCATTGAGGCGATGATGATCCGGTAGATGGCGCGGGCGAGGTACCGCTTAAGGCAGCGGATGATCTCGCGTTTGGACAGACCCTCGGCGGTCCGTCGCTGCATGTAGTCCCGCGTTCTCGGGTTCCAGCGCAGTCCGATGAGCACGGCTCGGTACAGCGCCGCGTTGGCTTGGCGGTGGCCTCCGCGGTTGAGTCGTCGACGTTGGGTCTTGCCCGAGGACGCCTCGACTGGACTGACTCCGCAAAGGGCGGCGAAGGACGCCTCGCTGGCAAGCCGACCTGGGTTGTCGCCGGCGGCGATCAGTAGCGTGGCGGCTGTGTCGGGGCCGACGCCGCTGATCCGCAGCAGTTCTGGTGCTGTGGATTGCACCGCGCCCGCGATGCGGTGCTGCAGATCGCGGATTTCGGTCTCGAGGTGCTGGATGCGGCGGGCGAGCTGTCGTAGCGTGTACAAGCTTGCCGCAGTGACGGCGTCCTGGGCATCGACGTCGAGCTGGCAGCATCGCGCGACCAGCCGGGAAGTATTCAGCAAGGCGAGGGCTTCACGCAGTGCGGGCTCGGCAGTGACCACGATGGCCTTGAGCTGGTTGATGGCCTGGACACGGGCTTTGACCGCCGAATCTTTCGCGGTCTTGAAGATCCGCATCGCCTCGACCAGCCCGTCGGCGGTCTTCGGCAGCGCGGTCGCATCTCCGGCGAGGACGGCCCGGGCGGCGGCCTCGGCATCCACCGCATCGCTCTTGCCGCGCCGGCGCCGCACGGACCGGTCCGGCCGATTGACCTCGATGACATGCACGCCCGCTGCACGTAGCAGCCGGGTCAGCCCTGCCCCGTACGATCCCGTGCCCTCAACCCCGGCCAGACGCAGCGGGCCATAAGAGCGTGCCCACATCACCATGTCGCGGTAGCCCGACTTCGTCGTCGGGAAGTCTCGACCGGCCAGCAGCACACCCAACGTGGTCAGCACGACCGCGACGTGCACATCCTTGTGGGTATCGACGCCCAACACCACCTCGTGGTCGCCGGTCTCAGTCTGGCCTTCCTGCGGCATGATGGTCACGGCTGCTCTCTCATCGAGGAACGGAAACGGTGGCCGTCGCCGGGCCGGCGCCCGCGGTCAGGACTGTGACGGTGCCTTGTAACGGCAAGGCCCCTATCGGGACACGCCACGCCGGCTCGGCGGCAGCAAGCACCGCCACAGAACCCGGTCGACAGATCAAGCACAGGGCACCGACAGGGCCAACCAGAGTACGGGTCAGACCGAACCCCGAGGCGGCATACAGAGATTCTCACAGCCGGAGTAGTACGGCTTCTGGTCGGCGACCCGGTCGATCGGGATCAGCGTGCCGTCCAGGATCGCGTAGGCCAGTTGCCGGATGCGCCGCATGGCGGTGTCCAGGTCCTCGGCGGCAGCGCTGAGCAGGGCGATTGCTTCTTGAACATAGCGCCAGGCGGTCGCGACGCCGATCTCGAAGCCGGCGGCGAGGCGGGTGTAGGTGTCGCCGTTGCGCAGGTGGGCCAGGGCGAGTAGTGCCTGGCGGCCCGGGGTCAGCCGCCTCCACCGGGATCTGCGCTGCTGGCGGTGGCCGCGGATGCGTTCGGCGAGGTGGTTCAGGGCCTGGCTGGACAACGGGATCGTGGCAGGGTAGGACAGCATGGCGAGGCTCCCGGTCGGGGCATCGGGTCTTGGTCGATTTGCTGTCCTACCTGGAGCCTCGCCCTCATCGATCAGCACCCCCTGCCGACCCGGACTGACCTGCAAGATCAGATTGGAAAAGGCTCATCGAGGACCTCGAGAGCGCGTACAAGGCTCTGCGCGACGGGCGGCCGGTCCGGTTGCCCGCTCGGACGACCTCTTTCCGGCGGTGGTCGCAGGCGCTGCGCCGGCACGCGCTGAGCCGGCCGGTCTGCGACCAGCTGCCGTACTGGCAGGCGGTGCCCAACGGGGATGCGACCGCCGTGCCGGGCCGCTCTGGCGGCGCCAACCTGGTCGCCCAGCGCGCCACTGTGACTGCGGTCCTCGATGCGGCGGACACCGCCCGCCTCACATACGACGTGCCCCGTGCGGCCGGGGTGTCGGTGCACCAGCTGCTGCTGACCGCGCTCCTTGTGGCCTGGCACGGCGAGTTTGGCTGTACGGCGCTGCAGGTCGACGTCGAGGGCCACGGCCGCGAGCCGATCGACGCAGGCCCCGACGTTAGCCGCACCGTCGGCTGGTTTACCAGCGTCTATCCGGTCACGTTCGACATCGTGGCCGGTGGCGACCCCCTCGCCGTGCTGGCGGTCGTGCGCTCGCGGCTCGACGCGGTTCCCGACCGCGGCCTCGGCTACGGCTTGCTGCGCTACTGCGCCGACCCGGAGATTGGCGAGCGGCTCAGTGCACTGCCGCAGTCCCAGCTCAGCTTCAACTACCTCGGCCGCTTCGAGGGCCCGTCTGACGAAGGCGCGGTGTTCGGTGTACCGCTGGAGATCCCTACGGTGCTGCAGCGCCCCGAGGCGCCGCGGCGCTATCAGCTTGAGGTCGCCGCGACCGTGGCCGCCGGGCAGCTCACCCTCGAATGGGTCTACGGCACCGAGAGCCTCGACCAGGCCACGGTCCGGTCGGTGCTCGACCGGCAGGTCGCGGCGGTCCGCACGCTCGCCGAGCGGCTGCTGGCTGATCCCCGCGCGGCCGGCCGGTCCGGCACGCCGTTCCCGCTTGCCTCGCTCAGCCACGACCAACTGGCGGCCATCTCACGGCGGACGGTGGGACGGTGATCCTGATTGCGCGTAACCGCGCGTTCGGGCTGCTTTGGTCGTCCCAGGTGTTGTCCAATGTGGGCAACTGGTTGCTCGTCGTGGCTGTGCCCGTGTTCGTCTTCCAGCTCACCGGCTCGGCGCTGAGCACCGGACTCGCGTTCGTCGCCGAGACCGCGCCGGCGCTGGTTCTCGGCCCGATCGCAGGCGTGTACGTGGACCGCTGGGACCGCCGCACCGCAATGATTGTCGTGGACCTCTTCCGGGCTGCGGCGCTGCTGGCGCTGTTCCTCGTTCGCCAGCCGGACCAGCTGTGGCTGCTGTACCTCATCGTGTTCGCCGAGAACGCCGCCGGCCAGTTCTTCGGCCCGGCGCACCGGGCGCTCGTTCCGGCACTCGTTGGCCGTGGTCCCGACCTCGACCGTGCCAACGCCTGGTACTCGATCGCCAACGGGATCGTCCGCCTCGCCGGAGCCCCCTGGGTGGGGCGCTGCTGGTACTCACCTCGTTCCACACGGTCGTCGTGGCCGACGCCGCCACGTACCTGATCTCCGCGCTGCTCGTGCTGGCGGTCCGCCGCGTCAGCGTCCCGGCCGTGCGGGCCGAGGCTGATGAGACACCGGCCACTGGCGCGCTGGCCGAGTTCCGCGCGGGGGCGGCGTACCTGTTCCGCCACCTTCTTCTACGGGCGCTGCTGCTCACCTCCTCGTCGTTCCTGCTGGTCAACGCCGCATTTACGGTGCTGCTGGTGCCTTACCTGGTCGGCCGCCTCGGTGCCGACGGCGAGCAGGTCGGCCTGCTGCTGTCCGCGCTCGGCATCGGTTTTCTGATTAGCGCCTACGTCGGTCGCGCGATTTCCCGTAGCGGCCGGCTTCGCTACGGCGCCGCCGGCTGCCTCGCCGCCGTCACGGTCACCTTCGGTGGTCTATTCGGCTGGCACGACCTCGTCGCGGCAGCCGTCTTCCTGGCGCTGGCCGGCGTGCCCGGCGGCGCCTTCCTGCTCCTCATCGAGGTGCAGGTGCAGCGGCAGACCCCGGACCATGTGCTCGGCCGGGTAAGCGCAGCGTTCTCCAGCACAGAGATGGCCGCGACCCTGCTCGGCGGCCTCCTCGGCGGTGCCCTCGCCGCCGCCGTCGGGCTCATGCCGACGGTCGCCGTCCTGCTGATCCTCCTGGCCCTCGTCGCAGCCGCCGCCCTGGTCGTGCTGCCGGACAAGGTGGTGGCCCCAGATGCCGCACCGATCGAGCCCGAGAGGACATCCGTTGAGTGAAATCACCACTGGTCCGCTCACCTACGGCCAGCTGTCGCTGCTGCGCGGCCTGCAATACCTGGGGACCGACATGCGGCCGGAACTCAATGTCGGGCTGCTGTGGCCCAAACCGCCCACTATGGACAACGACGCCCTCGGCACCGGGCCGGTCGGTGCCCCCGGTGACGGCGAGCGCCGGCCCCACCGCCGCGAAGCGACGAGATCGCCACTGCGCTGCGCGCCCACGCCGAGGAGTCCTCCGGCCACCAACACCGCACAGCCGGGCGCTGCCGCCCACGAGACCACGCCACGCGCCATCGGTAAGAAGAACACCAGCCCGATGATCCCGAACGCGATCGACAGCCCTTCAGCGTTGAACCGGAACAGCCGTACCGGAGCGCTCTCCGACTCCCGGGCAACCTGCTGGCGAACAGCGTCGCGGAACGTACGGCGAAATGACACAGCAACCTCCCACCGTCAGAAACCTCGCTCGCGCCGACAGCCCAGACGCCGGGCACCAGCCGGACTGTCCAGTATCAGCACGGCAGCCATCTATGGAACGGATCGTCTACCGGCGAGGTGCCGGGTCGTACAGTGACCGGGTGCTTCTCACCTTCGACGTCGGCGTTACCGAGCGCCACCACGTGACGTTCTCCTTCAACAAGTTCTGGGGCAACCTGTCGATCAAGGTCGACGATGTCAGCGTCGTCCGGACAGTCCGGCTCGCCTCGATCGACCTCGTCAAACGCTACGAGTTCACGGTCGGCACGGAGGAACAGCACCACGTCCGCATCGAGAAGCACCGCGAGCGACTCTTCGCCGGATTCCGCCCACAACCGGTCTACGCCTACGTCGACGACCAGCTCATAGCCCAAGGCGTCGCATGACCAGCAGATTTTCAGGACGACGGCCCGTTCCATGGCGAGATAGCCACCGCCGAAGCACAGGCCCTCGGCGCGGACCATGGCCTGTCCAAGTGAACCGATACCTACTGAACAATTATGAAGGCAGGTTCATAACGGCACGGATGCCGTTGTCTGGCCTACCCCCGAAATTCCGCGCCGTTTGAGAGCTACTACTGGGTGGGATCCGCCGGGCGGTCGCGGAGTTGGATCTCGGCAGCGTTCTGGAGGTAGCTCTGGTGGGACACGGGCACGAGTACGGCGTTGTCGTGGAAGCCGCGTAGTGTGGTGGATCCGCAACTGATCATGGTTGCTTTGAGTTTGGCGATGGTGAGGGCGATGTTGTCGTAGAGGCTGCCGGCGTAGGGGACGTAGCCGTCGACGCCTTCTTCGAAGACAAGTTGGTTGCCGCCCTGGTCGTAGCGGGCCCAGTTGCGGGCGCGGCGTGACCCTTCGCCCCAGTATTCCTTGAAGAGTTGGCCGCCGACGCGAACGAGCCGGGAGGGGCTTTCGTCGAAGCGGGCGAAGTAGCGGCCGAGCATGATGAAGTCGGTGCCGAGGGCGAAGGCGATGGCCATGTGGTAGTCGTTGAGGAGGCCACCGTCGCAGCAGAGGGGGATGTAGGTGCCGGTGTCGGCGGCGTAGGCGTCGCGGGCGGCGACGACGTCGATGAGGGCGGAGGCTTGTCCGCGGCCGATGCCTTTCTGGTCGCGGGTGATGCAGATGGAGCCGCCGCCGATGCCGACCTTGATGAAGTCGGCGCCAGCGTCGGCGAGGTAGCGGAAGGCGCGTCCGTCTACGACGTTGCCGGCGCCGACGGGGACGCTGCTGCCGAGGTCTTTCTTGATGTGGTTCAGGGCGTGGGCCTGCCAGACGGAGTAGCCGTCGGAGGAGTCGAGGCAGAGCAGGTCGGCGCCGGCGTCGAGGAGTGCGGGGACCCGGTCGGCGTAGTCGTGAGTGTTGATGCCGGCGCCGACGCGGAACCGTTTGCTGTCGTCGATGGTCTCGGTCTGGAAGGTCTTGTGGAGTTCGTAGTCGCGGCGCAGGACGATCGCGTGAAGGCGCCCATCGTCGCCGATGATGGGTAGGACGTCGAGGCGGTGGTCCCAGATCATGCTGTTGGCCTCGGACAGGCCGATGGTCGGTGGGGCGGTGACGAGGCTGTCCGTGGCGCGCATGCGGGTGCTGACGGGCTCGGCGAGGTTGTGGCGCTTGGGGTGGAAGTCGTGGGTGGAGATCAGGCCGAGGAAGGTGCCGGTGCCGGTGCCGTCGTCGGTGACGACGGCGACGTCGCGTTCGGCCGCTTCGAGGAGGTTGGTGACCTCGCCGAGGGTGGCTGACGGGGTGGTGTTGATGTCGCTGTGGCGGAAGCCGGCCTTGTGGCGCTTGACGCCGCTGACCATCTCGGCCTGTTGAGCGATCGGCTGATTGTGGTGGATGAAGCCGAGCCCGCCGCACTGGGCGAGGGAGATGGCCATGCGCGGGGAGGAGACCGCGCCCATGATCGCGCTGACCAGCGGTGTCGCGATGCGGATGGCGGGTTCCTCGCCGATGCGGTGGCGGGAGAGTGGCGCGCTGAGGTCGACGTTGCCGGGCACGCAGTCCTCGGTGGTGAGGTTGGGTACGAGGAGGTATTCGTTGAGCGTGCGAGAGGTTTCGTCGAGAATCTTCACGCGTTCTCCTTGCTTGCTTCACACCGGTCTGTGAGGAAAGGAGCCGAGGCTACCAGTCAGGTGGGTGCGGGCACTGGTGGCCTCGGCGCCGTGTTTCCGCTGGTCACGTCGGCTTTTGTGGTGTCGGTGGGCTGGTGGCGGGTCGGGTGTCTCGTTAGTCGGTGAACGGGGCGAGGGGGTGTCCGGCAACGGCTTGGGAGACGAAGCCGTCGGGGCCGACAGGTCGGTCGCCGAGGATGGTCACGCGGTGCATGGTGCGGCGGACGTTGAGGTGGTTGAGGTCGGTCGCGGCGAGGTGAGCGGTGGCACGGTTGTCTCAGATCGCGACGGATCCGGCCTGCCAGCGGAAGCGGACGGTGTACTCGGGGCGGATGATCTGGGCGAAGAACACGTTGAGAAGGCGGCGGCTCTCCGCCGGGGTGAGTCCGACGATCCGGCTGACCGAGGCGGGGTGGACGTAGAGGGCGTGTTCGCCGGTTTCGGGATGAACCCGGACGACGGGGTGGATGGAGACCTGGGCGTCGGCACGGGCGCGAGCGCAGATGGCGATGTCCTCGGGGTCGGCTGGTTGTAGTTGGCAGCCGGCGAAGAAGGTGTGTTCGGCTTGGAGCCGGTCGGCGAGGGCACGCAGCGGCGTGGACAGACTTTGGTAGGCGGCGACGAGGTTGGTCCAGTGGGTGTCGCCTCCGAAGTCCGGGACGCGTTCGGCGCGCAGGATGGAGATCGCGGGTGGGTTGATCGCGGGGGTGAGGTCGGTGTGCCAGCCGGCGGTGTAGGTGGTCCACTTCTGCCGGTAGCGTTCCTCGAAGTCGCGTCCGTAGCGCTCGTCTTCGGCGTGCGGGTCGATGGTGAGGATCTGTGGGAAGCTCTTCTCGCACTACGGCGTCGACCTCTGGGTGCCCGAGGTCGGCGGCGCGATCGACCCCGAGTCCGAAGCCCACGACCTGATCATGAGCGTGATCGGCGGCATGTCCAAGGGCGAACGCACCCGCGTGAAGGTCCGCGTCCGCACCGCGATGACCTCGCAGGCGAAGATCGAGGGCCGCTTCCTCGGCGGGCGCCCGCCCTACGGATACCGCCTCGCCGACGCCGGACCGCACCCGAACCCGGGCAAGGCCGCCGACGGCCGCCGCCTGCACAAGCTGGAACCCGATCCAGCCACCGCGCCCGTTGTCCGACGGATCTTCGCCATGTACCTCGCCAACAACGGCTACTTCGCCATCGCCGAAGCGCTGACCCGCGACGGCATCCCTTCCCCGTCAGCCGCCGACCCCGCCCGCAACCCCCACCGCACCGGCCAAGGCTGGGCCAAGAGCGCCGTCAAGAACATCCTGTCCAACCCCCGCTACACCGCCGCCAGGTGTGGAACAAACAACGTAAGGACGAGGTACTCCTTGACGTCAACGACGTCGCCCTCGGCTACGAGACCCGGATGCGCTGGAACGACAAGGACTCCTGGGTGTGGTCCGACATGATCGCGCATCCGCCGCTTGTCACCGTCAACGACTTCGAGCTAGTTCAGAAAATCATGGCGGCCAGCGGCCGGGGCCGCACCGGCACGCGACAGCGGAAGGTGCGTCGCCACTACCTGCTACGCGGTCTCATGCTCTGCGGACTGTGCGGACGCAAGATGCAGAGCCACCAGGCGCACGAGACCGCCTACTACCGGTGCCGCTACCCCAACGAGTACGCCCTCGCCAACCACGTCCAGCACCCCCGCAACGTCTACGTCGCGGAACGAGACATCGTCCCCGCCCTCGACAACTGGCTCCTCAAAGCCTTCGCCCCGCACCGGCTCACCGATACGATCCGTCGACTCCACGCCGCCCAACCCGACACCGGCTCCAGCACCGTCGCGCCGGAGATCGCCGCCGCGAACAAGATCATCGTTATGTGCGACGCCAAACTCGTTCAGTACCGCGCCATCGCAGACGCCGGAGGCGACCCCGCCACCGTCGCCGCCTGGATGGCCGAGGTCAACGCGCAACGCGCAGCCGCCCTCGCCCGACGCAACGAAGCCGCACGAGAACCATCTCCCCGCCGTCTCACCGAGAACGACATCCGACGCCTCGTCGGCAGCTTCGACGACATCCGCAACATCGTGCGCGATGCCAGGAGTGAGGACAAGAGCAACGTCTACCGCGAGCTACGGCTCGCCCTCACCTACGAACCCGGTGCAAACAAAATCAGCGTCGAGGCTAAGCCTGACGCTGATTACTGTGGGGTAACTGTACGTGTCCGAGGGGGATTCGGCCACGTGAACCCGGCACATCCGCTGGAAAACGGTGTGCATGCGTTGGAGAGTAGGCGGCGGCAGCCGGTCGGTCAACGACGGCACACGACGAGTCCTCTGGCTGTCCCCCGTCTGCACCCGGGCCCGGGCCGCTGCCGAGGTCGTGGATCTACGGAGCGTTTGGGCCGTGAACGGTGGGTTAACCGGAGGCGAGGGTTACCAGGCGCTTCCAACCGCTACCGATCTCCATCCCCGCAAACGTCACACCTCACCGCTCGCCGCTCACCGGCGTTGGCTCACGGTAGGGAACGAACACCGAGGTCTGCTTGTTCACTGCCCCTGAATATGGCACGCGCGGAACGAACAGCTAGGACTGCGGCTGTTCCCTCGCACTTGGCGGCGACTACCAGGGAACACGAGCCGAGAACAAGTGCCGGACTCCAAGCCTCGCGGCCGTTGTCAGCAGCAGACGCGCGAATGGCTCCTGATCGAGCACCGCAGGCAGTCGGAGGAACCGCCCGAGCCTGTGGGGTATGCGCTCCACAGCCGACCCCCGCCATGCTCGGCACAGACGGCTTCGCCCTCCGGCAGGGCCACCGCCGTCCGGCATCACCGGCATCTGGATTGGACGTCTTCGTCGGGATACTGGTTGCAATTCAGAGGTAGGTGCGACTGATCCTGCGGGGGTCCGCCGGCGTCCGAATCGCCGTATGCGCCGTAGCTTCAGTGGCGATCGAAGCACTCGGCTACGTCGCGTCACTGTCGGTCCGTTGGTCCTGCTGCCGGATTGCGGCGGAAGGTTTGGTCAGCGACACGGTGGGCGAAGAGCAGGGCCTGGCGATCGATCCCGATGTTGACTATGACTCGCCCGCCCGGCGCGACGGGACGGATCACGGGGCGGCCCCGGGGGATAAGTCTTTGACCGTCGCCGATCGACGGCCGTCAGTGAACAGGCTCGCCGGGCCCGGCGAGCTCTTCGGGCAAGGTCCGGAGAACTTCGAGGCTCTCGGTCGCCTGCTCCAGAGATCGGGAGCTTCTGCTGCTGGCTTGCTTGAGCTGCATCAAGCGCTTGTCCAGCTCCTTCTCGGCGCTATATTGAAGCCAGGCGTTGGCGCTTACAACAACGGTCGGAAGCGCACTAGCAACAGCGGCGATTGCAGTCGGAGGGACCGGAATCGGGAGTCCAGCAATACGGATCACCTTCGCTCCTGCCAGCTTGCGTGCGGCGTAAGCGATTGCTGGGGCTGCTGCTGCCGCAGAAGGTAGCCTGTTCCAGCGCTCGGGCTGAAACAGGGCGCGGATACTCTCATCAAGATGGTCAACCCGGCTGAGTACGTCTTCGATCTCAGTACGGACGCGGCCTGCAGAGCTGGTGGTCAATTTGGCTCGGGTCCTGGCCACGTCGACCTTGCCCTCATGGTAGTAGAGGGCGATCTGGGCGAGTTCCAATTGGGCAGTAGCCGCATAGAGCTGTCCCAGCAGGTCGAGGTACAGCATCACGTCCTCCACAGCTTCCTTGCTCAGGCTCTTCGCGGCCTGTCGTGGGGACCCGTGCTCCTTGGTGTGCTCCAATGTCGTGAGGGCCGTGTGGAGGTGCTCCATGCACGTCTTCACCGCTTTGCGCAGTTCGTTTTGGAGGGTCGGGATAGCGCCCGGCTCGACTCCGTCCCTGCCGTGATGCCGAAGTATCACGACCAGCTCTTCGACCTGCTCCACAGCACTGTTGACGTCACCGATCTGCCCGTCCCGCAGATGTTTGGAGATGTCGTCCACCCGCTGCCGGATGGCTTTGACCTCGATCCGTCAGACGGTTTTGCTCCCTGCTTGACCGTTTCGGCTTGACCGTTTTGTCCACTCGGGTGGGGTGCGGGATCGCCACATGTCGCTGTGGACGCGCCGAGGTCTCCGGACTCGGGAAACGGCCCTTTCTGCTGGTAGGTGCGGGGAACCAGGTCAGGTGGCCGGTGGTAGCAGGGTGAGGCGTCGCCAGCAGAGGGTGAACGCGTCGGCCCAGGGCCAGGTCCCGGGGATCGACAGCACGCGGCGGCGGGCGTGGGTGGCTAGTCTCGCGGGCAGGTGCAGCAGCCGGTAGCGCAGCGTGTCGGGTTCGGCGTGCGCGAGGTCCGGCTGGTCGTACAGGCCGAGGAGCCGTGTCCAGGCGGCGAGGTCGGCGGCGATGTTGCAGGTCAGGGTCCAGCCCTGGTTGACGGTCCAGTCCTTGGAGGGCAGGTTCCGCAGACCCGTCGCCTTGCCGTGGCGGACGTGATCTTCCACTCCGGCGTGGGCCCGGTGGAGGGCGTCGAGCCATTGCGGCTGGTGCGAGCCGGGCACGCCTGCGATCCGGGTGATGTTGGTGGCCACGATCTGGTAGCGCCAGCCGGTGCGTTTCTCCAGGGCGGTGAGGTTACGGGCGTGCCGGGCCGACGGCCTCGTGCGTCGTACGAGTAGCCGTAGCGTGCCGGTCCAGCCCGCGAGTCGGGGGTTGAGACCGGTCAGTTCCGCGACGTGCGCGGTGCCGGTGGCGGTGCCGTCCTGGTGCAGGCTGTCGGTCCAGGCGTCGGCGGGGACCTGTTCGATCGCGGTCTCGTCGGCGGCGGTGATCGTCCAGCCGACGGTGAAACGCACGCTGCGCCACACCCGGTTCATCCGCTCCAGATGCTCCAGTAACTCATGGGTGGCGCCGGCCCCGTCGACGCGGATCAGGAGTTTGCGCCGGTAGCCGGCCGGGAGCTGCGCGATGGCGTCACCCAGGACCCGGATGTGGTCGGCGACCGTGTTCGACCCGGCGTTACCGGGCCGCAGCAGCATCGCCAGGCACTCCGCCGTGTTCGCGCACCACGCGCCGAGCGGGTGGAAGCCGTAGCCCTTCTTGAAGGTGGCCGCTGCGCCCTGCTTGTCGCTGTGGGCGGTGATCAGCGTGGCGTCCATGTCGATGACCACCCAGCCGGTCAGCAGCTTCCCGGCCACGGTCAGCCACGGGAACCCCTGCGGGCGTCGGGCGAGCAGCGCCCACACGTGGGCGCGGACCTTCGCCCGGGCCTTGCCGACCCGTTTCAGTACCTTCTCGTTGAGACCGGCCAACGCGCGCCGGACGGTCGACTCCGACGGCCGGTCACCGAAGACCAGCCTCTGATGGGCGAGCAGGCCGATGTCGGACATGCTTGTGGCGCCGAGCGTGATCACCACGGCCAGACAGACCAGGACCGTGCCGCGATCCCACCAGCCGGGGCCCTTGCCGCGCGGCAGCACCTTGTTCAGAGCACTGGTCAGACCGGTCCGATCGGCGCATTTACGCAGCAGGACCGCACCCGCGTGACCGACCAGGCCCTTCCCGTCCGAGCCGACGACCAGCCGCTGATCCCACCCACTACTCTTACTCACCAGAAAGGTGCACCTTGCTCTGCTATGGACATGGCGTAGACACCCACATCCTCGCAGGCCAGGCGCACCTTTCGTTTACCGCCCTCGATCAGTCAAATCCCCCCTGACCAGGGGAGGTTGATGTGGCGGGCCATCTCGGCGGCCTGAGCTTGAGTCGCAATGCCGCCTAGGATGGCTGCCCCACCTGTCGCGGCGGCGACACCCGTGGCGGGACGGATCCGCATCAGCCGTGCGACCTGGCCTCGGCTGCGAAGAGTGGCCTGGATCCAGCCCCCTTCCTCGGTGATTAGCTCGGCGGTCGACCACATCGCGCGAGAGATGTGGTCGAGTTCGACCAGACCGCCGGTCAGGCGCCGAGACTCAATGAAGGACTTCATCGCAGGGTCCAGTGTTCGCAGGAGAGACGCTAGTTCCTCGGTAGTGAAGTCAGCGACCCTTCGTCCCCAGCGCGAGCGCGTAGTCCCGGAAGGGGCATCGATCATGATTGCTCGATCGTCAGTCAGGCTGAGGATGATCACTTCGGGTTCATCGCTCGGCGCCACTGAGCGCTCAGCGCCCTCGGCTGGACTCGACATGCGGTTGAGTGTAGGGCGATGCCCTGTCCCCGGACGTTCAAAGTGAGCAGCCGCCGGCAATGGCGACCCGATTCGAGCTGAGCTCACCTCGCGCTCGGCCGCCACTACGCAGTGAACACGAGCAGGGGAACAAGTGCCTGGAGTGTGCAACCACAGCAGCATCGGGCTCAATTGCCGTTGCCAGCGGACCGGGTCCGGCCGGAGACGTGCCAGGCGCGACACCCAGCGGTGGCTGCACCTGTGCGTCACGGCCTGGCCTCGGTCCTCGCCAAGGTGTCGGCGACGCGTTCGGTGAGGATCGGTACCCACCCGAGGTTTCACGGTCGCCGGGCCGAAATGGCGTGCCACACTTGGTCCGTCGGCCGCGTGGCTACTCCGGCCGGGGCCCGAGGCGGCCACCGCGTCGTACGCCTTGGTCACATGGGTTCGCAGGGTGGCGCGATGTCGTCCGCGTGCTCGGCGGCGTTGTCGAGACGGGCCAGCAGCGTGAGTGCCGCATGCCGGATCCGGAGTGACTCGGCGTATTCCGATTCGGCACAGCCGGTCCCGAGTGGCTCGGGGCAGCTCTTCCGAGATGTTTGGCGGCCAGACTGGCGATCCGCCAGGCTCCGCTGCGGCATTGGCTGTCAGCCGGCGACCCACGCGAGCGACGGTTGCTGGCCGGTATGGAGGTACTCGCGGGCGGCCTCGCGGGCGCGTTCCGGGCTGATGCGGGTGCGTTCGGGCGGCATTTCGGTCCAGTCTCCGTAGAAGTCGAACGCGATCGCTTCGGACACTGGGGGCAGGTCGGGGTCGGTGGCGTAGCGGTTGCCGCTGCCGTGGGGCTGGCTGCGGTCGAGCCAGTCGACGAAGGACCGTTCGGGGTGCCCTATCCCGATCATGATGGCGCCATGCCGGCCGGGTTGATGGATCTGCACCGCGTAGGGCAGGTTCTCGGCCGCGGCCTGGGCGTTGACACGATCGAGGACGAGATCCAGTTCCTGGGCCGTTGACACCGGGACCTCGTTGCCGCGGTCTGGCTCCTCTGCAGACGGGCCGTCCCAGGACACGATGTAACTCATGATGCGATGCCCTCTCCGGTGCCGGTGTAGACCTTCAGGAGCCTGGTGGCGGCCCCGTCGGACACGTATATCGCCAGGCGGCTGCCCCTGGGCAACATACCGGGTAGTACTTCGTCGCAGCCGACGTACTCGCCTTTGCTGACGCAGGTGGGCTTGTTGACCACCAGTACCGCCTCGCGGGGCGCGCCGGGTCTGCGCAGCAGTGCTGCGGCGTGTGCCTCCACATGCTCCCGGGTGACTTGCGCCAGCGGGTGCCAGTCCGGCCGGAGCCCGTCGCGTGCTCCGGGCGCCCCGCCGCTGCGCAGATACCCTTCCGACTGCGTCAGCGGTGGGCCGGTGAGTGGGGTGCCGCTGGTGTCGAAGAGCAGCCCGTGGGTCGGGCCCTTCCCGCCGGGCCGGCGGGGCAACCGGCCGACAGCGTCCTCAACCCAGCCCTGTCCCTGCGTTGGGGGCACGCCACCTGCTGACCGTTGCGCCGAAGTGCCGGTCTGCCCAACGTTGTCGGCGGACTGGCTGGATGATGCGGGAATGTCGATCCCGATCGCGTGGGCGTACGCCCTGACCGCTTCCGCGCTTTGGGCGGCGAGGTGGTCGGCTTCTCGGAGCCGTTCGATCGCCGCCGCGAAACCGGCCAGTGCCCGTCCGACGAGTGGGTGGCCGCTTCCCCGCAGCGTCACACCGAGGCGACTGCGGCTGTCCTGGAGATCGCGCACGACACCGGCGGTACGCCCGCGTTCACGACTGATGCTGTCGAGGATCGCCCGTAGTGCCGCGCCCACTTCGGCTACGCTCACCGATCTCACTCCTTGCTGCGGAGAGAGTGCAGCGTATCGATCGATTGGCTCTCGGGATACGGCCGGTCAGAACATCACCGCCAGACCGAAGAAGCGGCCCTCGTCCTTCAGCGGCCCGAGACGCTGCCGGTCGCTGTCGCGCACGGTTCGGATGAGGTCGCCCAGCCGGGTGCCTTGTATCCACGCGCACTGCGGACCGGTCAGCTCGGCCGGTCGAGCCAGCAATGTCTGCCAGAATTCGTCGTCGAGCGGCGGGGTATCTCCCATCCGCTCGGGCGAGTAGAGGACCTCGGCCGCGCGGTTGTCGGCTATCGCAGCGCGCAGCAGGTCCACGGCCCGGGACCACCAGGGGTTGGGGAACCAGGCAGAGGCGTAGATGATCCCCGACAGGCCCGTATACCAGAGGGCACGACGGGCGCCGATGAGATCAGTGACCTTGACGTGTGTCGTGACCTTGCGCATCACGTCGTCGGCGTACTCGTCCCACGTCTCGCCGAGAACCTCGCTGGCGGTCACCGTCGAGCCGCCCACGGTCAGTTCACGGTCCGGGTCCTGCATAAGCTCGACCAACGCCGCGATGTGGTCGGGCACCGAGCGTCGGTCGTAGACGATTTCGGTACCCGGCTGGGTGATCGAGTTGGGTAGGATGTCGTCGAGCATGTCGCGGACATCCAGGGCGGTGCTGATGTTCAGCCGCATCATGATGTCGTCGGGGATCCCGAAGCCCTGCTCGCGGCCGTCGAGGAACACGTCGATTCGAGCGGACTCGTCGGGGTCGACGTCGGCCAGCACCTTCCAGTTGGCGTCCAGCAGCTCGTAGTGTTCGCGCCGGGCGCGGCGCTCTTCAGCCTGCACCTCAGGATCGTCCGGATCTTTGCCCAGCTGTTCGAGGCGCTGGTGGCGTTCGACTCCGGCGTGGACATCCTCAAGTGCGGTGTTGCGCCAGCAGAGCACGGTCAGGCCAACCGCCGCAGCGTCCAACAGTTGGTCGCGGTCGCGCAGGTCGAGGCCGTAGTCCCCGGCCCACTCCAGCCACCTGTCGTCGCTGAGCCATCCATCCGGCGGGGCGATCTTCGGCCGGCGCGTGTGCTGCGTGGCACCTCGACGTCGTGCCGCTTGCTGCTTTCGACTAGCCATCGCGCCTTCCGTTGTCAGATCACCCGCAACCACCGGTCGGTCATCGCATCGATGGTATGCACATGTTCGGGGTGCAAGAGCAGAGCCTCGGCCTGAAGGCCCGCTTCCTGTGACAGGGAACGGAGTTGTCGGTGGCCCCGCCTACGCTGAGTCGAGTCGGGTTCGGCTTCAGAGTAAGGATCAACGCATGGCGTGGGACTGTGCCGCTCAGCGGCCTCGGCTCGGCGGATTCGACCCTGGTGCGGCGCGGCCATTTGACCGGATTACGGAGCTGTGACCGGATGCCGAAGCGCAGCGTTCAACAGCGCGCGGGGTTCCGGGGTGAGGCGTTCGTGGACAAGGCCGTCTCCGATGCTGGCCACGTATGGAACGACACCCGGCGTGACTTCGCCATTGACGGACAGATCGAGTTCGTGGATACCGATCGGGAGGTCACCGGGGTCGCTGTCCTAGCCCAGGTGAAAGCCACCGAAGTCGGGTTCTCCGGCGACTCGGCGACCGGGTTCGCCTTCCGCTGCGAGGCCGACCACATCGCCTACTGGACGCGGCTGGGCCGGCCAGTCGTGCTGATCTGCGTCGACCTGCGCGTCGACCAGGCGTGGTGGAAGCGCGTCGACACCTGGTTCGCCGATCCGGAACGTCGGGCGCGGCGTGTTGTGCGGTTTGACAAAATAGCCGACCGCTTCGACCCCGACTCGTTCAGCAAGCTTTCGGCTCTCGGCGTGCCGATCGGAGAACCGCTGCCGCGGTTGGAGGGCAGCGAGCGCCTCGTGTCCAACCTGCTTGTGATCGACCGCTTCGCGTCGAAGATCTACGAGGCGTCAACGCCATGCCGCGACCGCGGCGATGCCTGGGAGCGGATGCGCGCCAACGGCAACCAGTTCGAGGGCGGCTTCTTGCTGTCCGGCGGGAAAATCTACTCGATGTGCCCGCTCGACCACGGCCCGCTCGCCGTGCTGTGCGACGGTCCAGTGAGCGCCATCCCGACCGAGGCATGGTCGGGCACCGACGACCCCGCCCTGCAGCGCCGCTTCGTGTCCCTGCTCAACTTCACGCTGCGCTCGGCCTACCATCCCGACCTGGTTTGGCACCCCAGGAAGAGCGTCGTCTACATGCAGGCCCCACCGGACCGCTCCAACCGAAAGATCAAGGGGCGCTACCGGGGAGCGAAGGGGCGTAGCTTCTTCACCCCATACCGTGGCAAGGACGACGACACCAAGACCATGTTCTGCCGCCATTACGCCGCCGGGCTGTACTTCCGACGCTGGGGCGGGACGTGGTATCTGGAGATCAACCCCACCTACCACTTCACGATCGACGGGCGGCGCGAGTCGCTGTTCGACGCCGAGTACGTCAAGAAGATCAAGCGCCTGGAGCACAACAACGCGGTCTACCAACTGGTGCGTGCCTGGGCCGACTACCTGCAAGGCGAGGACACCCTGTTTAGAACCCGGGACGAGCGCATCCGCTTCGGCAGGCTGCTGGAGCTGGACTGCGACGCGGCAATCGACGAGACCGTCTGGATCCCGCAGGAACCGGCCCCTACATCCGGCACGGCCGGCCTCGCCCAAGGGCTATGGGAGCTGCCGTCATGAGAGCCCACGTGCTGCACGAGCCGCAACTGGAGTTCCGCGCCGGCAACCGGCATATCGACCCTCGCTACGGCATCAGCGCCTACGGACCCGCCGACGCCGAGTCTCCCTCCGCGCCGCGCCAGATCCCGATCGCCTTCATCGGCCCCTCCCACGCGGTCGACGGCATCCGTCGCTGGCTGCAGCGCTGCCGAGAACAGATCGAGGCCAAGAACGCCAAACCAGGACAAGAGAACCTGCACCAGCCCTTTCCTGGATTCAGCCCCGACAGCGAGTTCGGGTCCGAACTCGTCTTCGACGACGCACTGGTCCGGGAGATCCCCGAGCGGCAGCTACGCCGCCTGGCGCGTGCCGACACCGCCTCCGCCACCGCCGAAGCGGTGCAGACCTACGCAGACGCCGCCCGGTCGCTGGCTGAGACCGGACGCTGCCGGGTCATCGTCTGCGCCCGCCCAGAGGAGCTGCTGGACCGCGAGTCCCGCCCGCCGGCAGCCGAGGACGATGGCGCCGACCACGACCGTGATCCCGACGAGCGCGAGAGCAGCGGCGACTTCCACGACCTACTCAAAGCCGCCGCCCTCTCACTGCCGGCACCGCTGCAGCTAATGCGCAAGGAAACCTGGACCGGGCAGCCGACCAAAAACAGCGGACAGGCGGCCCGGCCGTTGCAGGACGAGGCCACGAGGGCGTGGAACCTGCACACCGCCTTGTACTACAAGGCCGGTGGGACGCCCTGGCGGATGCAGCGACACACCTCGGACCTGGCGACCTGCTACGTCGGTATCAGCTTCTATCGAACCACCAGCGGCCAGGAGCTGCACACCGCCGTTGCGCAGGTGTTCAACGAGCGCGGTGACGGCGTCGTCGTGCGTGGCGGCACCGCGCAAATCTCCAAGACCGACCGCCAGCCCCACTTGGCGCAGGCCGACGCCCGGCGCCTGTTGGTCGACGCCTTGGCCGAGTACCGCGGAACTCATGGCCACCAGCCCGCGCGTATTGTGATCCACAAGTCCTCCAGCTTTACCGATACGGAGGTGGAGGGCTTCCACGCCGCCGCCGACGAGCGCGACATCGACCATCTGGAGATGCTGTGGATCCAGCGGAGAGGCGCCCCACACCTGTTCCGCACCGGACAGCTCCCGCCGCTGCGCGGTACCTCGGTCCAGTTGGACCAGCGCTCGCTGCTGCTGTACACCCGCGGATCGGTGCCGTACTTCCGCACCTACCCCGGCATGTATGTACCGCAACCACTGCTCATCCGGCCCGAGTCGGCTAACACCGACCTGCTGGCCGCCGGCACCGACGTACTCGCGTTATCAAAGATGAACTGGAACAACGCCCAGCTCGACGAACGCGACCCGCTCACGCTGCGGACCGCGTACCGGGTGGGTGCCATCCTCAAGCACGTACCTGATGGCGCTCGCATCGCCACCCGCTACGCCTACTACATGTAGATCAGGCGTCGCTGTCCGGAGTCAGTGTCAGCCGCGGGCCCCTCTCTCGGGGCGCTTTCGCGCTCAACGCTGACGGGTCCTGCGTCGTGACGGTGCCCTCGGGGCACGTTTTGCAGGACTGCGCGGCGGCTCTTCCAGCCCTGCTTCGGTCTGGGGTCGACAGCTCGTAGCGATGGGCGGTAAGACAATCGCGGGGCCGTCCGCTGGCGGTCTTTCCTTCGATGCCCTCGCCGGAGGCTCCAATCTCTGCGGACCGCTACATCACAGAGGTCACCCGACGCCGCCTGCTCGACGGCTTGGGTTGGCTGCGCGACACCGTGCCGAATGGCATTCGGGAGTTCCTGACGCCGGCGCACACCTTCTGGAGCGGCGCCCTGCCCGAGACCGACTTCCTCGCCCGGCTCTACGACCTCGATCAGCTGCCCAGCCACGACTCCCGGTACACCACAGCGTTTCAGGACATCGTCCAGCACCGCGTCATGAACGAGGATTGGGAGGACGACTGGATATTCAGCGACCCGCGGTTCGGCCTGGCCGACAACGACGAGGCGCTGCTGCGGCTCCTCGCCGAAATGCTGCACCCAGCCGTGCGCACCGACCCGGCCGAGGTCGATCGGCTGCGCGAATTCCTCAACGACGTGCTGGTTCATGATGGCTATGAGCTGGTCCAAGTCGATGACATCAGCGGCGCCCCACTTTTCGCCCCACGCCGCATCGGTGGCGGCGTCCGCGGCACCATGAAGAACCTGATCTTCGCCGCGATAGGGCCCAAGCCCGACATCATGCTGGTCGATGCGATCAACAACGATCTACGCATCACCGGTAACGTGCAGGGTTGCCTTATGTACGACCGGCCGCTGGCCGCGCACGGGCTGACCTGGGCCGAGCTGACCGCTTGGTGGGCCGACCGGGAAGGCATGACCGGGGCGGATGCGCGGGAAGTCTCCTCAAGCCTTTACCGGCGGCTGGACCGCTCACTGGGCGACAACGACGCCGAACGGCGGGTCCTGCGCACCTACGCCGACCGATACCTGCGGCTGGGCCCGGACATTCCGGCGTTGGTCCCGCAGGTCTACCTGCACTACGACCCGCACGTACGCAGCCACTACCGGCCCGGCGCAGCGCCGTTGCCGCGCCAGCGGATGGACTTCCTGATGCTCCTGCCACACTGGGCCCGCGTGGTGATCGAGTGCGATGGCCGTCAGCACTACGCCGACGACAACGGCCGCGCCAGCCCACGGAGGTACGCCGAGATGGTGGCCGAAGACCGCGAGCTGCGGCTGACTGGCTACGAGGTATACCGTTTCGGTGGCGCCGAGCTCATCGATGGCCCGGACACAGCACGTCGGCTCAACACTTTCTTCGACCGGCTCGCCGACCGGCACCCTGCCTGATCGCCGCTCAGGCATCACCTTGCGGAAACCGAAGCAGCGGACCCCGGCAACACCGGCGAGCATCGCCTTCCTGCCGTCAGGGCTGTCGTGCTGCTGCGGTTCGCACCGCCCCGGACATTGGCGGTTTGCCATGATGGACCGCATGCCGCCGAAGACCCTTCACCCACCATGGCCGCCGGCCATCATCGAGAGCATCGCCGACGTTCTGGCCAGCACAGACTGGCCGGGCTTGACCAGAAGCGAGATCACCAAACTGCTGGCGATGCTGCGCATCGCCGATGTCGAGGCGCCCAACAAGCGGACCCGGCTGTGGGGGCGCTGCACAACCAACAGCTACGCGACGGTGCCAGCAACTGCGTTATCCGGTTCATCACCGAGGCGATGGCGCCAGGCCGCCACCTGCAAGACCAGCCGCGATTCGACGCGCTGCGCGACGCCCTCGCCGAACCGCTGTCGCTGGTCGGGCTGCGAGTGAACGACGAGGGTAAAATGGCTCGCGCGGCCGGCACCGCCACCACCCTCGACGAGGTCGCGCGCTTGGCCGGACGGCTGCGAACCGAGTTGCACCGCCGCGGCGTGCACGAGCAAGTGGTGCGCTACTGCGAGGAGGAGCTGGTGCGCCGCTCGCTGTTCCACGCAGTGTTCGAGGCGACCAAGGGCGTCAGCGACAGGCTGCGGCAAATGACCGGGCTCACCGCCGACGGCGCCGAGCTGATCGACCAGTGCTTCGGGGCCCGGACGGGAACACCTCTGGTGCGGATCAACGCCTACAGCACCGATTCCGAGACTAGCGAACATCGTGGCTTCGTCAACCTGCTCAAGGGCACCTTCGGCATGTTTCGCAACCCGCCGGCGCACACACCTCGGGCCACTGCTGGCTGGGCACTGACCGAGCCAGACGCGCTGGATCTGTTCTCGCTGCTGTCGCTGGTCCACCGGCGCCTCGACGGCGCCCAGATCACGCCCCGGCCCTGACAGCTTCCCTCTCTTAACGGGGTCAGCCGGACAGGTACGCCTGTGCCGCATCCCCGCACCCCTGGCAGCCCGCGAGATTACCAGTAGGCGCCGTGCCTGAAGTTGGAACAGGGTCCCTGCCGTGACATGGAATTCACTAGATCCTAGTGTCGGACGCGCCCACAATCACTCCATGGATCCTTGGGCGGAGGCCGTGAACGACTATGAAGTCACCGTCGAACCTGGAGCTGCCGGTGAGGCGGATCTTCTCGACAGCGACAACGACTGGTGGCTTGTGGCCTGCATGGATTGGCCGCGCGACCGGTGGATCGGCTACGTCCAGGGCTACTGGAAGGCAGCGACGGTCATCGTCGAACGCGTCGCGAGCACGGGGCGTGACCAGGACTACCTCGTCTACCCATTTCTGATGTGCTGGCGACACTACGTCGAACTGCAGCTTAAAACCTTGATCCTGTTAGCGGCCACATACCTACACAAGCCGTGCGACTTGCCCAAAACCCACAAGATTGACCATCTTTGGCGAGTAGCGCGCCCGCTGATCGAGCATTCATATCCGGGCGAGCCGACGACGGACTTGGACAACATCGAGCGTATCCTTCTGCAGTTGCACAGTTTCGACCCGACATCGGAGCACTTCCGCTATCCGATCTTGAAAAATGGCTCCGCGACGTTGACCTCGCTCGGTCGGGTTCACATGCGCCGATTTCACCTGGCGATGGAAAGTGTCGCCGGCCTACTCGATGGAGCGGAGACCGGGATCCGTGTGTTGATCGACCAGCGCAACGAGTACGAGGCGGCCATGTACGACCTGTACGGCAGCCCGGATGGGTCTCACTAAGGGCCTGACCGGAAGCCTTGTCGCCTGCTTGGCCATCTGACACGTACACGCGCTGGGCCTCCCAGGACCCCCAGCCCTGACCAGGGGTGCTCGAATGATTAGCGCCAGTTTTGTGGTGCTATGTCGTGCTTGAAGCCGCAGCGTTGGGATCGCTACTGCTACGTCCTGTCGGTCTGGCCGAGACCTGCCAGCTCACTCCTTGCGCATCACTCGCTATCTTTGGCGACTGGTGTGGGCGCTGTTTGATCCAATGGGCCTCTCGGCATCGGTCGGATGGAAGGTGAGCGTTGGACGCATTCGAGGTGCATCGGCGGCTGATCGATGACTACCGCACCTTCACCGAGGGGTTCGTTGACGTTCACGACGATCGGATCCGGGCTCGGGTAGAGGCGGAGAGCGCTCGGGGGGCGCAGTGGCCGGCGCCGTGGTCGTCGTTGAACCCGTCGTTCGAGCCCGGCGGGCGGGTTGATGATCTGGTTCGTGAGGGCCTGTTGCAGCAGGAGTGCGCGCGGATCTTTCGGGTGAAGAAGGCTCCGGATGATGCCGGCACGACGCCGATCACGCTGCACCGGCACCAGAGCGACGCGGTGCGGGTTGCCCGTACCGGAGCGTCGTACGTGCTGACCACGGGAACGGGCTCCGGTAAGTCGCTGGCGTACATGGTGCCGATCGTCGACCGGGTGCTGCGGGAGGGATCCGGACAGGGCGTCCGGGCGATCGTCGTGTACCCGATGAACGCGTTGGCGAACAGCCAGCAGGAGGAGATGCGGAAGTTCCTGGAGTTCGGCTACAGCGGTCAGCCTCCGGTGACGTTCGCCCGGTACACGGGTCAGGAGAGCGAGGAGGAGCGGCGGGCGATCCTGAAGCGTCCGCCGGACATCCTGCTGACGAACTACGTGATGCTGGAGTTGGTGTTGACCCGCCCGGATGAGCGGCGTCCGTTGGTGGAGGCGGCGCAAGGGCTGCGGTTCCTGGTGCTGGACGAGCTGCACACCTACCGGGGCAGGCAGGGCGCGGATGTGGCGATGCTGGTGCGTCGGGTCCGGGACGCGTGCGGCGCCGGGGAGACGTTGCAGTGTGTGGGGACGTCGGCGACGATGGCCAACGCGGGCACCGTGGCGCAGCAGCAGGTCGAGGTTGCCGATGTCGCGACGCGGATTTTCGGCGTGGACGTGATGCCGGAGCACGTCATCACCGAGACCCTGGTGCGCGCGACGACTGCTCGGGACGTAAAGCCGGCACGGTTGGCGGCGGTTGTCGCCGCGCGTGGTGATGCGGAGGCGGACGACCCGGCGCTGCGTGCGGGCTACGCCCAGCTCAGCGCGGATCCGCTGGCGTCGTGGATCGAGGACACGTTTGGGGTCGTGGCGGAGCCTGATAGCGGCCGGCTGGTACGGCAGCAGCCGACGAAGGTCAATGACGCGGCGGTGACGCTGGCCGCGGTGACGGGGCGCTCGGCGGACGAGTGTGCGACGGCGATCCGGGCGACGCTGTTGGCGGGTTCCCGTGCCCGTGACGAGGCGACCGGGCGTCCGTTGTTCGCGTTTCGGCTGCATCAGTTCTTGTCCAAGGGCGGCACGGTCTACAGCACCTTGGAGCCCGTGGCTTCTCGGGCAATCGAGACGACCTTCCAGCTCGTGCTGCCTGGTCAGCCGGAGCGGCGACTGTACCCGCTGGCGTTCTGCCGGGAGTGCGGCCAGGAGTATCTGATCGCCCGTCGGGAAAATCACGCGCAGACGGCGGTGTTCCGGGCGCGTCACGGGCTGCGGATCACCGACAGCGATGACGGTTACCTGTTCGTCTCGGCGGACCGGGAGTGGCCGGCTGACCCGGTTGCCGAGGGCCGCCTGCCAGGCTCATGGTTGTCGGCCGACAGCGCCGGTCACCAGGTGGTGCCGGCCAGACGTCGCGATGTCCCGATCCGCTATCGCGCAGCGCCGGACGGCACCGCCACCGTGATGGGCGCGGCGGGTGAGCCTGTCGACGGTGGCGTGGTCGCGGCGTGGATCCCGGGCACGTTCCGGTTCTGCCTGCGGTGCGGGGTGTCCTACGAGCAGGTCCGCAGCAACGAGTTCAGCAAGCTGGTCACGCTGGATCGCGAGGGCCGCAGCAGCGCCATGACGGTGGTGGCGTCCAGCATTGTGCGGGCGTTGCGGAGCCAGCCGGAGGTGGCGCTGGGCGCGGACGCCCGCAAGCTGTTGACGTTCGTCGACAACCGGCAGGATGCCAGCTTGCAGGCGGGGCACTTCAACGACTTCGCCTTGGTGGTGCAACTGCGCGCGGCGTTGTATCGGGCCACCCTGGACGCGCAGGCGGACGGCGCCGACGGGTTGGATCCCCTCGACATCGGCCAGGCCGTGAGCCGCCGGCTCGGTTTGCAGCTCCGCGACTTCGCGCAGGCGCCGAAGGCGCTAGATCTGCGGGCGGCGGAGCGTGCACTGCGGGGTGTGGTCGAGTTCCGAGTGCTGCGGGACCTGCAACGCGGCTGGCGAGTCACGCTGCCCAACCTCGAACAGTCCGGGCTGATGGTGGTCGACTACCCCTTCTGGTGACGCTGTCCCAGCGCGATGAGGAGTGGAGCGGTACTCACAAGCTGCTGGTCGATGCAGAGCCGGGCCAGCGGTACGAGATCACTCGGGTGCTGTTGGACGAGATGCGGCGTGTCCTGGCGGTCGACGCGGAGGCGCTGACGCCGGAGTTCGTGGACCGGCTACGCCGGCTGAGCCGGGAGCACCTGACCGGGCTGTGGACCGTTCCGGAGACCGAGCCCGATCCGGTGATCGGATTGGCCATCGCGGGTCGTGGTGGTCAGTACCGGCCTCGGCATGCGCTGTACCTGTCCGGGCTGGGCAGTTTCGGGCGGTGGCTGCGGCACCGGGACCGGTTTGGGCGGTCGTTGTCGCCCGCCGAGGCGGACGACGTCATCGGCGTCCTGGTGAAGCTGCTGGAAACGCACGGCGTGCTGGCGAAGATGGTGGAGAAGGGCGAGACGGGCTATCGGGTGAAGTCGTCAGCGATGCTGCTACGGGCTGGCGATGGTACGGCGGGCGCACCGGATCCGGTACGTCGCCGGTTCGAAGCCGATCAGCGCCCACGGGTGGTGCCGTTCTTCCGCGACCTGTACTTGGACGTCGGGTCGCAGCTGGCGGGGCTGCGGGCCGCCGAGCACACCGCTCAGGTGCGCGCGGAGGAGCGGGAGGAGCGCGAGCAGGCGTTCCGGGAGGGGACCCAGCTGCCGCTGCTGTTCTGCTCGCCCACCATGGAGTTGGGGGTGGACATCTCCTCGCTGAACGCGGTGGGGATGCGTAACGTGCCGCCGACCCCGGCGAATTACGCGCAACGCAGCGGACGTGCGGGCCGCTCCGGGCAGCCGGCGTTGGTCGTGACCTATTGCGCCAGCGGTAACAGCCACGACTCGTACTACTTCGAGCGGTCGCAGCTGATGGTGTCCGGCCAGGTGCAGGCGCCCCGGCTCGACCTGGCCAACGAGGACCTGGTTCGGTCGCACATCCACGCCGTGTGGCTGGCGGAGACGGGCGTCCGGTTGGAGCGCTCGATGGCCGACGTGTTGGCGTTGAACCTGCCCGGCCAGCCGGTGCAGCCAGAGCTGGCCGAGAAGTTGCGACGCCCGGAGGCAGCCGCGGCGGCGACCCGGGCGGCGCAGGCGCTGCTTCGGCCGCTGCACCCGGTGCTGGAAGGCTCGGCCTGGTGGACGCCGCAATGGGTGACCGGCGTGGTAGACACGGCCTTCGAGACCTTTGACCTCGCGTGTGGCCGCTGGCGCGACCTGTACACCACCGCCGACGCCGAGCGGCAGGCGGCGGCGGATCTGGCGGCCGACGCAACGGTCGGGCGGCAGAACCGGGAGGACGCCGACCAGCGGTACCGTGAGGCGCGGCAGCGCATCGAGTTGCTGCTCAACCAGTCCGACGACGCCGGGCAGAGCGATTTCTACACTTACCGATACCTGGCATCTGAGGGGTTCCTGCCGGGCTATTCGTTCCCTCGGCTGCCGCTGGCCGCGTACGTGCCGGGCAGTAGGGGGCGGGGTAACACCTGGTTGCAGCGGCCCCGGTTTCTGGCCATTTCCGAGTTCGGCCCGGGGGCGCTGATCTATCACGAGGGCGCCCGATACCAGGTGACCCGGATCAGTCTGCCGCGCAGCAGCGACGAGCAGGCCAGCGGCGAGGTGGTCCGCACCTCGGCGCGGGTGTGTGAGGCGTGCGGGTACCACCACCCTCGGCAGGTCGGTGTCGATGTCTGTGAGAACTGTGGGCAGCGGCTCGACACTACCTGGAAGAACCTGTTGCAGATGCAGACGGTGATCACCAGGCGGCGGGAGCGGATCAGCGCCGACGAGGAGGAGCGCAACCGGATCGGTTTCGAGTTGCGCACCACGTACCGGTTCGTGCCTCGCGGTGGGCGGCGGGGCCGGTTCGTCGCCGAGGTGCTCGCCGCCGACGGGGTGCCGCTGGTCGGGATCGCGTACGGCGACGCCGCCGAGATTCGCGTAACGAACCTTGGTCGCCGCACACGCAAAAATAAGGACACACACGGCTTCTGGCTTGACCTGGTGAAGGGCCGCTGGCTGTCGGAGAAAGAAGGCAAGGAAGGCGCCGCCACCGACGGGGCAGACGAGGATCTTGAGGCCAGGTTCGAGGACGTGAACCGCAAGGACCTGGTCACGCCATATGTGGAGGATCGCCGCAACATCCTGGTCCTGCGCTGGGCCGAGCCAGTCAGCGTCGAGGAGGCGACCACTTTGCAGTACGCCATCGAGCGGGGCATCGAGGCCGTGTTCCAGCTGGAGGACTCCGAACTTTCCAGCGAGTTGCTGCCAGACGGCGACGACCGCGGCCGGGTGCTGCTGGTGGAGGCTGCCGAGGGCGGGGCGGGTGTGCTGCGCCGCTTGCAGTCCGAGCCAGACGCACTGGCGAGGGTCGCCGCCGAGGCGCTACGGATTATCCACATCGATCCGGACACCGGCGAGGAGGATGACACCGCCTGCGTGCGCGGCTGTTACCGATGCCTGCTGTCATACGGCAACCAGCTCGTGCACGAGCTAATCGACCGCCGGCTGGTCGCGCCGACTCTTCAGGAACTAGCCACGGCAACCACCCACTCCGTGAACGACTCGGCACCGCAGGTTGGCCAGGACGAACACCTGGAAGCGTCCGGCCCCGCCGCCACGCTGCTGAGGCTGCTGCGCGAGCACGGCCACCGGCTGCCCAACCGGATCGGCGTTGAGGTCGAGGGCATCCGCATCGACCTGGTCTACGACAATGCCGATGTGCCCACGGTCGTCCTCGTCGACCACGACGGCGGCCACAAGCAGGACACCACACCACTGATCTTCGGAGGCTGGAACGTGATTCAGATCGGCGCCACCGAGGACATGCTTACCGCAGTGGCCGCACACCCCGGCGTCTTCGGCGAGGCGACCCGATGACCGCCGCGACACAGCAGACTCGACCGGTCTTCCCGGTGGGCTCCCTTGTCACCGCCCGAGGACGGGAATGGGTCGTCCTACCCGGCAGCGACACTGACTTCCTGGTACTGCGACCGCTGGCCGGCGGCGATGACGACGTGGCCGGGGTGTTCATCGACGAAGGTGTCACACACGCCACCTTCACCACGCCCAACCCGGACGACCTCGGCGACGACCGCAGCGCCCGCCTGCTACGCGACGCGCTCCGGATCGGGTTTCGGGCCAGCGGTGGCCCGTTCCGCAGCCTCGCTGGCCTGGCCGTTGACCCGCGTCCCTACCAGCTCGTGCCGCTGCTGCTTGCGTTGCGCCAGGAGACCACGCGGCTGTTGATCGCCGACGACGTTGGCATCGGCAAGACCGTCGAAGCCAGCCTGGTCGCCGCCGAACTGCTCGCACAGGGCAGCGCCCAGCGGCTGACCGTGCTGTGCCCGCCGAGCCTCGCCGAACAGTGGCAGACGGAGCTACAGGCGAAGTTCGGTATCCAAGCCGAACCGGTGCTCCCCGGCACCGTCCGCCGCCTGGAACGTGGCCTGGAGTACGGCCAGTCGATCTTCGAACGGTACCCGTTCACGATCGTGTCGACCGACTACATCAAGTCCGACATGCGCCGCGACGACTTCCTGCGGGCCGCACCAGAACTGGTCATCGTCGACGAGGCACACGCATGCGTCAGCGACGAGACCGGCGCCGGCGGCCGAGGCCGCACTCAGCGTCACCGCCTGCTCAAAGACCTCGCCGCCGACACCGAACGGCATCTGATCCTCGTCACCGCGACCCCACACAGCGGAAAAGAGGAAACGTTCCGCAACCTGATCGGTCTGCTCAACACGAGCCTGCGCGACACGAACCTCGCCACCGAAGCCGGCCGCCGACGATTGGCCACCCACCTGGTGCAACGCCGCCGCGCCGACATCCGCGACTACCTGGGCGCCGACACGAAGTTCCCGTCCGACCGGGCCACCGACGAACGGACCTACCAATTGTCCCCGGCCTACCGTGGCCTACTCGACGATGTCCTCGCCTACGTCCAGGGCCAGATCACCGACCGCAGCGGCAGCCGCGTCCAGCAACGCGTCCGGTGGTGGTCGGCGCTGTCGCTGCTACGCTCACTCGCCTCCTCGCCCGCCGCCGCCGCGGCGACCCTCGCCACCCGAGCCGCATCGGCGGGCGCCGCATCGGAGCAGGCCGCCGACACCGCCGGCGCCGCCGGAGTCCTCGACCTCGTTGACGACGACGCCTTGGACACCGCGGACGCGGTGCCAGGAGCGCTGTTCGAGGACGAGTGCGCGATGAGCGGCAGTGACGCGGCAAGGCTGCACGAGCTACGCCGACGCGCCCTGGCGATCGCTCAGGAACCGGACGCCAAACAGCGCACCGCACACGACACCAAACTGGCCCTGGTCACGACCACCGTGCAGCGGCTGCTGAAGGACGGCTTCCACCCGATCGTTTTCTGCCGCTTCATCCCGACCGCGCACTACCTCGCCGACCACCTCGCCGCCGCCTTTCCCAAGGCGGTCGTGGAAGTGGTCACCGGCGAACTACCGCCGGAAGACCGGGCCGCCCGGGTCCGCGACCTCGCCGAACGCGCCGGCACCACCAACAAGATCCTGGTCGCCACCGACTGCCTCTCCGAAGGCGTCAACCTTCAGCACGACTTCCAGGCGGTGGTCCACTACGACCTGGCCTGGAACCCGACCCGACACGAACAGCGCGAAGGCCGCGTCGACCGCTTCGGCCAGCCCCGCGACGTCGTCCGCGCGGTCACCCTCTACGGCTCCGACAACGTCATCGACCGCATCGTCATGGACGTCCTGATCCGCAAGCACGAAGCGATCCGACGCGACCTCGGCATCAGCGTCCCCGTGCCGGCCACCAGCGACCAAGTCCTCACCGCTCTCATGGACGGGGTCATGAAACGGGGCAGCACCTACGTGCAGGAAACCCTCGACATCGGGCTTCCCGAACAGGCTCAGCAACTGGAATTCGACTGGCAGAGCACCGCCGAAGCCGAACGACGCAGCCGCAGCCGCTACGCCCACCACACCATCCGCCCCGACGAGGTACGCCGCGAGGTCGAGGCCATGCGGACCGCGCTCGGCAGCCCCGACGACGTCGCCGGATTCGTCGCCACCGCCCTGCAGGAATGCGGCGGCATCCTGACCAACGAACCGTACGGCTTTACCGTCGAAGCCGTCGGCCTACCCGTCGGGCTCCGCGACGCCATCGGCAACCCGACCAAACCGCTCGCCTTCCACCGAGACCTTCCCGCGCCACGCGGCGCGGCGGTCCTGGCCCGCACCGACGCCACCTCAGCCTCGGTCGCCCGCTACGTCCTCGACGCCGCACTCGACCCAGCCCTGCCCACCGCCGCCCGGCCAGCCCGGCGATGCGGGGTCATCGTCACCAACGCCGTGACCACAGCGACCGTGCTGCTGCTGACCCGAGTCCGCGCCAACCTCACCCTCCCCGGGCGGTACGGCCCCCACGCCCAGGTCGCCGAAGAAGCCCGACCTCTCGCATTCACCGGCACCCCAGCGAACCCGCAGTGGCTGGAAACCGACGCCGTCGAAGCTCTCCTGGCAGCACAACCCGACCGCAACCTCAGCGCGGACATCGCCCGCAACATCATGAAGGGAGTCCTCGGCGCGATGCCCGCCATCACTAGCCACCTCGACCGCTTCGCCCACGAACTCGCCGAGTCACTACGCGACGCCCATGTCCGCGTCCGCACTGCCGCGCGAGGCGACCGCGCAGGCGCACTCGGCATCCGCGGGCTCACCGTCGAACCACAGCTACCTGTCGACGTACTCGGCGTCTACCTCTACCGACCGGCGGCCCAGGCATGAGCGGCCCTGGGCTCCAAGGCATCCACGCCGTCGGCGGCGTCGTACCACCCGGCCTGCTCGCCCGCATCCAAGCCGGCGAACTCAAGGACCCTGCCGGGCTCGCACCAGCCTCCTACCACCTCGTCGGCCGCGAAACCGTCCGCGACGCGGCCAGCCGAGCCTGGTCCTATCTGCGCGGCGCCTGGACCGCCTGGCGCGAGCACACCGCCACCCAACCACCCGGCACGCACGGGATCGCCGCAGCCCGGGAACGGTGGCTGCTGGTCCTGCTCCGCGAACTCGGCTACGGACAGGTCCCAGCACTACCCGCTGGCTACACCATCGACGAGCGGCACTACCCCGTCTCCCACGCCTGGCAACACGTACCGATCCATCTGCTCGGCCCTGGCGTCGACCTCAACCACCGCAACGCTGACGTCCCCGGCGCCGCCCGCGCCCCGCAGGCCATGCTGCAAGAGCTGCTCAACCGTAGCGACGCCCACCTGTGGGGCATCCTGTCCAACGGGCTACGCTTACGGCTTCTCCGCGACTCCACCGCCCTCGCCGGCTCCGCCTACCTCGAATTCGACCTCGAAACGATCTTCGACGGCGAGCTCTACCCCGAGTTCCTCCTCATGTGGCAGCTCTGCCACGTCTCCCGACTGGAACAGCGACCGACCGATGTCGACACGGCGGCGAGCCCCGCAGGCTGTTGGCTGGAGGTCTGGCGCGGCGAAGCCGCCGAAGCCGGAACCCGGATGCTCGACCGACTGCGTGACGGTGTCGCCGATGCCATCGCCGCGCTCGGCACCGGATTCATCCGGCACCCCGCGAACCGGCCCCTCGTCGAGGCGCTTCGCAGCGGCACCCTCAGCACCGCCCAGTACCACCGGGCGCTGCTGCGCCTGGTCTACCGACTGCTGTTCTGCTTCGTCGCCGAAGACCGCGACGCGCTGCTCCACCCGAACGCCACCGCCCAGGCACGGGACCGATACAGCCGCTACTTCTCCACCGCGAGGCTGCGCAAACTGTCCCGCAGCCGCGCCGGCAGCCCACACCCGGACCTCTGGCAAGCACAGACTCTCGTCCTACGCGCCCTCGGCGGCCACGGCCACCCCGGCCTCGGACTACCGCCGCTGGCCGGACTCTTCGACCCCGACCCACACCTACCGACCATCGACCGGCTCCCCGCAGATCCACTGCTCGGCTGCGAGCTGACCAACGAAGACCTGCTCACCGCCGTCCGCAAACTCGCCTGGGTAGCTCTGCCGGGGCAGCGCGTACAGCCCGTCGACTACCGCAACCTCGGCGCCGAAGAACTCGGCAGCGTTTACGAGTCGCTCCTCGAACTCGTACCCCGCGTCGACCTGACCGACCGCACCTTCCAGCTCGTCACCGTCTCCGGCAACGACCGCAAGACCAGCGGCTCCTACTACACCCCACCCAGCCTCGTATCAGCACTCCTCGACACCGCACTCGACCCGCTCCTCGACGAAGCCACCGCCGACGCATCCAGCCCAACCGATGCCGAAACCCGCCTGCTCGCCCTGACCGTCTGCGACCCCGCCTGCGGCTCGGGCCACTTCCTCGTCGCCGCCGCCCGCCGCATCGCCCGCCGCCTGGCGCAAGTCCGCTCCGGCGACGATGAACCCACCCCCGCGCAGATCCAACACGCCCTGCGCGACGTCGTCGGGCACTGCATCTACGGCGTTGACCTCAACGATCTCGCCGCCGAACTGGCCAAAGTGTCGCTCTGGCTGGAGGCCCTGGAACCGGGTAAACCACTGGGCTTCCTCGACGCCCGCATCCGCATTGGCAACTCCCTGCTCGGCGTGACCCCCGCACTGTTGCACGGCCCCGTGCCCGACGAGGCATTCAAAGACCTGGAAGGCGACGACAAGAAGACCGCCGCGGCAGTCCGCAAGCGCAACAAGGCCCAAGCTGTCGGCAAGGACGGATACGCGCAGGACCTCCTCTTCGTCGGCGGCCCAGCGATCTCCAACGCCGACCTCGCCGCACAGCGAACCGCACTGCTCGATCTGCCCGAAGACGTCGATTCGGTCCGCGCCCAAGCAGATCGGTGGGAAAAGCACGAACAGTCCCCCGAATACCGCGCACAGCGCCTTCACGCTGACACCTGGTGCGCCGCGTTCGTCTGGCCGATGCCCGAGCCAGGGACCGGTTCCGTACCGGAGCCACCCACCAACGCGATCATGCGCGCCATCGCCGACAACCCACTGAGCCAGGTGCACGCCCACCTGACCGAGTACGCTGCGCAAATCGCAGCGCAGTACAGATTCTTCCATTGGCACCTCGAATTCCCCGAGATCTTTCACGTCGATCACGCGACGGTCGACGCAACGCTGCGGGGCTGGAACGGCGGCTTCTCATGCGTCCTCGGAAACCCGCCCTGGGAACGGGTCAAGCTCCAGGAGAAGGAGTTCTTCGCCGTCCGCCACCCTGAAATCGCAAACGCCGCCACGGCCGCCGCCAGGAAGAAACTTATCGCAGGTCTCCAAAATTCTGAGAGTGCCGCCGATCGCGCACTGCACGAAGAATGGACGGCAGCTCTGCGTGTGTCTGACGGGACAAGCGCGTTAATTCGTAGATCGGCACGCTTCCCGCTGACCGCCACAGGCGATATCAACACCTACGCAATCTTCGCCGAAGCTGCGCTCTCCATCATGAGCCCGACCGGACGGCTTGGCATAATACTGCCGACCGGCATCGCTACCGATGCAACTACCCAGCGATTCTTCCGCGAATTGATCACAAGACACTCGCTGGTATCCCTCTACGACTTCGAGAATGAGGAAAAGATTTTCGCCGACGTCAATAATCGACCCAGGTTTTGCTTACTATGCTTGACCGGAAAGCAAGCGGGGCGGATCTCGCTGGCGTTTCGACTCCGGCAACCGAGTCAGATTAGCGACCATGCATACGAAATCACACCGGACGAGATTCTACTTCTCAACCCGAACACGGGCACCTGCCCTGCATGCTCATCCCGCCGTGATGCCGAAATCGCCATCGACATCTACCGCCGCATTCCGGTGCTGTGGCTGGAAGGGGAGGTAGACGGCAATCCGTGGGGATTGTCGTTCATGCGTATGCTCGATATGTCTACCGACTCGGGACACTTTGTTGCGGCAGCGAAAGCCGATTCAGATGGCTGGTCGCGTAAGGGCGGCTACTATCGGCGCGGCCATGAAAGTCTCCTGCCATTGTATGAAGCGAAGATGCTGCACCACTATGATCATCGATTCTCTACCTATGAGGGTGCAACGCAGGCGCAAATTAACAAAGGCACGTTACCGAGGCTGGACGACACCGCCCACGCGGATCCGTTGGCCCACACACTGCCGCAACACTGGGTGCCAGAATCTGTAGTTGAAGAGAGGCTGGCGAGCGACCCGAAGCGAGCGCGGCCGGGTTGGTCGCATGACTGGCTGCTCGGATGGCGTGACGTTGCACGTGTCACCGAAGAACGCACCTTCATTACGACGGTAATCCCTCGTGTGGCGGTAGGTCATAAATACCTCTTGGCGCTTCCACGCGAGGGTTCCATTGCATGCTTACATGCAAACCTTAGTACCTTTATCTTTGACTACGTTGCCCGCCAAAAGTTGTCGGGCGCAAGTATGAGTTACTTCATCACCAAGCAACTCCCTGCATTGCCCCCGAGCGCCTACCGACGTGGCGTGCCGTGGTGCGATAGCAACGGGAACCTTGAATCATGGATCAAGGTTCGCGTGTTGGAGTTGAGCTTCAATTCCTACGATATGCGAGGGTATGCGCGCGAACTAGACGATGAGGGTCAACCTTTTGTGTGGGCGAGTGGTCGGCGGGAACTTTTGCGGGCCGAGTTGGACGCGGCGTATTTCCACCTCTACGGGGTTGGTCGTAGCGATGTCGACTACGTCATGGACAGTTTCAACCTCGTTCGCAAGGATGACGAGAGAATCTACGGTGATTACCGCACCAAACGGATGATCCTGGAGATCTACGACGCCATGCAGCACGCGATCAACACGGGTAAGCCGTACACCACCATCGTGGATCCACCGCCCGGCCATGGTGCGCGTCACCCGGCACGAGATGAGGCACTTGCATGAGTGACAGCCAGGTGATCCTCCCGACGCGTAATGACGGGCTGGTCCGGCAGGTCGGTCGGGAACTCATTGAGCAGGGCTTTCAGCACGGTCGCTCACTGTTCACACCCGAGCGGTCGGTATGGAACCCGGACACAGCGGGCGAACTGCACCGTCGCTACAACGAGCAGCCGGACCTTGGCGTGGACCCATTCCTGGTCAAGCTGCGTCGTCAGCTTGGCTCTGCCTCTGATGATGCGATCCAGCTTGCGGCGGAGTTGTTGACGCTGCAAGGGCTTCCGCTGGTCAACCTGACGACCGCAACGCTCCATGCTCGTGTCACCGCAGTGTTGGGCTGGATGCGCGAGCCGGTCACCGTTCCCGACCATGTCCTCGCCGCCTTCACTCAGGGAACGTGGAACGGCGGGATCGGCGCGCACACGATGCTGTGGAAGTGGCTGGCCGACGCGGTCGAGCTTGTCTGCGGCTGGTGGTCGCTCCCGCAGGACCAGCGGGAGCGTGCGTTCGCCGATCCGTGGGCGTGGCAGGACGCCGTCTACCAGTACAAGCTCATGCCGTCGCTGCGTGAAGAGCTGCTGTACCTAAGATTCCCGTCGTACTTCCTGCCGATCCTTAACATGGCCCACAAGAAGGCGATCCGCGACGCGTTCGCCGATCCGACTACGCCGTCGACCGGTGACCTTAACCGGGATCTCTTTGCCACAACAGTCAGGATTCAAGGTCAGCTCGGGCAGCCAGTCGACTTCTACCAGCAGCCATTCGTGGCGCAGTGGCGTAAGCAGGCCGAGAGACCACCGGGCGAGCGTCGGGCCTGGCTCGTCCGACCCCGGCAAGGTGGACATGATCTGGTGGAGCGCTGGAGCGCGGAGTCGTTCGTCTCCCTTGCCGCCTCTCATCTGGGCGAGGTGTCGCCTGGCGCGTCCAGGGCTGAGGTCCGGGCCGCGGTCGAGGCGGGCTACCAGCATCTGGACTATGCCCAGCGGGTAAGCCTGGCCAACGAGTACCACGCGTTCCTGTCTCAGATGGACAGTGATGACGTCGTCGTGACCCTGGTCGACGACCAGCTGTATGTCGGTGTTCTCGACGGCGATCCGGAATACAGTCCGACCGATGGCGGCGCGCGCTTGCGCCGGGCCGCTGGATGGCTGGCGAGCGCCCCGATCGCGGTGGACGCGTTGCCGGCGCCGTTGCCGGCCGAGCTGGATCAGCAGGGCACGGTGGTTGACCTGACCGGCGCGTTGGACGTGTTGGCCGGGCTCGTCGAGGTTGATGCGGAGACCCTGGAGGCGCCAAGCCCGCCGGACCGGATGCAGCCGACCGTCCGCGTTGTCCCGAAGCTGCCGGCGGTGACGGATGCCCTGGCCACGCGGCTGTACATCGACCGGGCATGGTTGCATGACCTTCTGGGGTTGTGGCAGGAACGTTCACAAATCGTCCTCTACGGGCCGCCGGGCACCGGCAAGACCTACCTCGCGCGGGCGCTCGCCGCGCATGTGGCCGAGCGGGACGCGGTCCGTCTGGTGCAATTTCACCCCTCGTATGCCTACGAGGACTTTTTTGAGGGATTCCGCCCCATCGAAGGCGCCGACGGCGGACCGGTGAGCTTCGCCAAGACACCCGGTCCGCTGCGCGAGATCGCCGCCGAGGCCAGGAACAATCCGGAGAAGCCGTACGTCCTGATCGTCGACGAGATCAACCGGGCGAACCTGGCCAAGGTCTTCGGCGAGCTGTACTTCCTGCTGGAGTACCGCGAGGCGACCATTCGCCTGCAATACTCCCCGTCCGAGGCGTTCAACCTGCCGCCCAACGTGTTCATCATCGGCACGATGAACACAGCCGACCGTTCGATCGCGTTGGTGGACGCCGCGATCCGGCGCCGGTTCGCGTTCATCGAGCTGCATCCCGACGATCCGCCCGTGCGTGACGTGCTGGGCAACTGGTTGACGGCGAACGGCAAGGACGGCGATGAACGGGCCGTGCTGCTGGCGGCGCTCAACGAGTCGATCGGTGAGGAGGACCACGACTTCAAGATCGGCCCGTCGTACCTGATGAAACCGAACCTCGACAGCGAGGCCGCGCTCGACCGGGTGTGGCGGTACGACCTGATGCCGCTGCTGGAGGAGCACTACTACGGCCGGCTCACACGGACCCAGATCCGCAATCGGTTCGGGCTCGCGGCCATCCGCGCCCGGATTATCCCAGCGAATAGCGGCGCCTCACCGAGTACCGCCGACGAAGCGCCGCCGTCGGAATGAGCTGGCTGCCGGTCAACCTCGCCGAGCTCGACAAGACCGGCGTTCGTCGGCAGCTCGACGACGATACCGCGAGCGCGTTGAGCAGCACCGGGCTCGTCGAGGTGCGTCCCGAGGGCGGTGGTTGGTGGCACCTGCTACCGGCCGGGAAGGTCGGCGCGGTCCGGATCGGCGGACTCGACGTCCAGGTGCAGCCGAAGGTGGGGATCGCCCGACTGCTGTTCCTGCTCGGCTACGCCCTGGATCCGGGGTTCAGGCCGGAAGACGTCACCGCGATACCCGAACCGGACCTGTGGCCGGCGTTGGCCGAGTCGTTGATCCGGCAGGCCGGACGCGCGCTCGCTCCCGGAGTTCTACAGGGGTACGTGTCGGTCGATGAGTCACTGCCATTGGTTCGCGGCCGGATCCGGTTCGCCGACCAGTTCGCCCGCCGTCCCGGCATACCGCTGCCGATCGAGGTCCGCTTCGACGAGTACGCCGCGGATATCGCCGAGAACCAGATCCTTCGTACTGCCTTGCGGCGCATGATGGCGGTTCCTCGGTTGCCAGCCGGCGCGCGGGCTCGCCTCGCCCACCTTGACGGCCGGCTCGACGGCGTACGGGTGCTACCACATGGAGCGCCCCTGCCGGCCTGGCGCACGAGTCGGCTGAACGCCCGGTACGCCCCGGCGCTCAGGTTGGCCCAGCTGGTCCTCCGCTACCAGTCCGCAGAGCCTGGGCCTGGCGACGTTACCGTGGCCGCGTTCGTCGTGAACATGGCCAAGGTCTTCGAGGACTTCGTCACCACCGCTCTGCGCGTGGCGCTGGCCCCGTATCCTGGGCACACCGATGGCCAGTACCCGGCTCACCTCGACGTTGACCGGACCATCCCCATCCGGCCCGATGTGGTCCACGTCGTCAACGGCCAGCCGGTCGCGGTCTTCGACGCGAAGTACAAGCTTGAAGGCGCCAGCTCGGGTTTCCCGAACGCTGACGCGTACCAGATGCTCGCGTACTGCACGGCGCTGAAGCTGCGCCTCGGGTGGCTCATCTACGCTCAGGGCACGTCGGCGCCTGGCCGCCGCAGGATCCGCAACACCGAAATTGACGTCGTGCACTACCCGCTCGACTTGGCCGCGCCGCCGCGCCAAATTCTCGTAGAAATCGACGTCCTGGCGCACAAGGCCATGCAGAAGCACGCGGTGACGGAGGACCGTTGAGTGGGTCACGGCTCAGGCTCCGAACGCTCCGCCGTCCGGTCCTGCAGGCGGCAACGGTTCGGGGTGATGGCGAGCGGGTGTGGTTGGCCGGTCATGGCGGCCAGTGCGGTGGCGACGGCTTGTAGGTCGGCTTTGATGTAGGTGGTGGTGGCTGGGCCGGTGGAGTCGGTGTGTCCGGCGTAGGCGCGGGCGATGCCGTAGCCGTAGTGGCGTTCGACCCAGGTCAGGGTGGTGTGGCGTAGCCAGTGGGTGGAGATGGCCTGGGCGGCCACCCACGGCAGTTGTGCGCCGATGCGTTTCCATAGGTGGTCGTAGCGGCGGCTGGTGATTGGCCGACCGTTGCGGTAGCGCAACAGGCGGTCGGTGGGCAGGACCGCCCCACGGGCGCGGGCGTGTTCGTTGAGGTGGGTGGCCAGGTCGAGGGTTATGGGTTGCCAGCGCAGGGTGGCGCCCTTCTCGGTCAGTCGCACCAGCCCGCGGCTGGTGTCCAGGTCGGTCAGTCGTAGCCCGAGTGCGCCGCCACGGCGGCAGGCGGTCTCGGTGTGCAGACGCAGTACCAGAGAGTCGAGGATGAGGTCGTTGCCGCTGGTCCGAGCAGCGAGGTTGATCTCTTCGAGTTCGTCGGGGGTCAGGGCGCGGCGGGTGCTCGGTAGTCGGCGGGGCTTGAGCACCCGGTGGGCGGGGCTGGCGGTGGCGTCGATGAGTCTGTCGGCGATAGCCCGGTTGTAGATGGCGCGTGCGGCGGCGATGACGTGCTCGCCTGCGTGACGGCCGTTGCGGCTGTTGCGCCGTGACCGGGCGGTCGCGGCGATCTCTCGCTGCATGGCCTCGATGTCGCTGGCGGCGACAGCGTCCAACGGACGGTCGCCCCAGGCAGCGGCCATCCGCCGCCAGTAGGTGCCATACGTGCGGTGGGCGCCCGGCCCGGCTGCGGCGATGACCTGGGGCAGGTACTCGGCCAGTGTCGGCAGACCCGGACCAGGCTCGGCCTGCAGATCGGCGAGGGTGACGCCCAAATGTGCCAGCATCTGCCGGGCAGCAGCGACACGGGCGGGATCAGCAGACACGACGACCACCGATCGCCTGGGCGTGGAGGTCGGTCAGCAGCCGTGTGACGGTACTGGCCGGATGAATTACCAGCAGGTCGTGGACGACCAGAGCGGCGAGCAGCAGCGGCTGCCCCGGCAGGATCGCGCTCATTTGCCGGACGTTCGCTGGTAACGGCAGTTCTCCTCGGCTGCCCACCACGTGTTGTCCGGCTGGCGCTGACGCGACCACGAGCATTCCGCCTTGTGGGTGGATGTCGATGCGGTGGCCCGCCGGCCAGCACAACGCCCCCAGCAGGCCGCGCTCGGTCACTCGACCGGATCGGTCCGGACGCGCCATACCGATCAACACCTCGTTCGATGAGGCGGTCGCTGGCGGATGTGGTGCGGGCAGCGCCGGCATCGGCGCCGGACCGGGGCGCTGTCTGTCGGGAAGCGGGGCCGGAATGAGCACGCCGATGAGTCGCTCGCGGTCGCGGCGGCGGGTTGGTGTCATGACCGGCCCAACCGCGAAAGCGTCACTACGCGTCGACGGTGATGCGTAGCCCACCGACGCCCGCGATCATGGTTTACCGCAAGTATGCGGGGCAGACACCAACACGGAATCGAATCCGGTTCATGTCTGGTGAAGCTCCACCAGAACTGGTGTCCGAGGGGGGATCGGCCACACGCACCCTGCACACCTGCCGGAAACAGGTGTTCATGCATCGGACGATAGAGTCCCGACGCCCAACGGTCAATCAGAGGCCTCCTGTGCCTTCCGCTCCGCGTAGCGGCGCGGAAGGCACAGGGGTTCAGATCAGTGGCCAGCCGACCCGCGTACAACCGCGATAAGCTGTATGCACGCTCGAGGAACCGGACATCACCTACGCGATCGGGTCGACGCTCCCTGTTGCTGCATAGCACCTGGGACAATTCTTGTCCGACCGGACATTCGCGCACGTGGCGCACCAGGGGCAGATGAAGACACGGCTGCGGGTCATGCACCGCGCAACGAGCAGGTCGGTGCCATACCACTGGTCGATGCAGTCCCCGTCGGGAGTCTTTGGCGATTCACCGGCGGTATCGAGGACCGGGTAACTGCGCGTGCAGGTTCGACAGCGACGGCTTTCCCAAGCCGCGCCGCAGCTCGTACAGGAGACGTGGAAACAGTTTTCCGCACGCGGACGCAACGCCCGTTCGGGCTGCTCGGGACGGGCGTTGCAGCGCGGGCAACGGGTCAGTTCCACGGTCCGCTCGACGGCCTGTTCGATGCCGTCCCACAGGTTCTCCAATTCGCTCTCGTTACTGCCGAGGCGGCGGAACCGGGCGGTTCCCCGCTGGATCGCCATCAGGTGCATCCGGGCGCTGACCAATTCGTGCGGTCCGGGCACTCGGGTCACGGCGATGCCGTCGGCTGCGGCAGCCAGCCAAGGGATGTCCGACACGACGTCGCCGGCCGTCGTCGCGCCGCACGGCACCGCGTACGGGTAGCCGGCGAAGCGCGGTTGCTCCACCAGCCACCGGACCGCACGGGCGAGGCGGACGACGCTGTCGACCTCCAGCGGCGACACCGGTATCGGCCACAACATGGCACCCGAATGATCCGGCGCCGGAGTCGCCGGCGACTCGTACACGCGCAGCCGGACTTGAACCGGCAGTTCCTGCCGCTCCTCGCGACTGCCGGGGTAGAGGACCACGGTGGGCACGTTCGGCACCACCGTGGTCAACCGCTTCATTTCCGCCGCTACGGCGTCCCCGGTGCGGGAGGCGGTCAGGGCGTGTGGCAGCGCGACGACCCGCAGGACCGGGGCACCGTCGCGTTCGATGAGGAAGACGCCGCCGCGATCTACCCGTAGGCTCATCGCCGTCGCACGGAGCTGGTACCGCATCGGGCCGGTGGCCGCTGCAGGCTCAACGGGTGTCGCCCCCAACTCGTCGAACGCGCGGACGGCCAGTACCCAGGCGTAGCGCACGAAACCCTCGCACCAACGCCGGGTGTGTCGTGCCGCCTCGTCGGCGGACTCGCTGTCGGCGCGGGTGGCGACCAGCCGCCGCCACAGCTCCGCGACATGCCGGTAACGTTCCTCCCCGCCGAACAGGTTGGTGGAACGCAGTGTGGTGCCGAGCGCCGCCTGCCGGTTGACGCCGCGCCAGAGCGGCGAACCGCGCAGCGCCGAGACGGCGCTGCTGAGCTGCTCCAGCTCCGCCAGTCGCAGTTGGGCTTGGGTCTTCCAGTCGGCCTGGTCGACCAGTGCGGCGACGAGTTCCCACAGGCGGAGGCTGGTCTGCCAGGGGCGTCCGCTGATGTCGTCGATGTACCGCTGGATGTCGCTGAACATGCTGCCGAGGCTGCGGATCTGCGCCATCCGGAGGCTGAGGTACCGGGAGAGCTCGGCCACGAGGCGGGCGACGACCCGGTTCTCGTACAGGTCGAGGTCGGTTTCCCGCTCGGGACTGAGCACCCGGTCCGGGCGTACCCCGTCGGGCCGTCGTGCCGCCCAGTCCTCACTGTGTGCGGCGAGCCGGACGATCGAGCGCGTGGTGACGGTCCGCGCCCGGGCCACGGGCACCTGGCGGTCGACCGACCGGAGGCGGGCGGCCGGTCGGAAGCAGACCGCTCGCAGGTACGGCAGGTGTTCGTCGATGGCCGCCTCCAGGGACTGCCGGCTCAGCATCCGCTGGGCGTACCCGCCGTCCACCATCGGCGAGACCTCGACCAGTGCGCCGAGCGGCGCGCCGCGTCGGACGAGCCCGGCGACCCGCTCCCCGATGGCGAGCACCGCTGCCACGGTGACCGCGTCGGGCAGGGCCGCCCGCCGGCGTGACGGCGAACCGATGTCGAAGTCGACCGAGAAGACATCGGGCGCCGCGGTGTGCCGGGCGTATCGCCCGAGGGTGGCGGCCGAGGGTGGTGGGTACGCCGGGACGACCCGCCCGGTCAGCCGGTCGTAGAGCCGCTCGGTCCGCGTCATCACTGGTGGCCGAGGTCGCGGACGAGGTCGTCCAGAGCCGCCAGGGACCGGCGCGGCTGGCCGTCGCACGCCTCGTCCCCCAGCTTCGGCCAGCTCGCGGCGAGCTCGTCGCGCAGCCGTCGGAGTTGGTCGACCCGGATTTCGTACCGCCCCCGGAGCTTCCGCAGGATCTTCGTGGCGACCAGGTGGTCCGTCGCCTCGGTGAGCGACCCACCCGCAGCCAGGACCACCGGCACGTACCGGTCGACGTGCTGGTAGAGCCGGCTGCCCCAGGAGACGCGGAAGTCGGTCGCCATCCGCTCGGCCAGCACGGTGGCGAGGAACTGCCGCGTCCGGTCGGCGGAGGCTCGACGGGCGGCCGCCGCCGCGTCGAACGCCTGCGACAGCGCCGCGAAACTCAACCGCGGCAACGGGTCCTGCGGATCGACGTCGAACGGCTGCGGGCTCGCCGGCAGCTCGACGACGTGGGCCCGGTCGTACGTCTTGTCCGCGAACGAGACGGTGGTCTCGTCGTGGTTGGCCGTCCCGACGAAGAACACCGAGCGCGGCACCGGCAGCAGCCGGCCCTCCCGCAACAGGCGGGGAGCCGGGGTCACCCCTGCGCTCATCAGCACCAGGTCCGGCGTGGCGTCCCGGCTGGCCCTGCGTTCCAGCGCGGAGAGCACGTCGTTGAAGTACTGCTCCGGGTGGGACAGGTTCATCTCGTCGAGCACGATGAAGAACGGCTGGGCGGCGAACTGCGGGCACTGCGCCTGGTAGAGCGCCTTGGTGAACTCCGACTCGTAGAAGCGGCGCTCAAACGCGTTGTAGTAGCCCATCAGGTCCTGCGGGGTACGCCAGTCGGCGCCCACCGAGACGACCGCCGAGGTGGCCCCGATCGCCTCGGCGAAACGCTGCGGCAGCTGCGTCTTGCCGATGCCGCTGATGCCCTGCAACAGGTGGAGCTGCGAGGTGGCGAGGCCGCCGAGGAACGACCGCAGGTCGGCCTCCTCGTAGAAGAGGCCGTGCTGCTGGCGGATCAACGCCCGCACCCGCCGCACCAGATCGGGCAGCGCCGGGACGGCGTCGCCGAGGTCGGCGGGTGCCACCGGGTATCGGCTGTCCATGTCCGTGCACGTGGGCAGCGGGGAGGCGCCCTCCCGACGCTCCACCAGCTCGTGCCAGTCGCGCTTCTGGTCCTCCACAATGTCGCGGTAGGCCCGGTTCTCCGCCTCCAGCGCCTCCTTGACGACGGCGAGGCGCTCCAGTGACGTCGCGGTGATCTCGTGTGCGGAGAGCTGGCGTTGGAGCCGTTCGTTCTCCGCGGCGTACGTGGCGCAGCGCTCTCGCAGCCGCCGCGCCTCCTCCTCGACGGCGGCGAGCCGCAGATCGGTCTCGGCCGGGGCGGCAGTCAGGCGCAGCCGACGCAGCTCCTCGCTCTCCGCTCGCAGTCGGTCCAGCTCCTCCCGCACCTCCTGCGGGTCGCGGTCCTCCAACGCCCGCCGCAACCGCTCGTACTCGGCGAGCCGTTCGCTCTGCCGGTCGGCGTCGGAGCGGGCGGCGCCGTAGAGCCGGCGCAGATGGTCGGACTGCAACCGCACCTCCTCGGTGGCCGCAGCGACGGAGAGCGTCGTCCGCTCCTCGTACATCTCCTTGGCGTCCTGCAGGTCCTCCTCCCGGATTCGCAGCTCGTTGTCCCAGCGGCGCAGGCGGTGCCGTTCCTCGGCGAGGGTCGCCCGGTCAGTGTCAAGGGAGTCGCGTTCGGCGGCCAGCTCCTCGCGGATCCGCACCCGCTGGCGGGCCAGTTCCTCGTCGAACTCGTGGCGGGTGGCCTCGAACCGGTCCCGCGCCGCGCTCAGTTCGGCGCGGGCCGACGCGACGATCTCCTCCTTCTCGCGGTCCTGCCTCGCGGCGAACGCCATCTCGCGGTCGAGCAGGTCCCGGTCGCGCGCGTCGATCGCGGAGGCCCGGGCAGCGAGTTCTTCCCGCGCGCTGGCCAGGCGGGCCTCCTCCGCATCGAGGTCGCCGCGCCCCACGGCGAGCGCCGCGGCGCCGCGCTCGATCTCCGCCGCCCGCGCGTCCAGCTCCCGGGTACGCCGCTCGATCCCGGCCAGGGCGTCCTGGTACGCCTGCCGTACCCGGGTGGCCTGCTGCCACAGGTCCACCAGGTCGCCGGGGCCGGGCGTCGCCGCGACCGGCTGCGGGGCGGGCAGGCTGTCGGCGCCCAGCTCGGCCTCGGCCGTCGCCGCCCCCGCCGTGATCGTCTCCGACAGCGGCGGCTGCGGGTGGGCCGTGGGCGCCGGCCGGGGCGCCGGCGGCCGCTTCATTGCCCTCTTGTTCCTGGCTGCCCCTCTTGCCATCAGAGGTGGGTCCTTTCGGTACGGGGTTCGGGCAGGGTCAGCAGCGCCCGGGTGGCGGCTGCGGCGCTCGCCCGGCACCACTGGGCGTCCTGCGGATTGGCGGCGTCCCGCCCGGCGTGCGCGGCGCGGTTGCGCAGAGCGTTCAGCGTGGTCAGGGTGACCGGCAGGTCGGGCTGCTCGGCGGCCATGGCGCGCAGCGGATGGTCGGCGTGCTCCTGCGCCGCCAGCAGCGACAGGGCGCACAACGCCTTGAGGTAGCTGTGGCCCTGACCCTGGTACGTCTTCGTCAACTCGTTCTCGGTGACCCCGGAGTAGAGCCCGGTCACCTGGTGGAAGCCGATCCGCTGGGCGGCCTCCTCCAGCATCGCCCGACGCAACGACCTGTTGCGGCGGAAGGACTCGAACGTCTCCGGGCTCACCGGGTACGCCACGAGCATCCGGCGGAACAGCACCTCGTACATCCGCAGGGTGGTGTGCGCGACCCGTTCGAGGTCCTCGTCGCGGTCCCCCGACTGGGCGGCCAGTTCGAGTTCGAGCATCAGGTCGAAGGCGTCCCGGTCACCGCGTACCGCCGGCCCGAACTCGTGGGCCAGGCGGCGCTCCAGCAGGTCCCGCAACTCCGCGCCCGCCTGCCGGTACTGGTCGCGGGCGACCACCAGCTCGGCCGCGGCCCGGCGGTCTATCTCCGTGTCGAGCAGGCCGTCGTCGCGACCGAAGCGGTAGATCAGCGACTGGAAGAAGTCGCTCGGACCCAGCCCGAACGGGTCCAGGGCGGTCCACGCCTCGGCGGTCTCGGCGCCGCCGTCCGACGGCACCACCAGGAACCCGGCGAGGAACACCGGCTCCGGATCGGCGAGGAAGGCGATGCGGTCGAGCTGGGGGGCCAGGTCCGCCCGGGCTGCGGCGCCCTGCGGACCGGCGATGTCACCGGGGGCGGCAGCCGGGGCAAGGCCCTGGTCCCGCTCGAACTGGCGTACCTGGAACACCCGCCGTGCGGCCCGGTCGGCGCTGGCGGCCTCCACCACCCGGGCCGCGCCCGGACGCTGAGGCCCCCGGGTGGGCGGCGCTGTCCGGTGTGCCACCGTCCGGTCGGACCGGCCGGCGGTGCCCAGCTCCAGTTCGGCGCCCACCGGGGTGAACCGCAGCACGTACGCCTCGCGGAGCTGATCGGCGGTGCGCGGCCACAGCTCGCCGGTGAACGGGTCCTCGAAGACGTGGCAGACCTGCCATTCGGTCAGCTGCGCCGAGGTGCCGGTCCGCAGCGCCTCCCGCCCCCGGTCGGTCAGCTCGTGCCGGCCGTCGAGGTGTCCGCTGCGCACCGACCGGTCGAGGATGTGGCCGCACAGCCGGGCGTCGAGTTCGACGATTTCGCCGATCCGGTCGAGCTGGCGAATGCCGGCCTGGCAGAGCGCCAGCGTCACCCGTTCGAAGAGGTCCAGGTTGCGCCGCTCGAGAACCGGTGCGGTGACCCGGTAGGCCCACGCCGGCCAGAGCAGGCAGATCCGCCCGTCCCCGGCCGGCGGCCTGCGGTCGTACATCAGGATCCGGGCCCGTGACCAGTCAAGCGACGAGGTGACCATGTGGCGCACCTTTCCGGCACAGTTCGAGGAAGTCGGTCAGCGGTGCGACGCCGGGCGGCGCGTGACCTGCCCGGAACATCGCGGTGGCGCCGACCGTGACGAGCAACCGCTTCTGCCGGCTCATCGCCACGCACAACCGGTTGCGCAGGGTGATGTGACCGTAGTGACGGGCGACCCAGCGGCCGTAGTCCTGGCCGGTGGGCGGCGGCGGGGTGTCGCGCGGGGGCGCGCACCGGGTGGTCGACAGCAGGACGACATCGAACTCCTTGCCCTGGAAGGCGTCCACAGTGCCGACCATGAGTCGGTCCAACCGCCGCCCGGCGCTGTCGAAGCGCAGCCGGTCGATCATCTCGTAGGACCCGCCGTTGCGGGTCAACAACTTGCGCGCGACGAGTTGCCGGCAGATCTCCTCCACCTGTGCGCGGTAGAACGTGATCACCCCGATGGTGAGGTCCGGCGCCTCGTCGAGCAGCCGGGCGACCTCGTCGGCCAGGACCGCCGCCTCGGCCGGCCGGGACCTGCTCCGATCGCCATACTCGGGGCCGGCCTGCGGCGGCACGTCCAGCCAGGCGGCGACCGCGCTCCCGTACCGGGTGAGCCCGTGCGCGAACGCGTCATCCGGTCGGATCGAACCCAGCGTCCCGTCGTAGAAGTTGCGGCTGACGAACTCACCGAGCACCCGGTGCATCCGGAACTGGGTGTCCAGGGTCACCACCCGCGGCACCGGCACTCCCGGCCGGTCCAGGCTCTCGAACAGCCGCTGGAACAGGCTCTCCGACAGCAGCTTGCGCATGTCCGGCTCGAACTCGCGTTCCACGTCCGGTTCGAGCATCTGGGGAAGCTGGTTGTGGTCGCCGACGAGCACGATACGACGACTGGCGTGAATCAGCGGGATCATCAGGTCGAGCGGGTTGGCCCGGGCCGCCTCGTCGACGATCACAGTGTCGAACACCACCTCGTCCACGCGGGACTGCCCCTTGGCGTCGGCCATGCTGGGCGAGGCCACCTGCTGGCAGGTCGCCGCGTACGAGGCGGTGTACTCGCGCAACGTCCACTGCACGGCGGCCGGGTCACCGTCGAGCGCCTCCCGGTACTCGAGGAGGGCCAGCGCCACCCCGTCGCCGGGTGACTCGGCCACCCGGTCGGCCAGGCTGTCCACCACGTCCTCGAGCAGCCGGCGCAGGTCGGGGTCGACGGCGGGATCCGGGTTCGGGCCGACCGGCCGGGCCAGCAGCTCCAGCAGGGCGGCGCGCGCCGGCGTCAGTTCGGCGAGGAACGGCGGCGGCTCGTCTCCGCGCCACTGCGCCGCCCTGGTTAGCAGGTCCAGCACCTCGGCCGGCACGTCCGCGCCGTCGAGCGCGCTGATCCGTCGTAGCGCCTTCGCGGCCGCCGCCGGCCCGTCGTCACCGAACGACTCACCGGTCATCCGGATCCCGCGAACCGCGCGAACCGCCAGTTCCTCGGCGTCCGAGGCGAACACGACGATCGGGCGCGGCGGCGCGCCCAGCCGATCCCGGATCCGATCGGCGAGCCGGCCGGGCACCAGATCGCCGGTGGTCTCCAGCAGCTCATGCAACATGACGGCCGTTCCGGCCGGGTCGGTGGGCGCCAGCAGGTAACCGGCGGCGAGCGCCGCGGCACGCCGTAGGGCGACCACGCCTCGGCCCTGAGCGCTCTGCCGGAGGCGTTCGTCCAGCGCGGCCACCGTCTCGGCCTGCCACCTGTCGACCTGGACGGTGGTGCCGCGTCCGGTCCGGTCGACCTTGTTGGCCGGCAGACCGAACACCGTCGACCGCTCCACCAGTTCGTCCACCGCGGCATGCTGGTAGCTGGTCAGCAACATCGACCCACGCAACCGGGCGTACCCATGGCCGGCCTCGGCGAGCCGCGTCTGCAGGGCCGCGATCACCTGCGTCTTACCGGTGCCGGGCGGGCCCTGGATGATCGCGATGTCCGGCGTGTTCAGCGCGACGTCGAGCGCCCGACGTTGTGCCCGGGTGGGCTCGCCGCCCCGGAAGACCTGCCACGCGGCCACGGACTCCGGCGCAATCCGCCGCTCCGGCAGGGGCGACGACACCGGGTCGCCCTCCAGCAGCGCGAGGAGGTTGGGGATGCGGGTTTGCGCCTTGAGCACCCGACCGAACGCCTCCCTGCGGCGCAGCAGCCGACGCCGGTCGCCACGGAAGGACAGGTACAGGAATCCGGCGGGGGGCGGCTGGGGCCCGGCCTGTCCGACCGGACCGGGGCGCGGGGTGGGACGCACATCGATCGTGGCCGCCGCGGCGTTGACCGCGACCACCTCGCCCGCGAACGCCTCGCTCGCCAGTTCGTCGTCGAGCAGCCCCCACGCCTGGTCGTCCGCGGCCGGATCGCGCAGGAGCGCCGGCGGCAACGCGCTGGCCGCCTCCAGTTCGAGCGGCGTGTCGTGCTGCTCGTCCGCCCGGTCGAGCAGGGAGAAACGGCTGGCATCCGATCCGGTCGGGACCGTGACGAGAAACCGCAGGACGCCGTCGTTCTGCCGGCGGACGGTGTCGTACTTCAGGTAGCCGGCGTCCCGCACGCTGCGGTGCGTCCACCATGCCTCCTTGCGGTTGTACGAGTTCCACATGGCCAGGAAGCCCTCGCCGGAGGCGAGCTTGCCCAGCTGGCGCTTCATCTCCTCCCGCAGGCGGGTGGCCTGGGACTCGTCGGTGAAGGTGACGGTGCGGTGGATCAGCGCCAGCGGCCCCTGGGTCCCGTCGTGGCCACGTAGCACCACCCGACTCAGCAACGCCTTATCGCCGACCGTCCGTACGTCGACCGCCACCCCGCGACCGTGGATGCGGAACGCGACCGGTTCGTCGGTGCTGTGTCGCGGGCCTGCGGAGATGACCAACCGGCCCGGCGCGTCGGGCGCGGAGCCGGGCAGCGGCGGCAGCACGAGCCGTTCGGTCAGCCAGTTCAGCGCCCACTCCGGGGGGCGGCGTTCGGCCCGGTCACCGGCCGCGCGGTGGATCCGGGTGAACTCCTTGTCCGCGACGCCAATCGCCAGCGGGGTCCCGGCCGGCCCCTTCTCGTAGAGATGGATGTTGAGGTCGAGGCGGGGCCAGGGGGAGCCAACCTGGGCTGGATCGAGGTAGAGAACCATCGCCACCCGGGCCTGCCCGTGGGTGAGCAACCGTTGCAGCGTACGGTCGTCGTCCGGGGTGGCGCCGGTGGCCATCGCCCGCTTGCCGGCGATTTCCACGACCACACTGCCGGACGGGCTGCGGCCCAAGACCGCCTCGGTCTCGTCGACCGTCACCTCGGGTAGGTCGCTCGACATTTGCCAGCGCAGCGAGACCAGGGTCGCCGCGCCGGGCAACGGAGCGAGCCGTCCCTGCCGGGGCCGATAGTTCTGACCGCTGGCCTGGTCGCCACCGCCGCCGCGGCCGCTGGCACCGGGCCGGCCCGCGCCGGACCGACGCGGCTGAGGGCGGCCCCGACCGCCGTCGAGCGTTGGTGAACTCATGCGCTCCGCTCCCGGACCAGATGATCGAATCTGAGCAACCGGTGGGCCTCGTGGGCGGGCCCGAAGTGCAGCTCCCAGGCCGCGTGCGAGGCCATCCCCGGAATGGCCGAGTCGTGGCCGGGCTCCACCGGCAGGCAGGGTCCGCCGCCCGGCCCGACGACCCAGATCGGACGGTCCCCACGATTGGCCACCGTAAGCCGGCCGGACCGGTCGAACCACAGGGTCGCCACGCCGCGCTCCGCGTCGCCGTCCGACGCCATCGCGATCCGGGCCGACACTGCCGTCTGGATCTGCTGCTGCACCAGCAACGCCTGCGTGGGCGGCCCGGTGACGGGTGCTCCCCCGCCCTGCGCCGGCACCTGGGTGAACACACGCGCCACGAGGGCGGGCGGGGCCGGGTCGGAGCACCAGGGGCAGGCCGGCTGATTTCCCAGGTACGAGCCGGAGCAGCCGGCGCAGGTGAGAGTCATATCGGCTGCCTCGTACAGCTTGGTGCGCCACTCGCCCACGGTCGGACGGGCAGCCGGGTCGGCCAGCCCCGCCTCGAACGTGCGCGCCGCGAGCGCCCGCAGACCGGGCGTCAGAACCAGGTCGCGGGCATGGCCGAAGCTCGCGCGGTTGGCGGGATCGGTTGGATGGTCCACCCACGGCAGCTCGCCGGCGAACGCCCGTTCCTCCAGCTCCGGTTCGCCGTCGTAGACGAGGTCACCGATGAACGGGTGCAGCACCGCAAGCGTTTCGAAGGCCATGACCCCGAACGCGAAGGCGTCGCTGAGGCTGGAGACGCCGAGCCTGCCGGTGAGAACCTCCGGCGCGGCATACCCGGGCGTGACGTAGGCGGACCCGCGGACCTCGGACATGACCGCGATGTTGTCCAGGTCGATGAGGTAGACGTGCTCGCGATCGAGGTGCGCGGAGACCATCACGTTGACCGGCGAGGGGTCGCCGTAGCACAGGCCCCTGGCGTGCAGCCCGGACAGCCCGGCCGCGGCCCGGCCGAGGAGACGCAACCGGCGTCGCAGCCCGCCCGTCCGGGTGTACCACCGGAGCACCTCGGTCGCGCCGCTGGGCGCGACCAACTGCCGCAGGGCCACCATGTCGGCGAGCATCGCCATGGTGTATCCAAGGTGCGGCGGCTTCAACAGGGTCAGCGGGCGAGCCAGCGGCAGGTGGTCCAGATCGAGTTGGCGTACCACGCGGAGTCGAGCGGCAAGCCGCTCGGCGGCCTGCTGGTCGCGACTGTGCAGCACCTTGACGGCGATCCGGCCGCCGGCCGCCTCCCACACCTCACCCTGCCCGCCGGCCCCGAGCCGGCGTGTCAATTCGATGGGCTGGTCGTCCTCCGTCCGCACGACGATCTGAAGTCCGTTGGTGTTCCAGTTCGGGTCGTTCGTCCGCACCGTACGCAGCTCCCCCGCAGACATCGTCAGTTCATGAAGCCCATCAGGTCATCGTTGGTGATCCGGCCGCTGCGTACCTGGGTCGTCACGGTGGCGGTGACCCAGTCGAAGTACCGCGTCAGCTCATGCACCTCGTCCGCCCGGCCCACCTTGATCAGCGGGTTGTCGATGAAGGCGTCCAGCACCGCGAACGCTTCGCCGTCCATCTCCTGACCGACGCCGACCGCCAGGCGGAGCGCCTTGGCGCCCCGCTCGGAGGCGAGCAAGCGCACCAATGGCTGCTGCCACTGATCGGTGGGAATTCCGTCGGAGACGAGGACGAGCGTCGGCCGGAACGCCCGGCGGGGCACGAAGGCGTCGTCGGCGAGGAGGTCGGTCACCACGTCGAGCGCCGCGCCGAGAGGAGTCCGCCCGGCCGCCGACATGTCCTGCCAGCGCACCTCACTCGCCGGTGCCAGCGGATGGTGCAGGGTCGCGCCGCGACCGCCGAAGGTGACCACACCCGCCCAGAGCTCCCCCCGCAGGGAATCTTCGGCGGCGAAGGCCCGGATCATCGTCGCGACGGCCTGGTTGAGGACGCCGATCTTCCCGTCATCCGCCATGCTGCCGCTGACATCGGCCAGAATCAGTACGGGCAGCGGGCGGGGGCGTTGGGCCATTACCCGGGCGGGCGGTGCGTCGACCACGAATACTCCTACGTCACTCTCTGGCGTCCATCCACATGGAACATCGCAGGATGCGCCTCGCATTCGATTCGGTCAAGGCATCCGAACCGAGAGTTGCTCAATGCTGGTCCATCGAGCGCAGCGATCGCCTCCCTCACCAGCTCAGGTTCATGGGCTACCAGCACGTGCGAAACCCGGCGTGCACACGCCCATCTGCCAGGGATTACACCGGGAATCGGCCAGTGCCAGCCTCCCGCCTTGGCCGGCCCTGATGAACCCTCCGCCCATCGCGGCGAACAGGATGTCAAATATCCGTCACATTGACTCGCGTCGCCCGAACGTCAGCTCGTCGTCGATGCCGGCGCCGGGCTGCTGCCCATACACGCGACCTGCTGGCCGCCTCGGCCGGCTACCGATCTACCGATCTACCGATCCAGGTTCTCAGGTCAGGGGCAGGAAGATCCTTCCACCGGTTCCGGCAATGCCGCGGCTACTGCCATGACCACGAACGTTGACGGTGTTGGGTGACACGGCGTCCGGGCTGTCGGCCGAGCGGGTCGCCGTCAGGAAGTCCGGTTCGGGACGTATTTTGCGCGGCCTACGATTCGGTGGTGGGTTCCTCGCTGACTGTTCGCTTGGCCCGGGTCGAGGACATCGCCCAGATGGCGTGTCGGAACGTGTCAAGGGATTGAGGCCAGCGGGAGTTAAGCGGCGTGTGGTTGCGGCTCGGGTTTGTTGATCCAGACCTGTTCGGGCAGGTCGAGGATCTTGGGTAGTAGCCGGGTGGCGCCGAACCGTTCCGGGTGCGTCGTGCGGGCTGCGGTGAGGGTGTCCTCGCGGTTGGCGCGGACGGTGTGGTGACGGCCGTGGTGGACGTCGGCGGGGGTGTGCATGCCGATCCCGGAGTGCCGGTGGGCGTGGTTGTACCAGGTCACGAACTCGGCCATGAACGCCCGCGCCTGGGCCAGGGACGCGAACCGGTCCGGGAAGACCGGCGCGTACTTCAACGTCTTGAACCATGCCTCGCTGTACGGGTTGTCGTTGGAGGTCTTCGGCCGGGAGTGCGAGCGGGTGACCTGAAGGTCTTCGAGTAGGTCAGCGACCGATTTCGAGGTCATCGAGGTGCCCCGGTCGGCGTGCACGACGTGCGGGACACCATGGGTGCCGAACACCTCGCGCATCATCGACTCCGCCAGGGGTCCGGACTCGCGGGCGTGCACGCGGACACCGATGATGTACCGGGAGTAGATGTCGATCATTACGTAGGCGTCGTAGTAGACACCCTTGACCGGTCCGGCAAGCTTCGTGATGTCCCAGGTGTAGACCTGCCCCGGCCGGTCGGCGATCAACTCGGGACGCCGCCTGGCGGGGTGCCGGGCCTGCCGGCGACGCTCGCGGACCTGCTCGTGTTCGCGTAGGAGCCGATACATGGTGGCGATCGAGCCCACGTAGACGCCCTGGTCCAGCAACGCCGCGTAGATCTGCGCCGGGGCGGCGTCGACGAACTCCGGGCTGTTCAACAGCCGCAGCACCTGCCCGCGCTCACTCGGGGTGAGCGCGTTCGCCGGCGTCCGCCGGGCCGGTCGCGACGGTGTCGGCCGGCGCCGGTCCCGGTCCGCGCTGGACCGGGCGATCCCGGTCATCGCCGCCGCCTGCCGAGTCGTGGTACCGGTGCTGGTCAACTCCCGGTAGGCGGCCATCAGCGCTTGCCGAGCCCGAACACGTCCGGACCGTCCGGCTCGCTCCTGGAGATGTCCTCCAAGAGCTCTCGCGCTTTTCCCATGATCGTCAACGCCGTCTCGGTCCGCGCCAGCCTCGCCTGCGCCTGCGCCAGTTCCCGCCGCAGCCGGGCGATCTCCGCCTGCTCCGCCGACGGCCGCCCGACCGTCTCCCCGGCCGGTTTGCCCTGCAACAGGCCGGCGTCACGGGCCCGGCGCCACTCCGACATCAACGACGAGTACAAGCCCTCCCGCCGCAGGAACGCCCCGCCCTCACCGGCCGCGACGGCCTGCTCATACCCGGCCAGCAACTCCAGCTTCTGCCCCGGCGTGAACGACCGACGTGCCCGCGGCCCACCCGAACGCGGACCCTTCCCACGACTCATGACCCCATCCTGAGCCACAACCATCTCAACAGCAGTAGTCAACGAATCTCGATCCTGAACTCGCCCTGTCCAGCGGACTTGCTATGAACCGCTGGCCTCAACTCACCCTGACAGACAGGGTGTGTGCATGTTCGGTGCTGGCAGGAGACGTATCGGGGACTCATGTCGGATGCGGTGCTGGATGATCCGGGTTTCCCGGCTGCTCGGGAGCGGTTCTGGACTGCCGCTTTGACCGATGAGCGCTATCGCGAGAACCGGGTGGCTGTGGCCGAGCGGGCGGGCGAGTTGATTGGGATCGCGATGTCGGGGCCGCCGCTGGACGCTGTGGGGGCGTGGGCGTGGCAGCTGTATGTGCTCTACGTGTATGCGGCCAGGCACGGCACGGGTGCTGGGGGTGCGTTGTTGCAGGCCGTCATCGAGCCGGCGGAGTCGGCGGGGCTGTGGGTCGCCGATCCGAACCCTCGCGCGCAGGCGTTCTACCGCAAGCATGGTTTCTCTGGCGACGGGACGGCCCGGGTCGAGGACGGCGTGCGGGAGATTCGCATGGTCCGCGACGTGCAGCGCCGTCGCTGATGCTGTGAACGATGACGTTTGGAGTCTTGGGTCAGGCTGCCCGGGTGGCGGGTTGGCCCCAGCGTTGTTGGCGTTCGCTGCGGATGCGGGCGCGTTCGCGGCGTTGGGCGGCCAGGATGTCGGGGTGGCGGGCGTTGGCGTTGCGCCAGTGTAGGTATCGGTGCAGGTGGCGGGTCAGCGTTGGGTGGTTCGGGTGGTTCGAGCCGGCGATCACAAAGGCGCGTAGGGGCCCGAACTGGGCCTGGATCGGGTTGGCCCAGGAGGCGTAGGTCGGAGTGAAGCAGAGTTCGACCTTGTGCCGGGCCGCCCACGACCGGATCTTTCGGCCTTTGTGCGCGGACAGGTTGTCCAGGATCACGTAGATCGGCGCGCCGTCCGGCCGGGCGGCGCGGATCGACTTGAGCGCCGCGAGGGTGTTCGCGGCGCTCTTACGCCGCCGCATGACGCCCCAGAGTTGGTCGTTGCCGACGGAGTAGCAGCCGTGGAACTGCCGGACCCCGTGCAGCTTGTGGTAGTTCGCGGGCAGTCGGTGCGGCTGCCCGGCCGGCGCCCACCCGACCCCTGCCTGCGGCCGGATCACCAGGGGACCGAACTCGTCGAACGCGAACACCCGCTGCGGGAGACGTCTGCTGATGTACTCGATTCGGGCGAGTTTGGCGTCACGATGCGGGTCGGTGGACTCCTTCCACGTCTTGGTCCGTTGGAAGGTGATCCGATGCCGGTGCAGGATCTGCTGCAGTCGTTCCCGCCCGATCCGGATCCGCCGATCGCAGTTAGCCTCGGCCCTTCGTTAAGGGCTGTCCAAGGTGTGGGCCGGGAACGAAGAAGTGCCTTGTCGGGTGGCCGGAGGGAGTCTCACCCTCCGGCTCCCACAGATCCCGGCGTGAACCTCTCGGCTCACCGGGCTCTTGTCATCCTGATCACCAGACGGTGGAGAGCGAGGTGACCCATCTCCAGTGGGCGAACAGGCTCCGTCGCTTCTCGACGGTTCGTCGCCAGTGCTGGAGGGCCTTCTTCTTGCTCCGCAGCCGTTTGAGCTTCCGACGGAGGAAGCGCATCAGGTAGGCGTTGATGCGTTCCAGGAGCGGGTGCAGTTTGGAGCGGTAGAACGCTCCGTAGTACTGCATCCAACCCCGCACGATCGGGTTGATCCAGCGCGCGAGATCGGCAAGGGTCAAGTTCGTCTTGTAGTGCAGCTTCCACGAGCGCACCGTCGCGTTCATCTTCATCTGGGCCGCGTCGCTGCGCGCCGGTAGGAACCCGTTGAAGGTCTGGCCCCGCCGGTTACGTGCTCCACGCTGCCGAAATGTGAAACCGAGGAACGTGAACGATGTGTGCTCATACGAGCCTCGCCGGTTGCTGTCCTGGCAGTAGACGATCCGGGTCTTGTCCGGATGCAGTTGCAGGCCCACCTGCCGCATCCGCTCGGCGATCGCGTCCCGCACCTGGACGGCACGGGCCTCGGTGCGACAGTGCACCACCGCGTCGTCGACGTAGCGGGCGAACTCGACGTCCGGGAACGTCCGTGCCAGCCACGCATCCAGCGCGTAGTGCAGAAACAGGTTCGCCAGCGCGGGTGATACCGCAGAACCCTGCGGGGTTCCCCGCTCCCGACGGATCACGGTCCCGTCCGCGGTGACCATCGGCGCGGCCAGCCACCGCTTCACATACAAGATGATCCACGGCTGGTCGGTGTTGGCCTCCACGGCTTTGACCACGAGATCCCACGGGACGCTGTCGAAGAACTTAGCGATGTCCATGTCCACCACCCAGTTCATCCGCCAGCAGCGTTCCTTGGTCCGCTCGACTGCTTGCAGCGCCGACCTGCCAGGACGATAGCCGTAGGAGTCGCGGTGGAAGATCTGCTCCATCCGCGCTTCCAGCCTCGCCGCGACCACGGTCTGCGCTACCCGGTCCCCCACCGACGGCACCCCCAACGTCCTGGTGCCCCCGGCCTTGGGGATCTCCACCGCTTTGACCGGCGGGGGAAAGTAGCTCCCCGACGACATCCGATTCCAGATCTTGTACAGGTTGTTCTGCACATCCTGCTCAAAATCGGCGATCGACTGTCCGTCGATCCCAGCGGCACCCTTGTTGTCCCTGACCTTCTCCCACGCCCACCAGACCTCCATCTTGGAGATCTCGAACGGCTTGCCTGGTGACTGCTGCTCGGCCACCCGACTCCTCCCCGACCCGAACCGGGCCCGGTTGATCGAATCTCCGAACCACGAATGACCTGGCCCCTTCGCTCCACCCCCACCGCGTCAAGCAGGAGCTTCACCACTACTACGGGCCAGTCCGCCAGCGTCGCCGCATCGGTACTCAGCCCCTCCCGGAGCTACCGGTCGGAACGCTCCCTCTCGCCGCCCGATCACCCGGACAGCCGTATCGGCTCCGCCTTCCCACGTTCCACGTGAAAGCCGCAGATCGAGCTCGCGCCGCCTATATGCCGGACACCACCTGGCCAGTAAGTGGGTAGCCGCCAGACTCATCCCAGAGCAGATCAGATGCCCCGGTTTCGATGTCGACCATTCTCCCTTTCGACACTTCACAGGCTGTGACACAACGCCTTCTCGATCCCCACCTGACACTTGAACAGCGCCTTTTCCACCTCGCTCACCACGACGGTCTTCAGCCAACGCAGCAGGTGGCGGTTTGAAGCCTCCCCCACAGGGCGACTCCGAGGGGCCAAACCCTCATCTTCCACGCAGCACCGCTTCCGAAAATCTACCTACATAGATCTCCTTCCGCGCGCGTGGCACACCTGATCAGGGAGAATAGGGCTTGTCGAGAGTCCTGTTAACCCGTCACGGAAGGCACTTGCTGAGTGAAGGTTACCGCAACACGTCCGAAGATCACGGTGACCGGAGACGGGCGGGGCGTAGTCGGTCACGCCGGTGCCCGGCTGCTCGCTGACCTGGCCGACGTAACCGGTCTGACGGGCGCGTTCAGCCAAGCCCTCGGCGGGCTGCGGCTGCGGCAGCGGCAGCGGCAGCGGCAGCGCGGGCACGATCCAGGTCGGATCGCTGTGGATCTCGCCGTGATGCTGGCCGACGGTGGTGAGGCCATCGCTGACCTGGCAGTCCTGCGCGACCAGACCGGGCTGTTCGGGCCGGTAGCGTCCGACCCGACCGCCTGGCGGTTGTTGTCACAGCTCGACGACACGGTGCTGGCCGACCTGCGTGCCGCTCGGGCCCAAGCGCGGGAGGTCGCCTGGGCTCAGCACGCCGACACCCACGGTGACCTGCCGCAGCCGATGGTGGCCGGCCACCGGGTCGACGGCCTGGTCCTGGACATCGACGCCACCATCGTCATCTGCCATTCCGAGAAGGAATCAGCGACCCGCACCTGGAAGAAGACCTTCGGGTTCCACCCGTTGCTGTGCTTCCTCGACAACACCGGTGAAGCCCTCGCCGGGCTGCTCCGGGAAGGCCGAGCCGGATCCAACACCACCGCCGACCACATCACCGTGCTCGACCACGCCCTCGCCCAGATCCCGGACGCGGTCCGGCACGGCACCCCGATCCTGCTGCGTAGCGACTCCGCTGGTTCCAGTCACGGGTTCCTCGCCCACATCCGAGCCTTGCGCGAGCAGCACCTGGACATCCGTTTCAGCGTCGGTGCCGCGATCACCGAACCGGTCCGGCAGGCGATCCGGGCTGCGACCGGCTGGGTCTGCGCCGTCGACACCAGCGGGGACCTGCGCGAACACGCCGAGGTCTGCGAGATCACCGGCCTGTTCGACGCCACCGGCTGGCCGCAGGGCACCCGCTTCCTGGTCCGCCGGGAACGCCCGCACCCCGGCGCCCAACTATCGCTGTTCGACACCATCGAAGGCTGGCGACACCAGGTCGCGGCCACCGACACCCCGGCCGGCAGCGGCAGCATCCAACACCTGGAAGCCCGACACCGGGCACACGCCCGCGTCGAGGACCGCATCCGCTACGGCAAACAAACCGGCTTCGGCCGGTCCCGTCCCGACACTTCGCGATCAACCAGGCCTGGCTGCAACTCGCCCTGACCGGCATCGACCTACCCGCCTGGACCCAAACCCTGCTCCTGGACAGCGAGTTGGCCACCGCCGAACCCAAGAAACTGCGCTACCGACTGCTGCACGTCGCCGCCCGGATCACCCGCACCGCCCGCAGGACCCGCCTAACCATCGCCGCCGACTGGCCCTGGACCAACGCCCTGACCAGCGCATTCCACAGGCTCACCGCACTACCCACGCCTACCGGCTAACCCAACGACTCACGCACCGACCAGCAACACGGAGGAACCCGGCCCCGCGCCGGGCCCTCATCATACCAACAAAAAGCACTAAACGACCGAACCGCTGCTCATCGAGCAGCAGCTATGAGCCAACACCCAGACGAAAGACCGAGGCTAGCCCCGCCAGCGCGGCCGGTATGGGGCCGGCGGCTGGGATCGGCGAGGCCGAACCAGGCCAGCCCGGCGACCGCGGGCGGCGCCATGAGGACGGCGAGCCCCGACCAGGCCAGCGGCCACCATCGGCAACAGGTAGCCGCCGTGCACCGCCGCCAACTCCAGGTCGCCCTGCAGCCAGCCGGCGAACGCGGCCGCGACGATCAGCGCGGTGATCTTCGATTGTCCTCACAAACCATCACTGATCAACGCGGTGGCCGTCCTCATACCCGCGCCACGCCCTAACCTAACGTTTGGAGTACTACATAGACGTCACAGCGGCTGGACGGCCTCGATCTCATTCCTCCAGCGGCGCCTGCTACGTCGATCGACTGTCCTCCTACCGGTGCGCCGACGGACACGACGTGGTAGCCGCGATGTCCGCCACCCCGGAGCCGAGGCGGAGCACGACGTCGCCCCTGTCGTCGACGAGTTCCAGTTCGGGGCCCGAGCGCCGGAGGACACCGCACTGCACCGCACCGTCACTCGTGCGTACCAGAACGAGGTCATCCTTCTCGTCCGGGCCGCTCGCGGCGACGGTGGCCACGACACCGGCGGAGAGGATCAGGACCGCGGCGGACGTCCCAGTCAGCTGGCCGACCAGCAGGGCCGTGCGGGATTTCCTGGTCGTCTCCCTGGTCCATTTCGCCAGACGCAGGCCGTTGAGCGGGGTGTATCGCCTCGTCGGCCCTCGACTCGCCCGCGCCGTCGCGAGGATCGACACGAACGCCAGCGCGGCGGCGAGCACCAGAAACGCGACGACCACTGCACGGGTGGCGTCGCCGAGTTTGGCGAGGCTGTCCGGGCCCCTGATGATGGTGACGGTGCCGAACACGCCCATGAGGGTGGTCGTCGCCGCCGCCCAGGCGGTGGCGGAGGCGCGGATGGTCTCCAGGCCGGTACGGCTCAGCTCGGTGGCGCGTCGTTCCCAGTAATCGGGCGACAATTGACTCATGAGCGGTCTTCGGTCTGTGGTCCGGCGACGTACCCGCCCCAGCCGCAGCCCTCGACGACGCCCTCCGGCCGGGGGTGCTCACCCGTGCACAGGCAGCGGACGAAGATGTCGGTCTCGTACTCCGCGCCCAGCCCCAGGTATCCCTCATTCTCCACTGACACCCGGATGCCGTCCTCGTCCCGGCACCGGGGGCAGGGGCCTTCCTTCACGTACCAGAGCACCTCGCCATCCAGTGTGGTCGGACGCCATGGCATATCGTCGACCCTGCCGCGCCACCAGGCGGGCGGGTCGGAGTTGATTTCGTACCCGATCTGTCGGGAGTCCGTGGAGTCCATGTCGCTCCTCGTGGGGCAGACCGCGTCGCGTCACGACCGGTCAGATTTCCCGCTCGATTTCAGGATTGAACAACGCGCCGACCAGGGGCGCTGACGTGGCGTCCGGCGCGGCGCCGGCAACCGGTCCGGCACGCTTGCCGGGCGACCGACTCTTGGTCAGCAGGGTCCGTAACCGCTCGGCGAGGCGGAACCGGGCCTCCTCTCGCGCGCCGGGATCATCGATCCGGACGGTCTCCTGCCAGGCGGCCACCCCGCCGGCAAGGACGGTACGCGCCGTGTGCGGCAGTTCCTCCGGCAGCGGCTCGGCGTCGGCCCGCAGCAGTTCGTCGCGCCAGAATTGCACCTCCCCACCACCGGTGTGGCGCTGCGCCCGCCACCCGAGGAGCCGGGGCAGGACGTGGCCGTTGACCGGCTGTTGCATCACGGCGGCGGCCACCCGGTCGGCCGCCGCCCGATGCGGGTCGACCGCCGCGCGCAGGGGCTCGTCCACGGCACCGAGGTCGCCGTCGTCGAGGACCGGCGGAAGCCGCGGCACGGCCGCGTCGGTGAGCCCGCCCGCCGACAGCACACCGCGCATCAGCCGCCGGCGTACCACCAGCGCCGGATAGCTCTTGCCGGCGGAGAACATCCTCGCGGTGCTGTCCCGCAGCATCTCCACTGTCGCGAGCGCACCCGCGGGTCCGGTGAGCAGTACTGAGCAGACGTCGGCGAACACCTCCTCGTGCCAGCCCTCCCACGGCCCGGCGGGGGCGCCGGCCGTCGTCGCCGCCTGCTCGATGACGTCCTTGAACCGGGACTGGTAGACGCCGCCGGCGAAGTCCCGCTGCAGGTGGTGCCCGATCTCGTGCGCCACGACCGCCAGCCACCACGGCCGCGCGTGGACGACGGGGGCAGTGCGACGAGCGGCATCGGCAGGGCTTCGAGGGCGGTCCGCAGCAGCGGGTCCGTGCGCCGGACGTCGGGCGGTGGGCTGCTGCGGGGGATCGCCCGCGGCATGAAGGACGCTTCGAGGTACGGCAGGGGCGACGCCGTTATCTCCACGTCGGCCGCGAGGAACGGCTGGGCCCAGCAGCTCCAGACGACCTCGTCCGCGGCCCGCAGCGCATCGCCCTGCGCGCCGTCGCGCTGCTCCCACTTGTCCGCGAAGTACCTCCAGTACTGGTGCAGCAGGTACGTTCGGCGGTCGTTGACCCGGCACTGGGCATAGATTTCGTTCGTGGCGGTGTGGTCGGGCAGGTCCTCCACCGTCGCCGTCAGCCGTGCGAGACCGACGCCGAGGACGTGCTCGAGACTGTTCAGCTGGGTCCAGTACTGGCGGCGCTCGTCGGCGGAGCGACGCGACGCGAACCAGTTCGTCATCCGGCGTCCCAGGTCGACCACTCCGTCACGGGTCTCCTCGATGCGGTCGATGGCCGATCTCGACACCACTGGTCACTCGCCGAGATAGAGGCAGAGGTCCAGGGACGGCACCGCCCGGCGGGACCAGGCCAGTTGAGGATCCCCCGCCGCGAACACCATCTCCTGAAGCGTACGGGTGAGGTCGATCAGTGTGCGCCGATCGAACCCGTCCCGCGCGAGCCGCCGGCCGATCTCCGCGACGAGTGACCGGGCCAGGTGGATGGGGAGGGCGGGGATCACCAGGACCGCCGCTCCGCCGCTGGCCACCGCGACGCTGTGCGCGATAGTCTTCAGCAGGGCAGACCGTGGATCGACGGAGACCGAGGAGCGTCCCGGCTCGGCCTGCACGACGATGAGGCCCGCCGTGGTCAGCGGGAGCCGATCCGGCTTGATCTCCTGTGCGGTCGGGTCGTCGAGGACCAAGGCCGAACGCGCCGGCTCGGGTAGCGGGGTCGCGACCATGTGCAGCACGTTCGCCTTCTCGACCCGTTCGAAGGAGCGCAGGTCCCGGGCGTGGAAGAGCTTGGGAGTGATTCCGCCGGCGACCCAGCTCTCCTCGGCGAAGAGGCCGAAGGAGAGTGGGCAGAGCACAGCGACGCGGACGACGTCCGGCGCGAGCCGGGGACGCTGGGCCGGGTAGCTGCGATAGGTGGCCAGCAGAGGACGGGAGCCCGTGGCCGGGTCGCTAAGTTCGACGACGGCCTCCCAGGCGCCGCCGGAGGCGCTCGGGTGCACGGACAGCGCCAACTCGTCGACGTCCCGGTCGACCCGCGCGGCCGCGATGGTGTCGGCGACGGGTTGCGGCAGCCGGGTGCGCTCGGGGTCGGGACCGAGCGGCAGGCGTGGGCCCGGCGGCAGACCCGACGGAGGGCCGAGGAGCGCCTTTGCCACGTGGGCACGGCGGTTCAGCGGCTGGACGCGTACGTCCACCTCGGCCAGGTCCGAGTCGGCTCCGTCCACGGCCACCGGATGCACCAGGGCGACCAGGCGGAACCGGGCCCCGGGAACTCTGAGCAGTGCCGCGCTCTGCCCCGTGATCGCCACCACAGCCGACAGGACGGCGATCAGCGCGAGGATGATAATGCTGGCCTGAGCGGGCTGTGCCCAGACAGTCAGCGTCGCCGCCACGGCAGCCAGAAGCAAGGCCATGACCCTTATGGCCCTCGACCACTCCTTCGGATGGCCCGCGCGCTTCAGCCGCTGCCAGACCCGGTAACGACATCGTCGCGCTGAGAGGTCGAGTTCACTGCTGCCACGAAACGCCCGAGGAGCACGCCGCTTCCCCACCGCGATGCATAGGGCCAAGCGGCTCAGCCAGCCGTGCCACGGATCGTCCGGGCCCAATCGCTGTCGTGAAAAGTCCCAGGCACGCAGGGCGGACCACGGAGGCAGCTCCTCGTACAGCGCCCGGAGCCGTCCGTAGCGGGACTCCAGATCGACTAGACTCGATGCAGCCGATGCGTGACGGCCGACGCGGAAGGTGGCCATGACAGCCAGGGTCGCGGCGGTCATGGCACCGACTTCGTTGCCCGCCTTGTCGAACAGGCGCACTGCGAGGTCCAGGAGCCGCTCCCCCGCTCGCGGCAGTCGCAGGGCGAGCAACTCGCCCTCTTCGAGCGCGGCATGGGCCCACTCATGCGGCGATTCCTGCACGGGGGGGCTCATGGTCGGCGTCACCAGCGCCCACTGCCGCAGTTGCAGGATCCGCAGTTGCGTGAGCAGGCCCGCCGCGTTCGTGGATCCACTGGCGGCTGCCGTGAGGGCCTTCATCGAGGTCCGGAGCTGCTCGACGAGCGCCTTGAAGTCGCCGCTCCTGCGCCGTGCGACGAGGTGCGCCTCGATCCCGTCCAGCAGCAGGTGAGCTGTGATCTCCGGGGCCGGCCGCGAGGCTGTCGCAGTGGCGATGCTGGCGAGCAGGTCGCGGGCGTCGCGCCCCGAGGGGTAGGCGGTGGTCCGCCAATGGACGTCGGCCAAGGTTGCGTCGGAGAGGGTGACGAGGTCATCCTGCGGCTCGCCGAGGAGCAGCCGGGCCGCGCGTGCCGCGAAGATCTGCCGCGCCGACCCGGTCGTGGCGAGGGCCAGCAGGAGTGACTCCCGCATCCCGCGCCAGCGCATCCGGCGGGCGATGTGCACAGCGACCAGCTCCACGGCCGCAGTGGTGGCGGCGTCCCGGTCGTAGCTGAACTCCGCGTCCTCCCAGACCTGGAGCAACTCTTGTGCGGCGGACGGTTGCCCCAGGTCGAGCCAGGCCCGCACCACCGTGGTGACGAGCGGTGGCGTCGCGACGTGCGCCCGGCACAGCGGCATCAGACGGCCCAGCGAACGGACGTACCGGTCGACGACGGCGACCAGGTCGGCGGCGACGACGCGATGAGCCAGCATCTGTAGCACAATCGCCGAGGCGATTCGTTCGTGCTCCACGTCGCTGCCGTGCAGGGCCTCGTCCAGCCAGGCCGGCATCAGCGACATCGGCGGCTGCGCTTGCGGAAACCCCGCGGTGGCGGACATCCATTCGAGTCGTACCCGCGCGGCCGCCGAGTGCGGAAGAGGCCAGTCCAGATACTCGACGCGGGTCGCCGACGTGGTGACCCGCCGGGCGGCGTCGGCGAACCTGTCCGTGTGCCCGCTGGCGTGCAGTTCGAGGCGAGCGAGAAGGAGGTCGGTGACGGCGAGCGTGCCGGGGTCGAGGACCTCGGCGACCCCGTTCACCAGTGACCGGACGTCGGTGAGGGTGAGCCGGGCGTCAAGCGCCGCGGCGACGCCCATCTCGAGATAGGCGCTGACCATCGCCAGCGCCGCCGGCGCGGTGCGGACATTGGGTCGGCCACAGACCCGAGCCCAGGCCCCCGCCAGCGCCGAGTCGGTCGCCAGCTTGCTCAGCCGGCCGCTGCGGCGGGCCAGCGCTGCGGCCCGGCCCAGCACGGCCCGGTCGTGGAGCACGGACCGCAGCTCCTTGACCGGGTGGCCGGGCGCGGTCGCCTCCACCATCTCCCAGTCCTGGGCGGCGTCGTAGGAGGGGTCCAGGCGCAGCATCGCGCCGATGTACACGGCTCGCACCGCCGCCTCGAACGAAAGCGGCGAGTTGTCTCCGTCGGGGGGAGCGACCAGCAGCCGTGCGCAGGCGTTCGCTGCCCAGGCCCATGCGCCGTCGCCGCAGACCCGTCGGGTGAGGGCCTCCCAAAACACCGCCCCCTCGGCTTCGGGCAGGAGGCGGGTGACCGCTGCGGCGTGCTCGATGGCCGGCCCGTCCAGTGGCCGGCGGTCGATGAGCTGCGGCAGTTGCCGGCGTGCCAGCGACAGCGCAGCCTCGCGGTCGACGGCCTGATCGGGCTGGCTCACGTAGCGCCTCAGCCGTTGAAGCAGGCCGGGCTGCACGTCGAGCACCGTCACTCCGGACTCGTCGGCCATCCGTGCCGAGATCCACTCCTGCTCGGCCAGTGATCGGAACACCCGGTCACCGACGGCGGCAGGCAGATCGAGCGCGACCCTGACGAGGTAGCGGTCCACCCGCCCGAGCGTGGCCAGCACCGGTAGGACCCGGGCGACCGGCGGATCGGCCGGGAGGCGCGTGACGACGCGGCCCTTGACGTACGCGTCGATGCCGCCCGATTCGATCTCGGCCGCGGTGAGCGTGCCGTTAAATTCGTCGAACCAATCGGCGTAGAGCGTCAGTTCGAAGGGGTTGAACCGCTGTGCCTCCGCCGCGGGCCAGCTGTCGGGCAGCGCCGTCGCGACCGCGGGGATGCGTCCGTTGTCCGGCGCCATGCGAAGGATGGCGTCCTGGACGGCCGCCGGCATGTCGCGACCGCCATGTGGCGACCGGGTGAGGAATTTCCGCGCTTCCGCGTCGGTGAATCCGCGCACCTCCACCAGTTCGAGATAGTCCCGCCGGGCGTCGCTGACCGAGTCACCGGTGTACCCGATCTCGCTGCCCAGGTCTAGGTTCGCGTAGGAGCGTGCGAGCAGCCGGCGGCCGGCCAGGACGACGCGGATGAAGGGAGCCTTGTCGTGCAGCCGCTCGAGTATCTCGAAGGTGTACTCGATACTCGGCACCCGTTCGCCGACGGTGCGCAGCTTGGCGAGTTCCTCGCAGGTGTCCAGGATCAGCAAGACCCGCTGCTCGAAGGTGGTTACGAACGAGGCGAACGCGCTCAACGCAAGCTCGAACTCCACCGACCGGATTCCCCCCAGGTCCGGTGAGGCCGCGGTGAGGTTGTCAATGAGCTCGATGCACTCCATCAGGTGCTGGTGAGAGCTTGCCTGGTCGGCGCTGCGCAGGTGGGTCGAGAGCCCGGCGGCCAACTCTCGCAGCAGTTGGGCCGGCGCCTCTGTCGGATACCACGGCGAGACGTGGTCGAAGTCGACCTGCGCCGCTATCAGGTCGATACCGAGATCGGTCCCGAATCCGCCAGTCAGGTATCGGATCAGCATGGTCTTACCGACGCCCGCCATGCCGATGAGATGAATCGCCCACGGCTGGGCCCGCTCCGGCGAGACTAGCCGTTTCACCACGCTGACCTGTTCCTCCCGGTACAGGAAGCGTTCCAGGAAGTGTCTGTCCAGGCGTCGCCGGTACTCAATGTTGGTCAGCCGCCGGGCCCGGTCCGCCGCCGACGCGACCTCCTCACCCAGCACCGGGCTGAGCGCCTCGGCGGCATAGAGCCAGTCCAACGCCTCGGGCATCCGGTTGTCGGCCACGTGCGCCGCCACCACGCTCATCAGCCAGTCACCGACGTGTGGCTCGTCCGCCGCCCGGACCGCGAGGTCGGCCCAGCGGTCGATGCCGGGATCGCGCCCGACGTCGTCGGGTGCCTCGCGGATCCGTCGCCCGATGGTGGCGGCGAGATCCCGCAGGGCGATGCGCCCGGGAGCCTCGGCGAGGATCGCGACTCGCTGGTCCTCGGACATCCAGAACCGGATACCCGCGGTCTCGTCGTCCTCGTCGCCCGCGACCAACTGCTGGTTGAACAGCACCTGGCGGTTGCACAGTCCGGCGGCTGCGGCATCGTCGAGCCAGGTGGTCAGGTCGGCGCCGGCAGGGAATCCGCAGTGCGTGGCCAGCCGGGCAGTCCATTGCGGGAGCATTGCCAGCCAGGTGACTGGCTCGTGGCCGAGCCGCCGGATCTGCGACTGCCGCAACCGGTCGGCGTAGATCTGGACCTGCTGCCCCAGCTGTACGAGGTCGGAGCTGGTCATGATCGTGATCCGAACAGTGCGGCGAGCGCCTCGGTGTCGTCCCCGGCGACCAGCTCGTCGAGTTCCAGCAGCACCTGGACCGCGCCGTAGAACTTGAGGCTCGCCAGGTTACCCGGCAGCCGGTCGGTGACGAGCCGGAAGACGTTGCGCCACTGCCCGTCGTTCTTGACGACCGCGTACACTTGCTCGGAGACCGGCGGCGCCACCCGGGGGTTGGCGTTGAGCAGCGTCCACCGGTAGGCGAGGTCCTCCTCCTTGCCCTCCACAAACGGCTCGATCGGTATCGCGCGCAGCCAGCGTCTGCTCCGGGCGCGCTCGATGAACTCCGCGAAGCACGCGTCCTGGGCGCCGCCGGCCGCCCGGAAGGCGAGCAGCACCGGTATGGGCTCGTCCTCGTCACCGAGACCGTGGGTGGTCAGCAGCCCGCGGGTGACCAGCTCGGCGGTGTCCCCCCACTGGTCCACGCTGTCGAACAGGACGAGGACCCGACCGTCCGGGCCGATGTGACTGTCGTCGTCGTCGCGCGCGTCCTCGATGAGGGTGAGCAGGTCGGCGGTGATCGACGCCGCGAGCAGGTCCAGGTCGAGCGGCTCGTCGCGGGCGCGCGTCTGCGCGAGAACCTCACCGACCTTCAGTCTCCAGTCGCGCCACTTGCTCGGGAGTCTCAACTCGGGAGAGTGTCCGCCCTGAAGGAGGCTGACCAGTGCCGGTGTGTGCGCCGGCGGCTGCAGGCCACACACTCGCCGCGCCCGGATGACTGACCACAGCATCACTTCGGCGAATCGGCGCGGATCCGTCGGCCGGTCCTGGCCGTCCAGGTCGACGACGCAGGGTACGTGCCCGTCATGCAGCGCCCGGATGCCGAACTCGCGGATGATCCTCGTCTTACCAAGCCCGAGGAGCCCCTGGCTGTAGACGGCGAGCGCGTTGAGCGGCTGCTCGCCGGTCAACTGTTCGTAGAGGTCGAACAGCTCCACCCGCCCGCAGAACACCGGTCCCTCGGCGAAGTCGTACTTCTGCACCAACTCGGAGACCTTCGCACCCCCGGGCGTCCGTACGGGCTGGTAGTCGTGGGGTACCCGGTCGGTGAGGAACACCGAGGGAAGCGCCCAGTCGATCGTGGAGGACGGTGGCCCGGAGCTCCGCCGGTACGCCGCGAGACGGGCATCGGTCACGGCCTGCAACAGTGACCCGCCACCGGCCAGGACGGAGCCGAACCGCTGAGTGAACAGGCGGCAGGCTTGATCGGTGACGCTCCCGGCCATGGCGAGGACCACCGGAATACCGAGGCCTACCAGATTCTGGGCGAGGGGAAGGCCGAGGGAGGCGCTGAGCGCGCCGCTCTGGCAGGCTGCGACGACCATGACTGGCGGCACCCTGGGCCCGGTCGACACGCAGGCGTACAACTGCTCGGCGCTTACCCGTTGAGCGGTGGCGTCGGGCCCGTCGTCGTCGGGCCGCATCAGGACGGCCGGCGTACCGCCGGAGTCCCGATGCCCGTGAGCGATGATCTGGACCACGTCGGGCCGGTGCCGCCGGACCGCTTCGGACAGGCGCGCGGGACTGCACCGGTCGACGACGATCGCCGAGATCCGGGCCCCGGTGGGTTCGAGTTCGCGCATCAGCCCCATGAATTCGGCGCCGGCCCTCACCTCCGGGTCGTAGAGGTCCGCCCCGATGGCGAATAGCACGCGGGCGGGAGCGGAAATTCGGGCCGGTTCTGGCGCGCTGGACGGTATCCGCCGGGTGACCGCGATGTCGAGGTTCGGATGGGTGACCAGGAAGGCGGTGCCGTCGTGCAGCAACTCCCACAGCACCGAGCACATCGGTGGGTCCTCGGGGGTCACGGTCACGGCGACCTCGATCACCTCACCGGCCGGCGGCGCCGCGTTCCGCAGGGCTCCCCACATGGGCGCGAGCACCGCGTCGAACAGGAGTCTGCCGTAGTTTTCCAGGTCGCCGGCCTTCAGCGGCCTGGCTCCCAGCGCCGACACGCGGGCGCTCAGTTCTCGTACGGCGGGATCGTCCTGAGGGCCGGTGCGGTCGGCGGTGTCCGGGTAGGGCCCGATCCACGGTGCGAAGTCGAGGCGCCGAGCGGCGAACGAGCGCCTGACCCACTCCTCGCTCGAATTCCACGAGACCTGCACCGTCCAGTCCTCGGAAAGCCGGCGGAGCTCTACTGTCACCTGCATCGAGATGCGATCCTCCGAAGGCGCAGCGTCGTTTTTCGTGGGGTGTGGAATCGTCATCCGTCGGCACAGAGTTGGACAGGCCGGACGATCTCAGGCGAGGACAGAACCCCAGACGAGAAGAGCGAATCTGTGGCGACCTCCCTTGAGGACGGACGTGGACTTCCGTCAACCTTACGCTCTTGTGCCCGAGGCGCGGAAGCTCGTCCGCGCCGTCTCGACTGACGCATTTCCGTCCGAAATTCGCAAGATCAAAGACTGGATCGGCGGCTGCCGGCCCGCGCCCCAGACAGCGCGCCGGGCACGGTCACCGAGGCTGGGTATCTGGTGCGCCTTCTGCTAGCGTGACGACTACCCTCGACAGCCCCGAAGATCATCCTGATCAACCTCGACTTTCGTGCCAGAGTCGGCTTGTCTATAAGCTTGACAGGAATCGGAGAACCTTCAGATGACCTCAGCCAAGACGATTGTTGTGACTGTTCCGGGCATGATCGCGGACGGCGATCTGGAGCCATTGCGGCAGCTTGGCGAGGTGCGATACCACGAGACGGACCAAGTGACCGAGGAACAGTTGGCCGAGCTCTGCGCCAGCTTCGACTACCTCATGCTGAACTACGACGTCATCAAGCGACTCAGCCCGGACTTCTACCGTCACGACAACATACGTGCGCTGAGCGCCATCTCCGCCGACATCACCGGCATGGACTGGGCCAGCCCCGAGCACGCCGCGACGAACGGCGTCAAGCTGCTCAACATCCCGCACTACTCGACCGAGAGCGTGGCCGAGACCATCCTCGCCGAGGTGTTGCTACACGCGCGGCAGCGGCACAGCGCATACATGGACCGGATCCGGCAGCGTGAGGTGCAGGAGCGCAAAGGCATCAACCTCGCGGGTCGGCGCGCCGGCGTGATCGGTCTCGGGAGCATCGGGAGCCGGGTCGCTGAGCTACTCTCGGCGATCGGCATGGACGTGGTGGCTTGGAGCAAGACGCCCCGCGACGGGCGCACCAACACGCCGCTCGACGAGCTGTTCGCGTCGAGCGAGGTGATCTGCCTCTGCGTGAAGACCATACGGGAGGGCGAGGGCACCAACGTCGGAATGGTGGACTCGGCGCTCCTGGAGCGGTGCCAGAACGCCATCATCGTCAATCTCGCAAATCCGGATCTTGTGGACCACGACGCCCTGGCAGAGCAACTAAAAAGCGGCAAGGTGGCCGCCTACACGGTGGAGTCGTCCGCCGAACTCGAGGCCCGGCTGGGCAGCTTCGACCAAGTTCATCTCCCGCCGCACAACTCGTGGCTGTCGGACGAGTCGTTCGCGACGCTACGCGAGGTCTGGGTGGAAAACGTCATCGAGGCCGCCAAGGGCAGCTTCCCCAACCTCGTGGCGTGAGTGCTCCCACAAGCGGACCGGCGCAAGCCTCCCTCGTTCAGTCGCCGTCGATGACGGACTAGGGCGCGGCCACGAGTTCGGCACTGAGGAACGAAAAGGACCATAGATTGCCTGCGCGCACAGACAACAAATATGAGAGGCGAACGCGCAACACCGCCCGGCAGCGACGCATCCGTTCCGTCAAACGGATCGGGCTCATCATCATCTCCTTCGCCTGGCTCGGCTCATCGACAGTGGCCTTCGCCGCTTTCGGGCTGACAGCGGCGGCCTTGGTAATCGTGTTGCTCGTGCCGGCCCTCCTGGTGTCCCTGCTGATCAATGTCGTATTCCTGATCAGCGCCCGGCTCGAGGAGGAAAAGCCCCGGCAGATCGCCTTCCTGTCGCCGTCGAGCGGCGGACAGCCGTTCTACACGGCCCTGCTGAACGGGCTGGTTCGCAGCGCCTCGCTGGCGTTGGGGCAGGACTACATCATCCTGCCGTCGATGCCGACGACATCCTTCGAATCCATGTCGATCTGGGCGTTGTTCGCCGGTCTCGAGGACCGGCAGGTGGACATCGACGGGATCTTCTTCATCCCCGACGATCCGGACTGGCACTTCGAGGAGATCGTGGGTTTCCACGAGGAGCGGGGCGACGTTCCCCTAGTTCTCATCGACGTCTACTTCAACCTCGCCGCCTGCGACGCGCGGACCCGGGCGCGGCTGCCCAGCTTCGTCGGGGGCGACGAACTCGCCGGGGGCCGGATAGCGGGCGACATCGTCATCGAGGCGATCGGCGACTACGCGCCCGAGCAGCCGATGATCATGGTGATCAACGGGGGGGCCGCGCCGTGGGAGCAGCAGCGCGCCGTGGCGCTCCGCAAGAGGCTGGAGGAACAGTGGAGCAGGGTGCGCTTCGTAGAGAGCCCGCCCATCAACTACTCCCGCCACGAGGCATTCAACTACACGTACGACCAGGTTAAGGCCATGGCCGACGAGAGCAGGAGCGTCGATCTGCACGCCGTCTTCGCGTGCAACGACGACATGGCCATCGGCGCGCGGGCGGCGCTGACCACCCTGGCCAACGACGGCTACACGTTCCCGCACACCCCGCAGATCGTCGGGTATGACGGCATCTCTGAGATCAAGGAGTACATCAACGCAAAGGACATTTACCTGGCGGGGACGGTGGATGTCAAGGTCGAGGATCAAGCACGGGCCGCTATGCTCCTGATGCACCGGCTGGTGCGTTCGGGAGAACGTCGGGCGGAGGTGCAGTTGATTGCACCGGAGCCGCTTCGGCGACCTCGTTAACTGGAGAGCGTGAGGAAGAATGACGTTCGAGATAAGGCTGGCGGAGACCGGCGAAGACATCAAGCAGTGTGCGGAGATGATGGCCGCATCGGATCCCTGGAAACGGCTGGCCCGATCTGCGCAAGAGTGCGAGACGAGCCTTAGGCATCCCAACATCCGGTTGGATGTCGCCGTCGAGGGAAAAGCCATTACTGGTTTTCTGGCATCACTGGAGAACGGCGTGGGGTTCGAGCCCCTGATCGAATATCTCTGCGTTGGCGAAGCCGCCCGGAACCGGGGCGTCGGCTCTGGCCTCATCGACTTCTTCGAGCGGAAGCTGTACCCGGAATCGGCCAACCTGTATCTGTTCGTTTCGGACCTCAATCCCAATGCTCAGCGACTGTACCTGCGCCTGGGCTATGTGCCGGTCGGCGCGCTGCCCAACTACAACCTCATCACCCAGACGGAATTTTTGTTCCGCAAGACGCGGGGCCCACGGTCGGACATGCCGAGCCCTTGGACCACCTGATCTATCGGCATCGGGGACCCTGGTTCCGCACCAGGCGGGCCCCGGCGCGGCAGGAGGACGGTTCGTGGGTGGGCCGTGCAGATCCCGCTTGCGTGCGGACCGGCCGGGGAGGTCAGCCGATCCGGTCCCGCACCCGAAGCCCGAACAGTCGTGCGGCCGCTGCCGCGTCGGCGCCCACGGCGTCGGCACCGACCGGATCCGCGTACCCCCCCAGCCGGATCGTGTAGAAGCCGGCACCTGTCGCCGCGCGCACTCCCACCATGGAGTCCTCGAGCGCCACCGCGTGGCGGGGCCGGACGGAGAGGCGGGCAGCCGCGCAGAGATAGACGTCGGGCGCCGGTTTGGGGTCGTCGACGTCGTCGGAGGTCACGACCACCTGGAAATACTCCAGTAGCCCCGCCCGGGCGAGCCGGCGGACCGTCACGTCACGACGGCCGTTGGTGACCAGTGCCGTCGGTATCCTCCGCTCCCGTAGCCGCTCGAGAGTATCGGGAACGTACGGATTGACCGGTATCTCCTCACCGAGCAGGGCATCCCGGCCGAACCGGTACCGAAGGCCGAAGTCGTCCATGGGGAACGCGTCGCCGAATGCCTGTCGCAGAAGGTCCGCGCATTGGCTTTCGGTCCTTCCGACCATCGTCTCGGCCAGTTCCGGTCCATAGGGGTAACCGAGGTGGTCAAGCGCCTCGATCGTCGCGGCCTGATAGATCGATTCGGTGTCGAAAACTACTCCGTCCATGTCGAAGGCGACGGCCGAGAGCTCGTTGCCGTCCGGCAATACCAACGTCTCCACGACACCCCTCCCCGAGCGCCAGGATATCGTCTGACGCCGATGATAAGTATGAGAGGGCGGTCCGCAGTGACTTGATCTGATCTATGCGTTGCGTCCGATTGGTGATCTTCCGGCAGGTTCGTCACGGATAGCGGCCGGTCGATGGGTTGAATGTGAGTTCTGGTCGTGACCGCCCGGGCGGATGAGGCGTTAGCCCGGTCATGGGTGATCGAAAGCGGTATCCCAGTGATGTCACCGACGAGCAGTGGGAGCTGATCGGACCGTTTCTGCAGGCATGGAAGGCCAAGCGGGTCGCGGTGTCGGTGTCGGGCCGGCCAGGCGACTACGACCTGCGGGAGATCGTGAACGCGATCTTCTACCAGAACCGGACGGGCTGCCAGTGGGCGTACCTGCCGCACGACCTGCCGCCGAAGTCGGCCACCTACTACTACTTCGCGTTGTGGCGTGACGACGGCACTGACCAGGTGATCCACGATCTGCTGCGCTGCCAGGCAAGGGAGAAGGTCGGCCGTGCCGAGGATCCGAGCGCGGTGGTGTTGGACACCCAGTCGATCCGGGCGGCGAACCACGTCCCGGCCGCCACGACCGGCAAGGACGCGGCCAAAAAGGTGTCGGGGCGCAAGCGGGGCCTGGCCGTGGACGCGTTGGGACTGGTCATCGCGGTCGTGATCACCGCGGCGTCGGTCACCGACAACACCATCGGCATCCGGCTGCTCGACAAGGTCGTCGAACACACCCCGACGGTGAGCCGTGCCTGGGTCGACGCCGGGTTCAAGCAGGACCTCGCCCTGCACGGCGCCGTGCTGGGCATCGACGTCGAGGTCGTCAAACGATCCGACACCAAACCCGGGTTCGTACCGATCCGCAAGCGGTGGATCGTCGAGCAGGTCAACGGCACCCTGATGCTGCACCGCCGCCTCGTGCGCGAGTACGAGAGCCGACCAGAATCCTCGGTGTCCCGAACGCTGTGGGCATCGACGGCGAACATCGTGCGGCGGCTGACCGGAACCAGCACACCCTCCTGGCGGCACCGGTGAACCTCCCCACCGTCCTCGACCTGATCACCGACCGGGAGACCACCACACGCCAGCACGCCGACCGGCTCCGCGAGCAGATCACCGCCCTGACCAGCGAACTCGCCCGCCTCGACGGTGAACTGGCCGACCTGGCGACGACCCGCACCACTCTGCGCACCCTCGCCGCCGCCGAGTTCACCGCCGACGACCCCACCATCGCCAGCGGCCCCTACCAGCAGATCCTGCATGTCCTCGGCACCGCGCCCGCCGGCATGCGCGCCAAAGGCATCTGCCTCGCACTCGGCGTCGAGCCCTCACCGAAGAACGTCGAAGGCACCCGCGCGAAGCTGAAACGCATGGTCAACCGCCACGTCCTCACCGAAGACGAACCCGGAGTATTCACCCTCAACCCGAAACGGACCTAACACTCCGAACCGCCCTCTGATAATGTGGTGGGCGGGGGTAGGTCATGCCTGACGAATCGCTCACGCCTGCGGATCCGAGAACCATATTGATCTTCGGGTCCGGCGTCGTCGGGGGTGCCGTACTGGACCTGCTGGCGCTCCGTTATCCGCACCACCGTTACATCCTGGCGGCGCGCAACCTGGAACGCACTACTCAGCGGGTCAACCTGACACGGTACGTATCCGTCCAGTGGGGACGGTTCCCGCGCATCGACGCCGCAACCGCCGAACTGCTCGACATCGATCGGACCGCCGAGGTCATCGACCACTACCGGCCAGACGTTGTCTTCAATGCGACAACTCCCTTCCCCTGGTGGGCGCTGGATGCCATGCCCAGGGACAAGCGCGACCTGTCGTACTCCGCCGGTCTGGGCATGTGGTGCGCGCTCGATTGCGTGCTTCCGCTGCGACTCGCCGCCGCGCTCGCCGTGAGCCGGTCCCGTGCGGTCTACGTCAACGGCTGCTATCCCGACATGGTGAACCCGTTCCTCGCGAATGAGGACGCCCCTCCGCTGATCGGGATCGGCAACATCAGCAACCTCATCCCCGGGCTGCGACTGGCCTTCGGCGGCCACCTAGCCCAGGGCCCGGAGCAGATCTCCGTTAAGCTGATCTGCCACCATTCCACCAGCCTCAACGCACCTTCGGTGGGGGGCGCCTCCGGGTTGCCGTACCACCTCCAGGTCGATCATGCCGGCGGTCGGCTAATCTATCACGGCGTGGACGACACGCCGTTCGCTCTGCTGAAGGAGCACGCCACGCGGGTCCGCGGCCTCGATGGGCAAGGTGTCACCGTGTCGTCGGCGGCCACTGTCCTGGCCACTCTGCTCAACGGCCAGCGGCGGCGGCATCACGTGCCGGGGCCGCTCGGCCGCCCCGGCGGGTACCCGATCCTGATCACCGAGCACGGCCAGGTCGATATCGACCTTCCGGACGGTCTCGACCTGGCCGACGCTGTGGCGATCAACGAGCAGGCCCAGCAACGTGACGGTATCGCGGCGGCAAAGGCCGGCCTCGTCTCGCTGACCGACGTCACCAGCGATGCCCTGCGAACCCTGACCGGGGTGACGCTGACCGAGGTCGACGTGGCGAACGTACTGCCGGTGGCTCGCGAGATCGTCGCCCAACTCAACGCACGCTACGGCCTGAGGCTGCGACTATGACCGACGTAACGGTGCTGGGGAGTGGGATCGTCGGCCTCTGGACCGCGGACATCCTCTCCCGGAACGGGCATCAGGTCCGGGTCGTTTCGCATGTTCATCCGTTTGGGTCCACCTCGGCCGCGGCCTCGGCGGTGCTGGTGCCATTCCTTCCCGGGGATCCCCGGTCTGAGACGTTCCAGAGAAGCCTGCGGTGGGCCGACGAGACGGTGGCTCACCTGCTCTCCCGCGACCTGCCTGACGGCGCGCTCTCGAAGATCACTTGCGTGGAGTTCGGCCGAAAGGGAGTGGTGGAGTACAGCTTCCCGGTGGCGTCGTTGACCCACCTGACATTCTCGGAGTTCGCCCTGCTGGACCTGAGCCGGACCATCTCCGGCTGCGACATGGCAGTCAAGTTCGATTGCTATCTCTGCGACTCGTGGCTGGTGCTCAACTGGCTGCACACCTCGCTGTCCAGGCGCGGGGTTAGATTCGAGTACCGGAACCTCACCTCACTCGTCGAATTGGACGACATCAACTCGAACATCTTCGTCAACTGTCTCGGGTACCAGACCCTGTTTCCCGACGACGAGCTCTACCCGGTCTTCGGCCAAGCCATGTTCGTGCCGGCGGGAGGCGCCGGTCCCCCGTACTACGGAATCGGCGCCGGCGAGCACGCCGTATTCATACACCCTCGCGGTTTCCACATCGGAGCCTTCTTTATTCCGGACGATGCCGGACCCTCACCGCGTCGGGATCTGCACGAACGCTCACGCACTTTTCTGACGGGCCCGTTCATTGAAATGAGCGCCGAGATCGGGTTGGCCGCACCGCACGTGGACATCGATCAAGCCGACTGGGTGCACTCCGGCATCCGACCTTTTCGGCGCTCCGGACCTCGAGTGGAACTCGACTTGGTACGAGGGAAGACGGTGGTGCACAATTACGGTCACGGGGCACACGGATGGACCCTCGGCTACGGGTCCTCCCTGGCGGCTGTCCAGCTGGCCGGCCTGTGCTGACGCCGATGCCGATGCCGGACGTCGAGGAGATCGGCCCGCGGGATGCCGGCTGGGAGCCGGCGCGAGCGCTGTTCGACGCCTCCCTCGACCGCTGGCCCAGCGTCGTCTGGCGGCCGTACACGGCTGAGGCCGCGCGGCGGCTGATTCGTTCGCTGCAAGGACAGGGCCTGCCGTTCACGCTGAAGAGCGGCGGCCATTCCGCCGCCGGCCTGTCGGTCGCCGACGCGGTCCCGATGGTCGACCTCTCCCGCCTCCGCGCGGTCCGCGTCGACCCCGGCGGCAGACTGGCGTACGTTCAGGCCGGCGCGCTGATGCGCCACCTGGACCGGGCCGCGGCGCGGTTCGGCCTTGCGACCACGGGCGGCACGGTCTCCCACACCGGCGTGGTCGGGTTGGCGTGCGGTGGCGGCCTCGGCTGGCTGATGGGACGCTTCGGGTTGGCCTGCGACAACATCGCGCAGGCCCAGGTGGTTCAGGGCGGACGGGACCTGGTCGTCGACGAGTCCTCCGCGCTGATGACGACGCTACGCGGATCTGGGACCTCGCTCGGATTCATCTCCGGCCTGGTACTTCGCCTGCATCCAGTGGGGCAGAGGTTCCGCTGGCGTGCCGCCGACTTGTCAGTGGCGGAGCTGACCGAGCTTCTCCCGGGCCTCTCCGAACGGGTTCAGGCCCTGCCGGCCGAGGCAGGGTGCGCGCTCACGCTCCGGTCCACGCCCGAGGGCCACGTGACCGGGCTAGTCGAGGTGGTCGCTCCCGACGACTCGCTCGCCGCACCGCAGTGGTGCGCCACTTTGGCGACGCCGGGGCGCTGGTCCGCGCGGACCCTGAGCTATCTCGAGGTGCAGAGACACCTGGACGCCGAGTTCGAGTTCGGGAGCCGCTCCTACCGCAGGTCGCTGTCGGTCGACGCGGTGGTGCCCGCCTGCATTGGCGAGGTCGTCGACATTTTGCGCGCGCCCACCCCCTTCTGGCGGACCCTGACCTTCGACGTGCTGCATGGCAGGGCGATGGCGGAGCGCAACATCAGCAGTTCCTGCGTTCCGCGTCGCCGTTACGCAGGCATCGCGGTGTGCCGCTGGGCGGAGCCAACACTCGACGCGCTGGGCAGATCGGCGGGTCGGGAGCTGTTCGCCGTGCTCGACGCCGGGCACCGCGAGGCGAATCCGGCTCGGTACGGCAACTACTCATCCGAACCCGCCGATTCGAGGTATCCGCCGCCCTGACGCACTCGGGGCTCACAGCGCTCGGAGGAGGTCCACCATCGCTTCGAACCCCTCCGCGAAGTACGCGGGATCCCGCGCGAGCGCGATCCGGAGGAGATCCCTCGGCCGCCAGCCGGTGTGGAAGAATACGTTGCCGGATATCACCCCCACGCCGTGGGAGAGAAGGTATCGGCGTACCTCGTCGTCGTCCGGGCCGTGGCCGTTCAGCCGTACCAGCAGGACCGATCCAGCGCGGGGAGCCCGCACCGTCAGGGGGGCGTCGGCGCTGAGGCGCAGGGCCGTGTCCAGGTTCGTGCGGCAAACCTCCGCCAGGGTCGTCACGTATCCGGTGTGCCTGCCGCCGCTGAGCAGTTCTCCGAAGAACATTTTCTGCCGGCGGGACACGTCGAACTGCATGATGCTCAGTGCCTGGTCGACGGCGGCTGCGGCCCGCCTTGAACCGGAGATGACGAATCCCAGCTTGTCCTCGTTCAGACCGAAGGTCTTGCCCGTGTCCCACGTCGATATCCAGTCACCACCCACGCCGAGCGCGCTCCAGGCTCGGGGGATCTCTCGCCGCCCGACGTGGACACCGGCCGTCAGGAAAGCATGGTCGACGATCAGGACCGCGCCGGCCCCTGCGCAGGCCGCACCTATTCCACGCAGAGCGTCCTCGCGCCAAAACTCGCCCGTGGGATTCTCCGGAGAGGTCAGGATGACGACTATCCCGTCGTTGCGTCCGACCCGCCGAACGGCATGCACTATATCGATGATCGCATCTTCATCCAGCCACCCTAGCTGACCGTTCCGGCTTTCAACGAAATGCAGATTCAGGCGCGGCCCGCGTTCTTCGAGGAAGAGACGGAGGATGTCGATGGAAGGTGTCGTGGCGACGGCGTGCACGAGGGGCGAATTCTGCCCGTCGACCATTCTCATGGCAGCCGCGAAGGCCCGATCGAGCGCGACTCCACCGCTGAACGTCGGCGACACCGAGAGCTCGGAGTTGGCTGGTATCCCGAGGGTGGAACGAACGGATGCATCCAGGCGTTCGTCAATTGCCTGCACCTCGTCCGCCGTTAAGGTGGGAGGCATAGTCAGGCTGCGCAGGGACATGTCCGGCTGGGCGTAGAGAACCTGCGTCTCGCGCGGCACGGGCAGAAACGGGTAGCCCGCCCCGAAATCGAATCGTGCGGTGTTGGCCGCCTGCATCTCCTGCTCGGTCAGGTGCTCGTGGTCGGTCATGCGCGAAACTCCAGTGGGCTACCTTCCCGCGCGATTCCTAACCTTCGGCGGCCACCTCGAAACGGCATCGTTGGGTTCAAGGTGCACGAAAGGACGGCGGAGAGTATCGCAGCACCGGCGGACGTGGGGGCGACGACTGATGTCATGCTCGACGGCAACGTCCGCACCCCGACACCAGCCCACCGGTCGATCACGCCCTCAGCGTCGTCGCCACGCAGTTCGGCGAATAGTGCCTCCCAGTAGGCGAGGTTATGTCGGGCCAGGAGCGCTTCGGCGGCACGGCGGCGCCAGTCTGCGGGGTCCCAGTCGGTGATGGTGTCGGGTAGGCCGCAGGCCGCCAGAGCGTCCGTGGCGACCCCGACGTGCCGTTGGATCTCGGTGAGGGCGGGATCGTCGAGGGTGGCGAGTGACCACGCAGTGGTGGTGTGGTCGGCGCCGAGGATCTGCTCGGCGTGAGCGATGGTGGCGATCATGTCGGCGACGTCGTGGCCGCGCGGGACCTGGCCGGAGTCGGGGATCAGTTGCTGGGCTCGTGCGGCGCGTTGTGGTGTGGCGGAGGTGAGAAGCTGCCATAGCTGCTGGGCCTGGTCGTTCGACAGGGACAGGTCGCCGGAAGTGCCGGCGGGTAGGGGCTCAATCCAGTCGTACTGATCCCGGCCGGCGTTGAGTTGTTCGACGATCTGCGCCAGCGTGCCGCCGTAGCGATCGGCGATCGGCCGGTGCACCGTGTACTCCTGTTCGCGGATCACGCTCAGATCGAGGATGGCCTGATCGAGCCGAGTCTTGGGATCCGCGCGCTGTTTCCGAAGTTGGGTGATGTCCTTGCGTAGCTCGTCGACGGTCAGCGTGGAAGGCAGCTCCGAAAGGGCGGTGATACTGCGGTCGAGTTCGTCTGTGCCGGTCCGTTGCATGCCGGTCATCAGCACGCACAGTTGCCTTACCGACTCGGGTAGCTTTTCGCGGAGCACGCGCAGCGCTTGATCCTTCTGGCTGGTGATGAGCAGCCGCTGGCCGTCGGCGAGCAGCGCGCAGATGAGGTTGGCGATCGTGTGTGTCTTGCCCGTGCCTGGTGGGCCCTGCACGACGACGGTGGTGTCGTCGTTGAGCTTGGCCAGCACCCTGCGCTGCTCTCGATTACTGGAGAGAGGGAACAGCGGGTCGTCGCTGCTAACAGGACGCTCACGGTCGGCGCCCCCGCGCCAGTTGTGACGCTGCGATGTCTCGATCGGGGTCACCAGCTGTGCCAATCCAATGGGGGTAGGAGCGTCTGCACCCTCAAGGCTGTCGGCGATGGTGCGGTAGACCCGCTCCAGCCCCTTGCGGTCCCGGCGGCGCAGGAATAGAGCTGGGGCGAGGGTCAGCCGGGTCGTGTCTGCCTCATCGAGGAGCGGTGGCTCCCACTGATCGTCGCCAGGCAGGAGGGCTTGGTCCCAGCAACGGCGCCGCCACTGCTGCAGAAGGCGCACCACCTCCGGAGAGAAGGGATGCAACAGGGCGTCGGCGTCGAACCAGGGCGCTTCGAAACGTTTGGCGCGGTACCCCTCGTGAGACGTCAGGAAGTCCTGGTCCTCAATCTTCATCCGCTGGTCGAAGGACAAGGCGATCTGCAAGCTGTCCGTAGCCGGATCCTCAATGATCGTCGCACTCCAAATCAGGAGGTGCCGGCGAATCGTCCAACGACCCTCGGTGCTGGAAGTGAGGAGACCGACACCAAGCACGAGCTCCTCGGCATCGCCGCGTTGCTGTGACTGTCGCCGAAGTAGCTCCAAGTAGGTGTAGGTCGCGCGCTGCTCCCTCATGCTGCGCTCGCGTTCGGCCCACTTCGTCCACACGGCGAGCCATGCCTCGTATGCCCGTTGCACAGAATCGGATACGGCTGGAGCAGTGGCCGACGGCCGCTGGTCAAGTCCCGTGAGCTGGGGTGGCGGTCCGTCAGCGTTGCCGTATTCCGTGGTGTCGAGCAGGCCCCGCAGCTCTATCGAGGGTACGGGTGGTTCAGGTGGTGGAGGGTACGCGACCTGCATGACGACTGGTCCGCGAGCAGTTGCCTTCTCTTGAGGCGGCCTATGGAACCAGTAGGTGTTGGAGTCATCGATGGCATCGCGCTCCGGCCGCTCGCTGTTTCTGACCTGCGCGAGCAGGTGTGCCACGAGGCCTTGGGTCAGTCGTCTGACGGTAGGACTTGTCGGGGACACAGGGTCCGGCACTACGCCTCCTCGGGCTCGCCCAGCCCAACAGGATGCGTGTAGGCAACTACAGGGCGCAACTGTCTGCCGGAAGAACGACACCTACGGCCAGCCGGCATGAGACGTGGAGCCCACCGCCTAAGCATCCTAGGAGAATGTGGGCTCCGACGAGATCGCTGCCACCCTCCGCTACAGCCACTCGACCGAAGCCGTCGCCTGGTACGGCAGGATGCCCGCGGACCGCTCCCCCACCTACCACATCACCGCCATCCGGATGGTGGCCACTTAGTGACGGGCGGTCGCCGGCCAGGCATCGAAAGCGGCTTCCGTCGTAGCGAGTGGGTGTGGTTGGCCGGTCATGGCGGCCAGTGCGGTGGCGACGGCTTGTAGGTCGGCTTTGATGTAGGTGGTGGTGGCTGGGCCGGTGGAGTCGGTGTGTCCGGCGTAGGCGCGGGCGATGCCGTAGCCGTAGTGGCGTTCTACCCAGGTCAGGGTGGTGTGGCGTAGCCAGTGGGTGGAGATGCCCTGGGCGGTCACCCACGGCAGCTGTTCGCCGATGCGTTTCCACAGGTGGTCGTAGCGGCGGCTGGTGATCGGCCGACCGTTGCGGTAACGCAAAAGCCGATCGCTGGGCAGGACTGCGCCGCGGGCGCGGGCGTGGTCGTCGAGGTGGGCGGCCAGGTCGAGGGTGATGGGTTGCCAGCGCAGGGTGGCGCCCTTCTCGGTCAGTCGCACCAGCCCGCGGTCGGTGTTCAGGTCGGTCAGTCGTAGCCCGAGTGCGCCGCCACGGCGGCAGGCGGTCTCGGTATGCAGACGCAGCAGCAGAGCGTCGAGGATGACGTCATTGCCGCTGGTACGAGCGGCAAGGTTGATCTCCTCCAGTTCGTCGGGGGTCAGGGCGCGGCGGGTGCTCGGTAGTCGGCGGGGCTTGACCACCCGATGGGCAGGGCTGGCAGCGGCGTCGATAAGCCCATCGGCGATAGCCCGGTTATAGATCGCGCGGGCAGCAGCGATCACCAGCTCACCCGCATGCCGGCCACTGCGGCTGTTACGCCGTGACCGGGCGGTCGCTGCGGCCTGCCGCTGCATGGCCTCGATGTCGCTGGCCGCGACCGCATCCAACCGACGGTCACCCCACACGGCGGCCATCCGCTGCCAGTAGGTGCCATACGTGCGCCGGCTGCCCGGCCCGGCCGCGGCGACAACCTGCGGCAGGTACTCGGCCAGCGTCGGCAGACCCGGACCAGGCTCGGCCTGCAGATCGGCGAGGGTAACGCCCAGATGGGCCAGCATCTGCCGGGCAGTAGCGACCCGGGCGGGATCAGCTGACACGACGACCCCGATCACCTGGGTGTGCAGGTCGGCCAGCAGTCGCGCGACGCTACTGGCCGGATGGATCACCAGCAAACCATGGGAGGCGAGCGCGGCGAGCAGCAGCGGCTGCCCCGGCAGGATCCCGCACATGTGCCGGACGCTGGCCGGTAACGGCAGTTCCCCTCGGCTACCCACCACATGTCGTCCGGATGACGCTGACGCGATCACCAGCATTCCCCGCTGTGGGTAGATGTCGATACGGTGGCCCGCCGGCCAGCCCAGCGCGTCCAACAGGCCCCGTTCGGTCACTCGACCGGATCGGTCCGCACGCGCCACACCGATCACCACCGAGTCCGGAGAAACGTCGGCTGCCGAATCTGGTGCAGGAAGCGCCGGAAGCGGCGCCGGACGGGGTCGCAGTCTGCCGGGAAGCGGTGCCGGAATCAGCACACCGATGAGCTGCTCACGGTCGCGGCCAGATCGTGTCATGACCAGCCCAACCGCGAAAACACCGCTACGCGCCGGCCGCGACGCACAGCCCGCCGATGCCCAGGATCAGGTGTTATCGCAGGTATGCGGGCCCGATACCACCACGGAATCGAATCTGGTTCATGCCTGGTGGAACTCCACCAAAACCGGTGTCCGAGGGGGGACTTGAACCCCCACGCCCTATACGGGCACTAGCACCTCAAGCTAGCGCGTCTGCCATTCCGCCACCCGGACCTGGGTGTCGGCCTCGCCCGTCAGACCGGGACGACTGCGCCGTCCATCGGCCGCCCGGGTGGGCCGCTCGGGGCATTACTGTACACGCCGCTCAACGATCATGCACAGCCGCCCGTGGCAGCGGAAATCACGGGCGATGCCGGGCGGTTCCGGGCAGCATGCCGGACATGACGATCTCTCGGAGCAACCCCGAAGGGCTGCACGCCACTCCCGGTTACCACCATGTCACGGTGGTACCGGCGGGTCGTACCGCGTACCTGGCCGGGCAGTGTCCGCTCGACCCGTCCGGCGACCTGGTCGGGGCGGGTGACCTGGTGCTCCAGGTCGATCAGGTCGTGGCGAACACCCTGGTCACGCTGCGTTCGGTGGGTGCCGGTCCGGAGCATGTGGTGCGTACGGTGATCTACGTCGCCTCGGCCGACCGGTCGGCGTTGGTCTCGGCGTGGCAGCGGCTGACCGCGTCGCCGCTGTCGGCCGCCTTCAGCACGGCCAGCACGCTGGTGGGCGTGGCCCAGCTGGGTTATCCCGGTCAGCTGGTGGAGCTGGACGTCACGGCCGTGCTACCCGACTGATTGTGGCCGCCGGGCGGGCTGGCGTGTCCGGCGTCGGCCGGGCAGCATGGCGGGGTGCCCCAGCCCCCGAACCTTTCCCGGGTCCAGCAGGACGCGAACGCGCTGCGGGATGCCGGTGACCTGGTGGGTGCCCGCCGGCTGCTGGCGCAGGCCATCGCCGCCGCCCGGCCGGCGTACGGGCCGGATCATCCGGATCTGCTGGCCACCGCGCACCTGCTGGCGCAGCTGCACCGCCGGGCCGATGATCCGGCGGCGGCGCGGCGGGTGTTGGAGGAGGCGCTGGCCGAGGGCCAGCGCCGGTGGGGTGACGATCATCCGGTGCTGCTGACGATCTCGCACGAGTTGGGCGGCGTGGCGGAGGAACTGGGCAATCGGCACGAGGCCCGGAAGAATTTTGCCCGGGTCGCGACGCACGGCCCGGCCGTCTGGGGGGCGGACCATCCGGCGGTGCGGTCCGCCCGCGCCTACCTGGGCGCCGGGTCCGCGCCGGGCGCGCCGGCCGCCGACGTCCCGCCGGCCGGCGGACCGGGGTACGCGCCGACCACCGATGCCGGGTACGCCCCGACCGACCATTCCGGGTACGCCCCGACGAGCGGACCGGGGTACGCGCCACCGGCCGCCCCGGTGCCCTCGCCGATCTCGACGCCGCCGTCCCGGCCCTCCGGTCCGGTGGATGATCCGTTCCGGCGTTCGGACCGCCGGCCGCCCGAGCCGGTCACCGAACCGACGGCGTACCCGTCAGTGGACCGACCGGCGGCGTACCAGGACCCGGGTCCCCAACCACCACCGTTCGCGCAGGCAGGACACCAACCCCAGGCCGCGCAGGCGGGACACCAGCAGGCCACGCAGGTGGGATACCAGCCGCAGGCCGAACACGTGGGGTACCCGCCGGCGACCGGGACCGGGGCGTACCCGGGTCCTCCGGCGCCGGAGCGCGGCGGCCGCAGTTGGGTGGCCGCGGCGGTCGCGGTGGCCGCCGCGGCGGTGGCGATCGCGGCCGCGGGGGTGGTCGCGGTGATCGTGCTCAGCGACGGGTCCGAGCCGGGGCCGCCGGGCCCGAGCGGCGGGGCGACCGAGGGTCCGGTGTCCGGCCCGCCGCCGCGGGATCTGCGGCTGCGTGATGGCCGGACCACGATCACGGTGAGCTGGACGGACCCGAGCGCGGGGACGGTGCCGTTCATCGTGGCCGGTGGCCGGTCGGGGCAGAATCTCGGCGCGCTGGCCTCGGTGGATGCCGGCCGGACGAGTTACACGGTGAACGGGTTGAGCCCGGAGGTCGACTACTGTTTCACGGTGCTGGCGGTGTACGGCACCGACTCGTACGCGACGGCGAGTCAGGTTTGCACGAGGCGGTCCTCGGCCACGCCGCGTTGACCGACTGTCGGATGCCGGACCGGTCCGCTGTCCGCCCGGCGACAGGCATGCTACCCGCGGTCGTCCGGCCACGCTGTCGGTTGTCCACAACCGCCACGGTGAGTGTCCACAGGCACTACGGCACGGGTTTCCCCGGCTGTCGGCCCGGCCATATGATGTCACCCGTTCTGTCCTGAGCAGGGCATGGACGAGTCATCGCGCGGCACGGTCACAAACGGGGTGGGGAGGCGGCCGGCTGTGGTCACCACAGGCATCGGCACCACGGACAGCGGGGGCGGCGCGGCGCAGCCGCCGGGCGGCGACGGGCGGCGACGCCGGCGGGTCCCGGGCGGCCTGGTCACGATCGGTACGGTCGCCGCGCTGGTCGCCGGGCTCGGGCTGACGGTGCTCGGCCTCGGTGCCGCCGACAACGCGGTGGCCAGCTACGACGCGAGTTCGTGGCTGTGGAGCACCACCCGGGGCGAGCTGGCCCGGGTGAACGGCGTGACCGCCAAGGTGGACACCCGCACCCAGGTGGCGCAGGCGCAGGGGCACACCATGCAGGTGGTGCAGACCGACCGGATGTTGCTGCTGCGGGACCTGAACACCGGTCAGGTCAGCTCGCTGGACCTGGCGACGTTGCAGGTGATGGCGGGTACGCCGACGACGGCGGGGCTGGGTGTCTCGGTGGCGTTGGATCCGGCCGGGGCGTTCGTGGTGGACGCCGTGCAGGGCGTGGTGCGGCAGCTCGATCCCCGTTCGTTGCAGCCGGTCGGCGAGCCGGTGAACTTCCCGCCGGGCATCACCGGCGGCACCTTCGACGGTGCGGGTCGGCTGTGGGTGGGCGTGCCGAGTCAGGGCACCGTCACTGCGATCACGCCGGCGGCGCTGCCGTCGGCGCCGGCGTCGGATGGCGGCGCGGGGGCGGCCGGGGTGGGTCCCAAGCTGGTGAAGACGGTGACGGTGGCTCCGCCGAGTCACGACCTGGCGGTCTCCACCCTGGATGACGGCGTGGCGGTGCTGGACCGGACGGTGGGTGCGCTCAGTACGGTGCGCGGCGCGGAGCAGCGCACGGTGCCTCTGCAACTGGCCGGGGCCGGGGCGATGCCGGGGCGGACCAGCGGTACGACGGTGCCGGTGACGGTGCCGGACAGCCGGGACGTGGTGGTGGTCGACCAGGCCGGGGCGACGAAGCGGTTCGCGGTGCCGGGCGAGGGGGCCGCGTTGCAGCCGGCGGTGGCCTGGGCGGGTCTCTACTACGTCGCGGACCCGGCGAACGGGATGATCTGGGCGTTGGATGTCGACGGGCAGGTGGTCGACAAGATCGACTCTCGGGACACGCCGGGTGTGCTGGAGCTGGAGGTCCGGGAGAATCACCTGTTCATCAACTCGCCGACCTCGGCGATCGCCCGGGTGGTGGATGACCGGCGCACGGTGAGCAAGGTGGACAAGTACGCCAACGACATCCTGGGTGGCGACCCGCCGCCGGCGCCGCCGCCACCTCCGCCGCCGAAGAAGCCGGTGGTGAGCCGCCCGAGCGCGCCGCGCAGCGTGACGGCGTCCGCGGGCAACGCGCAGGCCCGGGTGAGCTGGCGGCCGGCCGCGGCCAACGGTTCGACAATCATCCGGTACGTGGTGACCGGCGCCGGTCGCAGCGTCGAGGTCGGCGCCAACCAGCGGTCGGTGGAGTTCACCGGCCTGACCAACGGAAAGACCTACCGGTTCAAGGTGCACGCGGTCAACGGCAAGGGCGCCGGGCCGGACCGGACGAGCAACCCGGTGGTGCCGACCTCGGAGGTGCCGGATGCGCCGGAGAGCGTGACGGCGCAGGCGCGGCCGGACGGCACGGTGCTGGTGCGCTGGCCGGCGGCGAACGGCCAGGGCTACGACATCACCAAGTACGCGGTGACCTCGGTTTCGGCCGGTACGACCGCGCCGGTGGGCGACTCGAAGAAGACGGAGCTGGTGATCCGGGCCGGCGAGTTGGAGTACGGCACCCAGTACGCGTTCACGGTCGTGGCGGTGAACGAGAAGGGGGCCGGGTCCAAGGCCTCGCCGGTGAGCGACACGGTGGTGCCGTTCTCGACGCCGGCCGCGCCGGCCGGGTTGACCGCCCGGACGGTGGCCGGCGAGGCGGGCGCGATCTCGGTGGTCTGGTCGCCGGCGGTGGACAACGGCCGGCCGATCAGCAGGTACGTGGTCGAGGCGGCCGGACGGAAGGTCGAGGTGACGGGTACGTCGACGACGTTGACCGGGCTGGGTGACGGGCAGAACGTGACGGTGAAGGTGCACGCGGTCAACGAGGCCGGCGCCGGCGCGGTGTCCAGCGCCACGGCCCGCACGGTCGCCCCGCCGAAGGTGACGGTCACGGGTAGTTCGGCGGGTGTGACAAGCGCGACGGTGACGTTCACGGTGGACGCCGGTGGCGGGAAGGCGACCTGCACGCTCACCCCGAAGGGCGAGTCCGCGGTCTCCGGCGGCTGTTCCAGCATCAAGGCGACCGGTCTGGCGCCGGGGACGTCGTACACGTTCACGGTGACGGCGCGCAACGCGGCCGGCACCGGCACGGCGACCCGCACCCAGGCCACCGACGTGCTGTACGGGACGGCGACCTGCAACAACGGGTCGTCCGGCGACCAGAAGACGTACTGCGACTCGGACCGGCCGAACGAGCGCAACGGTAACGAGATCTTCAGTGGCACCCGGCAGGTGAACAGCGAGCAGGTCGGCTGGGCCAAGCCGGGGACCCGGCTGAAGTCGTACTGTCGCAAGTCCGGCGAAGAGGTGTACGCCTACATCTACAACAACGAGAAGCGCAGCACCTGGTGGGTCCAGGTCGACTACAAGGGCCGCAACTACATCCCGTGGGCGTGGCTCAACCTGGACGGTGGGGACGACCTCAACGTCCTGCCCACCTGCTGATCGCACGGCGGGCAGGCGGCGCGTTCCGGCCCGGCGGGCGGCCGGTGCGCGCGCCGTGGCCGACCGCGCGCCGACCGTAGGCGACGCGGGCCGACGCGGGCCGACCGCCGGTCGACCGCGGCCCGACCGCAGGCCGACCGGCCGTGCCCACCGCGGCGGCAGGGTCGGCCGGCGGCACCGAGCAGCACGAGGCAAGGAGCACGATCGTGACCGGCACCGAACCCCTGACCTCGCGCGAGGTGCAGGGCTTCGCGACCGTCGCCACCCGGCTGGCGCACGCCATCGGCTCGGTGGTGCTGGGCAAGCCCGAGGTGGTGCGGCTGGCGCTCACCGCCCTGTTCGCGCAGGGGCACGTGCTGCTGGAGGACGTACCGGGGGTGGGCAAGACGACCCTGGCCCGGGCGATCGCGGCGACGGTACACGGGCAGTGGCGGCGGATCCAGTTCACCCCCGACCTGCTGCCGGCGGACGTGTCCGGGGTGACCATTTTCAACCAGGCTTCCCGCAGCTTCGAGTTCCATCCGGGGCCGGTGTTCGCGAACATCGTGATCGCCGACGAGATCAACCGGGCGTCGCCGAAGACCCAGTCGGCGCTGCTGGAGGTGATGGAGGAGCGCACGGTCACCGTGGACGGGGTGCGGCACCCGGTGCCGCAGCCGTTCCTGGTGGTGGCGACCCAGAACCCGGTCGAGATGGACGGCACGTACCGGCTGCCGGAGGCGCAGCTGGACCGGTTCCTGGTGAAGCTGTCGGTGGGCTACCCGGAGGAGGCGGTCGAGGTGGAGGTGCTGCGCGGCGCCACGCTGCGCTCCCCCGACGCGCTGGAGGCGGTCACCGACACCGCGATGATCGGCCAGATGGTCCAGTTGGCCCGCCGGGTGCACATCGCGGAACCGCTCTACACGTACGCCGTGCGGCTGGCCGCGGCGACCCGCGCGCACCCGCAGGTGCGGGTCGGGGTCAGCCCGCGGGGTGTGATCGCGCTGACCCGGGCGGCCTGCGCGTACGCGCTCGCGGACGGCCGCGGTTGGATCATGCCGGAGGATCTCAAGCGGCTGGCCGAGCCGGTCTTCGCGCACCGCATCCTGCTCACCCCCGAGGCGCAGATGCGGGGGGTGACCGCCGCGCAGGTGCTGGCCGAGTCGGTCGCCTCGGTGCCGGTGCCGCTGCCGTCCGGGCAGCCCGCGGCCGTGACCGCCGGCTGAGTCGACGGAGCGGAGCATGGGCATCACCTCGCGCGGGATCGGGCTGCTCGCGGCGGCCGGCGTACTGCTGGTGGCGGGCGTCCGGTTCGCCTACCCCGAGTTGGTCGTGCTGGGCGTGGCCGCCGCCGTCGCGCTGGCCTGCGGCCTCGCCACCGTGCTCGGCCGGCCGCGGTTGGCGGTCGACCGGGTGGCCGACCCGGACCGGGTGGGCCGGGGCGAGCCGGCCGCCATGACCCTGACCGTGCGTAACCGGGGACGGCTGCGGGCGGCGAGCCTGGTGGCCGAGGACCGGTGCGGGGGCCGCGCGGTGCCGGTACCGCTGCTGCGGCTGCGTCCCGGCCGGGACACCACGGTCAGCTACCCGGTGCCGACCTCCCGCCGGGGTGTGGTGCCGGTGGGTCCGCTGCGGATCACCGCCCGGGACGCGCTCGGCCTGCTGGCCATCGCCCGATCCACCGGCGACGCCGCGCAGGTGTGGGTGCATCCGCGGGTGCATCCGATCGGGGCGGTGCCCGCGGGGATCAGCCGCAGCCTGGACGGCCGGCAGGACCGGGTGCCGCACGGGTCGATCACCTTCGACACGCTGCGGGAGTACGTCGTCGGCGACGAGTTGCGCCGGGTGCACTGGCGGACCAGTGCCCGGATCGGCGAGCTGATGGTGCGGGAGTACGTGGACACCAGTCTGCCGCGGCTGGTGGTGCTGTTGGACGACCGGGCCGGGGCGTACCCCGAGGTGGTCGACGGGGTGGCCGAGGCGTTCGAGTCGGCGTGTGAGGCCGCCGCCTCGGTGCTGACCGCCGCCCATCGGGAGGGCCTGCCGGTGGGCCTGCTGCTGGTCGCCGACACCGATCCGGACAGCGCCCCCGACCCCGCCCACCCCGACGGCACCGCCCACCCCGGCGGCACCGGCGGCACCGGCGGCACCGGCGGCACCGGCGGCACCGGCGGCACCGGCGGCACCGGCGGCGGGAGTTTCCTCGACCGGCTCGCCGCGGTCACCCTGCGTCCGGGCCGGGCGCGGGTCGACGAGCTGGCCGCCGCGACCAACCGGCTGCGGCAGGACCGGCTGGGCGACACCCTGGTGTTCCTCACCGGGCCGGGCGCAAGGGACGACCTCGGCCGGGTCGGCGCGCTGCGCGGGACGTACCCGTCGGTGGTGGTCGGGATCTTCGAGGCCGGTGACCCGCCGCCGGCCGGCGGACCCGGCGTGGTGGTGATCGCCGCCGGCGACGGCGCCGAGTTCGCCGCCGAGTGGGACGGGGTGCGGCGGTGGTGAGGTGGCTGCGGGTGCTCACCGTGCCGGCCGTACTGGTGGTGCTGATCGGCCTGGCCGGGGTGGTGCTCGGCCGGGTGTACGCCGGCGGGTTGGTGACCGGGCTGGTGACCGGCGCGGCGGCCGGCTCGGTACTGGTCGGTGTCGCCGCGCGCCGGCTGCCGTCCTGGCTGGTGGCGCCCCTGTCGGTGCTCGGCCTGGTCGGTTACGCCACGTTCGGGATGTGGTGGGCCGGCCGGCACGCCGGCACCCGCGGTGAACTGCCGGCGGTGGCGCTGGACGCGATCGGGAACGGCATCCCCCGGCTGCTGACCGCGCTGATCCCGGTGCAGCCCGCGCCGGACACGGTGATCGTGCCCTGACGGTGGCCTGGCTGGCCGGGCTCGCCGGCACCGAGGTGGCGCTGCGCGCGGGACGGATCCTGCTCAGCTACCTGCCGGCGGCGATGTTCTACGCGGGCGTGCTGTACGTGGTGGGGCCGAACGCCGAACGGGCGATCTGGCCGAGCGTGGGGTTCGCGGCGGCGGCCGCGCTGGGGCTCGCGGTGTCCGGGCTGGGACCGCGGGGTGCGGCCGATCCGGCGGCGGGGCTGGATGCGGCGGTACGCTCGGCGCTGCGGCTGCGCCTGCTGGCGAGCACGGCGGCCGGGCTGGCGGTGGTGGTCGGGTTGGCCGCGGCCGTGGCGCCGGTGATCGCCGGGCGTGGCAGCGGTGACCCGGTCGACCCGCGCCGGTACGTCCAACCGCCCACCGTGGACAGCCTGGACGAGAGCCCGCTGATCAGGATCTCCGGCTGGGCGCTGCACCCGGATCAGGAACTGTTCCAGCTCAGCAGCGAGCGCCGGCCGCGTACCGGGGCTGACCCGGATGAGCCGGGCGACCCGGGTGCACGGTCCCCGGACGGCACCGGCGGCGATCCGGAGCCCGCCGACGGCGACGGCGATCCGGGGCCGGATGCCGACGGCGGTGCGGGGCCGGACACCGGCGGCGACCCGGAGCCGGACACCGGCGGCGGCGCCGAGTTGCCGGTCCGGCTCGCCGTGCTGAGCGACTACGACGGGGTGACCTGGCGGGTCGGCGCCACCTACCGCAACGCCGGCCGGATCCTGCCGGCCGCCCCGCTCGACCCGGACACCACCGTCGAGACCGTCCGGCAGCGGATCACCGTCACCGGGCTCAGCGGCCAACTGCTGCCGGCCGTGGCAACCCCCGAGCAGGTCACCGGCGCCCGGGTGGCGTACGACCCGGCCAGTGGGACGCTGATCCGGCCGGAGGGTCTGACCCCGGGGGTACGGTACGAGGTGGTGTCCGCGCTGGAGCGGCCCGATCCGAACGCCCTGGCCGTGGCGGACGTACCGGCCGGGGACGAGGTGGCCCGGGCGCTGCGGGTGCCGGACGGCGCCCCGGAGCAGCTTCAGGCGCTGGCCGCACAGCTCGCCGAGGACAACGGTGCCCCGTACAGCCGGGCGATCACGGTGCAGGACTTCCTGGCCGAGCACTACCGGCTGGTGTCCGACGCGCCGAGCGGGCACGCGTACCCGAATCTGACGTTCTTCCTGTTCGGTCCGCGCAACGCGGGCGGGCAGCGCGGCACCTCCGAGCAGTTCGCCGCCGCGTACGCGGTGCTGGGCCGGATGATGGGGCTGCCCACCCGGGTGGTGGTGGGCTTCTCGTCGCGCACCGGCGACGGCCCGGTGCGGGCCGGCGACGCGTACGCCTGGCCGGAGGTGTTGTTCGAGGGGCTGGGCTGGGTGGCGTTCGACCCGCTGCCCCGCCCGGACACCCAGTCGCGGGCGGTGGAGGAGGACTTCAAGCCCAGGCCGGCGGATCCGCCGCCGACGCCGCAGGACACCCCGCCGAGCGACGTGCCGACCCCGGCGGCCACCGCGGGTCCGGTGGATGCGGCGCCGGACCGGGGCGTACCGGGACCGTTGCTGGCCGGGGGCGGCGCGGGTGGCGTGCTGGTGCTGGTCGTTGCCGCGGCGCTGACGCTGGTGCTGCTGCGCCGCGCCGAACGGCGCCGACGGCTGGCCCAGGGCAGCCCCGCGCAGCGCATCGCCGGCGCCTGGCAGGAGGTGATCGATGCGCTCCGGCTGGCGGGCCAGCCACCGGGACCGAATCTGGCGGCCAGCGAGGTGGCCCGGCACGCCCGGACGGTCGCCGAACCGGCCGGCCCGGACATCACCCGGCTGGCCGACCTGGTGAACCGCAACGCCTTCGCCCCGGACGCCGCCGACGAGGCCGCGGCGCGGCAGGCCGCCGCGGACGCGGTCGCGTACGCGACGGCGCTGCGCGACCGGAGGCCGTGGTGGCGCCGGCTGTGGTGGTCGGCGCATCCCGGTCCGCTGCGCCGCCGCCACTGAGCCAACCGCCGCCACTGAGCCGACCAAGATGGCCCCGAATCCGGCCGCCCGCCGCCGGCCAGAAGATCGTGGGTGACGATGATCGTGGTACGCCCGAGCCGCAGCAGGCGGGTGGCCTCCTGCACGGCTCGGTCCCCACCGGATGTTGTCCCCGACGGATCCGGTGAAAAGGTACCCCTCCTGCGGTACGTAGGCGATCGTGCGGCGCAGGTCAGCCTGCGCCAACCGGTCAGGCTGGCCACCAGCCGGCCCGGGCGGCTGTGTTCGTGGTACTGCATGGGCACGCGTTGGAGATGAGCGAACAGTGCCACCCGGGCGGTGCACAGCATGCCGTGTCCGGCCCGCGCGACTGCCCGGACCTGGGTACGAGCCGCCAGTACTTCAAGGAACACGAGACAAGCCGCGGCCACCACGAACACGCGGCGCAGCGACCCGATCATCCGCACATCCACGCCGGCCACAGACGACGCCACAGTGATGCCATCCTGAGCCAATACGACTTGTTGTGGTGCCACCCATGTGCCAGGATGGCACCATGGACCTGAACCCGCACGTGCAGAACCTCGGACGCGAGTTCGCCGCCCTTGCCGAGACCGGCGGTACGGAGGCGCGTGCGCTGGTCGAACGCCTGGCCGGCTCGCTCGAATCGGCGATCCGGATGACCCTGCTGGACGCGCTCTCGGCCGCCGCCGACGAGATCACCCGGGACCTGGCGCCGGGCTCGGTGCAGGTACGCCTGCGCGGACGCGATCCGGACTTCATCGTGACCGCGCCCGCCGCCGACGCCCTCGCGGCCGGCGACTCCCCCGGCTCCGCGCCCGGCGACGCCGGGTTCGCGACCGGCACCCCGCCGGCGGGGCCGCCGGCACCACGTCCGGCGGGGAGGCACCGGCCGGACGGGGGCCGGATGCCGAACTGCTGTTCACCGACGACGGACCCGCCGCGCGGATCAACGTCCGCATGCCCGAGCAGCTCAAGGCCGCCGTCGAGGAGGCCGCCGCCCAGGAGGGACGCTCGGTCAACGCCTGGCTGGTCCGAGCGGCGGCCGCCGCCGTACAGCCGACCCAGCGGGACCGGCACGACCAGCGCGACCAGCCGCGCGGCAGCGGCAAGCGGGCCAAGCAGCGCCTCACCGGCTGGGTGCGCTGACCTCACCCGGCACTTCCGCCACCCGTCCCCGACCTGCGGGGACGCCCATTCCACACCCGACCGGGAGACCACCATGCCTTCTTTCGACACGCCCGAACCGATCTCCGTCACCCTCGAACTCGGGGTCGCCCGCCTGCGGATCGCCGCGAGCGACCGGGCCGACACGGTTGTCGAGGTCCGGCCGACCGACGACGCCGACGAGTCCGACGTGCAGGCCGCCGCGCAGGTACGGGTCGACTGCACCAACGGCGCGCTCCAGATCACCGGCCCGCGGCGCGCCTTCGACTTTTCCAGGAAGAGCCGCTCGGTGGACATCTCCATCGAACTCCCGAGCGACTCCCGACTTGCCGCCCACCTGCTGATGGGCGACGTGCGCAGCACGGGCCGGCTCGGCGAGTGCCGGATCAGGACCACCGGCAACATCTGGCTGGAACGGACCGGAGCGCTGCGGCTGCACACCGGCGCCGGCCACGTCACCATCGACGGCGTCGCCGGCGACGCCGAGGTCTCCACCGGTACCGGCAAGATCCAGATCGGCGAGGTCGAGGGCGCCGCCGTGGTCAAGAACTCCAACGGTGACACCACGATCGACAGCGTCACCGGCGACGCGCGGGTACGCAACGCCAACGGCGCGGTCACCATCGAGCGGGCCGGCGCCGGTGTGGACGCGAAGACCGCAAACGGCAACATCCGGATCGCCGAGGTTGCCCGCGGCTCCGTCGCGCTCGGCACCGCCGCCGGCGACCTGGAGATCGGCATCGCCGAGGGCACCGCCGCCTGGCTCGACGTGCACACCGGGTTCGGACACGTGCGCAACCTGCTGGACAACGCCGCCACGCCGGAGACGAGCGACGAGACCGTCGAGGTACGCGGCCGCACCTCCTACGGCGACATCGCCGTCCGCCGCTCCTGACCCACCCCCATCCCGAAAGAGGACCCATGACCAGCGGACCAACCCGGACGGCGATCGCCGCGACCGGGCTACGGAAATCGTTCGGCGACCAGGTCGTACTCGACGGCCTCGATCTGCACGTACGGCAGGGCACGGTCTTCGCGCTGCTGGGCGCGAACGGTGCCGGGAAGACCACCGCGGTGCGGATCCTGTCCACCCTGATCCGCGCCGACGCCGGCGACGTCCGGGTGGCCGGGCACGACCTCGCCCGGGAGCCCGACGCGGTGCGCGCCGCGATCGGCGTGACCGGCCAGTTCTCCGCGGTGGACAACCTGCTCACCGGCGAGGAGAACCTGCTGCTGATGGCGGACCTGCGGCACCTCGGCCGGGCCGAGGGCCGGCGACGCGCCCGTACGCTGCTGGCGCGGTTCGACCTGGCCGATTCGGCCGGCAAGCCGGCGTCGACGTACTCGGGGGGCATGCGCCGGCGGCTCGACCTGGCCATGACGCTGGTCGGCGACCCGCAGCTGATCTTCCTGGACGAACCGACCACCGGCCTGGACCCGCGCAGCCGACGGAACATGTGGCAGATCATCCGGGATCTGGTGGCCGGCGGCGTCACCATCTTCCTGACCACGCAGTACCTGGAGGAGGCCGACCAGCTGGCCGACCGGATCGCCGTCCTGCACGACGGTCGGGTGGTCGCCGAGGGGACCGCGCAGGAGCTGAAGCGCCGCATCCCCGGCGGGCACGTGCGCCTGCGGTTCGCCGACCCGGGGTCCCTCGACACGGCCCTGCGCGTACTCGGTGCGGCGTCCCACGACGGCGACCCGCTCACCCTCCGGGTGCCCAACGACGGCAGCCTGCGCGCGCTGCGGACCCTGGTCGGCCGGCTGGACGACCAGGCCGTCGAGGTCGACGAGTTGTCCGTGCACACCCCCGACCTCGACGACGTCTTCCTCGCCCTCACCGGCGACCCCCACGACCGGAAGGTGACCCTCCGATGAGCACCCCGACCAGCACCGCGGCAACCACGGTGAGCCTCCGGTTCCACCCGCTGCGCGACTCGGCGACGATGCTGCGCCGCAACCTGCGCCGGATGCTGCGATACCCGTCGATGACCGTGACGCTCGTGGGGATGCCCGTGGTCATCCTGCTGTTGTTCGTCTACGTCCTCGGCGGCACGCTGGGCGCCGGGATCGGCGGTACGCCGCACCTCGGCGCGGCCGGCGGGCGGGCGGAGTACGTCAACTACGTGGTCCCGGCGATCATCCTGATGACCATCACGGCCACGGTTCAGGGAACCGCGATCTCGATCGCCATGGACATGACCGAGGGGATCATCGCCCGGTTCCGCACGATGCACATCGCCCGCGTCTCGGTGCTGACCGGGCACGTCCTGGGCAGCATGATCCAGGCCACACTCGGCCTGGTGTTCGTGATCGGCGTGGCGCTGCTGGTCGGCTTCCGCCCCACCGCCGGGCTGGACGCCTGGCTGGCCACGGCCGGCCTGCTGCTGGCGGTGACGTTCGCACTGGTCTGGCTGTGCGTCGCGCTCGGTCAACTGAGCAACAGCGTCGAGACCGCGAGCAACCTGCCGATGCCGCTGATCCTGCTGCCCTTCTTCGGCAGCGGGTTCGTGCCCACCGATTCGATGCCGGGCGGTCTGCGCTGGTTCGCCGAGCACCAGCCGTTCACCCCGATCATCGACACCCTGCGCGGGCTGCTCACCGGCACGCCGATCGGCAACAGCGCGTGGATCGCGCTCGCCTGGTGTGTCGTCATCGCGGTGGGCGGGTACCTCTGGTCGAGGCGGCTGTTCAACCGCGAGCCCGCCACCGCTCAGGGGTGACCGCTCCTGCGAACCTCAGTTCAGCTCGATGCCTCCCGACCTGCGCCGCGCTGACCGGACAACCGTCCGAACGTGCACGACCGCCCGGCCGTGACGACGCGGGAAGTTTGCCTGATCCGCACCTCGCAGAGGCGCCACCGCGTCCTTCATGGCTCAGGCGACGCTGCGGACCCCTCGTATCCAGCTCGTTTCCCTGGCAGAGCAACACTTTTTCTTCGACCAGCTCAGCGACGGGTACGACGCGTTGCTGGATGAGCAGAAGGCCGGCGGGTGCGCCTTCTATGTGCTCCTCGCTCGGGGCGACTCCGTCCTCGGCAGGTTCAACCTCTACAACATCGACGATCACAGCGCGGAACTCGGCTACCGGGTCGCGCAGCACGTTTCCGGCCGTGGCGTGGCAACCGCGACTGTCCGGCGGCTGTGCCAACTGGCGGTGGCGGAGCGATGTCCCCTCGGATCAGGGTTTGCGGGCGACCGCCCCGTACCCGGACACGTCGGCCGCGCAGGGCCGGTCCTCGGGTGCGCGGTCCGGGCGCCAGTCCACGAGCGACCCGATGCCCGGCGGCACCAGCTCCAGCCCGGTGAGGAACCGCGCGACACCGTCCCGGTCCCGCGGGACGAACGGGCCCTGCGCCGGGGTCATCACCTCCCGGATCCGGACCACCACCTCGGGCGGCAGGAAGTCCATGGTGGCGTGCGACACCACCAGGTAGCTGCCCGAGGGCAGGGCGTCGACGAGCCGCCGCACCACCGCGGCCGGATCGTCCTCGTCGCGCAGGAAGTGCAGCACGGCGACCAGCATGAGCGCGACCGGCCGGTCGAGGTCCAGGGTGGCGAGCAGGTCCGGATGCTCCAGGATCTTCTTCGGCTCCCGCAGGTCCGCGTCCAGGTAGGCGGTGCGGCCCGCGGCGGCCCCGGTGAGCAGGGCACGGGCGTGTGCCAGCACGATCGGATCGTTGTCCACGTAGACCACGCGGGCGTCCGGGGCGATGGCCTGGGCCACCTCGTGCGTGTTGTCGGCCGCCGGGATGCCCGTACCGATGTCCAGGAACTGCCGGATGCCCGCCTCGCCGGTCAGGTAGGCGACGGCCCGGCGCAGAAAGCGGCGGTTCTCCACGGCGGCGATCCGGACCGCCGGAAACGCGGCGGCGACGGCGTCCCCGGACTCGCGGTCGGCGGCGAAGTTGTCCTTGCCGCCCAGCCAGTAGTCGTAGCGCCGGGCCGGGTGCACCACACTGGTGTCGATCCGGCCGGCCGAGCCCGCGCTGTGTATACCGTCCACCGGCGACCTCCCCCGTCGATGTCGCGTCCGACCACCGTACCCGAAGATCGCCGGTCGTTGATGCCGCGATTCCGGACCGATCGGGCCGCGCCGCGGGCGTGCCAGGATCCCGGGATGCCCGCAAGCACCGAGCACACGACCGACGACGAGCACACCACGGACACCGGGCACACCGCCGGCGGCGAGCACACCGCCGGCCGCGAGCGCCCGCCCGACACCGGCGCCGCCGGCACCGCGTACACCGCCGAACCGCCGGGCCGCACCGGGCGCAGCCGGCCGACCCCGTTCGACGCCTGGGAGCGCCGCGCGTGGGCCGGCCGCGGCCGGGCGTACGCCGACAGCTACGCGGCGGCCTGCGCGTACCCGGCGGAACCCCTGCTGGACGCGGTCGGGGCGGGTCGGGGGACCCGGCTGCTGGACGCGGGCTGCGGACCCGGCGTCGTGGCCGCGCTGGCGGCCGGGCGCGGCGCCCGGGTGACCGCGGTGGACGCCGAGCCGAGCATGCTGGCGCTGGCCGCCCGGCGGGTGCCGGGCGCCGGGGTGCTGGCGGCGCTGCTGCCGCACCTGCCGTTCCCCGACGGCGCCTTCGACGTCGCGGCCGGCAACTTCGTGATCAACCATGTCGGCCGGCCGGTGGCCACGGTGGCGGAACTGCGTCGGGTCACCCGGCCCGGCGGCCGGGTGGCGCTGACCATCTGGCCCCAGCCGCCGTCGGGGATGCAGCAGTTCTGGCTCGACGTCATGGCCGCCGCCGGGCTGCGCGCTCCGGCCGGCCTCCCGACGGTCGCCGAGGAGGAGAACTTCGACCGTACCCGGGCCGGCTTCGCCGGGTTGCTGCGCGCCGGCGGGCTCACCGCGGTCACCTGCCGGCGGCTGGACTGGGAACTGCGGGTCGATCCGGAACGCTGGTGGCACGGCCCGCTGCACGGGCTGGGCGCGCTGGGCCGGATCCTGCCCCGGCTCGACCCGGTCGCACAGGCCGAGGTACGGCGGCACTACGACCGACTGATCGACCGCCGTCGTACCCCGGACGGCCTGATCGCGCTGCCCACCGGCGCCCTGCTGGCCACCGGCGCGGTGCCGACCGTCCTATCCGACTGATGGGACGGCCCCCGGCGACCCGCACGCCACCGCCTACGCTGTCGGCCATGTCCATCAGCAGGCCGATCGCCATCGCACTCGTCGTCGCCGTCACCCTCGCCGGCTGTTCGCCGCAGGACGAGGCCGACCCGGGCAGCGCACCGAGCGGGGTCGCCTGCACCAAGGAGAGCCTGCCGACGCAGACGCCGGGCCGGCTGACCATCGCCACCGACGAGCCGGCGTACGAGCCGTGGTTCCGGCAGGACAAACCGGACAACGGCGAGGGTTTCGAGGCCGCCGTGGCGTACGCGGTCGCGCAGCGGCTCGGCTACGCCCATGATGACGTGACCTGGACGCGGGTCAAGTTCGACAGCGCCATCGCCCCGGGGCCGAAGAAGTTCGACTTCGACATCAACCAGTTCTCCATCACCGACGAGCGTAAGCAGGCGGTGGACTTCTCCGCGCCGTACTACCTGGTGCGGCAGACCGTCATCGCGCTCAAGTCCTCGAAGATCGCCGGGAAGGGCTCGCTGGCCGACCTGAAGGACGCGGTGCTCGGCGCCCAGGTCGGGACCACCAGCTACCAGGCGATCACCGACGTCATCAAGCCCGACCGCAAGCCGCAGGTCTACAACAGCAACGAGGACGCCAAGAAGGCGCTCCAGAACGGACAGATCGACGGCCTCGTGGTCGACCTGCCCACGGCCTTCTACATCACCTCGGCCGAGTTGACCGACGCCACAGTCGTCGGCCAGGTCCCGCAGGTGGGCGCGCCGGAGGCGTTCGGGCTGCTGCTGGACAAGGACTCCCCGCTGACCTCGTGCGTCAGCACCGTCGTCAGCCAGCTCGACAAGGACGGCACGTTCAAGCAGCTGGAGCAGAAGTGGCTGGCCCAGGTGGCCGGGGCCACCGAACTGACGTGATCCTGGCGCAGCCACCGGCCCCGCTCGCACCGCAGCGCTCGGTCGCGCAGCAGCGGCGGATCGCGTACCGCCGCCGGCAGACCGTGCGCAGCGCGCTGGTCGCCGCCGCCTCCACGGCGGCGCTGGGCACGCTGCTGGTGGTCGCGGTGACCGGAGCTCCCGGCTGGGATCGGGTACGCGACTCGTTCCTCGATCCCACGATCGCCCGGGACGCGTTGCCGGCGATTCTGGCCGGGCTGTGGCTGAACCTGCGGCTGCTGGTGTGCTGCGCCGTGGGCGCCCTGCTGCTCGGGCTGGTGATCGCGCTGCTGCGCACGCTGCGCGGCCCGGTCTTCTTTCCGGTACGGGCGCTCGCTGCCGGCTACACGTACGCCTTCCGCGGCCTGCCGCTGATCATCGTGCTGTACGTGCTCACCCTCGGCGTGCCGGGGCTGCGCCTGCGCGGCACGCCCTCGCTGCTGGTGCTCGGCGGGCTCGCCCTGGTGGTCACCTACGCCGGCTACCTGGCCGAGGTGTTCCGGGCCGGCATCGAGTCGGTCCATCCCAGCCAGCGGGCCGCGGCGCGGTCGCTGGGACTGACCTACCGGCAGACCATGCGGCACGTCGTGCTGCCGCAGGCGGTCCGGCGGGTCGCTCCCCCGTTGCTGAACGACGTGGTCGCCCTGCAGAAGGACGTCGGCCTGGTCTCCCTGGCCGGGCCGATCGACGCGGTCCGGGCCGCGCAGATCGAGACCGCGCACACCTTCAACTACACCCCGTACGTCGTGGCCGGGGTGCTGTTCGTGCTGCTGGCCGCGCCGCTGATCGCGGTCACCGACTGGGTCACGCTGCGCTCGGCCCGGCGCCGGTCCGGAGGCTGAGGTGACCGACCGGGAGACCGAGGTGACAGACCGGGAGACCGAGGTGACGGACCGGGATGCTGCGGTGACGGACCGGGATGCTGCGGTGACCGGCCGGCCGGCGGGGCCGGCTGACCGGCCGGCGGGGGTGCCGGTGCTGCGCTGCCAGGGGCTGCGCAAGACGTTCGGCGGCCAGGTCGTGCTCGACGGGCTCGACCTGGCGGTGGCCGAACATCAGGTGACGGCCCTGATCGGGGCGTCCGGCTCGGGCAAGTCGACGCTGCTGCGCTGCGTCAACCTGCTGGAGGAACTGGACGACGGGATCATCGAACTGGACGGTGTGGACATTTCCGCTCCCGGGGTGGACGCGGATCTGGTCCGCCGTCGGATCGGCATGGTGTTCCAGTCGTACAACCTCTTTCCGCACCTGAGCGTGCTGGACAACGTCACCCTCGCGCCGCGCCGGGTGCACCGGCGGGCGCGGGCGCAGGCGGAGGAGCAGGCCCGCAGGCTGCTCGACCAGGTCGGCCTGGCCGGCAGGGCGGACGACTACCCGGACCGGCTCTCCGGAGGCCAGCAGCAACGGGTGGCGATCGTCCGGGCGCTGGCCAACTCGCCCCGCCTGATGCTGTTGGACGAGGTCACCTCGGCGCTGGATCCGGAGCTGGTGGGCGAGGTGCTGGCGATGATCCGCGACCTCAAGGCCGACGGGATGACCATGGTGCTGGCCACCCACGAGATGAGCTTCGCCCGCGAGGTCGCCGACCTGGTCTGCTTCCTGGACGCCGGGCGGGTGGTGGAGAGCGGGCCGCCGGCCCAGGTCTTCGGCGACCCGACGCAGCCGCGGACCCGCCAGTTCCTGCGCCGGATCATCGGGGCCGGCCGGCTCTGACGCCGGGTCCGGTGGTGCCGTTCCGGCCCGGCGGGCCGCCGCGCCGGACTAGTATCCGCCTCATATACCGGCAAAAGGGGGAAACCATGCCGTATCTGTCGGTCGGGGCGGAGAACTCGGGAACCATCGACATCTACTACGAGGATCATGGGGACGGGCAGCCCGTGGTCCTGATCCACGGCTTCCCGCTCAGCGGCGCGGCCTGGGAGAAGCAGGTCGACGCGCTGGTGGCGGCCGGGTACCGGACCATCACGTACGACCGGCGCGGCTTCGGCCGCTCCAGCCAGCCCGTCGACGGGTACGACTACGACGTGTTCGCCACCGACCTCGCCGAACTGCTGACCGTGCTCGACCTGCACGACGTGGCGCTGATCGGGCACTCCATGGGCACCGGCGAGGTGACCCGGTACCTGGCCCGGTTCGGCTCGGAACGGATCAGCAGGGTGGTGCTCATCGCACCGGTCCCGCCGTACCTGTTGAAGAAGTCGGACAACCCCGACGGCGTCGACCAGAGCGTCTTCGACCAGATCAGGGCCGCCATCCACACCGACCGGTACGCCTACCAGACCGCGTTCCTGCACGACTTCTACAACCTCGACCAGAACCTCGGCAAGCGGGTCAGCGAGGAGGTGGTCCGGGCCAACTGGAACGTCGCGGTCAACGCCTCGCCGATCGGCACGAGGGCCTGCGTCGACGCCTGGCTCACCGACTTCCGGGACGACCTGGCCGCCATCGACGTGCCGGCGCTGATCATCCAGGGCGACGCCGACCGCATCCTGCCGTTCCCCGCCACCGGTCAGCGGCTGGCCGCGGCGATCCCGGACAGTCAGCTCATGGTGATCGAGGACGGTCCGCACGGCATCCCGTGGACCCACGGCGACGAGATCAACCGGGAGCTGCTGACCTTCCTCAAATAGGCGCTACCGCCGGCCCACCGTCAGGGTGGACACCCCGGCGGCGGACTCCACCTCGATCCGGTCGGTGGCGTCGGCATAGCCCCGCTGTTCGAGGACGGTCCCGGCCGACACCCCGGTACGGGTGGCGCCGTCCACGGTCACCGTGCCGGCGCCGCCGCCGATCCGCACCTGCACCGGCGCGCTCCCGTCCCGCAGCACCGTCAGCCGGTGCACCCCGGCGGCCGTGCGCACGGTCACCGTGCCCTCCGGGCGGGGCAGCACGACGTCGATCCGGCTGGCGCCCCCGCCGAGGTCGATCCAGGACACCCGGCCACCGCTCAGGTCCAGCGACTCGGTGGAGGCGCCGCCGCTGACCCGGATGCTCCAGCGCCGCCCGCTGTCCAGCGTCACGTCCACGGTCGCCGATCCGCGCTGTCCGCTACCCACCAGCCGGGCCAGCACAGTGGACCCGTCGACCTTGACATCCACCCGGACCCGGGATCCGCGGGCGGTGGTGACCCGCGCCAGGTCGTCGCCGAGGTCCGCGACGCGTACCCGGATCGTGTCGGCGCCGCCACTCAGGCTGAACGTCGCCGCCGGGTGATCGTCCGCGGTGCCGGCCGGTGGGGTGGCGGCGGTTGTCGGGTCCGTGCCCGGCTGGGGACCCTCGGTCGTGGCCCCGGCCGTGGCCCGGGCGTCGGCGGAGCCCACCCGGCGGCCCGGCGGCGGCGCGGGTTCGGCCGGCGCCCCACGCCCGGTGCGTTCATCCAGCCGTCCCGCGTCGGCCCCGTCGGAGCCGTCGGAGCCGGTGCAGGACGACAGCGCCAGGACGACGAGTACGACGAGTCCGCCGCGCAGCGATCGGCGTCCGGTCTTCCTCCGCGTGGTCATCGACGCCTCCTCGGTCATGCCCGGCTACTACCCCGTCAATCGGCTACCACGCGGCGCGGCGCCGATCGGCTCAGGCCACCCCGATGGCGCCGCCCCGGTCGGGCGCGGCCACCCCGTGAACATCCGCGGGCGCAGCGATCGTCCATTGTGTGGCGTCGGCGTGCGCCCGCGGGATCGACCACGGCCGGCAACGGCTGCGCGGGTCGCGAAGGCCCGCGGACCGGTGTCACCGGCGATGGGTCGGTCGTGCCGGCTAAGCATGCCAGATCGGGAGATCTCGCCGGAACGGTGCCGGCCGGATAGGGTTCCCCGGTGACCTTCTCGATCGTCGCCCGATCCGCCGACGGGCAGCTGCACGGTGTCGCCGTGGCCAGCAAGTTCCTCGCCGTGGGCGCGGCGGTGCCGGGCGCCGAGGCGCGGGTCGGGGCGATCGCCACCCAGGCGTACGCGAACCTGGCCTATCGGCCGCAGGGCCTGACGCTGCTGCGTACCGGCGTTGCCGCGCCCGACGTGGTGGCCGGTCTGGTGGCCGCCGACCCCGGCCACGACCAGCGGCAGGTCGGCGTGGTCGGCGCCGACGGCGACGGCGCCACCTACACCGGCGCGGGCTGCCACGACTGGGCCGGCGGGCAGGCCGGACCCGGCTGGGCGGCGCAGGGCAACATCCTCACCGGGCCCGAGGTCATCGACGCCATCCGGGACGCCTGGCTCGCCGGCGCCGACGAGCCGCAATTCCCGGTACGACTGCTCGCGGCGCTGCGGGCCGGTGACCGCGCGGGTGGCGACCGGCGTGGCCGGCAGAGCGCGGCGCTGCTGGTGGTCTGCCCCGGCGGCGGGTACGGCGGTGGCAGCGACGTCCTGGTCGACCTGCGGGTGGACGACCACCCGGATCCGGTCACCGAGTTGGGCCGGCTGCTGGACATCCACACGATGCTGTTCGGGAAGCCGGACCCGGCGACGCTGCTCGACCTCACCGGCGACCTGGCGGCCGAGGTGCGCCGGCGGCTCACCGCGCTCGGCCATCCGCCGGCCGGCGACGATCTGGACCCGGCGCTGGACTCCGCCCTGGACTCTGCCCTGGACTCCTGGGCCGGCGTGGAAAACCTGGAGGAACGCCTCGTCCCCGGCCGGATCGACCCGGTGGTGCTCGACCACCTGCGCCGGCTCTCCTGAGCCCGACCCGCCGGCCGGGCCGCCGCGGACCTGGACCGCTGGGGTGGGCCGGAACCGCCGGCCCGGATCGCTTGGAGCGCGGACCGGGACCCGCCGGCCGGGACGTCTGAGCGGGCCGGGACGTCTGAGCGGGCCGGGACCGCCGGCCGGAGCCCCTCTGGGCCGGTCAGCCGAAGGACAACCAGCGCAGGCCCAGCTCCGCCACGGCGGCCCGTTCGGCGGGGCGCAGCGGCGACCGTCCGGTGGCCTTGGCGATGAAGGTGAGCCGATCCCAGCCGAGTTCCGGACAACGCGCCGTGGAGCCCTCCATCGGACCGGCTTGCGGACCCGGACCGGCTCCCGGACCGGCTGCCGGACCCGGACCGGCTGGCGGACCCGGATTGGCTTGCGGCCCGGCTGGCGGACCCGGATTGGCTTGCGGCCCGGACCCGTCCGCCGCGGCGCCGGGCCGCAGCAGCAGCCCTTCGATCACCATGGCCGCCGGCTCCGTCAACCATGGCCGGCGGTCCAGCGCCGCCGCCAGGTCCAGCCCGTGCACGCCCAGCTCGACCACCCGGGTCAGCAGGAACTCGTCCAGCTCCATCCGGTCACCGTGCCGGGTCGCCACCACGCGGTCGGCCGGCTCGGCGGCGGCCGCCGCGGCCGCCGCACGCCAGACCCGGTCCAGGTCCTCGACCAGGTCCCGCCCGGAGGGTACGGCGGCGGCCTCGCTCCGCGCGGCGGCGACCCGCGCGCCGTCGGTGGCGGCGGTGAACTTGCTCGGACCGTAGTATCCGGCGGCGTCCACCTCGGCGGGGCCGGGCGCCGGACCGGCGAGCATGTCGATCAGGCGGGCCGTCGCCGTCCGGACGTGCGCCAGCAGGTCCGCGACGGTCCACGGCTGGCAGGCGGTGGGCCGCGCGAAGTCCGCGGCCGCCAGCGCACGCATGGCCCCGACCAGTTGCCGGGCCTCCGCTTCGAAGGCCGCCCGCACGCCGCCGGTGTCCATGCTCCGCGCGGTCACGACGCCGGGGTACGCGGGGAGACCGTGCGCCGGGGTGCGGGCGGGCCGGCGGGGGCCAACCGGGGCACCACGCGGTGCACACCGGCCAGCACCAGACCCATCACCAGGCAGGTGGTGCCGGTGATCCCCAGCGCGCTGCCGGCGTACGCGATCAGCAGGCGGTTGTCGCTCAGCTCGTCCGGCGGGGTGGGTCGCAGCGCAAGGGTCCAGTCGGCGGCGTACCAGGCGATGCCCAGCATGGCCGCGGCGGCCAGCAGCAGCAGGCCGGTCGCCACCCGGTGCGCGTCGGCGGACCTCGGCTCGGTGTCCACCCGGTCGGTCAGCAGCAGCCCCAGCCCGATCAGCGACGCCCAGGCGCCGACGATCAACAGCGAGGCGACGGCGTCGCTCGGCCGGTGCCAGCCGGCCGAGAGCGTGGCCACGCCGGCCAGCGCCGTGTACGTGGCACCGAGCAGTGCCCCCCAGGCCCGCGCGGTGCGCGGCAGCACCATGATCAGCGCCACGGCGACCGACGCGGCCACCGCGGTGTGCCCGCTGGGCAGGCTGTTGCCGGCGGCGGCGCGCTCGGGATCGATGCCCAGGTCCGGCCGGATGAGCAGGTACTTGAGCACCTGTACGGTGATGTTCGCCCCGGCGATCAGCAGCGTGGCGAGGATGGCCAGCGCGATCCGCCGCCGGATCAGCGCGATGAAGCCGATCACCGTCGTGGCCACCAGCAACGATGCCACGGACATGGCGTTCAGCACGGTGGCCACCAGGCCACCGATATGGTCGCGGCCGATGTAGTTGCCGGTGAGGGCGACCGTGTCCAGCCACTGACCGCTCTTGGTGAGTACGGCGTAGCGCCACAGCGCGGCGAACGCGGCCAGGTGGACGGCGGTCAGGAACACCAGCCAGGTGGCCATCAGGCCGGTCCGCCGTTCTTGCATGCGCAGAGGCTAGCGGGCCGTGGGCGCCACCGCGCTGCGGGAGGGTGGTTTTGCCGGGTACGCGGCAGCGTGTCGCGGCGGCGTGCCCGGGACGGGGTGCTCCGGGGGCGTGGCCCGGACGGCGTGGCCGGGCGACGTGCCCGGGACGGGCTGCCGCGGGCGGCGTGTCCCGGGACGGCGTGGCCCGGGGTGCGCGGCCTGGTGGTGCCGGCCACGCTTCCCGCCGCCTCGTCGGTTGGTTAGGGTGCCCTCAGTACCTGGGAGGGGGGACGCCCATGCCGGCCGGTCCGGAGCGGGCCCGGGACGAGTCGCTGACCGAACTGCTCGGCGGACGTCGCGGCGCTGTGGACGCCACCGCGCCGCCGGTGGCGTTCGGGGCGGGCTGGCTGCTGGGCGGCCAGTCCATCCTGGCCGGGGTGATCGCCGCCCTGGTGGTCGGAGTGGCGATCGCCGGCTGGCGACTGCGCCGCGGCGACCGCCCCCGGTCGGTGCTGATCGGACTGCTCGCGGTCTGCGTCGCCGCCCTGGTGGTGCTGCGCACCGGCCGGGCCGCGGACTTCTTCCTGCTCCAGGTCGTGTCGAACGCGGCCAGCGCGCTCGCCTTCGCGGTGAGCATCGTGCTGCGCTGGCCGCTGCTCGGCGTGGTCGTCGGCACGGTGCTGGGCCAGCGTGGCCGGTGGCGGCGCGATCCGGTGCTGCTGCGCGGGTACGGCCGGGCAAGCTGGGTGTGGGCGGCGCAGTACACCCTGCGGGTGCTGGTGTTCGTGCCGCTGTATCTGGCCGATCAGGTGGTCGGGCTGGTCGCCGCCCGAGTGGTGCTGTCCTGGCCGCTGGTGGCCGCGACCCTGGCGGTGAGCTGGTGGGTGATCCGCCGGTCGCTGCCGCCCGAACACCCCGGCCTGCGTCATCCGGTCCAGCCGGCGCCCGCCCCGTGATCAACTCGTCTTCGGTGAAGTTGGGGTGTTCCGGCCGCCGCAACCCCCCGACTTCACCGAAGACGAGTTGACCTTGACACTCGTCGCGCGGCCTAGCCCGCGGAGAGCTGGTTGTAGCAGCCGGCGGCCTCCTGGCCGGAGAGCGCGCGGATCGCGGTCATGATCTCGTCGGTGATCTCCCGGCGCCGGGTGGCCTCGGGACGGCCGGCGTCCCGGTCGAAGCGCAGCGGCGTGCCGAAGCGGATGGTGACCCGACCCGGTCGGGGCAGTCGGGCGCCGACCGGCTGGATGCGGTCGGTGCCGAGCACGGCCACCGGTACGACGGGCGCGCCCGAGGCGAGCGCGAGCCAGGCGACCCCGGTGCGACCGCGGTAGCTGCGCCCGTCCCGCGAGCGGCTGCCCTCCGGGTGGATACCGAACGCCCGACCCCGGGCCAGGACGCCGAGCGCGATGTCGAGGGCGTCCCGTGCGGCCCGGTGCCCCCGCGGGGACGGGGATGGCCTCGACCCCGGTGAGCCAGGTACGCAGCAGCCGGCCGGTGAGGCCCGGCCGCCGGTAGTACTCCTGCTTGGCCAGAAAGGACACCGGCCGCGGGGCCACCACCGGGATCACCACGCTGTCCAGTACGGAGATGTGGTTGGCCGCGATGATCACCGGCCCGCGGCGGGGCACGTTGGCCCGGCCCTCGACCGTGGGGTGCAGGATCAGCCGGGCCAGCGGCGCCACGACCAGTCTGGTGGTGCGTTGTACGAGCACGTCGCCCTCCGGGAGGTCGCGGTCGGATCGTGGGCAGGTGGCGGTCGGGTGGCGCCAGGTGGTCACGGTGGCGGCCAGGTCCCGGACCGGCGGTCGGCCGGGCGGAGGTGGGCGTCGAGGGCGGCCCGCAGTACGGGTGTCACGTCCTGGGCCTGGACGACCAGTTGGAGGCTCCCCCAGGCGCGCAGTTGGGCGAGGCCGTGCAGGTTCGCCCACAGCGCCGCGGCCACCACCTCCGGGTCCGGCGGCCGGGGCGGCACCTCGGGCCGCTCGGACAACGTCGCGGGCGGCGCCTCGGGCCGCTCGGACAACGTCGCGGGCAGCGCCTCGGGCGGGTCGGACGGCGCCTCGGACAACGCCTCGGGCGGCGCCGACCCGGCCTCGGGCCGCCGGGTCAGTGCCTCGGCGACCAGCCGGGCGAGGGTGTCGAAGAGTGGCCGGCTGGCCTGGCGCAGCCCTTCGGCGCTGCCCTGGAGCAGGTCGTGCCGGAACATCAGCGCGAACATCTCGGGTCGGGTCTCGGCGAAGCGCAGATAGCCGTTCGCCACGGCCAGCATCCGGGCGTACGGGTCCGGATGGTCGGCCGCGACGGCGGCGCCGACCTCCGCGGCCAGCGCCCGGTAGCCCTCCCGGGCGATGGCGGCCAGCAGGTCCCGGTGGGTCGGGAAGTGCCGGCGCGGGGCGCCGTGCGAGACGCCGGCCCGGCGGGCGATCTCCCGCAGCGTCAGGCCGGCCACGCCCTCCCGGGCGAGCAGTTCGACGCCGGCCCGGACGAGCCGGGACCGTAGGTCCTCTTCGGTCGGCACGGACCGTGTCTACCGCATGCGAGTAGACAGTGTCTACCTCCGGGTGGCCGGGGTAACACGGCGACGCCTCCGGGCGCGTGGAAATTGCGGCCACCGGAACTGTCGCATTGCCGCACTTCGCTCCCCCACGTCCGCGCCGGACCGTCCAACTGGCGGCGGATGAATACCATTGCCGTGCCATTGCGCTGCCGGACGTCGACGCAGAGCCTTCACCTCCACAGGGACGGAAGCCGTGTACGAACTACAACGGCGGTTCATGACCCTCTCCGCCCGGACCCGGGTGGCGGTGCTGGCCGCCACCGTCGCCGCGCTGCTCATCACCGGTACGGCGATCTGGAGTCTGGCTGCGCCGGATGACGACACGATCAACGCCTACCTGCACAGGTCCGGCCTGGCCGGTCGGCACGAGCTGCGGGTCGGCATCTTCCAGGACCAGCCGCTGCTGAGCTACGCCGAGCCGAAGGATCGGAATTCCACCCGGCTCAAGGACCACGCGGGATTCGAAATCGAGCTGATCCGGGAACTCGCGAGCTACCTGGGTTTCACCGAGGACTCCGTGAAGGTGATCGACACCCAGGTGCAGAACCGGGGAAAGGATCTGAACGACAACACCGTCGACGTGGTGGTGGCCTCCTTTTCGATCACCCCGGATCGGGAGCGGGACGAGGTCGACTTCGCCGGCCCGTACCTCAAGACCGAGCCGGAGGTCCTCATGCGCACGGGCAGTTGGGCGGAGGACAGCATCACCATCCGGAATCTCGCCGACCTGCACGGAAGGCTCTGCACCATCGGCAGCTCCACCTCCGACGACGCGTTGCGCACGAAGGACATCAACGACTTCGACGGCCGCGCGACCAGCGACGACTGCGTCAAGGGTCTGCTCGACAGGAAGTACGACGCGTTCATGCTGGACAGCGTCGTGCTCGCCGGATACATCGAGCAGCATCCGAAGCAGTTGAAGCTGGTGGACCTGGTGCTCAACCAACAGGAGAAGTACGGCATCGCGGTCGCCAACCACGACGAGTACCTGCGCCAGGTCATCGGAAACTTCCTCCAGGACAGCTACGAACGCGGCGACGCCGGGGCGTGGCAGCACGCCTGGGACCGGACCCTGGGCCGGGTGCTCGGGGACAGTTCCCAGCCCCGACCGGAAGGCGTGCGGGTGCTGCGCGACTACCAGGACGGGTTCCAGGCGCAGCCTGCGCCGTACCAGCCCGCGCAGCGACCGCCCGCGACCGGGCCACCGCGGGCACCGGCCGTGCGGGTACGCGACGCGCGCCGGGCCAGGCGGCGGTGAGCGAGCCGACACCGCGGGCCGAACCGATCCGGCCGTTCGACCGGGAGGCGTTCTGGACGCTGGTGGTCGCGCTGCCCGCGCTCATCTCCATTCTCCGGCTCTGGGCCGAGGCCGGCGGCGACCTGGAGACCACCCTGCTGCTGGTCTCCAACGTCGGACCGGTGAACCTCATCGCCGGCCTGGTGGTCACCGCCACCTGGCTCGTCTCGGCGGTCCTGGTCGCCATCTTCGCCATCGGAACGGTGACCCGCGCCGCCCTCCCCGGCGGCACCGAGCGGTACGGCTGGGCCGCGTTGTTCGCCCGGCTCGCGGCGGCGGCGCCGGGTTGGCTGCGGCTCATCGCCTTCGTCCTGGCCGCCCTCACCTGGCAACTGCTGTTCCTGCCCTGGTTGATTCTCGCCGCGTGCGCGGCGTTCGGCTGGTACCCGTCGGGTCCGCGGCGCCGGTTGGTGGGCTGGGTGCTGGCCGGGGCCGGCTACCTGGCGGCCACCGGGCCGGTGGTGGCGGCGGCGGTCGGACGCGGCTACGTCGTGCCGCTGCTGCACCTCCTCGGGCCGCCGGTGCTGCTGGCCCTCGGCGCGGCCCGGCCGATGCCGGCCGCCGCGGCCCGGCCGTTCGCGTCGGCGACGCAGGCCGGTACGGCGCTGCTCGCGCTGGCGGCCGCCGCCCCGGTGCTCGCGACGCCGGTGCTGCCGCTGTCCGTGGTGACCGTCGGCGTGGCGGACGAGGACCAGCCCCCGCAGCCGATCCGGGGCCACGTGGTCGAGGTGAACGATGCCACCACGGCGATCCTGCGGGCGCACGGTGGCGTGGTGTTCGTCGACAACCAGCAGGTGAAGGCCCGGGTGCTCTGCCCCGACGAGGGTGCGACCCCGCGATACCGGCTGTGGATCCTCGGCGTACACGTCGAGAACTCGTTCTTGCAGGGCGCCGGTCGACTGCGCCGGCCGGCGACGCCGGTCGACCCCCGCTGCCGGCCCACGATCCCGGAGCGGGCGGCCGGGGACGAACCCGCCTGAGCAACCCGCGCCGGACGCCGGACCGCCGCCGGGGGCCGCGCCCGAAGGCGCGGTCCCCGGCGGCGGCTGGACGTCGGAAAGGGGTGGCGGGCCGGACCGGACCGCTGCGTCGGCCAGTCCGGCCGGCCCGCCACGGGGTGACCCGGCCGCGGGTAAGCCGGGCCACGGCCCGGTGGTGGGGACACCGGGCCAGTCACCGGGTCACGCGGAGTGTCCGTTCCGCGCGACCGAGGGTCGGGAAGGGCTCCCCACATCGGGAGCGATGGCAAGGAGCCCTTCCCTGAGTTCAGCCGATCAACATGCCGTAGTCGGCCAGGGCGAGCGCGACATCCGACTGCGCCCAGAACCGGTGGTAGGTGAAGACCGGCGCGGCACCGCCGTTGAGGTACGCCTCAACCTTGGGCCAGTCGGGGTCGTTCTTGTAGAAGGAGCGGATGTCCAGGAAGGACTTCCCCGGTGCGATCACGTCGCCGTTGGGCATCGTGCCGCTGAAGCCGGACGGAACGAACAGCCCCTGGTGGGTGCTGGAGTTGTAGACGTCGTCCAACCGGTTGTAGTCGGCCCTGGTCTCCGGCACCGCGACGCCCTTGGCGTCGGAGTGCGTGAGGATGCCGTCCAGCAGAGCCTTGGCGGTGGCCTTGGCCTGCGCGTTACCGGACTTGGCGCCGTAGTAGACGAGCGTACGGGCGTACGCGCCGGCCACTCCGACGTCGTTGGTGTAGTCCTGAACGGTCACATGCAGTCCACTGTTGTTCACCGAGGTGGTACCGGACGTCCAGTTGCCGCCCGGCTGGCCGCTCCACGCGAGGGTGGACGGGATCTGGTACGCCCCGTTCGCCCCGGTGGTGGTGTTGGCGATCGCCCAGGCGACCCACTTGTCCAGCACCGCCTTGGCCCGGGTGTCACCGCTCTCGTGGTAGTACTCGGCAACCCGCTCCATGCTCCACGCCTGGAAGCCGAACCACTGGTTCGACGGCGGGTCATGGTAGACCGGCTGCCAGTCGTACGCCAGCCCGTAGAAGGTCGGCGTGCCGGCCGGCGGGGCCTCGTAGTCACCGTTCCAGCTGTTCGTCGCGCCACCGGCGATGCCGCCCTCGGACGACTGGAGCCAGGTGTAGAAGTCGATCTGCCGGGTCAGGCTGGTCGACCAGTCCGTCTTGGCACTCGCCGACCTCGGGGTCAGCGCCGACACCGTGGACAGCGCGTATGCCGCCATCGGGTTCTGGTAGCCGCTGTGGTTGTGGCTGGAGCCGATCCGCCAGCTCCACGCGCCGTCCATCGCCCCACCCCAGGCGTAGTACCAGGAGAGCAGGTAGCTGGAGGCGTCCTTGCCGGTGCCCGCCGCGCAGGACGGGCTGGTGCAGCCCGGCTTCTTGAAGTACTTGTCGTACATCGCGTACCGCAGGTAGTCGCCCATCTTGGCCGCCTTGGCCACGGTGGCCGCGATGTCGGCCTGCTTGCCCTGCTCGGTGGCCCACTGCAGGGCCCAGTAGGCCGCCTCGACCGCCCGGGCGTCCGCGTCCGGCGCGTTGGTGAACTTCCACTGCTTCGCCGGGTTGGAGTCCTGGGTGAACAGCGGGCCGTAGCCGTTCGGTCCGCCGTCGGCGAAGGTCTCGCAGGAGGGCTGCGTGATGGTCTCGAAGACCGACTCCTGCGGGCCGCGCTGGTAGGTGTTGATGTACGCGGGCCGGGTGGTGTGGTCGCCGCACTTGCCGAAGCCGTACACGTTGTCCACGTCGATCAGCCAGTGCATGCCGTAGACGTCGCTGTTGCCGTACGTGCTGGTCAGCTCGTCGTACAGCGGGTCCCTACCGGCCTGCACGCCGGTGTCGAAGGCCACCGGGTACTGGTCCGGGTACGGCTTCTCCGGGGCGTACTGCGCCGGGCTGCCCGCGTTGTAGCCGCCGCTGTGGTAGTCCGTGCCGCTGGGGATGATGTACTTCTCCATCACCGTCCAGGCGTTGTTGAACGGCGCCCAGTTGCCCTGGATCCGGCCGTACTGCGCCTCCAGCCACAGCCAGTAGCTGAACGCCTCGGAGGTGGTCTCGTGACCGTGGTCCGGGGCCTCCACCAGGAACGTCTCGACCGAGTGGTACGGCACGCCCTCGGGGCTGAAGTATCCGTTGGACGGCGCCTTCAGCTTGTTGTAGAGGGTCATGAACTCGGTCACGTAGGTGCCGCCGGCCACGTCGTCGTCGGCCTCGGTGGCGGTCACCTCGGAGGCGGAGTAGCCGGTGGCGGTGGCCCGGATGGTGGCCGTGCCGTTGGTGGTGTCCGCGTCCTGGGCCGCGGAGACCGTGACCGCAACCCCGGTGTTCCAGTTGCTCGGGGTCAGCGTGACGCTGGTGGCCGACAGGGTGATGTCGGGATCACCGGTCTTGCTGAGCGCGATCGTCACGTTCCCGCTCGGCGCGGCGCTGAGCGTGTAGCGCACCGTCACGCTGCCGCCCTCGGGCACCGTCACCGACGCCGGGGTGGCGATGATGGCGGGACCGCTGGGCGCCGAGACGGTGAACGACTTCTCGGCCGTCGCGGTCAACGCGGGTGTGCCGTTGTCGTACGCCTTGGCCTGCACCGTGTAGCTGCCCGCCGGCAACGCACTCTGGGTGTACGTGTACGGCGCCGTGGTGTCGGTGTTGATCAGCATGCCGTTGCGATAGAACTCGACCTTGCTGATCGAGCCGTCCGGGTCGCTGGCGGTCGCCGTGAGCGGCACGTCCGCGGGGGCGGTGAACGGGCCGGCCGGCACGCTCAGCGACACCGTGGGCGCCTGGTTGCTGCTGGCGCCGCCGCAGGTGACTCCGTTGATGGAGAACGAGGTCGGCTTCGGGTTGCTGCCGCTGTAGGAGCCGTTGAAGCCGATGTTCGTGCTGGCCCCGGTGGCCAGGGTGCCGTTGTACGACAGGCTGGTGGCGGTGACCTGGTTGCCGCTCTGCGACCACGTGGCCGACCAGCCCTGGGTGACCTGCTGGTTGCCGGGGAACGCGAACCGCAGCGTCCAGCCGTTGATCGGGTCGCCCAGGTTGGTGAGGGTGACGTTGGCCGTGAAGCCGTTGCTCCAGTCGTTCGTCGCGTACGTCACGTCACAGGACGCTGCCGCCATGGCGGGCGTGGCCGGTACGGTGAGTCCGGCGGTTACCAACACGGCCGCCGCGACTATCGCCGTACGGCGACGTTTCGCCCACAGTTTCATCTCTCGGGTCCTCCTCGCCGGACCAATGGCCGGGACGGTGCGCCGCGGCCGTAGCGCCGTCGACGATGCGGAGGGTGTCCGCCTCGTGCGGCGCGGGGAACGTCGGGACCCGTTCCGGGCGGACGGACGGTGCGACCCGCCGCCGCTGGTGGAACGGTGCTGCCCGGTCGGGCGCCGGTCCGGCTGAACACCGGATGCCCTCGGCGGCCCACGCTCGCGCGCTTGGCTCCCTGCGAGATAGTTCGAGAGTCTTCCATGGGAGCGCTCCCGGTGCAAGTGAAGCCCGGTTACACCCCCTGCGGCCTGCGAATAGACCCGCTCTGATGTTTCGATCTTGTTTTAGGTCTTTTCCAATCTCGTTACGCCGACTACAGTCCTCAATCACCACATTGATGGGAGCGCTTCCACAGACGGAACGCTATCGAAGAGCACTGGTGCGTCCGCTGCCCGGCGGACACACCACGGAAAACCGGCTCACGGGCCGGCGGCGGTCCAGCCCGGACTCCGTCACCGGCCCGCCGCACCAACGGAAGGAGGTGCACCAGCGGCACTCGCGTGGCCCGGCTCCCGCGCGGCACGTACGGCCCTCGTACGTGCAGACGTTCGATGTGGGGGCGGAGTTGCCCTCTCCGTCCCCACACCACAATAGACCTTGACCGACCTCTCCCCAGGGACCGTTCGGTCAACCCGAACCCGGTCGACCCGACAGCCCTCCCCCGCATCATCGGACGCGTCGGACCGGACCGGGCCGAAGCACCATCAGCCCGGCCCGAAGCACCCATCAGCCCGTCAGGGCCTGCTGCAGCTCGGCCCGCAGCGCCGGGGTGAGCATCTCCCCCGCCTGCTTCGCCAGCCGCGCCATCTCGTAACCGACCACCCCGATGTCGGCCTCCGAGCCGGCCAGCGTGGCCAGGATCGAACCATCCCGCACCTGCATCACCAGGAAGTATCCGCGGCCCATCTCGACGACGGTCTGCTTGACCACATCCCCGTCGAACATCTGGGCGGCGCCGGCGGTGATGCTCATCAGCCCGAGGTGACCGCCGCGAGCCGGTCGGCGTGATCGCGCGGCAGGTGGCCGGACACCGCCACCAGCAGCCCGTCCGAGGAGACCACGATCGCGTGCGCGACCCCGGGAACCCGCTCGGCGAAGGCATTGACCAGCCAGCTCAGATCGCGGGCCTCTTGACTGAGGGATGTCACCTGTTGTTCCTTTCGTCCCTCGCGCCGTACGGCGTCAGGGAAATCTCGGTCGTTTCTTCGTCCTCGGCGCGCCGTACACCGCCGTAGAACCGGGACAGCATGCCTCCGATCGCCTCGGGATCGGGTTCCGGCCGGGGGGTCGGCACCTGCGGACGGGCGGACGTGCTGACCGCGGGCAGATGCGCCATCGGCACCCGCAACGGCAGACCCCGTTCGGTCAGCGGCGGCGGCTCGGGTGGCCGCCCGGCGCTCGGCCCGGCGGAACCGGCCGCGTCGCCGTTCGCCACCGGGCCGCCGTTCGGGACGGCGCCGCCGGGAGCCGCGCCGTTCCCGCCGCCACCCCGGCTCCACCAGGTACTCGTCTCACCGGCCGACGCCGCGGCCAGCACGTCCTCGGCGCGCGGGGGCACCGGCCGGCGGGTGCCGCGCCCGTCGTCGGCGCTCCCGGCGCCACTCCCGGCGCCGCCGGAGACACCGGCACCGCCGCCGGACGCACCGGCGCCGCCGCCGGAGACACCGGCGCCGTCGCCGTACGCACGGGGGCCGCCGCCGGAGACACCGGGGCCGTCGCCGTAGGCGGGAACGGTCGGCGGATACCCGGCGAAGTTCGCCGGTACGACCGTCGAGGCGGGTGCCGGAACGACCGACGATCCGGGCGCCGGGTCGGCCGCCCGGGGCGGGGGATCCTGCACGGCGGTGCCCGGCACCAGCGCCACCGGAACGCCCCGCACGACCGGCGCCGGCACGGCCTCGCCGCTGTCCGGGTGACCCGCCATCCGCGCCGTCAGCATCCGCCGGCCCGGTCCACGGTCGAGCTCCGGCCCGCCGTCCTCGGCCAGCAGCGCGGCGGGCAGCCGTACCCGGGCCGTCGCCCCGCGGTCCGCGGGCCGCAGCCGCACCTCGATGCCCTGCCGGGCCGCCAGGTGGCTGACCACGAACAGGCCCATCCGCTGCGACGCCGCGACGTCGGCCATCGGCGGCGCGGCCAGCACCGCGTTGGCCTCGGCCAGCCCCGCCCCGGACAGCCCGAGACCCCGGTCGGTGATCTCCACGATGACGCCGCCCGCGCTGTCCAGCCGGCCGGTCAGCTCGACCGGCGTGTCCGGCGGCGAGAACGAGGTCGCGTTCTCCAGCAGCTCCGCGAGCAGGTGTACCAGGTCGGCGACCGCGTGACCGAGCACGTACGGCTGGCCGACGACCCGGTGCCGGATGCGCTGGTACTGCTCGACCTCCGCGACCGCCGCCAGCATGACCGCGGTCAGCGGCACCGGCTGCGACCACCGCCGGGTGGACTCGGAGCCGGCGAGCACCAGCAGGCTGTCGTCGTTGCGTCGCATCCGCGCCGCCAGGTGGTCCAGCCGGAACAGGTTGTCCAGTTGCTCCGGATCGCTCTCCTCGCGCTCCAGCTCGTCCAGCAGTTCCAGCTGCCGCTCCACCAGCACCTGACTGCGCCGGGCCAGGTTCACGAACATGGCGTTCACGCTGCGCCGCATCTGCGCCTGCTCGACGGCCAGCGTCACCGCGCTGCGGTGCACCGCCACGAACGCCTCGGCCACCTCACCGATCTCGTCCAACGAGCGCACCACCGCCGGGGAGACCTCGATCTCGGTCCCGCTGATGTCCAGTCCGCGCAGTCGTTCCAGCGCCTCCGGCAGCTCGATCTGGGCCACCTGGATCGCCTGGCGGCGCAGCTTGTTCAGCGAGCGGGCCAGCGACCGGCCGATCAGCACCGAGGTGACCACCGCGATGATCAGCACGGCCAGCACCACGCCGGCCACCAGCAGGGTACGGCGCAGCTGGTCGGCGCTGACCGCGGTCGCCCCGTCGATCGCGTCGCCCAGCACGGCGGACTGCACGCCCTCCAGCAGGGCCAGTCGCTGGCTGCTGGCCGTCCACCAACGGTCCGGGTTCAGCACCGCCGGCTGCCGGCCGTTGGTGGGGATGGTGGTCTCCTCCAGCCGGGTCGCCGCCGCGGACTCCGGCCGCCCGGCCGCTTCCTCGTACCGGCCCACCTGCTCGGTGGTGGCGGCGGCCCGGAACTCGGCCAGCGCCGCGAACTGCTGGGACCGCAGGTCACTCAGCCGCACCAGGTCGTCCGGGCCGTACCGGCCGGCCCGCGCGGCGCCGTAGAGCTGCGCCCGGATCTGCGAACCGATGTCCTGCACCCGGGCCAGCTGCACGTACCGCAGCACCGAGTCGGTCAGCTCGCTCTGCTCCGCGCCCGGACTGGGCTCGGCGAGCAGCGCGAGCAGCGCGTCCAACGCCCGGCCGTAGTTGCCCAGGACCGTGCTCGGGTTGAGCACCCCGGCGCCGACCGCGGTCCGGGTGTCGGGCAGTTGGCGCAGCGCGTCGTCCACGCGTTGGTAGGACAGCCGCCAGGCGGCGTCCGAGTTTGCCAGCGGCGCGGCGGCGGAGCGCAGCTCGTCGACCGCGGCGTCCACCTCGGCGTAGATGGGTTGCAGCGCGGCCCGCGCCTGATCCGGGCTGGTCGGTTCGCGGGGCTGCCGCTGCGGGTCGCCGTCCTGCCCGGACGCGTTGGGCCCGTCCTGGTCCGAATTCGCCAGCCCGGCCAGCTCACCGGCCGTACGGTCGCGTTCCAGGTGCAGCGCGTTGAGCACGTCGGTGATCTGGCGACCGACGCTCACCTGCCCGGCGAACTGGTCCAGCGCGCTGGCCTGGCCGAACAGCCCGCCGGTCTGGAGGCCGGCCAGCACGAGGAACGCCAACGACGGCACCACCAGGACCGCCACCAGCTTGCTGCGGATCCGCCAGTCGTGCACCCGCAGCGGCGAGCGCCGCCGGTGCGGAACGACCCGCACATCGAGCCGGCGGCGATGGGTACGCACCTCGTCCGTCCCCCGGTCCGGCTCAGTACTCACCACTCCTCCTACCCTGCGGAACGCGGCCCGTCCTGACAGGTGGAGTCCATCCAACCAGGCACGGAACGACTGTCAACGGTCCGCGACCGCGGTCCGCGCGGCCCAGGAAGGATACTGTCAGCTCCCGTCTCCTGTCGCCGCGCCACCCTCCGGCTCATCCGTCCGGCTTACCGGTTCGATACCGGTCGCTGCGTCAAGTCGGCCGATCGCCACCAACGCCGCACCGGTCGCACCAATCTCCGAGGTGCTGGCCCGCCACACCTCGCGGGGCGACAGGGTCTGCGCGAACGAGCGCCGCCACCAGGCCGACGCGGTCATCGCGCCGCCGCCGAGCACGACCCGGACCCGCTTCTGCACCGTCGACTCGATGTCGTCGAGGCTCACCGCCACCTGCCGGCACAGCGCGCTCATCAGGCCGGCGACGATGTCCACGGCGCCGGAGCTGAAGTCCAGCCCGGCCAGTTGACCCGACCCGGCCGGGGCCAGCCCGGGCGGACGGTCCCCGCCGAAGCGCGGGTCGGCCCGCACCCCGCCGCCGGGCGAGACGGCCTCCAGCGCCTCGTCGAGATCCTCGCCCGTGGGCAGTCGCAACACCCGGTCGGCCCAGGCGAACAGGTTGCCGCCGCCGGAGAACGCGGCTCCGGTCACGATGTGTCCGTGGTCGACCCGGTAGCGCCAGAGCGAGGGCGGCAGCGGCGGCAGCGGCTCGCCCGCGGGCGCCGGCTGCACCAGCCGGACGGCCGCCGAGGTGCCGACGGTGACCGCGGCCCAGTCCGGATCCACGGCCCGGCAGCCCACGTTGGAGGCGGCGCCGTCGCCGACCGGCGGCGCCCACGGCGCGTCCCGCAGCGCCGGCCACCGCCGCGCGTGCTCCGGCCGCAGCCGCCCCCGCCAGCCGTGCGGCGCCAGCTCCGGCAGCTCGCCGGCCCGCACCTGGGCCAGCTCGCACGCCTCCCCGTCCCAACCCATCGACCGCAGGTCCAGCAGCCCGGTCGCGGACGCCTGGGAGACGGACATCGGCGCGCAGTCCAGCAACATGCCGAGGATGTACTCCGCCAGGCCGCCGAACCGGACCCCCGGACAGTCCACCCGCTCCCGCAGCCAGGGCAGCCGCACGTTCCAGTAGAACCGGTGCCACCAGGTCCCGGTCCGGTGGTGGAAGGCGGTCGGGTCGCTCGGCACGGGCGCGCCGGGCAGCGGCTCCGGTCGGGTGTCCAGCCAGGTCAGCACCGGACCCAGCGGTTCACCCGCCGGGTTCAGCGGCACCACCGAGTGCCACTGGGCGGCGGTGGTCACCAGCTCGACGTCCTCCAGCCAACCCGCCGCCGCCAGCTCGTCCAGGCACTCCAGCAGGGCCGACAGGAACTCCGGGCCGTCGATGGTGGCCGTGCCGTCGGCGCCCAGGGCGAGGCGGACCGGCCGGCGGGCCAGGGCGCCGGGCAGCGGCACGGCGTCCGCGTCAAGCACCAGGCCACGCACCGACGAGGTGCCCAGGTCGAGAGACAAAATGGTCATCCCGGCACACCGTACCCGGCAGGACGGTCGCGTACGTCCCGTCTCCGGAGCCGGATCACGCCGGGGGTCACACCGGACGCCCCGGTCGGCGTATTGTCGCGGCATGTCCGCGCGCCTGTCCCTCTGGTGGCCCACCCGACCGGTGGCCCCCGACAGCGCGTAATCCGCCCAGCTGGCCGCCTTCCCGGTGGCCAGCCCCGTTTCCCGCGTACGGCGGCCACCACAGCCGGCCGACGAGTCCGAGGAAACGTCATGCACCTGAGTGAACTGCCGGCGCTGGTCGCCGCCGGCGTCGACCCCGGTCCCTTCGCGCTGCTGCACCGCGCCGAGGAACCGGACCTGGAAATCATCACCGGTCCGGTCCGTACCGTGGGCCGGCTCGCCGACCTGCCGGCGGACGGCCCGGAACCGGCGGACGGCCCGGCACCGGCGCCCGGTCCGCGCACCCTGGCCGTCGTGCCGTACCGGCAGATCGCCGAACGCGGCTTCGCGCACATCGACGACGGCGTGCCGATGGAGGCGCTGACGGTCACCGGGTACGCCCGGATGCCGCTGTCCGAGGCGGTCGCCGCGCTGCCGGACACGCCCGTGCTCGCCCGCGACGGCCGATTCGACATTCCGGACGAGGCGTACGCGGAGATCGTCCGCGAGGTGCTCGCCGAGGAGATCGGCCGGGGCGAGGGGGCGAACTTCGTCGTGCACCGGGTCTTCGAGGCCACCCTCGACCAGCCGCCGCTGCTCGCCGCGCTCGCCGCGCTGCGCCGGCTGCTGGTGGACGAGCGGGGCGCCTACTGGACGCACCTGGTCTACACCGGGTCCCGCATCCTGGTCGGGGCCAGCCCGGAACGGCACGTCAGCGTCGCCGACGGGCTGGTGCTGATGAACCCGATCAGCGGCACCTTCCGGCACCGCGGTGTCGGGGTCGACGAGGCCGCCCTGCTGCGCTTCCTCGCCGACGACAAGGAGATCGACGAGCTGGACATGGTGCTCGACGAGGAACTGAAGATGATGGCCGCGGTGGCCGACCGCGGTGGCCAGGTCGTCGGGCCGTACCTGAAGGAGATGTCCCGGCTGGCGCACACCGAGTACCTGCTGGCCGGGCACGGCCGGTTGGACGTCCGGGAGGTGCTGCGGCGCACCATGTTCGCCCCCACCCTGACCGGCAGCCCGATCGAGAACGCCTGCCGGGTGATCGCCCGGCGGGAGCCGCACGGCCGGCGGTACTACGGGGCGTGCTGGCGCTGCTGGGCCGGGACGGGGCCGGCCGGCAGACCCTGGACGCCCCGATCCTGATCCGCACCGCCGAGATCGGGCCGGACGGCTCGCTGCGGGTTCCGGTGGGCGCCACCCTGGTCCGGCACTCCACCCCGGAAGGCGAGGTGGACGAGACGCACGTCAAGGCCGCCGGGATTCTCTCGGCGCTCGGCCTGGCCAGCGGGGGTGCGCCGGGCACCGTACCGGCGTCCGCGCCCGGCGGCGCCGTACCGGAACCGGCCGGCGCCCAGCCCGGCGGCGCCGAACCGGGCGGCGCCGAACCCGGCGGCGCCGAACCCGGCGGGACCGCCGGGGAGCCCAGGCCGGCGGCGCCGCGCCTGGCCGAGCTGCCGGCGGTACGGGCGGCGCTGGCCGCCCGGGCGGAACGGCTGGCCCGGTTCTGGCGGGAACAGCGCGACCCGGACCGGCCGGCGGTGCCGGCGCTGGCCGACCGGACGGCGCTGATCGTCGACGGCGAGGACACCTTCACGGCGATGCTCGCGCACCAGCTCCGCTCGCTCGGCCTGCGGGTGCGGGTCGAGCCGTGGCACGCCGTGCCGGCGGACGTGCCCGGCGCGGACCTGGTGGTGCTCGGACCCGGCCCGGGCGACCCGACCAGCACCGGGGACGACAAGATGGTCGCGCTGCGCCGGGTCGCGCGCGGGCTGCTGGCCGCCGGCCGGCCCACCCTGGCGGTGTGCCTGGGTCACCAGTTGCTCTGCGGGCTGCTCGGGTTGCCGCTGCACCGGCGGGACACCGCGTACCAGGGCCTGCAACGGGTGGTCGAGCTGTTCGGGGTGCGCCGCCGGGTCGGCTTCTACTCGACCTACACGGCGTTGGCCGGCACCGACCGGCTGGACACGCCGTACGGTTCGGTCGCGGTCGCCCGGGAGGAGAGCGACGGTGCCGTCCACGCGATCCGCGGGCCGGGTTTCGCCGGTGTGCAGTTCCATCCGGAGTCGGTGCTCAGCGCGGACGGGCTGGCCGTGCTCACCGACCTCGTCAGCGAACTGCTCCCCGCGCCGGTACCGGTGGCCGATCCGGTGATTAGCCGGCGCGCGGGCGGGTAGCGGACAGAACGCCGGTGGTCCGGGTGGGTTTGAGAGCCCCCACCCGGACCACCGGTTCCGCCTCCCCGTCGGCCGCCCGCGCTCGCGCGCCGGTCCGGCCCGCCGTTCCTCCCGATCTGTGTCCGGTCCCGATCCGGTCCCGATCCGGTCCCGCCGGCCGGCCCGGCCGCGCCGTACCCGTCGAGCCGGGGTCCGGCCCGCCGGCCCGCCGGCCCGCCGGCCCGCCGGTCGGCTCAGCCCTTTCGGACGGCTCAGCCGGCCGCCCGGCCGCGGCGCAGGACCTCGGCGACCTGTACGGCCCGCCGCGCGGTCAGCGCGGTCGCACCGAGCGCCACCGAGTCGGGCGCCGTCTCGCCGTTGTTGCTGGTGTGCGAGCCGCCGTACGGGTTGCCCGCGACGAACTGGCTGGGGTCGGTGTAACCGGGCGTCACCACGATCCCGCCCCAGTGATAGAACACGTTGAACATCGACAGCAGGGTGGCCTCCTGGCCGCCGTGCGCCGTGGCGGTGGAGCAGAATCCGGCGTACACCTTGTCGGCCAGCAGTCCCTGCGACCAGAGCGGCCCGCTGGTGTCGATGAACTGCTTCAGCTGGGCGGCCATCACGCCGTACCGGGTGGGCGTACCGAAGATCACCACGTCGGCCCAGGAGAGGTCGTCGAGTTCCACCTCCGGCACGTCCTGGGTCTCCAGGCGGTGCGCCTGCCAGCCCGAGTTCGACCGGATCGCCTCCTCCGGCGCCAGCTCGCGCACCTTGCGCAGACGTACCTCGGCGCCGGCCTCCTCGGCGGCCTGGGCTGCCTCCACGGCCATCTGGTAGGTGATGCCGGTGGCGCTGTAGTACACCACCGCGACCTTGGTGCGGCCCTGCATGGGCCTCCCCCTTCCGTCGGACCGATGCCGGCGCGGAGGGCTACCCGCCGCCGGATCCGGCAAACCTCGCGGAAGGGGACCGCAAATCGGATCGACGGTCGGGTGCCGGGCCGATAGCGTGACCCGCACGTCTGAGTCGGAGGTGGTTCTGTGCCCGTCGTCCCCGCGTCTCTCGGCCTGCCCATCATCCGAACTTCCGACGTGAGGACACCCAGACGTGGATCTCCCCCGTACCTTCACCATCCGCGAGCGTGACCACCGCATCCACAACCCGATCGACGAGGTCAAGCTCGCCACCCTCGGCCGAGCGCTCCGGCTCCGCCCGGGGATGACCCTGCTCGACCTGGCCTGCGGCACCGGCGAGCTGCTCTGCACCTGGAGCCGGGAACACGGCATCCGCGGCACCGGCGTGGACATCAGCACGGTCTTCGTCGCGGCGGCCCGGGACCGCGCCGCCGAACTCGGCGTCACCGACCGGGTCGCCTTCGAGCACGGCGACGCCGCCGGGTACGTCGTGGCGCCGCCGGTCGACGTGGCGGCCTGCATCGGTGCCACCTGGATCGGCGGCGGCGTGGCCGGCACCATCGAACTGCTGGCGGCCAGCCTGCGGCCGGGCGGGCTGCTGCTGGTCGGCGAACCGTTCTGGCGGCTGGACCCGCCGGACCGCACGACCGTCGAGGGCTGCCACGTCGGCAGCCGGGACGAGTTCCGTGACCTGCCCGGCCTGGTCGAACTCTTCGGCGAGGTGGGCTGGGACCTGGTCGAGATGGTGCTGGCCGACGAGGACAGCTGGGACCGGTACGCCGCCGCCCAGTGGCTCACCGTACGGCGGTGGCTGGACGCCAACCCGGACGACGAGCTGGCCGACCATTTCCGTGCGGAGCTGGCCACCGCGCCGCTGCGGTACGTCCGCTACCAGCGGCGTTACCTGGGTTGGGGCGTGTTCGCGCTGATGCGCCGCCAGGACCGGGCGGATATGTAGTGGAACGGGGATTCCGGTACCCGTCCCGGCGGGTACCAGAGTCCCGGATCGCCGTCGGGCGGCGGTCGTCGTCGGGCGGCGGCAGGTCGGGCACCTCGGGCGGCACGGATCCGCCCGAGGTGCCGGCACGGTGGAGGGAGCGGCATGCATCGGTGGTACGTGGTGACGGGCGGCGGCCGGGGTGTCGGCCAGGGAATCGCGCAGCGGCTCCTGGACGACGGACACGGGGTGGTCACGATCGAGTTCGACCCGGCCGCGGCGGCCTGGACGGCGCACCATCCGGCCGCCGACCGGCTGAAGACGGTCGTCGGAGACGCCGCCGACGAGCGGGTCACCGACCGGGCCGCCGACATGGTGCCGGCGGGCGCCCGACTCGCGGGCTGGGTGAACAACGCCGCGGTCTTCCAGGACGCCTCACTGCACACCGCCACCAGCGCCGAGATCTCGGCGCTGGTGGCCCGCAACCTCGACCCGGTGATCAACGGCTGCGCCACCGCGGTCCGCCGGTTCCTGGCCGCCGACACCGGCGGCGCGATCGTCAACGTCTCGTCGCACCAGGCCCAGCGGCCCGTGCCCGGCTGCCTGCCGTACGTCACCGCGAAGGCCGCGATCGAGGGGCTGACCCGGGCGGTCGCCGTCGAGTACGGCAGCCGGGGCATCCGGGCCAACGCCGTGGCGCTCGGTTCGATCGGCACCGAGCGCTACACCGCGTACCTGGCCGGGTTGGACCGCTGCGAGGCGGACCGGGTCAGCGCGGAGATGGCCGCGCTGCACCCGGTCGGCCGGGTGGGCCGGCCGGACGAGGTGGCCGCCACCGTCACCTACCTGCTGTCCGACTCCGCGAGCTTCATCACCGGGGCGACCGTCCCGGTCGACGGCGGTCGCTCGGTGCTGGCCCGCGACCCGGAGGCGCACGAGCCGGCGTGAGCCGGCGGAATGTCGGTCCCCGCTCCTACGATGCGGCGATGGAGCTGACCGGGGAGCAGGCCCTCGCCCTGCGGATGTCGAGCCTGCTGCTGCGCGGCGTGCCGGGCACCGACGGCGGGTCGGGCGCCCACAGTGGTCCGGGCAGTGACGGCGGGTCGGGCAGTGACGGTGCCGGTGCACGGCCGGCCGACGTGGCCGGCGTCGTCGAGTGGTTCGGCGCCATGCAGGCACAGGACCTGGCCAGCGGGCTGTGGTCGCTGGGGGTCCGGCTGCCGTCGTTCACCCTGCCGGACGTCGAGGCGGCGATCGAGCGCCGCGAGGCGCTGCGCACCTGGCCGATGCGCGGCACCGTGCACCTGGTGCCGCCCCGGGACGCGCGCTGGATGCTGGAGGTGATGGGCTCCCGGCCGCTGGCCGCCGCGGCCGCCCGGCGGAGCGTCCTCGGCCTGTCCGAGGAGACGGCCGACCGCGCCGTGGACGTGCTCGGGACGGCGCTGGCCGGCGGGGGGCGGCTGCGCCGCTCCGAGTGCATGGCCGCGCTGGCCGCCGCGGGCATCGACGGCGCCGGCCAGCTCGGCTACCACCTGCTGTGGTACGCGGGCCAGCGCGGCGTCACCTGCATCGGCCCCAACATCGGCAAGGAGCAGACGGTCGTCCTGCTGGACGAGTGGGCGCCCGATCCGCACCGGCCGGACCGGGACGAGGCGCTGGCGCTCATCGCCACCCGCTACTTCCGCAGCCACGGTCCGACCACCCGGCGGGACTTCGCCGGCTGGAGCGGTCTGACCATGGCCGACGTCCGGCGGGGCATCGCCGCCGCCGGCGAGGCGCTGGTCGCCGTGCGGTGCGACGGTGCCGAGATGTACGCCGATCCCGCCCTGCTGGACGCGGCCACCGGCACGCCCGCACTGCTCGCGCCCGCCGACGACCTGCTGGTGCTGCCGGGCTTCGACGAGTACCTGCTGGGCTTCAAGGACCGTGCGCTGATGATGGAGCGCGAGCACCTGGCGGCGGTCATTCCCGGCGGCAACGGGGTGTTCCGGTCCACCGTGGTGCGGGCCGGCCGGGTGATCGGCACCTGGAAACGCACGATCGGCAGGACGCACACGACCGTGGAGGTTCTCCCGCTGGTGCCGCTCACCGGCAAGGAGCGCTCCCGGGTGGAGGAGGCCTTCGCGCCGTACTCCCACTACCTCGGCCAGCCGCTGCGCTTCGGCTGGCCGTGACGGGCGGTCCGGCGCACCGCCGTCGGTACGGGCTGGCGGTCCGCACGTACCTGCGCAGCGACCCGTCACGCTAGCGTCGGGGTGCGGCCCGGCCGCGGACCTCGACGCGGAACCCGCGGCCGGCCGGCGGCTCGACCGCGCACCTCGACCCGGAACCCGCGGCCGGCCGGCGGCTCGACCCCGGACCTCGACCCGGAACCCGCGGCCGGCCGGCGGCTCGACCCCGGACCTCGACCCGGAACCCGCGGCCGGCCGGCGGCTCGACCGCGCCTGTGGAACCCGCCCTGGCCGGCGATACCCTCGGGCATGATGCCCGGCCCGGCGGGCTGGCCCGGTGGCCACCCGGCGGGCCGGGTCACGATCACGCCGTCAACGACGAGGGACCGACAGGATCATGATGGAACAATCCGGGCGGCACCGCCGGCCGGCCGGCCTGACGATGACCGGTGACGAACGAACCGCCTGGGCGGACCTGCCGCCGGAGATCGCGGCCGCGGTCGAGCGGCGGCTCGGCAGCCCGGTGGTCGACGCGACGAGCCAGCCCGGCGGCTTCTCCGCGGGCGTGGCCGCCCGGGTACGCCTGGCCGACGGCGGCAGGGTGTTCGTCAAGGCCGCGAACGCGCTCGCGGCGCCCGGCGTGGCCCGGTTCCACCGCCGGGAGATCATCGTGTCGAGCCAGCTCCCGCCGGAGGCGCCCGTACCCCGACTGCTGGACGTCTACGACGACGGCACCTGGGTGGCCCTGATGTTCGAGGAGGTCGACGGGGTGCTTCCGGCGCAGCCGTGGCGGCCCGACGACCTCGACCGCGTCCTGGACGCGACGACCCTGCTGGCCCGGGTCCTCACCCCGACGCCGGTGGACCCGGCGACGCTGGCCCGACCGCGGCTCGGCGGCTGGCAGGCGCTCGCCGCCGAGGGGGCCGCGGAGCGGGTCGGTGCGCTGTCCCGCTGGGCGGCCGGCAACCTCGACCAGCTCGCCGAGCTGGAGGCCGGCGCCGGGCCGGCGCTGGCCGGCACGACGCTGCTGCACGGCGATCTCTACCCGTTCAACGTGCTGCTCTCCCCGACCGGGGTGTACGTCGTGGACTGGCCGCACGCCTGGGTCGGGGCCGCGCACTGCGACGTCCTCACCCTGCTGTCGACCGCGTCGCTGGCCGGGCTGGACCCGCAGCCGTACGCCGACCGGCATCCGCTGACCCGGGACCTCGACCCGGACGCGATCGACGCCTTCCTGGCGGTGCACTCGGGCTTCCTGCTCCGGCTGGCGTCCATGGCCGGCACGGACGCCGGCCACAGCCTGGTCGACGCGGCGACCGCGCTGGGTCTGGCCTCGCTGGACTGGCTGCGCCGCCGCCGCTGACCCGACCGGACCGGACCGGACCGGCTCCGCCAAGGTCAACTCGTCTTCGGCGAAGTTGGGGTGTCCGGACCGCTGGGACACCCCAACTTCAAGGAAAATGAGTTGATCATGGCCGGGTGTCAGCCGGCCACCACCGGCCGGGCCCGGTCGGTGGCCAGCCGGACGGCCAACGCGCCGAGCACGGTGCCCATCACGTACCGCTGCATCCGCAGCCACCCGGGGCGGCGGGTGAGGAACGTCGAGACCGTGCCCGCGGCGAGCACGATCAGCAGGTTCACCGTGAGCGCGACGACGATCTGCACGCCGCCGAGCAGGAACCCCTGCGCCATCACGTGCCCGTGGGCCGGCTGGACGAACTGCGGGATCAGCGACAGGTACATGATGGCGATCTTCGGGTTGAGCAGGTTGGTCAGCAGTCCCATCCCGAACAGCCGCCGGGCCGGGTCCGGGGGCAGGTCGGCGGGCTGGAACACCGACACACCCCCGGGGCGCAGCGCCTTGATCGCCAGCCAGGCCAGGTATCCGGCGCCGGCCATCTTGAGCGCGACGTAGAGCGGGGGCACCGCCACGAAGATCACGGCGAGGCCGAGGTTGGTCGCGACGAGGTAGACGCCGAAGCCGACGGCCACCCCGGCAAGCGAGATGACGCCCGCGCGCCGTCCCTGGGTGATGCTGCGCGACACCAGGTACATCATGTTCGGCCCGGGAGTGAGCACCATCGCCAGAGCGACGGCGCCGACCCCGAGCAGCGCCGAAGTAGTGATCATGTTTTCGATCCTTACATCTGCGGGCCGGCCCGGGAACTGTGTTCCTCACTACCCACAACGGCCACGGAACCGGCCGGTATGCCCTCGCCCCGGCCGAGGGCGGGCGGGTCGGAGGTCCCGGTCGACAAGCCGGACGGTCCTGTGCGGCGGGTGGCCGCGGGGTGTTGCCTGGAGGTGGAGGGTCAGCTCCCGGGACAGACAGGGAACAGCGCGCAGGAGGCGATCACCATGATCGGAACGTATGCCGCCGCCGCGGTGCCGGACAGCGCCGCGTTGGACGTCCGCTTCGTGTCCGGCGAGTCGTACGAGGTCACGGTGCGCGGGCACACGGTCCGGGTCGACCAGCCGGCCGGCTCGGGCGGTGCGGACAGCGCGCCGACGCCGGTCGAGCTGTTCGTGGCGTCGCTGGCCACCTGTGTGGCGTTCTACGCCGGCCGGTACCTGGCCCGGCACGGACTGAGCCGGGACGACCTTGGTGTGACGGTCGACTTCCGGATGGCCACCGACCGTCCGGCGCGGGTCGCCGGGGTGCGCCTGTCGCTGCGGGTGCCGGCGGACCTGCCGGCCAACCGCCGGGCCGGCCTGCTGGCGGTGGCGTCGCACTGCACCGTGCACAACAGCCTGGTCACGCCGCCGGAGGTGACCATCGAGCTGGCCTGACCGGCGGGACCCGGGCGCGGGTCGGCACGGCCCGCGCCGGCCACGACCGGCACACCGGGCGCCGGCCACGACCGGCACACACCACCGGCTGCGGGCAGGCCGCCACCGCCGGATACGACCCGGACGGCACCATCGGCTACGGGCACGGGTAGGCCGCCACCGCCGGATACGACCCGGACGGCACCACCGGCTACGGGCGGTTCGCCACCACCAGGGTGTCGAGCGCGTCGATGCTGCCGCCGTCGGTCTGCACCGGCCGGCGTACCGTCCCGGCCCGCGCGACGCGCAGGCCGGGCAGGTGCGCGGTCACCGACTCCGGGGTGTGCAGCACCGCCGGGTCCTGCGGGCCGCCGGTACCGCCGGTGAGGTTGGCCAGGTCGTGACCGACCAGCACGAAGGTGCCGCCGGGCCGGACCGCGCCGGCCGCCCGGCGCAACACCGGCGCCAGCACGGGCGCCGGCAGGTGCAGGTACGCGATGAGCACCAGGTCGTAACCGTCGGCCTCCGGCTGGTACGTCGTCACGTCGGCCACCTGCCACGTGACGTCCACGCCGCCCCGGCGGGCCAGTTCCCGGCCGCGTTCGACGGCGACCGCGGAGAAGTCGACGGCGGTGACCTGCCAGCCGCGCCCGGCGAGCCAGATCGCGTTGCGTCCCTCCCCCGCGGCCAGGTCCAGCGCCCGGCCGGGCGGCAACGGCGTGGTCGCCTCCACCACGAACCGGTTCGGCTGCGCGGTCCACACCAGATCGGGTGAACCGGCGTACCGGGCGTCCCACTGGGCGCTGTCCATGCCGTCCTCCTCTCACCGCGTCAACGGATGCTGCGGTCCCGCCCCCGGTCTCGACCCGGCGAGTCCCGACCGGGAGACCGCACCAGCCTGCCAGCAACGGACCCGGCGGCGCCCTCGGGGACCCGGTCCCACCAGCCGACCGGCCCCCACCAGCCGACCGGCCCCCACCAGCCGACCGGCCCCCACCAGCCGACCGGCGCCGGCGGCGCGGGACCAGCACGACGCCGGCCACGGCCGCGGCCGCCACCAGGACCGCCGCCACCAGCGTCACCTCGGGCCGGGCAGGCGCGGGCAGTTGCTGCCCGAGCATGACCAGCCCCACGACCAGGACGAGGCCGCCGAACGTCCGGCGCAGCACGGCCGGTGGCACCCGGCCGGCGAGCCGCCCGCCGACCAGGCTGCCGGCGACCGCCGCCCCGGTCACGGCCAGCGCGAGCGGCCAGTCGAGGGTGACGTCGCCGAGGTGGCCGGCGAACCCGGCGAGGGTCTGTACCGCGATGACGGCCAGCGACGTGCCGACCGCGACCGGCATCGGCAGCCCACCGAGCAGGGTGAGCGCCGGGACCACGAGGAAACCGCCGCCGGCGCCGACCAGGCCGGAGACCAGGCCGACCCCGGCGCCCACGGCCAGCGCGCGGAGCACCGGAAGCTGCCGGCCGGCCGGACCGTCGCCGCCGGGCCGGCCGACCAGCATGGCGACCGCGGTGCCGAGCATCATCAGCGCGAACGCGGTGAGCAGCACCGGCGGCGGGACGAACCGGGCGAGCCAGCCGCCGGCGTACGCCCCGGCCATGCCCGCCAGCCCGAAGACGCCACCGGTACGCCACCGGATCCGCCCGGCGCGGGCGTGCGGCAGCAACGCCACCGTGCTGGTGACGCCGACGACCAGCAGCGAGGTGGCGATCGCCGGCCGCGCGGGCTGGCCGGCGACGTACACCAGCAGCGGCACGGCGAGGATCGATCCACCGCCGCCGAGCAGGCCGAGGCTGACCCCGATGAGCACGGCCAGCCCGACGGTCAGCGCGAGGCCGACGGTCACGGTTGGCTCCCGGCCGCCTGTTCCGTCCGCAACTGGCCGACGATGCTGTCCAGGTCGCAGCCCGCGCCCCGGTTGTACGGCAGTCTGGCCAGCAGCATGCCCAGCGCGCAGGTGTTGGTCAGGGCGGCGACCGTGAGCCCGGCGCCGATGGCGGCGGCCACCCATTTCAGGCCGGGCAGGGCCACCGAGGCCAGCACGCTGAGCAGCACGGTCGCGCCGGCCACGAGGCGTACCTGCCGTTCCAGGTCCCACCGCGGCCGGCCCTGGTTGATCTGCGCCCCGGCCGCCTGCCAGGCCAGCATGCCGCCGTCCAGGACGCGCAGGTTCGGCAGCCCGGTCTGCGCGAGGGTGAGCCGGGCCTGCCCGGCGCGGGCGCCGGAGCGGCAGACCAGCACCACGTCCTCGTCGAGGTGGCTGCGCAGTTCTCCGCGGTGCTCCCGGAGCAGGTCCAGGGCACGTTGTAGGCGCCGGGGATGTGCGCGGTCTCGAACTCGGCCGGGGTGCGCACGTCGAGCACCCGCGGCGCGCGGCCGGAGTCGCGCAGCGTACGCAGCGCCGCGACGTCGATGAGCGAGCCGGTCGGGGGTTGTTGGGTAGCGCTCATGTCTCCTCGTTCGGGTCGGGGGTCCGGGGGATGTCGGGCGAGGGTCAGCGCGGGGTCGCCATCGCCACGCCGGCCGCCGCGGCCCGCTCGAACAGGTCGTCGATGACCACGACGTCGCGGCCGGCGTTGGCCAGCAGCGATCCGGCGGCGGTGGCCCGGTATCCGGACGCGCAGTGCACCCAGACCGCGCCCGGGGGCAGGTCGGCGAGCCGGGACGGCAGGTCGGGCAGCGGTACGTGCACGGCGCCCTCGATGTGCCCGTCGCGCCACTCGTTGGTCAGCCGCACGTCCAGCACCACGTCCGGCCCGGGCAGCCCGGCGGGTACGTTGCCGGACCGCGCGGCGGCCAACGCCGGGAAGTCGGTCAGGTGCATTTCGCGCAGCCGGGCGGGATCCTCGACCCATCCCTCGGCCGCGCCGGTGGCCTGCGCGGCGGGCCGTTCGATGCCGATCCGTACCAGCTCGCGCTGGGCGTCGGCGATCTGCTCCGGGGTCTGCGCCAGCAGCGTGATCGGGGTGCCCCGGTCGACAAGCCAACCCAGCCAGGTGGACATCGGGCCGTCGAGGCCGAGGCTTATCGTGCCGGCGAGGTGGCCGGCGGCGTACGCCTTGCGGTGGCGCAGGTCGACCACCCACTCGCCGCCGGCCAGCCGGGTCCGCAGTTGCCCTGCGTCGGCCCGGAACACCGGGCTGAGGTCGACCGGCGCCGGACCGCCGGCGTTGGCCACTCCCATGTGGGCGTAGTAGGCCGGGTAGGCGTCCAGCCCGGCGAGGGTCTGCGTGACGAAGTCGTCCGTGGCCAGCCGCAGGACGGGGTTGACCTCCTTCTCCCGCCCGATTGTCGACTCCGGGGCGTCGGACTGGCTGGCGGAGCAGAAGCTGCCGAACCCGTGCGTGGGCCACACCTGCGCGCCGTCGGGCAGCAGGTCGGCCAGTCGCCGGGCCGAGGCGTGCTGGTGTCCGGCCAGGTCGTGCGCGTGCTGCTGGCCGAGCAGGTCGGTCCGGCCGGTGCTGCCGAACAGCAGCGAGCCGCCGGTGAACACGCCCACCGGCCGCCAGCCCGCTGCGGTGGCCTCGTCCAGGACGTACGAGAGGTGGTGGAACGTGTGCCCGGGCGTGCCGACGACCCGCAGCCGCAGCGAATCGGAGACCGCGATCTCGTCGCCGTCGGTCACCGGCTTCCGGGCGAAGTCGACCCGGTCGGCGGCGGACACCAGGTAGTCGGCTCCGGTCAGCCGGGCCAGTTGCAGGCCGCCGGAGACGTAGTCGTTGTGGATGTGGGTCTCCACCACGTGCGTGATCCGGACTCCCCTGCTGCCCGCGAGGTACAGCACGCGGTCGATGTCCCGCTGTGGGTCGACCACGACGCCGACCCGGCCGTCGGAGGCCAGATAGCTCCGGTCGCCGAGCGAGGACGTGGCGATGACGGACACCTCGACTGTCACTACGGTCACTCCCCTCAAAAACCGCATACCCCGGGGGTATGCGGAAGACAGACTTCCGCACGGCTGTCCGCGCACAAGTACCCGACCAGGCCGCGATCACGCGACCGGCCGGACGCCGATCCCGGTCAGGACCGGCAGCCCCGACCCAGACCGGCAGCCCCGGTCAGGACCGGCGACGCCGGCTCGGGCTCGGCGGCCCCGACCGGGACCGGGGGCGCCGACTCAGGCCAGCGCCAGGAAGAGCTTCTCCAACTCCTCCTCGGTCATCTCGGGGTCGTCGCCGCCCTCCCGGGCGTCGTTGCAGTGCCGCATCCCCGAGGCGATGATCTTGTAACCGGCGCGGTCGATGGCCTTCGACACGGCCGCCAACTGCGTGAGTACGGCCCGGCAGTCCTCGCCGTTCTCCATCATCTCGATGACCGCGTTGAGCTGCCCGCGCGCCCGCTTGAGACGGGTCAACGCATCACCGGTCATCTCGGGTCGAAGCTTCACGACGTACCTCCCGACCGCAAAGATACCCCCGGGGTACCCGACGACAAGCCCGGGGACGAAGCCCGACGACGAAGCCCGACGACAAGCCCGGGGACGAAGCCGGCGACACAAGCCCGGGGACGAAGCCGGCGACAAGCCGGGCGCCGGATGGACGGGCGCGCCGGCCGGGCGGGAGACCTTGCCGTCACCGAAATGTTTCTCGATAATTATCGATGTTCCCGAGCCGGATGCGATTGGTCACCGGGCGGCCCTCGCGCCGGGACACCTGGACCCCTGTCGACGATCCGCGAAGGAACCCTCCATGAGAACAAGGCTCAGAATGCTCGGCGCCGCGCTGGCCGCCGCGCTGGCGGTGACCGCCGCCGCGGCGACGATCAACGCCGGCCCCGCGTCCGCGGCGGCGCTCACCGAGATCACCAACTTCGGCACCAACCCCAGCAACCTGCGGATGTACCTGTACGTACCGGACCGGGTCACCACCCGGCCGGCGCTGGTGGTGGCCGTGCACTACTGCACCGGCACCGGCCCCGCCTTCTATTCCGGCTCCCAGTTCGCCTCGCTGGCCGACCAGTACGGCTTCATCGTGATCTACCCCTCGGTCACCCGCGCCAGCCAGTGCTTCGACGTCTCCTCCCCGCAGGCGCTGCGGCACGACGGCGGCAGCGACCCGGTCGGCATCATCTCGATGGTCAACTACGTGAAGCAGCGGTACAACGTGGACCCGGACCGGGTGTTCGCCACCGGTGTCTCGTCCGGCGCCATGATGACCAACGTGCTGCTCGGCGACTACCCCGACGTCTTCGCCGCCGGTGCCGCCTACGCCGGCGTCCCGTTCGGCTGCTTCGCCACCACCAACGGTTCGGAGTGGAACTCCGAGTGCGCCAACGGGCAGATCACCAAGACCCCGCAGGAGTGGGGGGACCTCGTCCGCAACGCGTACCCGGGATACTCCGGCCGGCGGCCCCGGATGCAGCTCTGGCACGGCACCAACGACGAGACGCTGCGCTACCCGAACTTCGGCGAAGAGATCAAGCAGTGGACCAACGTGCTGGGGGTCAGCCAGACCCCGTCGTACACGGACACCCCGCAGTCCGGCTACACCCGCACCCGGTACGGAGGCACCGGTGGCATGGCGCCGGTCGAGGCCATCAGCATCCAGGGCGCGCCGCACAACCTGCCGGTCGACGCCGCCCAGGCGATCCGCTTCTTCGGCCTCGACTCGACCACGCCGCCGACCACCGCGGCACCCACCACCGCACCCCCGACGACGGCGCCGCCGACCACCGCACCGCCCACCACCGCGCCGCCGACCACCGCACCGCCCACCACCGCACCCCCGACCACGGCACCGCCGCCGTCGGGCGCCTGCCGGGTCGGGTACGTGGTGAACGCGTGGAACACCGGCCTGACCACCTCGGTGACGGTGACCAACACCGGCTCGTCGACGATCAACGGCTGGGCGCTGACCTTCACCCTGCCGGCCGGACAGACCGTCACCAACGGCTGGAACGCCACGATAGCCCCGACCAGCGGCGCGGTGACCGCCCGTAACGTCTCCTACAACGGCACCATCGCACCGGGCGGCTCGGTCAACTTCGGCTTCCAGGCCAACCACACCGGCAACACCGCCAGCCCGACCTCGTTCACCCTCAACGGCACCGCCTGCACCCTCGGCTGAGCCGCGGCCGTGGCGGCGCCGGACGGCGCCGCCACGGCCGGGCTACCGTCGCCGGATGCCTCACGACGACATCACCGCGGCCGCCGCCGGCACCTGGACGCTTGGCGACCGGACCGTACACCGGATGGGCTTCGGCTCGATGCGGCTGACCGCCGACGCCGACCCGGACCGCGCGGTCACCGTGCTGCGCCGGGCCGTCGACCTCGGGGTGAACCACATCGACACCGCCGCCTTCTACCGGTCGCCGGGCGGCACCCTCGGGGTGGGCACCGACCCCGCCCGGTACGCGCCCGACCTGATCCGCACCGCGCTGCATCCGTACCCGCAGGACCTGGTCATCGCCACCAAGGTCGGCTTCGCGTGCGATCCGGCCGGCGACCTGGCCGAGGCGCTGACCCCGGCGGACCTGCGCCGCCAGGTCGAGGAGAACCTGCGCCGGCTCGGCCGCGACCACCTGGACGTGGTCAACCTGCGGATCGTCAGACGGCCCGGCCGTGACTCCGTGGCCGAACCGTTCGGCGCACTCGCCGAACTGCGCGACGCCGGGCTCATCCGGCACCTCGGACTGTCCAACGTCCGCGCCGACCACCTCGACGAGGCGCAGGCCATCGCGCCGGTGGTCTGCGTGCAGAACAACTACGCGATCGACAACCGGACCGACGACGACCTGTTGCGGCTCTGCGCCGAGCGGGGCATCGCCTTCGTACCCTTCTTCGCCCTCGCCGGGCCGCGCCGCGAGGCGGGCGCGGCCACCGCACACACCGCGGCCGTGCAGGCCGTCGCGGCCGCACACCGGGTGACCCCGCACCAGGTACGCCTCGCCTGGACGCTGCACCGCGGACCGCACGTGCTGGCCATCCCCGGCACGGGCGACCCGGAGCACCTGGTCGGGAACGTCTCGGCCGGCGCGCTCCGGTTCAGCGCCGACGAGCTGGCCAGCCTCGGCTGACCCGCAGCCGGGCACGCGGCCGCAGCCGCGACCACCGCCCGGTACGCCGGGCCGCCAGCGCACCCGCCGGCCCGGCCGGTGCCGCAGCGTCCCGCCCGGCCGGGACCGCGCCGGCCGGCGCCGCCTGCCGCAGCAGCGTCCCGAGCAGCACCAGCAGCACGATCTCGGCCACCACGACCAGCCGCTCCAGCAGACCGACGTACGGGCGCAGCGGTGAACCGGCCAGGTAGGCCACGACGAACGGGACCAGCGCGGCCAGGCACGCGCCGGCCACCGCGGCGACGATCCGGGTACCGGCTCCCCGGCGCCGGGCCGCGGTCACCAGCGCACCGAGGGGCAACCCCAGCAGCGCGCCGACCGAGGCCCACTGGTGGACCAGGCCCGTCGAGCTGACCGGCATCCCGACCGGGTCCCGGGGAAACATGGTCAGCACGACCAGGCCCAGGCACCAGCATCCGAACAGGGCCGCGGCCGTACCGCCGAACCAGCGCGCCGGCCCGGCGGTGCTCCGGCCGGTGCGGTCCGGCACGGCGGACCCCTGGCCGGTGCGGGCCGGCCGGTCCGGGCCGGTCCGGGCCAGCGGGCCGAGCAGCGCGACCGAGCCGACGGCCAGCACCAGCACCCCGCCGTCGAAGACCCAGCCGACCGGGGACAACGCGTAGTCGCTGATCGTGTCCGCGACCGGGCTGAGCCGGGTCACCAGCACGTGCAGCAGTCCGAACAGCACAAGCGCGAGCGCGGCGGCGGACAGCCCGAGCGCCCGGGTGAGGACCCGCCAGGAACGGACCACCGCCCGGCACAGGGCCGGCACGCCGTACGGGCTCGCGGCCCGCGCGCGGGCACGGGCGGCGTACCCGCGGCCCGAGGCCCGCCACCGGTCCCCCGCCTTCGGCCGGCCCGGCGACCGCGACCGGCCCGCCACCGCGGGCCGGAGCGCGGCGAACCGCCCCGGCGGATCGGCCGGGCTCCGGCGGCGCCGGGGCCAGGCCGGACGGGCCGGCCTGGCATGCCGGCGCGGCAGCCCCAGGTCTGTCATCTCGCCTCCAGCATCGCCCAGAGGCTAGCTGTTCCCGCCCTGCGCCCCGCCACACCACCGCCGTTGCACGCCCAGGCGATGAACCTCAGGAAGCGCCCCTTCCCCTACCGAAACCGATGAGAAGGGACGCTTTCCAACGGCGGGTACGACTCCCCCTCAACCGGCGTTCTCGGCTACCGTTGTCGATGTCTTTTCCGGGTGTTCGCCGCCGACGTCGAACCCACCACGCCCCCGGCACGTACCCCGATCGGTGAAACCTGCCCATCGGCACGTCCGGTGGGCCAGGATCGTCGAGGAGACGAGGAGGTGCCGCCGTGCACGACACCCGGACTTCCGAGCTGTTTTTCGAGGTCGCCGGAACGCCACCCATCCGGACCGACGGCCTTTCGGTATTCACCGCCGGGCACCGGCAGGCCGCCCGGGTCAGGGCGCTGCTCACCGCCGCGTGCGCAGCCGCCCAGACGACCGGCTGGCGGTCGCTGCACGGACCGGTCGCGCTGGAGGTGGTGCTGCGCTGTCCACCGGAACACCGGGTGGTCGACGCGGCCCAGCTCCTCGGCGGGGTCGGGGCCGTACTGCAGGACAAGAAACGGATCGGGGCCGTGGGCCTGGCCCACCTCGGGGTGCTGGCCGACGTCGCGCTCTACGACGACGAACGGCAGATCCGCCAGCTGAGCTATCGCGAGGAACCGGCCACGGACTTCTCGTACCTGGTCCGGGTGACCGCGCTGGAGCCCGCCAGCCCGCTGGCACCGACGACGCGCCAGGCCGCTCCCCCGGCCCCGGTTTGATCCACCGGCACGGCCACCGGTCAACCGGTTTGGCCGGCCTCCGCGGTGGGGTACCGCGGACGCGACGATGAAGGGAGTGCGCATGTCCGAGCCACACGTGACGCTCGATCCGCAGGGCCTCGATCCGGCCGGGCGCAGGCTGCGCGGGCCGCTGGAGGACCAGTTGACCTCGGCGTTGCGGGCGGCCAGCGATCGGGTGCGCGCGGCCTATGCCGGCGAGCCGGTCGAGGAGGTGTGCCGGCGGCTGCTCGACGAGACGCGCGCCGGGCTGCACCCCGACATCGCCGCCGGCTTCGATCCCGACATGGACGAGTTCTGCCGGGTGGCCATCGCCATCGTCCGCCACGAGGCACCGCACCCGAACTGAGCGGATGGGCCGGTGCGGGCCGGCACGGCCGCGCCGACCCGCCTCCGGCAGCCCGAAACCGGCCCGGTCCGCGCCCCGTCCGCGGCCAGTCCCGGTCCGCGGCCAGTCCCGGTCCGCGCTCAGACCCGGCCCGCGCTCAGACCCGGCCCGCGCTCAGTCCCGCAGCGCCGACTCGGCCACCTCGGCCGCGCAACCCCAGCTCATCGTCATCCCGGCGCCGCTGTGCCCGTACGCGTGCACCAGCCGCACGCCACCGGGCAGGCCCAGCGGGTCCCGCTCGACCCGCGCGCCGCCGTACCGGGCCGGGCGCAGCCCCGCGAGTTCCGCCCGGACCACCGCGCCGGCCAGTTGCGGCACCAGCGCCGTACACCGGGCCAGGATCGCCCGGGCCGCCGTCGGGTCCGGCCCGGTGTCGGTCTCCCCCGGCTCGTACGTCCCGCCCAGCACCACGTCCCGGCTGCGCGGATGCACGTAGGTGATGCCCTCCGGGGCGTCCTCGTCGCGGACCGACACGTGCAGCCCCGGGTTCGCCACCACCAGCACCCGGCCGCGGGCCGGATGCACCGCGGGGTCGTCCGCCAGCCGGCCCGCGCCCAGCCCGGCCGCGTTGACCACCACCGGGGCGTACCGGGCCGCCTCGGCCAACGTCCCGAGCCGCCGCCGGATCAGCACGACACCGGCACCGGCCAGCCCGGCCCACAACCAGTCCAGGTACGGACCCATCTCCACCGAGGGCACCGTGCAGCACCACTGCCCCGCGTACGGGCCGGGGGTGGATCCTCGACCCGGAAGTCCGGCACGGCCGGCGCCCACCAGGGCGGCTCGGCGGCGGTGCGCAGCAGCATCCGGGTCGGCCGCAGGGCCACGCCGGGCACCCCGGTCGCCGCCTGCCCGGTGAAGACCACGAACGCCTGCCGGCTCCAGCGCAAGGCCCGGGGATCCTCGGCGACGTGCGACGGGTACCAGACCGCCGCGGCCACCCGGGACACCAGCCGCTCGGGCTCGTCGGCGGTCAGCACCGCCACCCGCGCACCCCGCTCGACCAGCCGGGCCGCGCAGGTCAGGCCGACGATGCCGGCACCGACCACCACGGCGTCGTACTGCACGCCCTTGAGCCTAGGCCCGGTGTCAAAGCCCTCCTGGAACACCGGCGGGGTCAGGAACGCCGCCCGCGGGTCGCGGTCCCCGAATGGCGGCAGTTGCCCGGGTGAACGCTTGCGACCATCGAGCCGGATGGAACAGCATCGAGTAATGACCTCAGCGGGCGGGGAGTTGGGGCCCGGGGCGTCCATGCCGGACATCGTGGGATTCGGTGCACTCAATGTCGATTTCATCGCCAGCGCTTCCGGGCTCTCCCAACGGATGGCGGAGCGCATCACCGAGTCGGTGGCCCGGTTCGAGTGGAACCGGGAGGGGCCGGTCGACCAGCGGACGATCGAGGACGCGATCGGCAATCTCGGGGTGGCCTCCCTCGGCTACTCCCTCGGCGGGTCCGCATGGCTCACCATCTTCGCCCTTGCCCAGATGAACGTGGGCATCAGCCTCGGATACGTCGGCGTGGTCGGCCGGGTGGAGGCACCCGGGCTGTCCTTCGTGGGCCAGATGGACGACCTGGGCATCGACCACCGCTGGGTGGCTCGGCGGCCCGACCTGCTCAGCGGCACCTGCCTGTCTTACATCGACGACATCGACCGGGTCATGCTCATCCACCCAGGGGCGAACATCGAAATGGCCGGACACATCCGCGACAACCTCGACTCGATGGCGAGTTACCTGTCCGGCGCCCGATGCGTGCACCTGACCTCGTTTCTCGATCAGGTCACGCCCACGCAGGTGCTCGCGGTGCTGCGCCGGGCGAAGCACCGCAACCCGGACCTGCTGCTCAGCTTCGATCCGGGGTTCGACTGGGCCGAGCATCCGAGCGCCGCCGTTGAGGGACTGCTCGACCTCGCCGACCTGCTGTTCGTGAACTATCGGGAGTTCAAGGCGCTCGGCCGGTACGGGCATGGCGAGCCCGACCAGCTGGTGGCGGCCCGGGCGCTTCGGCGCTGCGGACCCGGCTGCACGATCTTCGTCACCAAACGGTACGACCTGGTCGAGGTGTTCCGGCTGGTCCCCGGGGCATGCTCACCCAGCACTTTCAACTCAACCGGCCGCTGCGCGAGGCCGAGTTGGAGGACGCGACCGGGGCCGGCGACGTGTTCGCGGCCGGGGTTCTCGCCGCCCTCGTCTCCCGGCGGTTGCAGGTCGAACTCGGCGCCTTCGTCGGGCTGGATCTTGCTGGTTACAAGACCCGCCGGGGCACGACCGCCGGACCCGGGGAACTTCCCACCCTGGCCAAGGGCTTCCTCCAGAAGACCGAACGACTCCGCCGGCCCGGCAGCCGGCCGACGGCGGTCTTCCTGGCGCACGACAACCATCCGCAGTGGCTGGTGCTGCGGCGCTTTCTCGAACAACAGTGCGGGCTGCCGACGGTCGAACTGGTCTCCACCGGGCAACCGCCCCGGGCCGACGAGTTGGCCGAGGCGCTGCAGCGGTGCAGCTTCGCGGTCTGCCTGCTCAGCGCCGGGGACGTGCGCTCGTCGGGTCGGAGCCGAACCGACCAGAACACCGTTCACCAGGCTGGCATGTTTCAGGGCCGGTACGGCTTCGGACGGGTTGCGATACTCGTCGAGGACGGCTGCGACACCTTTTCCAACATCGCCGGTCTGATCCGCCTCGACTTCGCCGCCGGCCGGATCACCAGCACGTTCCTGGAGTTGGAGCGGATGTTGCGTCGCGAGGGTCTCATACGCCGAGGGATGGCCGACGTGGCGGATCGTGAGACAGCTGGCACGTCGGGGTTCGCGCTGGACGTGATCGGCGTCGGCGCCCTCAACCTGGACTACATCGCCGCCGAGCCCCCGCCGGGCGCGACCGGCACGGGCGCCACCTCGGCCGGGGCGACCGGCCCGGCACCCCGCGCGGTGCCCGGGACGGGGCCGCCGCCGGCCGGCGCCACCGGTCCTCGCCGGCCCGCCGACCGGAGCCGGCTCACCGACCGGATAGCGCGGCTGCTGGACGGCGTCGGGCTGCCGTTCGAACCGGGCACGGAGGCGTTGGTGGACGCGCAGACGATCAATGCCGCCATCGAAACGGTCAGCTCCACCCGCCCGGACACCAGCCTCGGCGGCTCCGCCTTCAACGCGATCTTCGCGATCGCCCAGACGCAGGTGGGGGTACGGCTCGGGTTCGTCGGGGTGGCCGGCCGGGTTCCCGTGATCGGCCTGTCCAGCGTGCAGCAGTTCGAGGCCCTCGGCGTCGACCACCGGTTCGTGTTCCGGGACGACTCCCGGCTGTGCGGGATCTGTTTCTCCTTCGCCGACGGCAGCGGCGACCGTACCCTGCTCACCCACGCCGGCGCGAACGACGAGTTGGCCGAACACCTCGACCGGGAGTTCGACGCCGTGGTGGGTTACCTGGCTACCGCCCGGGTGATCCACGTGACCTCGTTCCTGGACAACCGCAGCCCCGGCCGGCTGCTGCGGGTGCTCGCGGCGGTCAAGCGGGCCAGCCCGGCCACCGCCGTGTGTCTGGATCCGGGGCACGTGTGGAGCGTCGGGGGCACGGCGGACGTGGAGGGCCTGCTCGGACTCAGCGACTACCTGTTGGTCAACTACCGCGAGTTCCGCGCGCTGGGTCGGCACGCCGAGGGCGAGTCCGACGAGATCGTGGCGGGGCGGCTGATCGCCCGGATGGGCGGCGCCGGGATCGTGCTCATCAAGCTGCCGGCCGGTGTCTGGGCCTACCGGCGAGAACGCGGCAAGCTGCTCGGGGACTTCTACGCGCAGACCCCGTTGATGAGCGCCGAGATCGCCGACGACACCGGCGCCGGCGACGTCTTCGCGGCCGGCCTGCTCACGGTGCTCACCAGCGACAAGCTCCAGGTCGAGCTGGGTTCGCTGCTCGGCATGCGGCTCGCCCGGCACAAGCTGCGGTACGTCGGCAGCGCCGGGCACGCCCAGTTCGCCGAGGTGACCCGCGACTTCATCGGGTCGGCCGCCGGCGAACGCCGGACCGCGGGTACGCCCCGGGGCGTCTTCATCGCGCACGGCGCCCACCCGGAGTGGCTCGCCGTGCAGCGCTTCATCGCCGACCGGTTCGAGCTGCCGGTGTACTCCTTCGAGAGCGGGGCGTGGGGCGGCCGGTCCGTCACCGAGGCGCTCGCCGACTACCTGGAACGGTGCAGCTTCGCGGTCTGCGTGCTGACCGCCGAGGACTTCACCGGGGACGGCCGCCGGCTGGCCCGGCAGAACGTGATCCATGAGGTCGGGCTCTTCCAGGGCCGGCACGGGTTCGACCGGGTGGCCGTGCTCGCCGAGGAGGGCTGCGACTTCGTGCCACCGGCCGCGGCGCCGTACACCATCACCTTCCCGCCGCACGGCATCGGAACGGCCTTCTACCAGCTCGCCGAGATGATCGTCGCGCAGGGCGTGGGCGACCCGGACGACCGCTGAGCCGCGCGCCCGCCGGTGCCGGCACCGGCGGTGGTCCGCCTGGTCGGGCTCAGCGACGGAGGGTGAGGATGAGGTCGGCGACCAGGGCGGTCCAGCCGGTCTGGTGCCAGGCGCCCAGGCCGGCGCCGTTGTCGCCGTGGAAGTACTCCGGGAAGACGATCCGGTCCCGCCAGTCCGGGTGGGTCTGGAACAGCCCGGTGGCGCCGTACATCGGCCGCCGGCCGTCCGGGCCGGGTACGAACAGCGAGATCAGCCGCTCGGACAGGTCGTCGGCGACCTGCCGCAGCGTCCGCTGCCGCCCGGAGCCGGTGGGGTACTCGACCAGCAGGTCGTCGCCGTAGAAGGCCGCGTAGTCGCGCAGCGCGCCGATCAGCAGGTAGTTGGTCGGCAGCCAGATCGGGCCGCGCCAGTTCGAGTTGCCGCCGAACAGCCCGCTCGTGGATTCTGCCGGCTCGTAGCCGACGGTGCAGACCTGCCCGCCGAGGATCACCGTGAACGGTTCGGCCAGGTGCGCCCGGGACAGCGTGCGCAGCCCGTACGGCGAGAGGAACTCGTCCTCGTCGAGCATCCGGGCCAGCAGCCGGATCATCTGGTCCGGGCCGACCATGGCCAGCAGCCGCTGCTGGCGCCCGTCCGGGCCGAGCCGCCGCTCGCCCACCACGTGCGCGTACTCGGGCCGGTTGGCCAGCGACCAGCGTAGCCGGGCGGCCACGTCCGGCAGCCGGCGCAGCGTGCCCGAGGTGAGCCGGGTGGTGGCGGTCAGCGGCAGCAGCCCGACCACCGAGCGCACCCGCAGCGGCACCCGGCTGCCGTCGGGCAGCCGCAGTACGTCGTGGAAGAAGCCCTCGGCGTCGTCCCACAGTCCCTGCTCGTACGCGGCGGCGGCGATCAGCGCGAAGTGTTCGAAGAACTTCGTGGCCAGGTCCGAGTAGACCGGGTCGTGCACCGCCAGCACCAGCGCCATGTCCAGCAGGTTCAGCGCGTACATGGCCATCCAGCCGGTGCCGTCGGACTGTTCCAGCACCCCGGCCACGGGCAGCGCGGCCGACCGGTCGAACGGGCCGACGTTGTCCAGCCCGAGGAAGCCGCCCTCGAAGACGTTGTTGCCGCCGGTGTCCTTGCGGTTGACCCACCAGGTGAAGTTCAGCAGCAGCTTGTGCATCACCCGGGCCAGGAAGTCGAAGTCCCGGCCGCCGTCGATGGCGAACACCTGCAACGCGGCCCAGGCGTGCACGGGCGGGTTGACGTCCCCGAACGCCCACTCGTACGCCGGGATCTGCCCGTTGGGGTGCTGGTACCACTCGCGCAGCAGCAACAGCAGTTGCGCCTTGGCGAACCCGGGGTCCACCCGGGCGATGCTGACGCAGTGGAAGGCCAGGTCCCAGGCGGCGAACCACGGGTATTCCCAGGAGTCCGGCATGGAGATGACGTCGAAGCTGCTCAGGTGCGCCCACTCGGCGTTGCGGCCGTGCCGGCGGCCGGCCGGCGGCGGCGCCGCGGCCGCGTCGCCGGTGAGCCAGCGCCGCACGTCGAAGTGGTAGAACTGCTTGCCCCACATCAGCCCGGCGAGGGCCTGCCGGGCCACCGCGGTCTCCGCGGCGCTGGCGGCGGGCGGGATCACCCCGGCGTAGAAGCGGTCGGCCTCGGCCCGCCGGTCGGCCAGCACGGCCGCGTGCCCGGCGGCCAGGTCCAGCTCCGGCGGGTCGTCCGGGGCCGGCGGGGGCGCCGTGGCCGCGAGCCGCAGCCGGATCCGCGCGCAGCCGCCGGCCGGCACGTCCAGTACGTAGTGCAGCGCGCCCTTGCTGCCGGTACGCGCCGGGTTGACCGTGGCCGCGCCGGTCACCACGTGGTCGTTGATGCCGTCCTTCGGGTACGCGCTGCGCCCGTCCAGTCCCCACAGCCGGCGGGTGTTCGTCTCGTTGTCGCACAGCAGCGGTTCCGGGTCGCCCTCGCCGGCCAGCACGAGCTGGCCGAGTTCGGGGTGCCGGCCCACCAGCCGGCCGGGCTCCCCGGTGATCACCGGCACGGTGTCGCGGCCGGGCAGTCCCCAGGACCAGGTGTTGCGGAACCAGAGGGTGGGCAGCACGTGCAGCCGGGCCGGCCGGTCGGCCCGGTTGGCGACGGTGACCAGCAGGCACAGGTCGGTGGGGGACGCCTTCGCGTAGTCGACGGTCACCGCCCAGTACCGGTCGTCGTCGAAGATCCCGGTGTCGACCAGCTCGTACTCCGACTCGTCCCGCCGGCGCCGGGCGTTCCCGGCGACCAGGTCGTCGTACGGGAAGGCGGCCTGCGGGTAGTGGTAGCGCCACCGCATCCAGGAGTGGGTGGGGGTGGAGTCCTCGTACCACCAGTAGTCCTTGGCGTCCTCGCCGTGGTTGCCGCCGTGCCCGTCCAGGCCGAACATCCGCTCCTTGAGGATCGGGTCGGCGCCGTTCCACAGGGCCAGCGCGAAGCAGAACGTCTGCCGGTCGTCGCACACCCCGGCCATGCCGTCCTCGTTCCACCGGTAGGCGCGGGACCGGGCGTGGTCGTGCGGGAAGTAGTGCCAGGCCGTGCCGTGTTCGCTGTAGTCCTCCCGGACCGTCCCCCAGGCGCGTTCGGCCAGGTACGGACCCCAGGCACGCCACGGTTGCCGGTCGGCGTCGGCCTCGGCCAGCCGGAGGCGTTCCGGGTCCTGCGCCGGGTTGCTGGCGGGCGGCACGCCGGGTCCACCTCCTTCCTGATCCTCGGACAGACTGCACGGGTTCGGGTGGCGTTTCCGGGGCATCTTAGGGGCATCGGACGCCGCGCCCCTGTGGAGGTAACGTGATCGAAATCGGGTTCGGCACGCAGGTCTGCGGCGACCTGGCGGCGGGCACCGGCCGGGAGTGGCTGGTGACCGACGGGGTGGGCGGCTTCGCCATGGGCACGGTGGCCGGGCTGCGCACCCGCCGCTACCACGGCCTGCTGGTGGTGGCCGCCGACACTCCGGCGCAGCGCCGGGTGGGGCTGGTCGCGCTGGATCCGGTGCTCACGCTGCCCTCGGGTGCGCAGGTCCGGCTCGGCGTGCACGAGTGGGCCACCGGGGTCGTCGACCCGGCCGGCTTCGAGCTGCTGGAACGCTTCGACCTCGTCGACGGGCTGCCCCGGTGGCGGTGGCGGATCGGCGAGACCGTGTTGGAACGCGAGCTGGCGATGACGTACGGCCGGCCGGCCGTGGCGGTGGTGCACCGGCTGCTGTCCGGGCCGCCGGTCCGGCTGGACCTGGCGGCCGTCTGCACCTGGCGGGACGCGCACGGCGAGCGTGGCGTGGGCGGGCCGGACCCGCACACGGTGGCGGCCGACGGCGGCGTGGTGGTCGAGGCGGCGTACCGGCTGCGCGGGCCGGGCTGGCTCCCGGCCGGGGACTGGTGGCGCGGGGTGCACCACCGCGCGGAGGCCGAGCGCGGGCTGCCGGCGCAGGAGGACCTGTGGTACGCGGGCACCTTCACCGGTGCGCTGGAGCGACCGGGCGACACGGTCGAGGTGTCGGCGTGGGCGGGTGACCTGGCGACCGCGCCGCCGCCCGCGGTCGAGGTGGTCGCCGCGGCCCGCCGGCGCAACCGGGCGGTGGTCGCCGCCGCCCGGCCGGCCGACAACGTGGCGGCGACGCTGGCGCTGGCGGCCGACGCCTTCGTGGTGCGCACGGCGGCCGGTCCGGACGTGGTGGCCGGCTATCCGTGGTTCGGCGCCTGGTCGCGGGACACGATGATCGCGTACGAGGGGTTGTTCCTGGCCACCGGGCGGGCCGAGGAGGGCCGCGAGCTGCTGCGCGGGTACGCGGCGACGGTGTCGGCGGGGATGCTGGCGAACACGGCCGACACCGGCCGGGTGGAGTACAACACGGTCGACGCGAGCCTGTGGTTCCTGCACGCGGTGAACCGGCACGTCTCGGCGACCGGGGACACCGACCTGGCCGCGGAGCTGCTGCCGGCGCTGTCCGCGATCGTCGACGGGCACCTGCGCGGCACCCGGTACGGCATCCGGGTCGACACCGACGGGCTGCTCGCCTCCGGCGCCCCCGGCACGGCGTTGACCTGGATGGATGCCCGGGTGCACGGCCGGCCGGTGACGCAGCGGTCGGGCAAGCCGGTCGAGGTGAACGCGCTGTGGATCAACGGGCTGGCCGGGGTGGTCGAGCTGGCCGGGCTGGTCGGTGCGGATCCGGGGGCCGCGCCCGCCGCGCACAGGCGGGCCGGGGAGGCGTTCCGGCGCCGTTTTCCGGCGCCCGGCGGCTGGCTGTACGACGTGGTCGACGCGCCGGCTCCGGCGTACCCGCGCGGGGTGACCGAGCACGACGACGACGCGCTGCGGCCCAACCAGCTCCTCGCCTGGTCCCTGCCGCACGCGCCGCTGCCGGTGGATGTCGCGGCGTTGGCCGCGGTGGGCGCGGCGCTGCTGACCCCGCTGGGGCTGCGCAGCCTGGCGCCGGACGCGTCGGAGTTCACCGGCCGGCACCGCGGCGGCCCGCAGCAGCGGGACGGCGCGTACCACCAGGGCACGGTGTGGCCGTGGCTGCTCGGGCCGTACGTGGATGCCTGCCGGCGCGGGAATGTGCCAACCGATGAGGCATTCTCTGGTATAGATGGCCATTTGCCCGAGTTCGGCCTAGGATCGGTGACCGAGACCGCCGACGGGCTCGCTCCGCACCAGGCCACCGGCTGCCCCTTCCAGGCGTGGTCGGTCGCCGAGGTGCTCCGGGTCCGCCGGACCGCATGACACCGTCACAGCACCGAAACCCCGGCTTCTCCCCCGGTTAGCGGAGCACCGTGAGGATTGGGGCGTCGGCGGGCAAGGGTGGGGCTGCCCGGTCGAGACGCGCCCGCCGGCAGTGCTGCCGGCCCGCGCGCACCGCCGGCGACGTTGCCGGCCCACGCGCACCGCCGCGCCGATGGACCGACGAGATGGCGAGGGAGCGGGCCGATGCCACCGAACGCGCAGGTACTCGACATCCACACCGTCCGGCCGCAGCGGGTGCTGCTGCTGTCCTGGGAGTATCCGCCGGTCATGGTGGGCGGGCTGGGTCGGCACGTGCATGCGCTCTCGGTCGCGCTCGCGGCCGCCGGGCACGACGTCACGGTGGTCACCCGGCACGCCGACGGCGCCGCCCTGACCGAGTACGTCGACGGCGTACGCGTCGTGCGTGCCCCGGAGGATCCGGTCCGGTTCCCGCTGGCCACCGGCTCGCTGCTGGCCTGGACGATGGCCTTCAACCACACCCTGCTGCGCACCGCGCTGCGCGCGGCCGGCAGCGGCGGCTACGACGTGGTGCACGCCCACGACTGGCTGGTGGCGCACACCGCGGTGACCCTGGCCGACCACCTGGATCTGCCGCTGGTGACCACGATCCACGCCACCGAGGCGGGCCGGCACCAGGGCTGGTTGCCGGACGAGACGAACCGGGCGATCCACTCGGTGGAGCACTGGCTGGCGCACGAGTCGGACCGGGTGATCGTCTGCTCGGGCTACATGCGGGACGAGGTGAGCGGGTTGTTCAGCCTGCCCGCCGGCCGGGTGACCGTGGTGCCGAACGGGGTGGACGACCGGGCCTGGCGAGCCCGGCCGCACGCGGTGGCCTCGGCGCGGCGCCGGTACGCCGGGGCGGGGCCGTTGATCGGCTACGCCGGCCGGCTCGTCTACGAGAAGGGCGTGCAGCACCTGGTCGGCGCCGTGCCCCGGCTGCGCGACCGGCACCCCGGGCTGCGGGTGCTGATCGCCGGCGACGGGCCGTACCGGGCGCAGTTGCAGGAGCAGGCCGACCGGCTGCGGCTGGAGCAGACCGTCCGGTTCGTCGGCTTCCTCAACGAGACGCAGCTACCGGCCGTGCTGGGCGCCACCGACGCGACCGTGGTGCCCAGCCTGTACGAGCCGTTCGGCATGATCGCGCTGGAGGCGGCGGCGGCCGGCGCGCCGCTGGCGGTCTCGGCCACCGGCGGCCTCGCCGAGATCATCGAGCCGGGCGTGACCGGGGTGACCTTCCCGCACAGCGACCCCGACGCGCTGGCCGGCGCGGTCGACACGCTTATCGGCGACGAGTACTTCGCCCGCCGGGTGGCCCGGCAGGCGCGCAGCATGGTCACCGAACGGTACGGCTGGTCCTCGATCGCGGCCCGCACCGGCTCGGTGTACGCCGACGCCGCCCATACCCGGTCGCCGGAGCGCACCGGCATCACCCGTCCGCAGGTGGTGATCCCGGACGGCAACCTGCTGGCGCTGGCCGGCTGACCGAGCGGGCGGCGCCGGGAGGCCGAAGATCCCGCGCCGAACGGCCGAATATCCGATCATCGGAGTCCCGTTCACGGGATGCGGGGACACCGCGTGCTCGTTATCGTTCACCTGGAGTGACAAGCTGGGGAGCGACGGTGCGGCAGGTACTGATCGGCGAGCGCTACCGCCTGCTCCGCCTGATCGGCCGGGGCGGGATGGGCCAGGTCTGGCTTGCCCGGGACGAGGTGCTGCACCGGGACGTCGCGGTCAAGGAGGTCCTGCCACCCGGCTGGGCCAACGCCGAGGAACGGGACGCGCTGCGCACCCGGACCATGCGGGAGGCGCGCACCACGGCCCGGCTCAACCACCCGAACGTGATCCAGGTGTACGACGTGGTGCTCGCCGGCGCGAACCCGTGGATCGTGATGGAGTACGTCCCGTCCCGCTCCATGCAGCAGATCATCGTGGAGGACGGGCCGATGCCGCCGGCCCGGGCCGCCCGGATCGGGCTGGCCGTGCTGGCCGCGCTGCGCGCCGCGCACCGGGCCGGGGTGCTGCACCGGGACGTCAAGCCGCACAACGTGCTGATCGCCGACGACGGCCGGGTGGTGCTGACCGACTTCGGGCTGGCCATCGCCGACGGCGACGGCCGGATGACCCGGCCCGGCCTGGTGATGGGCTCACCGCAGTACGTCTCCCCGGAGCGGGCCGCCGAGGGCGTCTCCACGGTGGCGGCGGACCTGTGGTCGCTGGGGGCCACGCTGTACGCCGCGGTCGAGGGCCGTTCCCCGTACGCCCGCCGGACCTCGATGGCAACGCTCACAGCGCTGGCCACCTCCCCGCCGGACCCGGCCCGGCACGCCGGGGCGCTGCGGCCGGTGCTGGACGGCCTGCTGCGCCGCGACCCGCGACGCCGGATCGGCGCGGACGAGGTGGAGCGGCTGCTGCGGCGCGTACCGGCGGAAACACCGCGACCGGCCGGCACCGCGACGCCCGGTCCCGGTCCCGGGTCGGCCGGCGGCGACCGGCCGGCGCCGCCGGCGCGGGAGCGCGACGCGGGCGACTCCGCCGCGGCTGGCAGCCGCCGGCGCAGGTCCGGCAGCCTCACCACGCGCGGCGGCCGGACCTGGGTCGTGGCGACCGCCGCCGGGGTCGCGGTGCTGGCCGTGCTGGTGACGGTCGCGCTGCTGCGGGCCGGTGCCGGCGACAAGCCGGACCCCGGCGCCCTCCCCGCCGGCACGGCCGGCACCGCCACCCCCACCGCCACGGCCACCGGGAACGGCTCGGCCGCGGGGGCGGCCTTCCCGTGCGGTGGCGCCGTCCCCGCCGGCGCCGTCCCGGTCTCCCCCGCCCCCCGGCCCTCCGGCGAGCCGTTCGCGCTCACCGCCGGCTGGACCTGGCACGTCGACCCCGCCGGCTTCCGCATCGCCGTGCCGGTGGGCTGGCTCGGCTACCCGGACGGGACGGCGAGCTGCTTCCGGGAACCGGAGGGCTCCCGGACGCTCAGCGTCGACTCCGGCGCACCGCCGACCGAGTCGCCGGACCGGTACCTGGCGGCGCAGGAGCGCCGGATCACCGACGCCGGGGCGCTGCCCGGATACCAGCGCCTGGTCATCCAGCGGATCGACTCCTACGACGGCGCCGAGTGGGAGTGCCGGTGGACCAGCGCGAAGGGCGTGGCGCTGCACTCGTACCGGATGCTGGCCAACGCCGGCGGGCGGGCGTACACGATCGGCTGGGTGACCCGGGAGTTCGACTGGTCGGTGAACAAGGCCAACCTGCTGATGCTGCGGCAGAGCTTCCACCCGGCGGACGACGCCGCCCGGTGACGGCCGGTGGCGCCCCGAACGCCCGACCAGCGTCACGGCCGGGTCGCGCCGCCGGCGCATGCCCCCCCGACTGTGCCATCCTGGGCGCATGCAGAGTTCGGACCACCCGCGCATCCCGCGGCGGTCCTGGGACGGTCGGCCGACCGGCGGCTGAGGAGGAGGCGACCGTGGACCGCTACGCGCTGCTGCTGCGCGGCATCAACCTCGGCCGGTCCCGCCGGGTCGCAATGGCCGACCTTCGGGAACTGCTCACCGAGCAGGGGTACGGCGACGTGGCGACGCTGTTGCAGAGCGGCAACGTCACGCTGGCGGCCGACCTGCCCCCCGCCGAACTGGGCAGCGCCGTGCGGCTCGCCATCGAGCAGCGGTTCGGGATGGTGGTCGACGTGGTCGTGCGTACCCGGGACGAGCTGGCCCGGATCGTGGCCGGCAACCCGCTGGCGGACGTGGCGGTGGACGGCTCCCGGTACGTGGTGTGGTTCCTGGCCGGGCCGCCGCCGGCCGCCGTCGTGCGGGCGCTGGCCGACGCCGACCTCGGCGACGACCGGTACGTCCTCGACGGCGCGGAGGTGTACGGCTGGCTGCCGCACGGCCAGCGGGACAGCCGGCTGGTGACGGTGCTGGGCAAGGTGAAGGACGGCCCGACCGCGACCGCCCGCAACTGGAACACCGTGGAGAAGCTGCTGGCCGCGATGGACCGAGCGTGACCGCGCGGCCGCTCGGCACGGCAGGTCGGCACGGCAGGTCCGCACGGCAGGTCGGCTCGTATGCTGGGGCGATGGAGCTGGAGTTTCGCGGCGAGGTCTGGTTCTGGCGGGGTCCGGCGCCGTGGCACTTCATCACCGTTCCGGACGATCAGTGCGCCGCGCTGGAGGCCGCCGCCCCCTGGTCAGCTACGGCTGGGGCATGATCCCGGTGACGGCCCGGATCGGCGGCACCGAGTGGGCGACGTCGCTGTTTCCCAAGGACGGCCGGTACGTGGTGCCGGTGCGGGCGAATGTCCGCCGGGCCGAGGGGGTCACGGTGGGCGACACCGTACCGGTCCGGCTGACCGTCGCCGTCTGACCCGGATCGCCCCCGGTCGGCCTTGATCACCGCTGATCGGCCCTGGTCACCGCTGATCGGCCCTGGTCACCGCTGATCGCCCGAGGTGGCCCGGGTTCGCCCGGAAGCGGCCTTCGCGCGGCGAGCGCCGAGCGCGCGGGCCGCCCCGGCTACGCCTCCCGGCGTACCCCGGATGTCGCCCGAGGGCCGATGGCGCCCGGTGACGCCCGGCGCAGGCTGGAGGAAAGCCGAAGGGGGCGCCATGTCGACCGAATCCGACCCGCAGCACCGGGCCAGCCAACCATCCGAACCCGCCCCGGGGAGCACCCCGGCGGCCGAGTCGCGGCGCCCGGCCGCCCCGGAGTCCGGCCCCCGGCTGCGGGCCTCCGACGCCGAACGCGAACGGCTGGCGGATCTGCTCCGCACCGCCATGGCCGAGGGACGGCTGACCCTCGCCGAGGGTGAGGAGCGGCTGGCCACCGCGTACGCCCTGGTGTACCGGGACGAACTCCGGCCGCTGGTGGCCGACCTGCCCGGCGGGCACCGGGTCGTACCCGAGACCAACCCCGGGCCGGCGGAGCCCGGCGGCGACACCGTACCGCCCGGCCGCTACGGACCCGGTCGGTACGGACCCGGTCGGTACGGACCCGGCTGGTCGGCGGCCGACGGACCGTGGCGGCGCTGGCCCGGCCCGCGCCGGGTGCCGGTCATCGCGGTGCTCGTGGCGCTGGTCGTGGTCGCCTCGGTGGCGGCGGGGCATCCGGTGTTCTGGCCGCTGCCGGTGGTCTTCATCGTGTTCGGACTGTCCCGGCGCATCCTGTGGGGGCGCTGGGCCGCCGGGCGCCGGTCCGGCCCGCCGAGCGCCGGCTGACAACTCGCGGACCCACCCCCGGCTGTCGCGTTTGTGACAGCCGGGCGGCCGACCTGGCCGATCATCCTCCATCATGGACGGGACGGTGCCCGCCGACGGGCCGGTTGCCCGCGTGGCGTAGCTTTGCCAGCAAGATCCATGGGGAGGTTACGCAACGATGATGGGGCCGTCCCACGCGTTGTCCGGTGCCGCCGTCTGGCTGACGGGCTCCTGGGCACTCGACCAGTTCGCCGGGTACCACCAGTCGCCGCTGGCCATCGCCGTCGGCACCGCGGTCTGCGCGGGCGGGGCGCTCTTTCCCGATCTGGACCTGTCCGGAAAGGTCACCCGCAATCAGGGCGGGGCCACGGTGGCACGGACCTTCGGGGTCTTCTCGCTGTTCCTCGCCGAGGTGATCGAGAAGGTCTCGCTGGGGGTCTACACCGCCACCCGGCTGAGCAAGGACCCGCACCGGCACAACGGGCACCGGACCCTCACCCACACCGTGCCGTTCACCGTCCTGGTCGGCTGGGGTACGACCGCGCTGTGCGCCGCGTACGGCAAGTGGGCCGTCATCGGCATCCTGTTCTTCATGATCGGGCTGGCGCTGCGCGGGCTGTTCGACGAGTGGGCCAAGCGGGTCGGCTGGCTCACCATCACCCTGCTGTCGCTGGGCGCGGCCGTCTTCACCTGGGTGACGCTGCCCGCCGACCGCGGCTATCCGATGCTCGGCCTCGCCGTCGGGGTGGGCAGTTTCGTGCACATCATCGGCGACATGATCACCAGCGCCGGCGTGCCGATCCTCTGGCCGATCCCGATCAAGCGGCGGATGTGGCGCATGATCGGCATCCCGGACCACATCGCGTTGCGCACCGGCGGCAAGGGCGAGGTGGTGGTGCTGCGGACGGTGCTCACCATCGTCTCGGTGCTGGCGGCGCTCGGCCTGGTCGCACCGGCCGTGCTGCGCAGCTTCAACGTTCCGGTGTGATAGCCCCTTGGGGCATGGACGACGCCGATGTCCCGGAGTTCTGGCGGAGCCTGGGGTTGCCCGGGATCGCCGACGTGCACGTGCACTTCCTGCCGGAGCGCCTGCTGCGGCGGATCTGGGCGTACTTCGACGCGGCCGGCCCGCTGGTCGGCATCGAGTGGCCGATCCGGTACCGGTGGAGCGACGAGGACCGGGTGGCGCACCTGCGCCGGCTCGGCGTACGGATGTTCACCGCGCTCGCGTACCCGCACCGACCGGGCATGGCCGCGGACCTGAACGACTGGACCCTCGACTTCGCCCGGCGGACGCCGGGGTGCCTGCCCTCGGCGACCTGCTACGCCGAGCCCGGGGCGGTGGACGACGTCCGGCGCGCCGTCGAGGCGGGCGCCCGGGTGTTCAAGGTGCACCTTCAGGTGGGCGGCTTCCCCGCCACGGCTCCGGAGCTGGACGGCGTGTGGGGACTGCTGGCCGAGGCCGGCGTGCCGGTGGTGGTGCACGCCGGACACGCCCCGGTCGGTACGCCGCACACCGGGCCGGAGCCGTTCGCCGAGCTGATGGCCCGGCACCCGCGACTGCCGGCGATCGTCGCGCACCTGGGCGCGCCGGACTACCTGCCGTTCCTCGACCTCGCCGAGCGGTACGAGCGGCTGATGCTGGACACCACAATGGTGTTCACCTCGTTCTTCGACCGGACCCTCCCGTTCCCGGCCGGTCAGTTGGGCCGGCTGCGCGACCTGGGCCTGGCCGGCAAAATCCTGCTGGGCAGCGACTTCCCGAACATCCCGTACCCGTACGCCGACCAGCTCGCCGGACTGGCCCGGCTGGACCTGGGCGACGACTGGCTGCGCGCGGTCTGCTGGCACAACGCCACGCAATTGTTCGGCTGACCGGACGCGACCGCGGCCCGGTCCAGCTCCGGCGGCGCTCAGCCCAGCGCGGCGGTTCAGCCCAGCGCGGCGGCCCAGTCGGTGATCAGCCGCAGCACCGGCGCCCGGCCGGCGAACATCGCCGCCACGCCGCGCCGGTCGTAGTTCGGCGCCTTCGGGTTCGCGCTGGCGCCGAAGGTCACCATCCAGGGTGCCAGCCAGCAGTACTTGGCGGCGCCGGTGATCGCGATGGCGCGGCGGACCACCGCCGGGTCGACCGCGCCGGCCAGCCCGGCCAGGTAGCCCTCGGTGACGGCGGTGGCCACCTCATCCAGCCGGTCGACCGGCACCAGCCCGTCGAGAAAGGTGTCGGCGATCAGGTTGGCCGGGTCCTCGCCGACCGGACCCGGGCCGAGGGCCGTCCAGTCCAGCAGCACCGGACCCGCGCCGCTGAGCACCAGGTTCATCGGCCAGACGTCGTGGTGGCACAGGGTGCTGGGCAGCTCGCCCGCCGCGGCAAGGTACTCCTCGCGCCGCCGCCACAGCTCCCGCAGCCGTCCGCGCAGCTCGGCCGGCCACTGCGCGACCGCGATCGGATGGTCCCACGGCGGCTGTTGCGCCGCCGGCCGGCTGCGCACGTAGTCGGCCAGCCAGTCCCGGGCCAGCCAGTCCACCGGGGGAGCCGATCCCAGCCAGGCGGCGTGCGCCGCGCCCAGCCGGCGGGCCAGGTCGGCCAGGTCGGCCACCGCCGCGCTCGGGCCGGGCCGGCCGGCCACATCCTCCAGCCAGAGCGCCACCGACCCGTCCGCCCGCTCGCGCAGGTCGAGCAGCTCCGGTGCCCGGATGCCGCCGCCGGCGTACACGGAGGCGGCCAGGCCGTCGCGGTAGGCCAGCGCCTCGCGTCGCCAGTAGTTCCAGTGCCCCGGGTCGTCCTGCGCGGCCCAGTGCGCCGGCGGGTCCGGATGGTGTCCCGGCGGTGTCGCGAGCTTGAGCACCGCCGAGCGGCCGTCGCGGCGTACCCGCCAGATGCCGCCGGTGGCGGCGTTGCTGGCATTGTGGTCCAACGGTTCGGCCGGCAGATCCGGAGCGACGAGATCCAACGGGGGTCGGCTCACCGGCAGATTCTAGGCCGCACGGTACGTCGCGGAAACCGCGCTTTCACCCGTCCGCAACGCTGGCCCCGGAACCGCGACGCTGGCCCCGGAACCGCGACGGTGCGTCCCGGACGCCGCGCCGAGGACCGAACACATTTTTTGCACCTATACCTGAGAGTCATAAAAATGACTCTCAGGTATAGGTATCAAAAGTGTTGTCGCGGCCAGCGAGGTTACCCTGCGCGACCGCCCGGCGGCGGCCCGGCGGCGGCCGGGCTGTCGGATCGGAGCCGGCACCCGGGCCGGGACGCCGGGGTCCGGATCAGGCACCCGGGCCGGGACGCCGGGTCGGGACGCCGGGGTCCGGATCAGGCACCCACCCGCTGCACCGGCACGGTGAGCCCCCACTGGGCCAGCAGCTCGGGCGTGTCGGCCCGGCAGCCGTCGGCGACCGTGTCGCAGGCGATGTCCACGATCTCGTCCTTGTGCGCCAGCAGGTACGGCCGGGCGCCGACGTCGGCCTTGGCCAGGGTGGCGATGCCGGGCCAGTGCCGGCGGCCGAACAGCATCGGGTAGCCGCGCAGCCCGCGGTAGGTCGCGCAGACCAGGGCCTCGGGGTACGGCAGGGCGGCCACCCGGCGTACGGCGGCGGCGGTCAGCCCCGGCATGTCGACCGGGGCCACGGCCACCGCCTCGATCCCGGGGTCGTCGAGGGCATTCAGCCCCATCCGCAGCGAGGATCCGATGCCGGTGCCCCAGGCGCGGTTGACCACCACCCGGGCCTCGGACAGGTCGGCGGCCTGCCGGACCTGTTCGGCGGCCGCGCCGAGCACGACCACGCAGGGCGTGCAGCCGGCCTCGGCCATGATGTCCAGCACCTGGTTCACCAGCGGACGGCCGCCGACGTGCAGCAGCGCCTCGGGTCCGCCGATCCGTCGGCCACCGCCCGCCGCAATGATCATTCCCGCGATCCGACTCAGTTGAGTCACCCCCGCCTGATGTGTTCCGTTCCGCTCGCGCACAGCCGGCATCGACCCGGTGGCGCACAGCCGGTACCGGCCCGGCTGCCGTCGAGCGCACATCGGACCCAACGATCCTGGGTCGGCCGAGTATCGGCGCAAAAGCGACTATTTGCGATCAGACCGGTTCCGACCGGGCGGACGCGATTCCCGCCCGCGCCCGCTCAGTCGGCGTCGGCGTAGCAGTCCACGATGGAGATGTCGAGCGGGAAGCGCACCGGGGTGCCGCCGAACAGCAGCTCGGTGGCCTGCCGGCCGGCCTCGGTCACCAGCTCCGCCACCCGGTCGGCCAGCTGCGCCGGGCAGTGCACCAGCACCTCGTCGTGCTGGAAGAAGACCAGCTCGGCGGGGGTGCCGGCGAGCAGCCCGCGCAGCACCGCCAGCAGCGTGGTGGCCCACTCGGCGGCGGTGGCCTGGATGACGAAGTTGCGGGTGAACCGGCCCCGGGCCCGGGCCGCGGCGCCGGAGCGGGACGGCTCGTCCTGCATGGCGGGCTCCGCGGCGCCGCCGTCGTACTCCCGCTCCGGATCCCGCAGCGGCACGCTGGAGGGTGGGCAGGTGCGCCCGAGCCAGGACCGGACCAGGCCGCCGCCCTCCCCCGTCCGCGCGGCGGCCTCGACGAACTCGAAGGCCGTCGGGTAGTTGCGGCGCAGCACCGCCAGCGCCGGCACGGCCGCGCCGCCGGTCTGCCCGTACATGGCGCCGAGCAGGGCGAGCTTGGCGCCGGCCCGGTCGCCGTCGAAGGCGTCCCGGGCCAGCGCCGCGTAGAGGTCGCCGGCACCGCCCGCGGCGGCCATCCGGACGTCGCCGGAGACGGCGGCCAGCACCCGGGGTTCCAACTGGCCCGCGTCGGCGACCACGAACCGCCAACCCGGGTCGGCCACCACCGCCTTGCGGATCACCTTGGGGATCTGCAACGCGCCGCCGCCCCGGGTGGCCCAGCGGCCCGAGACCACCCCGGCCGGGATGTACTCCGGGCGGAACCGCCCGTCGTGGATCCAGGTGTCCCGCCAGACCCAGCCGTGGGCCGTCCAGATCCGGTACAGCTCCTTGTATTCCAGCAGCAGCGGCGCGGCCGGATGCTCCACCCGGCGCAACACGTAGGCCCGGGTGTTGGGCAGCCGCACACCGACCCGGGCGAAGGCCCGCAGCACCTCGGCCGGCGAGTCGGCGTGGATCTGGCGCACCCCGAAGGCGTCCGCGATCCGGGCGGCCAGCTCGGCCAGCCGGCGCGGCGGGCCGCCCACCGGCGACGGCTCGCCCAGCAGGTCGTGCAGGATGGCGTCGTGCAGGTCGGCCCGCCAGGGCAGCCCGACCGTCGCCATCTCGACCGCCACCAGCGCCCCCGCCGACTCGCCCGCGACCAGCAACCGGAACCGGCCGGGGTGCTCGGCGGCCGCCATCCGGGCCAACTGGTCGGCGTAGACCCGGGCCACCGCGTCGGGGCCGAGGCCGGGGTCGCGGGGCACGGTGTCGAAGAGCGCCGCCTGCCGGTGCCCGGGCGGTGCGGCCGGCGCGGTCGGCGGGTCCGCCGGCACGGGTCGGCCGGTCAGCCTGGCCCACGCGGCGGCCAGTGCCCGCGGCTCGCCCCAGCGCCCGGCGTGGCCCAGCAGCAGCGCCTCGGTCAGCTCGATGTCGTGGCACCGGTCGACCCGGGCACCGGCACGCAGCAGCGCCGGGTAGCTCGCCCCGGTGCCGGGCCACACCCACCGGGGCCGGTCCCGGCGGTCCCGCTCGACGATCGCCGCGGCCAGGTCGTCGACCCGCTCCACCGGCCCCACCGGGGTGCCGTCCGCGCCCAGCGGCAGCAGCCGGCCCGCGCTGTCCCCCTCGGCCAGCGCGACGACCGGACCGCCGCGGGACACGGTCAGCCCATCGACTTCGCGCCGTCGATGGACTCCCGGATGATGTCGGCGTGCCCGGCGTGCCCGGCGTGCTGCGCCGTCTCGCCGATGACGTGCAGCAGGACCCGGCGCACCGACCAGCGCTCGCCGGGGGTGAACCAGGGTCGCTCCGGCAGCGGATGGCCGGCGTCCAGGTCGGGCACCGTCCGGACCACCTCGTCGGTGCGCCCGGCCGTCTCGTCGTACGCCGCCAGCACGGCCGCCAGCGAGTCGCCCGGCCGGAACCGGAAGCCCTCCGCGAACCACTCCTGGCCGGCCGGGTCGTCGGCGGGCGGGAACACCGAGGTGCCCTCGACGATGAACGCCGCCCACCGGCGTTCCATGAAGGTGACGTGCTTGATCAGGCCGCCGACGCAGAGCTGGCTCACCGTCGGGGTCAGCGCCGCCTGCTCGTCGGTCAGCTCCCGGGCGGTGTTGCGGAGCAGGAAACGGTGGTGCCGGAGCGACGTGAGCAGGTCGTCGCGCTCCTGCGGGCTCGTCCCGGAGCCCGGGGACGGGTGTGCTGCGGGGTCGGTCATGCGGTGCCTTCCGGTGCCGATCGCCAGGTCCGCCAGGACTCTAACGACCGGCACCGACAATCCGCGGGGTTACTTGACCGCGCCGGAGGTGAGGCCGGACTGGATCTGCCGCTGGAAGATGGCGTACACCACGATCATCGGCAGGATCGCGATGGTCAGCGCCGCGAACAGGCCGGACCAGTCCGCCTCGTACCCGGCGTTGACCGAGATGTCCGCGATGCCCTGGGTGAGCACCCACTTGTCCTTGGCGTTGGAGAGCAGCACCAGCGGCAGCTGGTACTGCGCCCACTGGCCGATCACGTTGAAGATCGCCACGCTCACCAGCCCCGGCTTGGCCATCGGCAGCATCACCTGGAAGAACAGCCGGGTGTGCGAGGCGCCGTCGATCAGCCCGGCCTCGGCCACCGAGGACGGCAGCGTCTTGAAGAACGCGGCCAGGAAGAAGATCGTGAACGGCAGCGAGTACGCGATGTAGACCAGGACCAGCCCGGTGTACGAGTCGAGCAGGTGCAGGTTGCGAACGACGAAGAAGAGCGGCACCAGGGCGAGGAAGACCGGGAAGGCCAGCCCCGAGACGAACATGTAGTAGATGAACCGGTTGCCCCAGAACCGGTACCGGGCCAGCACGTACGCGGCCATCGAGCCCAGCAGCATGGTGCCGAAGGTGCTGAGCGAGACCACCAGCACGCTGTTCAGGAAGTACCGGCCCACGTGCGCCTTGGTCCAGGCCCGCGACCAGTTCTCCCAGCGCAGGTGGTCCGGCATCGTCCACGGGCTGCTGAAGATCTCGGTGGTGTTCTTGAACGATGCCAGGAAGGTCCACAGGATCGGTGCGATCACGAGAATCGCCCAGATGATCAGCGCGGCCTGTCCCAGGCCGGTGAGCACCGAGACCTCGGAACGCCCGCGGCGGCGGCGCCGGCCGTCCGGCAGCGCGCCGGCGGCCAGTCCGCCGGCGGCGCCGGCGCTCGGGGCCGGCGCCGTGACCTGGGTGGTGGTATGCGGGTTCATCAGTACTCCACGCTCTCCCGCCGGGACAGCCGCAGCGTCAGCGCCGCGAAGGTGAGGGTCAGGAAGAACAGCGCCACGCCCATGGCCGACGCGTAGCCGTACTTCGAGTAGACGAAGGCGTTGCGGTAGATCTCCAGCGCCAGCACGGTGGTGGCGCCGTCCGGGCCGCCGTTGTCGACCGAGAGCACCGAGACGATGGCGAACGCGTCGAACGCCGCGATGCCCAGGTACACCCAGGCCACCTGGAGGGTGTCCCAGAGCAGCGGCAGCGTCACCCGGAAGAACAGCGTGACCCGGGTGGCGCCGTCCATCTCGGCGGCCTCGTAGATGTCCGGCGGGATCGCCGACATGCCCGCCGAGAAGAGCACGACGTAGAAGCCGACCGCCTGCCAGACCAGCACCGCGATGATGGACCACAGCGCCAGCGACGGCCTGACCAGGAACAGCACCGGGTCCAGACCCAGCTTCATCAGTACGCCGTTGATCAGGCCGGAGGAGTTGGGCCGGTAGACGGTCTGGAACAGCACCGCCACGATGGCCACGGCGAGGACCTGGGGGAAGAAGAACACCACCCGGTAGAAGTTCGACCCCCAGACCCCGCGCCGTTGGCCACCCCGGCTGCGCCCGCCCACGTTGAGCAGGAAGGCGAAGAACAGCGCGATGGCGATGGTGATCAGCGGCAGGGCCAGCAACAGGATGCCGTGGTGTTCGATCGCCTGCCAGAACCGATGGTCGTGGAACAACCGCCGGAAGTTTTCGAAGCCGATGTAGTTCGGAGCGGAGAACCCGCGCCAGTCGGTCATCGAGATCTGGAACGCCTGGGCGTACGGGGCGATGACGAATACCGCGTACAACGTCACGGGGGCGGCCAGGAAGCCGACCACGAACGGATACTTGCCGTGCCGCATGATCCCTCGTTTTCGTCAGCGCTGGAACTTGGCGACCGAGTCGTCCTTGGTCAGGGCGTCGGCCCGCTTCTGCATCCGCTCACAGAACTGCTCGGCCTTCACCCGACCGAACATCAGCTCGTTGGTCGCGGTCCGGCACTCGGTGTCCAGCTCCTTGTACCAGTTGTCGAACATCAGGTTCACGACGTTCGCGCCGGCGGCCTTGAGCGCCGCCTGCGAGCTGGCCACGCCGGGCGGGAAGGCGTACCCCTCCGACCCGGCCGGTACCACGGTGGCCGCCTTCACCGTCTCGGTGAAGCCCTTCGCGCCGGCCGTGGAGAGCATCTGACGCATGTACTCCATGCCGCCCCGCGGGTTGTTGCTGCGGGCCGAGACGAAGTAGCCCTCGCCGGCCGCCGCGCGCAGCGCGCCGAACGGCATCGCGTCGGCGGAGGTCAGATCGGGCATCGTGGTCAACTGGTACTGGAAGTCCGGCGGGGTGTTCTGCTTCTGCTCGTTCTCCAGCCAGTCGCCGCTGGGGTAGAAGCCCACCTTGTACTGGTCCTGCTGGAGCTGCACGTCGGTGTGCTTCAGACCCTCGAAGCTCTTGTCCAGGTACTTGGCACCCACCTCGGCCCAGGCGGTCGCGGCCTTGAGCACCGGGTCCGCGGTCCAGGCGCCGGGGGTCAGGTTGTCGATGTTCTTCAGCACGTCCGCGCCGCCGATCTTGGCGGCGTGGGTGAGGATCACGTTCCACTGGTAGTACGCGGCGTTCGCCCCGGCGTAGCCGTACGGGGTGATGCCCTTGCCCTTGATCTTGTCGAGCAGTCCCATGAACTCGTCCCAGGTCTTCGCCGGCTGCCAGCCGTTGGACTGGAACAGCTTGCCCGAGTACCACAGGCCGTAGACGGTGGAGACGTAGTAGAGCACGTACGGCTTCGCGCCGTCGCCGGTGTCGTACATGCCCTGCTCGACGGTGCCCGGCACGACGGTGTCGCGGACCTTCTTGCTCGGGTCGTCGACCGAGGGCGCGTCCCACAGCTCGGTGAGATCCTGCAACTGGCCGTCCTTGACCAGCGCGCCGAAGTCCATCAGCTTCTCGCCCGAGTTGTTGACGAACTCCGGCGGGTTGCCCGCGGCGAACCGCGGCTGGAGCACGGTCGAGATCGCCTGGGTGGACTGGTGCTTGATCTCCGCCTTCGGGAATTCCTTCTTGTACAGCGGCTCGTGCACGTCGGTGGCGTACTTCTCGCCGTACCCGCCGTTGAAGATGATCACCTCAAGGGCGGCGTCCTCCTTGACGCCCAGCGGGTTCTGGTCGCTCTTGGTGCCTTCGGCCCCGTCTTTCTTTCCGGTGTCGTCGCTGCCGCTGGTCGCGCAGGCGCTCAGCAGCCCCGCGGCCGGGGTGACCAGCAGGCCGGCTGCGGCCGTGCGGCCCAGCAGCGTCCGGCGGGTCAGATCCGACGGACGGTCGGGAGTAACGGACATGTTGTCTCCTCGGTGAGATCCGGGTCGAACGGGCTGCCGTGCGCGTGCCTGGCAGCCGATGAAGCGGCGGGCCGGTCCGACCCGCCGTGACTCGGCGGAAGGGTGTTACTCGTCCCCGCCGGGGACGTCGGCCGGGAGGTGGATAGGGGGCACCTCCGGACACCTGGGGAAACGGCGGGCCGGCGGCCGCGCACCGGCGCGGTCATGCCGATCCGTCCCGGGCCGCCTTGTGGCCGTCGACGGCCTGGGCGGTCCGCTGAAACGCCGCGTGCGCCCGGGAGTGGGTACGCTGCGCGACCGCGATGTAGAGCAGATCGAGCACCACGAGCTGCGGGTGCCGCGCCGAGAGCGCGTCCGGCCGGAACGTGGTGGCCTGGGTGGCGGTGAGCAGGACGATGTCGGCCAGCTCCGCCAGCGCCGCGCTGGGGAAGCTGGTCAGCGCCACCGTGGTGGCACCGTGGCTGCCGGCCTCGGCCAGCAGCTCGATGGTCTCCCGGGTCTGGCCGCTGTGCGAGACGCCCAGGGCCACGTCGCCGGTGCCGAGCAGGGACGCCGCGGCCAGCCCGTCGTGCACGTCCCGCCAGGCCCAGGCCGGGATGCCGATGCGGTGCAGGCAGGACCGCATCTCCTCGCCGACCAGCGCGCTGCCGCTGGCCCCGAAGATGTTCACCCGGGGCGCCCGGGCGATCGCGTCCGCCGCCCGGCCCACCTCGGCCAGGTCCAGCAGGGCCGCGGTGTCGTGCATCGCCCGGGTGTCGGCGGCCATGATCTGCCCGAGCACCCGGTCGAGCGGGTCGCCGGGCTGGATCTCCCGGCCGATGTCCACCGCCCAGCCGGCGGAGCGCGCCCGGCCGGTCTCGGCGGCGATGCCCAGCCGCAGCCCGGCGTAGCCTTCGAAGCCCAGCGCCCGGCAGAACCGGGTGACGGTGGCCGGCGAGGTGCCGCTGCGCTCGGCCAGCTCGACGATGGTGGCCCGGGCCGCCCGGTCCGGGTCGGCCAGCACCTCGTCGGCGACCCGCCGCAGCGCGCCGGTGAACTCCGGCAGCCGGGACCGCACGTGGGCCAGGACGCTGTCGGCGACGGTCCGGTTGCCGGTGCCGCGCCGGTCGACGGTCGCCCCGTCCACCACCGTCGCGGCGGCGTCTGGTTCGACCATCGGTGGCCCCAATCGGAAAAGACTGTTAACTGTTAGTGGTAAAAGTTCTTACTGAAGCCCCCTCGCTGTCAAGGCCGTGGGCGAAGTTTTCACAGTTGTTACCCGGCCCCCGACCGGTCGCCGACCAACCCCTCACCCGGACGGCGGCCGACCCCCGGCCGGCCGTCGATGGCGCACTTGCCCCACCCGGGCGGCCCGAGCAGCATGGATCCGGCCGGAAACACGCGCGGAGAAACGGGGCTCGCCGATGGCGCAGGAACTGGTGCTGGGCATGGACATCGGCGGCAGCACCACCCGCGCCGAGGTGGTCACGACCGACGGGGAGCGGCGGGGCACCGGCCGGGCCGGCGGCGGCAACCCCACCAGCCACGGCGCGCCGGCCGCCGCCGCCGAACTCGGCAGCGCGCTGCGGCACGCGCTGCGCGACGTCGACCCGGGCACGGTCCGGGCCGGCCTGATCGGCCTCGCCGGCGTCGGCCGGCTGCTGGCCGACGCGCAGGGCCGGGCCGCCTTCGACCGCGCCTGGCGGGACGCCGGGCTGCGCTGCGGGTACGAGCTACACGGCGACGCCCTGGTCGCGTACGCCTCGGGCACCGCCGACCCGGACGGCACGGTGCTCATCGCCGGCACCGGAGCCATCGCGGCGCAGTTCCGTGACCTGCGGCAGGGCCACACCGCGGACGGGCACGGCTGGCTGCTCGGGGACGCCGGCTCCGGCTTCTGGCTCGGCCGCGAGGCCGTCCGGCACACCCTGGCCGCGCTCGACGCCGAGACCGAGCCGTCCGCGCTGGGCCGCGCCGTGCTCACCGAACTGCTCGGCGACGCGGTGGTGGAGACGCCGCCGCGGCGTACCGTGAGCCGGCTGGTCCAGGCTGTCACCCGCCGGTCGCCGGTGGACCTGGCCCGGCTCGCCCCGCTGGTGCTCGGCCACGCCGAAGGCGCGGCCGAGGTGGGCGAGGGCGCGGCCCCGATCGTCACGGTGGACGAGGGCGCGGCCCGGATCGTCGCGGCCGCCGCCGCCCGGCTGACCGCGACGGTGGCCCGGATCCGGCCGGCCGGGCAGGTGCACCCGGTGGTCCTGGCCGGCGGCCTGCTGGGCGTGGACAACCCGCTGACCCGGGCGGTCCGGGCCGCCCTGGCCGAGCGCTGGCCGGCCGCGCCGCTGCTGCCGGCCCGGGACGGCGCGCTGGCCGCGGCCTGGCTGGCCGCCCGCGGGCTGGACCCGGACCGGGACCGGGCCGCGGCGCTGCACGCGCGACTGCTGGGCGGCTGACCCGGACCGGACCGGGCGGCCGGCACCCGGCTGAGCCGGGCGGCTGCCTGGCCGGGCGGCTGCCTGAGCCGGCCGGGTGGCCGATCGCAAACGCTGATCGTTTTCGGTCGGGCCGTCGGCGGCACCGCCCGGCACGAGGGGCGACGGCGGGCCGTTGCCGTCCAGCGGCGCGGTCGGATGATCGCTCCTGCCGGTCCCCTCGGCGGGATCACCGCGGCCGGCGGCGCGCCCCGCCGCAACGCCCCGCCGCAACGCCCCGCCGCGACGCCCCGCCGCGACGCCCCGGCGGGTTCTCGGTGGCCCTTCCCGGGCCGGTCCTCCGCACCGGTGTCGCCGCCGGCGCCATCGTCCGTCGTCGCCGGTGCCAGTGCCAGTGCGGCCGGTTCCGGTACGGCCGGTTCCGGTGCGGCCGGTGCCGGTGCGGCCGGTGCCGGTGCGGCCGGTGCCGTCGCCGAGGGCCGACACCCCGGGCGGCAGCCCGGCGGAGGCGGCGAGGACACGGGCTGGTCCGGTACGACGGAGCAGGTCACGGCGGGACCCGGCGGCCGAGGCGTTATCACCCGGGCCGGCGGTCCGGCTGGATAGCCTGAGCCTCATGCGCCACCTCCGGCCGCAGTACCTCGTGCACCGCCTCCGGTGGCTGGCCCGCAACACCCCGGCCGGGCGGGAGCGGTACGTCGATCTGCTGCGCGCGGTGGCCATCGTGGCCGTGGTCAGCGGCCACTGGCTGATGACCGTTATCGGTCACGACGCGTCGGGACAGCTCGCCGGGCACAACGCCCTCCAGGAGTTGACCAACGAACGGGTGGCGACCTGGCTGTTCCAGGTGCTGCCGATCTTCTTTCTGGTGGGCGGCTACGCCAACGCCGCCTCCCTGACCTCGCGTACGGCCCGGGGCGGCGGCGCCGGCGACTGGCTGGTCGAACGCAGCGGCCGGCTGCTGCGACCCACCTCGACCTTCCTGGCCGTGCTGGTCGTCGTCGCGGTGGTGGCCCGCTGGATCGGCGCCGACCCGCGCGAGATCCGTACGGTGATCTGGTTCGTCACCGTGCCGCTGTGGTTCCTGGCGCCGTACCTGCTGGTCGTGGTCCTCACCCCGGTGATGTTCGCGCTGCACCGCCGCGCCGGTGCGGCCGTCCCGGCGGTGCTGGTCGGCCTGGTGGCCCTCGGCGACATCGGCCGGCTGGCCGGCCCGGCGTGGCTGAGCTTCGGCAACTACCTGTTCGGCTGGCTGCTGCCACACCAGATCGGCTTCGCCTGGCGTACCGGCGGGCTGCGGATCCGCCCCCGCGCGGCGGCGGCGCTCGCGGTCGGCGGTCTGGTCGCGCTGATCCTGCTCACCGAGGTCGGGCCGTACCCGACAAGCATGATCAACCTGTCCGGGCAGCGGATACAGAACATGTCACCGCCCAGCCTCGCCCTGCTCAGCCTCGCCGCCGCCCAACTCGGTGTGATCCTGCTGCTGCGCGGGCCGGCCGAACGGATGCTGCACCGGACCCGTCCGTGGATGCTCGTGGTGGCGATCAACGCCGTGGTGCTGACGATCTTCCTCTGGCACCTGACCGCCCTGCTCCTGCTGGCCGGCGCGCTGGAAGGGCTCGGCCTGCTGCCCACGCCGGCCGCCGGCAGCGCAGGGTGGTGGCTGCTGCGGCCACCCTGGCTGGTCCTGGGGGCGATCGCGCTGGCCCCGCTGGTGGCCGTCTTCGGCCCGGTGGAGGCGCGCGCCGGGCGCCGCCGCGGCGCCCGGTCATCCGCCGGCGCAGGCGTGCCGCTGCCGCTCCCCGGGCCACTGAACCGGACCGGGCCGCTGCGCCGGACCAGGCCGCTGAACGGGATCAGGCCACTGAACCGGATCAGGCCGCGTGCCCCGGCCGCGGCCCGCCGCCTGCGCGCCGGGCTCGCGGCGGCCGGCTTCCTCGCCGTGATCGTCGGGCTGCTCGCCAACAGCCGTTTCCCGCGCGCCGAACCGACCCCGTTGGGCATTCCCGTCTGGGCGCTGGCGGCGTACCTGGGTGGCGCCGCCGCGCTGCGCCTGCTGCGCGTCACCGACCCGGCCGGCAACGCCACGCACAGTTCCGCCGCGCACAGTTCCGCCGCCGACCGGCCGGGCGCCGGCAGCCCCGCCACGGACAACTCCGGCACGGACAACTCCGGCACGAACCGGCCGGCCGCGGGCGGTTCCTAGGGCGCGGTGTCGCGGATGGCCGCGGCGAACGCCTCCGAGCGGTGCTCGAAGTTGCGGTACCGGCCGTAGCTGGGCGCACCCGGCGACAGCAGCACGACCCCGCCGGCCGGGGTCAGCTCACGGGCCGCCCGCACCGCGGCCGCAAGATCGTCGACCACCGCCGTACGCACCCCGGCCAGCCCGTGCAGCGCCTCGACGATCCGCGCGCCGCTGTCCGGGATGCCGATCACCGTCGCGGGGTGCGCCGCCAGGCAGTCGCGCAGCGGCGCGTAGTCCAACCCCCGGTCGGTGCCGCCGACGATCACCGTGAGCGGCCGGCCGACGTACGCGTCGATCGCGTGCACCGTGGAGTACGGGCTGGTGGCCAGCGTGTCGTCGACGAACGTCAGCCCCGACGGGTCGGCGATCTCGGCCAGCCGGTGCGGCAGGCCGGCGAACGTGCCGACCGCCTCCTCCAGTTCCTCCCGCCGGGCCTCCAGATCCACCCCGAGCGCGGCCAGAACCGCGAGCGCCAGGCACAGGTTGCCCTCGTTGTGCCGGCCCACCAGCGGGAACACCGACCGCGGGAACAGCGGCACGGTCCGGACGTACAGATATGGCTCGTCGACCGGACCGGGGGCGACGTGCACCGAGTCGGGCCGCCCCACCCGCAGCGCCGGCCGGTCGCCCACCTGCGCGGCCAGCCGCTCGTCGGTGCCGTTCAGCACGATCGTCTCCGGACCGTGCGCGAGCAGGTTCAACTTGTCCCGGTAGTACTCCTGCTCGCCGCCGTGCGCGTCCAGGTGCTCCGGGAACAGCGAGGTGACCACCGCGACCCGCGGCGAGTCGGTCAGGTCGCTGCACTGGTAGCTGGACAGTTCCAGCACGTACAGCTCGGACTCCGGCAGGTCCAGCAGCGGTACGCCGATGTTCCCGCCGTACGCGTTGGGCCGGCCCATCGCGGTCAGCAGGTGGCTGATCAGGCTGGACGTGGTGCTCTTGCCCTTGCTGCCGGTCACCCCCACGGTCCGGTCGGCGTGCTGCGCCATCCACAGCGCCGTGCCGCCGGTGATCGGCACACCCTTGGCACGCAGCTCGATCACCCACGGGTGGGTCTGCGGAACCCCCGGCGAGCGGATCACCACATCCGCGGCGGCCAGCCGGTCGAACGCCTCCGGCCCGCTGACCAGCGGCGCGGCCTGGGCCAGCGGCCCCTCCCAGGAGGTCGACAGGAAGCTCTCGCTGTCCTCCACCACGATCAGGCTGGCCGGCTCCTGCGCGGCCACGGCCTTCACGGCGGCCCGGCCCTCCCGACCGGTGCCCCAGACGACGACGGCTCGTCCGCGCAGGTCAGACAGGCGCACTGGTGATCTCCTCACTCCGCGGGACGCGGGAAACAGGACTTAGTATGGCGTGTGCCCACTGAACAGCTACGGCAGATGGACGCCTTCTCGTTCCCCGCGTACTCCCTCGATCCCGCCACCGGCGCGGTGGCCCTGGAGTACGCGCTGCGCGGCCCCGGCGGCGAGCTGCGGTTCACCGAACGGATCACGCTGCCCGCGCCGGCGCGGCCGCCGTCGCCGGCCGCGGCCGCCGCCCTGGACCGGGTCGTCCAGCTTCTGCACCTGGTCGCCGGGGTGAGCTACTACAAGACCGCCGCGCCGCGCCGGCTGGTCCTGCCCGGCCCGCTCGGCCCGGCCGCCACCGGGTACGTCACGGCCGTCTACACCCAGGGCCTCGCCGAGTACGCGTACCGCAACGACCTGCCGTACGTGCTGGAACTCGTCCCCGAGGTCGAGGCGGGAGCGGAGACCGGCTCGGGGGGCGGCGCACCGGAGCTGGACTCGTCGGGCGGACGGCCGCTGTCGGCGGTCGGTGGCGGCAAGGACTCGATCGTGACCCTGGAGGCGCTGCGCCGGGCCGGCCTGGACCCGGTCCCCTTCTCGGTGAACCCGAACCCGGTGATCGTCTCGGTGAACGAGGCGTCCGGGCTGACCGCGCTGGCCGCCCGGCGGGCGATCGACCCGGAGCTGTTCGCGCTCAACAAGGCAGGCGCCCGCAACGGCCACATCCCGGTCACCGCGATCAACTCGCTGATCGCGGTGGCCACGGCGGTGCTGCACGGGCTGGGTCCGGTGGTGATGTCGAACGAGCGCTCGGCCTCGGATCCGAACCTGATCTGGCACGGCCACGAGATCAACCACCAGTGGTCCAAGGGGCTGGCGGCCGAGGGGCTGCTCCGGGCCGCCCTGACCGAGCACGCCGGGCTGGTCGAACCGTACTTCTCGCTGCTGCGGCCGCTGTCCGAGCTGCACATCGCCCGGCTGTTCGCCCAGTTCGACGCGTACGACGGGGTGGTCACCAGCTGCAACGCCGCGTTCCGGCTGCACGACCCGAGCGCCCGCTGGTGCGGCGACTGCCCCAAGTGCCGGTTCGTCTTTCTGGCCCTGGCGCCGTTCATGCCCCGGGACCGGCTGGTCCGGATCTTCGGCAAGGACATGCTGGCCGATCCCGGGCAGGTGCCCGGCTACCTGGAGCTGCTGGGCATCGACGCGCACAAGCCGTTCGAGTGTGTGGGCGAGGTCGAGGAGTCGACCGTGGCGCTGAGCCTGCTGGCCGAGCAGGAGCAGTGGCGGACGGCACCGGTGGTGCAGGCGCTGGTGGCGGCCGTGCCGGCGGAGGGCTGGGCGGCGGCGGCCGACTCGGACGTCTTCTCCCCGGCGGGCACGAGCTTCGCGCCGGCCAGCTACGCCAAGGCGCTCACCGCGCTCGCCTGAGGGCCGCCGCCGCTTCCGTCCGCGGCGTGGTGGGCGTCAGGCGTCGTCGCGCCGTTGCCACTGCCGTCCGCGACCTGGTGGGCGGTGTCGGGCGTCGCGGTGGGCGGTGTCGGGCGTCGTGGTGGGCGGTGTCGGGCATCGTGGTGGGCGGCGTCAGGCGTCGTCGTGGATGGCGTCCAGGGCGAGCAGGGCGACGTGCAGGGACAGGCAGGCCGGCACCGAGTCCAGGTCCGCGTCCAGGATCCGGCCGATCCGGATCAGCCGCTCGTAGAAGGCGGGCCGGGACAGGTGCGCCGCCGCGGCCGCCGCGGACTTGTTCCGGCCATGATCCAGGTACGCCCGCAGCGTGTCCAGCAGGTGCTCCCGCGGGTGCTCGGCGTCGTACGCCAGCAGTGCGCCCAGTTCCCGCTCCACGAACGTCTGCACCCGCGGCTCGTCCCGCAGCAGGTGCAGCAGCCCGGCGATGCCGACCTGGGACAGCCGGAACACCGGCAGGTCCCGCCGGCCCCGCCGGGCCGCGTCGGCCACCTGGCGCGCCTCCACCAGGGTCCGGCGCGCCTCGCGCAGCGTCGGCACCGTCGAGCCGGCCGCCACCACCACGCTCGGTTCGCCGCCGGGCCAGCCGGAGCCGGTCAGCCGTACCCGCTCCAGCGCGGCGGCGAACGCGGACAGCGCCGCGTCGTCGGCCTGCCCGGGTGCCAGCGCCAGCAGCGCGCCCACCGCCTGCTCGTCCACGGCGCTGGCCAGGCCGGTCAGCCCGGCGTCGCGGATCGCCCGGCCCACCGCCTCGGCCAGGTCGTGCAGCCGGGCCTGCGCGGCCTCGGCACCCGGCTCGCCGGCCGGGTCGCCGCGGTGCCGCACCATCACCCCGACCAGCCGGCGCCGGTCCAGGGCCACCCCGAGGGCGCGGGCGCGCAGCGCCACCTCGTCCACGGGACGGGCGTGGTCGAGCAGCGCGGTGAGCAGGTTACGGTGGATCTGACGCTCCAGCCCCTCGGCGTCGCGCCGGATCAGCCGGCCCAGCGCCAGGGTCGAGGCGGCCCGTTCGAGCAGGATGGTCAGCCGGCTCGGCGGCATGTCCGTACCCGGCCAGCGCAGCAGCAGCCGGCCCCAGTCCTGCCCCCGCGCGCCCACCGTGGTGGCCAGCCAGCCGGCGTCCGGGTCGTACCCGGTCCGCCCGGTGGGCCGCACCCGCCGGGAGTGCCGCTCCCAGCCGTCCAGCACCGAGCCGGGGTCCTCACCCGCCGGGTCGTACGCCAGCACCTGCCGGGCCGGGTTCTCCAGCACCACCGGACAGCCGGCCAGTTCGGCCGCCTGCCGGACCACCTCGGCCGGCTCGGCGCCCTCGACCGACAGCTCGGTGAAGCGCTGGTGGATCTCCTCGGTGGCGCGCAGCTCGGTAAGCTGGGCGTCCACGATCAGCGCGTGCACGGCCTCGGTGATCGGGACGAACGGGGTGGCCCGGCGCAGCTCGATCAGCGGCAGCCCGCGGCGGCCGGCGGCCAGCACCATGGCCCGCGGGACGCTCTCCGGATACCGCCGCCCCAGCTCCACCACCAGACCCGAGGCGCCCACCTCGGCCAGGTCGTCGACGAAGGCGCGCAGCCCGGCGTCCTCGGCCGGCAGCCCGATGCCGGTGGTCAGCACCAGTTCGCCGCCGTCGAGCAGGCTGGCGATGTCCGGCACCTCGGCCACGTGCACCCAGCGCACCCGCCGACCCAGGGAGGACTCGCCGGCCAGCACCCGCGGGGCACCGCGGCGCAGCGGCCCGAGATCGAGCACCTCACGGACGGTCGGGAACACGGCCGTCACGCTACCCTGCGGTCAGGTCACGATCGTCCGCCGTTTCCGACGCCCGCCCGCCAGGCGGGCGTGCGTCAGGCGTGCGGGCGTGCGTCAGGCGTGCGGGCGTGCGTGCGTCAGGCCGGGTCGTCGCGGCCGAGTTCCCAGCAGGCCACGGCCGCCGCGGCGGCCACGTTGAGCGAATCCACCCCGCGCCGCATGGGGATGACCACCCGTACGTCGCTGGCGCGCTGCGCCCCCGCGGTGAGGCCCGGCCCCTCGGCACCGAGCAGCAGCGCCGTGCGGTCGCGCTGCGCCGCCGTCAGCCGCTGGATGGGCACGGCGTCCGGCGCCGGGGTCATGGCCAGCACCGTGAAACCGGCCGCGCGGACCGCGCCCAGGCCGTCCGGCCAGGGTTCCAACCGGGCGTACGGCACCGCGAACACCTCGCCCATACTGACCCGTACGCTGCGCCGGTAGAGCGGGTCGGCACACGACGGCGAGAGCAGCACCGCGTCGATGCCGAGCGCCGCGGCACCCCGGAAAATCGCGCCCAGGTTCGTATGGTTGTTCACGTCCTCCAGCACCAGCACCCGGCGGGCGGTGTCCAGCAGCGCCGCCGGCTCGGGCAGCGGACGACGATGGAACGAGGCGAGAATCCCCCGGTGCACGTGGAAGCCGGTGGCCCGCTCCAGCACCTCCGGCCGCGCGGCATAGACCGGCGCGTCCCCGGTGTCCAGGTCACCGAGCTGGTCCAGCCGCTTGGCGTCCAGCAGGAACGACCGGGGCGGGTAGCCGGCCCGCAGCGCCCGGCGCAGCACCAGCTCACCCTCGGCGATGAACAGACCGTGCGGCGGCTCCCACCGGGTACGCAGTTCCACGTCGGTGAGCGCCCGGTAGTCGGCGATCCGCTGGTCGTCGGCGTCGGTGATCTCGTGCACGGCCACCCCCCGATTCTGCCGGCCCGACCCACCCCCGACGCACGGCGCCCCCGCCCGATGACGGGCGACCCGAACCCGGCACTGCGCCTGACGCCGCCGAACATCACGTTGCGATCCCTCCAGGGGTGATGGGGCGACCCGTCGTCCTGACGGACATGGGCCAGTCGCTGAAGTTGCGATCCCTCCAGGGGTGATGGGGCGACAACCCCCGCGCGGGCTCGGGCGGGCCGCTGTTTTTGTTGCGATCCCTCCAGGGGTGATGGGGCGACCTGCGGCGGTTGACACCAAGATGGCGGCCCTCTCCGTGTAGTTGCGATCCCTCCAGGGGTGATGGGGCGACGGCTCGTCACTGGGGCCGGACCCAGGCCCAGGCAATGTTGCGATCCCTCCAGGGGTGATGGGGCGACCGAACCGGGCCAGCTCCCCAGGATGCTTGAGATCCTGTTGCGATCCCTCCAGGGGTGATGGGGCGACCGAACCGGGCCAGCTCCCCAGGATGCTTGAGATCCTGTTGCGATCCCTCCAGGGGTGATGGGGCGACCCGAACCTTAAGTCGCAGGTCAGTGCCGCCTTTGGAGCGCTCGGTCGAGTCGATTTTGCAGCGGACCGCCGGTTGTGCATCTGCGCTGGTCAGCGTACCGGAATTGAGAGCGCCGAGCGGGAACCCACACACGAGCACCGCGACCGGCCCGTCGCAAGGTGGAGTCAGCCCCCGGCCGGGGCGGGCGGACGAGGCCGGTATAGGGGCTGGCATTGAACGGGATGTTGTTGGCTGATGATCAACTCATCTTCAGTGAAGTTGGGGGTTCAGGCAGCCGCGATACCCCGACTTCACTGAAGATGAGTTGATCTTGGAAAATGGACAGGCGGACAACAGGCAGGGGCGCCCGCGGGCCGGACTACGAGACCCGATCGCGATCCCTCTAGGGGTGATGGGGCGACCTGGGGAGACGGCCGCTGGCACCTGCCGTCCGGCCACGGGTTGCGATCCCTCTAGGGGTGATGGGGCGACATCAACGGCGAAACGGTCTCCGAACTGTGGATCTTCCGTTGCGATCCCTCTAGGGGTGATGGGGCGACTCGGCCGGCTACCCCGAGATGGACGCGACCTCGATGCGTTGCGATCCCTCTAGGGGTGATGGGGCGACCCGAACCTTAAGTCGCAGGTCAGAGCCAGCTTTGGAGCGCTCGGTGGGGCCGATTTTGCAGCGGACCGCCGGTAGTGCATCCGCGCTGGTCAGCGTACCGGAATTGGGGGCGCCGAGCGGAGCCCGAAACGGTGACCAGCGCGCGGACCGTCCCCCGGCGGGGTGGGTCAGCCGACCGGGCCGATCCGCTTCGCGAGGTCGACGAAACCCTGCCAGGCACCGGGACGGAACACCAGCGCGGGGCCGGCCGGGTCCTTGGAGTCGCGCACGCCCACGATCCCCGGCAGGTTGCCGGCCACCTCGACACAGTCGCCGCCGCTGGTGCCGCTGCGGGTGGACTTCTTCCAGATCGCGTTACCGAGGTCCATGTTGACTCTGCACTTCCTTCACCAGGGCGATCGACAGGGCGTGCGGCAAGGCTACGCCCCGGACACCCTCCCACCTCGCCAGCAGGGTGGCGATGCCATCCTCGGCGTCCACGACCAGCGCCGCGAGCTGGTTTTCCAGGTGGCCGACCCAGCCGCCCTCGGCGGACCGGGCCAGGGCGAGCGGGCCGGAGAGCCCGACGTACATGCCGGCGTCGGCCGGGATGACGTGGAGTTGCAGGTGCGGCAGTTCGGCCAGGCGCAGCAGGTGGGCAAGCTGCTCGGCCATGATCGCGTCGCGGCGGCGCAGCGCCGACTCGTCGATGACGGCGACGACCAGGGGCGGCTGATCCCGACCGAGGATCTCCTGGCGTTCCAGCCGGGCCGCGACCTGCCGCTCGACCTCCTCCTCCGGCCGGGTCGGATCGAACCGCAGTACGGCACGGGCGTAGTTCGCCGTCTGGAGCAGGCCGGGGACCAGGGTCGGGTTGAAGTAGCGGAGTTGGCTGGCCGACCGCTCGGCCTCCAGCCAGGGCCGGAACCATGACGGCTCACGGTCCCGGTCGGCCATCTTGAGCAGGCTGGCCAGCAGGCCATCGGTCCCGAGTATGTCGTCGGCACGGCGCAGGAACATCCGGTCCAGCGGTCGGGCTCCGGTCTCGATCGCGGAGACCGTGGAGGACGAGTAGTTGATCCTGCGCCCGAACTCCTCCTGGTTCAACTCCGCGGCGATGCGCATCCGTCGCAGTTGCGCCCGGATGAGGTCCGCTGTCGGCTCCTCCACAGTCCCTCCACAATTCCTGCCCGGCTCCACCCACAGCACCGTGCCCGGACACCACCCGCCACGAGCCCGCCGCGACCGGCCACAGAGGCTTCCGACAGTAGTCCCGTCCTCAGCAGACTGTCACGCATGCGGGTCCGCCTGCTGCCAGCAAGGCGTCGGCGCGGCTCTGCCGGGTCGTCCCGGTGTCTCCCCCGGACCCCGGGGCGGCCCCTCCCAGTCCACCGAGGAAGTCCTTCCCGCCGCGGGAAGCCGTTCTCCGCCCGTCCCGAGGAGGTCGCCATGCTCCGACGCCGGAACGGTACGACGGTTCATCGTGCCTACCACGTACCGCTGCGCCCGACCTGGCTCTGCCGGATCTGCGCCGCACCCTGGCCCTGCGGCTCGGCCAAGCTCGCCCTGCTGGCCGGACACGGCAGGGACCAGATCAGCCTCATGATGACTCTGGCCCACTACCTGCACGAGGCGTTGTACGACCTCGCCGAGGTGTGCGGACCGCACGCGCCCGCCCCGCAGCGGCTGCACGCCCGATTCCTGGGCTGGGTCACCCGCCCGCACCGCCAACCTCGCGGCCGCGCACCATGATCGACTCGTCTTCCGGGAAGTTGGGGTATCCGAGCGCTCCGGATACCCCAACTTCCCGGAAGATGAGTCGATCTTGAGGGCCGGGCAGGGCGGGCGGGTTGGTCTTGAGGGCCGGGCAGGGCGGGCGGGTTGATCTTGAGGGCCGGGCAGGCGTGGGCGGGCGGGTCAGGCGGGGGCGCCGCCGGACGGTTCGGGGGCCAGCGTGGAGCCGGGCTTGGGCAGCAGCCGCCCGGTCTTGGCGGCGATACCGATGCCGGCGGCCAGTACCAGCAGCGCACCGACGGTCTGCAGGATCCCCAGCAGCAGCCCGCCGAGGCCGATCATCGGGGCGGCGATCACCAGCAACGTGCCGTCGAAGGCGCCGAACACCCCGGATCGGGCCACCGCGAGCCCGGCCAGGACCCAGCCGAGGGTGAGCACCCCGCCGCCGAGCAGGGCCAGCACCCGGACGAACCCGGGGCCGCCGAGCGGGGCGAGCGGCAGCAGCAGGGCGCCGAACATGGCCAGCAGCAGTCCGGCGGTCGCGGTGCCCCGGGTACGGGCGGTGGCCAGCAGGCCGGTGAGCGCGGTCAGCGCCAGCAGGCCGACCCAGGTGGCCAGCGCCAGCCCCAGCACCCGCAGGCCGGCCCCGGCGGAGAAGGTGGCCGACCGGCGCAGGCCGTCGGCGCCGGCGGTGCTGATCGCGAGCAGGACGGCGTACCCGGGCAGCAGCCACACGGCGGACCGGGCGAACCGCCGCAGCGACCAGACCCAGGAGGTGTTGCTGGCCGGGCGGACCGGGTCCGGCTCGTCGAAGAACGGCAGCAGGTTGAGCCCGACCCGGCCGACCACCCGGACCGGCCGGACCAGCGACGCCTGCAACGGGGACATCCGGCGTGGGTCATCGGGTACGCGCGTGGGCCGCGGCGGCAGCAGCCCCGGCGGCGGGTCGAACCGCTCGGCCAGGACGGCCCGCGGGTCTTCGGCACCTGTCCGGCGTTCCGGTTGCTCATCCATACGCACCTCCGAGAGAACCACGGGTGGCGCGGGACGCACGGCGCCTCCGAAACGCGCGGCACGACACCTCCGGAACGCGCAACGCGACACCTCCGGAACGCGCAACGCGACACCTCCGGAACGCGCAACGCGACACCTCCGGAACGCACGGCGCCCCGGCGCCCCACCAGGCCGGAACGCGCGGCGCCCCGGCACCCCACCAGGACCGTCGAATCCGATCCTGGCAGGTGCCGGGGCGACAAACGGGAGGAATCCTCGAATTTCTACAGGCGCTGGGTCCGCTCCGAATCCGGCTCCTGCTCCGGCTGCGACTCGCCGACCAGGCTCCCCGGCGCGACCGGCTGGCCGGCCGTGAGCTGCTGCGTCTTGTCACCGGAGCTGACCTGCGCCTCCGCGGCGCGTACCTCGTGGTTGACCTCGGCCGCCGCCGCGGCCGCCGCTGCCGCGGCCTCCCGGGCCTCGCGCTCCACGGCGCCCGAGTCGACCTCGGCCGACGGCGTGTCGCCGGCCGTCCCGCTGAGGCCGCCGAGCGCGCCGCCCAGCCCCTCCAGCGCCTTGGTCAGCTCGGCCGGCACGATCCACACCTTGTTGGCCTGGCCGGCCGCGATCTGCGGCAGCGCCTGGAGGTACTGGTACGCCAGCACCTTCTGGCTCGGGTTGGCCGTGTGGATCGCGTCGAACACCGTACGGATCGCCTTCGCCTGGCCCTCGGCCTGGAGGATCCGGGACTGCCGGTCACCGTCGGCGCGCAGCACCGCGGCCTGCTTCTCACCCTCGGCCGTGAGGATCTGCGACTGCTTGAGACCCTCGGCGTTCAGGATCGCGGCCCGCCGGTCCCGCTCGGCGCGCATCTGCTTCTCCATCGAGTCGCGGATGCTGGGCGGCGGCTCGATGGCCTTGATCTCGACCCGGGTGACCTTGACGCCCCACCGGCCGGTGGTCTCGTCCAGCACCACCGACAGGTGCCGGTTGATCTCTTCCCGGCTGGTCAGCGCCCGCTCCAGGTCCAGCGAACCGATCACGTTCCGCAGCGTCGTGACGGTCAGCTGCTCGATCGCCTGAAGGAAGTTCGAGATCTCGTAGGTCGCCCGCACCGGGTCGACCACCTTGAAGTAGAGCACCGTGTCGATGGAGACCACGAGGTTGTCCGAGGTGATCACGGGCTGCGGCGGGAAGCTGACCACCTGCTCGCGCATGTCGACCTTGGTCCGCACCGCGTCGATGAACGGCACCAGCAGGTTGAGGCCGGGGCTGAGCGTCCGCTTGTACCGACCAAGCCGCTCCACCACGTCCATCCGCTGCTGCGGAACGATCCGCACGGCACGGATAAGCGTTATCACCACTATCAGGGCCACGGCGCCCACCAGCACCGCGATTGCTGTCCCCATCACACCCACCTCTACGATTCGGGCAATTCACCAGATGCGGAAAAATCATCCCGCCAGACCAGGGCGGTCACGCCCCGGACCTCGATAACCTGCACCCGCTCACCCGGCTCGAACACCTGGGTCGCGTCGAACGAACGGGCGCTCCACAACTCACCATCGATCTTCACCTGGCCACTGTCGGTGTCCACGCGTTCCAGCACCAGCGCCCGCTGGCCCTCGATGGCCGCGGCGCCGAACGGCCGCCCCTCACCATCCTCCTGGGCCAGCCTCCGGCGCTGCAGGCCCGGCCGCCCCAACAGCACGGTCAGCACCGAGACCACCGCGAACACCAACGCCTGCACGCTCACCGGCGCGCCGAGCGCCGCGGCGCCCGCGGCGGCGAACGCGCCGACCGAGAACATGATCAGGAACAGCGTCGTCGTGAACAACTCGGCGATGGCCAGTGCGGCGCCGAGCACGATCCACAGCAGCGGTTCCATGACCCAATCGTGGCACGTCGCCGCACATACCGGTAACGGCGATGATCAACGTACGGGTAGGGTCGGCGCGTTGAGGAGGCGTGATGACCCTGTTGCCGGAAACGACCCATCGCATCGACACGATCGTCACCGAGGCCCAGGCCGCCGGCGCGATACCCTCGCTGATCGTCGGCGTGGTCCGCGACGGCCGGCTCGCGCACGTCTCCACCGCCGGCAGCCAGCCGGCGGCCGATCCGGACATGCAGTACCGGATCGGGTCAATCAGCAAGACGATGACCGCCGTCCTGCTGCTCAGCCAGCGGGACGCCGGCCGGCTCGCCCTGGACGACCCGCTGGAGCGGCACCTGCCGGGCACCCCGGTCGGCACGGTCACCCTGCGCCAGCTCCTCGGCCACGCCTCGGGCCTGCAACGCGAACCGGACGGCTCGTGGTGGGAACGCACCGAGGGCGCCGACCTGGCCACCCTGGTCGCCGGACTCACCGCCGGGAAGCTGACCCATCCCCCGCAGACCGTCTACCACTACTCCAACCTGGCCTACGGGCTGCTGGGCGGCGTGCTGGAACGGCTGACCGGGCAGCCCTGGTGGGAACTGGTCCGCACCCGGCTGCTCGACCCGCTGGGCATGGCCCGCACCACGTACCAGGCAACCGAGCCGTTCGCCCGCGGGTACGTCGTACACCCGTGGAACGGGACGATGCGGGAGGAACCGCGGACCGACACCGGCGCGATGGCGGCGGCCGGGCAGCTCTGGTCGACGCCGGCGGACCTGGCCCGCTGGGCGGCGTTCCTGGCCGACCCGGACCCGGCGGTACTGCGTCCGGAGACCCTCGCCGAGATGTGCCTGCCGGTGATCATGAGTGAGCCGGACAGCTGGGGCCACGGCCACGGCCTCGGCATCGAGCTGACCCGCTCCGGCGACCGGGTGTACGTGGGGCACGGCGGGTCGATGCCGGGCTACCTGGCCGCACTCGGCGTGCACCGGCCGAGCCGGACCGGCCTCGTCGCCTTTGCCAACTGCTACAACCCGCGCACCCTCCACCTCGGGGCGAACGCCGTCGAGCTGCTCGACCTCGTACTGGACGCCGATCCGCCGGCGCCGGCCCAGCCCTGGTCCGCGGCCGGCGACCCGCCGCGGGACGCCGCCGACCTGCTCGGCCGGTGGTGGTGGATGGGCAAGGAGTTCACGGCCAGCTGGGACGCCGACAACGACGAGCTGGTGTTCGCGCCGCAGGGCCGGCTGCCGTGGCGGCTCACCCGGGCCGGCACCGACCGGTGGCGCTGCCACAGCGGCATGAACAACGGCGAGTTCCTCACCGTACGGCGCGACCCGGCCGGCCGGCCGGACACCGTGGACATCGCCACGTTCGTCTTCAGCCGGGACCCGGACCGGGTCGGGTAGCCGTCACGCGGGGATGGTGTGCCCGGGTCCATCCACCCGGTCCACTGTGCTAGCTTCCCGTCCCGTATACCGCCGTCGATCGCTCGCGCGGTCGTTCAGGGAGGGCGAAGCGATCGCATCCGCCTCGAAGACCATGTCCGGAATCGCCGGGCCGGCGGCGCTGGCCAGCCGCTTCGGACGGATCTCGCTGTGGCTCGCCCTCGGCCTCGGCACCGCCGTGCTGCTGACCGAGACCGCCTGGCTGGTGCTGCGGCTGCCCGACGCCGCTACCGCCAGTGACGCCGCGGCCACCCTGGTCGCCGGCATCGCGGCGGGCTGCTGCCTCGCGGTGTCCCGGCGGCACCCGGCCAACCTGCGCCGGTTCTGGCTGCTGATGGCGCTCACCATGGCCCTCGCGGCCACCGGCCGGATCATCTGGACGGTGACCCGGCTGACCACCGGCGGCGGACTGCCCAACAACCTGGCCGTCGCGCTCGTCTTCGTCGCCGGCATCGTCTCCGGCACCGCGGCGCTGCTCAGCTGCGTGTCCGCGCCGCCCACCGCCGCCGGCCGGCTGCGCACCCTGCTCGACGGCGTCATCGTCGGCCTCGCCCTGGTGCCGGTGAGCTGGGTGGTCGTGCTGCGCGACGTCGCCGCGGCGCCGCTGGCCGAGACGCCGCGCACCCTGGGCCTGTTCTATCCGATGTTCGACGTCATGCAGTTGACCATCCTGGTGGCGATCAGCGGCCCGCTCCGCCCGGTGTGGCGGCCGCTGTCCACCATCGGCGCCGGGTTGGCGATCCGGGCGGTCGCCGACACCGTGTACGTCGCGCAGATCGCCCGCGGCACGTACGAGGCCGGGCACCCGATCGACGTCTGCTGGCCGCTGAGCTACCTGCTGGTGGCCGTGGCCACCCGGTACCCCGCACCGGGCGGCATCGACCCGGCCGGCGGCGCCGAAACCGAGCCGGACGCCGATCCGCCCATCGTGCCGTGGTGGCGGCTGGCCCTGCCGTACCTGCCGGTCTGCGGCGCCGCCGTGGCGATGGTGCTGGCCCGGCAGCCGGGACAGCCGCTCCCGCCGCCGGTGTTCCTGGCCGGTACCGGGCTGCTGGTGGCGCTGGCGATCCGGCAGAGCCTCACCGCGTACGAGACGACAAACCTGGCCGACCGGCTGCGCCGGCTCGCGTACGTCGACCAGCTCACCGGGCTGCCCAACCGGTTGCAGTTCACCCGCCGGCTGCGCCGCTGCATCCGGGAACGCCGCCCGGTCGCCGTGCTGCTGCTCGACCTGGACGGGTTCAAACAGGTCAACGACCGGTTCGGGCACGCCAGCGGGGACACCCTGCTGACAAACGTCGCCTCCCGGATGCGGGCCGTGGTCGGCGGTTCGGGAATGATCGCCCGGATCGGTGGCGACGAGTTCGCCGTACTGCTGGAGACCGGCGACGACCCCGGACCCGCACGACCAGCCGGTCCCGACCGGGAGACCGACCCCGGACCCGGCCGGACCGCCGAGCGGGACCCGGACCGGCTGGCCCGGCGGCTGCTCGCCGCGCTCGGACCCGGCGGCCCGAAGGCCGACTGGCTGCTGCACTCCTCGGCCAGCATCGGCATCGCCGAGTACGGCCCGCAGCACCAGGGCCACACCGACCTGCTGCGGGACGCCGACATCGCGATGTACGCGGCCAAGGCGGCCGGAAAGTCGGCGTACCGCACCTGCACCCCCCGGCTGCGCGAGGCCGCGGTGGGCCGGGCGGAACTGATCGCCGACCTGCGCCGCGCGGTGCTGGAGGCCGAGCAGCTCGAACTGGAGTTCCAGCCCATCGTGGAGCTGGGCACCGGCACGGTACGCGGGGCCGAGGCGCTGGTGCGCTGGCGGCATCCCCGGCACGGCCTGCTGGCGCCCGACCGGTTCCTGCCGCTGGCCGAGGAGACCGGGCTGATCCTCACCGTGGACCGCTGGGTGATCCGGGCCGCCTGCCGCGCCGCCGCCGGTTGGCAACTGCTCTCCCCCGGCACCACCGTGGCGGTCAACGTGGCCGCCGGGCACCTGCGGCGGGCGGATCTGACCGAGACGGTCGCCGAGGCCACCGCCGCGGCCGGGCTGCCGCCGGAGTCGCTCACCCTCGAACTGACCGAGACCGCGCTGATCGAGGGCACCGAGGCGGTGCTCGACCGGCTCGGCCAGCTTCGCGACCTCGGCGTCCGGATCGCCCTGGACGACTTCGGCACCGGCTACTCGGCGCTGAACTATCTACATCGGATACCGGCGACCGAGCTGAAGATCGACCGCTCGTTCGTCCGCCGGCTGGACGGGTCCGACCAGCGCGCGTACGCCACCGTGGAGATGATCCGCCGGTTGGCCGGCGCGTTCGGGCTGGGTGTGGTGGCCGAGGGCGTCGAGACCGACGCGCAGCACGCGGCGGTCGCGGAGATCGGCTGCCCGCACGGTCAGGGCTACCGGTACGGCCGGCCGCGGCCACTGCCCGACCTGCACCGGCTGCTGGTCGCCCAGCGGCCCGGCTGAGCCGCCGGCCGGTCAGCCGGGCGGGACGGTGACGAAGTCGATGAGCCGCTCCATCGCGTTGATCAGCGGCGTCTCGACATCGGCGAAACTGTCCACCCGGGACAGGATGTGCCGCCACATCGCCGCCGGCTCGGCCACCCCCAGCGCCGCGCAGACGCCCTCCTTCCAGGGCCGGCCCGGCGGCACCACCGGCCACGCCGGGATGCCCAGCGCACGGGGCCGCACCGCCTGCCACACATCCACGTACGGGTGGCCGGTCACCAGCACGTCCGGCGAGGTGACCGCCGCGACGATGCGGCTCTCCTTCGATCCGGACACCAGGTGGTCGACCAGCACACCCAGCCGGCGGCGCGGTCCGGGCTCGAACTCGCGTACCCGGTCGGCGAGCGCGTCGATGCCGTCCAGCGGCTCCACCACGATGCCCTCAATGCGCAGGTCGTCGCCCCAGATCCGCTCGACCAGCGCCGCGTCGTGCACGCCCTCGACCCAGATCCGGCTCGCCTGCGCCACCCGCGCCCGTACCCCGGCCACCGCAACGGATCCGGAGGCGGTCCGGCGCCGCGGCGCCGGCGCGGGCCGGGCGGCCGGGCGGCGCAGCGTCACCGCCTCGCCGTCCAGCAGGAACGCCGCCGGCAGCAGCGGAAAGTTGCGCCGCCGCCCGTGCCGGTCCTCCAGCACCACCGCGCCCTGCTCGAACCCGACAACCGCGCCGCAGAAGCCCGAATCGGCATCCTCGACCACCAGATCGGGCTCGGCGTCCACCTCGGGCGTCACCCGGCGGCGCCGCCAGTCCCCGGCCAGCACATCCTCGCCGTATCGCCTCCCCATGCGAGGCGACGGTAGCGGCTGGCGGCCCGGCCGCCGCGGCGACGCGCCGACACGCCGAGACCGCCCGTGACAGGCACGCCTTGCGCGGGAAGAGACACGGAACGCATGGAGCACGTACCCTTGCCTGCATGTCTGCTCCAACGGACGCGGTCACCCTGGCCCCACGCCGGTCCAGCCGGTTCGTCGCCTGGGTGCGCGCCTGGCGGACCGGCCTGGTTCCGTTCGACGAGGTGGCCGACGAGATCGCCGACGGCGAGGAACATCTGGTCGCCGACGCGCCGGGGACCTGGACCGACGTACCGCTCACGGAAGCGCTCCCGGTGCTCTCCCGCACCCCGCCGGACCGGGTCCGGCTGGTGCTGCCCGTGCCGGGCGATCCGCGCGGGCTGCCCGGCCCCGGGCCGTTCGCCGGCGCGGCGCTGCTGGCCGGCGAGGCGGTCGTCGCCGGTGACCTGGGCGTCATCCCGGAGGTCCGCAGCCACACCTCCGGCTCCGGAATGACCTTCGAGACGGTGCTGTGGCGGGTGTACCCGCTGCCGGCCGGCGCCGCGGCGGCGGCCCGGCACGAGCCCGGCGCGGCCGAGGCGGAGGCGGAGCTGGCCGCCGCGCTCGCCGAGGCGACCGCCGCGCTGACCCGGCTCGATGTGGCGGCCTGGCGGCCCGAGCTGGCCGGCGCGCTCGCCGCGCTGCGCCGCCCGGACAGCTGCAAGGACCTGCCCCCGGGGTTCGACCCCCGAGCCCGCCGGCTGTTCGCCCGGGCCTCGGTGCTGGACCGGGTGTTGGCGCTGGCCGAGCACGCCGCCCCCGGCGGCGCGGTGAACGGCTACGAGGCCCAGCAGCGGGACGCGGCGCTGCGCCCGCTGACCGCCGCCTGCCGACGCGCGCTGGTCGCCGCCTGCAACGCCCCGCTGCGCCCGTAACGTCCGGCGGTCGGAGCCGAGGCGGATCAGATCTCGTCGATCAGGTCGGCCACCGACTCCACGATCCGGGACGGCCGGTACGGGTAGCGCTCCGCCTCGGCCCGGCTGCTGATGCCGGTCAGCACCAGCACGGTCTCCAGGCCGGCCTCCAGCCCGCACAGCACGTCGGTGTCCATCCGGTCGCCGATCATCGCGGTGGTCTCCGAGTGTGCCTCGATGGTGTTCAGCGCCGAGCGCATCATCATCGGGTTCGGCTTGCCCACGAAGTACGGCTCGACCCCCGTCGCCTTCGAGATCATCGCGGCCACCGAGCCGGCCGCGGGCAGGGCGCCCTCGGCGGACGGGCCGGTCGGATCCGGGTTCGTGCAGATGAACCGCGCCCCCGCGTCGATCAGCCGGACGGCCTTGGTGATCGCCTCGAAGCTGTACGTCCGGGTCTCACCCAGCACCACGTAGTCGGGTGAGAAGTCCGACAGGATGTAGCCGACCGCGTGCATGGCCGTGGTCAGCCCGGCCTCGCCGATGACGTACGCGGTGCCGCCGGGCCGCTGGTCGGCCAGGAACTGCGCGGTCGCCAGCGCCGCGGTCCAGATCGACTCCTCGGGTACGTCGAAACCCATCCGGGTCAGCCGGGCCTGCAGATCCCGTGGCGTGTAGATCGAGTTGTTGGTCAGCACCAGGAAACGCCGGCCCGAGGCGCGCAGCCGGCTGATGAACTCGGGAGCACCGGGCACCGGCTGCCCCTCGTGCACCAGGACCCGTCCATGTCGGTGAGCCAGCTCTCGACCGGCTTGCGGTCCCTCATCGTGTCGTCCTCGCCGTCGCCGGTACGGGGCGGGTCACCGCCGCCGGCGCGGAACGCAGCAACCGGCCGGACAGGTGTCCCAGGCGGGCAGCGTACCCAATCGGCAGCGGCCGGCCACGGGGCCGGCGGCGGGCGGCGTGAGACGTTCCTGGACCAGTTCCCGCACCATGGCCACGAACCGCGGATCGGTGCCCGGGGTGGCGGCCCGGACGTACTCCAGGTCGAGCCGCTTGGCGGTGTCGGCGGCCTCGGTGTCCAGGTCCCACACCACCTCCAGGTGGTCGGAGACGAACCCGATCGGGCTCACCACCACCGCCCGGACGCCGTCGGCGGCCAGCGCCGCCAGGTGGTCGTTGATGTCCGGTTCCAGCCACGGCACCTGGGGCGGGCCGGACCGGCTCTGCCACACCAGGTCGTACGGCAGGTCGGCGCCGACCTGCGCGGCCACCAGCGCGGCCGTCTCGTGCAGTTGCGCCTCGTACCGGCCGCCCTCCGGGCCGGCGGTGGCGGCCATCGCCGTGGGGACGGAATGGGCGGTGAAGACCAGTCGGGTACGTTCCGGACGGGTCGACCCGAACGTGGCCAGCGCGTGCCGGACGGCGTCGGCGTGCGGGTGCACGAATCCGGGGTGGTCCCAGAACTGGCGCAGCTTGTCGATCACCGGCGCGTTGGGGCCGGCCGCCGCGCGGGCGTTCGCGATGTCCTCCTGGTACTGCCGGCAGGACGAGTAACCGCCGTACGCGCTGGTCACGAACGCCAGCGCGGACCGGATCCCGTCGTCGCGCATCTGCGCCACCGTGTCGGCCAGCATCGGGTGCCAGTTCCGGTTGCCCCAGTAGATCGGCAGGTCCAGGTCGTGCTCGGCGAACTCGGCCCGCAGCGCGGCCATCAGGTCGCGGTTCTGCTGGTTGATCGGCGACACCCCGCCGAAGTGCTGGTAGTGCTCGGCGACCTCGGCCAGCCGTTCGGGTGGCACGCCCCGCCCCGGGTCACGTTGGTCAGGAACGGCAGGACATCCTCCGGGCGTTCCGGCCCGCCGAACGAGACCAGCAGCACTGCGTCGTACGCCATGGCGCCCATTTTCCCCGTCCGGCGTCGATGCTGAACGGCCGGGTCCGTGTTAGCTCGGTTACCCCACGGACCCGGCCGCGTGCCCGGCCGCGCACAGCCGCGCACAGCCGCGGCCGGGCGCGGCCGGGCACGCGGCCGGGCGCGGTTCGGAAAGGTCCGGCCGTTCAGGCGCCGAGGGCGTGGTACCCGCCGTCGACGTGCACCACCTCGCCCGTGGTGGCCGGGAACCAGTCGGACAGCAGCGCCAGGACGGCCCGCGCCGCCGGCTCGGCGTCGGTGAGGTCCCAGCCCAGCGGCGCACGGTCCGCCCAGGCGTTCTCGAACTGCTCGAACCCGGGAATCGACTTGGCCGCCATGGTGCGCAGCGGGCCGGCCGAGACGAGGTTGCTGCGGATGCCCTGCTTGCCCAGGTGCAGCGCCAGGTACCGGGAGGCGGACTCCAGGCCGGCCTTGGCCACGCCCATCCAGTCGTACACCGGCCACGCCTTCGTGCCGTCGAAGGTGAGACCCACCACGGAGCCGCCCGGACCCATCAGCGGCAGCGCCGCCATCGCCAGCGACTGGTACGAGTACGTGGAGACGTGCAGCGCCCGCGACACGTCCTCCCACGGCGCGTGCAGGAAGCCGCCGCCCAGGCAGCTCTGCGGCGCGTTGCCGATCGAGTGCACCACCCCGTCCAGCCCGTCCAGGTGCTCCCGTACCCGGTCGGCCAGCCCCGCCAGGTGCTCGGCGCTGGTGACGTCCAGCTCGATCACCGGCGGCGGTTCGGGCAGCCGCTTGGCGATGCGCTCCACCAGCGACAACCGGCCGAAGCCGGTGAGCACGATCCGCGCCCCGTTCTCCTGCGCGAGCTTGGCCACCGAGAAGGCGATCGAGGCGTCGGTGAGAACGCCGGTGACGAGCAGCCGCTTGCCGGCAAGCAGTCCAGACACGTGCGGACCCTTTCGTTCGTCGTTAGAGGGTGCGGTTCGGATCGGTCAGTGACCCATGCCGAGGCCGCCGTCGACCGGGATGACGGCGCCGGAAATGTAGCCGGCCGCGTCGCTGGCCAGCCAGGTCACCACGCCGGCGACCTCGTCCGGTTCGGCGAACCGGCCGGCCGGGACGGACTTCAGGTAGTCCGACCGGCGATCCTCGGACAGTTGGGCCGTCATGTCGGTCTCGACGAAGCCCGGCGCGACCACGTTCGCGGTGATGTTCCGGCCGCCGAGTTCCCGGGTGATCGAGCGGGCCACTCCGACCAGGCCGGCCTTGCTCGCCGCGTAGTTGACCTGCCCCGGGGAGCCGTACAGGCCGACCACCGAGGAGATGAAGATCATCCGACCCCACCGGGCCCGGAGCATCTTCGTGGCGGCCCGCTTCGCGCACCGGAACGCGCCGGTCAGGTTGGTGTCCAGCACGCCGGTGAACTGCTCCTCGGACATCCGCAGCAGCAGCGTGTCGGCGGTCACCCCGGCGTTGGCCACCAGCACCTCGACCGGGCCGAGTTCCTTCTCCACGACGGTGAACGCCGCGTCCACGGCCGCGGAGTCGGTGATTTCGCACCGGACCCCGAACAGGTGGTCCGGGACGTCGCTGCCACGATGAGTCACGGCCACCCGGTCACCCTGCTTGGCGAACGCGTTCGCGATGGCCAGGCCGATCCCCCGGTTACCGCCGGTCACCAGCACTGTTCGGGCCACGGTTGCTCCTGAAGATCGTACGGACAGTCGGTCGCGATGGAGACTAGGCGTTACCGGTTGGTAAGCGCCAACGCGGCATACCGGGTGGGCCGGGGGGCCGGTCGAGCGCGCGGGGTGTACGCTTCTCGCGGATCTTCCCGCCCGGCCGATTAGTGGAGGTGATCGCTGTGCGAGATAGCGATCCTCCCAGTCGTGGCCGGGCCGTCGATCCGCTCCGCTGAGCTTCCGCCAGCCTGAGCCGATCCCGCAGCACCGCCACGCACCCGCCCGGATCCCGGTCTACGACCGGGACATCATCGGGCGTGTCCGTCCGGCGGTCACCCGGTCGCGATTCCCCCCAGCTCCAGCCCTCGTTCCCGTGTCTGCCGCTCGGAGAATCGCCATGCACCGTTACGCCGCCCCGCTCGGTTTCACCCTCGCCGCCGCCTGGGTCGTCTGCCTCTTCGTCCTCGTCGCCCGCTGAGTCCCGACCGACCACCGAGGTCCCGACCGACCACCGAGGTCCCGACCGACCAGTGAGATTGTTCGGGAACGTGTTCCGCGTAATGGCCATAGTCGTCGGATGCCCACCGCGAAGCAGCCGCCGGCGCCGCCCGTCCCGGAACGTCGCCTCGTCCTGGTGAACGGCCAGGAGGGCGCCGGCAAGTCGACGATCATCCGGGCCCTGCTGCCGTACGTCCCGAACAGCGCACGGATCGACGCCGAGGACATCGGGCAGACCAATCCCTGCCCGATGGATGACGTATTCTTCGACCTGCTTCGGCGCAACGTGGCGGGTCTGGTGGGCAGCTTCTGGGCCGGCGGCTACCACACCGTCATCACCGGAAGCTTCCTCCGCAACCATGCCGACTACCTGGACTTCCGCCGCCTGCTGCCGGCAGCCCACCCATCGGAACCGACTGCGGTGTACCTGGTGGAGTTGCTGGTTGACGTGCGGGTACGCAACCATCGGCGGGTCACCCGGGCGAAGCGGACCACGCAGCACTGGCGGGACATGGTCGACCGGATTCCGGAGGACCGGACCCTGCGTGCGGCCGCTGACGCCGACTACCGGTACCTCGGCGTCGACACGAGCGGGCTGGACGTCGCCGGGACGGTGCACCGGATCGTGGCCGCCTTCCCGGAACTCGGCCGTCACGGACGGTGACCTCGCTGATCGCGACGAGCTCTTTTGGAGTTATACCCGAGAGTCATTTAAATGACTCTCGGGTATAACTCCAAAAAATGTGTTCGATCCTGGTCCGATGTCCACGGATCGCCTGCAGAAGATGTTCCGCACGCTGTTGCGCCGGCAACGCGAGCTGCACGGGCTCACCCAGGCGCAGTTGGCCGCGCGGGCCGGGATCAGCCAGGCCAGCATCGCCCGGATCGAGGCCGGTGGCCGGGCACCCAGCCTGCCCATGACGGAACGGATCCTCGCCGCCCTCGGCAGCCAGCTGACCATCGACGTCGAACCGCTGGACGCGGACGTCGACCGGCAGATCATCGAACTGTCCGCGAAACCGGTCGCCGAGCGCGTCCGCGACGCCGGCCTGGACTGGGCCGTCGACCGCCTCGACGGGTTGCCGTACGTGTTCACCGGCGCGACCGCCGCGCTGCTGCAAGGGGCGCCGGTATCGACCCGCGCCGTGGAGATCGCGGTCGCCTGGCCGGACGCCGACGCCTTCACCGACTGGCTGATCAAACGCCACGCCCAGCGGTGGCACGACAGGTGGCAGGTCTTCAGCTCGCTGGACGTGGACCCCCGGGAGCCGGGCGCGCACCGCTGGGACACCGGCGCCGGGGAGATCGTCGCCACCATGTGCCCGCGGGCACCCGAGTCGATCGAGGTCCGGCACGACGGCCAGGGCTACCGCGTCGTGCCGCTGGCCCTGGTCGAGGTCACGGACCCGGTCACCGCGAGGCTGCTGCGCCGGCACCGCGAGCGGCAGGGCAACGGCACGGACCCCGACGCCGAGGCGAGGCCCGACACCGAGGCGAGGCGCGACGCCGAGGCGAGGTCCGACGCCGAGGCGAGCCGCGGCTAGGGCAGCCGGGACGTCCACAGCAGACTCAGCGCCGCCGCCACCAGGGCCAGCAGCAGGGCCACCGCCGCGTACCACTGGATGATCTCGCGCGGTTCCGTGCGGTACCCGATCGAGCTGCCCATGTCCTCGTACACCTTCTTCAGCTCGCCCACCGAGGCCGCCTCGTAGAAGAAGCCCTGGGTGGTCTCGGCGAGCTGGGCCAGCGACAACCGGTCCACCGGTACCCGTTGCTGCTGCCCGGCGATGTCGACCTCGCCGTCGTCGGTGCCGAAGGCGATCGTGGAGACCGGCACGTTGGCGTCCTGGGCCGCCGAGGCGGCGTCCTCGACCGACCGCCCCGACGTGCGGTAGCCGTCGGAGAGCAGCACGATGCGCGCCGGCGGCGGCCCCTGAGCGCCGTCGGCCGGCACCGAGCGGATCGCGTCCAGGCAGGTGAACACCGCCTCGCCGGTGGCGGTCGCCTCGGCCAGCGCGAGCCCGTCGATGGCCTCCACCACCGCCGTACGGTCCTTGCCGGGTGGCACGAGCACGTTTGCCGACTTGGCGAACGACACCAGGCCCAGGTTGAACGTGGGGGGCAGTTCGGCCACGAACTGCTTCGCCGCCTCCTGCGCCGCCTGGAGCCGGGTCGGCGCCACGTCGTCGGCCTGCATCGAGAGTGACACGTCGATGGCGAGCATGATGGTGGCGCGTTCCAGCGGCTCCTTGACGTCGATCGACGGCCGGGCCAGCCCGGTGGCCAGCACGAGCAGGCTGAGCAGCAGCGCGGTGGCCGAGGCGTGCCGCCGCCAGCCGAGTCCACGGGGTGCGAGGTTGCGCAGCAGGTCCACATTGGTGAACCGCAGCGCGTAGCTGCGGCGGTGGAGCTGGCGCCAGACGTACGCCCCGGCCAGGGCGAGCACCGGCAGGATGGCCAGCAGCCACCACGGTTGCAGGAAACGGATCATCGCGTGGTCCCCTGGTGCGGGCGTGCCGCTGGGCCGCGACGAACCGCACCATGTCCAGAAGCCAGTCGGAATCGGTACGCAGCCGCAGGTGCGCGGCACCGGCGGCGCGCAGTTCGGTGGCGATCGCCGCACGCTGGGCGGAGGCGGCCTCGGCGTACCGGCGGCGCAGCTTCGCATCGCCGGTCTGCACCTCGTGCACGGCCCCGCTCTCGGGGTCCACCAGCGCCAGCACGCCGACGTCGGGCAGTTCCAGCTCGCGCGGGTCGACCACCTCGACCGCCAGGACGTCGTGCCGGACGGCCAGCCGGCGCACGGCCCGCCCCCACTGCTGGGGCGGTGCCAGAAAGTCCGACACCACCACGGCCATGCCGCGGCGCCGCGGCGGCGAGTTCAACATGTTGATCAGAGCACCGAGGTCGGTGCGGCCGGGCCGGATCGGCGTGGTGGCCACGGCCCGCACCAGACCCTGAGCCTCCTTGCGGCCCGGTCGGGCGGGCAGCCGGCGGACCAGGCCGGCCGCGCCGGCCACGTTCGCACCGCCGGCGCCGCCGGCCGCGTTCGCACCGCCGGCGCCGCCGGCCGCCGCCGAACCGCCAACCGCGGCGCCGCCGCCGGCTCCGGACGCGGTGGGTGCCGCGCCGGTACCGTCCCGCCGGCCGCGCCAGCGCCGGGAGCGGGCGGGCGGCCGAGCCGGTACGTCGGGACCGGTGCCGACCACCGCACCCACCCGGTTGCCGCCGCGGGCGGTCAGGTGCGTCACCGCGACGACGGCGGCCACCACGAGATCCCGTTTCAACCAGCGGCCGGTGCCGAAGTCGAGGCTGGCCGACAGGTCGACCGCGAGCCAGGTCTCCAGTTCCCGGTCGGCAACCGTCTGCCGGACGTGCGGCAGCGTGGTGCGCGCGGTCACCGGCCAGTCCATCCGCCGTACGTCGTCGCCGGGCCGGTACTCCCGGGACTCGCCGGCCTCGCTGCCGGGTCCCGACAGCAGGCCCAGGTAGTCGCCCTGCAACAGGCCGTCCAGACGCCGGGTCACCAGCAGTTGCAGCCGGGACAGCACCGCCTCGGCCCGGCCCGCGGTCGCGCCGGTGGGGTCGTCGGCGTCGGCGTTGCCCGGCCGGCCGGCCGGTCCGGTCACGGCATCCGTCCCGGCCACCCGGCGCCGGAGGTCGGGGCCGGCGGCGTGGCCTGCTGCCGCGGAGCCACCGTGGGCAGCGGGATGGTGGCCAGCACCCGGCTCACGATGTGGTCGGCCGGTACGTCGTCGGCCAGCGCGTCGTAGCTGAGCACCAGCCGGTGCCGCAGGATGTCCGGGGCGATGTCCTGGATGTCCTGCGGCAACGCGTAGTCCCGGCCGCGCAGCAGGGCGAGCGCCCGGGTGGCCCGGACGATGCCCAGCGAGGCGCGCGGGCTGGCGCCGTACTGGATCAGTTGGGCGACGTCGGGCATGCCGTGCTCGGCCGGGGACCGGGTGGCCAGCACCAGCCGGACGGTGTAGTCCACAAGCGCGTTGTGCACGAACACCCGGTCGGCCTTGCGTTGCAGGGCTAGCAGGTCGCTCGGGGCGAAGATCGGGGCCGGCTCGGGCGCCTGTACGCCCATCCGGTAGACGATCTCCCGCTCCTCGGCGTCGGTGGGGTAGCCGACGAGGATCTTCATGAGGAACCGGTCCCGCTGCGCCTCCGGCAGCGGGTACACGCCCTCCTGCTCGATCGGGTTCTGGGTGGCCATCACGAGGAACGGTTCGGGCACCTGGTGGGTCTGCCCGCCGATCGACACCTGCCGTTCGCTCATCACCTCCAGCAGCGCCGACTGCACCTTCGCGGGTGCCCGGTTGATCTCGTCGGCGAGCAGGAAGTTGACGAAGATCGGGCCGAGTTCGACGTCGAACTTCTCGCTGGACTGCCGGTAGATGCGGGTACCCACGATGTCGGCGGGGACCAGGTCCGGGGTGAACTGCACCCGGGCGAACGTGCCGCCCACGACCTTGGCCAGGGTCTCCACCGCGAGGGTCTTGGCCACCCCGGGTACGCCCTCCAGCAGGCAGTGCCCGCGGGCCAGCAGCGACACGAACATCCGCTCGACCATCCGGTCCTGGCCCACGATCACCTTTTTGACCTCGAACAACGCCCGCTCCAGCAGGGTCGCGTCCTGGGCCGGGGTGCCGCCGGACACCGGCTCGGGCGGGCCGGCCGGCCGCGCGGCCCCGGCCGGCTCCCGAGGTACGCCGGTGCCGGCCGGCGACGGCTCGGTGGGTGGGTTCGGTACGTCGGGTGTGGTCGGCTGGGCCACCGGTCCTCCACAACTTCGGGTCGCGCGGGCGATGTCGGCGACCGCGCTCGACGCGGCGCCGCGGTACCAAGCCTCGCACGTCCGCCGCCGGAGCCGGTCGGCGGAAACCCCGGTTCCGGCGTGGCGGGCTCCGCCACCCGGCGCAGGCTGGACAGAAGGGGGTTGTTGGTGTGTACCATTCAGCCGTCGCCGGGCGGCTTCCCCCGTGGCCGCCCGGCGCTCTTCTCCCGGCCGCATCCGCCGCGACCAGCGCCGCGACCGCCGCCGTGACAGGGTCCCAATCTCCGGCGCGACAAGCGCGGCAACCGCCGCCGCGAGCACCGCGACGATCCGCCCGTCCCGTCCGTAGACTGGTGCCGTGGCCGAATTCTCCCCCACCGCCGTCGAGCCACCGATCTGCTCGGCCCGGGGCTGCCGGGCCGCCGCCGGTTGGGCGCTGCGGTGGAACAATCCACGCCTGCACGACCCGGACCGGCGCAAGACCTGGCTGGCCTGCCCGGAGCACCGGGAACGGCTCGGCGAGTTCCTCGGCGCCCGCGGCTTCCTGCGGGAGGTCACCGCGTTGTCCGCGTCGCCTAGGCTCGACCCGTGAATGATCCGGAACGGGACGGCGGACCCGGCGACCCGTTGGAGCCCTGGCCCCGGACGGTCCCCTGGCAACCGGTCTCCCGCAGCCTGATCTGGGTCGAGCTGGTCCGCCTCGGCGCCGGGCTGGGCGTACTCACCCTGGGCGTGCTGATCGGCTGGGCGTTGACCGGGCACTGGGCCTTCGCCGCCGGCCTGGGGCTGGTGCTGCTGATCGCGATCTGGCGCGGCACGGTGATCGTCCGGGCCGTGCACGCCTGGGGGTACGCCGAACGGGACAACGACCTGCTGGTCCGGCACGGGCTGCTGGTCCGGCGGCTGTCGATCGTGCCGTACGCCCGGATGCAGTTCGTGGACGTCAGCGCCGGCCCGCTGGAGCGGGCCTTCGGGCTGGCGACCGTGCAGTTGCACACGGCCGCCGCGGCCAGCGACGCGCGGGTGCCGGGGCTGCCGCCGGCCGAGGCCGCCCGGCTGCGGGACCGGCTCACCGCGCTCGGTGAGGACCGGGCGGAGGGCCTGTGAGGCCAACCTCACGCCGTGATCCGGCACCGGGCCGGCAGCCGGCACCGCGCCACGATCCGGCACCGCGCCAGGCCGCGGGGCTGCGCCACGATCCGGCACCGCGCCACGCCGCGGGGCTGCGCGGGCGGCGCCGGTGACCGAGCCACCCGCGCAGCCCCGGCGCCGGCTGCATCCGCTCAGCCCGCTGTTGCAGGGCGCCAAGACCCTGGTCGTGGTGATCGCCGGACTGTCCTGGTCGACGCTGTCCCGGGTCGGCCTGGGCTGGTTCAGCCTGATGGTGGTCGTGCTCGCGCTCGGCGCCCTCGCGCTCTCCGCGATCAGCTGGTACTACACCGGCTACCAGGTGGTCGGGCGGGAGTTGCGGGTGCACGAGGGGCTGCTGTGGCGGCGTACCCGGGCCATCCCGCTGGAGCGTCTGCAGGCCGTGGAGGTGGTACGACCGCTGCTGGCGCAGCTCACCGGCCTGGCGGAGCTGCGGCTGGAGGTGGTGGGCGGCGGCAGGACCGAGGCGCCGCTGGCCTACCTCTCGGTGGGCGAGGCCGTCGAACTGCGCGCCCGGCTGCTGGAGCTGGCCGGCCGCACCCGGTCCGCCGGCGCCCCGGCCCCGCAAGGCACCATGCCACCACCGCCGCACGGCACCATGCCACCACCGCCGCACGGCACCATGCCACCACCGCCGCACGGCACCATGCCACCACCCCCGCAAGGCACCATGCCACCACCGCCGCACGGCACCATGCCGGCACCGGCACCGGCATCGGCACCGGGCACGGTGCCGCCGCCCGGCGTCCCCTTCCCGCCCGGCACGGTCGTACCGCCCGGGGTGACGCCCGGCACCGCCGTACCGCCGCCGGTGGGCGCCGGCGTCGGGTCGCAGCTACCCGCCTGGCAGGCGTGGCCCGGCCAGGTCCGCCCGCTGCACACGGTGGCCAACCGGGACCTGCTGATCAGCCAGTTGCTCACCCCGCAGGCGTTCCTGCTGCCCTTCGGTGTCGCGCTGGTGGTCATCCAGTTCCTCTCCGAGGCGTCCTGGTCGTTCATCACGGTGGCCAGCACGCTCACCGCGATGGCCGGGGTGCTGCTGCGCCCGGTCCGGCGGGTGTTGGACGACTGGAACTTCCGGCTGGGCCGCGACGGCGACGCGCTGCGGGTCCGGCACGGGCTGCTGGAGACCCGGGCGCAGACCGTCCCGCTGAACCGGGTGCAGGCGATCGGGGTCACCCGGCCGCTGCTCTGGCGGGTGAACGGCTGGCTGCGGCTGCGGCTGGACGTCGCCGGATACGCGGCCGGCGATCCGGACGGGCGGAACCGGCCGGACCAGCTGCTGCCGGTCGGGGACGCCGGCACCGCCCGCATGATCACCGCCGAGGTGCTGCCCGGCGTCGACCTCGCGACCCTGCCGCTGGCGCCGCCGCCCGGCCGGGCCGGCTGGCTGCGGCCGGTCGGCCGGCCGGTGCTCGGCGCGGGGCTCACCGACCGGGTGTTCGCGGTCCGGCACGGGCTGCTCACCCAGGAGCTCGTCGTGGTGCCGGTGGCCCGGATCCAGAGCGTCCGGGTGGTGCAGGGGCCGGTGCAGCGGCTGCTGCGGCTGGCCACCGTGCACGCCGACACGGCCGGCGGCCGGGACGCCGTCGCGCTGCACCGGGACGAGGCCGAGGCGTACGACCTGGCCGCCGCGCTCGCCGCGCGGGCGCGGGCGGCACGTACCCGGATGTGACCCCGGGCGGTCCGGAGGACGCCCGGTGCGCCCGGCCGGGCCGCGCGGACTTCGGCTCGTGGCACGGAGATCCCGGGGCACGCCCTAAGCTGGACGCATGGAACAGCAGCGGACCGATGCCACCTTCCCGCCGGGGCTGGGTGCCCGGGTGGAGCTGACCGTGACGGACTCCGACACGGCCCAGGCGCTCGGGTCGGGCGACGTGCCGGTGCTGGGCACGCCGCGGGTGCTCGCCCTGGCCGAGGCCGCGACCGTGGCGGCGACGGCGTCCCGGATGCCGCCCGGTCAGACCACCGTGGGGGTCCGGGTTGAGCTGGACCACCGGCTGCCCACGCCGATCGGCCGGACGGTGACCGCGCAGGCCCGACTGGCCACGGTGGACGGCCGGCGGCTGCTGTTCGAGGTGACGGTGGCCGACGGCACCGAGACGGTGGCCGAGGCCCGGGTGGAGCGGGCGCTGGTGGACCGCCAGCGGTTCGTCGAGCGGGCGCTGCGGCCGGCATGACCCGGGACATCGCGTTCGCCGAGGTGAGCGACCGGGTGTTCGTGCTGCGGCATCCGGTGTTCGACGTCTCCGTCACGCTCGTCCCGGGGGATGCCGCCGCGCTGGTGGTCGACACCCTCTCCACCACCGACCAGGCCGTCGCGCTGGCCGCCGCGGTACGCCGGGTAACCCCGCTCCCGCTGATCCTGGTCAACACCCACCACCACTTCGACCACTGCTTCGGCAACGCCGCGCTGGCCGACGACCCGAGCCGGCCGGTGTGGGCGCACGAGGCCGCGGCGCGGCTGCTGCGCGACGACCCCGACCGGGTCCGCCGGGAGGGGTACGACGCCGCCGTGGCCATCGATCCGGAGCTGGCCGCCGAGATCGCGGCCACCCCGGTGCTCCCGCCGGACCGGACCGTGCACCAGGAGTCCGAGATCGACCTCGGCGGGCGGGTGGTGCTGCTGCGGCACCCCGGGCGCGGGCACACCGCCGGGGACCTGGTGGTCGCGGTGCCGGACGCGGACGTCCTGGTCGCCGGCGACCTGATCGAGGAGAGCGGTCCGCCGGACTTCACCGACGGCTACCCGCTGGAGTGGCCGGACACGCTTGACGCGCTGCTCGCCTCCGCGTCCCCGGGCACCGTGCTCGTCCCCGGCCACGGCGCGCCGCTGTCCCCCGAGCGGGCTCGGGCGCAGCAGGCCGACCTGGCGGCGCTGGCCTGGCTGATCCGGGACGGCCACGCCGACCGCCAGCCGGCCGAGGCGGTCGCGGCCCGGGCACCGTTCGACGCCGCCACGGCGCTCGTCGCGGTCCGCCGCGGCTACGCGGAGTTGGCCGGCGACACCTGAGCGGGGCCGGCCCGGACACCCGGGGCGCCGGCCGCGCGACTCAGCCGGGGAACCGGGCGGCCACCTCGGCGCGGGTGGGCATCGACGCGGCGCCGCCGGGTGACTCGCACACCAGGCCGGCCACCCGCAGCGCGAAGGCGACCCGGTCCGGCCACCCGGACGGCTCCGGCACCGGCCCGTCGGCCAGCAGATCGGCCCCGAGCGCCGCCATCACCGAGTCGCCGGCGCCGGTCGCGTCGACCGCGGCCACCCGGGGAGCCGGTACCCGTACCGCCGTTTCGTCCGCCAGCACCAGCGCACCGGCCGCGCCGAGGGTGACCACGACGGTCCGCGCACCCAGCGCCCGCAGCCGGGCCGCCGCCTCCGGCACCGGCTCGTCCGGGTACAGCAGCGCCAGGTCCGCGCCGCTGAGCTTGACCAGGTGGGCGCCGGCGGCGAACTCGGCCACCACGGACCGCAGTCCGGCCATGGCGTCCGGCCCGGGCAGCAGGCTGGGCCGCACGTTCGGGTCGAACACCCGCAGCCCGGGGGTGAGCGCCCAGGCGCGGCGGGCGGCGGCCAGCGTCTCGGGGCGCAGCAGCGCGATCGAGCCACAGTAGAGCAGTCCGGCCCCTCGATCAGCGCCACGTCCAGATCCTCCGGCCGGAGCAGGCCGTAGGAGGGCGGATCGCCGTAGAACCGGAAGTCGGGCTCGGCACCGGCGAAGGTGGCCACGGCGAGTGCGCTCGGCGCGGGGACGGTGACCACCCCGCGCTGCCCCACCCCGGCGCCGTCCAGGAAGTCCCGGATCCGGGTGCCCAGCACGTCGTCGCCGACCGACCCGACGAACTGCACAGGCGCACCCAACCGGGCCAGCCCGACCGCGACGTTCAGCGGGCCGCCGCCGACGACCTGGCGGTACACCCGCTCGCCGGCGCACTCCGCGTCGAGCAGGTCGATCAGGGCCTCACCGAGAACCACCGCGTACCCCATGCGCGCCTCCATCCGCGAACCCGGCACCCCGGCGGATCGAGCGCCGGCGGAGATCCCGATTGTCGCAGCCGGCCGCTCCGCCGGTCCGATCACCGTGATATCGGCGTATCTCTATTGCTTCCGGCTCCGATTCGTGTTGCAATGCCCGCATCGGGTCGGCGCCGGGGCTTCGGGCGCCCACCCGCACCCAGCCGGGTCACGCGCGATCCGCGTTCTGGACCACGGCCCGGTCGCGCTGGCACCGCGACCAGGGCGCACCGGGCGGTCCGAGGACGCACGGTCCCGCATGCCACCGCCCACCGGTGGCCAACCCCGGCAGGGAGATCCTTGATGAATCGTGTACGCAGGGCCGCGGCGCTCGCCGTCGTGGCCGCCACCGGCGCCGCCGCGGTCGCGCTGCTGATGCCGCAGGCGGCCTCGGCGCACGGCGCCGCGATGAACCCCGGCGCCCGTACCTATCTGTGTTGGAAGGACGGGCTCACCACCACCGGTGAGATCAAGCCCAACAATCCGGCCTGTGCGGCCGCGGTCGCGATCAGCGGCACCAACTCGCTCTACAACTGGTTCAGCGTGCTCCGCTCGGACGCCGGCGGGCGCACCTCGGGGTTCATCGAGGACGGCCAGTTGTGCAGCGCGGGCAACCCCAACTTCCTCGGGTACGACCTGGCCCGCACCGACTGGCCGATCACGCACCTGACCTCCGGTCGGACGATGGAGTTCGACTACAGCAACTGGGCCCACCACCCGGGGACGTTCTACTTCTACGTCACCAAGGACACCTGGAGCCCCACCCGGCCGCTGGCCTGGAGTGACCTGGAGGAGCAGCCCTTCCTCACCGTGACCAACCCGCCGTCGATCGGCGGGCCGGGCACGGCGGACGGGCACTACTACTTCAACGGGACGCTGCCGTCGAACAAGAGCGGGCGGCACCTCATCTACTCCCGGTGGGTCCGCTCGGACAGCCAGGAGAACTTCTTCGGCTGCTCCGACGTGACCTTCGACGGCGGCAACGGCGAGGTCACCGGGATGGGTCCGGGCGGCAGCACGCCGACCCCGACGCCGACGGCCACCAGCAGCCCCACGCCCACCCCGACGCCGACGGCCACCAGCAGCCCCACGCCCACCCCGACGCCGACGGCCACCAGCAGCCCGACGCCGACGCCCACGCCGACCATGCCGTCACCGGGCACCGGCACCTGCATGGCCATCTACAAGGTGACCAGTTCCTGGAGCGGCGGCTTCCAGGGCGAGGTGGAGATCATGAACCATAGTGCCGGCACCTGGTCCCACTGGACCGCGACCTGGACCTGGCCCAGCGGCCAGACCATAACCCAGGTCTGGAACGGCACGCTGACCACCAGCGGCTCGACCGTGTCGGTCAGCAACGTCTCCTACAACGGCACCGTCGTGCCGGAGGGAACGACGTCGTTCGGCTTCCTGGCCAACACCACCGGAACGAACACGCTGCCCACGGTCACCTGCACCGGCGCCTGATCCCGCGGATCGGCGTCACCCGGAAACAGGCGGGAGGTTCGCCGCACCGGCTCGGAGCCGGTGCGGCGAACCTCCCCACCGTCCACCGTCCGTCGTCCGTCGTCCGTGGTGGGTGGTCCGTCGGACCGGGTGGACTCAGCGGACCATGCTGCCGACCACCGGCTTGGTGAGCAGCGCCGACGGGTTGCGCCGGATGCCCGGGTCGAGGGTCTTCGACACGAAGATCGCGTGCCAGATGCAGAACACCAGCACCGTCCACACCTTGCGGGAGTGGTCGGCCTCCTCCCGCTTGTGCTCGTCCAGCAGCCGCAGCGCGTACGGCAGGTCCAGCAGCTCGCCGGCCCCGGAGTTGGCGATCACGTGCCGGGCCCACTCGTACATCTCGCCGCGCAGCCAGACCCGGGTCGGGGTGGGGAAGCCCAGCTTGCGCCGGTTGACGATGGCCGGCGGGACCACGCCGTCGAGAGCCTGCCGCATGGCGTACTTGGTGGCGTCCGAACGCGGCGGCAGCTTCAGGTCCACCGGGATCCGGGACGCCACGTCGAACACCTCCCGGTCCAGGAACGGCACCCGCACCTCCAGCGAGTGCGCCATCGAGATCCGGTCGGCCTTGACCAGGATGTCGCCGCGCAACCAGGTGTACAGGTCGACGTACTGCATCTTGGTGACGTCGTCCAGTTCGGTGCACTCGGCGTAGATCGGCGCGGTCACGTCGGTGTAGCGCACCGAGGGGTCGTACCGGCGCAGCAGGTGGCGCTTCTCCTCCTCGGTGAACATCCGGGCGTTGCCGTAGTAGCGTGCCTCGATCGGGGTGGTCCCGCGTTCGAGGAAGCTCTTGCCCTTGACGCCCTGCGGGATCGCCCGCGAGACCACCCGCAGTCCCTTCTGCACGCCCCCGGGCAGGCCGTTGACGGTGCCCAGCGAGAGCGGCTCGCGGTAGATCGTGTAGCCGCCGAAGAACTCGTCGGCGCCCTCCCCGGAGAGCACCACCGTGACGTGTTCGGCGGCCTTGCGGGCCACGAAGTAGAGCGGCACCAGGGCCGGGTCGGCGACCGGATCGTCCAGGTGCCAGACGATCTTCGGCAGCGCATCCATCATGTCCTGCGGACCGATCTTGGTGGGGATCGTGGTCACGTCCAGGTGCCGGGCCGAGTCCTGGGCCACCTCGATCTCCGAGTACCCCGGCACGTCGTAGCCGACCGTGAAGGTCAGGATGTTCGGGTTGAACTCCCGGGCCAGCGCGACCACCGCGGTGGAGTCGATGCCGCTGGACAGGAACGACCCGACCGGCACGTCCGAGCGCATGTGCATCCGGACGCTCTCCCGCAACGTCTCCCGGATCTGCCCGTACAGCCGCTGCTCGTCGTCCACCGGCGCGGGCCGGAACACCGGCCGGTACCAGCGGCGGACCTCGGTCTGGCCGCCCGGGCTCCAGGTGAGGTACTCCCCCGAGCCGATCCGGCTGATCCCCTGGTGCAGGGTGCCGGGCTCCGGGACGTACTGGAGGGTGAGGTAGTGCGACAGGTTGGCGGTGTCCACCCCGGCGTCCCCGGCGTGGGCGGACGGCGCGAACGGCAGCAGGGCCTTCTTCTCCGAGGCCAGGTAGAAGCCGTCGGCGGTCTCCAGGTAGTGCAGCGGCTTGATCCCGAAGTAGTCCCGGGCGCCGAACGCGCGGCGTTCCTGCCGGTCCCAGATGACGAAGGCGAACATCCCGCGCAGCTTGCGGAGCACCTGCTCGCCCCAGTAGTGGTAACCCGCGACGATCACCTCGCCGTCGCCGGAGGTCGCGAACCGGGCGCCGTAGGTGCGGGTCAGCTCGTCGCGCAGCTCGATGTAGTTGTAGATCTCGCCGTTGAAGGTCAGCAGGTAGCGCCCGGCGGCGTACGGCAGCGGCTCGTGGCTGGAGGCGACGTCGATGATCGCCAACCGCTTGTGCGCGAAGATCGCGTCGGAGTAGGCACCCTCGGAGATCACCTCCACCCCGGTCTCGTCCGGGCCGCGATGGTGGAGGCATTCCAGCGCTCCGGCGACCGCGTCGCGGTGCGCACCGGCGTTGCCGTGCGCGCTGAAAAAGGCCAGGAGTCCGCACATGGCGGTCATCTTTCCACGCGGGCCAGCCGCCCGTGCCGGCACCGGGGGCTCCGCCGGGGCCGCGATCCGAGGTACGGTCGCACCCGGGGAACAGCTGGAGCGGCGAGGAGCGATCATGGGCGAGGAGCGGCGGGAACAACAGGTGACGCCGGAAGGTACCGAATCGCACGATCCGGACTTCCCGGAGAAGTTTCTGGAGTTCATGCGCTCCGGCTGGCGGGACACCACCCTGCCGGTCGGCCCGCGCCCCGAGGTGCCGAACTACGCCAAGCGCCGCTCGGCGCTCGCGGCGGCCTTCCCGGGCGAGACCCTGGTGATCCCGAGCGGCCACGAGAAGGTCCGGGCCAACGACACCGCCTACCCGTTCCGGCCGGGCAGCGACTTCGTGTACCTCACCGGTGATCACGCCCCGGACAGCGTGCTGGTGCTGCGCAGCACCGGCTCCGGCTTCGACGCCACGCTGTACCTTCGCCCGCGCACCGGCCGCGACAGCGACGAGTTCTTCCGCAGCCGGCACGGCGAGCTGTGGGTGGGCCGCCGGCACGCCCTCTCCGAGGCCGCCACCGAGCTGGGCGTACAGACCGCCGACCTGGCCGAGCTGCCCGGCGCGCTGGCCGACCTCCCGCCGCGCCGGACCCGGGTGCTGCGCGGCCTCGACCCGGGGGTGGACGCGTCCGTACGGCCGTACGACGAGCCCGGCCGCCCGGCCGAGACCCCGCCCCGGGACCGCGAGCTGGCCGCGGTGATCGCCGAACAGAAGCTGGTCAAGGACGAGTGGGAGCTGGCCCAGCTCCAGGACGCGGTGGACGCCACCGTCCGCGGCTTCGAGGACGTGGCCCGGGTGCTGCCCGCCGACCGGGCGGTCCGGGAGCGGCTGCTGGAGGGCGTCTTCGCGCTGCGCGCCCGGCACGACGGCAACGGCATCGGGTACGGCTCCATCGTCGGCGCCAGCGAGCACGCCACGACCCTGCACTGGGAGCAGAACACCGGCCGGACCCGCCCGGGTGACCTGCTGCTGATGGACATGGGTGTGGAGAACCGGCACCTCTACACCGCCGACGTCACCCGGGTGCTCCCGGTGAACGGCCGGTTCAGCCCGCTCCAGCGGCAGGTCTACCAGGCCGTGTATGCGGCGCAGCAGGCCGGCATCGACGCCGTCCGGCCGGGCGTCGCGTTCAAGGACGTGCACCGCGCCTCGATGCGGGTCCTGGCGCAGGCGCTGTCCGATCTCGGCCTGCTGCCGGTGAGCGCGGACGAGGCGATGGACGAGACGTCCACCATCTACCGCCGGTGGACCCTGCACGGCACCAGCCACATGCTCGGCATCGACGTGCACGACTGCGCGAACGCCCGCAAGGAGCGGTACAAGGACGGCGACCTCGGCGAGGGCTACGTGCTCACCGTCGAGCCCGGGCTGTACTTCCAGCCGGAGGACGAGCTGGTGCCCGAGGAACTGCGCGGCATCGGCGTACGCATCGAGGACGACGTACTGGTGACCGCGACCGGCGCGGTGAACCTGTCGGCCGGCCTGCCCCGGGACGCCGACGAGGTGGAGACCTGGCTGGCCGAGCAGCGCGAGGCCGGCCCCCGCCTGCCCGACTGACCCGTACCGCACCCGTACCGCGCCGAGACCGCACCCGTACCGCACCCGGACCGCCGGCGGCTTTCTCCGGTCATTTTCTTCTGCGAAGATGCATGTAGATGTTTAAAAGCTTCTTCGTGGGAGGTCGGATGCGTTTCCGCGTGGCAAGTGTTCTCACGGTCGGCCTGACCCTGGTCGCCGCGGTCCTGGTTCCGGCGTCCCCGGCAGCGGCGGCACCCACGTTCCGGGTGCCGTTCCCCTGCAACCAGACCTGGTCCGGGCAGACCAGGAGCAACCACAGCCCGCCGTACGCCATCGACTTCAACCGGGCCAACGACGCCGGCAAGCCGGTGAAGGCCAGCGCCCCCGGCACCGTGGACGTGGTCGCGAACCTGGGCGACACCAGCTACGGCAAGTACGTCCGCATCAACCACGGCAACGGGTACACCACGTACTACGCCCACCTCAGCAGCTTCAACACCAAGGTCGGTGCGAGCGTCGGCTACGGCAAGACCATCGGGTACGTCGGCACCACCGGCAACTCCACCGGCCCGCACCTGCACTACGAGCAGCGCCTGAACGGCAGTGCCATCAAGGCGCGGTTCAACGGCAACCTGGCGCTCTACTTCGGAACCAAGAACTACACGCGGACGGTCGGCTGCTGACCGGCGTCCCGCCCACCCGAGCGGCCACGCCGATCGGGTGGGCTTGATCAACTCGTCTTCGGCGACGTTGGGGGGTCCGGACCGCCGGGATACCCCGACTTCGCCGAAGACGAGTTGACCTTGACGGGGACGGGCGCTCAGGCGTCCCGGATCGACAGGCAGGTCCACGCCCCGAGGTAGATGCGGTCACCCACCGCGACCGGCACCGGCGTCTCGGCCGGAAGCGCGGCCGACCCGGGATCGTTCAGGTACGTGCCGTTGGCCGAGCCGAGGTCGACAACGGCCCAGCCGTCCGGCTGCGGCATGAGCAACGCGTGCGCGTGCGAGACGCCCGGATCCTCCGGCGGCCCGGCCAGGTCGATGTCCGGCGTGATGCCCCGGGACCGGCTGGTGCGCCCGATCAGCAACTGCCGGTCGGCCAGCGGGAACCGCCGTTCGACCACGAACCTCGGGAAGGACAGTATTCCGGCGTCCTCGCCGCCCATGCCCACCACCACGTCGAAGTACCGCCGGTCGGCGTCGACCGCGACCGTCAGCCCGCCCGGCAGGCCGGCGCCACCACCGGCAGCCGCGGTCGCACCGCCGGCAGCTCCGACAGCCCCGCCGGCCGCCGCGACCGCACCGTCGGGGTCAGCCCCGCCACCACCCGCGCCACCGCCGGCCCCGCCGGGTGCGCCACCGCCGGCCCCGCCGGGAGCTGCACCGCTGGCGCCGGCGCCGCCGGCACCGGCAGCCGCGGTACGCACGTCGGCCGGCGGTACGGGCGGGGCGAGCACGAAGTCGTAGCCGTCCTCCTCGCAGAACCGCCCGCCCCGGGGCGTACCGCAGATCGGGCAGGTCTCCCCCGCGGCGCCGCCGGCCGATCCGGTGCCGGAGCCGGCGACCGACCCGGAGCCGGCGGACGTCCCGGTGCCGCCGACCGACCCGGAGCCGGCGGACATCCCGGAGCCGGCGACCGATCCGGAGCCGGCGGCGGGACCGGACCCCGCGCCGGCCATCGGCGTGCCGCACTGGTCGCAGTAGTCGGCCGTCGCCGACTCGTGTCCCTTCGGGCAGCTGGCCACCGTCGTTTCCTCCGTCAGTCCTGCGTCTTCTTCACCCGGACGGTCTTCACCGAGCGTACGTTGGTCAGCTCGGCGTCCACGCCCGCGACCTTCTGCTTCAGTCGCACGGTGCCGGCCGGCGCGTCCACCACGTCGACCACCCGGGCCAGCAGCTTCGCCGTGTCGGTGTGCCCCGACTCGGTGGCCAGTTGGACCGCCCGGCCGAGCTTGGCGGTCGCGGTGTCGACGTCCCCGGCGTCCCGGGCCTTGAGGCCGTCCTGGATGGCGGCGGCCAGTTCCGCCTGCCCGGTGTAGTGCGCCACCTGCTTGTTGATTTTCGTGGAGAGTTCCTCGTCGTCGGTCCAGCGGGCCAGCACCAGCCGCTCGGTGAGCACCTGGCCTCCACTGACCAGGCTGACCCGGGCGGCCAGCAGTTCCTCGCCGACCGGCTGCGGTTCCAGCTCCACCGACACGTGGTAGTCGCGGCTCTCCGCGCCCCAGGCGCCGGTCGGGTAGTCACCGATCCGGGCGCTCACCTCGGTACGCCGGTCGGTGAGCTCCTCGACCTGGGGAAAGACCTGCTTCACGAAGCGGATCCGGGCGCCCGCCGGGCTCCACACCCGCAGCGTCACGTCGGCCACCGACTTGCCCATCGCCGACTCGGTCATCGCCTGGAACGCGGCCGGCAACTCGGCCGGGTCCTCCAGGCCGTCCGCGCTACCCAGCAGCGTCGAGGCCACCTTGCGCAGCTCGTCGGCGACCCAGTCGGCGCCGACTCCCCGGCTGTCGCAGCTGAACCGGCCCTCGCACATCTGCAGCACCTGGTGCAGCACCTCGGGCGTCTCGTGCTGGTTCTGCCCGTCGGTGAGCAGGATCGCGTGCTTCACCTCGGCGGGCTGGGCGGCGAACAGCTGGTTGGCCAGGTGCAGCCAGCGTCCGATCGCGGTGCCGCCGAAGGCGTGCAGCCGGGCCACCGCCGCCTTGGCCTCGGCCCGGGTCCGGGCGTCGGCCGGCACCATGCCGGGGTGCGGCGGATACACCAGGATGGCCTCGGTGTTTCCGGCGATCACCGCGAACGCCACCCCGTCGCGCAGGGTGTCGATGGCCACGGCGGTGGCCCGCTTCGCCTGGTGGATCTTGCCCTGCACCGACATGGAGCCCGAGATGTCCACCATGATGATCTCGGCGGCGCTCACCGGTCCGGTCTCGCGCAGCACCGCGCCGCTGGCGGTGACGCTGACGATCGCGTCCACGACCCGCCTGCCGGCCGGCAGGTACTCGTTCTGGTCGACCTCCGCCACGAACTGCGGTTGCCCGCTCATGCACGCCCTCCTGTCGTTGTGCTTCCGTCGGTCGGGGGAAACGGCAGCACGGCCACCGCGATGTTGTCGTGACCGCCGGCGTCCAGCGCCAGCCCGGTCAGCCCGGCCGCCACGGCGAGCGGGTCGGCGGGCAGGGCGGCCACCGCCGCGGCGAGCCGCTCCGGCTCCGGCAGGTAGTGGTGCAGCCCGTCCGAGCAGACCACCACGAGCCCGTCGCCGGCCGGCCGGAAGCTGTGCAGTTGCGGGTCCCGGCCGTCGCCGTCGGCACCGAGCCAGCGGATCAGCGAGACGGACTCGGGGTCGACGCCCGCCAGTTCGGCCGGCACCGGGCGGCCCGCCGCCAGCCGCGCCCGGACCGAGTCGTCGAGGGTCAGCAGCGCCGGCCCGTCGGCGCCCAGCCAGTACGCCCGGCTGTCGCCGATCCAGGCGACCGTCACCGATTCCGCCGTGGCCACGGCCGAGACGTACGTGCAACTGGGCGGGGTGTCGCGGTCGGCCGGTTCGGCGACGTCCCGGACCGCGACGGTCGCGGCCCGGGCGGCGCTCTGGCTCGCCTCCTCGGGATCCGCGCCACCGGCCAGGCCGGCGCGCAGCGCACCGATCGCGGCCTCGACCGCGGCGGTGGCCGCCAGGTCGGAGCGGGCCGAGGTGGACACCCCGTCGCAGACCACCGCGAGGCTCGCCCCGGCCACCCGGTCGATGGCCACCGCGTCCTCGTTGCGCCGGCGGTTGGCCCGCTCGGTCACCGCGGCCGGGCCGCCGAGATCCAGCTCGGCCCGGTCGCTGCTCACCGAGCGCCGGCGACCGCATCCGTCGCAGTAGGCGCCGGCGGCCACCGGTCCGCCGCAGCCCGTGCAGGTGCCCGTCCCGGCCCGCGAGGAGAGCCCGGCCGTTCCCGGCCCGGCATCCCCCGCCGGAGCCGGCGCCGAGATCGGCGCCGAGCCGGCACCGCCGACCGCCGGGAGAACCGCGCCGCCGTCCGCCGGGGAAACGGCGCCGCCAGCCGCCGGGAAACCCGCGCCGCCGTCCGCCGGAGGAACACCGCCGCCGGCAGCGGGGGAAACGGCGCTCGCGCCGACCGCGACCGGCAGCGCCCCGGTACGCAGGTTGCGGCCGCACACCTCGCAGAACCGGTCCTCGGGGTCGGCCGGCGCCCCGTGCTCGGGGCAGGACGGCGCGCTCACGTGAGCGTCCTCGGCCGCACCTCGTTGGCCCGGTCGACCAGCGCGATCCGGGCGGCCGGCGCGGTGGCCAACTGGGCCAGCGTGCGGTACGTCCGTTCCAGCCCGAACCGCAGCCCGCGCTCGGTGGGCGGGTGGCCGAGCACCCGGGCGCCCGGCGGCAGGGCGTTGCCCGCGCGGACCCAGTCCAGGGCCGCCTCCAGCATCTCGACGGTCAGCCGGGCCTGCCGGCCGACGTCCAGCTTCAGCCGCTCCAGCCGGGCCGCGGCGGCCAGCAGCTCGCCGACGCCGCCCGGGAAGCCGTCCGCCGGCAGGTTGGCCCGGACCGCCGCCACCTGCGCGGCGATGTGCTGGCTGGAGCTGTCCGGCACCTGGTCCAGCGCCGCCAGGGCCGCGGCCCGGTCGCCGCGGGCCAGCCGGAGCCGGGCCAGCCCGAACGCCGCGCTGATGAAGCTCCGGTCGACCTGCCACACCCGCTCGTACAGCCGCTCGGCCAGCGCCGCGTCGCCGGTGCACTCGACCGCCGCGGCCAGCGCCAACCGGGTCGCCGGCTCGCCGGGCAACTGGTCGTAGGCGGCGTCGAACGCCAGCCGGGCCTCCGCGCCGCGGCCGGCGGCCAGCGCCGCCAGCCCGCGGTACCAGTCCACCCGCCAGTCGAACGGGTCGGCCGCGGCCAGCCGGTCCAGGTCCGCGGCGGCGCCCGCGTGGTCGCCGGCCTCCACCCGGGCGCGGGCCAGCCGGAACGCCACCTCGGGGCTCTGCGTGGGCGCGGCGGCGAGCTGGGCGACCAGTTCGGCGGGGTCGGTGGTGCCGAGGGTGGCCAGGTAGCCGGCGCCCGGGTCGAGGGCGTCCACCTGCGGCAGCGGCAGCGCCGCGGCCACCGCCGTCGGGTCGAGCCGGTGGGCGACCGCCGCCAGCCCCACCTCGCCGGCCCAGGTGCCGAAGGCCCGCCGCTCCGGGGTGAACTGCCGGGAGGCCGCCGGCCGGGGTACGCCGTCGGCGGCGGCCAGCACCTCGCGGAGCACCCCGAGCAGTTGCTCGGCCATCTCCGCCGCGCTGCCGAACCGGCGGTCCGGGTCGGTGTGGCAGGCCCGGCGCAGGAACCGGTGGTAGGACTCCTCGCGGCCGAACAGCGGCACGTCGGCCGCCGCCGGCAGCCGGTCGGCGTACGTGCTGGTGAAGCCCCGGAAGTCGAAGCTGAGCACGGCCAGCGACCGGCCCACCGTGTACAGGTCGGCGCAGACCGACGGCCCCACCTCGGCCACCTCGGGCGCCTGGTAGCCCGGGGTGCCGTAGACGGCGCTCACGTCGTCGTCGACGTGCCGTACGGCGCCGAGGTCGATCAGCTTGAGCTGCTCCTCGGCGTGGATCACGTTGTCCGGCTTGAAGTCGCAGAACAGCAGGTCCCGCTCGTGCAGGTAGCCCAGGGCGGGCAGGATCTCCACCCCGTACGCGATGACCTCGGGCAGCGGCAGGGCACGCTCGCCGGTGGTCTCCCGCCGCTCGACCAGCACGTCCCGCAGCGACCGGCCGCCGACGTACTCCATGACGATGTAGCCGACCGGTACGCCGGTCTTCGGGTCGGGATGCTGCACGAAGTCGTGGATCTTGACGATGTTCGGGTGGTCGATCTCGACGAGGTAGCGCCGCTCGGTGACCGCCGCCGCCAGCGCGTCCGGGTCACCCGTGTTGATCAGACCCTTGAGCACCACCCAGCGGTCGCTCACGCTGTCGCTGACGTTGCGGTCCCGGGCGAGGTAGATCCAGCCCAACCCGCCGTACGCGAGCGCCCCGAGCAGCTCGTACCGGTCGTTGATGAGGTCGCCCGGATGCAGCCGGGGAACGAACGAGAACGGCGTGCCGCAGTTCGGGCAGAAGCCCTCGGCCCGGCCCGGCTGGCCGTCCCGGCCACGGCCCACCGGCTTGTCGCACTTCGCGCAGTACCGGCGCGACTCGGACACCACCGGGTCGGCGAGCACCGCGGCGGCCGGGTCCCGCAGCGGCACCCGGGGCAGGTCGATCAGGCCGGCACCCAGGCCGCCCCGGGTCGCGCCGCGGCTGCGGGTCGACGCCCTGGACCGGGTGGCCACCGAAGCGGCCCGGGTGGGCACCGACGGGACCGGCCCGGAGCCGCCCGGCGTACCCGTGGAACCGGCGGAGCCGGCGGACGGCGCGGCGGAACCGGCGGAGCCGGCGGGCGCCTTGCGGCCGCACTCGTCGCAGTAGCCCTCCGGCCCGTAGCTGCCGGGGCAGCCGGCCCGGACACACGCTGTGCTCATGCCATTCCCCGTTCGCTCAGGTCGTTCAGTCGGCGCTGGTAGGCGGCCAGCGCCCGGGTGGCGGCCGGCAGGTCGCAGGGTGCCGCCCAGAGCAGCTCCTGGGCCCGCCGGCCGAGGTCGGACAGCCCGCCGTTCTCGGCGAAGCCCAGCCGGGCGGCCCGGGCCTGGTACGCCTCCAGCCGGCCGCGCAGCTCCGTCCGGCGCTCCAGCAGGCCGCCGGCGACCGACCGCAGCTCGGCCAGCCGCCCGGCCGCGTCCTCGGCGGCCCGCTCGGCGGCCGCGAGTTCGCCGGCCAACCGGGTCCAGCGACGCTCCCGGTACATCTGGTCGAGCTGGGCGAGCTGGGCCCGCAGTCCGGGCACCGGATCCGGTACGGCCGGCAGCACGGTGTCGGCGATCTTCTCCGTGGTGACGGCGTAGACCTCGGTCACCGCCCGGTGTGCCGCGTCCAGGTCGGCGAGCGCCCTGTGCAGCGCCTCGGCCCGGTGCGGGTAGCCGTCCCGCAGCGCCACGAACGAGGTCGCCAGCGCGTCCAGCGTGGCCAGCCGGGCGGTGAGCAGCCGCAGCCGCTTCTCCAGCTCGGTGTTGCCCGGACCGCCGGACGCCATCGCCAGCGGGTCCGCACAGCCGATCCCGTACGCCTCGCCGAGCCCGGCCGCGATCTCGTCGAGCAGGTCCTCGGACACCCCGTCCGGGCCCAGCTCGGTCGCCACGGCGCGGATCCCGTCCAGCGTCGCCAGCGGCGGCCCGAACCGGTCGGTCACCGCGGACCGGGCGGCGACCAGTTCGGCCAGCCGGTTCTCCACGTCCGCGGTGGCCTGCTCCAGGTGCCGGGCCAGGTCCACCAGCGTCCAGCGGACCAGGTCCGGCCGGCGCGGGTCGTCCGGCACCACGCCGTCGGGGGCCAGCGGCACCACCGGGGTACGCAGCAGCACCGTCAGCTCCTGCAACTCGGCGTCGCCGGGCCGGTCCCGCCGGCCGCGCACGACCCGGGCCCGGTCGAGCTGGGCGCCCAGGGCGTTGAACTGGGACCACAGCGCCCGCACCCGGGCGGCGAGGTCCGCGGCGCGGGTGGCGGTCTGCCCGGTCAGCGCCGTGTCCCGCAGCAGGGCCGAGCCCGGGTGGTTGTCCACCCCCCACATCGCCGCCGAGATCCGGTCGTACGCGGCCACCAGCGCGACGATCGCGGCGTCCGCGTCGGCGCGACTCAGCGAGGCCGGTCCGGTCACGGCGCTCAGTCCCGGTACCGGGCGGCCGGTGGCTGCGGCGCCGGCCCGAGCGCCGTCAGCCAGCGGTTGTACAGCCGCGCCCAGGTGCCGTCCGTGCGCATCCGGGCGAGCACCCCGTTGACGAACCGGACCAGGTCGGTGTCCGCCCGGTTGACGCCGATCCCGTACGGCTCCTCGGTGAACCGCGGCCCGACCACGGCCGTGTTCGGGTCCTGCGCGGCCAGCCCGGCCAGGATGCTGTCGTCGGTGGAGATCGCGGCGATCTGACCCTGCTGGAGCATCACCAGGCAGTCGGTCCAGTCCGGCACCGCCACCGGCAGCGGCTTGGCCGGGGCGGCGGCCACCGCCCGGATGGAGGTGCTGCCGATCGTCGCGCAGACCTTCTGCCCACCGAGGTCGGCGATGCTGCGCACGGACGAGCCGCGGCGGACCAGGATGCGCTGGCCGGCGTCGAAGTACTCGGTGGAGAAGCTGACCTGCTGCCAGCGCTCACAGTTCATCGTCATGGTCTGCACCACGAGGTCGACCGAGCGGTCCTGCAGGGACGGGATGCGGGCGGCCGAGTTGGTCGCCCGGAACTGGATCTTCGACGGGTCCCCGAAGATGGCCCGCGCCACCTCGCGCGCGACGTCCACGTCGAAGCCGGTCAGTTCGCCGGTCAGCGGATCCCGGAAACCGAACCGGTAGCTGTTCTGGTCGACGCCGACGATCAGCCGGCCCCGCTTGGCGATCCGGCTCATGGTGGACCCGGCCGGCATCGCGCCCGGCTTCGGCATCGAGGCCGGCGGCCGGAAGCTCGCCCGGGCCTCGCAGTCCGGTGCGGCGCTGGCCGCGGCGCTGGGGATCTCCGCCGGATCCTGCACCCCGAGCGGCCGGGCCTGGTCCACCGCCGCGCCGACCGGCGGCAGCGGGTCGACCGCCTCCGCGCACCCGGCCAGCCCGAGCGCGAGCACCGCCGCCGTCGCCACGCACCGCGCCGCGGTGCCGAACCGCCGCCTCATCGGTACTCCGCCAACCGCCGTTGGATGCCCACCGCAACTCCCAACACCATGATCAGGGCCAGTGCCAGCACCCCGATGTCCACTCCGGACAGTGCCCGGCCGGCCGAACGGGCGTGCGCGGCGAACCGGTCGCTGTCGGCCACGATCGCGTCGGCGAGCACCTGATCCAGCTCGTTGAAGATCGTCGTCGTGGCCTCGGGACCGTCACCCACCACGGCCTGCACCGCCTCGGTGTATCCGCCGTTGTCGTCGAGCTGCCGCAGCTTCTGGTGCGCCGCCAGCCAGGCGCGGGCCTGCTCGGCGGCGTCCCGCGCGGCCGCGCGGGTGCCCGGATCGGTCGCCCCGTCGGCCGCCGCCCGCAGCAGCCCGCCCTGCCCGTCCGTGCCGATCAGCCGGTTCAGCACGAGGGTGTAGTCCTCCTCGAACTCCGCACCGCCGCCGCGGGCCACCAGGGTCAGCGACTCGTCGGCGCGGGCCTGCAACGCGGCGGCCCTGGCCTGCACCAGCCGGTCCACCTGGGCCGACCCGTCCCGGTCGCTGGCCGACAACCGGGTGGCGGTCACCACGGCCGAGGTCCCCAGCCAACCGATCAGCGCCACCACCGCGGCGGTCGCGATCAGCAGGCCGACGTTGAACACCCGGTTGGTCCGCCGGGTGAGCCACCGCTGGGCGGCCACCAGGGCGGCCACGGCCAGCACCCCGAGCAGCACCGCGAACCACGGGAACGACGCGGCGCCGGACCGCGCCTCGCGCAGCTCACCGCTGACCGTCCGGTAGAGCAGCAGCGCGGCCGGCAGCAGCCGCTCGCGCATCAGCCCCGACGCCTCCCGCAGGTACGCCGCACCGACCGGCAGCCCCTGCCGGTTGTACGAACGCGCCGTCTCGATCAGTCCGGCGTACATCGGCAGGCCGCTGGCGAGCACGGAGATCGTGTCGGTCCGCAGTTCCTCGCCGGCCCGGCCGGCGGTGAGCGTCGACAGCGCCGCGGTGGCCTGGCTCAGGTCCCGCTGGTAGCGCTCGCGCTGGGCGGCCGGCTCCACGCCACCGGACAGGAACGCGCTGGCGGCGGTGGCGTCCGCGTCGGAGAGCGCACGGTACAGATCCTGGGCGGCGACCACCAGCGGGCCGCTGCGGGAGGTCACGCCGTCGATCAGCGCGGCCCGCTGCCGCACCCCGGCGAACCCGATCGCGCCGACCAGGATGCCCAGCGCCACCAGGCCGGCGAGCACGGCCGCCAGCCGGCGGGGCGTGTCGCGCAGCCCGCCGCGGATCCGTGCCCGCAGGCCGGCCGGCTCATCCGCACGCCGCACCCCGGGCACCGCCGCGCTGACCCCCGCGCCGGTGCCCGGCGTGGGCGTCAGGGTCGTCGACACCGCCACCACCCCGCTTCCGTTCCGATCACCGCCACCGCGATCACCGGCTGCCACCGTACTCATTGCCGGCAAGCCGCCAGGTCCCCCACTCGGCCAAGATCCGCGACGAAACGAAGAGATCCGATGGCCACCGCCGGCGGCGGGCGTGCCCTCTCGGTAGGCCGGCGGATGTCCTTGCCGGTCCGGCGACGGTACGATCGCGGTGCGTCATCACCGCGATCGACAGGTGCCCGCCGTGCCCGACAGCCTGCCCGACACCGGTCCCGGGGAGTCGGCCGTCGCCCCGGCCGCGTTGCTGCTCCGGGTGGCGTTCGGGGTGCTCGGCCTGGTCTCCCTGATCGCCGGCTACCTCGGGTTGGCGCGCTACCTGCACGGCCATCCGGAGATGAGCAGCGCACCGCTCGACATCCTCTACTACGACCTGCAACTGTTCGTGCTGGGATCACCGCCGCTCGACGACGGCGGGCCGTTCAACCCGGCCCTGGACCTGGCCCGCTTCGCCGCGCCGGCGGTCACCGCGTACGCGCTGGCCGAGGCCGCGCGGGCGCTGTTCGCCACCGAGCTGCGCCGCTGGCGGACCCGGCGGCTGCGCGGCCATGTGATCGTCTGCGGCGACGGCATGCTGTCCGGGACGCTGGTGCGCCGGCTGCGCGCCGACGGCGAGCGGGTGGTGCTGATCCCGTCCGAGGCGGTCGCCGTCGAACCGCCGACCGGGCCGGGCACCGTGAGCAGCTCGCCGGACACCCGGGTGTCGGGGGCCGCGCGGGACCCGGACGCGCTGCGGGCCGCCGGCATCGCCCGCGCCCGCGTCCTCTACGCCTGCACCACCGACAGCGCCACCAACACGGCCATCGCGCTGGCCGCCGCCCGCGCCGTCCGGCAGACCCCGCTGGCGGTGTACGCGCACGTCGACGACCCGGAGTTCGGGCTGGCCCTGCAGGCCCGGGTGCTGGGCACGGTGGGATCGGGCGGCATCCAGCTCACCTTCTTCAACGTGGACGATCTCGCCGCCCGCCGGCTGCTGGCCGAGCAGCCGCCGGTGCCGGTGCCGGGCGGGCCGCCGCGGATCGTGCTGATCGGCGCGTCCAACTTCGGCCAGGCCGTCCTGGTGGAACTGGCCCGCCGGTGGCGCCGCAGCGGCCTGCGGGACGAGGCGCCGATCCGGCTGGCCCTGGTGGACGAGCGGGCCACCGCGGTCGCCGCCGACCTGGCCTACCGCTACCCGTTCCTCGCGGTCTCCTGCCGGATCACCCCGGTCGACGGCGGGCTGCCCGAACTGCTCGGCCACGGATCGTTTCCGCTGCCGCCGGACCGGGTGTACATCTGCCGCGACGACGACGAGTGGGCGCTCAAGACGGCGCTGCTCACCGAGCAGCTCTGGCATCCCGGTCCGGGGTCGATCGTGGTCCGCCTGGAACGGCTGGCCAGCCTGCGGGAGGTCTTCGACACCGAGCCGGACTACCTGCTCGGCGGCGCCGCCGGCGCGGTCCGCCCGTACGGCGTGGTGCAGGCCGCCTGCGATCCGCGGTTGATCGGCGAGGGCCTGGTGGAGCGGCTCGGCCGGGCGATCCACCAGGCGTACGTGCTGGACCGCCGGCGCCAGGGCGACACCCCGGCCACCAACCCGGCGCTGCGGGCCTGGGAGGAACTGCCGGCGCCGACCCGGGAGGCCAACCGGGAGCAGGCCCGGGACATCGCCCGCAAGCTGGCCCGGGTGGGCTGCGCCCTCTATCCCCGGGTCGGCCCGAGCCAGGAGTACGTGCTCGCCGAATCCGAGGTGGAGCTGCTGGCCCAGTTGGAACACCAGCGCTGGTCGGCCGTGCGCCGCAGCGCCGGCTGGCGGTACGCCGAGCGGCGCGACGACGAGCGGCGGCTGCACCCGGCGCTGACCGACTGGGGACGGCTGCCCGACGACATGCGCGAGCGGAACTACAGCGGGATTCGTGAGCTACCTGAGATCCTGGCCGACGCGGGATTCCGGATCGTCCGGGTGCGGGCGACCTGACCAGGAACGGAGACACATGCCGCGGATCGGCATCACCGGGCACGTACGGCTCGCCAACGGAACGGCCGAGCTGGTGTACGAATGCCTCGCCGCGCACCTCGCGTCGTACGCCGGTGGCGAGTTGCACGGCGTGACCTGCCTGGCCGACGGCGCCGACCAGTTGTTCGCCCGGGCGGTGCTGGCGCACGGCGGGGACTACGAGGCGATCATCCCGGCGCTGGACTACCGGACCGCGGCCGTGGCACCGGAGAACCGGACCGGCTACGACGAGCTGCTCGACCGCGCCCGGTCGGTCTCGTACCTGGCGTACCCGCACTCCGGCCGGCCCGCGTACCTGGCCGCCAGCGAGGAGCTGCTGCGCCGCTCGGAGCGGCTGGTGGCGGTCTGGGACGGCGAGCGCTCGGGCGACCCCGGCGGGACGGCCCACCTGGTCCGGCTGGCCCGCGACCGCGGCCTGCCGGTCACCGTGCTCTGGCCGGCGGGCGCCCGGCGCAGCTGACCCGCGGCGCCGGCTCAGCCCTTCTGGACAAAGACCGCGACGCTGCGCGGCGGCACCGTGAAGGTGCCGCTGCCGGCGTCGAACGAGGCGGTACGCAGCACCGGGTCGGCCGCGTTGCGCTGCACCGGGTGCAGGCTCACGTCCGCCCCGCGAAGCTGCGGCAGCGCCGGCCGCGCGGTGTCCGGGGTGGCGTTGAAGACCACGGTCAGCGACGACCACCGGTTGTCCAGACCCCGCCCGTCCAGCCGCATGGTCAGCACGCCCGGCGTCTCGCCCGCGCCGGAGAGCGGGAAGGACACCCGCCGCTGCACCTGCGCGGCGCTGGCCAGCCCGAACACCGGCGACGAGCGGCGGATCCGGAGCAGTTCGGCGTAGCCGGCGTCGGCCCGGTCGATCGCCGCGCAGTCCGGCACCAGCTTCGGGTCGGCCAGCAGCGGCCGGGCGTACGGCCACTTGTCCTGGTTGTCCGCCGCCGGTGGCAGCCCCGCGCCGAACCCGTTGCCCGCCGCACAGTCCCAGCGGATCTGGTTGAACCAGTCGCCCGAGTTGTACGAGTTGCGGTCCAGCGACTTGGAGCGCAACCGCTCGGAACCGGCCGCCACGAACCCGGTGCCCTGGCCGAGCGCGGTGGTGGCCAGCGCGAGCACCTGCATCCGGGACCGGTCCGCCGCGCCGGTGCCGGCCGGCAGCTTGTACGCCAGCGCGTCGTACAGGATCTCGTTGTCGTGCGCGTCCACGTAGGTGACCGCCTCGCCGGGCTCCGCGGTGTAGCCGGCCGGCGAGCCGTTGTAGTCGACCTGCGCGCCGGTGACCGAGGCGCCGGCGGAGTCGGTGAACCGGTACCCGGCCAGGTTGCCGGCCAGGCCCACCTTGATCAGGTCCTGGTAGTGCAGCAGCCGGGCCCGTTGTTCGTCGGCGCTGCCGTTGACCGGGTCGCCGTTGGGGTCGGTGTACAGCCCCGAGGCGAAACCCTGGATCCGCGGGTCCCCGTCGAACGGCCCGCCGCCGCGCACCGCGTCCCGCAGCCGGTCGTTGAAGGTGCCGATGCCGGTGCCGGCCATGTTGGCCTGGGTGGCCTGGACGAACCGCGCGTCGCCGGCCACCTCGCCGAAGTTCCAGCCCTCGCCGTAGAGCAGGATCGAGCGGCCGTCCACGCCGTCGCGGGCCGTGGTCAGCCGGTCCAGCGCGGCCCGCACGGCCAGGATGTTGGCCTTCGGGTGGTGGCCCATCAGGTCGAACCGGAAGCCGTCCACCTTGTACGCCCGCGCCCAGGTGACGATCGAGTCCACCACCAGCTTGCCCATCATGGCGTGCTCGGGGGCGGTGTTGGCGCAGCAGGTGGAGTCGGCCACCGTGCCGTCCTCCAGCAGCCGGTGGTAGTAGCCGGGCACGATCTGGTCGAGCACCGACTTCGGGTCGGTGCCGGAGGCGGCGGTGTGGTTGTAGACCACGTCCAGCACCACCCGCAGCCCGGCGCCGTTGACCCCGGCGACCATCTGCCGGAACTCCCGGGTCCTCGCCGCGCCGTCCGGGTCGAGGGCGTACCCGCCCTCCGGCACCGTGTAGTGCAGCGGGTCGTACCCCCAGTTGTAGCCGTCGGTGTCGGCGACCGCCGCCACGCACTCCTGCTGCCGGTCGGAGTCCGGCGGCAGCGCGGCCAGGTCGCAGTCCGGCTGTCGCTGGTCGGCCCGCCGTTCCGGGATGGTGGCGAAGTCGAACGCGGGCAGCAGGTGCAGGTGGGTGACGCCGGCGTCGCCGAGCGCCGCGAGGTGCCGCATTCCGGTGCTGGCCGGGTCGGTGAAGGCCAGGAACGTGCCGCGCCGCGGCGCCGGCACGCTCGGGTCGGCGATCGAGAAGTCCCGCACCGACAGCTCCTGGATCTGCGCCCTGGTCGCCGGCACCGCGGCCGGCTTGCGCAGCGTCGCCCAGCCGGCGGGGGCCAGCTTCGGGTCGGCCAGGTCGACGATCTGGCTGTGCGTGGAGTCGGCCGCCAGCGCCACCGAGTACGGGTCGGTGACCGAGGCCGTCACCATCTGCCCGGTGGCCGGCTGCCAGGCCCGCACCTGGTACCGGTAGTAGCGGCCCAGCCAGCTCCGTCCGCCGCGCACGGACCAGACGCCGGTACGGTCGTCCCGGCGCATCGCGACGGTGCTGGGTGTGCCGGTCGGGTCGTCGAAGAGTTGCAGCGCCACCGAGCGGGCGGTGGGCGCCCAGACCGACAGCGTGGGCCGGCCGCCGTCGACGCGTACCCCGAGGGTGGCGTCGGTGGCCGCGCGGTAGACGTCGTCGAGCGCGCCGGGGATCTGCACCCCGGTCGCCGAGATCAGGTTGCCGGCGTCGTCGCTCTCGGTCACCACGACCTGCCCGCGCAGCAGCTCCGGCACCCGACCCAGGTCGCGGTGGTCCAGCTCGAAGGCGGCGTACTGCCACAGGTGCGGGAAAGCGGCCCGCTGCGCCTCGGTGAGCCCGTTGCGCCGGGCGTGCAACGGCACCCGGGTGTACGTCCCGGACAGCTTGCCGTCGACGATGTCCAGCCCACCTTCCGGGGCGGAGATCAGGTCGTACCGGCGCCCGTCGGTCGGCCCGGCCTGCCAGGCCACGGTCCGGGCGTCGATCCACTGCGCCCGCTGGTGGGTGAGGTCGAGGTCGTGGCCGACGCTGGCGGTCACCGGGAGCAACCGCCCCGGCGTGCCGGCCAGCAGCCACGCCTCGCGGCCGGCGGTGGCGAAGTCGAGACGCTGGTCATCCGGCAGGTCCTTGGTGTCGCCGTGGTGGATGATGTAGCTCAGGCCGGTGGCGCCGTCGGCCAGCGGCACCCGCCAGTACGCACCGTAGGCGTCGGTCCCGGTCGGCGGCAGCGGGTTGGCCCAGTCCGTCGGGTCGGCCGCGCCGTCCCAGACGTGCAGCCCCCACCCGGTCTGGTCGCCGTCGGCGCGCCGGTAGTGCAGCACGGCGGTGCCCTCCTCGACCGGCGGATCCGGTTCGCCGGTGGCCGCCTGGCGGCTGGGATAGATCGTCGGGTCGCCCTGCTTGAGCCAGATCTCCCCGGTCGCGGTGACGTCGATGGCGCGGTCCGCCTCGACGTCCTTGGTCCCGTTGCGGTCCACCACCAGGAAGCCGACCTCCCGGGCGCCCGGCTTGAGCTTCACCCAGGCGAACCGGCCGTAGGAGTCCTCGCCGGCGAACGGCTGCCCGTTCGGCCAGTCGGTCTGGTAGGCCGGGTCGATGTCGCCCCAGGCGTACAGACCCCAGTCGGCGTAGTCGCCGCCCGGCCGCTGGTAGTGCACGACGGCCCAGTCCCGGGAGGCGGCCTCCGGCGGGGTGCCGACCCGGGCGGTGCTGCGCGCCGTGGCGGTCCGGCCCCGGCCGTCCCGCGCCACCGCCAGGTATTCGACCCTCGCGCCGGCCGGCAGACCGGTCAGGTCGTGATAGACCCGGTACGGCGCCCGGTCGGCCTGGCCGAGCAGCGTCCATGCCCCGCCGCCGACCCGGGCCGCCACCGTGACGGTGGCCAGCGGGTCGCCGGTGACCTGCGCCAGCACCTCGGCCCGGGCCGCCACGGTGCCGCCGGGGGCGGGTTCGGTGATCCGCACCGCGGGCGCGGCGCCGGGCACCGGCACCGGGCTGCCGGCCCGGTACACCACGGCCGACATCGGCGGTACGCGCAGCGCCAGCCGGCCGTCCGCGCCGGCGCCGACCGATCCGGTGGCGCCGTAGATGCCCCGGAAGGTGGACCCGGCCGACCAGGTGTCCACCGTGACGTCCCGGGCGGTGGCCGCGTTGTTGACCGCGACCAGGTACTCGACGCGCTGCGTGGGGTCGACCCGGCTGACCGCGAACACCCCCGGCCCGTCGGCGGCGTACCGGGTGACCTGGACCCCGTCCCGCAGGCCCGGGTTGGCGGCGCGCAGCGCGCCGAGTTCGGCGACGGTGCGGTAGAGCGGGTGCGTCGGGTCGAACTGGTCGACCGCGTGGGTGCGGTCGGTGCCGATCAGGTCGTCGTCCAGGTAGTCGGGCACCCGCGAGGCGAACATGTCCTGCCGGGCGTCCTTGTCGCCGCCGGGACCGGTGAAGCCCTGCTCGTCGCCGGAGTAGACCACCGGCTGGCCGCGGGTGAGGAACATCAGCTGGTGGGCGAGCTGGTCGCGGCGCAGTTCGGCGGCCGGGTCGGACTCGTTCGCGGCGATGAACGAGCCGATCCGGCCCATGTCGTGATTGCCGAGGAAGGTGGGCAGCCGGTTCGCGTCGGTGTCCCGGGCCGTGTAGAGGTCGTCGTGGGCGTACACGTCGGCCAGCGCCTGCGCCGAGCCGCCGGCCGTGGTGTAGTCCCGGGCCGCCTCCTGGAACGAGAAGTCCAGGGTGGCCGGCAGTCCGCCGCGCCGCACGTACGTCGACTCGATCTCCTCATCGGCGCTGTACACCTCGCCGAACATGGAGAAGTCGGGCTTGCCGGCGCGCTGCGCGGCCCGCTCGATGCCCTGGCTGAACTGGGGCCAGAAGTCCAGGTTGGTGTGTTTGACGGTGTCGAGGCGGTACCCGTCGATTCCGGTCGAGGCGATCCAGTCGCCGTAGATCCTGGTCATTCCGCGCACCACCTCGGGCCGCTCGGTCCACAGGTCGTCGAGGCCGAAGAAGTCGCCGTACTCGCTGTTCTCCCCGCTGAAGGTCGAGTCACCGCGGTTGTGGTACATGGTCGGGTCGTTCAGCCAGCCGGGCACCTTCACCCGGCTGTCGGCCCCGCTGGCGAACGTCGGCCGGTGCGGGAACGAGTCGAGGTTCACCGCCGGGAACGCCCGGCTGCCGTCGGCGTAGTTGCGGTCCTCGAACGGCCGGCCCTGCGCGTCCCGGTACGGCGCGGTCGCCTTGTCCACGTAGGAGTAGTCCTCGTCGGCGTACCGGATCACGTCGGCGGTGTGGTTCACGATCACGTCGAGGTAGATCCTGATGTTGCGCCGGTGGGCCAGTTGGACCAGCCGCTTGAGGTCGGCGGTGCTGCCGAAGTGCGGGTCGACCTGGGTGAAGTCGGTGATCCAGTAGCCGTGGTAGCCGGCCGAGATGTCGTCGCCGCTGCCCTGCACCGGGCGGTTCTTGAACACCGGCGCCAGCCAGATCGCGGTGGTGCCGAGGCCCTGGATGTAGTCCAGCCGGTCCATCACGCCCTTGAGGTCTCCGCCGTGGTAGAAGCCCTTGTCCGTCGGGTCGTACCCGGTACTGAGCCGGTCACCGGTCAGGCCGCCGCGGTCGTTGCCGGGGTCGCCGTTGGCGAACCGGTCCGGCAGGACGAAGTAGAACTGCTCGGCGTGGGTGTCGCGGTCGGCGGCCCGGGACAGCGCGGCGGCCGACGGCTCCCGGGTCCACTGTGCCGCGCCGGTGGGCGAGGCCGGGGCGGTGTCGCCGGGTTGGCCGGCGCCGCGCGACTGCGCGGTGGCGGGCGCGGCCGGCGTGGCGGCCAGGGCCAACGTGAGCAGGACGGCGAACTGCCGTGTCGGACGCGATCGGGACGCAGGCTTCATCGACGGCCTTCCTCTGGTCGCTGACTGGCCCGCACGCTAGCCCGACCGGAAACGTTCCGCAATACCTTGCAAACACAGTCGTAACAACGACATCTCTTGCGCAAGGACGGGTCGCCGGGCCGCCGCGGCCCCGCTCAGTGGACGGTGCAGGAAGCGCCGTTGACCGAACACTCCGCCGGCCGGGCCGGGCCGTTCGAGTGGTGGAACTGCAACTGGAGGCGCAGCGACGCCCGCGCGCCGAGCGGGATCGCGCCGGTGAAGACGTACCGGCCGCCGGACCGGCGCAGGGTGGGCTGCGGCACGCCGTCCACCCAGTAGGCCCGCAGCTCCCCCGCCCGGTCCGGGAAGCTCAGCGTCGCCGTCCACGGCTGCGCCGTACCGGACGGGTTGTCGACCGTCAGCTCGCCGGCCGACAGGCCGGGCCAGCCCTCGCGTACCCGGTAGCTGCCGGCCAGCACCGAGGGCTGCGCGGTGGCCGGCGGGCTCGCGGTGCCTGCCCGCGGGCTGGCGGACGGCGACGCCGGCCGCGGGGCGCGGGACGTGGCCGCCGGGGCCGCGCCGGTCCCTGCCCCGGTGGACGCCGGTGCGGCCGACCCGCCGGACCCGTCCGGGGACGGCGGGTCGCCGTCGGCCCCGACCGCCGGGTCCTCCTCGGTGGCCAGCGGAGACATCGCCGACGGCAGCTCCGGACCGGCGGCGGGCCGGCCGGAACCGGTCCGGATCCCGGAGAACGCCGCGGCCGCGATCACGAACAGCACCATCATCACCGCGGCACCGACCACGATCACGATCCACGGGGCGTAGGCGAGCAGGCCCACCCTGCGTCCCTCGGTCTCGCCCGCGCCGGGCATCGGCTCCTCCACTGGTCAGCCGGATGATCCGCCCGAGCGTAACGGCCCGGCCGCGGGCCGGGGAGGGGTGGGCAGGTGGTCCAGGAACCGCCCGGCAAGCTCGACCACCCCGGCCGCGTCCAGCCGCAGCGCCGGGTCGGCCACCGTCACCTCGGTGAAGGCCATGCCCGGCGCGGCGGCGTCCTGCCACCGGCCCACGAACCACATCCGGTCCCGCTCGGCCAGCGCGAGGTTCGCGCGGCTCAGGTCCGCGGCCGGGTACGGCAGCCAGAGCTGGAACTCGTGGGTGTGCGGCGGCGTCGGGTACACCCGCGCGCCCGGCACCGTGGCCAGCGCCTCGGCCAGGATCCGGGCGTGTGCCACGTACCCGTCCAGGCGCGGCAGCTCGGTCTCCAGGCCCAGCAGCGCGGTCACCGCCGCCGGCCACTGCTGGTACACGTTCCCGCCGTACCGGTGCCGCCACGCCCGCGCGTACCGGCTCAGCTCCGCCGTGCCCGCCAGCGCCGCGCCGCCGAGCGCCCCCAGCGACTTGTAGAACGACACGTACGTGCTGTCGGCCAGCGCCGCCACCTCGGCCAGCGACCGGCCCAGGTACGGCACCGACTCCCAGAGCCGGGCACCGTCCAGGTGCACCCGGGCGCCGGTCGCGCGGGCCGCCTCGACCACGGCGACGAGATCCGCCCAGCGGGGCAGCACGAACCCGGCGTTGCGCAGCGGCAGCTCCAGCACCAGCGTGCCGACCGGCTCGGCCAGCCCGGCCACCTCGGCGGCGGTCGGGTTCCGCGGCGCCGCGGTGGTCCGGACCGCGCGCAGCCCGGTCAGCGCGGCGTAGGCGTCCTGCTCGTGCACCATCAGGTGACTCTGCGGGTGCAGGCCGACGGCCGGCGTGCCGCCGCGCTCGGCACCGAACCGCAGCGCCACCTGCTGCGCCATCGTGCCGGTCGGGAAGTACACCGCCGCCTCGGCGCCGAGCAGGTCGGCCACCCGCGCCTCCAGCTCGGCGACCGCACCACCGGCCCCGTATGCGTCGGGCAAGCCGTCCAGGTGCGGGCTGCCGGCCATCCGCGCCAGCACCTCGGTCATCGAGGTCGGCCGCGGTCCGGAGAGGATCGTCGTGCAGCCGCGCCGGGCGGCCGCGACCCGCTCCCGGTCGATCGGAGCATCAGCCATGTCACGATCATGCCCGCCCGGCCGGGCACCCGTCAGCGCGGCCCCGCCGACGACCGTTGGATCCGTACCGCGATCTCCGCGCCCAGCCGGGCGCCGTCGCTGAGCGCCAGGTCGTCGCCGCTCCAGAACCGGCCCGGGTCGTACCAGTTCGGCCGCCGCCCGCCGGGCAGCAGTCCCATCTCCTCGTACGTCACCGCGACCACCTCGGCGCAGTACGCCGTCTCCAGCATGCCGTCCCGGCCCGCCGCCGGCCGCTCACCGCCGGCGGGGTCACCACCGATCCGGCCGGTGCCGCCGGTCCGGCCGCCACCGGTCCGGCCGCCACCGATCCGGCCGGTGCCGCCCGTCCGGGTGCCACCGGTCCGGGTGCCGCCGATCCAGGCCGGCTTTCCGGGGCGACGCAGCGGCGGCATCCGGCCGTGCGCCCAGCGCCAGGCCAGCCGCGCGGTGGAGGGGAACGGCGTACCGTCCAGCCGGGCGATCGTGCGCAGCACCGCGTCCTCGTGTTCCCGGCTGGCCGGCGGTTCGAGCTGGCGCAGCCAGGCGCGCTGGCCGTACCGGTTGGCCCAGACCCGGACCGCGTCGCGCAGGTCGTGCAGTTGCACGCCGCGCTGCCGCGTCCCCGACCACATGTCCGGCAGCGAGCGGCCCAACTCCGCGTGCCACATCAGCGGCGGCAGGTCCTCCAGCACCACCGACATGCCGACGTGGTTCACCGGGCTGTTGGTGGTGAACTGGATCGCCCGGTCCGGCACGCTGCGCCCGCGGAAAACCCACACGTCCCCGGTGCGGGTCAACTCGACCGCCTCGTCCAGGCTGATGCTCGTCTCGGCCACCCGACCACCCTACGAGCCGCCGGCCACCCCCGCCCGGCAGCACGGCACCGGACGCGGGGATCGAACACAACTTTCGCCGCCATACCCGAGAGTCATATTTATGACTCTCAGGTATGGCAATCAAAAGTCTTGTCGCTTTCAACCAGGTCACCGTGCGTGACAGCCGGTCTGCGCCGCGTCCGGTCCAGCCCGCGACGGCGACCAGCGGTCAGACCGCGCTGAGGCCCTCGGCCACCCAGCCCGCCCAGTGGTGCGGATCGGGGTGGCTGGCCCGCAAGGCCAGCTGCGCCTGCCGCAGCGCCGCGGCGGGGTCGCGGCCCTCGTCGAGCTGGGCGTAGAAGGTGGACATCATGCCGGCCGTGGCGGCGTCGTCGACCGCCCACAGGCTCGACACGCAGCATGCCGCACCGGCGGCCAGCGCCGCGCCGCGCAACCCGAGCAGGCTGCCGTCGGCGTAGTCGACCGCACCCACGCCGGTGGAGCAGGCCGACAGCACCACCAGCTCCGTACCGGCCAGGTCGAGCAGCGCGAACTCGCTGGCCGGCAGGATCCCGGTGCCGACCGCCCCGGCCGTGGCGACGCCCGCGAGCCACGCGTTGCAGCCGGCCAGCAGCAACGCCGAACGGCTCAGCTGGGCGGCCGGCCCGATCGTGTGCAACCACCGCACGCGGCGGCGGTGCTCCGCGGCCGGGCCGGCCGCGCCGACCTGCCCGACCGCGCCGACCGGGCCGACCTGCCCGGCCCACACCTCGTCCTGCGTGACGGCCGTCCCGCCCACGTTGCGGATCACCGACACCCGCGGCTCGGCGGCCTCGATCCTGCTGTTTATCGCGTCCAGGAAGATGCCGTGCGAGGCGATGTGCAGTACCCGCGGGCGGTGCACGCCGAGCAGCGCGCCACGGGTGGCCGTTTGGCGCAGCACCGGCGCCACGCCCAACCGGCCGGCGACCTCGACCGCCTCCGCGCCGGTGTGCGGCAGCCGGGGATAGGAGCTGCGGAGGAAGAACGAGATCTGTTCACCGAAGTCGAGGTCGAAGTCGGGATCGCCGAGCACCACGGCGTCGCCCGCCCGGCGGACGCCGCCGGCACCGTCGGCACCGCCGGCGATGTCCGCGCCGCCGGCCCGGTGCATGACGCTGCGAGCGCTGGGGACCGAGGACACGACGTGTCCGTCGATCAACGGCCGCCCGTCCGGCCCCGGCAGCAGGCACATCGGCAGCATGCCCCACACGCCGGTCGGCGAGACCATGATCCGGGGCGCAAGTGGGTCGTCCGGTCCCACGAGCTCCGGCAGCCCCTGGCCGGCCGCCCCGGGCACGGCGAGACCGTCGATCAGGGTGTGCAGCCGCCCGTTCACCTCGGCGGTGGCGCCAAGGTCGCGGTAGCGGACCGTGCCGCCGGCGCCGTGCACGAAGAACGCGACGTAGCGCAGGGTGCCGTCCGGCCGGTACATGGTGCTGAGGTCGATCAGCACGGTCTGCGGGCCGAGCGCACCGCGCAACCGGCCCACCTCGACCGGCGCCGCCGGGCCGGGCTGCGTACCGGCCCGCGCACCTGCCATGGCGACGGCCCGGTACAGCTCGGTCTCCGCCTCCTCAAGGCGGCGCTCCACCACCTCCCGCTCCCGCCGGGCGGCCTGGATGGACGCCCCCTCGACACCGCCGATGTCCAGCACGGCGACCTGCCGGCGCAGCTCACGGACCGCGTCGAGCAGCCCGGGATCGACGCCGGCACCCTGCCGGGCGCGCAGCCAGGCCGATCCCTGCCGCTCGGCCAGCACCCCCTTGCGGCGCAGGACCAGCTCGTACAGCCAGGACGGCGCCTCGCCCGCCGGGTGCGGCGGCAGGCAGTGGCCGAGGACGGTCGCGGTCCGTTCCGCGTACGCCCCGAACAGCCGGCGTGCCTGCTGCTCGGACGCCCCGGCCAGGCGCAGCGGCAGAAGCTGGTCGTCGAGTTGCACCACGGCCGCGGCCATCTCGTCGGCGAGTTGCCGGTCGCCGACCCGGACCGCCGCGCGCAGCAGCACGGTGAGCCCGGACGGCAGCCGCTCGTCCGGGTCGAGATGGCCGATGAGCCCGGCCAACCGGTCCCGGAGCAGTTCGACGGCCTCGGCGGCCCGACCCCGCTCCAGCAGCACCCGACCCCGGCCGGTGGTGGCCTGCCAGTCGATCTCCGGGGTACGGCGTCGTCCCTGGCCAGTTCCGCGGCCCGCGCGGTCAGCTCGTCGACCCGATCCGGCTGGCGCAGCAGTTCCGCGAGGTCGATGCTGTGCAGCAGCGAGGTGACGTAGTCCGGCAGCGACCGGGGCAGCTCCGCCTGGTAGCCGCGCTGCGCCTCGGCCAGCAGCCGTTCGGCGTCCCGCAGGTGTCGTCCGGCGGTCTCGTTCACCAGCTCGTCGGTCAGCCAGTACCCGCCGGCCCGCCGCGCCAACTCGATCTCCAGGGCACCCATGTTGTCCAATGTGGTGGCCCGGTCGTACGGCGTCACCACCCCGTCGCCCTCGTCGAGGGAGGACCGCAGGTGGTCCTTCGCCGCGTTCAGGTCACCCAGTTCCTGGTACGCGAGGCCCAGGTTGTTGAGCACCGTCGACCGGTCCGCCCGGTACCGATCGTCCCGCCCGTCCGGCCCGTCCCGCCCGCCCGGCTCGTCCGGCCCACCCGGCCCGTCGAGGGCGTCGAGGGCGGCCCGGTAGGCGCCCAGCGCGCCGGTCGGGTCGCCGACCTCCCGGAGCATCTCGCCGAGAGCGTTCCACAACAGCCCGGCGGCGGCCGGGTCACCGGCCCGACCGGCGGCGCTGGCGGCGCCGCGCTCCAGCAGGGCCAGGGCCATGCCGATCAGGCCGAACCGGCGAAGCTGGCGGGACAGGCCGCGGACCAGCGTCGGATCGCCGGTGTCCCGGTAGGACCGCAGCGCGAAGTCGACCGCCGGGCGCATGGCGGTCTCGGCGCCCGCCGGTCCACCGACCGCCGGCAGCTGACCGGCCAGCCGGAACAGCTCGCCGAAGGCGAAGATCCCCAGGTCGATGTCCCTGCTGTCGCCGCCGGCCAGGTGCCGGACGACCGCCGCGATCGGCGTCGGATCCGCGGACGACCCCGCGGCGACCGCGTCGGCCGGCTCCACCGCGGCTGGCGAACCCACGCCCGGCGAGCCCGCGGCGATCACCGCGTCGACAAGCGCGACCAGGTCGGTGGCCCAGCGCTCGCGGTCCGCCGGCGCCCGGGGCGGAACCCGGGGCGGAACCCGGGCCGGGGCCGGCGGGTCGGCGGCGGGATCCACCGGGACTCAGCCGGGCTGGTCGGCGAGGCCGATTTGCACATTGCGGGCACCCGCCCGCAGGGCGGCGGCGATCAGCTCCCCGGCCTCGGCCGCCGGAACATCGGCCCGGACCACGACCACGTCGCCGCCGGACTTGCGCCGCAGGCTCAGCGTGGAATCCGGCTCGGCGGCGAACAACCGCTCCGCCAGCTTGGCCAGGAACGGTGCGAGCAGCGTGACCGCGCCGCTGATCGCCGCGATCGCGACCGTCGGGTCGATGCCGCGGCTCCCCGCGCTCAACCCCGGGTCGTACCGCAGACCCGTTTCCCGGACACCGCCGGCCACCAGGAGCCGGTCCAGTTCGGCCGGCGGCAGCCAGTCGCTGTCCACCACGATCGTGTCGTCGTCATCCATCGGTCACCTCGCACCTGCCGCCACTACGACACGGCGAGCCTTGCACGCCCGCGGTCCACGGTCGATCCGCGTACCCGATCAGATGCCCGACACCAACGGACCGGCGTCAGCGTACGGCGGCCATCCGGTCGACCGCCTCGACGATGTTCTCCGGCGCCGTGGCCAGGTTGAACCGGACGTGCCCGGCGCCCCCCGTACCGAACTCCGGACCGGAGTTGAGGGCCACCCGACCGCGCTCCAGGAACACCGCGGCCGGGTCGTCGCCCAGGTCCAGCCCGCGGCAGTCCAACCAGGCCAGGTACGTCCCCTCCGGCGGCCGGTAGCCGACCGCCGGCAGCCGCTCGGCGAGCAGGTCCGCCAGCAGCCGCCGGTTGCGGTCCAGCCCGGCCAGCAGCCCGGCCAGCCATCGGCCGCCCTCGGACAGCGCCGCGCTGTGCGCGATGATCCCCAGGTGGCTCGGCCCGTGGCCGACCTCCTCCGGCAGCCGGGCCAGGTCGGCCGCGGCGGCCGGGCCGGCGACCGCCAGCGCCGCCTTCAGCCCGGCCAGGTTCCACGCCTTCGACGCGGACAGCAGCGCCAGGCCGTCGTCGCCGCCGGGCACCGTCAGGTACGGCACGAACCGTGCACCCGCCGGCACCAGCGGCGCGTGGATCTCGTCGGCCACCACGCGCACCCCGTACCGGTCGGCCAGCTGCGCCACCGCGGACAGCTCGTCCCGGGTGTGCACCGTTCCGGTCGGGTTGTGCGGGCTGCACAGCAGGTACGCCGCGCGGTGCCCGCCGGTGGTCGCGGACCGGAACGCCGTGGCGAGACCCGCCAGGTCGAGCCGGCCGTCGGCGCCCAGCGGCGCCTCCACCACCCGCCGGCCGCAGTGCGCGACGAACTGGTAGAACGGCGGGTACACCGGCGGGTTCAGCACCACGGCGTCGCCGTCCCCGGTGACCAGTTTGAGCATCTCGACCACACCGAGCATCACGTCCGGCACGATGGCCGTCCGGTCCGGGTCGATCCGCCAGTCCCAGTGCCCGGCCGCGAAGCCGGCCAGCGCGTCCGCGTACCGGGTGCCCCACGGATAGCCGGTGTCGCCCATCGCGATCGCGTCGGTCAAGGCCCGCACGATCGGCTCGGCGAGCGGCACGTCCATCTCCGCGACCCAGAGCGGGAGTACGTCCGGCGGGAACCGCCGCCACTTGACGCTTGTGCGCCGACGAAGCTGGTCGAGGGTGAGTGCGCTCAGCGGGTCCGCCGGATCGGTCTGGCCGCCGGCCCGTACGCCCGGTCCGGGCGCCGCCGTCCTGCTTCCATCCACCATGCGCGCTAGCCTATGCGGATGCGCTGGTGGAAGATCGTCGGACTGGCCGGGCTCGCCGGTGTCGCGGCCACCGGAGTGGTGGTGGCCCGCGCCGAACGCAAGCGCCGGGCGTACACGCCGGAGGAGATCCGTGACCGCCTGCGTGAGCGGCACGCGGAGGCGACCGGCGACGCACCCTCACCCGCCGGCGGCTGACACTCGGACCGAACCGTTGCGGATCGTGGATGTTCGTGGCCCCCTGGCGGGCAACGAACATCCACGATTCATTCGCCCGCCGGCGCTCAGCCGGGCCGGGACGGTCAGCCGGGCCAACCAGCGGCGGTGAGGGCAGCGCGAACCTGGGCAAGCACCTCGGCCGGCCGCTCCCGAACCGCCCACGCCGGGAACCGCAGCACCCGGAGCCCGGAGATCCACAGGTCGTTCTGCCGGCGCATGTCGGCCCACCAGTGGCCCACCTCCCGATGCTGCCCGCCGTCGATCTCCACCTGGAGCTTCCATTCGTCGAAGTACACGTCGAGATAGCGCCGGCGCCCGGCGGCATCGAGTCGCCGGACCTGCCGATCGGGCTCCGGCAGACCCGCCCGCCGGCACAGCCGCAGGAAGTCCGACTCCGCGATCGATCCTGCACCGTCGCGGGCGTCGGAGGCCGTTTCGAGGATCAACCGACGACGGCGCGCCCGCGGCATCCGGGCCAGCGCCTCGGCCAGTTCCTCCCCGGACAGCAGGCGCTGCTGGAAACTCGCGGCAACGATCGCCCGCGCCCGGTTGTCGTCCGGCGCCCACTGCGCCGCGTCCACTACCGAACGTGCCGGCATCGTGCACGGCGGTAGACCCATGCGGTGAATGTCCCCGTCCGGCAGGCGACGGGTGCGGTGGACGACAACGCCCGGCGCCGGGGCAAAGTCCCGGCGGCCGGCCGCGATCAACACGTGTACGCCCGGTGTGCCGTAGCCGCGCAGTCCCAGTTGCTCCAGCGCCGACGGTCCGGCCAGCACCGCCGGCCGCCCCGCCCCGGCCGCGAGCACACCGTGCCACCAGCGCTGTCGCCGGGTCATCGCTCCCGAATGGGCCAGATACACCCCACGCGAGACCACCTGCCATCGTCCGGTGGCAAGTCGGTGCCGCAGCGCCTTCGGGCTGAGATGACGCAGGGCCTGCCGGCGGCTGATCACTTCCTCCTGCATCCACAACAGGTGCACCAGAGGGTCCGCATCGGGATCGGGAAGCGGTCGTAACCCGGTGACCGGATCGGGACGGAACATACCGGTCAAGTGTGCCGACGGCCCCGTTCCCTGTCACCCGCACCAACCCGAACCTGTGGACAACCTCGCCCCACACCGGTCGGCCGAAACGATCGTGGATTGTTACTGCCCCCAGGAGGGCACCAAGAATCCACGATCAACCGGACCCCGCCGTCTCCGATGCGCGGAACCCGCCCGAACGTCCCACCCACCCCGCATGATCAACCCCGCGTGACGTCCGAATCGACGGAATCAGCCCACCCCCCAACGCGTTACACCCACCGAACCCCCACAACAGCCAGGCCCACCACCCGCCGGAACGCCCTCACCCCCGGCCAACCCCACGACGCCCCCCCGGGGAACACCCCCCACCCCGGCCGCGTTACACACCCACCCGGGCCACCCCCACACCCCCGCGCGTGACCACCCCGCGCACACCCCCACGGATGAAAGGCGATCAACCATGACCACCTTCACCCGCATCCTCACCCACACCACCAGCCCCCTCCTCCGCAAGGCCGCCCTCACCACCGCCGGCCTCGCCTTCACCACCGGCGCCATCGCCGGCCCCCTCACCCTCACCACCGAAGCCCACGCCACCCCCACCCACACCGCCACACAAACCGACCGAAACAACAACGACCGCGGCCACACCAACAAGGAACTGAAACTGGACTACCAACCCCAACCCAACTTCTACTACTGCGGCCCCGCCGCCACCCGCAACGCCCTCTCCGCCGACGGCCACGGCATCTCCATGGACGACCTCGCCACCGAAATGGGCACCACCGAAAACGGCACCAACAGCGCCGAAGACACCACCCGCGCCCTCAACAAGGCCCTCGGCACCGACAAATACCACACCACCGCCCTACCCAACCCCACCATCACCCCCGAACAAACCACCCAACTCCAACACGACATCAAAACCACCATCGACGACAACCGCGCCCTCGTCGCCAACATCGCCGGCACCACCACCGACACCAACAACACCACCCACACCTACCAAGGCGGCCACTACATCGCCATCCACGGCTACCGCGACAACGCCCAACAAATCAAAATCGCCGACTCCGCCAACCCCAACGTCGCCAGCTACTGGATCACCACCACCAACCTCGCCAACTGGATGGCCACCCGCGGCTACAGCCACTAACCACACCACCACACCAACCCCGAAGGGCCGGCCCACCACAAGCCGGCCCTTCACCCACCCCGGCACCGCCCGGGACCGGCCGCCACCCCGGGCGGAACGCTCCACATCGGCCCCTATCCAGGGGCATCGACGGTTGTTACCATCCGGTTCCGAGTTTGTTTCACATACGCTCGTGCCGGAGGGATCCCCCCATGTCCCGACGTACCGTCGCGGTTTTCACCGCCCTGATCACCGCGACGGCCGTCGCGGTGCTGCCGCCCACGGCGCCGGCCGGTGCCGCCGCCGCCACCCCACCGCCCGACTACTGCCTGGACCAGTGCGCCGACATCGTCCCCCCGGGCGAGAACGGCAACGCCACCCTGGTCGACATCCTCGCCCACCAGACTCTTGGCACCCGGCCGGCGCACTCTGCCGACCAGCTCAAGCCGTACGCCAATCTGGTCTCCGCCTACACCGGGCTGACCGACGAGCAGATCGCCAACTTCTACAACGACGCGTCCTTCGGCGTACCGGCCGGACAGGTCGAACGCAGCTACTCCCCCCGCAGCGACGTGACGATCCTCCGGGACAAGGCCACCGGCGCCCCGCACGTCACCGGCACGACCCGGGCCGGCACCATGTTCGGCGCCGGGTACGCCGGCGCCGAGGACCGGCTGTGGGTGATGGACCTGCTGCGCCGGGTCGGTCGGGGCCAGCTCACCCCGTTCGCCGGCGGCGCGCCGGGCAACCGGGAACTGGAACAGAGCGTCTGGCGCAACTCCCCGTACACCGAGGCGGACCTGCAACGCCAGGTGGACACGCTGCGCACCAAGGGCACCCGGGGCCAGCAGTTGTACACCGACGTCGAGCAGTACGTCGCCGGCATCAACGCCTACATCGCGCACTGCATGTCCGCGCGCAACTGCCCCGGCGAGTACGTCCTCACCGGCCACCTCGACGCGATCACCAACGAGGGCGGCCCCGAGCAGTTCAAGATGACCGACCTGATCGCCACGGCCGGCGTGGTCGGCGGCCTCTTCGGCGGCGGTGGCGGCGGCGAGGTCCCCTCGGCCATCGCCCGGGTCACCGCGCGGGCACGGTACGGCGCCACCGAGGGCGACCGGGTGTGGAAGGCGTTCCGCGAGCAGAACGACCCGGAGGCGGTCACCACCGTCCACAACGGGCAGACCTTCCCGTACGGCGACGCCGACGACAACGCCCCCGGGGTGGCGCTGCCGGATGCCGGCACCACCCGGCCGGAGCCGGTGGTGGCGAACCCGACGGGCTCCGCCGGTTCGACCGCGGCCGTCGGCCCGGACACCGCCAGCCGGCGCGGCATGTCGAACGCCGTGGTCATCTCGGCGGCGCACTCGGCCAGCGGCCACCCGATCGCGGTCTTCGGGCCGCAGACCGGCTACTTCTCCCCGCAGTTGCTGATGTTGCAGGAACTCCAGGGTCCCGGGATCAGCGCCCGCGGCGTGGCGTTCGCCGGCCTCAACATGTACGTGCTGCTGGGCCGGGGCCAGGACTACTCGTGGAGCGCCACCTCCGCCTCGCAGGACATCACCGACACGTACGCCGTACCGCTGTGCAACACCGACGGGTCGGCTCCGAGTCTGACCTCGACGGGTTACCGGTGGCACGGCCAGTGTCTGCCGATGGAGCGGCTGGTGCGCAGCAACTCCTGGAAGCCGACGCTCGCCGACGGCACCCCCGTCGGCTCGTACGACCTGGTCAGCCTCCGGACCCGGTACGGCCTGGTCGCCTACCGGGGCACCGTGGGCGGTACGCCGGTGGCGTACACCCAGTTGCGCTCGACGTACCGGCACGAGGCCGACTCGGCGATCGGGTTCCAGGCGTTCAACGACCCGGCCGCCATGGGCACCCCGGCGGACTTCCAGGCCAGCGCCGCCACCGTCGGGTACGCGTTCAACTGGTTCTACGTCAACGCCAACGACACCGCGTACTTCAACTCCGGCGACAACCCGGTCCGGCCGGCCGGCGCCAACCCGAACCTGCCGACCCGGGCGGACCCGGCGTACGAGTGGGTGGGCTGGGACCCGGACGCGAACACCGCGCAGCTCGCCCCGGCGGCCCAGCATCCGCAGGCGGTCAACCAGGACTACTTCGTGAGCTGGAACAACAAGCAGGCGCCGGGGTACGGCGCGGCCGACGGCAACTTCAGCTTCGGCGCGGTGCACCGGGCGAACCTGCTGGATCAGCGGGTACGCGCGGCCACCGCGGCCGGCAAGCTGGGCCGCTCCGACGTGGTACGCCTGGTCGAGGAGGCGGCGCTGACCGATCTGCGGGCCGAGAACCTGCTGCCCGAGTTGCTGCGGATCCTGGACGGGCAACCCGGCCAGGCGGCGAACGTGGCCGCGCTGCGGTCCTGGCTGGCCGACGGCGCCCGCCGGGTGGAGACCTCGCCGGGCTCGCACACGTACGCGCACGCCGACGCGATCCGGCTGTTCGACGCGGCCTGGCCGCGGCTGGTGGAGGCGGCGTTCGCCGGTGGCCTCGGCACCGACCTGTACAACGCGCTGGTCGGGGTGATCCAGGTCAACGAGTCGCCCAGCGGCGGCCAGGGCAGCGGGGCGGGCCACTCCGGCGCCAAGCACGTCGGCTCGGCGTTCCAGTACGGCTGGTGGGGCTACCTGGACAAGGACCTGCGGTCGGTGCTCGGTGACCCGGTCTCCGGCGGGCTGGGCCGGACGTACTGCGGTGGCGGCGACCTGGCCGCCTGCCGGCAGGCGCTGGCCGGCGCGTTGGACGCGGCGGCGGCCGAGCCGGCGACGGTGACCTATCCGGGTGACGGCGACTGCGCGGCCGGGGACCAGTGGTGCGCGGACAGCATCATCCAGTCTCCGCTGGGCGGCATCACCCAGGACAAGATCTCCTGGCAGAACCGGCCCACGTACCAGCAGGTGGTGTCGTTCCCGGCGCGCCGCGGCGACGACATCACGAACCTGGCCCGGGGCGCGTCGGTGAGCGCCAACGGCACGTTCCTCGGCTTCTCCGCCGCCGCCGCGGTGGACGGGGACCGCAGCACCCGGTGGAGCAGTTGGTGGACCGACAACCAGTCGTTCACGGTGGATCTCGGCTCGGCCCGCACGGTCGGCCGGGTGATCCTGCGCTGGGAGACCGCGTACGGCAAGGCGTACCGGATCGAGACCTCGACCGACGGGCAGAGCTGGCGCCAGGCGTTCAGCACCACGACCGGCAACGGCGGCAACGACGTGATCACGTTCCCCGCCGCGAGCGCCCGGTACGTCCGGATGGTCGGGGTGCAGCGCGGCACGTCGTACGGCTATTCGCTGTGGGAGTTCGAGGTGTACCCGCGCTGATCCGGGCCGGCCGGTGCGCGTTGCGGCCGTCCGGCTGAGCCGGGGAGGGGCCCCCTGAATAATCGGGGGGCCCTTCCTCCTTTCCCGCCACCCGCACGGAGCCGCCGATGACCACCCCGACCGACGCCCGGCTGATGGCCGGCACCGACCTCGCCCGAGACATCGTGACGGCCGCCGCCGCGCGGGCCGCCGACCTCACCGCCGGCACAGGGGTACGCCCCTGCCTGGCCACCGTGCTGGTCGGCGACGACCCGGCGTCGCAGACGTACGTCCGGATGAAGCGCAACCGGTCCGCGCAGGCGGGGATCGACTCGCGGCACGTGCCGCTGCCCGCCGGCATCGACACGGCGGAACTGGTACGGCGCATCGGTGAGCTGTCCGCCGACCCGGCGGTGCACGGCATCCTGCTGCAACATCCGGTGCCGGCCGGCATCGACGAGCGGGCCGCGTTCGAGGCCATCGACCCGGCCAAGGACGTCGACGGGGTGACCATGCACTCGTTCGGCGCCATGGCGTTCGGCCGGCCCGGCTTCGCCTCCTGCACCCCCGGCGGGATCCTCCGGCTGCTGGAGGCGTACGAGGTGCCGCTGGCCGGGCGGCGGGCCGTGGTGATCGGGCGCAGCCCGATCCTCGGCCGGCCGGTCGGGATGCTGCTGCTGGCCCGGGACGCCACGGTGACGTACTGCCACTCGCGCACGACCGGCCTGCCCGGCCTGGTCCGGGACGCCGACATCGTGGTGGCCGCGGTGGGCCGGCCGCGGTTCGTCGCCGGAGACTGGGTGAAGCCCGGGGCCGCCGTGGTGGACGCCGGCTACCACCCGGGCGGGGTGGGTGACGTGGACTTCGCGGCGGCCCGCGAACGCGCCGGACTGATCACTCCGGTACCGGGCGGGGTCGGGCCGATGACCATCGCCGTGCTGCTGGAGCAGACGGTGGCGGCGGCCGAGGCGCAGGTCTCAGGCCGCCCCGGTGCCGTCGGCGCCGGGTGAGGGCAGTTCGGGCAGGTCCGCGCCCTCCTCGTCGGCGACCGGACCGGGTTCGAGGACGGCGTCGGGGGCGCAGGACACCACCACCCGGTAGCTGAGGCCGAGGTTCGACCAGATGTCGCCGCGCAGCCACAGGCAGAGGCCGACGCCGGGCTGCCCCTCCGGGTGCTCGTAGAACTCGACGATCGGCTCGGCCAGGGCGCCGACCAGTCCCTGAGTGCCCTGCGCCGTGCCGGCCACCTGCATCAGCGCGCCGGTGACCTGCACCTCGACGTCGGCCAGCGCCTCGACGTCGTACCAGTGGGTGTCCGGCAGGAACAGCCGGGCGTCGACCTGGCGGCGCCGGTAGTCCGGGCCGGCCAGCCCGGTGTCCCCCTGCGGCCGGTCGCCGATCCAGGCGACACCGGCGTACGCGGTGTGCAGCCGGCGCGCGTCGGGCCGCTCCGGGTCGACGGGGAAGGCGGTGACGACGGAGTCGAGCCGGGGCTGGGCGCTCAGGTGGACCTCTGCGGCGATCACGGGCGGCACCCTAGCATCGCGCGACCCCGCACCGGGTCACCGCACGCCGCGCGCGAGCCCGCGACGGCACCGGCGCGGGGCGGCGCGGCGCGGCGTCAGCCCGTGGCGAGGAACTCCAGGCGGTTGCCGTGCGGGTCGTGGGTGTGGAAGCGGCGCAGGCCGGGCACCTCGTCGTTGCCCCAGGCCACGTCGTAGCCGGCGGCCACGAGCCGGTCGGCCAGCGCGTCCAGGTCGGGCCAGAGCAGTCCGGGGTGGGCCTTGCGGGCCGGCCGGAAGTCGTCCTCGACCCCGAGGTGCAGCTCGATGCCGGGCCGCGCCCCGGGCGCGGCCCGGTCCGGCTGCCCCGCCGGGGCGGCGTCCAGCCGGTCCGGCGTGACGAACCAGCAGCCGCCGCGGGCCGCCAGGGCGGGTGGCTTCGGCTTCTCCACCAGGCCGAGCAGTCCGACGTAGTAGCGCCGTAACGTCTCCTCGGAGCCCCGCGGACAGGCAAGCTGGACATGATGGATCATGGTGACCTCCCCTGGCGACAGCGTGACACGGGGTTGCGCGAATAGCAAGACGGACGTACGGTTTTACGGGTCTCGGACCGGCGGCGCCCCACGGGGTTACCTCGGGCGGCTCCCGCGGTAAGAGGTACGACAGACGTAGGGACTACCGGCGGCGGCGCCGCGGTAGGCCAGGCCGGCGGAACTGCGATGAAGGAGTACGACGTGGCGAGCCTCGACACCTTCGGTGCCAGGAGTGAGCTGCGCGTCGGAGACGCGAGCTACGAGATTTTCCGGATCGACACGGTGGACGGGCACGCCACCCTGCCGTACAGCCTGAAGATCCTCCTGGAGAACCTGCTGCGGACGGAGGACGGCGCCAACATCACCGCCGACCACATCCGCCAGCTCGGCGGCTGGGACCCGGACGCGGACCCCAGCGTGGAGATCCAGTTCACCCCCGCCCGGGTGCTCATGCAGGACTTCACCGGCGTGCCCTGCGTGGTCGACCTGGCCACCATGCGGGAGGCCGTCCGCGACCTGGGCGGCGACCCGACCCGGGTCAACCCGCTGGCCCCCGCCGAGCTGGTCATCGACCACTCGGTGATCGCCGACCTGTTCGGCCGGGAGGACGCCTTCGCCCGCAACGTCGAGCTGGAGTACCAGCGCAACAAGGAGCGCTACCAGTTCCTGCGCTGGGGTCAGTCGGCCTTCAACGAGTTCAAGGTGGTGCCGCCGGGCACCGGCATCGTGCACCAGGTCAACATCGAGTACCTGGCCCGCACGATCATGGAACGCGGCGGCCAGGCGTACCCGGACACCGTGGTGGGCACCGACTCGCACACCACGATGGTCAACGGCCTCGGCGTGCTCGGCTGGGGCGTGGGCGGCATCGAGGCCGAGGCCGCGATGCTCGGCCAGCCGGTCAGCATGCTGATCCCCCGGGTCGTCGGCTTCAAGCTGCACGGCGAGATGCCGGCCGGCACCACCGCCACCGACCTGGTGCTGACCATCACCGAGATGCTGCGCAAGCACGGTGTGGTGGGCAAGTTCGTCGAGTTCTACGGCCCCGGCGTGAGCGCCGTGCCGCTGGCCAACCGGGCCACCATCGGCAACATGTCCCCCGAGTACGGCTCCACCGTGGCGATCTTCCCGATCGACGCCGAGACGGTGAACTACCTGAAGCTCACCGGCCGCACCGAGCAGCAGGTCGCGCTCGTCGAGGCGTACGCCCGGCAGCAGGGCCTCTGGCACGACCCGGACCACGAGCCGGACTACTCCGAGCGGCTCGAGCTGGACCTGTCCACCATCGAACCGTCCCTGGCCGGCCCGAAGCGCCCGCAGGACCGGGTGCCGCTGGGCAACGCCAAGACGCTGTTCCGGTCCGCGCTCACCGACTACGTGGCCACCGACGAAGCCAGCGGCGGATCCGGCGCCAGCGCCGACGGCGCCCGGCCGACCCGCCGCAACGGCACCAACGGACCCGCCGACGAGGCCAGCGCCGAGTCGTTCCCGGCCAGCGACCCGCCGGCCAACGACGTCCAGGACGCCGCCGACGCCCCGCGGGAGATCGTCACCGCCGCGGTCGGCTCCGGCGGCCGGGCCAGCAACCCGATCCGGGTCACCGGCGACGACGGTACGCAGTTCGAACTCGACCACGGCGCCGTGGTGATCGCCGCCATCACCTCCTGCACCAACACCTCGAACCCGCAGGTCATGATCGGCGCGGCGCTGCTGGCCCGCAACGCGGTGGAGCGGGGACTGTCCCGCAAGCCCTGGGTGAAGACCACCCTCGCGCCCGGGTCGAAGGTGGTGATGGACTACTACGAGCGGGCCGGCCTCACGCCGTACCTGGAGAAGCTCGGCTTCCACCTCGTCGGCTACGGCTGCACCACCTGCATCGGCAACTCCGGCCCGCTGCCGGAGGCGGTCTCGGCCGCGGTCAACGAGAACGACCTGGCCGTGGTGTCCGTGCTGTCCGGCAACCGCAACTTCGAGGGCCGGATCAACCCGGACGTCAAGATGAACTACCTGGCCTCCCCGCCGCTGGTCGTGGCGTACGCGCTGGCCGGCACCATGGACGTCGACCTGGCCAACGAGCCGATCGGCGAGGACTCCACCGGGCAGCCGGTGTTCCTGCGGGACATCTGGCCGAGCAGCGCGGAGATCCAGGACGTCATCTCGGCCGCCATCGGCGCAACCGGCTTCGGCCAGGCGTACTCGGACGTGTTCGCCGGCGACGAGCGCTGGCGGTCGCTGCCCACCCCCACCGGCGACACGTTCGCCTGGGAGGACGACTCGACGTACGTCCGCAAGCCCCCCTACTTCGAGGGCATGTCCCCCGCGCCGGCGCCGGTGGCCGACATCTCCGGCGCGCGGGTGCTGGCCAAGCTGGGTGACTCGGTGACCACCGACCACATCTCGCCGGCCGGTTCGATCAAGCCCGACTCCCCCGCCGGCCGCTACCTGGCCGAGCACGGCGTGCCGCGGCACGAGTTCAACTCGTACGGCTCCCGCCGGGGCAACCACGAGGTGATGATCCGGGGCACGTTCGCCAACATCCGGCTGCGCAACCAGCTCGTGCCGGGCGTGGAGGGCGGCGTCACCGTCAACCACCTGACCGGCGAGCAGACCTCGATCTACGACGCCTCCGTCGGGTACGCCGAGGCCGGCGTGCCGCTGGTGATCCTGGCCGGCAAGGAGTACGGCTCCGGATCGTCCCGCGACTGGGCCGCCAAGGGCACCATGCTGCTGGGCGTGCGGGCGGTGCTCGCCGAGTCCTACGAGCGGATCCACCGGTCCAACCTGATCGGCATGGGCGTGCTGCCGTTGCAGTACCCGTCCGGCACTACCGCCGGGTCGCTCGGGCTGGACGGCACCGAGACGTTCGCGATCAGCGGCGTGACCGCGCTGAACGACGGCGCGGTGCCGCGGACCGTGAAGGTCAGCACGGACACCGGCAAGGAGTTCGACGCGGTCGTGCGGATCGACACCCCGGGCGAGGCCGACTACTACCGGCACGGCGGCATCCTGCAGTACGTGCTGCGCAAGATGCTCGGCTGACGACCCGCAGGAAAGAGGCCCCTTCCGCCGCGCTCCGCGTGGAGCGCGGCGGAAGGGGCCCCTTCTTTTCCGCCGCAGCGGCGGTTCCGCCCGACCGGCGGGCGGAAACCGTCAGTTGCGGCTCTCCCGCAGCTTCATGGCGTGCTCCAGGAGGGTGATCAGGACCTCCTTGGCCGACTCCTTCTGCCGGGCGTCGCAGAGCACCACCGGGACGTCGGCATCCAGGTTCAGCGCCTGCTGCACCTCGTGCAGCGCGTACCGCTGGGTGCCGTCGAAACAGTTCACCGCCACGATGAACGGCGTGCCCCGGCCCTCGAAGTAGTCGATCGACGGGAAGCAGTCGGCCAGCCGACGGGTGTCGGCCAGCACCACCGCGCCCAGCGCGCCGAGTGCCAGTTCGTCCCAGACGAACCAGAAGCGGTCCTGGCCGGGCGTGCCGAACAGGTAGAGCACCAACTCGTCGCTGATGGTGATCCGGCCGAAGTCCATCGCCACCGTCGTGGTGGACTTCTGCTCCACCCCGGACAGGTCGTCGATGCCGACCCCGGTCTCGGTCAACACCTCCTCCGTACGCAGCGGCGGTGTCTCGCTGACCGCGCCCACCAGGGTGGTCTTGCCCACCCCGAAGCCACCGGCGATAAGGATCTTGATCCCGGTGGGTAGCCCGTCGCCAAGCCGGCGGTCAGAGTGCTCGTAGTCCATTGATAACCGCCTCGAAAACGCTGTCATCGGGAAGGGCGGTCGTCGCGCGCGGTTCGCGTACCCGCACCAGTTCGCGTTCGACCAGGTCGCCGAGCAGCACCCGGATTGTGCCCAACGGCAGATTGAGGTGGGCGGCGATCTCCGCCACGGACAGCGGGTGCTGACACAGGCCGACGATCGCGACGTGTTCCGGCCCCATGCCGACCTCCGCCGTCGGTGTTCGCTGAGTAGCGACCACCAACGAGATCAGGTCGAACGAGCCGGCCACCGGTCGGGCCCGACCGCGGGTGACCGCGTACGGGCGCACCACCGGGCCGGCGTGTTCGTCGACCCACTGCTCCGGTGTTGACTCATCGGGTTCCGGCATAGCCTCACCGTTCGCCCGGGGCGTCGGCCACCCGCTCGGGCGAGCTGAGGAACTTGCCCACCCTGGTCACCAGCATGGCCATCTCGTACGCAATGAGCCCCACGTCGGAGTCCTCGGCGGCCAGCACCGCGAGGCAGGCGTTGCGCCCGGCCGCGGTGACGAACAGGAACGACGACTGCATCTCGATGATGGTCTGCTGCACCTGGCCGCCGCCGAACCGCTTGCCGGCGCCGCGGGCCAGGCTCTGGATGCCGGCGGCCATCGCCGACAGGTGCTCTCCGTCGTCCCGCCCGAGGCCCCGCGACGAGGCGAGCAACAGCCCGTCGGTGGACAGGGCGATCGCGTGCTCCACCTGCTTCACCCGGCCGGCCAGGTCGTCCAGCAACCACGCCAGGTCAACGCTTGAAGCCGTCTGCTGCACCACTCGTTGTCCTCTTTCTACCTGCTGGATACGCCGTCATCATCGGCGGCGGGTGAATCGTCGGCGGGGGATACCGGGTCGGCGGGGGACGCCCGGTCGGGGGGCCGGGCTGTCCCGTCGGGTCCGGCTGTGCCGGGCGGTGTGGTCCCGTCGGCGGGGGCGCCGGGCACTGTCCGCACCTGCGGTGTGGCCGCCGGGTCGGGTGCCACACCGGTTGTGGCCGCCGCCGCGGGCGCTGTTGCGGGCGCCGTACCGGACTCCGGTCCGGGCGCCGGCTGCGCCCCGGAGCCGCCGGCTCCGTCGGCGGCGGCTGTCCCGGCGTCGCCGAGCTGGGCGGCCGCGGAGCGACCGCGCAGCGTTCCGCTCTGGTACGACGACATCATCCGCCGGACCTGCTCGGGCGGCCGGGCCGGCTGGTCGTCCTGCTCGGGCCCGTCCACCGGATCCGACTCCGACTTGAGCGGGGCGGCCAGGTTGGCCTGCCTGACCCGCACGGGCAGGCCGGCGGACGTCCGCTGTGCCTCGGCCGCGCTCTCCGGGCCGGCCGCCGGCCGGCGGTCCGGGCCGGTGGGGTCGGCCGAGGTCGGCTGGCCGCTCTCCGTGTCGTGCCCGACGCCCGAGGTGAGGTCCGCGGCCGGTCCGCGGCCGGCGGGGGCCGCCGGGGTCGCCGACCGGTTGGTGTCGGTCGCCGGCGCCGGTGGGCCACCGGGCCGCGCCGTACCGGGAGCGGCCGGGCCGGGCCGGGTGGCCGGCGGGGCGCCGGCGTCCGGCGCGGGGCGCCGGCGCATGACCTCCCGCAGATGTGCGCCGGGCACCCGGCGGCGCCGGGTGGGCAGCCCCTGCTCGTCGGTGCCGTTGAGCGGTTCACCGACCGGACCCGGCAGCGCGCCGGTGCTGGCACCGCCGGAGCCGGGCCGTACCGGCAGTTCGGTGGTCGGCTCGCTGAGCGCGCGGGCCACGGCGTCCTGGTACGGCGAGTTGCGGGGCCGGTCGCCGAGGGCTTCCGGTTCGCCCGATCCGGTCGGTTCGATCTCGTCGCCGGACGCCCGGCTCGGGGCCGGCAGCAGCGGCTCGTCGCGCAGCCCGGACGGCCGGTCGCGCTCGACGACCGCCACCGATCCACCGGTGGCCACCGGCGCCGCGTCGGCGCCCGTGCCGTCCGCACCGGGCAGCGCCGCGGCCGGCGCCGGGCCACCGCCGCCGGTCTCGTCCACGCCGTCGGGGTCGTCCGAGACGAGGTTCTGCGGTACGAGCACCACGGCCGTCGTGCCGCCGTACGGGGACTCCTTGAGCTGGACGCGGACCCCGTGCCGGTCGGTGAGCCGGCTGACCACGAACAGCCCGAGGCGACTGGCCGTGGCCAGGTTGAACTCGGACCGGTCCTGGATCCGGGAGTTGGCCATGGCCAGCTCGTCCTCGCCCATGCCGAGGCCGCGGTCCTCGATCTCGATGACGTACCCGTTGGCGACCGACTGGCCGCGGACCTCCACCGTGGTGTGCGGCGGGGAGAAGGACAGCGCGTTCTCGATCAGCTCGGCCAGCAGGTGGATGACGTCACCGACCGCCCGGCCGGCCAGCGCCACCGAGCCGAACGGCAGGACCGTCACCCGGGTGTAGTCCTCCACCTCGGCGACCGCGCCGCGGACCACGTCGACCATCGGCACGTTCCGCCGCCAGGCACGGCCGGGCGTGGAGCCGGAGAGCACGATGAGGTTTTCGGCGTTACGCCGCATCCGGGTGGCCAGGTGGTCGACCCGGAACAGGTCCTCCAGTTCCTCGGCGTCGGTCTCCCGCCGCTCCATCGCGTCCAGCAGGGTGAGCTGCCGGTGCACCAGGGCCTGCGTACGGCGGGCCAGGCTGAGGAAGATCTCCCGGACGTTGCGGCGCAGTTCGGCCTGCTCGACGGCGGTACGGATCGCGGTCTCCTGGACCGCGTTGAACGCCTGGCCCACCTGCCCGATCTCGTCGGTGCCGAATTCCAGTGGCGGCGCCTCGACGGCGACGTCCACCTTGTCGCCCCGACCCAGCCGTTCCACAAGCGAGGGCAGTCGCTCGTTGGCCAGCTTCCAGGCCGCCTCGCGCAGCCGCTCAAGCTGCTGGACCAGCGCCCGGGCGGTGGTGATCGAGACCACGATGGACGCGATGACGGCGATCAGGCCGAGGCCGGCGGCCAGGATCATCCGGATGATGACCCACGCCGCGACCGGGGTGGCCCGCTCGACGACCGAGTCACCGCCCTCCACGACCACCTGGTCCAGGTCGGCCAGTGCCGCCTCGGCGGTGTTGCGCCAGTCCAGCGCGCTCACCGGGAGCGTGCGCGCGGGATCGGCGGCGACCACCCGGTCCTCAAGGTCGCGGAACTTGCTGAACCCCGGCGCGTCGGCCATCTCGTCGAAGGCCGCGCGGTCCGAGTCCGGTAGTTCGCGCACGGTCTCGTCGGCCAGGAAGCGCTGCGCACCGACCATCTTGACGAACAACGTGTGCTCGGTCGTGGTCATCTTGCCGGCGGCGAGCGCACCGGCCAGCAACGCGTCCTCCTGGGAGGCCATCTCGCGGACCCGGTTGAGCCGGATCAGGTTCCGGGCGTCGGAGGCGATCTGCGGGTCGTCGAGGGCACCGAGCGCGCTGTAGACCCGGAACGCCGCATCCAGCACGCCGGTGAACGCCTGCGCGGTTTCGCTGCGGCTGATGGAGCCGGCGTCGATGGCGTCGCGGGTCTTCGCCAGCGCGTCGAGCTTGCCGGACAGGTCCCGGATCCGGCCCTGGAGTTCCTTGCCGGCGGCCATGTTCGCGCGCCAGCCCTCGGCCGACTCGCGGAACCGCGCGGCCAGCTCGATGCTGCGCTCGCGGCTCGCATTGAGCGCGGCCCGCTGCTGCTCCCCGGGCTGCGCCAGGTAGGTGACCGAAAGCCGCCGCTCAACCTGGAGCTCCTTCACGAGAGGCTCGCTCGGTTGGGCGATCTGGTTGTCATAGGTCTGGACCCAGAGCAGGTTCAGGCCGTCCCGTACGGTCACCCATGCCGCGAAGACCCAGAGTGCGGTCAGCGACAGCAGCAGGGCAACAACCTTGGTACGCAGGTTTGAACTGCGCGAACGCATCACACCGTCCCTGGCCGGACTTTTGACTGTCCCGTCAACAAATCTCGCGATCCGTCGCGCGGATCCCGGCGCACGCTAGCAGTGTCCGTGATCTGACTCAAGGGCCGGTCATCGAGCGTCATTCGAGGCTCACTCGGGGCCGATTGGAGCCGTCGATGCCTTGTCAACGGCGAAATCCCGCGTGACGTGCAGCGCAGCGATCACGGCGGCCCGCACGATGGCGATCGGGTGATACAAATCCTTGTCGTGCCAGAGCGCCGGGCCGGGGGCGTGTTCCGCGGCGGTCGCGAGGTACGAGCGTCCGATTCGGATCACCGCGGCCACGTCGGGCCGGCCGGACCCGGCGGACGCGAGCACCTGGAGCGCGTAGGCGGTCTCCTCGGCGGTGCCGGACCACCGGCCCCAGGAACCGTCCGGGCGCTGACCTGCCGACACCCGGTCGACCGCGCGGTCCAGCGCGGCATGGATCCCGTCGGCCTCGCCGTACCGGGCGAGCGCGAGCACCACGCAGGCGGTGGCGTAGTACGGCGACGCGTGCCAGCGGTCCGTCCAGGTCCCGTCCGGCCGCTGCTGGCGCAGCAGCCAGCCGGAGAGCCGCCGGACCGCGGATCCGGCCCACCCGTCCCCGGTCCGGTCGCAACTGCGCGCGGTCCGGTCCGAACCGTTTCCGATCCGGTCCGAGCCGGCGGCGGACCGGTCCGAACCCGTGGCCGTTCGGTCCAATGTGGTCGGCGGACTGTCCGATGCGGACTGGGCTTGGACCGGCGCGGCGTGCGGACCCAGCGCGTCCAGCACGTGCGCGTTGGTGGTGACCGAACTGCCGTCCTCGCCGGCCCAGGTGCAGAAGTGGTCGCCCAGGTCGAAGCCGCGCAGGCTGTCCGGCGGCACCGGCCGGCCGGCCAGCGCGAGCGCGTGCAGCAGCACGGACGTGGTGTCGGCGTCCGCCGGCAGCCCGGGGCCGGCGCAGGCACCCGCCGGGCCGAGCGCGCCGGCCAGGCCGTCGACCAGCTCCGCCGGGACCCGGTCGGACAGACCGGCCCGACACAGGTCGGCGACCACCCAGGCCCGCTCGAACACCTCGATCGGGATGGTGCACGGCACGGCGCCGGCTCGGGCCACCTCGCCCAGGTACGCCACGGCCGCCGGGTCGCCGTCCGGTCCGCCCAACCAGGCGGCGGTGGCCGCCGGGGAGGCACCGACCGTGCCGGGCGGCTCGGGACGGACCCCGGCCGCCCGCCGGGCCGCCGGGCCGATCGTCTCCAGCGCGTGCAACAGCTTCACCGGCACCGCCGTACCGGCGCCGAAAACGGCCCGGACCGCGGCCAGGCGCCGGGGTGACATGCCGGCCGGAAGGTCGACGCGGGTCGGCCCGCACCACCGCTCCAGGCCGGGCACCGGCCGCCCCGGCAGGCCGTCCAGGTGCGCGTTGATCCGCTCGGTCAGATCCGGCACGGTCAGGTCGGCGGCCGGCAGGTCCGGCAGCACCCCGCCGGAGGGCCAGCCCCGCCGCTCGGTGAGCGCGGCGAGCGCGCGGTCCACGGCCGAGGCGATCGCCGCCGCGGCGGTCGTTGTCGTCGCCGGCCCGCCGGTTGCTGCCGGCCCGGCGGCCGTCGCAGGCCCGCCGGTCGGCGCCGGCGCGGTGAGGACCGCCAGCAGCGCCTCGGTGGCGCTCAAGGTCGGCACCAGGTGGTACCCGTCGGGGGCGCCCCAGGTGCCGTCCGGATGCTGGCCGGCCACCAGCCACGCGATCCGGTCGGCGTGGCCCACCAGCCAGGGGGCGCCGCTGACCAGCCGGCCCGTCTCGTACACCGAGGCCGACACCTGACCCTGCGGGCTGGCGATCATTCCCGCCACCAGCCGGCCCACCGGGTCGGCCGGCGACGGGTCCCGCACCACCGGCTGCCGGGGCCGCGGGGCCGCGTCGTGCCCGACCGTACGGTCGCCGACCGGCGCCTGGACGTCGGTCACCGCCGCCCCCAGAAGTCACCCAGCCGGTAGAAGCCGGAGCTGAAGCCGATCTGCCGCAACAGGTAGGCGACCTCCTGCGGGCAGTCCTCGGCGATCGGCGCCAACTGCTCGCGGCACAGCTCGGTCAGCTCGGCGATCTGCTGCCGCACCGCGTCCCGGTCCGGCCCCAGCATCAGTACGTTCAGGTCGCCCCAACCGGTGTCCCGGCCGTGCGTGGCCAGATCGTTGACCAGCCGCAGCGCGCGCTGCACCGTCCGTCCGGCCGTGGTCAGCGCCTCGATGTTGCGCAGCGCCGCGGGATCGGCCACGGCGATCCAGTGCCCCACGTTCACGAACGACGAACCGAAGTTGTCGGCGTTGTCCAGGTACTCCCGCACGGTGGGCCGGGCGGTGGCGCCCGACTTCCACGACCACTCCCGGGCCATCGCCGCGAGCATCAGGCCGAACTCCTCCCGCCACGCGCCGGAGCGCCCGGCGTAGGCGGGCGACCCGGCCAGCTCGTCGCGGATCTCGCCGAGGAACCGACCCAGCCCGTCGTCGGCCGGATCCGGCTCCGCGCCGTCCGCGACCGCCAGGCAGCGCGTCACCACCTCGTCCACCTCGGCCGCCGTACGCGCGCAGGTGTCGATCAACCAGTCGACCGCGAAGATCCACAGCGCCGTACGGTTGGCGACCCGCAGCTGTGCGGCGTCGTACCAGGGGGCGCCGAAGGCGGTCGCCTGGGACACGGCGCTGTACAGCGCGTCGTCGAACGGCCGGGCCGGGAAGATCGCACCGTAGCGCTGTGCGCACCCGCGCAGGTCGCGATGGCCGGCGGCGGCGACGGCACAGACGCGGCCGGCATCGGCGGCGGCGGCCAACGGGTCGGCGCCGATCAGAGTGGGGGGCACGGCGCTCTAGGCCGCGACCGCGCGGTCCACCGGCCGCAGCACGAGCCGTACCCGTTCCTTGGGCCGCAGGCTCGCGGCGACCTGCGGCGCCGGGATGCCAGGGGTGGTCACCTGGAACCGGAACCGGCTGAGGATGGTCGCCACGATCAATTGAGTCTCCAGATAGAACAGGTACTGGCCGAGACACTGGTGCGGCCCGCCGCCGAACGGATAGTGCGCGTACCGGTGCTGCTGGCGCGCGTTCTCCGGGGCGAAGCGGTCCGGGTCGAACTCGTTCGGCCGGTCCCAGACACCGGCCAGCCGCTGCGTCACGTACGGGCTGATGATCAGGTCGGCGCCGCGCTCGATGCGCACCCCGCCGATGACGTCGTCGCCGACCGCGGTCCGCGGCATCAGCCAGGCCACCGGATAGAGCCGCAGCAGCTCGTCCAGGACCATCCGGGTGTAGCGCAGTTCCTTCAGGTGGGTGCGCCGGACCGGACCGTCGCCGACCACGGTGTCGATCTCCGCGTACAGCCGTTCGGCCACCTCGGGGTGCGCCTGCAACATCGGCCAGAGCCAGGTGAGCAGCCCGAAGGTGGTCTCCGTGCTGGTGGCGAACATCGCCACGGCGTCGTTGCGGGCCTGCCGCTCGGTGACCGGCTGGCCCTCGTCGTCCACGGCCCGGGCCAGGGTGGCGATGATGTCGTCGCCCGAACCGGTCTGCGCCCGCTCCGAGCGCACCACCGGCAGCAGCACGTCGTCGATGGTCCGCACCCCGCCGTTGAACGCCCGGTCGCCGGGCATCGGGATCGCGTTCGGCACGAACGGGACCAACAGCCTCGGCAGGATGGCCACCGCGATACGGTCCTGCGCGGCGACGATCCGCAGCGCGTCCGGCACCGACACCTTGTCGGCGAAGAGCACGTTCATGATCGCCCGGCAGACGATCCGGGACAGCGCGGCGCCGATGTCGACCGACTCGCCCGCCGCCGCCGGGGCGCGCAGGTCGTCGACCGCGTCGCCGATCGCCTCCGCCATCCGGTCGGCCAGCGCGTCGATCCGCTTGGCCGTGAACAGCGGCTGGAGGGTGCGCCGGCTGGCCGCCCAGACCGGCCCCTCGGCCAGAATGCCCTCGCCGAACAGGCGCCGGACGGGCTGCCACAGCATGCCCTTGCCGTCCCGGACGTAGTTGTCGGCGTTGTCCCGCAGCACGTGCTGGACATGCGCGGGATCACTGATCAGATACGGCCGCACCGAGCCGAGGCCGAGCCGGAGCACTCCCCCGGCATGCTGGTCGCCGAACGCCACCAGGGCGCCGAGCGGGTCACGGACCAGGGCGGGCAACGCCGTACGGGCCGGGATGGTTGGTGCCTTGCTGCCGGTGGACGCGGGGGCTGACAGATCGGCCATGGGTCACCTGCTCGATAAACTCATCGCCTCCGCTCCACAATGGCGGTCGGCCGATGACAGGCGGCGGCGATGGTGATCCGGATTACGGTCCTGGCGAGCATGTCACCATCGTTCCGGTGACTCCAGCCCTCGTCCTGAGCGGCCCATCAGCCCACGTGATTGGGACGGCGATCGATCCGCAACCGCCTGACCAGCGCTTCGACGCCACGTCGCCGCCAACTCCGCTGGTCAATCAAGATCACCGGAGCTGTCATTTTGTGACGCACATCACAGAAGGTGACGAAGCGAGTACCCAACAATGGATCATCGCACGGCCGGACCCCGACCCCGACCGCGACCCACGTCGATCCCACACCGAGTCCGCGTCGACCCCCGCCTGCCCGGCAAGATCAACTCGTCTTCGGTGAAGTTGGGGTATCTGGGCGCCCTCAACCCCCCGACTTCGCCGAAGATGCGAGGGACCACGGATCCCCCGGTCACCTCGACAGGTTGATCTTGAATCCGGCGCCCCGACCCGTCCGGGGCTGTGAAAGGCTCGGGGCATGGACGACAAGACGATCATGGCTCGGATCACGGAGCTGGTCGACGAGGAACACCGGCTGCGCGGCCAGGTGCAGGCCGGCCAGGTCTCCACCGACGAGGAGCGGGACCGCCTCAACCACCTGGAAGAATCCCTCGACCAGTGCTGGGATCTGCTGCGCCGGCGCCGGGCGGCCCGGGACGCCGGCCAGGATCCGGAGACCACCGGCGCCCGCCCGGTGGACGAGGTGGAGCGGTACCTCCAGTAGCCACCCAGGCCGCGGGACGCGACGCGGACCGGCGCAGCACGGCCGCCGGAGACGCGGACGGGAAGGTGGACCGGCGGCCGGACCCGACACGGGCCGGCAGGACGCGGGCCGGACGCAACCACCCGCAGCACGGCCAGACGCGACGCCGGCCGGACGCGGGCCGGACGCAACCACCCGCAGCACGGCCAGACGCGACATCGGCCGGACGCGACGCCGGCCGGACGCGACGCCGGCCGGACGCGACGCCGGCCGGACGCGACGCCGGCGGAGACAAACCGGGTCGTCAGCCCGCGGCGAGCACCTCGGAGACGGCCGGGATCACTCCGTCGGCGGTGCGCGTCGGCCGGTACCGGGACTCCAGCCAGCGCCGACCCCGGTGCAGCCAGACGCTCGGCAGCCCCATCGCGGCGGCGGCGCCGATGTCGGCCTCCGGACCGTCGCCCACCACCCAGGCACCGCGCAGGTGCATCCGGGCGCGTTGGGCGGCGACCGCGAAGATCCGCGGATTCGGCTTGCTCACCCCCACCTCCTCGGAGATGACCCAGTCGGCGACGTACCGGTCCAGCCCGCTGCCGCGGATCTTGGCCTCCTCCCGCTGGACGGTTCCGTTGGTCACCACCACCGGAACCCAGCCGGCCTTGGCCATGATCTGAAGCGCGCACGCGACCAGCGGGTCCACGCGGGCGCGCTCGATCACCCCGTCGTGCAGCGCCTCGACGAGGTCGATGGACGGGATACGGAGCCCGTACCGGGCCCGCAACGCGTCCGCAATGTCCCACCGGTCGGTGAGCCCGTCGGCGTCCATCGAGAGCAGCCAGTCGATGTCGCCGTCCGGTGCACCGATTTGCCCCAGGAAGTCCTCTCCCCACATGCGGAAGGCGCCGGTGCGGTCGAGCAGTGTGTTGTCCAGGTCGAGGAGCAGCAACGGCACGCGCGAACATTACGTGACCTCGACGGCCGCGCGACAGACCAGCCGCGTTAACAGCCGAACTACGCGAACGGTCCCGCGCCGCCGGCCGGCACCGCCGAATCGCCCGGACAGGGTCAGACCCGCAGTAACGTCCGCGTACCGCCCTGGTGTGGCAGCCGATCGGCGAGCATGCCGTGCGCGCCGCGCACGTCGCGGAGCAGTTCGGGTGTCAGCGTCGCCACCACCACGTCCGGGCCGGAGTCGGCGGCCCGACGCACCGGCCGGCCCTCCGGGTCGTAGATCGCCGCGCCACCGTTGAAGCGCCACGGCGCCGCCCCGCCCACCGCGTTCGCGAAGACCACGTACATGGTGTTGTCCAACGCCCGGGCCGCGTAGTAGAGGTCCCGGCGGTGCTGCGAGCCCTCGACGTAGCCGCTCGGGCAGAGGTAGCCGTGCGCACCCCCGGCCGCCGCCGCCCGGCCGTGCTCCGGGAAGCACCCGTCGTAGCAGACGCCCAGGCCCAGCAGCCAACCGTCGAGGCTCAGCGTCGCACCCCGCTCTCCCGGCACGAACAACTCGTTCTCGTCCGGTCCCCAGAGGTGCTGCTTGTCGTACCCGATCCGGACCGTGCCGGACGGATCCAGCACCAGCGCCGAGCAGGTCCGCCGGCCGTCCGGGTGGCGGACGGCGGCGCCGACCACGACCACGGCGCGGTGCTCGACCGCGGCATGGCGCAGCGCGGCGAGCCGCGGGTCGTCGACCCGGCCGCCCGGCCCGGCCGCGACGTCGGTGCCGGCCGGGTCGGCACGCAGGGTCGGCGGATGGTACGCCGGCAGGAACAGCTCGGGTAGCACCACGAGGCGGGCGCCGCTCGCCGCCGCCGTCGCCACCGCGCGGGCCGCCGTACCGGCGTTCCCGGCAAGGTCGCCGGGCACCGCCTCGGCCTGCACCGCCGCCACGGTCAGTGGGGCCGGCGGAACCGGCGGGTCGGCCGGCGGGTCGGCCGGCGGGTCGGCCGGCACGCCCCGTTGGCCGTCCGGTCCGGCGGGCACGCCTGATCCTGCGGGTACGTCCATGCGGGCATCGTATTCAACGGGTCCGACAACCCGCCGCGGCGCCACGACCAAAGCAAGCCGTACGTACGGCTTGCTGGGTTCTCGATCACCTGGCACGCTTGACTGGTGCCCAGGGTAAGTCAGCACCAGCTCGACGCGCGCCGCCAGGAGATTCTCGCCGCCGCGCGGGGCTGTTTCGCGCGCCACGGGTACGAGGGCGCCACCGTCCGCCGGCTGGAGGAGGCGACCGGCCTCTCCCGCGGGGCGATCTTCCACCACTTCCGGGACAAGGACTCGCTGTTCCTGGCGGTGGCCGAGGACGACGCGATCGAGATGGCCGACACGGTCGCCCGCAACGGTCTGGTCCAGGTGATGCGCGACCTGCTCGGCCGGGCCGGCAGCCCGGACACCGCGGGCTGGCTGGGCAGCCAGCTTGAGGTCTCCCGCCGGCTGCGCACCGACCCGGAGTTCGCCAAGCGCTGGGCCGAACGCTCGGCCGCGATCGCCCAGGCGACCCGGGACCGGCTGATCCGGCAGCGGGACGCCGGTGTGCTGCGCGACGACGTACCGATCGAGGTGCTCACCCAGTTCCTGGAGCTGGCCTACGACGGCCTGGTGCTGCACCTGGCGATGGGCCGCCCGGCCGGCGAGCTGAGTGGGGTGCTCGACCTGGTCGAGGACGCCGTCCGCCGCCGCTGACGGCGTACCCGGGGGTGCGCACGGCAACCGCGTACGGCAGGATCCCGGCATGGATCTCGGACTCGCCGGCCGGACGTACATCCTCACCGGGGCCTCCCGCGGCCTCGGCTTCGCCACCGCCGAGAGCCTGGTGGCCGACGGCGCCCAGGTGGTCATCTCCTCCCGCGACCCGGCCGCCGTGGCCGACGCGGTGACCCGGCTCGGTCCGGAGCGCGCGCACGGCGTACCCGCCGACCTGGCCGATCCGCACGCCGCGGCCCGGCTGGTGGCGGCGGCCCGGGACCGCTTCGACCGGCTGGACGGCGCGCTGGTCTCGGTCGGCGGTCCGCCGCTGGGCACCGCCGCCGGGGCGACCGACGAGCAGTGGCGGGCCGCGTTCGAATCGGTGTTCCTCGGCGCCGTGCGGATGGCCCGAACGGTCGCCACGGAACTGACCGACGGCGGGGCGATCGGCCTGGTCCTGTCCACGTCGGCCCGCTCGCCCCTGCCCGGACTGGGCATCTCCAACGGGCTGCGTCCCGGGCTGGCCGGGGTGGCCAAGGACATGGCCGACGAGTTCGGGCCGCGCGGGGTACGGGTCGTCTCCCTGCTGCCCGGCCGGATTCTCACCGACCGCAACCGGGAACTCTTCGCCGCCAGCGGAAACCCCGAGCGGGCCCGCGCCGACGCCGAGGGGGCGATCCCGCTGCGCCGGGTGGCCGAGCCGGCGGAGTTCGGCCGGGTTGCCGCGTTCGTTCTGTCCCCGGCCGCGAGCTACCTGACCGGGCTGGCCCTTCCGGTGGACGGCGGCCTCCTGCGCACCTTCTGACCGGTACGGCGCCGCCGCGCGGCCGGCTGAGCTGTCCCGGCCTGCCGGCCGGCGTGGCATGGCCGGGCGCCCTACGCTTCGGGGGCATGGGATCCATCCGTCCGGTCGCCGCCGTGTTGTGTGCCATGACCTGCCTGCTGTTCGTCACGGCGATCGTCGCCGTCACGGTCGTCCTGCTGCGCCGCCGCAGGTAGGGGCGCCGTACGTGACGGACGCCGCTGGGCGGCCGGGGTCCGGATGGGCGACAGTTGATGTCATGTCCGACGCCACGGCCCCGACCCGACCCACCCGCGCCCAGGTTGCCGCGGCCGCGGGCCGGACGATCCCGGACATCATCGCGCCCGGACTGCGCATCCTGTTCTGCGGCATCAACCCGGGCCTGTACTCGGGGGCGACGGGCCGGCACTTCGCCCGGCCGGGCAACCGGTTCTGGCCCGCCCTGCACCTCGGCGGGCTCACCGACCGGGAGCTACGGCCCTGGGAGCCGGACGAGTTGCTGGCCCGCGGTCTCGGCGTGACGAACCTGGTCGCCCGGGCCACCGCCCGCGCCGACGAACTGCGACCGGAGGAGTTGATCGCCGGCGCCGCCGACCTCACCGCCAAGGCCGACCGGTACGCCCCGGACTGGGTGGCCGTGGTCGGCGTGACCGCGTACCGGATCGGGTTCCGGCGACGGGCCGCGATCATCGGCGCGCAGCCGGAGCGGATCGGCCCCGCCCGGCTGTGGGTGCTGCCCAACCCGAGCGGCCTGAACGCGCACTTCCCGCTCGGCCGGCTCGGCGAGCAGTTCGCCGCCCTGCGGCGCGCCGCCGAACAGCGGACGGCCGAACAGCGCGCCGCCGAGCAGCCGGCCGCCGAGTGCGACTGAACATCCCGGAGCCGCCAAGATCATCTCATCTTCGGCGAAGTCGGGGGATCCGGGCGACCCGGATCCCCCGACTTCGCCGAAGATGGGCCACCCGCCGGCCCGGACGGACAGGTCGACCCCGGACGGACAGGTCGACCACGGACAGGTCGACCTCGGACGGGGGGCGGGCCGGCGGCGGTCAGTTGGCCGCGGCGGGCGGCAACGCCTCGTCGGCGACGACGTACTCGTGCATCGGGATGCTGGCCACGATGGCCTGGTCGTCGCCGGTGAGCGGCGCCGGGGAGTCCGCGACCGCGAACTGGGTCCGGTACAGCTCGGCGTAGAGCCCGCCCACGGCGACCAGTTCCTCGTGCCGGCCGCGTTCGACGATGCGCCCGTCGTCCAGCACCAGGATCTGGTCGGCGTCGCGCACCGTGGAGAGCCGGTGCGCGATCACCAGCGCGGTACGGCCGCTCAGCGCCACCGACAGCGCCCGCTGCACCGCCGCCTCGGACTCGGAGTCCAGGTGTGCGGTGGCCTCGTCCAGCACCACGATCGACGGCGCCTTGAGCAGCAGGCGGGCGATGGCGATGCGCTGCTTCTCCCCGCCGGAGAACCGGTAGCCCCGCTCGCCCACCACCGTCTCCAGGCCGCCGGGCAGCGAGCGCACCAGCTCGGCGATCTGTGCTCCGCGCAGCGCGGCCCACAGTTCGTCGTCGGTGGCCTCCGGCTTGGCGTACCGCAGGTTCTCCGCGATGGTCTCGTGGAACAGGTGGGAATCCTGGGTGACCACGCCGATCTCGTCGCGCAGCGAGTCGAGGGTGGCGTCCCGGACGTCGACCCCGCCCACCCGGACGGCGCCGTCGCTCACGTCGTAGACCCGGGACAGCAGCATCGACGTGGTGGACTTGCCGGCGCCGGAGGGCCCCACCAGGGCCACCATCTGTCCCGGCTCCACGGTGAACGAGACGCCCTTGAGCACCGGCTCGTTGGCCTGGCGGTCCAGCGCGGCCACGTCCTCCAGCGACGCCAGCGACACCTCTGCGGCGCTGGGGTAGCGGAACCACACGTCCCGGAACTCCACCCGGCCCTCGCGGCGGGGCACCGCAACGGCCCCGGGCCTCTCGGCGATCGACGGCTTCAGGTCGAGCACCTCGAAGACCCGGTCGAACGAGACCAGCGCGCTCATCACGTCCACCCGGACGTTGGACAGCGCGGTCAGCGGACCGTACAGCCGGGTGAGCAGCAGCGCGAGGGTGACCACGGTGCCGGCGCTGACGGCTCCGGTCACGGCCAGCCAGCCGCCGAGCCCGTACGTGAGGGCCTGGGCCAGCGAGGCGACCAGCAGCATCGCCACGAAGAAGGTCCGCGAGTACATCGCGGACTGGATGCCGATGTCCCGGACCCGCTCGGCCCGGCGGGCGAACCGGGCGGCCTCGGCGTCCGGCCGGCCGAAGAGCTTCACCAGCAGCGCGCCGGAGACGCCGAACCGCTCGGTCATGGTGGCGTTCATCGTGGCGTCGAGGTTGTACGACTCGCGGGTGATCTCGGCCAGCCGCCGGCCCACCCGACGGGCCGGGATGATGAAGATCGGCAGCAGGACCAGCGACAGCGCGGTGATCTGCCAGGACAGGGTGAACATCACGCCGGCCGTCAGCACCAGCTGGATGACGTTGCTGACCACCCCGGACAGGGTGCTGGTGAACGCCCGTTGGGCGCCGAGCACGTCGTTGTTCAGCCGGCTCACCAGGGCACCGGTCTGGGTGCGGGTGAAGAACTGCAGCGGCATCCGCTGGACGTGGTCGTAGACCTTGGTGCGCAGGTCGAGGATGATCCCCTCGCCGATCCGGGCGGAATACCACCGCTGGGCCAGCGAGAACAGGGCGTCGGCCACGGCCAGGGCACCGATCACCAGGGCCAGCCGGACGACCGTGGCGCCGGCCTCGGAACCGCCCTTGGTGATCGCGTTGACCACCCAGCCGGCGAGCACCGGCGTCGCCACGCCGATCACGGCCGAAACGATCACCGTGATCAGGAAGACGACGATGTCCCGCCGGTAGGGCCGGGCGAACTCGACGATGCGGCGACCCGTCTCCCGGCTGACCCGGTGCCCGGCGACATCGTCCTTGCTGCGCATCGAGCGCAGCATGGACCAACCGCCGCCGCCCATGCCCCCGCCTGCCATCGGATGGGTCACCCGTCACCTCCGCGTTGCCTACCGCTGCACCGGGCCAGTCTTCCCGATGCCTACGACAACTCCATAGGTAACCCGTTTCTTCCCGAACGGTCCTTACCGTCCGCCGTCACTCCCCGACACCCGCCAGGTCGCGCAGGCGGCGTACCTGTGCCTCCCGCTCGGCCCGCTGCTGGTCGGCGGGCGACCGGCGGGCGGCGCCGGCCAGCAGCGCCTTGATCTCGACCACCGCGTCGCGCTGGCCGGCCAGCAGCGCGGCGGTCAGGTCGGCGGTCGCCGACGCCAGGTCGGCCTCCGGGACGACCAGGGTCGCCAACCCGAGCCGGTACGCCTCGGCGGCGTCGATCCGGCGCCCGGTGGCGCAGATCTCCAGCGCCCGGGCGTAGCCCACGAGATCGACCAGCCGCCCGGTGCCGGCGAGATCGGGCACCAGGCCGAGGGTCACCTCGGCCATCGACAGGGTGGCATTCTCGGCCAGCACCCGCAGGTCGCAGGCCAGGGCCAGCTGGAAGCCCGCGCCGATGGCGTGCCCGTGCACGGCGGCGATCGAGATCAGGTCAGGCCGGTGCAGCCACGTGAAACCGGCCTGGAACCCGGCGATCCGATCCGCCGCCGCCGCGGGCGGCATGGTGGTCAACTCCGCGAACGACTCGTCGCCCTCGCCCCGGGCAACCGCGAGGTCGAGCCCGGCGGAAAAGGCCCGACCCTCCCCACGGACGACCACGACCCGCACATCCGCCGGCAGGTCACGGGCGAAGTCCCGCATGGCGACCCACATGGCGGGGGTCTGCGCGTTGAGGACGTCGGGCCGGGACAACGTCACCGTCGCCACCGGCCCGTCGCGGTCCAGCCGTACGCCAGCGGTCACCGGGGTCTCCGGTGGCTGACCGCGCGTACGGGCCAGGCGTCGGGGCGGATCACGCCTTCTTGCGTCGGCGTGCTCCACCGCGCTGCCGTAGTTGAACGCCAGATTCGGTGAGCACCCGATGAATGAACCCGTAGGACCGGCCGGTCGAGGCCGCGAGGGCGCGGATGCTCTCACCGGAGGTGTACCGCTTGACCAGGTCCTTCGCGAGCGTCTGCCGCTCGGTCCCGACGATCCGGCGACCCTTCTCAGTGCTGGTGGCTGTGCCGGTGGCTGCCATGTTGATTCCTCACGTCCCAGACTGTGCGGTTCGATACGGTCCCACCTATTAGACCGCCTCGGACGATCATGCGCCAGATATCAACTCTTCGCCAACCGACACGCACGACAGTGTCGCATTCCCGATAGGTTGACCTGCGAACATGGCACGCCGTGAGCAGGCGCTTCCGGTTACACGGGGTGAAATCTAGGCGAGTTCGACCAGCTCCAGCAGGTCGTCACTCCAGGCATCCTCGTCACCGTCCGGAAGCAGAATCGCACTGTCCGGCTTGAGCGCCTGCACCGCCCCCGGGTCGTGGGTCACCAGCACGATCGCTCCGGGATAGCGCGCGATGGCGTCCAGCACCTGCTCCCGGCTGACCGGGTCGAGGTTGTTGGTCGGCTCGTCCAGCAGCAGCAGGTTGGCCCCGGAGCAGACCAGGGTGGCCAGCGCCAGCCGGGTCTTCTCGCCCCCGGAGAGCACCCCGGCCGGCTTGTCCACGTCCTCACCGGAGAAGAGGAACGCGCCGAGGATCCTGCGCAGGTCGCCGTCGGCCTGGTCGCGCGCGGCGCTGCGCATGTGCTCCAGCACGGTCCGGTCCACGTCGAGGGTCTCGTGCTCCTGGGCGTAGTACCCGAGCCGCAGCCCGTGCCCCGGGTGCACCTGCCCGGTGTCCGGCTCCAGCAACCCGCCGAGAATGCGCAGCAGGGTCGTCTTGCCCGCACCGTTCAGGCCGAGGATGGCGACCCGCGACCCGCGGTCCACCGCCACGTTCACATCGGTGAAGATCTCCAGCGAGCCGTACGACTTGGACAGGCCGGTCGCGGTGAGCGGGGTCTTTCCGCACGCCGCGGGCGTCGGGAAGCGCACCTTGGCCACCTTGTCGGCGACCCGTACCTCCTCCAGCCCGGTCAGCAACCGCTCGGCCCGGCGGGCCATGTTCTGCGCGGCCACCGTCTTGGTGGCCTTGGCCCGCATCTTGTCGGCCTGCGCCATCAGGGCGCCGGCCTTCTTCTCCGCGTTGGCCCGCTCCCGGCGCCGGCGCCGCTCGTCGGTCTCGCGCTGCTCCAGGTACGCCTTCCAGCCGAGGTTGTAGCCGTCCACCACCGAGCGGGTGGCGTCGAGGAACCAGACCTTGTTGACCACCGCCTCCAGCAGCGAGGCGTCGTGGCTGATCACCACCAGCCCGCCCTTGTGGTTGGCCAGGAAGCCGCGCAGCCAGGTGATCGAGTCGGCGTCCAGGTGGTTGGTCGGCTCGTCCAGCAGCAGGATGCCGCCGCCGTTCTCCCCGGCGTCGCGGAACAGGATGCGGGCCAGCTCGATGCGCCGGCGCTGGCCACCGGAGAGCGTGCCGATCGGCTGCGCGAGAGCCCGCTCGGGCAGCCCCAGATTGGCGCAGATCCGCGCCGCCTCGGCCTCCGCGGCGTACCCGCCGAGGGCGGCGAACTGGTCCTCCAGCGCGCCGTACCGGCGGACCAGCCGCTCGTCGGGCGTTTCGGCGAGCCGGGCCTCCAGCTCGGTCATCTGGGCCAGCAGCACGTCCAGGCCGCGGGCCGAGAGCACCCGGTCGCGGCCGGTAACCCCCAGATCGCCGGTACGCGGATCCTGCGGCAGGTAGCCGATGGCGCTGCGCCGGTCGATCGTGCCCGCGTACGGCTGGCCCTCCCCGGCCAGCACCTTCAGGGTGGTCGTCTTGCCGGCGCCGTTGCGGCCGACCAGGCCGATCCGGTCGCCGGGCTGGACCCGCAGCGTCGCCTCGGACAGCAGGATGCGGGAGCCGGCGCGCAGTTCCAGGCCGGTGGCAGTGATCATGTCGACGGACTCGCTCTCGGGTGGAAGGGCTGACTTGCGGGCACGCGGCGGCGCCGACGAGGAATGGTCCGCTCGCCGGCGCGGGGCTGGTCAGCCTTCGCAGAGCAACACGCCATCGATTGTACCGGGCGGCCCGCACCGACCCGGAGCGGATTACCGGACAAGATCATCGGGTACCCTGCCGGACGTCCGGACATCGTCCGGAACTGATCTGTTGACACGTGCTGACCTACCCGACGATCGAGGTTTCCATGGAGCTGAACGAGAACGCCGAGGTCGACACCAGCCAGGTCGAAGACATGCGCGGATCGACCGGGGGTGGCGGCGGTGGCGGCGGCAGGATGGGCATCCCCATTCCGATCCCCGGCGGTGGCGGCGGCGGGCGAGGAGGTCTGATCGGGATCGTCATCGCCGTCCTGGTGGCGCTGCTCGGCGGCGGTTTCGGGGTCAGCCAACTCGGCGGGGGCGGCGGCGACCAGCCCGCGGACAACAGCACGCTGAACCAGCGCTGCGACGCCGCCGACAAGACCGAACAGCGGGACTGCCGCAACACGCTCTACGTCAACTCGATCCAGGACTACTGGCAGACGGCCATGCCGGAGGCGTTCGGCAAGAAGTACCAGCCGGTCACCACCCGGTTCTTCAGCGGCAACGTGAACACCGGCTGCGGCCAGGCCGACTCCGGGGTCGGGCCGTTCTACTGTCCGGCGGACCAGCACGTCTACATCGACCTGACGTTCTACGACACCCTGGCGCAGGAGTTCGGGGTGACGGGCGAGTTCCCCCAGCCGTACGTGCTGGCGCACGAGTACGGCCACCACGTGCAGGATCTGCTCGGCACCAACGCCAAGGCGGAGCAGGGCGGCCAGCAGGGCCCGAACTCCGGCTCCGTCCGGCTGGAACTGCAGGCGGACTGCTACGCGGGCGCCTGGGCACACCACGCCACCGAGACGAAGACCAGGAGCGGCAAGGCGATCTTCAAGTCGATCGACCAGCAGGACATCCAGGACGCGGTGGACACCGCGGGCGCGATCGGCGACGACGCCATCCAGCGGAAGTCCGGCCAGGGCAACGACCCGAGTTCGTACACCCACGGCACCTCCGCACAGCGGCAGAAGTGGTTCGAGCAGGGCTACGACAGCGGCGACCCGAAGACCTGCGACACGTTCAGCGGCAGCATCTGACCTCCGCCCGAGGTCATCACCTCGCGCATGGCTGGCCCCGCGCATGGCTGGCCCCGCGCATGATCGACTCGTCTTCGGTGAAGTCGGGGGATCCGGACCGCCGGGATACCCCAACTTCGCCGAAGACGAGTCGATCATGGGCCGGACGGCCTGAACCGGCAGTCCCCGGACCGGCAGTCCCCGGACCGGCGGCTCCTAGACCGGTGGCTCCTAGACCGGTGGCTCCGGATCCCGGACCAGGATCCGGACCGCCCTCGCGGCGGCGACCGCCTCCACCAGGGCGGCGCGGCGCGGCTCGCCGACGGTGAGGAAGCGGTCGGCACGCAGCGACGCCAGCGGCGCCAACCGGCGATCGGCCAGCACCGTGTCGACGGCCCGTCGATCCCCGCCGCCGACCAGCGCGGCCAGCCGGTCGGCCTCGGGCAGCAGCAGCCGGGCCGCCAACTCGACGGCATCGCCGGCCGCGGCCCGCGCCTGGTTGTCCCGGCGCCGGGCGAAGCGCTGCTGCGACCAGCCGCCCGCCGCGGTGCGGCCCTGGACGTACCGGCTGTCCACCTTGGAGGTGACCAGCCGGTCCCCCTCCGCCACGCCGATCGCCACGCTGCCCTTGCGGGCCAGCAGCAGGCCCAGCCGCCGGGGCGCGGTCGCCGCCGCGACGAATCCGGCGAGATCGGCCACCCCGGCGGGATCGGCGCCGGCAGCCGCCCGGCCGACGCCGGCACGATCGGTCCCGGCAGACACGTCGGCGGCCCCGGCACGATCGGTCCCGGCAGACACGTCGGCGGCCCCGGCGGGATCGGTCCCGGCAGACACGTCGGCGGCCCGGGCGTGGTCGGTCTCCGCGGATGCCCCGGGCGGCAGCTCAAGCCGGGCGGTGGCGCCGTCCGGGGCGGTGAGCAGCAGGCCGGCCGGATCCGCGGCGACCGTGACCGTGGCCGGTCCGCCGTGCCGGTCGGCGAAGTTCGCCACCCACCGGGTGAGCCGGCCGGGGTCCACGTCCACCCAGCGGCCACCGCCGGCGGCCGGGCGGCTCACCGAGCGGTTCCGATCCAGGGTGCCACGGGATCGACCGTACGGCAGTCCCGGGGTGCGCCGGTCAACGGACCCCGAACCGGCCGACCCGACAAACCCACGGGCCGGCAGGCCGGGCGGGCGAGGACCGCCGGGAGTCAGACCAGTACCGAGATCGCCAGTCCGGCGATGAGCGCGCTGGACAGCAGCGCCGTCACCAGCCGGCCGACCGGGCCGGCGAGCACCCGGCCGACCAGCGAGCCACCGGCGGCGATCAGCAGTTGCCAGCTCGCCGAGGCGAGGAAGGCGCCGGCGACGAACAGCGCCGCCGCGGCGGCCGAGGAACCCCCGAGCGGCTGCCGACCGATGACGAGGGCGGCGAAGTAGACGATCGTCATCGGGTTGAGCAGGGTCAGGCCGAGCAGAGTCGGGTACGCCCGGGCCGGGCTGGCCAGCATCTCGCCGCGTCCGGACCGGGCCGGGTCACGATGCCGGGCCAGCGCCCGCCAGGCGCCGTGACCGGCCAGCACCAGCAGCACCCCGGCGGCGACCCAGCGCAGTGGACCGGCCACCGGGCTGAGCACGCGGGTCAGCGCCACCCCGCCGAGGACGGCGGTGGCCGCGTACAGGCCGTCGGCGGTGGCGACGCCGAGCGCCGCCGCGGCACCGACCGCCAGGGAGAACCGGGCGCTCAGGCCGAGGATGAGGACCGCGATGGCACCGACCGGGACGGCCACGCCGTACCCGGCGACCAGTCCGGCCAGGAAGGCCGCGGTCACGACGGCGGCGGATCGACCAGGTCGGACACCGCCGCGGCGCACTGTCGCCCGGCCGCAGGGGCCGGCGGGACAGTGCGGACGCGGACGGGGTACGGCGTGGTCACCGGCCCATTCTCGACGGTTCGGCGAGCCGGGTCGACCGAATTGGTCCGTGCCAGCGGTCAGACGTTGAAGCCGAGCGAGCGGAGCTGCTCCCGACCCTCGTCGGTGATCTTGTCGGGACCCCACGGCGGAATCCACACCCAGTTGATCCGGAAGTCGTCCACCAGGCCGCCGTCCGGCCCCTTGGTGAGCGCCTCCCGCGTCTGGTCCTCGATCACGTCGGTCAGCGGGCAGGCCGCCGAGGTCAGCGTCATGTCCAGGGTCGCCACGTTGCCCTCGTCGACGTGGATCCCGTACACCAGACCCAGGTCGACCACGTTGATCCCGAGCTCGGGGTCGACGACGTCCTTCATCGCCTCTTCGATGTCGGCGATCCTGGTGTCGTTGCTGGTGTCGTTGCTCGTCTCGCTCATGCCGTCACCTCCGGGCTCACGCCCACCCCGGCGCGCGCCGCGGCGTCCTTGAACGCCATCCACGGCAGCAACGCACACTTGACCCGGGCCGGGTAGCGCGCCACGCCCGCGAACGCCACCCCGTCGCCCAGCACATCCTCGTCCGGCGCGACCTGGCCCCGCCCGGACATCAGTTCCACGAAGGCCGCGTGCACCCCGAAGGCCCGCGCGGTGTCCCGGCCGGTCAGCAGCTCGTGCAGCACGCTGGCCGACGCCTGGCTGATCGAACAGCCCACCCCGTCGTACGAGATGTCGGCCAGCCGGTCGGCATCCACCGCCACCCGGACCGTAACCTCGTCGCCGCAGGTGGGGTTGACGTGGTGGGCTTCGCCCATCCGCAGGCCGGGGCCGGTGGCCTCGCGTAGGCCCCGGCCGTGCGGGTGCTTGTAGTGGTCCAGGATGATCTCCTGGTACAGCTCGTCGATCCGCATCAGCCGAACACCTTTCGCGCCTGTTCCAGCCCGCGCACCAGGGCGTCGATCTCCGCCGTGGTGGTGTACAGGTAGAACGAGGCCCGGGTCATCGCCGGTACGCCGAAGCGGGTGCACGTCGGCCGGGCGCAGTGATGCCCCACCCGTACCTGCACGCCCTGCGCGTCGAGCACCTGACCCACGTCGTGCGGATGCACGTCGCCCAGCGCGAAGGAGATCGTGCCTCCCCGCCCGACCGGCACCTCGGGCCCGAAGATCCGCAGGTCGGGCACCGTGCGGAGGGCGTCCAACGCGTACGTCGTCAGCTCCTTCTCGTGCCACTGCACCGCGCGCATGCCGATCCCGGACAGGTAGTCCACGGCCGCGCCCAGCCCGACCGCCTCGGCGATCGGCGGCGTGCCCGCCTCGAACCGGGCCGGCGGGGCCGCGAAGGTGGAGCCGGCCATCGTCACCGTCTCGATCATCGACCCGCCGCCGAGCACCGGCGGCATGGCCGCGAGCAGTTCGGACCGCCCCCACAGCACCCCGATGCCGGTCGGGCCGCACATCTTGTGACCGGTGAAGACGATGAAGTCCGCGTCGTGGTCGACCACGTCCATCGGCAGGTGCGGGACCGACTGCGAGCAGTCCAGCAGCAGCAACGCGCCCACCTCGCGGACCCGGCGGGTGATCCGCGAGGTGGCGTTGACGGTGCCGAGGATGTTGGACATGTGCACCAGGGCGACGATCCTGGTCCGCTCGGTGACCAACTCGTCGAGGTTCGACTCGTCGAGCCGGCCGCCCTCGGTCACCCCGAACCAGCGCAGCGTGGCGCCGGTCCGCTCGCACAGCAACTGCCAGGGCACGATGTTCGAGTGGTGCTCCATCTCGGAGACCACCACCTCGTCGCCGGGGCCGAGCCGGAACCGCGGATCGGCGGCACCGGCCGAACCGGCCGGCCCCGTCGAGGCGTTCGAGAACGCGTACGCCACCAGGTTGATCGCCTCGGTGGAGTTCTTGGTGAACACCACCTCGTCGGCGCTGGGTGCGTTGATGAACGCCGCCACCTTCGCGCGGGCCGCCTCGTACGCCTCGGTCGCCTCGGTGCCCAGCGTGTGCACCGAGCGCGACACGTTGGCGTTGTGCCGCTCGTAGTGCTCACGCAGCGCGTCGATGACCTGCCGGGGCTTGTGCGAGGTGTTCGCGCTGTCCAGGTAGACCAGCGGGTGCCCGTTGATCTCCCGCTCCAGGATCGGGAAATCGGCGCGGATCCGCTCGACGTCGAAGCGCGGCACGTCGTCGTACTGCGGCATGCCGGGCGGGATCGCGATGGTGCTGCTCATCTGGACACGCGTCCTCTCCGCCTGATCAGGCCCGCGCCGCGCCGGCGCCGGTGACGTACCGCTCGTAGCCCTCGTCCTCCAGCTTGTCGGCCAGTTCCGGGCCGCCCTGCTCGACGATCCGACCGGCGACGAAGACGTGCACGAAGTCCGGCTTGATGTAGCGGAGGATCCGGGTGTAGTGCGTGATCAGCAGCAGCCCGGTCTCGCCGGTCTCCCGGATCCGGTTCACGCCCTGGCTCACCACCCGCAGCGCGTCCACGTCCAGACCCGAGTCGGTCTCGTCGAGGATCGCCATCTTCGGCTTGAGCAGTTCGAGCTGCACGATCTCGTGCCGCTTCTTCTCGCCGCCGGAGAAGCCCTCGTTCACGTTGCGCTGGGCGAACGCCGGGTCCATCTGCAACCGCTCCATGGCGCCGCGCAGCTCGCCGGCCCAGGTGCGCAGCTTGGGCGCGGTGCCGTCGATCGCGGTCTTGGCGGTACGCAGGAAGTTGGCGACCGACACCCCGGGCACCTCGACCGGGTACTGCATGGCCAGGAAGAGACCGGCCCGCGCCCGCTCGTCGACGGACATGGCCAGCACGTCCTCGCCGTCCAGCGTCACCGAGCCGCCGGTGATCTCGTACTTCGGGTGGCCGGCGATCGAGTAGGCCAGGGTGGACTTGCCGGAGCCGTTCGGACCCATGAGGGCGTGGGTCTCCCCCGACCGCACGGTCAGGTCGACGCCGGCCAGGATCGGCTTCAGCTCGTCGTCGGGCAGCTTGACCGACACCTGTAGGTCGCGGATCTCCAGGGTGCTCATTATCGGGTCACTCCATTGCTTGGCGTCAGGCTGACGTACACGTCGCCGTCACGGACGTCGACGGGATACACGGGAACGGGTTCGGTGGCCGGCAGTCCGGTCGGCTCGCCGGTCCGCAGGTCGAAGCGGGAGCCGTGCAGCCAGCACTCCAGGGTGCAGCCGTCGACCTCGCCCTCGGAGAGCGGGATGGCGGCGTGCGAGCACTCGTCGTACACGGCGTAGAAGTTGTCGTCGTCGGCGTGCACGACGGCGATCTCGGTGCCGTCCACGTCGGCCCGGATCGCCGTGCCCTTCGGCACGTCGTCCGCGGCGCAGATCCGGATCGGCTCGGACATCAGGCGCTCGCCCGGTCCGCGTCGCCGTCGCCGAGGGCCGCGAACTCGCTCCGCCCGCTCGCCAGCCGGGCCTCGACCGCGTCGCCCAGCCGCTCGCGCAGCCCCTCGACCGGAATCTTGTTGATCAGCTCGGCGAAGAAGCCGCGCACCACCAGGCGCCGCGCCTCGGCCTCCGGGATGCCCCGGGACATCAGGTAGAACAGCTGCTCGTCGTCGAACCGGCCGGTCGCGGAGGCGTGTCCGGCCCCGGCCACCTCGCCGGTCTCGATCTCCAGGTTGGGTACGGAGTCGGCGCGGGCGCCGTCGGTGAGCACCAGGTTCCGGTTGATCTCGTACGTGTCGGTGCCGGTGGCCTCGGCGCGGATGAGCACGTCGCCCACCCAGACCGTGTGCGCGTTCGTGCCCTGCAACGCCCCGCGGTAGCCGACGTAGCTGCGGCAGTCCGGCACCGTGTGGTCGACGAGCTGGCGGTGTTCGAGGTGCTGCCCGCGCCGGGCGTCGCCGGCCGGGTCCGCCGGCAGCTCGGTGGCGAAGTACAGCCCGTACAGCTCGGCCTCGCCGCCGCGGCCGGTGTACTCGACGCTTGTGTACTGCCGGACCAGGTCGCCGCCGAGCGAGACCTGCACATGAATGATCTTGGCGTCCCGGCCGAGCCGCACCTTGAGGTGCTGCGCCTGGACCGCGTCGGGCTCCCAGTCGGCCACCGTGACGAGCACCAGCTTCGCCCCGTCGGCGACCGCCACCTCGACGTTGTCGGCCAGGGTGACCGAGCCGATGTGCTCCAGCACCAGGGTCGCCTCGGCGAACCGGCCCACCTCGATGAAGGTGTGCCCGTACGCGACGCCGTCGGCGCCCCCGCCGACGACCCGGACCGTCGCCGGCTCGGTGACCACCGTGCCGCCGCTCACCGAGACCAGCAGCGACTGTTCGGCGTTGCCGTGCGCCAGCGCGCTGATCCGGTCGAACGGCACCAGCACGCTGCCCACCCGGGCGTCGTCGTGCGGGACGGTGGAGACCGTCACCCCGGGTGGTAGCTGCCCGTACTCGTGCTTGACCGCGCCCGACGCCGCGGGCGTGCCGGTGGCCAGCCCGCGCAGTCGCTTCAGCGGGGTGAACCGCCAGTCCTCCTCCAGGCCGGTCAGGGCCGGAAAGTCCGCCACGTCGTACGAGCGGAGCGCCTGCGACTTCGTCTTGGGCGGCGCGAATGCCTGCGTGCTCATCTCATCCTGTCTCTGCGGGAAACCCATCCACCATCTGCCTGCCACCGCCGGGAGACCGGCCATCTGCCACCGCCGGTAGACCGGCGATCTGGCACCGCCGGGACACCGGCCATCTGGCACCGCCGGAACACCGACCAGCTGCCACCGCCGGAACACCGGCTGCCTGCCACCGCCGGGACGCCGGCCGCGGCGGGGCGTCGCCGCCGCGTCAGCCGACGGCGCCCTCCATCTGCAACTCGATCAGGCGGTTGAGCTCCAGCGCGTACTCCATGGGCAGTTCCTTGGCGATCGGCTCGATGAAGCCGCGCACGATCATGGCCATCGCCTCGTCCTCGCTCAGGCCCCGGCTCATCAGGTAGAAGAGCTGGTCCTCGCTGACCTTGGAGACGGTGGCCTCGTGTCCCATCGCCACGTCATCCTCGCGGATGTCGACGTACGGGTAGGTGTCCGACCGGGAGATCGCGTCGACCAGCAGCGCGTCGCACTTCACGGTGCTGCGGCTGTTGCTGGAACCCTCCAGCACCTGCACCAGGCCGCGGTAGGAGGTACGGCCGCCGCCCCGGGCGATCGACTTGGAGACGATCGTGCTGGAGGTGTGCGGCGCGGCGTGCACCATCTTGGCGCCGGCGTCCTGGTGCTGCCCCTCGCCGGCCATCGCCACCGAGAGCACCTCGCCCTTGGCGTGCTCGCCGGTCAGGTAGACCGCGGGGTACTTCATGGTCACCTTGGAGCCGATGTTGCCGTCGATCCACTCCATCGTGCCGCCCTCGTGGCAGACGGCGCGCTTGGTGACCAGGTTGTACACGTTGTTCGACCAGTTCTGGATGGTCGTGTACCGGCACCGGGCGTTCTTCTTCACGACGATCTCCACGACCGCGCTGTGCAGCGAGTCGGAGGAGTAGATCGGCGCCGTGCAGCCCTCGACGTAGTGCACGTACGCACCCTCGTCGACGATGATCAGGGTCCGCTCGAACTGGCCCATGTTCTCGGTGTTGATCCGGAAGTACGCCTGCAGCGGGATCTCCACGTGCACGCCCTTCGGCACGTAGATGAACGAGCCGCCGGACCACACCGACGTGTTCAGCGCGGCGAACTTGTTGTCGCCGACCGGGATGACGGTGCCGAAGTACTCCTTGAACAGGTCCTCGTGCTCCTTGAGCGCGGTGTCGGTGTCCAGGAAGACGACACCCTGCTCCTCCAGGTCGTCGCGGATCTTGTGGTAGACCACCTCGGACTCGTACTGCGCCGCCACGCCGGCGATCAGCCGCTGCTTCTCCGCCTCCGGGATGCCCAGCTTGTCGTACGTCCGCTTGATGTCCTCGGGCAGGTCGTCCCAGCTGGCCGCCTGCTTCTCGGTGGACCGGACGAAGTACTTGATGTTGTCGAAGTCGATGCCCGTGAGGTCGGCGCCCCAGGCCGGCATCGGCTTGCGGCCGAACAGCCGCAACCCCTTGAGCCGCAGGTCGAGCATCCAGTCCGGCTCGTTCTTCTTCGCGGAGATGTCCCGCACCACCGCCTCGTTGAGGCCACGCTGGGCGGAGGCGCCGGCGATGTCGGAGTCGGACCAGCCGTACTCGTACCGGCCCAGGGCGGCGAGGTGCTCCTCCTGGGTGACGGGCTGGACGATCTGCTCGGTCATCTATCTGTCCTCACAGTGGTGACGGTGTATCCGGTATGCGTCGTGCCGGTCGGCGCCGACGTCGGTCTGCCGCGCTGGGCCTGGGCCGGGATGTGCGTGGTGCACACCCCGTCACCGTGCGCGATGGTCGCGAGCCGCTGCACGTGCGTGCCGACCAGGCGGGAGATGACCGCCGTCTCGGCCTCGCAGAGCTGCGGAAACTCGGCGGCGACGTGCGCCACCGGGCAGTGGTGCTGGCAGAGCTGGCCACCGCTGGCGATGGTGGACGCGTTGGCAGCGTAACCCTCCGCGGTGAGCACCCCGGCCAGGGCCTCGGCCCTGGCCAGCGGATCGTCCCCGGCGTCCGCCATGGCCGCCCGGCACCGCGCCTCCAGCGCCGCGACCTGCTCGTTGGCGAAGTCGCCGACCGCGTCCGCGCCGCAGTGCCGGACGATCCAGCGCAGCGCCGCGGTGGCCATGCCGTCGTAGGTGTGCGTGCCGCAGCGGACCCGACCGGAGTCGGTCAGCAGGAACACCTTGGCCGGCCGGCCCCGCCGCCGGCCGCCGGGGGCGGCCTGCTCGCGGGCGGTGACGTCGCCGTCGGCCTGCATGGCGTCCAGGTGCCGGCGGATGGCCGCCGGGCTCAGCCCGAGCTCGTCGCCGAGCTGGGCGGCGGTGGCGGCGCCGTGGACCAGCAGCAGCCGGGTGACCCGGTCGCGGGTGCGGCCGTCGGCTCCCGCCGGCTCCCGCCGGGTCGCCGGGTCGGCACCGGCCGGTCCGGGCGCGGCCGGCGGCACCGAACGGGTCGCGGCGGGCGGCATCGAACGGGTGGCGGCGGGCGCGGCCGAGCCGGCGGCCGGACCGGCCGCCGCGCGCTCGGAGGGCATCGCCGCGTTTTTCACAACGCCAACGTTACGTAATTGGCCCGAGGCTCGCAAACCCGCCCCCGGTGATCCGAACCACCGGGCGCCGGCCGGGGTGGGCGACTTCAGTACGATGGGCGCCGTGAGCCGATTCGGCCCCTTGAGCAGCCCTTTGGTACTAACCCGGTTGGCCGCCGCGGCGGTGGTCGCCAACGTCGTGCTGGTCGTCACCGGCGGCGCCGTCCGGTTGACCGACTCCGGCCTCGGCTGCCCGACCTGGCCCCGCTGCACCGCCGACTCGTACCGGACCACGCCCGAGATGGGCGTGCACGGCATGATCGAGTACGGCAACCGCCTGCTGTTCTTCGTGATCGCCGGGATCGCGGTGGCCGGCCTGCTCGCCGCGCTCGCGCAGCGGCCCCGGCGGCGCGGTCTGGTGCCGCTGGCCGTGGCCGCCGGGCTGGGCATCCCGGCCCAGGCCGTGATCGGCGGCATCACCGTGCTGACCAACCTCAACCCGTGGGTGGTCGGGCTGCACTTCCTGGCCTCGATGGCGGTGCTCGCCGGCGCGTACGCGTTCTGGCGCCGGGCCGCCGGGTCGCCCCGGGCCGGCGCCAGGCCCACCGGGCCGGAGGCCGGGGCCGCCGGCTCCGGCCGGCCGGAGGTGCCCGGACCTCTGCGCACCCTGGCCGGCCTGCTGACCGCGGTCAGCGCCCTCGTGCTGGTGCTCGGCACGTTCGTCACGGGCAGCGGCCCGCACTCGGGCGACCATGGCGCCGCCCGCAACGGGTTGGATCCGGCCGCCATCGCCCAGCTGCACGCCGACGCCGTGTTCCTGCTGATCGGGCTCTCCGTGGCTGCGTGGTTCGCGCTGCGCGCCGTGGGCGCCCCTCGGGCGGCCCGGGCCGCGGCCGTGCTGGTGGCGGTGGAACTCGGGCAGGGCGTGATCGGGTTCGTCCAGTACTTCACCCACCTGCCGATCGTGCTGGTCGGCGCGCACATGCTGGGCTCGGCCCTGGTCTGGCTGGCCACCCTCGCGCTGCTCTGGTCCACCCGGGTACGCCGGCCCGCGACCGTCGCCGCCGGCCCGCCGGTCGACGACCCCGACCCCGGCTCCGACCCCGACCCCGGCTCCGGCTCCGGCTCCGGCTCCGGGGCGGGTGTACCTGCCGACGAGCTTCCCGCCGGCGGCCCGCCGGATGACGATCTTCCCACCGGGCCGGACGTGCTGGCCGGAGCGCGGTAGCCGGACGGCCGTCAACAAGAGAGCGGCCCGGGGATCCCCCCGGGCCGCTTGATCATTCTTCGACAGTTATCAGCGCGCCATCGTGCGGCGCGCCATCGAACGCCAGAGGTCGTTGCTCGGGCGCATCTGGTCCATCAGCTCGCGTTCCCATTCGTTCTCCACGGTGATGCCCGCGGTGCCACATGCCTCTCGGGCAACGTCCGTGCCATCGGCGAATTGGTCGGCCCACTCCCCGTCGGAGCCCACCAGGACGATCCGTGCCCCCCGCTTGCCGACGTACTCGATGACCGCCCGCGCACCCCCGTGCTCGGCGGCGAACGCCTTGAGGCCGGCCACGAGCCCCGTGGGAGCCGGGCTGGCCTTCTCGGTCGTCAGCGTCGTATCGGAACCATCTGCCATGTCCGAAGCGTAAACAGACAGCGGCTCACGTGCCGGCCTGTTGTCGACATTATGTGATGGCAATTACCAGCAGGTTTAAGCGGGACGAAAGGCGATTCCGCCCCTTTTACCCCCGTCATCCCCAGGTAATAGCCCTACAAAACGGTCAATCCATCGATCGGGCTGGTTGGGATCGGAAGCCGGACATCGCCCGGGGTGAAACTCGACACCCGTCGGAAATCAGACCAGCGCGTCGAGCGCGGCGCCCAGGAAGAGAATCGTGAGATAGGTGGTGGACCAGTGGAAAAGCCGCATCGGCCGCATCGGCTCACCCCGGCCGGCCCGGCCCGCGAGTCGATGGGCCTCGATCAGGAAGATCGAACCGACGGTCAGCGCCGGCACCAGGTACACCGGCCCGATGCCGTCGCCCAGCGGCCAGACCAGCAGCGAGGCCAGCACCGTGAGCCAGGAGAACAGCAGGATCTCGACGTTCACCCGCCGCACCGAGGCCACCACGGGGAGCATCGGGATGTTCGCCCGGGCGTAGTCCGTCCGGTACTTGATGGCCAGCGCGTAGAAGTGCGGCATCTGCCAGAAGAAGACCACCGCGAACAGCGCCCACGCGACCGGGTCGAGCGAGCCGGTCACCGCCACCCAGCCGATCAGCACCGGAGTGGCGCCGCAGATCCCGCCCCAGAACGTGTTCTGGGTGGTCGTCCGCTTCAACCACAGCGTGTAGACCAGGTCGTAGTAGGCGATCGAGGCCAGCGTCAGCAGGGTGGCCGGCCAGTTGGTGAAGGCCGCCATCAGCACGGTGGAGACCGCCGCCAGGACCAGGCCGAAGACCAGCGCGCTGCGCGGGGAGACGGTGTGCGACGGCAGCGGGCGGCGCTTCGTGCGGCGCATCACCTGGTCGATGTCCCGGTCGATGTAGCAGTTGATCACGCTGGCCGCTCCGGCGGCCAGCGAACCGCCCAGCAGCACCACCGCGATCAGCCAGAGCGACGGCAGGCCGCCGGCGGCGAGCATCATCGGCGGCACGGTCGTGACCAGCAGTTGCTCGACGATGCGCGGCTTGGTCAACAGCACGTACGCCCGCAGGACCGCCCGCCAGTCACCGCGCGCCGTGGCACCGCTCGCCGCGTTCGCCCGCGCCGGTGACCCGGCCGCGGTGGAGACGGGGCGCTCGGTGATCATGCTCACGGATTGCCACCTTCCGGCATCGGCAGGCAAGTTCTGGGTCGGCAGCCGAGCTGGAATGCGTCTGCTCGCCGCGTCAACAGCGTACGCGTCGCCATCTGGGCGGCCCGGCCGACCCGGCAACGGTGCCAGCGATCACACCCGGTCGAGCCCGTTCCGGCGTCCGCGACCGAGTAGCGGTGCGCTCCGACGGGTAGTCAACCGGTACGTGTCCCACTGGGCGGTGGCGCACCGATCCGCGACCGGGCGTTCATCCGCGCTCGATAGGGTCACCACTGAGGGTTCCGCCCATCCGTGAGGAGCAGATCGATCGTGGCTGAAAAACGACGCGAGCCAAGCCCGCTGAACTGGTCCGACCTCGACCGCCGGGCCGTCGACACCGTACGCGTCCTGGCCATGGACGCCGTCGAGAAGGCCGGAAACGGACATCCCGGGACGGCGATGAGCCTGGCCCCCGCCGCGTACCTGCTCTTCAACCGCATGATGCGGCACGACCCCACCGACCCGGACTGGGCCGGCCGGGACCGCTTCGTGCTCTCGGCCGGGCACAGCAGCCTCACCCTCTACATCCAGCTCTACCTCTCCGGCTACGGCCTGAGCCTGGAGGACCTGGGATCGCTGCGGCAGTGGGGCTCGCTCACCCCCGGCCACCCCGAACACGGGCACACGGCCGGGGTGGAGACCACCACCGGCCCGCTGGGCCAGGGCGTCGGCAACGCGGTCGGGATGGCCATGGCCGCCCGGCGCGAGCGCGGGCTGTTCGACCCCGACACCGCGGCCGGCCAGTCGGTCTTCGACCACCACATCTGGTGCATCGCCTCCGACGGCGACATGGAGGAGGGCATCAGCCACGAGGCCGCCGCGCTCGCCGGGCACCAGAAGCTCGGCAACCTGATCATGATCTACGACGACAACGAGATCTCGATCGAGGACGACACCCGGATCGCCAAGAGCGAGGACGTGGCCGCCCGGTACGCCGCCTACGGCTGGCACGTGCAGACCGTCGACTGGCGCAGCGGCGACGCCGACCAGGGCAAGTACCACGAGGACGTCGACGCGCTGCACCGGGCGCTGGCCGAGGCCCGGGCGGAGACCGGCCGGCCGTCCTTCATCGCGCTGCGCACCATCATCGCCTGGCCCGCCCCCACCAAGCAGAACACCGGCAAGTCGCACGGCTCCGCACTGGGCGCCGACGAGGTGGCGGCCACCAAGAAGCTGCTCGGCTTCGACCCGGCGCAGAACTTCGCCGTGGACGAGAAGGTGCTCGCGCACGCCCGCGAGGCGGCCCAGCGGGGTCGCGACGCGCACGCGCGGTGGCAGCGGGAGTTCGACACGTGGGCGCAGGCCAATCCGGAGCGCCGGGCGCTCTACGACCGGATGCGCACCCGTACCCTGCCGGAAGGCTGGACCGAGGCGCTGCCGGAGTTCCCCGCGGACGCCAAGGGGGTGGCCACCCGCGCCGCCTCCGGCAAGGTGCTCGCCGCGCTGGCCCCGGTGCTGCCCGAACTGTGGGGCGGCTCGGCCGACCTGGCCGAGAGCAACAACACCACGATGAAGGACGAGCCTTCGTTCGTGCCCACCGAGTACGCCACCAAGGAGTTCCCGGGCAACGAGTACGGCCGCACGCTGCACTTCGGCATCCGGGAACACGCCATGGGCGCCGCCCTGAACGGCATCGCCCTGCACGGCGGCACCCGGCCCTACGGCGGCACGTTCCTGGTGTTCAGCGACTACATGCGGCCCTCGGTGCGGCTCGCCGCGCTGATGAAGCTCCCGGTGGTCTACGTCTGGACGCACGACTCGATCGGGCTGGGCGAGGACGGACCCACCCACCAGCCGATCGAGCACCTGAGCGCGCTGCGCGCCATCCCCGGCCTGGACGTGGTACGCCCCGCCGACGCCAACGAGACGGCCTGGGCCTGGCGGATGGCGCTGGAGCACACCGACCGGCCGACCGCGCTGGCGCTCAGCCGGCAGGCCCTGCCGACCATGGACCGGGCCGCCGTGGCCGCCGCCGAGGGCGTGGCCAAGGGCGGGTACGTGCTGGCCGACGCCTCCGGCGGGCAGCCCGAGGTGATCCTCGTCGGCACCGGGTCGGAGGTGCAGCTCTGCCTGACCGCCCGGGAGCGCCTGGAGGCCGACGGCACGCCCACCCGGGTCGTCTCGATGCCCTGCCAGGAGTGGTTCCGGGCGCAGGACGAGGCGTACCGGGAATCGGTCCTGCCGCGCGGGGTGCGGGCGCGGGTCAGCGTCGAGGCGGGCGTCGCGATGTCCTGGCGCGACCTGGTCGGCGACTGCGGCGAGTGCGTGAGCATTGAACACTACGGGGCCAGTGCCCCGTACCAGGTGCTGTTCGAGCAGTTCGGGTTCACCCCGGACCGGGTCGTGGCCGCCGCGCACGCGTCGCTGGCCCGGGTGGGCTCGATCACCGGCAACACCACCGGTAACTAAGGGAGTGAGGTCAGCGATGACGGACAGACTGGGCGAACTCACCGCCGCCGGAGTGGCGGTCTGGCTCGACGACCTGTCTCGGGTACGGCTGAGTTCAGGCGGCCTGGACCGGATGCGCCGGGAGGACCATCTGGTCGGCGTGACGTCGAACCCGACGATCTTCGCGAAGGCGCTCGGTGACGCGCAGGAGTACAACGCGCAGCTGCGCGAGCTGGCCACCCGCGGCGTCTCGGTGGAGGAGGCGGTCCGCCTGCTCACCGCGTACGACGTGCGGTGGGCGTGCGACGTGATGCGGCCCGCGTACGACGCCAGTTCGGGCGTGGACGGCCGGATCTCGCTGGAGGTCGACCCGCGGCTGGCGTACGAGACCGAGAAGACGGTCGCCGAGGCCAAGGCGCTGTGGTGGCTGGTGGACCGGCCGAACCTGTTCATCAAGATCCCGGCGACCGAGGCCGGGCTGCCGGCGATCACCGCCACCCTGGCCGCGGGGATCAGCGTCAACGTCACGCTGATCTTCGGCCTGGACCGCTACTCGGCCGTGATGGACGCCTTCCTGGCCGGCCTCGAACAGGCCAAGGCCAACGGGCACGACCTGTCCACCATCGGCTCGGTGGCGTCGTTCTTCGTCTCCCGGGTGGACAGCGAGGTGGACAGCCGGCTGGAGAAGATCGGCTCGGAGGAGGCCAGGGCGCTGCGCGGCAAGGCCGCCGTGGCCAACGCCCGGCTCGCCTACCAGCGGTACGCCGAGGTCTTCGCCTCGGACCGGTGGCAGGCGCTGGCCGACGCCGGTGCCCACCCGCAGCGCCCGCTGTGGGCGTCCACCTCGACGAAGAACCCGGACTACCCGGACGTCATCTACGTCGAGGAGCTGATCGCGCCGGGCACCGTGAACACGATGCCCGAGTCGGTGATCCGGGCGTACGCCGACCACGGCGAGACCCGCGGCGACACGGTGACCGGCGGCTACGAGGACGCCCGTCGGGTGATCGACGCCCTGGGCTCGGTCGGGGTCGACTTCGACGACGTGATCCAGACCCTGGAGCGGGAGGGCGTGGAGAAGTTCGAGGCCAGCTGGCAGGAACTGCTCGACGGGGTGCGCAGGTCCCTCACGGCCGCCGCCCAGGGGCAGGGCAGCCCGAACGAGGCCGCGAAGGGCAGCGCGGACGCGGCCGTCCGCGCCGGGGGCAACGCGTGACCCGGTGGACCTCGCCATGACCGACCTGCTGACCGGCCCGGTGACGGCCGGCGGTGGGCTGGCCGTGTACGGCGCCGCGGCGCTGGACCGGCCGGACCCCGCCGGCACCCTGACCGCCCTGGCGGCGGCCGGGACACCGGGCCGGTTGGCGGACATCCCCCGCCGCAGCCGTGAGCTGCTGCCGCAGGTGGCCGAGCTCTGCGACGAGCTGGCAGACCTCGGCCGGGTGGTGCTGGTCGGCGCGGGTGCCGCCGCGCTGGCCCCGGCGGCCATGGCCCGCACCGTGGGCCGGCCGCTGACAGTGGTGGACGACACCGACCCCGGGCGGATCGGGGCTGCCCTCGGCGGGCCGCTGGAGCGTACCGTCGTGGTCGTGTCCGCCGAGTCCGGGTCGGCGTCCGAGACGGACAGCCGGTGCCGCGCCTGTTTGCGGGCGTTGCTGGACTCCGGCCGCAGCGCCGCCGAGGCGGGCCGGCACCTCGTGGTCGTCACCGCGCCGGACTCCCCGGCGGCCAAGGCCGCCGCCGGGACGGGCGCCTTCGTGGTGCCCGCCGATCCGCGGCCCGGTGGGCCGTTCTCCGCGCTGACCGCGTACGGGCTGGTGCCCGCGGCGCTGGCCGGGGTTGCGGTCGTCGAGCTGCTGGACCAGGCGCAGGAGTTGGCCGGCACACTGACCGGCGAACGGGACAATCCGGCCCTGGCACTGGGCGGCGCGCTCGGCACGGCCGCCGCGCTCGGCCGCGACCGGGTGCTGCTGCGCGGCGACGGCACCGGACTGGACGGGCTGGGCGACTGGATCGCGCGGCTGCTCGCCGGGGCGACCGGCGGGGCCGGGCTCGGCATCCGGCCGACGGTCGTCGAGCCCACGGACCACCCCGGACCGGCCGGTCCGGACACCGTGGCGGTCAGCTACGGCGGAGCGCTGCGGGCCGGCGACGTACCGGGCGGCGGCACCGGCCCCGACCTGGCCGTCAACGGCCCGCTCGGCGCGCAGTTCCTGGCCTGGGAGTACGCGGCGGCGGTCGCGGCCGGCGTGCTCGGCGTCGACCCGTTCCAGGACCCGTTCCACCAGCCGGACGATGCGGACCCGACCGGGCCGCCGGATTGAACCAGTTGCTGCGCCTCGTGCGTAGTCTGCGGAGTTGAGAATGAGCCAGCGGACGACAGAGCAAGGAGGAGGAGTGAATCCTCTGCGGGACCCGCAGGATCGGCGCCTACCGCGGATACCTGAGCCGTGTGCCCTGGTGATCTTCGGGGTGACCGGCGACCTGGCCCGGAAGAAACTGCTGCCGGCCGTGTACGACCTGGCCAACCGCGGCCTGCTGCCGCCGGGCTTCGTGGTGCTCGGCTTCGCCCGCCGCGACTGGGGCGACGGGGACTTCGAGTCCTCGGCCTACGAGGCGGCCCGCAAGCACGCCCGGACACCCTGGCGGGACGAGGTGTGGGCGCGGCTGGCCGGCAACATCAAGTTCGTGGGTGGGTCCTTCGACGACGACGCCGCGTTCGACCGGCTCGCCCAGACCCTGGACGACCTGCGCGCCAGCCACGGCATCCACGGCAACGCCGCGTTCTACTTCTCCATCCCCCCGGCCGCCTTCCCGGTGGTGCTCAAGCAGCTTGCCCGCACCGGGATGGCGGACAACGACAAGTCCGGCGGCTGGCGGCGGGTCGTCGTGGAGAAGCCGTTCGGCAAGGACCTCGAATCGGCCAAGGAACTCAACGACCTGGTGGACGACGTGTTCACCCGGGAAGACGTGTTCCGCATCGACCACTACCTCGGCAAGGAAACCGTCCAGAACATCATGGCGCTGCGGTTCGCCAACAACCTGTTCGAGCCGCTGTGGAACTCCAAGTACGTCGACTCGGTGCAGATCACGATGGCCGAGGACGTCGGCATCGGCACGCGGGCCGGCTTCTACGACTCGGCCGGCGCCGCCCGCGACGTGTTGCAGAACCACCTGCTCCAGCTGCTGGCCCTGGTCGCCATGGAGGAGCCGACCAGCTTCGACGCCAGCGAGATCCGGGCCGAGAAGCTCAAGGTGCTCAAGGCCATCAAGCTGCCGCGGGATCCGCACCTGGACACCGTCCGCGGTCAGTACCTGGCCGGGTGGGTGGCCGGCGAGCGGGCCGTCGGGTACCACGAGGAGGAGGGGGTGCCGGCCGACTCCACCACCGAGACGTACGTGGCGGTGAAGCTGGCCATCCAGAACCGGCGCTGGGCCGAGGTGCCCTTCTACATCCGGGCCGGGAAGCGGCTGCCCCGCCGGGTCACCGAAGTGGCGATCATGTTCAAGAAGGCCCCGCACCTGCCGTTCAACGCCACCGACATGGAGATGCTGGGCAACAACCAGCTGGTCATCCGGGTGCAGCCGGACGAGGGCGTGGTGCTGAAGTTCGGTTCCAAGGTCCCCGGCACCACCATGGAGGTCCGGGACATCGCCATGGACTTCCAGTACGGCGAGGCGTTCACCGAGTCCAGCCCGGAGGCGTACGAGCGGCTGGTGCTGGACGTGCTGATCGGGGACCGGACGCTGTTCCCGGACGCCGCCGAGGTCGAGCAGAGCTGGCAGGTCGTGGACCCGCTGGAGGACGCCTGGCGGGGCACCAAGCCGGAGCCGTACCGGGCCGGTGAGTGGGGTCCGCGGGCCTCCGACGAGATGCTGGCCCGGGACGGCCGGGCCTGGCGCCGGGCGTGAGCGACCGTGAGTGAGCCGGACGAACGAACCTGGAGGATCCGTTGATCGGGTTGTGGGACACCACCGGCAACGAGGTGGTCAAGGCGCTGGCCGCGGAGCGGCGCAGCGCCGGCGGGGTGGCCAGCGGGATGGCGCTCACGCTGATCGTGGTGGTGGACGAGAAGCGGGTCCGGGAGGCCGAGGCGGCGGCGACCGTGGCGGCCGCCGCGCACCCGTGCCGGCTGCTCGTGGTCGTCCGCTCCGACGTGGACCGCGACCGCAACCGGCTGGACGCCGAGATCGTGGTGGGCGGCCGGCTCGGCCCGTGCGAGGCCGTGGTGATGCGGATGTACGGCCGGCTCGCGCTGCACGCAGAGTCGGTGGTGATGCCGCTGCTGGTGCCTGACGTTCCGGTCGTCACGTGGTGGCACGGTGAACCGCCGGACCACATCGCCAACGACTACCTGGGCGTGGTGGCCGACCGGCGGATCACCGACTCGGCCCAGTCGAAGGACCCGATCGCCGCGCTGCACCAGCGGGCCGAGGACTACGCGCCGGGCGACAGCGACCTGGCCTGGACCCGGATCACCCCGTGGCGCACGCTGGTGGCCGGGGCGTTCGACACCCGGGCCGCGGAGATCACCGAGGCGCACGTGGTGGCACCGCCCAGCGACCCCACGGCGGCGCTCATGTGCGGCTGGTTGAAGGCCCGGCTGGGCGTCCAGCCGACCTGGCAGCACACCGAGGACTTCCCGCGGATGCGCTCGGTGCGGCTGCGCTGCGCCAACGGGGACGAGTTGGAGCTGGTCCGGGACGACTCGGTGGCCACGTTCCGCCGGACCGGCCAGGCCGACCGGCAACTGCCCCTGGTCCGTCGCCCGCTGGGCGACGAGTTGGCCGAGGAGCTGCGCCGGTTGGACGCCGACCAGGTGTACGCGGAGGCGCTGTGCGGGATGACCGGGCTGCGCGGCCTGGACCGCCGGCCCCGGCAGCGGGTGCACATCTGGAAGGATCCGGCCACCGCCGAGCGCGCCGAGGCGGGCGTGAGCGCGCACGCCGGTCCCACCGAGCTGGACGCCTGAACCGTGAGCGAGACGAGTGTGGTCGTCCACGCCGACCCGGAGGTGCTGGCGCAGGCGGTGGCCGCACGGCTGATCGTCGGGCTGATCGACGCGCAGGCCGAACGGGGCGAGGCCGGCGTGGTGCTCACCGGCGGCCGGGTGGCCGCGGCGGTGTACCGGGCGATCCGGGAGCTGCCGGCCCGGGACGCGGTCGACTGGCGGCGGGTGGACGTGTGGTGGGGCGACGAGCGCTTCGTCCCGGCCGGCCACCCGGACCGCAACGACACCCAGGCCCGGTCGGCGCTGCTGGACATGTTGCCGCTGGATCCCGCCCGGGTGCACCCGATGCCGGCCGCGGACGGGCCGGCGGGTGACGACCCGGAGGCCGCGGCCGCGTGGTACGCCGCCGAACTGGCCGCCGCCGCCCCCGGCACGGCCGCCCTGCCCCACTTCGATGTGCTGCTGCTCGGGGTTGGCGAGGACGGCCACGTGGCGTCCGTGTTCCCCGAGCATCCGGTGGCCTACGAGTCGCGCCCGGTCGGTGCGGTGCGGGGCAGCCCCAAGCCACCGCCGGTCCGGCTCACCCTCACGCTGCCGGCCATCAACACCGCCGACGAGGTGTGGCTGGTGGCCGCGGGTCCGGACAAGGCCCGACCGGTGGGGATGGCGCTGGCCGGCGCCGGGCCGGTGCAGTTGCCGGCGGCCGGCGTGCACGGATTGAGCCGTACCCGCTGGCTGCTGGACCGGGAGGCGGCGGCCGAGGTGAAGCCGAGGTTCCGCAGCCTGCGCTGACCCTCGGCCGGGCTTCCGCTTCGCGCTCGACCAGCTCACCGCGTCGTTCCCGAGGTTGGTCGATCCGACCCGGGTGGCCGTCGGGGGCCACTCCATCGGCGGGGCGAACGGTGTCACGGCGGCGCTGAGGGATCTCGCCCGGTCCCAGCTGACCGGCGACCGGTACTGGCCGGGCGTGGCCGGGGCCGGGCACCACGCGTTCAGCGGGCACTGACGCCGACGGGCCGCCGCACACGCGAACCGCGCGTGCTCCCGGTGGGAGCACGCGCGGTTCGAGGTTTTCCGGGCCGATCCGGAACGGTTCCTCGGGGCGGCCAGGACGGCGCGGGGGCCGTCCCGGGCGTCAGGAAGCGCCGGCGGCCATCTGGAGCTTGAGCCAGAGGCCGATGCCGACAATAGAGGCGAACCAGACAACACCCACCAGCACCGTGTACCGGTCGAGGTTCCTCTCGGCAACGGACGAACCGGCCAGGCTGGAGCTGACGCCACCGCCGAACATGCTCGAAAGGCCACCACCCTTGCCGCGGTGCAACAGGATGAGCAGCGTCAGCAGCACGCTCGTGATCAGCAGCAACACGACCATCGTGTACGCGAACCAGGTGGGCATGGTGTCCGGTCAGTCCTCTCGTTCCGATCCTCGCCTCGGGCGTCGACCACGTAGCGGCACCGACCTGAGGGCGGGCTCGTCAAGGATAGCGGCCCGTCAGCGGGTGATGTGCTCCGGGAAGCGGCAGATGTTCGCGAACTCCTCGGCGTCCAGGCTCGCGCCGCCGACCAGGCCGCCGTCCACGTCCGGCTGGGCCATGATCGAGGCGATGTTGTTCGCCTTCACCGAGCCGCCGTACAGGATCCGGACCTGGTCGGCCGTGGCCTGGTCGTAGGTCTCGGCGATCCGCTGGCGGAGCTGCCCGCACACCTCCTGGGCGTCCTGCGGGGTGGCGGTCTTGCCGGTGCCGATCGCCCAGACCGGCTCGTACGCCACGACCACCTTGGTGACCTGCTCGGCGGTGAGGCCACGCAGCGCCGCGTCGAGCTGCGCACGGCAGTGCGCCACGTGCCGCAGTTCCTCGCGTACCTCCAGCCCCTCCCCCACGCAGAGGATCGGGGTGAGGTCGTTCGCCAGCGCCGCCGCCACCTTCGCGTTGACCACCGCGTCGTCCTCGTGGTGGTGGCTGCGCCGCTCCGAGTGGCCGACCACCACGTACGAGCAGCCCAGCTTCGCCAGCATGGCGCCGGAGATGTCCCCGGTGTACGCCCCGGACCGGTACGGCGACAGGTCCTGCGCGCCGTACCCGAGCTGGAGCTTGTCCCCCTCGATCAGGGTCTGCACCCCGCGCAGGTCGGTGAAGGGCGGCAGCACCACCGTCTCCACCGCGGCGAGCTGCTGCTCGCTGAGGCTGAACGCCAACTTCTGGACCAGGCCGATGGCCTCCAGGTGGTTGAGGTTCATCTTCCAGTTGCCGGCCATCAGCGGCCGGCGGACCTGATCCGCCATCACTTCTCCAGGGCAGCGACGCCGGGAAGGCTCTTGCCCTCCAGGTATTCCAGGGAGGCACCGCCACCCGTGGAGATGTGGTCGAAGGACGACTCGTTCAGGCCGAGCGCACGCACGGCCGCGGCCGAGTCACCGCCGCCGACCACCGTGAAGCCCTTGATCCCGGCGATGGCCTCGGCCACCCCGCGGGTCCCGGCCGCGAACGCGGCCATCTCGAACACGCCCATGGGACCGTTCCAGAAGACGGTGCGGGCGCCCTCGATCTCGGCGGTGAACGCCGCCACGGTGCGCGGGCCGACATCCAGGCCGACCCGGTCGCGCGGGATCGCGTCGGCCGGCACCGTCTCGTGCGCGGCGTCCGGCGCGAACGCCGCGGCGGCCACCACGTCGTCCGGCAGCAGGATCTTGCCGTCCGCCCGGGCCAGCAGCTCCCGACAGGTGTCCAGCATCTCGTCCTGGCACAGCGAGGTGCCGATCGGGTGACCCTGGGCCTTCAGGAAGGTGAAGCACATGCCGCCGCCGATCAGCAGCCGGTCCACCTTGGGCAGCAGCGCCTCGATGACCGCCAGCTTGTCGGACACCTTGGACCCGCCGAGCACCACCACGTACGGCCGCTCCGGGTCCCCGGTCAGCCGGGACAGCACCTCCACCTCGCGCAGCACGAGCCGGCCGGCGAAGTGCGGCAGCCGGGCCGGCACGTCGTACACGCTGGCGTGCCTGCGGTGCACGGCGCCGAACGCGTCGTCGACGTACGCCTCGCCGAACGCGGCCAACTGGTCGGCGAAGGCGCCCCGCTCGGCCTCGTCCTTACTGGTCTCCCCCGCGTTGAAGCGCAGGTTCTCCAGCAACGCCACCTCGCCGCCGGCCAGCCCGGCGACCGCCGACTGCGCGGCCGGGCCGACGGTGTCCTCGGCGAACGTCACCGGCGAGCCCAGCAGCTCGCCGAGCCGCCGGGACACCGGCGCGAGGCTGTACTGCGGGTCGGGCGAGCCCTTGGGCCGGCCCAGGTGCGAGCAGACCACCACGGCCGCGCCCGCGTCGCGCAGCGCGGTCAGGGTGGGCAGCACCGCCCGGATCCGGCCGTCGTCGGTGATCGCGCCGGTCTGCTTGTCCAGGGGCACGTTCAGGTCGGCGCGCACCAGCACGCGCCGACCTGAGACGCCCTCGGCGAGCAGGTCGTCGAGGTTCTTGATGCTCACAGTGAGCTACCCACCAGCTTGACCAGGTCGACCAGGCGGTTGGAGTAGCCCCACTCGTTGTCGTACCAGCCGACGACCTTGGCCTGGGTGCCGATCACCTTGGTCAGGCCGGAGTCGTAGATGCACGACGCCGGGTCGGTGACGATGTCGGCGGAGACGATCGGCTCGTCGGTGAAGGTGAGGATGCCCTTGAGCGGCCCGTCCGCGGCGGCCCGGTAGGCGGCGTTGATCTCCTCCACCGAGGCGGCGCGGCCCAGGTCGACCGTCAGGTCGGTGGCCGAGCCGGTCGGCACCGGCACCCGCAGCGCGTACCCGTCCAGCTTGCCCTTCAGCTCCGGCAGCACCAGGCCGATCGCCTTGGCCGCGCCGGTCGAGGTCGGCACGACGTTCAGCGCCGCGGCACGCGCCCGGCGCAGGTCCTTGTGCGGGCCGTCCTGGAGGTTCTGGTCCTGCGTGTACGCGTGGATCGTGGTCATCAGCCCACGCTCGATGCCGAAGGCGTCGTTGAGCACCTTGGCCAGCGGCGCGAGGCAGTTGGTGGTGCACGAGGCGTTGGAGATGATGGTGTGCTTGGCGGGGTCGTAGGTGTCCTGGTTGACCCCCATCACCACCGTCACGTCGTCGTTCTTGGCCGGAGCCGAGATGATGACCTTCTTGGCACCGGCGTCCACGTGCGCCTTGGCCTTGGTGCCGTCGGTGAAGAAGCCGGTGGATTCGAGCACGATGTCGACGCCCAGGTCACCCCAGGGCAGCTTGCCCGGGTCCTTCTCGGAGAAGACCTTGACGTGCTGGCCGCCCACCGTGATCTCGTCGGCGCTCGCCTTGACCTCCTCGGACAGCCGGCCGAGGATGCTGTCGTACTTGAGCAGGTGCGCCAACGTCCCGTTGTCGGTGAGGTCGTTCGCACCGACGATCTGGATGTCGGCGCCCGAGGCCAACGCGGCCCGGAAGAAGTTGCGGCCGATACGGCCGAAGCCGTTGATGCCAACCCGGATGGTCACAGGTCCCATCTCCTCGCATTCTGGTCCCGCCAGCGGCGCCCCGCCGGACCCGCGGCACCCGCCGGCCGATCGAACGTCGCTGCTGGTCATCGCCGCCTCGCCGCGGTCGGGACGACCGGTCCGCCCGAGGCGGTGACTCCGGCGAGGAAGCCAACGTGTCGGCCTCATCGCCGTACCTTCTGACGATATCGAAGCGCCCGCCGCCGCGTTGCGCTGGGGCACAATCCGTGCCGCAGGACACGTCGGTTCAGACCACCAGCATGTCGGGGGTGACCGCCGCCTCGGTGTCCGGGATGCCGAGATCCCGGGCACGCTTGTCGGCCAGCGCCAGCAGCCGGCGGATCCGGCCGGCGATGGCGTCCTTGGTCAGCGGCGGATCGGCCAGCGCGCCCAACTCCTCCAGGGACGCCTGCCGGTGCTCCAGCCGCAGCCGGCCGGCCGAGGTGAGGTGCTCCGGCGCGTCGTCGGCCAGGATCTCCAGCGCCCGGGTCACCCGGGCCGCCGCCGCCACCGCGGCCCTCGCCGAGCGCCGCAGGTTGGCGTCGTCGAAGTTGGCCAGCCGGTTCGCGGTGGCCCGCACCTCCCGGCGTACCCGACGCTCCTCCCAGGCCAGCACGCTGGAATGCGCGCCGATCCGGGTGAGCAGCGCGGCGATCGCGTCGCCGTCCTTGACCACCACCCGGTCCACCCCGCGCACCTCGCGGGCCTTGGCCCCGATGCCGATCCGGCGGGCGGCGCCCACCAGGGCCAACGCCGACTCCGGACCGGGGCAGGTGATCTCCAGCGCGCTGGAGCGGCCGGGCTCGGTGAGCGACCCGTGCGCCATGAACGCGCCCCGCCAGGCGGCCACCGCGCAGCAGACGCTGGCCGCCACCACGTGCGGCGGCAGCCCGCGTACCGGCCGGCCCCGCACGTCGAGCAGGCCGGTCTGCCGGGCCAGCGCCTCGCCGTCCTTGACCACCCGGACGATGTAGTGGCTGCCCTTGCGCAGACCGCCCGAGGCGAGTACGTGAATCTCGCTCGAATAGCCGTACACCTCGGCGATCTCCCGGCGCAGCCGCCGGGCCACCGCCCCGGTGTCCAGTTCCGCCTCCACGACGACCCGGCCGGAGACGATGTGCAGGCCGCCCGCAAACCGCAGCAGGGCCGCCATCTCGGCCCGCCGGCAGCAGGGTTTGGGCACGTCGACCCGGCTGAGCTCGTCCTTGACCGCCGCCGTCATCGCCATCGTGTCGTCACCTCGTGTGCCCGTTCCGGCATGATGCCGGGAATCCGTACGTGCTTAACGATCGGCGCCAAGGAGAGGCACCAGCGCGGCGCCCAGAGCGGCCGGGTCGTGCCGGGGTGTGCCGTCCGAGACGGCCACGGGGGCGAGCACGAGCCGGGCGCCCAGTGATTCTGCCGCACGCTCGACCGGTTCGGGATCGCCAACCGCCTTGGCATCGGCGAGAACCAGGTTGACCGTCAGGCCCGGCAGGTACCACCGCAGCGCCGCGAGGTGATCGGCGACCGACAATCCGAGGGTCTCCTTCTCCGCCGCCAGGTTGAGCGTGACCAGCCGTCTGGCCGGGCTGGCGACGATCGCCGCGGCCAACTCGGGCACCAACAGGTGCGGGATGACGCTCGTGTACCAACTGCCCGGGCCGAAAATCAGCCAATCGGCCTCGGCTACCGCCGCAAGGGCCTGGGGGCACGCTGGCGGGGCAACCGGCGACAGTCTCAACGACTCCACCCGCCCCGGGTTACGGCCACCGCGTGCTGTCCGCGCACGATCACCGTCTGCGACCGGCGGGCCGGGTCCACCCCGCGGACCGACGCCTCGATCCCGACCGGCGTACAGGACATCGGCAGCACCCGCCCGACCGCGCCGAGCATCCCGCCGGCGTGCTCCAACGCCGCCACCGGATCGCCGAGCAGCTCCATCAGGCCACACAGCACCAGGTTGCCCACGGCGTGCCCGGCCAGCGGGTCGGCGGTGGTGGAATTGGCCTGGCCGGCGGCGAAGCGGTGCTGGAACAGTTCGGCGCTGCGCCGGGCCGCCGGCTCGTCGGCGGCCAGCGCGGCCAGCGCCTGCCGCAGGTCGCCGGGGGGCAGGGCGCCACGCTCGGCCCGCAACCGGCCGCTCGACCCGCCGTCGTCGCCGACCGTCACCACCGCGGTGATGTCCGGGTCCAGCTCCGGGGCGCAGCGGCGCAGCGCACGCAGCGACGCGGCCAACCCGTGCCCACCGCCGAACGCCACCACCCGGAGCCGGTGGGGCGGACGGTCGCCGCCGGGCACACGGCCGCCGCCCGTACCGCCGCCGCCCGTACCGCCGCCGCCCGTACCGCCGCCGGGCGTACGGTCGGCCCCACGGGACGTACCGGTGTCGCCGGAGCGGCCGGCGCCACCCGGCGCCGTCGTCATTCCCGCCCCAGGTCGCGGTGGTGGGCGTGCGCGGACAGCCGCAGCTCGCGGAGCTGCTCGGCCAGTTCCTCGGCGATGGCCACGCTGCGGTGCTTGCCGCCGGTGCAGCCGACCGCCACCGTCAGGTAGCGCTTGCCCTCCCGCTCGAAGCCGGGCGCCGTCTCCCCGATCAACCGCGCGTACGTCGCCACGAAGCCCACCGCACCGGGCTGGTCCAGGACGTACCGGCTGACGTCCCTGTCCCGACCGGTGTGCTCGCGCAACTCGGGCACCCAGTACGGATTGGGAAGGAACCGGGCATCCATCACGTAGTCGGCGTCCGGCGGCAGGCCGTACTTGAACCCGAAGGACAGCACCGTCACCCGCAGCCGGCGGGCATCCTCGCCGCCGAACAGCTCCTCCACCCGGCTGCGAAGCTGGTTCACGTTGAGGTGGCTGGTGTCGATGATCACGTCGGCCAGGTCGCGGGCCTCCTCCAGCAGGCCGCGTTCCACGGCGATGCCGTCGGCCAGCCGGCCGTCCCCCTGCAACGGGTGCGACCGCCGGACACTCTCGAACCGCCGGATCAGCACCTCGTCGTCCGCGTCCACGAACACCACCTGGGGGCTGAACCCGCGCTCCTTGAGCGCGCGGATCGCCTCGGCCAGGTCCGTCGAGAAGGCCCGGCTGCGCACGTCCAGCACCATCGCGGTACGCCGGGCCGCGCCGCCGGCCCGCAACGCCAGCTCCGCCATGTCCAGCATGAGCGCCTGCGGCAGGTTGTCCACCACGTAGAAACCGACGTTCTCCAGGGCCCGCGCCACGGTGCTGCGCCCGCCGCCGGAGACACCGGTCACCACCACCAGGGTGGTGTCCCGCTCGGGCTCGCCGGCCACGTCACCGCCGTGTGTCCCGTGCGGCCCCGGCGCCGTACGCATCTCGCTCACCAGCCTGCCCCCCAGCCGACCCACCCCCGCGCGGTCAAGCTGCGACTGTATCGCGCCAGGGGTGAGCCGTCGGGACACCACCCGAGGATCCACCCCACCGCTCCGATCCGACCAGGAGCCGGCAGGTGGACGCAGCCACCGACGCCCCGGGCAACGATCGTGAAATGGTCGCCACGGCCATTTCGCAAATTGCAACTTGCGCCTTTATCACCGATTGCCGATCGCGACAGTGTCTCATATACTTTTTTCACGAAACTCGCCAGGAGGAGCCGATGAAGCTACGCTTTCTCACCACGTCGAGCAATGCCGGATCCTGCCCCAGCCTCTACGAGACCGACAATGGGGACATCGTGGTCCAGGGCCACGAACTCACCGACCCCGAGGCCCTTGCACAGCTCCGTGACGTGCTTCCAAACGAGAGGTTCGTCGTTGTACCGAGGGAGCTAATGTCCTGGTTTGCCCAGAAAGGCTAGGGATGCCGAACATCATCACCGACCCCGACGCGTTCGATTCCCTGTTTGCCGATTTCGACCACACCGCCTTCAAACTCGAAGTAAGGAGATCCTACGGCGTAACGTCGGAGGATCTTCCCTATCAGCAATTTCTACGCGGCGAGGATCCCGGAATCGAATGGCTACGGCCCTGGCTCGACACGATGCGAGCGCAGACCTCGCTCGGCAAACGGGTGGAGCGCGTCCGGGTGGTCGATGATCCGCCAAGCGACTACCTGCGGTTCGAGATGTCCGTGACGCCGTACAACCTCGAGGCGGGCGAGGACATCAGGTTTCTCCTTCGGACCGACGCCGGCCGGCTCGACCTGCCGGACCACGACTTCTGGCTCTTCGACTCACGGCTCGTGGCGTTCCTGCACTTCGCGGACGACGATCGATTTCTCGGATTCACGACGTCCGAGGATCCGACCACGGTCTCCCAGCACTGTCGCTGGCGGGACGCCGCCTGGGCCACGGCCGTCCGACTGCGCAGTCCGCACGCACGGACATCCTGACCTCCGGCAGACGGACAGGCTGACGGATGGGCTCCCTCTGGGCTGGAAACCTCGTACGGCTGCGAGCGATCGAGCCGACCGACGAGCGGTACTACCGCGACTTCCTTTCCGACAGCGACGACGCACGCGCCGTGTTCCGGGTGGAACCGCCGCAGTCGGCCGGTCAGTTGCGGCGGGAGCTGGAAGGACTCGCACTCCAGAGCGTCGAGGGTGACCGCTTCGCGCTGGCCGTCGAACGGCACGCGGAGCCGGGCATGGTCGGCGCCGTCTCCACCCGCCGCCCGGACCTGCGCACCGGCACGTTCAGCTACGGGGTAGCCATCGCCAGCGCACATCGACGCCGGGGCTACGCGACCGAGGCGGCGCTCATGATCCTCCGATACATGTTCGCCGAACGGCGCTACCACAAGTGTCTGGTCGAGATCCACGACACGAACGTTGCCTCGATCCGACTCCACGCCCGGCTCGGATTCGTCCGTGAGGGTCTGCTCCGTGAACAGGAATACCTGGCCGGACGCCGACACGACGTCCTACTGATGGGGCTGCTGCGGGAACAGTTTCTCGCTTCGCGGTCGGTCGGCCCGTCATGACCGCGCGGGACGACAGCACCGTGAACGAATTCGCGGGCCAGGCCGGCGGCGTCGTACAGGCCGGACAGGTCTTCGGTGGCATCCACTTCCGGGTGGTCAACGAGACCGGGCTGCCGTCGCCGCGCCAACTGCCCCCGGCGACAAAGGGCTTTGTGGACCGTGAGGTACACATCCATCAGCTCGACTCGTTGCTCGACGAGGCCGAGCTACGAAGCGTCGGCGACACACTGCCGGTGGTGACGATCACCACCATCTCCGGCAGCGCCGGGGTGGGCAAGACGGCGCTTGCCGTGCACTGGGCACATCGCGTCCGGGAACGCTTTCCCGACGGCGACCTCTACATCAACCTCCGCGGCTACGACGCGGTGCCGCCGTTGACACCGCAGGAGGCGCTGGAGGGCTTCCTGCGCGCCATGGACGTACCGCCAGAGAAGATTCCGGTGGACCTGCACGACCGAGCCGCGCTCTACCGGTCGCTCACCACCGGCCGACGGATGCTCGTGCTGCTCGACAACGCCTCCAGCGCCGAACAGGTTCGGCCCCTGCTGCCCGCCGCGCCGAGTTGCATGGCGATCGTCACGAGTCGCAGCCGACTTTCGGGGCTGGCCGTACGGGACGGCGCCATCCGCGCGACGCTGGACATCCTGACCCCGGCCGACTCGGTACGGCTGCTACGGGCGACGGCGGGCACGCCGCGAGTGGACGCCGACCCCCGGTCGGCCATGGAGCTGGCAGCCCTCTGCTCGCAGCTTCCACTCGCGCTGCGAATCGTGGCCGACCGGATCATCGCGAACCCGGAGACCGAACTCGCCGACTACGTACGAGAATTGCGGGAGGAGGGCGGACGGCTGGACGCCCTGGCCGTCCAGGATGACGAGCTGTCGGCCGTACGCACGATCTTCTCCTGGTCGTACCGGGCGTTGTCGCCCGAGAACGCCCGGATGTTCCGGCTCCTGGGACTGCACCCCGGCGCTGATCTGTCCGTGCCGGCGGCCGCACAGCTGGCCGCCGTACCCGTATCGGCCGCACGGCGAAGCCTCGACTCACTGGTGGGCGTCCACCTGCTCGGCCGGGTGGGCGCACACCGGTACCGGCTGCACGACCTGTTGCGGTTGTACGCGGTGGAGCGGTCCCGACTCGACGAGACGGCCGACGAGGTGGAGCGCGCACGTGACCGGATCCTCCGCTGGTATCTGGATCGCGCCTACGCCGCGTACCGGATCATCCTCCCGCAGGGTCGGCCGGTCCCAGGATTGGCGGTGACCGACGGGGACCTCCTCTTCGGGGACCTTGACGAGGCGTTGCGGTGGTGCGAGGCGGAACGGCTGAACCTGCTGGACATCATCCGCCTGGCCGAGGCCACCGGAAACCACGCGTACGCCTGGCAGACCGCCCTCGCCTGCATGGCCTTCTTCGAACGGCGGTCGTACTGGAACAGCTGGGTGGACAGTCACCTGATCGGCCTGCGGTGCGCCCGACGTCACGACGACCGGGTGGCCGAGGGCTTGCTCCTGCTCTGCCTCGGTGACGCGTACTGGGACCGCAGGCAGCTCGACCAGGCGCTGCATCACTACTCCGCGGCGCTCGCGGCGGGTCAGGACGCGGGTGACCGGTGGACAGCGGGCTTCGCACTACGCGGCCGCGGGCTCGTGCACGAGGACTCCGGACAGTTCGAGGCCGCGATCGAGTTCGCCGAGGGATCGCTTGACATGTTCCGGGAGTTGGGTGAGGAGCGCGGCGAGGGGCTCTCCCTGATGAGTCTCGGCAACGCCTTCCGCGGTCTCGGGCGCTCCGCCGAGGCGATCAACGCGTACGAGTCGGCGACGGCCATCTTCCGCCGGCTCGACAACGCCTGGAGCCAGGCCCTCGTCGAACTGCACCTCGGGCAGGCACTACGCCAGGCCGCCGACAACGTCGGCGCGTTCACGGTGCTCTCCCGGGCCGGGGAGCGGTTCGGCCGGCTGGGCGACAAACGGCACGCGGCAATCGCGGCGGACCACGCCGGTGACGCGGCACTGGCCGACGGCCGGCGCGACGAGGCGCGGAACCTCTGGTCATCGGCGCTGCTCACCCTGGTCAACCTCGACGATCCGCTGGCCGCCGAGGTCGAACGCAAGCTGGCCGAGCTGGGATGAGCGCTCAGTGGCGGCGGGCCAGGACGGTCACGCCGGTCCGGCCCACCACGGGCAGGTAGTCCTCGGGAGCGTCCAGACACGAGAGGCCGTCGGCGGCCGCGACGATGTCCAGCAGCCGCCCGATCAACTCGTCCGGGTCCGGCTGCACGTCCTCGCAGAGCTGGACGTGGATGGCCCGCAGCTCGTCGCCGATCTCGGCCGGGTCGGTGTCGCGGACCGCGTACGCGTCATGCAGGTGAACGGCGAGCGAGTCCCACAGCCGCGCGGCGTGCTCGACGACCAGCAACGCGCCGTCGGTCGGCGGACGCTCGGCGAGCACGGCCAGCTCCTCGATCATGCACCGGCCCGCCTGCACGATGTCGTGCAGCTGCCAGCGGCCGGACACGGCGCCGGCCGCGGCGCCGTCCAGCGTCTCGCGCACCGCGTCCAGCTCGGCGTCGCTCGACGGTCCGGCCCGGTCCGCGTACGCCAGCAGCCGGGCCGCCAGGCGGCGGTCGGTGGCCGCGTGTTCGGCGACCAGCAGGGCCAGCCGGCGGGCCGGAACGCCGCTGGCGACCTCAGCCAGGTGCCGTACCTGCGGATCCAGGGGTACGCCCGAGGGCGGCGTGGCCGACGACGACCATGCGAAGTCCTCCCGGAGCGCGGCCATGGTCAGCGCCACGCCGTGCGAGCACAGCCCGTCGGGGACGGATTCGGCGCAGTCGCACTCGACGGTGAACCCGTCGGCGGTGACGCCCACCCACACCTCGTACGGCGGTTGCGCGTCGGCCCGCGCGACGCTGCTGGCGCCCCCACCGGCCGGCTGGATCTGGGCGAGCGCACCCCCGGCCAGCAGCTTGTCGGCCGCTTCGGCGACCGACGCCCCGGCGGCGGCGCGGACGGCGTCGACATCAATTCGGACAGCCACCCGGACATCTAACCGGTAGACCGCCCGCCGCGCGTGCCGGGGGTCGGGCTCTCGCTCAGCGCGGCCAGGATCGCCTCGGCGGTCCGCCGGCCGATCCCGGGCACCTCGGTGATCTCGTCGACGCCGGCCGCGGCCAGCCGCTTCACCGACCCGAAGTGCCGCAGCAGCGCCTTGCGGCGTACCTCACCCAGGCCCGGCACGTCGTCCAGCCCGGACGCAGTCATCCGCTTGGAGCGGCGCTGCCGGTGGAAGGTGATGGCGAACCGGTGCGCCTCGTCGCGGACCCGCTGCATCAGATAGAGCGCCTCGGACCCGCGCGGCAGGATCACCGGGAAGTCGTCGCCGGGCAGCCAGACCTCCTCCATCCGCTTGGCCAGCCCGCACAGCGCGATGTCGTCGATGCCCAGCCCGGCCAGCACCGCCGCCGCGGCGGCGACCTGCGGCTGGCCGCCGTCCACCACCACCAACTGCGGCGGGTACGCGAACCTGCGCGGCCGGCCGGTCGTGGGGTCGATGCCCGGCCGGTCGGGGTCGACCGCGGTCTCGTCGCCGATCTCGCCGGTCTCGGCCCGGGTGTCCAGGTAGCGGGCGAACCGGCGGCGCAGCGTCTCGGAGAGCGCCGACAGGTCGTCGGTGGCGCCCCGGATGGCGAACCGCCGGTATTCGCCCTTGCGCGGCAGCCCGTCCTCGAACACCACCATGCTGGCCACCACGTCGGTGCCCTGGATCTGCGACACGTCGTAGCACTCGATCCGCAGCGGCGCGGTGGCCAGGCCCAGCGCCTCGGCCAGCTCGTCGAGGGCCTGGCCGCGGGTGGTCAGGTCGCCCGAGCGGCGCAGCTTGTGCCGGGTCAGCGCCTCGGCGGCGTTGCGGCCGACGGTTTCCAGCAGGGTCCGCTTGTCGCCCCGCTGCGGCACCCGCAGCGCGACCCGGCTGCCCCGCTTGCCGGACAGCCAGTCGGCCAGGGCGTCCGCGTCGGCCGGCAGCGCCGGCACCAGCAGTTCGCGCGGCACGTCCGCCTCGCCGTGCTCGGCGCCGTAGACCTGAGTGCAGAAGTGGTGCACCAGATCGCCGGTGGACAGCTCCTCAACCTTCTCCACCACCCAGCCGCGCTGGCCGCGTACCCGGCCGTCGCGGACGTGGAAGACCTGCACGGCCGCCTCCAGCGGATCCTCGGCGAAGGCCACCACGTCGGCGTCGGTGCCGTCACCGAGCACCACGGCCTGCTTCTCGGTGGCCCGGCGCAGCGCCGCCAGGTCGTCCCGGAGCCGGGCCGCCAGCTCGAACTCCAGCGCCGAGCTGGCCTCGGTCATCTCCCGCTCCAGCCGGCGGGCCATCGTGTCGGTGCGGCCGGCCATGAAGTCGCAGAAGTTGTCGACGATCTGCCGGTGCTCGGCGGCCGTCACCCGGCCCACGCAGGGCGCCGCGCACTTGCCGATGTCGCCCAGCAGGCACGGCCGGCCGACCTGGCCGGCCCGCTTGAACACCCCGGACGAGCAGGTGCGCGCCGGGAAGACCCGCAACAGCAGGTCGAGCGTCTCGCGGATCGCCCAGGCGTGCGAGTACGGCCCGAAGTAGCGCACCCCCTTGCGCTTGGCGCCGCGCATCACCTGTAGCCGGGGGAACTCCTCGTCCAGGGTGACCGCCAGGTAGGGGTAGGACTTGTCGTCCCGGTAGCGCACGTTGAAGCGCGGGTCGTACTGCTTGATCCAGGTGAACTCCTGCTGGAGCGCCTCGACCTCGGTGCCCACCGTGATCCAGTCCACCGCGGCGGCGGTGGTGACCATCTGCCGGGTGCGCTGGTGCAGTCCCCACGGGTCGGCGAAGTAGGAATTGAGGCGGCTGCGCAGGTTCTTCGCCTTGCCGACGTAGATCACCCGGCCGGTGGCGTCCCGGAAGCGGTAGACACCCGGCGACTCCGGAATGGTGCCGGGAGCGGGGCGGTACGTCGACGGATCTGCCACGCCACCAGGGTAGTCCGACCCCCTGTCACGAATTGCGATCCCGTGTCCGGGCCGGCCGCGTAGGGAAAACCCCGATTCCTCGGTCCCGGCCCGTCCGTAGCGTCGCAGCCGTGACCGGCGCCCCGTTGCGGTGACCGGTCCGCATCACGGTGACGGAGGAATGAGATGCGACGTCTGGCGGTGCCCGTACTCCTGCTCGCCCTGCTGGCCCCGGTGGCCTGCTCGGCCGGCGACGGGCCGTCGATCATCGGTTCGGACCCGGTGGCCGACGGCGATGACGGCACGGACGGCGGCCTGCTCGACGGCGGCGCGGCGGCGGCCCCGCCCGCGTGTCCGTTCAGCGCGGCCGACATCTCGGAGCTGGTCGGCCGGAAGCTTGTCGAGGAGGGCAAATGCTCGTTCGGCGACGGCAAGGGGTGGCCAGCCTCAGCATCACCACCTCCTCGAAGCTGGCCGGCGAGGCGACCTACGACTACCAGCGCCAGCAGGCCGACCCGCAGTACGACCGGGTGATCGATCTCGAAGCCGGGGACCGGGCGTACCTGGCGGCCAAGGACATCCGGGCCGAGGCCGTGCTGATCTCCGATCAGGGCGCCTACACCGTGACGATGAGCAGTTTCAGCTTCGACCTGGACCGGTACGAGCGGACCCTGCGCGCCATCCTCGACAAGATCCTGGCCTGATCGGAGCCGCCGCCATGTCCTCGTCCCACCCCGTGCGCCGGTCCCGCCCCCTGCTCGCGCTCGCCCTGCTGGCGGTGCTGGCCGGCTGCGGCCGGGCCGGCGACGACGCCGGAACCGCCGCACCGGCCTTCCCGCCCGACCTCGTCGCCAGCGACGAACCGGCCGCGCCCACCGCGGACGATGAGCCGGCACCGGCCGAACTGCCCGACGCCTGCGCGTTGCTGCCCAGGGCGGACGCCGAGAAGCTGGCCGGTACGCCGTTGGACGACCCGATCGCGGTCCGCGAGACCTGCACCTACACCGCCCCGGTGAGCGGGCCGACCGCGCAGGTGGAGGTGTACGTCGGGGACGGCGCCAAGAAGATGCTGGACGTCGACCGCGAGCTGGGCCACGAGCTGACGCCGCTGACCGGCGCCGGTGACGAGGGCTACCTGGAGGACGGGAACGCGTTCTTCGCCCGGTCCGGCGTCTGGGTGTCCATCCGGCTGGTCCGGCTCAACGACCCGGCGGAGAACCGCGGGCCGCTGACGGCCGCCGCGCGCGCCGCCGCCGGCCGGATGTGACAGGCGTGCGCCCGGCGCGTACCCGGGTCCTGCGGGCGAGGCGGGCCACGGCACCGCCGCCCGGCGGTCCGCGCCGGGCGCGGGCGCTGCTCGCGGGCGCGGTGGCCGCGCTGGTCCTGCTCGCCGGCTGCGGCCCCGGGCGCCCGGACGGGTCCGGGTCCCCGGGCGGCACCGGCCAGGACGACCTGCGGTACGGCGCTCCGCCGGCGCCCGGTCCGGGCGTCACCCTCCAGCCGGACGTGGTGATCGTCGGCGGGGGCGGCCGGTCGATCCGGTCGGTGAGTGCCGACGGGCTGACCTGGCGCATCGACGGGCGGGCCGGCCGCGCGGGTGAGCTGACGCCCGGCAAGGTCATGTTCCTGACCGGGCGCGCCGTGGGCCGGGTGCTCGATGTCGGGCACGACGGCCGGGACCTGTTGGTGACGGTCGGCCCGGTGGACATCACCGAGGTGATCCGGGACGGCACCTTCGACAGGAAGGGCATCGCCCTCGACGAGCCGGTGATCTACCCGGCCGGCGAGCCGTTCTGGGCCGAGGACGAACCCGCGCCGCCGAGCCGGGCCGGCCGGGCCGGACCGGCGGTCCGCGTGCCGCTGCGGGCCGGCGGCGACCAGCCGCCCCCGCAGCGCGGTGGCGGCGGGGTCACCACCAGGTCGCACGGCTACTCGGTCTATTCGAGCTGCTGCACCGACGGCGTCGGGGTCCACTTCGGGTACGACGACGGCGGGGTCCGGCTGGCCGGCACCACCACGCTCACCTTCCGGCGCCCGGACGCCACCTTCCACCTCGCCATCGGGGGCGGCACGGTGACCCGGGCCGAGCTGGAGATCAGCGGCGGGTTCGGCATCAAGGTGGAGTTCGAGGCCGGCATCCAGGACGGGCAGAACCACCGCAAGGCGTTCCCGGTCGGGGTGGACCTGTCGTTCCCGATCGGTCAGGTGATCGGGATCCCGCTCAGCTTCACGGTCAGTCAGACCCTGGCCGTACGGACCGCGTTCGGCGCCAAGCTGGGCACGATCAAGGGGTCCGGGGAGTTCTCCCTGGCCGGGTCGCTCGGCTTCGGGTACGCCGGCGGGCGCTTCGGCCCGCGGGTGAGCACGAACGTGCAGCGCCGGGCCAGCCTGCTCAACTCGCTCACCGGAGTCCCGGTCGGGGTGATGGGCCTGGTGATCGAGCACGGCGTGCGGTTCACGGTGGGGATCAGTGCGTTCCTGTTCACCGCGGGTGTCTACTTCGAGCTGACCACCGCGTACGGGAGCACGCTGGGCTCGGCGCTGGGTGCGCCGTACGCGCAGTGCCGGGGGGTGGGGCTGGGCGTGCACGCGGTGTTCGGCATCGGCTACCGCATCCTGGAGCCCGTGGTGAAGGTGATCAACAAGTTCCTCAGCCTGCTGACACCCGTCACGGGCCGGCCGATCCCCCCGATCAGCACCGAACACGGCATCAGCACCCGGAGCACGGTCTACCGCAACTCAGAGGTCATCCCGAACTCTCCCATCTGCGGCCGCCCGCCGGTCTGACCCTCCTGGGTTGGATCGTTGTTGCCGGGGCATGCCATGATCCGGCCGTGGATGCCTCGCTGGCCGGCCGGGACACGGGCGGCCGGGACACGGGCGGCCGGGAACGGTCCCGGCCGGACCTGGTCGGTCGGGACCCGGTGCTGGACCGCGCCCGGCGGGCGCTCGAGCGCGGCAGCCACGTCCTGCTGGAGGGTCCGGCCGGGATCGGCAAGACGGCGATCTGGCAGGCCCTGGTCGACACGGCGGACCGGGCCGGCTGGCTCGTGCTGGCCTGCGCGCCGACCGAGACCGAGACCGCCCTGCCCTTCGCGGCCCTCGCCGACCTGCTCGGACCACTCGCCGACGGGATAGCGGCGCTGCCGCCGCCGCAGCGGATGGCGGCCGAGGTCGCCCTGCTGGCCGCCCATCCGAGCGTCGCCATCGACGAGCGGGCGGTCGGCGCCGCCACCCGTTCCCTGCTGGCCGCGGCGCTGGCCGGTGCGGACCGGCCGGTGCTGCTCGCCGTGGACGACGCGCCCTGGCTGGATCCACCGAGCGAACGGTGCCTGCGGTTCGCGCTGCGCCGGCTCGCGGTCCGGCCGGCCGTGCTGGTCAGCCGCCGCACCGAGGACGCGGGCGAGGCGCCGGTGCCGCTCGGGCTGGACGAGATCCCGGCCGGCGGGCCGGTCCGCCGGTTCGGCGTCACGCCGCTCGGGGTGGCCGCGCTGCACCACATCCTGCGATCCCGGCTGGGGCGTACGCTCAGCCGCCCGCTGCTGGCCCGGATCGCCCGGGACGCCGGCGGCAACCCGCTGCTGGCCATCGAGATGACCCGCGCGGTGCTCCGGTTGCCCAGCCCGCCCCGCCCGGGTGACGACCTGCCGGTCGCCTCGTCCACCCAGCAGTTGCTCACCGACACGCTCCGCACGCTGCCGGAGGGCACCCGGGACGCGGTCCGGCTGGCCGCCCTGCTGGCCGTGCCGACGCTCGGCGATCTCGCGGCGGCCGGCGTACCGGCCAGCGCGCTGGACCCGGCCGAGGAGGCGGGGCTGGTCACGGTGACCGACCGGGTGTGCTTCGCCCATCCGGCGTACGCGGCGGCCATCCGCGCCGGCATCCCGCCGGGCATCGGCCGGCGGCTGCGGCAACGGCTGGCCGCGGCCGTGACGGATCCGGACGAACGCGCCCGCCAGCTCGCCCGGTGCACGATCGCGCCGGATCCGCGGGTCGCGGCGGAGCTGGCCCGGGCGGCCGACCGGCAGCGCGCCCGTGGCGCCTGCGAGGCCGCGACCGAGCTGTACGAGCGGGCCGCCGAGCTGACCCCGCCGGCCTCCGGCGCCGATCGCGGCCGGTGGCAGCTCGCCGCCGTGCGGAGCCGCTTCGACAGCGGCGACTTCGGTGCCGCGGGCGCGGCGGCCGAGCTGGCCGCGGCCGGGCTGACCGGCGACCAGCGGGCCGAGGCGCTGCTGCTGCGCGCGATGGTCGGCTGGGCCGCGGACGACCTCGGCACCACCCTGGCGGTCGCCGACCGGGCGCTCGCGGCGGCCCGGCCCGGCACGCCGCTGGCCGGACGCATCCACGCGCACCTGGCGCTGTTCTGGGACGAACCCGAACCGGGGCGGCGGCACGCCGAGAGCGCGCTCGCGTTGCTGCCGGCCGGCTCCGGCGACCGGGACCTGCTGATCGGCTCGCTGCTGCACCTGTTCTTCCACGAGGTGCGGGCCGGTCGGCCCGCCCGCACCGAACTGCTCGACCGGGCGCTGGCTCTGGAGGACGGCGAACCGGCCTGGCTCTCCGGCACGGTGCCGGCGATCTGGTGGAAGGCGGTGGACGACCACGATCGGGCCCGGACCCGGCTGGCCGGCATGTTCGACCGGGCGGTGGCCCGCGGCGACGAACCGTGGCAGCACGAACTGCTCACCCACCTGGGTGAGACCGAGCTGCTGGCGGCCCGGTTCGCCGCCGCCGAGCGGCACATCGTGGCGGCCCGCGAGCTGGGCGAGCAGGTGGGCTCCGGGCTGGCCGCCGAGACGTGGCTGGCCGGCACGCTCGACGCCTACCGGGGTGACCTCGCCCCGGCCGGCGCGGCGGCCGAGGCCGGCCTGCGCCGCGCCGAGGAGCTGGGCAACCCGTGGGCGCGGCGGATCAACCTGCAACTGGCCGGGCTGGTCGCGCTCTCCGCGGGCCGGATGGGCGCCGCCGCGAGCGCGTACGGCCAGCTCGCGACGGCGCTGGCCGGCTCGGGGGTGGTCGAGCCGATCGCGTTGCGGTTCGAACCGGACTGGATCGAGGCGTGCGTCGGTGCCGGCGACACCGGCACGGCCGCCGCGGTGCTCGACCGGCTCGCCGAGCGGCACGCCCGGCTGCCCCGGCCGTGGACGGCGCTGGGTCTGGCCCGTGGTCGGGTCCTGCTGCGCGGCGCCGCCGGCGAGGATCCGGCCGAGGAGTTGGCCGAGCTGGCCGCGGCGCGTGCGGACGTACCGGCGGATGTGCTGCCGCTGGACCGGGCCCGCTGCCTGCTGGTGGCGGGGGTGGCGCACCGCCGGGCGCGCCGCAAGCGGCCGGCCCGCGAGGCGCTGGAGGCGGCGGTCGCGGAGTTCGTGGCGCTCGGCGCCGGCGCCTTCGCCGAGCGGGCGCGGGCGGAGCTGGTCCGGGTCGCCGGCCGGGTGTCGGCGCCCACCGAACTCACCGCGACCGAGCAGCGGGTGGCGGGGCTGGCCGCCCGGGGCGGCACCAACCGGGCCATCGCCGACGCGCTGTTCATCAGCCCGAAGACGGTGGAGGCCAACCTGGCCCGGGTCTACCGCAAGCTCGGCATCTCCCGGCGCGCCGAACTCGGCACGGCGATGGCCGAGCGCCGCGCCGAACCCGGCGCCGCGGCGGCCGAGCGCCGCGCCGAACCCGGCGCCACGGCGGCCGAGCGGCGTCGCGGTCGGTAGCTTCCCCGCGGGAAGCCACCGGGCCGCCGGGACGGTGGTCCCGGCGGCCCGGCCCGGATCAGTTCCGGTTGATGGTGAACGTGCTGGTGGTGTTCCTGATGTCCTGGTAGTTGTCGCTCAGCCGCAGGTTGGTGAAGCTGGCCGAGCCCACCGCCGGACCCTGGCCGGCCTCGGGCATCTCGTTCACCCAGATCCCGAAGCCGGACTTGGCGTCGAAGGCGTCACCGCTGCGCCGGGCACCGGAGATCGACACGTTGGTGAAGACCGTGTCGGTGATCGGGTTCTGCGGCTGGCCGCCGGAGTAGTTGGTCTGGAACATGATTCCCGAGTACGTCGGGTCGACGATGTCGACGTTGGAGATCCGGATACCGCGGAACTCCTTCGAGGCGGAGAAGAGCCACATCGCCGGGAACGTCTGGTTGCCCCAGAAGTGCCCGCCGGAGCGGACCAGCGACACGTCCTCGAACCGGGTCGGCGGGTTCGCGCCGAACCCGACGAACGGGTAGCCGAAGTCCAGCGAGCTGATCGTCACCCCCGAGTAGGTGAGCTGGTCGGCGATGTAGAGGTTGCGGAACACGTTGTCGTAGCCGCCGTACACGGCGATCCCGGCCGCCCGCCAGGTGAGCGTGGCGGACAGGTTCTCGAACACGTTGCCGTGGTTGCCCTCTCCGGCGCCCTGGTCGGTGGCCGAGAACAGCGCGAACGCGTCGTCACCGGTGGAGCGCCCCTCCGAGTTGGTGACCAGGTTGTTGGTGCTGCCGTTGGTCATGTTGACCGCGTCGGCGAAGGTGTTCCGGAACCGGCTGTCCCGGATGGTCAGCCCGCTGACGCTCACGCCCCAGTACGCGCAGACGGTGTGCTCGACCCAGACGCTGTCCAGGGTCAGGTTGTCCACGTCCCGCAGCTCGCCCCAGACCTTGCCCGGGCCGTCGATCCGGTTCGTGTAGTTGCCGAAGAACGCCAGGTGCGCGAAGGTCGAGCCGCTGGCCGAGGACTCCACCCGGAAGCCCGCGTCGGTGTTCTGCTGGCTCGGCGGGGTCTGGAAGCGGGTGTACCACATGCCCGCCCCGATCACCCGTACCGCCTTGCCGTACACCTGGAACTTCTGCGCGGTCTCGTAGGTGCCCGCCGGCAGGTAGACCCCGATCAGGTTGCCGGTGGTGTCCATCCGCACCTTGTCCAGGGCGTTCTGCACGTCGGACTGGCCGAACCCGGTGGGTACGACGTAGCGCGCCGGGTCGGGGTTGGCCCGCGGCGACACCAGTTCGGTGTTGATGAAGTCGATCGCGTACCGGCTGGTGTTGGCCGCGTCCTTCTGCAACCGGATGGTCGCGCCCGCCGGCACCGTGGAGTTCAGCATCACGTTGGCCTCGTCGTAGATGTGCCGCGGTGCGCCCGCGCTCGGCGAGTCGCTCGGGCTCGCCTCGGCGCCGTAGAGCCAGATGTGCTTGGAGGTCAGGTTGATCGGCTTGTGCAGCACGCCGTTGACGTAGATGTTCAGCGTCGCGTCGATCCCGCCGCCACCGGCCGAGTCCGGGATGGAGAAGCGGGTGACCAGGGTGTTGGTGGCCGCCCGGGTGGTCCACTCGACGTACGCGCCGGTGCTGTTGAGGGTGACCGCCCGGCGTCCGGACGCCTCGCCGGCCAGGTCGCCGATGGTCCGGTTCGGCCCGACCACCTGCGCCCCGCCGCCGATCCGGCCGTCCTCGGCCTCGTACATGTCGTACGCCAGGTTGGCGCCGCGGCCCACGAACAGCGGCCGTTCCGAGGTGTTGTTCTGCTGCTTGGCCGGCAGTTCGTTGGCGTCGGCCGCGAGCACCACCCGGACGGTGTAGCGCCCGTTGGCCGCCGTCCAGGTGCCGAGGTTGACCGCCGGGCTGGTCGCGCCGGCCGCCAGCGTGCCGCTGTACGAGCCGGTGAGGGTGCGCAGGGTGGCGCCGGTGTCGGAGAGCACGGTGAGGGTGATGCCGTGCGCGCCGCCGGCCGAGGCGATCGTGCCGGCGTTGCGGATCGACACCGAGAAGGTCACCGTGGCGCCGGCGCTGGGGGCGCTGGGCGACCAGGTGACCGCGCCGGCGACCAGGTCGGAGCTGGGCACCGCGCCGACCGTGAGCGAGGCCGTACGGCTGTTGTTCGTCTCGTCCTGCTCGACCACCGTGTTGGCCTCGTCGACCGTGGCGGTGATCTCGTAGCTGCCGGCGGCCCGGACTCCGATGCCCGCGGACACCGTGCTGGACGCCCCGGCGGCCAGCGCGCCGACGTTTGCGGTGCCGACCTTCGTCGTACCCAGGTAGAAGCTGACCGCGGTGGCGGGCGAGGCGGCGGTGCCGGCGTTGCGGACGGTGGCCGACAGGGTGACCGGGTCGGTCTCGGACGGTGCGGCCGGGCTGCTCGTCAGCGCGGTGACGGTCAGGTCGGGGTTCGGCGCGGGGGTGCCGAGCACCTGGAATTCGGCGACCTGGCCGTTGCCGGCGCCCGAGTTGGCGGTGAACTGGAGCCGGACGTCCGCGGCGGTCGCGCTGACCGGGATGGTCACGGTGTTGCCGCTGGCCGGCGAGAAGGAGTACGTGGCCGAGCCGACCAGGCTGCCGAAGCCGCTGGCCGACTGCTCACGGCCGAGCACCTGGAAGGTCTGGGTACGCGGTCCCCAGGCGGAGTCCGGGTTCAGCTTCACCACGATGCCGCTGATGCTGGCGTTCGCCCCGAGCGCGACGGTAAGCGTGCTCGGGTACGCCCCCGGCGCGCCCTCCCAGTAGGTCGCCAGGTCGCCGTCGTTGGCGTTGGTCGCGGCGTAGAGGTACTCGGTGGAGGAGGCGGTGATCGGCTTGCCGAGCGCCAGGTTCGCGCCGGTGGGCGGCGGCGGATCGGTGGTCCCGCCGGGGCCGTAGACCTCCAGTTCGGACAGTTGCCCGGCCGGCCAGCCGGTGTTCGCGGTGAACAGCGCCCGCACGTACCGGGTGCTGGCGGTGGCCAGGCTGATCGTCACGGTGTTGCCGGTGGACGGGTTGAAGGCGTACGAGGCCGAGCCGACCAGGGTGCTGAAGCTCGACCCGTTGGTGCTGCCCTGCACGGTCAGCGTCTGGTTGCGGGCTCCCCAGCCGGTCGGCAGCTTGAGCACGACCTGGTTGACGCTGGTGGCCGCGGCCAGGTCGACCTGGATCCACTGCGGGAACGCGTTGTTCGTGCTCTCCCAGTAGCTGGCGGCGTTCCCGTCGTTGGCGTTGCCGGCCACGTAGACGTCGGCGTGGCTGCTCGCGGTCATGGTGCGGCCCAGCGCGAGGTTGGTGCTGGCGGCGAGGGCCGCGGCGGGTTGGGGCGGGGCCGCTGCCGCCGACCCGGCGGGGGCCGCGGCGGCGACCAGGCCGACCGCGGCGAGCGCCGCGATGGCGCGGGTACGGAATCTGGACATGGTGGATGGACACCTTCTTCCGGAAACGTGGCGAGGTGTGTGGGGTGGGTGTGGAGGTGGGGTGGGTGCGGGGTGGGGTGGGTGCGGGGTGGGTGCGCGGCGGGGGCCGGTCCGCTGCCGGCCCCCGCCGCACCGGTCAGGAGGCGTAGACCTCGAACTCACCGACCTGGCCGGCCGGCCAGCCGGTGTTGCCGGTGAACGTCAACCGCACGAACCGGCGGGCGCCGCTGGGCAGCGGGATCGACACCGTGTTGCCGGTGGCCGGGTTGAAGACGTACCCGGCGGACGAGCGGAGGGTGCTCCAGTTCGACCCGTTCGTCGAACCGAGCACGGACAGCGTCTGGGTACGGGTCTGCCAGGCGGCGGCGGGCGGAAGCTTCAGCACCACCCGGGCGACCGGCAGGGCGCTGCCCAGGTCGACGGTGATCGACTGCGGGAACGCGTTGTTGGCGCTCTCCCAGTAGCTGTTCGCGTTCCCGTCCACCGCGTTGCCGGCCGGGTACACGTCGGTGTGGCTGGTCTCGCTGACCGGCCGGCCCAGGGCCAGGTTGCCGGCCGGCACGGTCGGGGTCGGGCTGGCCGTCGGGGTCGGGCTCGCGGTCGGCGTGGGGCTGGCCGTCGGGGTCGGGCTCGCCGTCGGGGTCGGGCTGGTGGAGGTCGGCGGGGTGGACGGGCCGTTGCCCCACTGCGGCTCCGGCCACGGCCCGCAGTACGGGCTGGCCGAGTACCACCCCGAGTTGCCGGCGCCCTGGCTGATCTGGAACGAGCCGCCCACGCAGTTGTACATCGGGTTGGTCTGCGCGATGCCGGTGGCCCGGACGTTGGTGAAGCTCACCTGGCTGGGCGCCTGCACCTGCAGCGCGAACGTGCCGGCACCGTCGATCCGGACGTTGTTCAGGTTGATGCCGCTGCTCTGTCCCTCGATCCACTGCAGCGCCGCGTACGAGCTGTCCAGGATATCGGTGTCGGTGACGTTGATGGTGGCACCCTGGAGCGGCTCGTTCAGTCCGTCGAACCACAGCGCACCGACGCCGAAGTTCCAGTTGTAGTCGGAGTTGCCGTTACGGATCATCGTGTTGCGGGCGACGGTGATCGTGCCGGCCACCGCGGTCGGCCCGTTCACCCCGGGGTAGCGGTTGGCGATGTGGATGCCGCCGCCGTTGGTGACCGAGTCGGCGGTGACGTTGTCGGTGATCGAGATGTTCCGGCCGCCGTACGTGACCAGGTTGTTCGCCAGGATCGTGACGCCGACGGTGTTGTGCGTGAACGAGTTGTTGACGTTCGGCACGTTCTGCGCCCACATGGCCAGGCCGTCGTCGCCGGTGTTGCGGACGAAGGTGTTGGTGACCGTGGAGTTGGTGACACCCCAGTGGAAGTTCACCCCGTCGGCGGTCTGGTCGAGGATCCGGCTGTTGCGGATGGTGAAGTTGTCCATCGGCCCGTCCATCCAGGCACCGACCTTGGTGTGCTGCAACCACAGGTTGTCCACCACCGAGTCGGACAGCGCCCCGCCCAGGGCGTTGACCTGGTCCTCGTCGACCCGCTCCCGGATGTCGCCGATGATCGCGAAGTCCCGCAGCGTGACGTTGCGGCTCGGGCCGCCGGCCTCCTGCGACCGGATCTCACCGCCGTAGCCACCTCCGGCGACGTACTTGCCGTAGATGCCGGCGGCGCGCCGGCGGTCGGTGGGGTGCCGGCCGCCGAGCACCGAGTACCACGGGCCGGCGCCGCGCAGGGTCACCCGGTCGACGACCACGTGGTCCCAGAGCGTGAACGTGCCGGCCGGGATCCACACGGTTCTGCCCTGGTCCCGCCCGGCGTTCACGGCGGCCTGGAACTTCGCGGTGGAGTCGGTGGCGCCGGTCGGATCGGCACCGAAGTCGGTGACCACGTCGAGCGCGCCGGCGGGCTTGGCGATCGGGCCGCCGACCAGCTCGAAGTCGGCCAGGTCGATGGTGAAGGTGGGCGACTGCGCGGTCGAGGAGACCTGGAGCCGGATCTTCGTACCGGCCGGGTAGGTGGTGCCGAACAGGGCGCGGGCCTCGTCGTAGAAGTGGTGCGGGTTGTTGTCGCCCGGGTTGTTGTTGAACGGGTAGCCGCCGTAGTACCAGCCGTACCGGGAGGTGACCGGCACCGACTTGACCAGCGTGCCGTTGGCGCGCAGGTCGATGCTGGCGTCCCGGCCGGTGCCGGCGGCGTTGTCCGGGAGGCTGTACCGGAAGGTGATCGCGTCGGCCGGCTTGCTGAGGGTGAACTCGACGTACTCGCCGACGGCGTCGAGGGTCACCGCCTCCCGGCCGGACGCCTCCGAGGGCAGGGTGCCGTAGCGCCGGTCCGGCCCGATCCGGGTGCCGGTGTACGTGGCCCGCTCCGCCTCCTGCTCGGTGAACGGAACGGTGGCGCCGCGGCCGGTGATGTCGAACGGGGACAGCCCGGCGGCGCGGGCCGGGGTGGCGGTGCCGGTCAGGGCGATGGCGGTGAGCGAGGTCGCGGCCAGGGCGACCCCGGCGAGGGCGGCGAGGCCGCGGCGGGTGGGGTTGGTGATCCGGGGTGGGGGTGTGGGGTTGGGGGTGGTGTGGTCGGGCATGAGCGGGGCTCTCCCTTTCCGTGGCGACCGGGCGGCCGGCGGGGGGTCGGCGGCTCCGGTGGTGTCGCGGCGCCGGCCGGCGGGGGCGCCGGCGCCGCGACGGGTCAGGCGGTACGCAGCCAGACGGCGGTGTCCGGCGGCAGCCGGTCCTCCTCGATCGGACCGCTGGCCAGCAGCAGCCGGCGGTGTTGGGGTAGCGGTACGGCGGTGCCGGAGAGGTTGACCAGGCAGGTGAACTCCGGGTCGCGGGTGAACGCGAGCACCCGGTCGGGGGCGGGCAGCCAGCTCAGCGTGCCGTCGCCGAGCGCAGGCTCGACCCGGCGGATCGCGATGGCCGTCCGGTACAGCTCCAGCATCGAGTGCGGGTCGCCGCTCTGGGCGCTGACCGTGCGGTCCTTCCAGTCCCGCGGCTGCGGCAGCCAGGGTGCCGCCGCCGCGCCGTCCGGGCTGAACCCGAACGGCGGCGCGTCGCCGCCCCACGGCAGCGGGACCCGACAGCCGTCCCGGCCGGGGTCGACCCGCCCGGAGCGTTCCCACATCGGGTCCTGACGCAGCGCGTACGGGATGTCCTCCACCTCCCACAGCCCCAGCTCCTCGCCCTGGTAGAGGTAGGCGGCGCCGGGCAGGGCGAGGCTGAGCAGCACGGCGGCGCGGGCGCGGCGGGTACCCAGTTCCAGGTCCGTGGGGATGCCCTCGCGCTTGGCCGCGAAGCTGAAGGTGGTGTCGGCCCGGCCGTAGCGGGTGACCGGCCGGGTGACGTCGTGGTTGGACAGCACCCAGGTCGCCGGGGCGCCGACCAGGGCGTGTGCGGTCAGGGTGCCGTCGATGCTCTCGCGCAGCGCGTCGGCCTCCCAGGCGCAGCCGAGGAAGTCGAAGTTGAACGCCGCGTGCAGTTCGTCCGGGCGCAGGTAGTTGGCGAACCGCTGCCGGTCCGGCAGCCAGACCTCGCCGATCAGCGCCCGGTCCCCCGGGTAGCTGTCGGCGATCCGCCGCCAGCCGCGGTAGATCTCGTGTACGCCGTCGAGGTCGTGGAACGGGTGCGGCCGGTCCGGGCCGGGCTCGGGCAGGCTGCCGTCCTTGACCAGCAGTCCCGCCGAGTCGATCCGGATGCCGTCCACCCCGCGGTCGAACCAGAACCGCAGGATGTCCTCGAACTCGGCGCGTACCCGGGGATGGTCCCAGTTGAAGTCCGGTTGCTGCGGGGCGAACAGGTGCAGGTACCAGTCGCCGGGGCTGCCGTCCGGGTTGGTGGTGCGGGTCCAGGTCGGTCCGCCGAACTCGCCGACCCAGTCGGTCGGCCGCTGGTCCCCGTTCGGCCCCCGGCCGGGGCGGAACCAGAACAGCTCCCGCTCGGGTGCGCCCGGTCCGCCGGCCAGGGCGGCCTGGAACCAGGGGTGCGCGTCCGAGCAGTGGTTGGGCACCACGTCGACGATGCTGCGGATGCCGAGCGCGTGCGCGGCCTCGATCAGCTCCTCCACCTCGGCCAGGGTGCCGAAGACCGGGTCGATGTCCCGGTAGTCGGCCACGTCGTAGCCGGCGTCGGCCATCGGGGACGGGTACCACGGGCTGAACCAGATCGCGTCGACGCCGAGGTCGGCCAGGTAGCCCAGCCGGGAGCGGATGCCCGCGACATCGCCGATGCCGTCACCGCTGCCGTCGGCGAAGCTTCGCGGATACACCTGGTAGATCACCGCTGCACGCCACCACGGACCTCTGTCTGGTGTGGACACGAGCACCTGCTTTCTGCGTCGGTACGTCGGCGTCGCCGCCGGTACAGGGCTGCCGGGCGAGCGGCCGTCGATCGCCCGGCGGCTAACCCTTGAGGCTGCCCGTGGTCAAACCGGACATGATGTTCCGCTGGAAGATCAGGAAGATGACGACGGTCGGGATCGCCGCGATGACCGAGGCGGCGACGACGACGTTCATCGGGGTGCCGCCGGAGAAGGCGTAGATGCCGACGCTGACCGTGCGGGTCTCGGGCGAGGGCATGACCAGCTTCGGCCAGAGGAAGTCCTTCCACACGGCGGTCACCCCGAGGATCGAGACGACGCCCAGGATGGGACGCGACATCGGCAGGATGATCGACCAGAGCGTGCGCAGCGGGGTCGCCCCGTCCATCAGGGCGGCGGCCATCAGGTCGTCCGGGATCGAGTCGAAGAAGCGCTTCAGCAGGAAGATGTTGAACGCGTTGGCGACCAGGGGCAGCCAGATCGCGAACGGCGAGTCGAGCAGGTTGAGGTGCAGGATCGGCAGGTCGATCACGGTCACGTACTGCGGGACGATGAGGACCATGGCCGGGATCATCAGGGTGGCCAGCATCAGGGCGAGGATCACGTTGCCGAACGCCGGCCGCAGCTTGGACAGCGCGTACGCCGCCGCGGTGTCCAGGACGAGTTGGAACACCACCGCGCCGGCCGCGTAGTAGAACGTGTTGAACAGCAGCTTCGCGAGGTTGAGGTTGGTCCACGCGTCGACGTAGTTCTGCGGCTGCGGGTCCGCGGGGAACAGCGTCGGCGGGACCTGGGCGATCTCCTGGCCGGACTTGAGCGCGCCGGTGACCATCCAGTAGAGCGGGCCGATGAAGACCAGGGTGAACCCCAGGACGACGACCGTGAGCAGGGTCCAGTAGATCACCCGGCCGCGCCCGCGACGCAGCTGGGCATGGGAGACCAGGGTGCGGGTCCCGGTGTCCGGTGCCATGGGTGGTGCCTCCTACGCCGGTGGGTGGGGTGGGCTCGGTCGGTCCTGGCGCGCGTCAGTCCTGGCGCGCGGTCAGCCGCGCGTAGCCGGCGGAGAATCCGGCCAGCACCACGAGCATGATCACGCCGAGTGCCGCGGCGCCGTTCAGGTCGCTCTGGAAGAAGCCGTGCTGGTAGATGAGGTACGCGACCGAGGTCGCCGAGTCCTGCGTACCGGCGCCGTTGGCGAGGATCAGCGGCTCGATGAACAACTGCATCGTGGCGACGACCTGGAGCATCGCCAGCAGCAGCAGGATCAGCCGGGTCTGCGGGATGGTGACGTGCCGGATCCGCCGCCAGATGCCGGCGCCGTCGAGTTCGGCGGCCTCGTACAGCTCGCCCGGGATGTTCTGCAACGCCGCCAGATAGATCAGTACGGCGCTGCCCATGTTCATCCAGGTCGACGCGAGCACCATGGCCGGCATCGTCATCCGGGGTGACTGCATCCACTCCGAGGTCGGCAGGTGCAGCGCCGAGAGGACCGCGTTGAACAGGCCGGCGTCGCTGGGGTCGTAGGCGTAGAACTTGAACAGGAACAGCGCCGAGGCCGGCGGAAGCATCACCGGCAGGTAGACCAGCAGCCGCAGATATCCCTGGGCGTGCCGGAACTCGTTGAGCAGGATCGCCACCAGGAACGGCAGCACGTAGCCGAGGATGAGGGCGAGCAGCGTGAAGTAGAGGGTGTTCTTCCAGGCGGTCCAGAAGCTGGGATCGGCGACGATCCGCACGTAGTTGTCCCAGCCGACCCAGCTCGTCTCGCCGCGGCGGGTGCGCTGGAAACTCATGATCACGCCGCGGACCATGGGATACCAGGAGAAGACCGCGAAGCACAGGACCGCCCCGATCAGGAACGCGTGCCCCGTGAGGTGGTGCCGGACCCGGCGGCCGAGGCTGCTCCGTCGTGGCCCGGTCCCGGGCACGGGCCGCGGGGTTCGCCGGGTGGGCGGCGGGGCGGTGGTGGTCGCCAAGGCAGACTCCTGGGGTGAGGGCTCGATCGGTGGGCTGGGTGGGGGCCGGCGGACCGGCCCCCACCCGGGGTCAGCTCTGTGCCGCCAGGAGCTGGTTGACCTTGTCCTCGGCCGTCTTGAGCAGGCCGTCGATGTTCGCCTTGGGGTTCGTCAACACCCCCGACATCGCCGAGTCGAGCACCGCGTAGATCGCCTGCGCGTTGCGCGGCTCACCCTTGATCGGTACCGGGTTCGCCTCGAACACCGCGAAGTTCGCGGTGTCGATGTTCGCGTTGGCCTTGCGCAGGTCGAGTTCCTGCTTCTGCGCGTCGCTGCCGTTGGTGAACAGCAGCGGCTGGGGCAGGCCGACGGGGTAGTTCTGCGGCTTGGACCGGGCGTAGTCGAACTGACCCTTGCCGGGCGTCAGCTTCTCGTACGCGATCCACTTGAGACCGGCCTTGACCTGCTCGGGGGTGAGGCCCTTCTTGAAGAAGTAGCCCTCGCCACCGCCGAGCGTCGCCTTCGCCGGGCCGTCCTGGCCGGGCAGCGGACCCATGGCCCAGTCCTGGAACTTGCCCTGGAACTGGCTGACGATCGCCTGGGTGGCGTCCGGCGCCCCGACGAACATGCCGACCTTGCCGGCGGCGGCGTTGGTCAACAGGTCGCCCCACTGCAGGAGCTGGCGGTCCCCCATGCTGTCGTCGCCGTACCGCATGTCGTTCAGGTTCTGCAGGACCTGCTTGCCCATCGCGTTGTTGAAGTCGGCCTTCTGGCCGTCGGCGGTCAGGATCTGGCCGCCCTGCGAGTACAGCAACGCGGTGAAGTGCCAGCCACCGGTGTTGCCCGCGCTGTACTCCGAGTAGCCGGCGATGCCGTCACCGAGCGCGGCGATCTTCTTGGCCGCCGCCCGCACCTCCGGCCAGGTCTTCGGCGGGTTGTTCACGTCCAGTCCGGCCCGCTGGAACAGGACCTTGTTGTAGACCAGACCCATCGAGTAGTTCTTCACCGGGATGGCGTACAGCTTGCCGTTGTCGGTGAACACGTCCTTGATCGCCGGGTCCACGCTGTCCCAGGTCGGGATCGTGTCCTTGCCGACGTACTCCGTGACGTCCATCGCCTGCCCGGAGTCGAGGACCTGCTGGAGATCGGTCATGTATCCGTAGAACACGTCGGTCACGGTGCCGCCGGCGAGCCGGGCGGTGAAGTCCGGCGGGTTGTTGCACTGCTCGCCGACGCTCACGCTCTTGATGACGATATCGGGGTTCTGCCGCTGAAATTCTGCGACGTCTTCGTTCCAGTTCTGCAGCAGCTCTTTCTGCGAGCCGACCGGCTGACAGTCGACGGTGATCGTGACCTTGCCGGCGGCGTCGTTCGATCCGCTGCTCTTCGTGGAGCACGCCGCGAGGCTGAGCCCCAGGCCGGCCACGAGCGCTAACGCCGCAGCCTTCCGGTACTGCGGTACGGACATCTGTCCATCCCTTCGGGAACGGGTGTCTCCATGGCCTGATCCGTGGCGACGCCCGCAGACAGGCCCTGCGGCGGCCCGCGTTCGCCACCTGACCTGCCCCGGCGTACACCGGGGCAGGTGTGAGTGGAGTCACCGTAACGAGGACGACTCATTTCCGCAAGGTATCGATCCTGTGTTGAAAAGATTCGACCTGTGGTTCGCAAGATGCGGACAGCATGAGTCGCCACGCCCGAAAGGAGATGTCTTGTGGCCGTTCCTAGGGGTTTCGCACCGGCGCCGGACCGGTGGAGCCGCGCACCACCAGCTCCGGCTCGAACAGCAGCTCGTCGTGCAGCACGCCGGCGCCCTCCATCTGGCTCACCAGCAGGTCCACCGCGGCCTGGCCCATCATCTCGATCGGCTGCCGCACGGTGGTCAGCGGCGGATCGGTGCAGGTCATGAAGACCGAGTCGTCGAAGCCGACCACCGACACGTCGGTGGGCACCGCCCGGCCGAGCCGCCGCGCGGCCCGGATGCTGCCCAGCGCCAGCACGTCGCTGGCGCAGATGATGCCGGTCATGCCGCGTTCGATCAGCCGGGTCGCCGCGACCCGGGCGCCCTCCATCGAGAAGTTGGCCCGCTCGACGTACTCGGCGGCATCGAGCCAGCCGGCGATGTTGGCCATCGCGGCCCACTTGCGCCGGGACGGGACGTGGTCCTCCGACCCGAGCACCATGCCGATCCGCTCGTGCCCGAGCGACCGCAGGTGCCCGTACGCCTGCTCCACCGCGACCGCGTCGTCGGTGGAGACCCGCGGGAAGCCGAGGTCGTCGACGCCCGCGTTGACCAGCACCACCGGCAGGCCACGATCGGTCAACCGGCGGTAGTGCTCGTGCGCGGCGTTCGCCAGCGCGTACGAGCCGCCCGCGAAGATCACCCCGGAGACCTGGTGGTCCAGCAGCATCTCCACGTAGCCCGACTCGGGCACGCCGCCGATGGTGCGGGCGCAGAGCGCCGGGGTGAATCCCCGCTGGGCCAGGGAGCCGGTGACCACCTCGGCCAGCGCCGGGAAGATCGGATTCTGCAACTCCGGCAGCACCAGGCCGACCAGCCGGGCGCGCTCACCGCGCAGTTTCGTGGGCCGCTCGTAGCCGAGCACGTCCAGCGCGGTCAGCACCGCGGTCCGGGTCGCCTCCGACACCCCACCCCGGCCGTTGAGCACCCGGCTCACGGTCGCCTCGCTGACGCCCGCCTTGCGGGCCACCTCCGTCAAGCGTTTCGTCACGACCGAAATGCTACGTCAGATTCTTGCAAGAACTGAACCGGGTCCGGTGGTCAGTTGTCACCCATCAGGCAAGGCTGATGCTGTCTCCGGTGACCGTGATGTTCTGCTCGTCCAGCGGACGCGGCGCCGGACCGGCCTGCACGGAGCCGTCCGCGATGGAGAACCGACTGCCGTGGCAGGTGCATTCGATCGTGCCGCCCTCGACCCGGGACACCGGGCAGCCCTGGTGCGTGCAGATCGCGCTGAACCCCTTGAACTGGCCCGCCGTGGGCTGGGTCACCACCACGGCCTGCGACCCGAAGATCTTGCCGCCGCCGACCGGGATCTCCGACGTTTTGGCCAGGGCCGTACCGCCCTCGGAACCGGAACCGGCGGTCGACCCCGTCCCGGAGTCACCCGGCGCGCCCCCGCCGGTGGCGCCGTTGCCCGCCGGTTGGCCGCTGTCGCCGCCCGAGTCGCCGCAGCCGGCCAGCAGCACGGCCGCTCCGGCCACGCCGGCGCCGGCCAGCAGGGCCCGCCGGGTACGAACCTCGGCCGGCGCCGGTGGCAGCCCCGCCGCGTCGTCGCTCGTCATCCGGTCCTCGCTCATGCTCGTTTCCTCTCTCGGAGTGGGCGCGGCGCAGCCGCCGGCCCGGTCCACAGGTAGACACGGGGTAGCACGACGGCCGGTTCAGGGCTGTCTCGACGCCGGTGCGGCCATTGACGCCGCCGTCCGCCCGGCGCCACCGACCGGTCCAGCCCCCGCCCGGCCCCGGTCCCGGCCCCGGTCAGACCTTCGACGCGGTCCGCCGGGTGCGGCCGCCGGTCCTGGTCCGGGTGCCGGTGGAGCCGGGGACGCCGTTGGCCTTCGCCGCCCGGGCGGTGGCCTCCGGGGCACCGGCCGGGGCACCTGTCAACCCGAGGATGTGCCGCAGGTACTGCCCGGTGTGGCTCTCCGGCACCTCGGCCACCTCCTCGGGCGTGCCGGCGGCGAGCACGGTGCCGCCCCGGTGCCCGCCCTCGGGACCCATGTCGATCAACCAGTCGGCCGTCTTGATCACGTCGAGGTTGTGCTCGATCGTGATCACGGTGTTGCCCTTGTCGACCAGCCCCTCCAGCACGGTCAGCAGCTTGCGGATGTCCTCGAAGTGCAGGCCGGTGGTCGGCTCGTCCAGCACGTACACGGTCCGGCCGGTGGACCGCTTCTGCAGCTCGGAGGCCAGCTTGACGCGCTGCGCCTCGCCGCCGGAGAGCGTCGGGGCCGGCTGGCCCAGCCGCACGTAGCCCAGCCCCACGTCCACAAGGGTCTTGAGGTGCCGGTGGATCGCCGGGATCGGCTCGAAGAAGCCGGCGGCCTCCTCGATCGGCATCTCCAGCACGTCCGAGACGGTCTTGCCCTTGTAGTGGACCTCCAGGGTCTCCCGGTTGTACCGGGCGCCCTTGCACACCTCGCACGGGACGTACACGTCGGGGAGGAAGTTCATCTCGATCTTGATGGTGCCGTCCCCGCTGCACGCCTCGCACCGGCCGCCCTTGACGTTGAACGAGAACCGACCCGGGCCGTACCCCCGGACCTTGGCCTCGGTCGTCTCGGCGAACAGCTTGCGGACGTGGTCCCAGACCCCGGTGTAGGTGGCCGGGTTGGACCGCGGGGTGCGGCCGATCGGCGACTGGTCGACGCCCACCACCTTGTCCACCAGGTCGAGCCCGCTGACCCGGGTGTGCCGGCCGGGCACCATCCGTGCCCCGTTGATCTGGTTGGCCAGCACGGCGTGCAGGATGTCGTTGACCAGGGTCGACTTGCCCGAGCCGCTGACCCCGGTGACCGCGATCAGCTGACCGAGCGGGAAGCTGACGCTGATGTTGCGCAGGTTGTGCTCCCGCGCGCCGTGCACCACGATCTGCCGGTCCGGCGTCTGCGCCCGGCGCCGGGCCGGAGTCGGGATGGAGCGCCGGCCGGCCAGATAGGCGCCGGTCAGCGACTCGTCGTTGCCCAGCAGCTCGGCCACCGAGCCGCTGTGCACGATCCGGCCACCGTGCTCGCCGGCGCCCGGGCCGATGTCGACCACCCAGTCGGCGGTCCGGATGGTGTCCTCGTCGTGCTCCACCACGATCAGCGTGTTGCCCAGCCCCTTGAGCCGGACCAGCGTCTCGATCAGGCGGTGGTTGTCCCGCTGGTGCAGGCCGATGGACGGCTCGTCCAGCACGTAGAGCACGCCGACCAGCCCCGAGCCGATCTGGGTGGCCAGCCGGATCCGCTGCGCCTCGCCGCCGGAGAGCGTGCCGGCGGGCCGGTCCAGCGAGAGGTAGTCCAGACCCACGTCGACCAGGAAGCGCAGCCGGGCGTTGATCTCCTTGAGCACCCGCTCGGCGATCAGCTTCTGCCGGTCGGTGAGGGTCATCGCGGCCAGCAGCTCGGCGCACTCCCCCACCGACAGCGCGCACACCTCGGCGATGCTGCGGCCCGCGAGGGTCACCGCCAGCACCTCCGGCTTGAGCCGGGCACCGCCGCAGGACGCGCACGGCACGTCCCGCATGTAGCCCTCGTACTTGTCCCGGGACCAGTCCGACTCGGTGTCCGAGTGCCGGCGCTCGATCCACTGCACCACGCCCTCGAAGCCGGTGTAGTAGGACCGCTCCCGGCCGTACTTGTTGCGGTAGCGGACGTGCACCTGGTCGCCGGAGCCGTGCAGGATCGTCTTCTGCGCCCGGGACGGCAGCTTGCGCCACGGGGTGTCGAGGTCGAAGTGCTCCGACTCGCCGAGCGCCTCCAGCAGGCGCAGGAAGTATTCCAGGGTGTGCCCGCCGGACCACGGCTGGATCGCACCGTCCCGCAGCGTGCGCTCCGGGTCCGGTACCAGCAGCTCGGGGTCGACCTCCTTCTTGGTGCCCAGGCCGGTGCACTCCGGGCAGGCGCCGTAGGGCGCGTTGAACGAGAAGACCCGCGGTTCCAGGTCCTCGATCGCGAGGGGGTGGTCGTTCGGGCAGGCCAGGTGCTCGGAGTAGCGCCGCTCGCGCTGCGGGTCGTCCTCGGCCAGGTCGACGAAGTCGAGCAGGACCAGGCCGCCGGAGAGCGCCAGCGCGGACTCGACCGAGTCGGTGAGCCGCTGCTTGGCGCTGGCCTTGACGGTCAGCCGGTCGACCACCACCTCGATGGTGTGCTTCTCCTGCTTCTTCAGCTTGGGCGGCTCGGTCAGCGGGTGCACCACGCCGTCCACCCGGGCCCGCGCGTAGCCCTTGGCCTGCAACTCGGCGAAGAGATCGACGTACTCGCCCTTGCGGCCGCGGATCACCGGCGCCAGCACCATGAACCGGGTGCCCTCGGCCATCGCGAGGACCCGGTCGACGATCTGCTGCGGGCTCTGCCGGGAGATCCGCTCGCCGCAGACCGGGCAGTGCGGCTCCCCGACCCGGGCGAACAGCAGCCGCAGGTAGTCGTAGACCTCGGTGATCGTGCCCACCGTCGAGCGCGGGTTGCGCGAGGTCGACTTCTGGTCGATGGAGACCGCCGGGCTCAGCCCCTCGATGAAGTCGACGTCGGGCTTGTCCATCTGACCGAGGAACTGCCGGGCGTACGAGGACAGCGACTCCACGTACCGGCGCTGGCCCTCCGCGAAGATCGTGTCGAAGGCCAGGCTCGACTTCCCGGATCCGGACAGACCGGTGAACACGATGAGCGCGTCCCGGGGAAGGTCGAGGCTCACATCGCGCAGGTTGTGCTCACGCGCGCCACGGATGATCAGTCGGTCGACCACGGTAAGGAAGCTCCCGGGAGAAGAATGTGCGAATCTGTCCGAATATTGCCTGGCGTGCGGAAGCGCCTCGGCAACTCTAGCCCCGGGGTACGACACTTTCCCCGACCCGCACATTCCCCCAGCTCACACCGGCCCCGCTCGGCGACCGCCCGGGTCCCGCCACCCCGTTTCAGGGCCGGGCGTAGCCGCGATCCCGGCGCTGCCGGCGCCACCCGGCGCGCCGCGCCGCCAACCGGGCGTCCCGGCGGTCGGTCTCCACCGCCACCTCCCGGTTCAGCCGCTGCCAGCTCTCCCACCGCCGGGGCGGCAGCTCGCCGGACTCCAGCGCGGCCCGGACCGCGCAGCCCGGTTCCGCCTCGTGCCGGCAGTCCCCGAACCGGCAGGCCGCGACCAGCTCCGCGATCTCGGCGAACGCCCTGGCCAGCCCGTCGCCCGCGGCCTGCAGCCCGACGGCCCGGATGCCCGGGGTGTCCAGCACGGCGCCGCCGCCCGGCACCGGGATCAACGCCCGGTACGTGGTGGTGTGCCGCCCCTTGCCGTCGACCCGGCGGATCGTCTGGGTGGCCATCGCGGTGCCCCCGACCAGGCCGTTGACCACCGAGGACTTCCCGGCCCCGGAGGGCCCGAGCAGGCCGAGCGTCCGGCCGGCGGCCACGAACGGGCGCAGCGCGTCCAGCCCGCCGGGCCGCTGCGCGCTGACCGGCAGCACCGCCACCCGCGGCGCCACCTCGGCGATCTGGGCGGCCACCGCCGCCGGATCCGCCGCCAGGTCACACTTGGTCAGCACCACCAGGGGCTGCGCGCCGGACTCCCAGGCCAACGCGAGCAGCCGCTCGATCCGGCCCACGTCCGGCTCCGGATGGACCGGCTCCACCACGGCCGCCGTGTCCACGTTCGCCGCGAGCACCTGGCCGGTGGAATCCTTGCCGGCCGTCCGCCGGATCACCGCGGTCGAGCGCGGCAGCAGCTTCTCCGCGGTCACCCGGCCGTCCGGCCAGTCGCGGACCAGCACCCAGTCGCCGGCGCACGGGAGTTCGGCCGGATCGGCGGCCGCGGCCGCGAGCACCGCGCCGGCCAGGCTGGCCCGGACCGGGCCATCGGCGCAGAGCGTGGTCAGTACGCCGCGGTCGGCCCGGACGACCCGGCCCGGTCGCAACCGTGCCCCGCATCGCGCGGCACGCTCAGCCAGCGCCGGGCTCCAGCCCAGCGCATAGAGATCGACGGTCATGTCAGCCCTTCGTCGACGGTGGGGAGACGGGGAGATGCCGCGCGTGCACGGTGGCCGGCATGTCCCACCTCCCTTCCACGGATCCGGGTGACGCGTCACGTTGACGGTAGGCGCCGGGTCGCGCCGATCGAAAGCGATTTCCGGTACGGCGGCGGTAACGATCACCGCCTAGGGTGTTCAGGCGTGACCGTTGATCCGCTGCTGCTGATGCCCGAGGTCGACCGGGCCACCGAACGACTCCTGCGCACCGCCGACCGGCTGGACGACGCCGCGGCGCGCGGTCCGTCGCTGCTGCCCGGCTGGACCCGCGGACACGTGCTGACGCACCTCGCCCGCCAGGCCGACGCGCAGGTCAACCTGCTCACCTCGGCGCGTACCGGCGAGGTCATCCCGGCGTACCGGGACGAACAGGCCCGGGCGACGGACATCGCGGCGGGCGCGGACCGCTCTCCCGCGGACCTGGCCGCCGACCTGCGGGCCGCGGCCGCGCGGCTGGTGGACGCCTGCGCGGCGATGCCGCCGCAGGCGTGGTCCGCGCAGGTCATCGGGCGGCGCGGCCCCCAACCGGCCGCCACCGTGCTGTGGGGCCGGCTGCGGGAGGTGGAGGTGCACCACGTCGACCTCGCCGCCGGGTACGCGCCGATCGACTGGCCGGCGGCGTTCGCGCACCGGCTGCTGCACGAGGTGACCGCCGACCTGGACGGGCGGCCCGGCCGGCCGGCGCTGGTGCTGCGGCCGTGCGAGCGGCGGCACGAGCTGACCGTCGGCGAGCCGGAGGGCGCGCCCACCGTGTCGGGACCCGCGTACGCCATCGCCGCGTGGCTGACCGGTCGCGGCGACGGCGATGGGCTTACGGTGAGCCCGGACGGACCCCTGCCGACCCCACCCGAATGGATCTAGAGATACCGATGACCTACACCGGAGACGTCACCACCGGCGGCCCGACCGACGTACGCGAGCTGCCCGACCTCACCATCACCAAGGTGTCGGTGGGTCCGATGGACAACAACGCCTACCTGCTGCGCTGCCGGTCCACCGGCGAGCAGTTGCTGATCGACGCGGCCAACGAGGCGCCGCGGCTGCTGGAACTGGCCGGCACCGGCGGCCTGGCCACCGTGGTCACCACGCACCGGCACATGGACCACTGGGTCGCACTGGAGGAGACGGTCGCCGACACCGGTGCCCGCTCGGTGGCCCACGTCGACGACGCCGAGGGGCTGCCCATCCCGTCCGACACGGTGACCGACGGCGAGACGGTACGCGTCGGCGACTGCGCCCTGGAGGTGATCCACCTCGTCGGGCACACCCCGGGTTCGATCGCGCTGCTGTACCGGGACCCCACCGGCGAACCGCACCTTTTCACGGGGGACTCCCTCTTTCCGGGCGGGGTGGGAAACACCCACCAGGACGCCGCCGCGTTCGCCAGCCTGATCGACGACGTCGAACACAAGCTGTTCGACCGGCTGCCCGACGGCACCTGGGTCTACCCGGGCCACGGCCGGGACACCACGCTCGGTGCCGAGCGTCCCGCCCTGCCCGACTGGCGAGCCCGCGGCTGGTGAGTCGGACCGTCCAGCCGCCCACCTGACCGCCGGCCGGTTGACCGGACGACTTGCGGCCGGACGACCACTGATCATCGGAAGGCGCACGATTCCGCTGGTCGAGACGGGTACGGCTAGGGTTCACCGGGTGAACTGGCTCGACGCGATCGGCTGGACCGGCTCCGCCCTGCTGGTCTGGTCCCTGCTACAGACCCGCATCCTGCGACTGCGGGCGCTCAACCTGGTCGGCTGCCTGGTGCTGATCGGGTTCAACGCCGCCCTGGCCGTCTGGCCGATGGTGGGGCTGAACATCGTCCTCGCCGTGATCAACATCTGGTACCTGGTGCGGATGCTGGCCACCCGGCACGACGAGCGGACGTACCAGGTGGCCGAGGTGGGCACCGCCGACGACTTCCTCGGGCACGTGCTGCGGGTGCACGCCGCCGACATCGACCGGTTCAACCCGGGTTTCGCCTGGTCGGCCTCCCCTGGCCGGTCGGCCTTCCTGGTCCTGCGCGGCGACGAGATCGTGGGCGTGGTGCTGGTCCGCGACGCCGGTGACGAGGTGGCGCAGATCGAGCTGGACTACGTGACGCCCCGTTTCCGGGACCTCACCCCGGGCGAGTTCGTCTACCGGCGCAGCCCGCTGTTCACCGAGCGCGGCTTCCGCCGGGTGGTCACTCCGCCGGGCATGGTCGCTCCGTACTACGACCGGCTCGGGTTCCGCCGGACCGGCCGGTCGTACGTGCTCGACCTGCCCGGCGCCGCCTGAACTCCGGACGCCGCGCCGGCCGGGCCACCTTCGGCGATCTCCCGGCGCAGCGCCGGGCGCCGGGCCGGCGCGGGCGCAACATCTCTTGTGCAACTACGGTTCGCCTTGCTCGTTTCCGCTCCTGGCGGACAGGTTCTGCCGGCGGCAGAAGCTCCTTCCGGCCCGACCGGCCGGCCGCCTAGCGTCGGCGCATGACGAAGACAGCACTGGTCATCGGCGCGACCGGGCAGGTGGGGCGGGCCACCGTCGCGGCGCTGGTCGAGGACGGCTGGCGGGTCCGGGCCGCCGCCAGAGGCGAACGGGGGGCGGCGGACCGGGCCCGGGACGGTGCGATCGAACCGGTACGCCTGGACCGCGCCGACGACGCCGCGCTGGCCGCCGCCGTCGGCGCCGGCTGCGACCTGGTCGTCGACATGGTCGCGTACGGGCGGCGGCACGCAGACCAGTTGCTCGGGCTGGCCGACCGGATCGGCTCGGCCGTCGTGCTCTCCAGCGCCGCCGTCTACGCCGACGACGACGGGCACCCGTTCGGCGCGGAGCGGGCCAGGTTCCCCGTACCGATCGGCGAGCGGCAGCGCACGGTGCCCGGCGGCACCGACGACCTCGGCGCCGAGGACTACGCCGCGGGCAAGGTCGACCTGGAGCGGCGGCTGCTCGACGCCGGCGACCGGCTGCCGTGCACCCTGCTGCGGGCCGGCGCGATCCACGGCCCGCACACGGTGTTCCCGCGCGAGTGGTACTTCATCAAGCGCGCCCTGGACCGCCGGCCGGTGCGGATCCTCTGCCATGCCGGCGCCAGCCGGTTCCAGCCGATCGGCACGGCGAACCTGGCGGAACTGATCCGGCTCGCGGCGGCCCGACCGGGATCCCGGGTGCTCAACGCGGGCGACCCCGACGCGCCCACCGTACGGGAGATCGGCGCGACCATCGCGGACCTGCTCGACGATCCGGCCGAGGAGATCCTCGTCGACGGGCCGTCGCCGGCACCGCCGGTCGGCGAGACGCCCTGGTCGGTCCCCGCGCCGGTGGTGCTGGACATGACGGCCGCCGCACGGGAACTCGGCTACCGTCCCCGGACCGACTACGCCGGCGCGCTGCCCGGGACGATCGAGTGGCTGCTGCGGACGGTTCGGGAACGCGACTGGCGTACCGCGTTCCCGGGCATGACGGCCGACTCCGGCACCGACTTCTTCGACTACCCCGCCGAGGATGCCTGGCTGGCCGGGCCCCGCCGGCCGGCCTGACCCGGGCGGCGGATCCGCCGGTGGGTCCGCCGGTGGGCCGAGCCGGGCCGGCGGTCCGCCGGCCCGGCTCGTGGGTTCAGCCGGTGGGTTCAGCCGGTGGGTTCACCGGCGGGTTCAGTCGGCGGCGAGCGGGTCGGTGGCCGGGCGGTCGGCGGCCGGTTCGGCGGCGGTCCCGTCCTCGCCGGACCGGGGGCGGACGATCGACGCGGCCCGCGGGGAGTGCCGCGCCAGCCAACCCCCGATGAACGTGCAGAGTCCGGTCACCACCAGGCCGATCACCCCGACCAGCGGCAGCGGGACCTCACCGCCGGCGAAGAAGAGCTGCCCGACCAGCCAGATCACGAACGGGGTCAGCACACCGGCCGAGCCCGCGCCGGCCGCGGTGGCGGCCTTCACCTTCGTTTCGATGGGACGCATGGCGGGCCTACCGGGGCGGCGGGACGGCGCCGGCCGGCGCGGCGGTCGAGGACTCCGCGGTTCTGGCGGTCGCGCTCGGCGCGGCGGCGAGCCGGGCGGCCAGCTCGTCGACCACCTGCTGGGCGACGGTGGGCGGGATGGCCGCGGCGATCTCCTCGGGCGACAGGCCGGCCAGTACGCCCTCGACGATGGCCTGGGCCGTGGGGTCCCGGCCGACCAGGTCGTTCACCTTGGCCACCAGGTCCGGGTACGACTTGGCCATCGCCGCCAGGAGCTGTGCCGGCGAGCCGTCGGCCGGCGGCCCGACCGTCTCGCCGCCGATCGGTGTCCAGAACCAGTTGCGCAGGTTCTGCAGATCGGCAAAGACGTGCCCCACCGTACGGCCGCTCCAGCCGGTGTCGTGCAGGAGCTTGTCGGACTGTTGCATCTCAGCCTCCGGAGGTGTCGGCGGCGCGATCAGACCGATGTCGGTCAGGTATCGCGTATAAAGTGGACGAAGATCCCGGTTGGCCTTTGTGGCGTCCCGGAAGTAGCTGAAGTGGGTGTGCCACAGGTGCGACGAGTCGCCCGTGGTGCGTTTGCCGAGCCGGTCCCAGCGGCGCACGGTCTTGCCGTCCGGCGAATAGATGATCTCCCTGAGATCGGCGGTGTCCGCCGTGTTCGCCCGGCACTGGGTGACGCACCAGGTGGAGAAGGTCCGCAGGTTGTGCAGACCGCTGGCGGTTCTGATCTCGAACCACCCGACGTCCAGTGCCGATGCGTAGATCGTGAGTCCGGACCGGTCGCGTGGGGACTCCACCACGGAGTAGTCGTTGGTGACCACCCGGTCTGATCCACAGTGGTAGCCACCCTTGTGGGACGGATCGCCGACAATGCCGACCTCGGCCGGATCAAGGTCGGAATCCACCGTTGTCCCGGGATGCACATCGAGATACTCAAGCAACAAACTACGTACGGTCATCAAATTGGCTGGTGCCTGCGTCATGTCGCCTCCCCGCAGCCGAGCAAAGATCAGGCTGTTCGAGCGCCTTTTGCCTGGTCAAAACCTACTACCAGCAAGTGTGGAAAGTTACTCATCTCAATTGATTGCGAGGGCCGCGAGCCGCGCCGTAACCCAGAGTGAATCTTTACTGAGCGCGACCATGCCGTTACTCAGATGCGCTTTGGGCGAAAAGTAATGACTTCGTATGGCGCGAAGCCGCGGCCGGGCGGGCCGGTTCAGCCCGCGACGACCGGGAGGACAACCATCGACGGGCGATCGGGATCGTGCCAGATCTCGCGCCACCCGGCCCGCAGCCGCACGGCGCTGCCCAACGGCTCGCCCGTACCCGGATTGCGCGCGTACCGCGGATGGGCGCCGCCGCTGACCTGCACCCGCACCCGGTGCCCCGGGCGGAAGCGGTGCGCCACCGGCCACAGGGTCACCGGCACCCGCAGCACGCCCGCGTCGTCGGGCGGAAACCGGCCCGGCTCCACCCGGACCAGACCGTCACACAGGTTCCACGACCGGCCCCGCGGATCCACATCGCACAGCCGCAGGAACAGGTCGAAGTGCGCGAGCGCGCTGCGCACGTACACCTGCGCGGTCACCGGACCGATCACCTCCAGCGGGGCGTCGAGCCGGGTGCCGGTGTAGACCAGCACGTCGGCGCGGGCCTCGACCGGCCGGTTGTCCACCGGGCCGGCGCGCTGCGCCACCAGCAGCGGGCCGCCCAGCGACGGGGTCGGGTCGGCCGGGTCGTACCGGAAGGTGTCCGGCGCGGACGGCACCGGCGGTGCCGGGCGCAGCCCCCGGTCCGGATGCAGGTGCCACGCCGTGCCGGTGGCCGGTGGCGGCCAGTCCGGCAGGTCCCGCCAACCGGCCCCGCCGCCCAGGTGGACCCGCACCGGCGGCCGGCGGGACGCCGGTGCCGCCGTACCGCGCGGCGGCGCCGGGGCACCCGGTGGCCCCGCGTCGGCCAGTTGACCCCGCAGCCAGGGCACGCCCTCGCGCAACGCGGCCGCGAGCAGTCCCGGGCTGCCGTGCGTCCACGGGCCGACGGTCAGCGTCGGGTGACCGCCGGCCGCACGCAGCGCGGCGTAGTCGGCCAACTGGGCCGGCAGGAAGATGTCGTGCCAGCCGGTCACCATCGCCACCGGCGTGCGGATCTCGGCCATCCGCGCGTCGAACATCCGGGACCGCCAGTACGACGCCCCGGGCGTGTGCTCGACCAGCCACTCCTGGAAGAACGGCACGGTGCCGCCGGTGGCGACCCGGTCCGCCTCGGCCAGCGGCAGGTGGGCCAGCCCGGCCAGCAGCCGGGGCTGCCCGCGGCGCAGTTCGAGCTGGCGGGCCAGCCAGGGCACGGCCTGCGCCTCCAGCAGCTCGGCCCAGGTCAGCACCGTGTCCAGCGAGAACGATCCGCCCGCGTACGTGGAATCCCGGACGCTGGCCGCGGTCACCACCGCCACCATGGCCCGCAGGTCCTCGACCTCGGCGGCCAGCGCCCACTGCACGAAGCCCTGGTAGCTGGCCCCGAACATGCCGAACCGGCCGGCGTACCAGGGCTGCCGGCGCAGCCAGTCCACGGTGTCCAGGCCGTCGGCCCGCTCGTGCACCAGGGGCGTGAACCGGCCGGCCGAACCGAACGTCCCCCGGCAGGACTGGATCACGGTGTGGAAGCCCTGCTCGGCCAGCAGCCGGCCGAGCAGCCGGACCGGGCCACCCCGCCCGTACGGGGTGCGGATCAGCAGCGTCGGGGCGCCGGCCCGGTCGGGGGCGTAGTGGTCGGTGAGCAGCGGCACCCCGTCGCGGACCCGGACCCGGATGTTGCGGGTGACCACCACCCGACGGGTACCCGTCGGCGGCAGCCCGAGCAGCCGGCCGGCGAGCCGCGCGGCGAGCCGGCCGATCACCGCGGGCTCCCCGTCCGCCCGGACCCCTCCCGGCGCGGCCCGCGGATCAGACGCTCAGGCAGGTGCATTCGGTCATCAGCGCCCGCACGTTCTGCACGTACCGGGGGTTGGGGATGACCAGCCCGCTGTCCGTGGCCACCGCGCCGGGCCCGAAGTTGTACGCGGCGATCACCGCGTTGAGCAGGCAGGAGTTCAGCTCGGCGGTGCAGTTGGCCGCGTCCAGGCTGTAGTCGCTGTCGAAGTAGGCGTCGCCGATGTACTTGGTCAGCCAGGCGAGGTAGTTGGCGCCCAGGGTGGCGTTGTCCCGGTAGTCCTCGATGTCGTAGGACTGCTCGAACCGCTGGTTGACGAAGTCGGCCGTCGGCTCCATCACCTGCATCAGTCCCACCCCGCCGTCGCAGGCGATGATGTTGGACTGCCACCCGCTCTCCTGCCAGGCCACCGCCTTGACCAGGTTCACCGGCACCCTCAGGCTCGGCGCCGACGAGGGCCAGTACGTCCGGCCCGCCGCGGCCGTCAACGCGTCCCGGACCTGGCTCTGGGTCGCCTTGGTCCCCCGGTACGACGGCGTGCAGTCCGCGGCCGGCGCGGGTGGCGGCGGCGGCAGGGTCTTCTCGGTCGGCGGCTTCGGCTTGGCCCGTGGCGTCGGCGCCCGGTGCGCGCTCGGGCTCGACCCGGCCGCCGCGGACCGGCTCGGCGACGGGCTGGCCGCCGGTGTGCTCGGTGCCGGCCCGAGCAGCGCCTCCGCGCTCACCTCGGCGGTGGCCTCCGCCACCACCTCCGGCCCGGTCGGCCGTTGCACGGGCGGCGCGCCCCCGCAGCCGGACGACACGAACCCCACCGCCACGATCAGCACCGTGGCCCGGACACCGACCCGCCCCGTTCCGTGTCTCACGAGCGCCGACCGTAGCAGTCGGAGGTGTCCGGCGACGTCCCGTGAGTACGCCGTCACCGGCGCCGGATGCCGGAACGGGTCTCACGAGTCCGGATCCGGCGCGGCCGCCCGGTCCCGGTTGCGCCAGGCCACGATGAGGAAGACCGTCCACAGCGCCCCGAGCAGCACCGCCGTCACCGTCTCGCTGGCCGTGTCGAGGCCCAGGTAGAGCCGGGCCAGCGCGACGATCGCCACACCGACCGCGGCACCGGTCCAGCCGGTCACCGCGCCCGCCCAGTGCGTGCCCCGGGACAGCAGCCAGGCCATCGTGCACAGGCTTCCCGTCACCACGGCGTTCTGGCTGGGGAACAGCGCGCCGGGACCGCCGCCGACCGCCGCCGGCCGGAACTGGTCCGGCCGGGTGAGTTCGGCCACCAGGGCCAGCAGCAGCAACGGCACGAACGCGCCCGCGGTGCCCAGCACGTCCACCAGGTTCGTCCGGCGCTCCGGGGCGTCGCCGGCCGGGTCCCGATCGTCGACCGGATCCCGATCATCGACCCGGTCCGGGTCACCGGCCCGGTCCGGATCATCGACCGGATCCCGATCGTCGACCGGGTCCGGGTCACCGGCCCGGTCCAGGCCGCCGGGCCGATCCCGGTCACCGGCCGGGTCGGGGTCGCCCGGCGGGGCGGGCGACCCCGACCGGCGGCCGAGCGCCAGCGTGAGTATCGCCACACCAAGGATCAGCACCGGCCCGCGGAGCACCCCCAGCAGCGCCCCCGCCACCTCGACGGCGCCCGGGGTACGCCGGGCCGCGAACCAGTCGCCGATCGCCCCGTCGACGACGGCCAGGCCGCTGTGCCCCACCAGGACGCGCAGCAGCCAGCCCAGCCCCAACCCCAGGCCGAACAGCAGCCCCAGCCCGACCAGCAGGTTGACCGCCAGCGCCCAGCCGGTGCCGAGCCGGTCGGACAGCCGCCGCGCCCACTCGCCGTACCGGCGGCTGGCCCACCGCGACGGTGGCAGCGCCGCGGCCCGCGCGGCCAGCGCCCGGACCGGATCCGGATGCCGGCCCAGCCACCGGCCGAGCAGCACCAGGGCGGCCACGCAGGCCAGCAGCGCCAGCACCGCCCCGGTCGCGTTCCCCAGCAGCGCGCTCACCCGGTGGAACGATTCGCCCGCCAGGTAGCCGACCAGCACCGTGGTGCCCACCCAGGTCAGCACCCCGGCCAGGTTCCAGGGCAGGAACCGCCGGTACGGCATGCCCGCCGCCCCGGCCAGCCGGGGCGCCACGGTGCGGACGAAGGCCAGCCACCGGGCGGCCAGGATGCCCCGGCCGCCGATCCGGTGCACCAGGCGCTCGGCCCGGGCCCAGCGCCGGTCCCCCACCCGGGCGCCCAGCCGACCGGCCCGCAGCGCCGGTCCGCGCCGGCGACCGCTGCGGAACGCGAGCGTGTCGCCGAGCGCCGCCGCGGCCATCATGATGATCATGATGGGGGCGAGGCGCACCGTTCCGGCGTATGCTAGGAAGCCGACCAGCAGCAGGGTGGCCTCGGCGGGCATCATCAGCCCGACGATCACCGCCGTCTCCCCAGCCACCAGCGTCGCCGCCACGACGTAGACAAGCCACGACGGCAACTGCTGCAACAGCGTCGACAGGTCGAGCACCGCGGTCCCCCCGGACATGTCGGTCAGCCGGCCACCCGAGCCCACCGGCGATCAGCCAGCCCGCGCGCCCCCGGCGCGCCCCGACCGGACCGACCACGAAGAATGGACCCCATGCAGACCCGCTCCGATCTCCGTAACGTCGCCATCATCGCGCACGTGGACCACGGCAAGACCACACTGGTGGACGCCATGCTGCGCCAGGCCGGTGCGTTCTCCGCCCGGGCGGAGGTGGCCGACCGTGTGATGGACTCGATGGACCTGGAGCGGGAAAAGGGCATCACCATCCTGGCCAAGAACACCGCCGTGCGCTACGTACCCGCCGACGGCGAGCCGGTGACCATCAACATCATCGACACCCCCGGGCACGCCGACTTCGGCGGCGAGGTCGAGCGCGGCCTCACGATGGTCGACGGCGTGGTGCTGCTGGTGGACGCGAGCGAGGGTCCGCTGCCGCAGACCCGGTTCGTGCTGCGCAAGGCGCTGCGCGCCCGGCTGCCGATCATTCTGGTGATCAACAAGGTGGACCGGCCGGACGCCCGGATCAAGGAGGTCGTCGACGACACGTACGAACTCTTCCTCGACCTGGACGCCGACGACTCCCAGATCGACTTCCCGATCGTGTACGCCTGCGCCCGCGACGGCATCGCCTCGCTGGAGCAGCCCGCCGACGGCGTCGTACCGGCCGACAGCACCTCGCTGGAGCCGCTGTTCCGCACCCTGCTGGACACCATCCCGGCGCCCGGGTACGACGAGGCGGCCCCGCTGCAGGCGCACGTGACCAACCTCGACGCGTCCCCGTTCCTCGGCCGGCTGGCGCTGTGCCGGGTCCGCCAGGGCACGATCCGCAAGGGCACGACGGTCGCCTGGTGCCGCACCGACGGCAGCACCGAGAAGGTCCGCATCTCCGAGCTGCTGATGACCGAGGGCCTGGAGCGCAAGCCGGCCGAGCAGGCCGGCCCGGGCGACATCATCGCGGTCGCCGGGATCCCGGAGATCATGATCGGCGAGACGCTCGCCGACGTGGACGACCCCCGCCCGCTGCCGCTGATCACCGTGGACGAGCCGGCCATCTCGATGACCATCGGCACCAACACCTCGCCGCTGGTCGGCCGGGTCAAGGGCGCCAAGGTCACCGCCCGGATGGTCAAGGACCGCCTGGACAAGGAACTCGTCGGCAACGTGTCGCTGCGGGTGCTGCCCACCGAACGGCCGGATGCCTGGGAGGTGCAGGGCCGCGGCGAGCTGGCGCTGGCCATCCTGGTGGAGCAGATGCGCCGCGAGTCCTACGAGCTGACCGTCGGCAAGCCGCAGGTGGTCACCCGGGAGATCGACGGCAAGGTCTGCGAGCCGGTCGAGCGGCTCACCATCGACGCCCCCGAGGAGTACCTGGGCGCGATCACGCAGCTGCTGGCGACCCGCCGGGGCCGGATGGAGCAACTGGTCAACCACGGCACCGGGTGGATCCGGATGGAGTGGCTGGTGCCGGCGCGCGGCCTGATCGGCTTCCGCACCGAGTTCCTCACCGACACCCGCGGCACCGGCATCCTGCACCACGTCTTCGAGTCGTACGAGCCGTGGTTCGGCGAGCTGCGGACCCGCAACAACGGGTCGCTGGTGGCCGACCGGTCCGGCGTGGTCACCTCGTTCGCCATGCTGAACCTCCAGGAACGCGGCACCCTGTTCGTCGAGCCGACGACCGAGGTCTACGAGGGCATGATCGTCGGGGAGAACTCCCGCTCCGACGACATGGACGTGAACATCACCAAGGAGAAGAAGCTCACGAACATGCGCTCCTCCACGGCCGACGAGACCGAGAAGGTGATCCCGCCCCGCAAGCTGTCCCTGGAGCAGGCCCTGGAGTTCTGCCGCGAGGACGAGTGCGTGGAGGTCACCCCGGTCGCCGTCCGGCTGCGCAAGGTGGTGCTCGACCAGACCGCCCGGGCCCGGGCCGCCGCCCGGCGCAAGCACGCCGGCTGACGCCGGATCCGCTACGGTCCAGGCATGACCTGGGCGGATCTCGACGAGCAGCTGGCGGCCGTGCCCGGCACGATCTCGGTGTACGCCGCACGGCTGGACCACCCGCCCGCCTACGCCCGGCTGCCGGACACCCCGCACTACGCGGCCAGCACCATGAAGGTGGCGGTGCTGGCCGCGCTGTTCCGGGCCGCCGAGGCCGGCCGGCTCGACCTGGACACGCCGGTGCCGGTCGGCAACGAGTTCGCCTCGGCGCTGCCCGGGGCGCCCCGCTTCTCCTGCCAGCGCGGCTACGACAACGACGAGGCGGTGTGGGAGCGGGTCGGCGCCGACGCGCCGCTGCGCTGGCTCGCCGAGCGCATGATCGTCCGGTCCAGCAACCTGGCCACCAACATCGTCCTCACGCACGTCGGCCAGCCGGCTGTGGCCCAGGTGTGGTCCCTGGCCGGCGCCCGCAACAGCGTCACCGGCCGCGGGATCGAGGACTTCGCGGCCCGGGAGGCCGGGATCACCAACCTGGTCACCGCCGCCGACCTGGCGGCCCTGCTCGGGGCGGTGGCGCGCGGCGCCGAAGCCGCAGCCGCAGCCGCAGCCGAGGAGGACGACCGCGGCACGCGGCCGGATCGACCGGTGGACCGGCCGGACCCCGCCAGCGGCCCGTCCGATCCGCCCGACCTACCCGACCTACCCGACCTGCCCGGCCCGCTGGCCGGCCGGGCGAGTTGCGCCGCCATGCTGGAGATGCTGTTCCGCCAGGAGCACCGCGAGGACCTGGCCGCCGGGCTGCCGCCGCACGTCCGCGTCGCGCACAAGAACGGCTGGGTGCAGGGCGTACGGCACGGCGCCGGGGTGGTTTTTCCCGACGACGCGCCCCCGTACGCCGTGGTGGCCTGCACCAGCACCGACCTGGCCGACGAGGCGTGCCGGCTGATCGCCCGGATCTCCGCGGCGGTCTGGGCCGCCCGGCACCACCTGGCCTGAGCGCCTCGACCCCGCATCACGACGCCGGGGCGCGCAGCACACCCGGGCGGGGCGAGGGGCGGTTCGCCCAGGTCGACGACATAGGGTGCGCTACATGACGATCACGGCCGTACGCACCCACCGGCTGTCGGCGCCGCTGCACACCCCGTTCGTCACGGCGCTGCGCCGCACGAGCACGGTGGAGACGCTTGTGGTCGAGATCGTGGACGCCGACGGCCGGTCCGGCTTCGGCGAGGCCCCGCAGGTGTGGCAGGTGACCGGAGCCTCCATCGCCGGCGCCGAGGCGTGCGTGACCGACCAGCTCGCCCCGCGGATCGCCGGCCGCGACCCGGACGACCTGCTGGCCCGCTGCGCCGAGGTGCGGCGCGCGGTCGCCGGAAACGAGGCCGCCAAGGGCGCCGTGGACACCGCGCTGCACGATCTGGCCGCGCGCCGGCTCGGCGTACCGCTGGTCCGGCTGCTCGGCGGCACCCGCCGGCGGATACCGACCGACGTGACCCTGTCCGCCGGCGACGCGCCGGAACTGGCGACCACCGCCACGCGGCGGGTCGCCGACGGCTTCACCGTGCTCAAGCTGAAGGTGGGTACCGACGCCGCGGGGGACCTGGACCGGGTACGCGCCGTCCGGGCGGCCGTGGGCGGTGCCGTCCGGATCCGGCTGGACGCGAACCAGGGCTGGAGCCCCCGCGAGGCGGTCCGGGTGATCCGCGGCATCGAGGACGCCGGGCTGGACGTGGAACTGGTCGAGCAGCCGGTCGCCCGGCGCGACATCGAGGGGCTGGCCTGGGTCAGCGACCGGGTCGACACCCCGATCCTGGCCGACGAGGCCGTCTTCGACGTACCGGACCTGGTCGAGGTGATCCGGCGCCGCGCGGCCGACATGGTCAACGTGAAGCTGGCCAAGTGCGGCGGCCTGAGCGCCGCCCGCACGCTGCTGGAGCTGGCGACCGCGCAGGGCATGGGCACCATGGTCGGCTCGATGATGGAAAGCCAGGTCGGGCTCGGCGCCGCGGCCAGCCTGGTCGGCGCGTACGGCACGAGCGCCGTTTCCGACCTGGACGCGGCGTGGTGGCTGGCCGCCACGCCGGTGCGGGGCGGCATCCGGTACGACGGGCCGGAGGTGGTGCTTCCCGACGCGCCCGGGTCGGGTATCACCGGCCTGGCCGGCGCCGGGGACCCCGCCGCCGGGCAGAGGTCCACCGAACAGACGTGACGGAAGTAAGCATCAGCATGTTGCCCCGCACCGAGACCCTTCGTAGGGTCGCGGTCAGGCACCGGAAAGGAAGGCGGTACGGGTCGTGACGCTCCAACCCGGCCAGGAGGCCGTCGTCCACGTCGCCGTCGCCACCCTGTGGACCCGGCCGGAGGCCGTCCGCGCGGTCGATGCGCCGGCGCTGGCCAACCGGACCGACATCCGCGGCTGGATCGCCGCCATGAACACCGATCAGCAGGTGGGCGACTGCGTGCTCAGCCAGCTCCTGCTCGGCGAACGGGTGCTGGTACGCCAGGTCCGCCCGGACGGCTGGGTGCACGTGCTGGCGCTGGAGCAACCCGCCGCCAAACTGGACCCGCGGGGCTACCCCGGCTGGCTGCCGGCCGACCAGTTGGCCCCGGCGGAGCCCGATCGGGACGACGAGCCGGACAACCGGCTCGTCGTCGACACCACGGCCACGGTGCTGCACGCCAGCCCCGACGGGCCGCCGGTGCTGCCGGGCGTGATGCTCGGCACCCGGCTGGCCGTGGCCGGTCCGGCCCGGGACGGCTGGCGCCCGGTCCACGTTCCGGGCCGGACGGATCCGCTCTGGGCCGTCGATGCCCACCTGGCCCCGGACCGGACCATCTACCGAGCGCCGTCGAGGCGCTCGACGTGGCCTGCCGGCTCCGGAACGTGCGGTACATCTGGGGCGGCGTCTCGACGTACGGGATCGACTGCTCCGGGCTGGTGCACCTGGCCTGGCGGCGGCTCGGCGTCCGGCTTCCCCGGGACGCCGACGACCAGGCCGCCGCGACCACCCCGCTGGAACTGGGCGAGGAGCGGCCCGGCGACCTCTACCTGTTCGCCCGGCCCGGCCGCAAGATCCACCACATCGGCATCGTCACCGCGCGGGCCGGCAGCGGTGGGCCGCGGCGGATGCTGCACGCCTGCTACAACCTGCGCCGGGTGGTCGAGGAGCCGCTGCCGGCCGAACGCAACGCGACCCTGGTGGGCGTACACCGGGTCTGACCCGGGGCGGCTCCGGGGCGGCTCCGGCGCGGGGCCGGTCAGTGGCTGGCGCCCGTCAGCTCCCGGCGGCGGTCCCGGGACGACTTGATCATGCTGGCCACCGTGGCCGCCACCAGCGTGCCGATGATCACGCAGAGCGAGAGCCAGATCGGCACGTGCGGCGCCCACTGCACCGGCCGGCCGGCGTTGACGAACGGCAGGTTGTTCTCCGCGAGCGCCTCCAGCATCAGCTTCACGCCGATGAAGCCGAGCACCACGGCCAGCCCGATGGTGAGGTACACCAGCCGGTCCAGCAGGCCGCCGATCAGGAAGTAGAGCTGCCGCAGCCCCATCAGCGCGAAGACGTTCGCGGCGAAGACCAGGTACGACTCCTCGGTGATCCCGAAGATCGCGGGAATGGAGTCCAGGGCGAAGATCAGGTCGGTGGTGCCGATCGCGATCATCACGACGAGCATCGGGGTGAACAGCCGCCGCCCGTTCTCCCGGGTCATCAGGTGCCCGCCGGCGAAGTCGCGGCTGAGCGGCAGCGCCCGCCGGCTCCACCGGATCACGATGTTCTCCTGGAACTCGTCCTCGTCCGGCTCGCCCTGACGCAGGAAGTTCACCGCGGTGTAGATGAGGAACCCGCCGAAGATGTAGAACACCCAGGAGAACTGGGAGATCAGCGCGGCGCCCGCGGCGATGAACCCGCCGCGCATCACCAGCGCCAGCACGATGCCGATCAGCAGCACCTTCTGCTGGAACTGCCGGGGTACGGCGAACCGTCCCATGATGATGATGAAGACGAACAGGTTGTCCACCGACAGGCTGTACTCGGTGAGCCATCCCGTGTAGAACTCGACCGCCGGGGTCGAGCCCTCGAACAGCCACAGCCCGCCGCCGAAGGCCAGCGCCAGCAGGACGTAGAGGGTGACCCAGAGCGTGCACTCGCGGATCGTTGGCTCGTGCGGTCGGCGGCCGATGATGACGAGATCGATGATGAGCACCGCCGTCAACACGACGAGGGTGACCGCCCACAACCCTGCAGACACGTTCAATGCATTCCTCCGGCAGGCACGTCCCGTCACGCGGGCGGCACCGGAGACCGGCACCGAGGCGTGACGCGTTCGGTGGTGACTGTCGGAGGTCTCTTCCATCGCTGACCCGCTGGAGACGGGCCGGCGATCGACGGCGCCGGGCTCGAACCGAACGTTCCGGTGCGAGACCGTGCTGACGACACCGCCGCAGGGGAATACTCCCCTCCGCCGACCATTGTTGCCCATGGAGGCGGGTCGGCGCGACCGGGGCATGACGTAGTAATGATGAAGACTTGCCGCAAGGCATCCTAGGAGGCTGGGCTTTTGACGGGATCGTCGACCCGGTTCACCGGGGCGACGGCGGCCGTGCGACGCTGTCGGCATGGTGCTGGAGGTGGCGTTGATCGACGTACGGCCCGGGAGCGAGGACGCGTTCGCCGCCGCGTACGCCGAGGGACACCGGGTGCTCGCGGGCACCCCCGGATGCCGGTCGGTGCGGATGACCCGGGGCATCGAGTCGCCGTCGCGGTTCGTGCTGCTGGTCGAGTGGGACTCGGTGAAGGACCACGAGGACAACTTCCGCGGCACCGACCGCTACACCACCTGGCGTTCGCTGATCGGCCCCTACTTCGCCCAGCCGCCGCGGGTGGAGCACTTCACCGACGTGCCGGCCTGACCCCGCCCGGCCGGGGCGTCGACGCGGACCCTAGGCGACGCCCGCGACGTCCATCCCGCGCAGTTCCTTCTTGAGCTCCGCGACCTCGTCCCGGATCCGTGCGGCGAGCTCGAACTGCAGTTCCCGGGCCGCGGCCAGCATCTGGTCGTTCAGCTCCTGGATGAGCTGCGCCAGATCGGCCCGGGCCATGCCGGCCCGGGACGGCGTGCCGGCGGCCGACCGGCTGCGGGTCTCCTTGACCGGCGCCTTCCCCCGGGACAGCTGCCGGGCCGCGCCGCCGACGGTGGTCCGCTCGGTGTCCTCGGCCTCCCGGTAGATGTCGTCGAGGATGTCGTGGATCTTCTTCCGCAGCGGCTGCGGGCTGATCCCGTTGGCCTCGTTGTGCGCGATCTGCTTGGCACGCCGCCGGTTGGTCTCCTCGATCGCGGCGGCCATCGACGGGGTGACCTTGTCCGCGTACATGTGCACCTGGCCGGAGACGTTGCGGGCGGCCCGCCCGATCGTCTGGATGAGCGACCGGCCGCTGCGCAGGAAGCCCTCCTTGTCCGCGTCGAGGATCGCCACCAGCGACACCTCGGGCAGGTCCAGGCCCTCCCGCAGCAGGTTGATGCCGACCAGCACGTCGTAGTCGCCCTTGCGCAGCTCCCGCAGCAGCTCGACCCGGCGCAGCGTGTCCACCTCGGAGTGCAGGTAGCGCACCCGGATGCCGTGTTCGAGGAGGTAGTCGGACAGATCCTCGGCCATCTTCTTGGTCAACGTGGTGACCAGCACCCGCTCGTCCCGCTCGGTGCGCAGTTTGATCTCGTGCATGAGATCGTCGATCTGGCCCCGGGTGGGCTTGACCACCACCTCCGGGTCCACCAGGCCGGTCGGGCGGATCACCTGCTCGACGTACTCCCCGCCGGACTGTTCCAGCTCCCACGAGCCGGGGGTCGCGGAGAGGAAGACCATCTGGCCGACCCGGTCCAGGAACTCGTCGAAGCGCAGCGGCCGGTTGTCGGCCGCGCTGGGCAGCCGGAAGCCGTGCTCGATCAGCATCCGCTTGCGGGACGCGTCGCCCTCGTACATGCCGCCGATCTGGGACACCGTCTGGTGCGACTCGTCGATGACCGTGAGGAAGTCGTCCGGGAAGTAGTCGAGCAGGCAGTGCGGCGGGTCACCGGGCGAACGCCCGTCGATGTGCATCGAGTAGTTCTCGATGCCCGAACAGAACCCGACCTGGCGCATCATCTCGACGTCGTACGTCGTGCGCATCCGCAACCGCTGGGCCTCCAGCAGCTTGTTCTGCCGCTCCAGCTCGGCCAGCCGCTCGGCCAGCTCGGTCTCGATGCCGGCGATCGCCCGTTCCATCCGCTCCGGGCCGGCCGCGTAGTGCGTCGCCGGGAAGATCAGCAGGCCGTTGGTCTCCCGGATCACCTCGCCGGTCAGCGGGTGCAGATAGTAGAGCTTCTCCACCTCGTCACCGAAGAACTCGATCCGCACCGCCAGTTCCTCGTACGCCGGGATGATCTCCAGCGTGTCACCCCGGACCCGGAACGTCCCCCGCTGGAACGCCATGTCGTTGCGGGTGTACTGGATGTCGACCAGCCGGCGGAGCAGCTTGTCCCGCTCGATCTCCTGGCCCACCACGACCCGGGCCGCCCGGTCGAGGTACTCCTCCGGGGTGCCCAGGCCGTAGATCGCCGAGACGGTCGCCACCACCACCACGTCCCGCCGGGTGAGCAGGGACATCGTCGCCTTGTGCCGCAACCGCTCCACCTCCTCGTTGATCGAGGAGTCCTTCTCGATGTAGGTGTCGGTCTGCGGGATGTACGCCTCGGGCTGGTAGTAGTCGTAGTACGAGACGAAGTATTCGACCGCGTTGTGCGGCAGCAGCTCGGCGAACTCCTTCGCCAACTGCGCGCAGAGGGTCTTGTTGGGCGCCAGTACCAGGGTGGGCCGCTGCAACCGCTCGACCAGCCACGCGGTCGTGGCGCTCTTGCCGGTGCCGGTCGCGCCCAGCAGGACCGCGTGCCGGTCGCCGCGGCGCACCCGCCGCTCCAGCTCGGCGATCGCGGTCGGCTGGTCTCCGGACGGCTGGAACTCGCTGATGACCTGGAACCGGCCGTCCAGCCGTGGGATCTCGATCGCCATGCCGTCAACGGTACGCCGGGGCACCGACAGGTTCGGCCGACGACCAGGGGTGAGCGATCGGCGTCGATAATGCCATTGTGTGCCCGAGATCACCGCGCTACGGTTTTATGGTAGGCCGCTCGCGGCGGCCGACGGGTGGTTGACCGGACCCGCACAGGTGTCCGCGCCATCCGTGCGCAGGGTTGCTGCCCCGTCCATGACGGCGAGCGCACCCGTGTGGTCGCGCTGAGGCGCTGACCGGCCGCCGCGAGCGCCCTTTTCTGATCACCCGTCGCTGATCATGGCAACCCGGGCGTCACCTCCGCCCCGGCTGCACCGTTGCACACCCGTGAGGACGAGCGCCCCCGCCGCGGTTCGCCGCCGGCCCGTCACCCTGGCGCTGTTGACCTGCCTTGCCGTCGCCTCGGGCGCCGGTCTCGCGGTCGGTCTGGCCGCCCCGGCACCCCCGACCGACCAGGACAGCACCCGGCCGCTGACCGCCGCCGAGGGTCGCCGGCTGGCCGCCATGTGGACCACCAACCTGCGCGACGGCGCCGTGACCGTACGCGCCACCCTGGACCGGTCCGGCACGCTGACCCGGGTCGGCGGCTGGGTGGACTGGCGCCGGCAGATCGCGTACCTGGCGATCGACGGCGCGGGCGCCGGCACCGACCGCGGCCTGCTCCAGGCCCTGCCCGGGGTGGTCGCCAGCCGGCCGTCGGTCGGCGGCACCGCCGGCGGCACGGGGTTGCCCCCGGCGGTGCCGCCCGCCGACGGCTGGCGGATCCGCCGCGCCGAGTCGGCCACCCGGGACCTGGACGCCCTGCTCACCCTGCTGTTCGGGCTGGCCGCCGACCGCGACGGCGCGCAGGCCCTGACCCGGGCGCCGGCGCGCTGGCTGAACCCCGACCAGATCGGCGGGCTGCCGGTGGACGTGCTGATCGGGCCGGCCCTGCCGGCGGTGCCCACCCCACCCGGCACGACCGGCACGGGCGGCACCGTGGCCGCCGGTGAGACCGACGACGCCGGGCAGTCGGGTGCCGGCACGGCCCCCGGCGACGGCACGGCCCCCGGCGACGGCACGGCCCCCGGCGACGGCACGGCCCTCGGCGACGGTCCGGCCCCGGGTGACGGCACGGCGGCCGGCCGTACCGGGTCGGCGAGCGCCACCGGGGCCCGCGACCCCGGCGACCCGAAGGCGTTGGGCGGCGTGATCCGGTACTGGCTGGACCGGGACGCCCGGCTGCACCGGTTCGAGGCCACGCTGCCCGGCGCGGTCCCGGTCCGCGCCGACCTCGACCGGCCGGCCGACCCGAAGAAGATCAAGATCAACGCCATCGACGCGCTCGGCGGCGATCCGGTACGGCCCCGTGCGGTCACCGACGCGGAGGCGGACCGGCTGGCCCGGATGCCCCGGGTCGACCGCAGCCGGGGCGGGGCCCGGGTCACGCTCACGCTGCCCGGCGGGTCCAACACCGAGCTACGCGGCAGCGGCTGGATCGACTGGCGCCGGGCGACGGCGTACCTGAGCCTCACCGAGGCGGCCGGCCGGGTGCCGCCGGCGCTGATCCGGGCCGACGCGACCGGGGTGGCCCGCCGGGAGGATCCGGCCGGCAGCACCGCGACCGGCAGCACCGCGTCCGGCGGCACCGGCAGAAGCACCGGCAGAGGCGCCAGCCGTGCCACCGACCCGCCCGGCTGGCAGGCACCGCCGCTGCCCTCGCCCAGGGACGGCTGGAGTACGGCCAGTTGGCTGGAGCGCGCCGACGACGGCGGCGAACTGGACCTGGAACTCCTGCTCAGCGAGGCACTGGCCGCCGGGCGGCGGACCGGTTGGGAGGTGCCCACGGTGCGCGCCGCGGCGGTCTGGCTGCGCTCCGAAACGCTGCGCGGACGGCAGCTCACGGTGTTCGAGGTGCCCAAGCCGGCCGAGGCGGGCGCGCCGCCGGGCGGCGCCCGGCTGCGGTACTGGATCGACTCCAACGGCGGGCTGCGCCGGCTGGAGCTGCGTACCCGCACCGGCGCCTTCGCCCAGCTCGATGTGGCGCCGGGTCCGGTGCCCTGGCTGCCGGCCGTGCCGTAGCGCGGGCATCCCGGCACCGGCCATCCGGGTGCCGGGCACCGGGCACCGGGCACCGGGCACCGGGCACCGGGCACCGGGCACCGCAGCATCAGCAAATCCGAGCGCGGGCGTCCTAGACATCCCGAGCGCCAGGCATCCCGGGCGCCGGGGATTCCGGCGGCCGGCCCGGCCGGTGCACCGCACGGGGCGCGGGGCGTTGCGCCCCGGCGGTCAGCCGGTCGCCGGATCCGGGCGCCAACCGGTCGTCGCGGCCCAGCGCTCGGCCGCGACGCGCTCCTCGTCGAACCAGGGCTCCTTCGCCGCGGCGTAGCGCTGCCGGTCCCCCTGCGCGGCGTGCCGGCGCTTGAGGTCCGCGTACGCGTCCCTGCGGTCGGGGTCCGCCCGCAGGTGGTCCCGCATCAGCAGCGCGAACCGCCAGCCCGGCGAGCCGGCCGGCCGGACGTGCAGGCGCACCGCCCGGCCCGGGTCGGCGCTGCCGTGCAGCCGCTGCGGCCAGCCTCCCGGCTCGGCCCGCGGTGCGCTCCCGGGCCGGTCCCCGCACCGGCCGGGGCTTCGCGGGAACCCGGCGGCGGCCAGCGGCTCGGCGAGCCGATCCGCCTCGGCCAGGTCGGCGACGGTGAGCTGGACGTCCAGGACGTCCCTGGCCGCCAGCCCCGGCACGGCCGTGGAGCCCACGTGGTCCAGCCGCGCCGCGGGGCCGAGGGCGTGCCCGATCCGGGCCGCCACCCGGGCGTACTGCTCGGGCCAGGAGGCGTCGGGGGCCACGGGTGCCAGCGGCGCGGGCGGGGCGACCCGCCGGTGCCGCAGGTTGGCCTCGTACGGCACCAGCCGGTCGCGCCACAGGTCCGTCACGGCCGCCGACAGGTCGGCCAGGTCGCCGTCGTTGCGGAGCAACACGTCGGCCGCCGCGGCGCGCCGCGCGTCGTCGGCCTGCGCGGCGATCCGGGCGGACGCCTCGTCCGCGGTCATCCCCCGGTCCCGGACCAGCCGCGCCACCCGGGTGGGCCGGCTCGCGGCCACCACGACCACCAGGTGGTACGTCGGCGCGAGCCCCACCTCGACCAGCAGCGGTACGTCGTTGACCACGACCGCGTCGGCCGGTGCCGCGGCGAACAGCGCGGCGCTGCGCTCGCGTACCCGGGGTGGACTATCGCGTTGAGCCGGCCCCGCTGTTCCGGGTCGCCGAACACGATGGCGGCCAACGCCGGCCGGTCCAGTGCGCCGTCCGGTCCGAGGACCCGGTCCCCGAAGGTCCGCACGACCTCCCGGAGGCCGTCGGTGTCGGGCGCCACCACCTCCCGGGCCAGGACGTCCGAGTCGACGATCACCGCACCGCGCTCGGCGAGCCGGGCGGCCACGGCGCTCTTGCCGGACGCGATTCCGCCGGTCAACCCCACTCGCAGCACCGGTCAAGTCAACCCGGCGGCGCGCCCCGCCGCAAGATCGGGCGACTGGAACGGACCATTCGGGCACGGGACCGGGCAGGCGGCCGGCGGCATGCGGAAGGCCCCGCCACCCCCGGGCTGAGCCGGGGATGGCGGGGCCTTCCTCGTACGGTGCTGTCCGCCGTACGGTGCGGACTACTTGCCGCCGGCGAGCTTCTCCCGCAGCGCGGCGAGCGCCTCGTCGGTGGCGAGGGTGCCGGCCGGCTCCTCCGCCTGACGGGTCGGCGCCGGAGTGCTGGAGGAGGTGCTGCCGCCGGTGGGCGGTGCCGGGTTGGCCGCCGCCTCGGCCTCCGCGGCGCGGGAGGACTGCACCTGCTTGGTGTGCGCCTCCCAACGCTGCCGGGCCTCCGCGTACTGCTGCTCCCAGGCCTCCCGCTGCTTGTCGTACCCCTCGAGCCACTCGCCCGTCTCCGGGTCGAAGCCCTCCGGGTAGATGTAGTTGCCCTCGTTGTCGTACGTGGCGGTCATGCCGTAGAGGGTGGGGTCGAAGTTCTCCTCGCCCTCCACGAAGCCCTCGTTCGCCTGCTTGAGCGACAGCGAGATCCGCCGGCGCTCCAGGTCGATGTCGATGACCTTGACCATGACGTCCGAACCGACCTGGACGACCTGCTCCGGGATCTCCACGTGCCGCTCGGCCAGCTCGGAGATGTGCACCAGGCCCTCGATGCCGTCGTCGACCCGGACGAACGCGCCGAAGGGCACCAGCTTGGTGACCTTGCCGGGCACGATCTGCTGGATCGCGTGGGTCCGGGCGAACTGGCGCCACGGGTCTTCCTGGGTCGCCTTCAGCGACAGCGAGACCCGCTCGCGGTCCAGGTCGACGTCCAGGACCTCGACCTCGACCTCCTGGCCGACCTCGACAACCTCGGACGGGTGGTCGATGTGCTTCCAGGACAGCTCGGAGACGTGCACCAGACCGTCCACGCCGCCAAGGTCGACGAACGCGCCGAAGTTGACGATCGAGGAGACCACGCCCTTGCGGACCTGGCCCTTCTGGAGCTTGTTGAGGAACTCGGTGCGCACCTCGGACTGCGTCTGCTCCAGCCAGGCCCGGCGGGACAGCACCACGTTGTTGCGGTTCTTGTCCAGCTCGATGATCTTGGCTTCGAGCTCGCGGCCCACGTACGGCTGCAGATCCCGCACCCGGCGCATCTCGACCAGGGAGGCGGGCAGGAAGCCGCGCAGCCCGATGTCGAGGATGAGGCCACCCTTGACCACCTCGATGACGGAGCCGCGCACGACGCCGTCCTCGTCCTTGATCCGCTCGATGGTGCCCCAGGCGCGTTCGTACTGGGCACGCTTCTTCGACAGGATCAGGCGACCCTCCTTGTCCTCCTTCTGGAGGACGAGGGCCTCGATGTGGTCACCGACGGACACCACCTCGGCGGGATCGACGTCGTGCTTGATCGACAACTCGCGCGAGGGGATCACACCCTCGGTCTTGTAGCCGATGTCGAGCAGGACCTCGTCCCGATCGACCTTGACGACGGTGCCTTCGACAATGTCGCCGTCGTTGAAGTACTTGATGGTCTCGTCGATGGCCGCGAGGAAGGCTTCTTCCGTGCCGAGGTCATCGACGGTGACCCGGTTGGCGCTCGAGGTGGCCTCGATGCTGCTCGTCATGTGGGCGGTTGCTCCGGTCGGATGGATTGTCGCCGCAGGTGGTTGTCGCGGTGACCTGTTCGCGCCAACGGACCCGCCGGCGGGCACGCCGAGCAATGACCGGTCGATGATCATTGAACGTGTCCGTCGACCGCGGACCTGCTCCCTGCCGAGGCACACGATCCGCAAGCGCACCAGTAAGCTTACCGTGCGCATTACCACAGCGTGCAAGGCCAGGGCAGGTGATCCAACGCGCTTTGCCGGGAGCCGAGACAATATCAGGACATAGGGCCAGATGTCGACGGCCGACGGCGGGCTGCAACCGCTCCCCCGGCCGCCCCCTCCCGCTCCACCAGCGAAGATCCGCACGGTACGCCCCGGGGCGTACCCGCGCTCGGGACGCCGTTTCGCTCCGCGGAGATCGACGGGACACCCCCTAGACTGCCGCGATGGACCAGCAGGGGTCGGCCGACGCGGAACCGGGCGTTTCCCGCCGACCGGTGAGCGACGCCGAGGCGCGGCGGGCCAACCGGGGTTGGTGGGACACCGACGCCGACGCCTACCAGCAGGAACACGGCGCCTTCCTCGGCGACGTGGACTTCGTCTGGTGTCCGGAGGGGCTGCGGGAGGCCGACGCGGGGCTGCTCGGGCCGGTGGCCGGCACCCGGATCCTGGAACTGGGCTGCGGTGCGGCCGCCGCCGCGCGGTGGCTGCGCCGCGCGGGTGCCGAGGTGGTGGCCACCGACCTGTCCGCGGGCATGTTGCGGCACGCCGCGGCCGCGGCCCACCGCACCGGGGTACGCGTGCCGCTGGTCCAGGCCGACGCGCTGGCCCTGCCGTTTCCGGCCGGCATCTTCGACACGGTCTGCACCGCGTTCGGCGCGGTCCCGTTCGTCGCCGACTCGGCGGCCCTGATGCGCGAGGTGTACCGGGTGCTCCGCCCGGGTGGCCGCTGGGTGTTCTCGGTGACCCACCCGATCCGGTGGATCTTCCTGGACGATCCCGGCGAGGGCGGCCTGCTGGCCGTGCACTCGTACTTCGACCGCCGACCGTACGTCGAGCAGGACGAGACCGGCACCGCCCGCTACGTCGAGCAGCACCGGACCCTGGGCGACCGGATCCGCGAACTGGTCGGCGCCGGCTTCGTCCTGCGCGATCTGGTCGAACCGGAGTGGCCGGCCGACCACGGGGAGGTCTGGGGCCAGTGGAGCCCGCTGCGCGGTCGGCTCTTTCCCGGTACGGCCATCTACCTGGCCGACAAGCCCGCGGGCTGAACCCACCTCGGGTCCACACCTGCCGCCAGCCGGACGTGCTGCACCGGGCCGACGTGGACGGCAACCGGTGGTACCTGCGGCCGGGCAACCGACCGCCGGCGGGTGGCGCCGGCGCGTACGCCGATCCGGTTTTGCCGGCCCGGGCGCGGGTACCCGAGCGGCATGGCGAGCCAGCAGCGGTTCCGCAAGGGTGATCACGTCTCCTGGGCCAGCCACGGCGGCCGGGGACACGGCGTCGTGCAGGGCGAGATCACCGAGCGGACCCGGATCCGGGGCCGGACCGTGAACGCCTCGCCGGAGGCGCCGCAGTACCGCATCCGCAACGACGACTCGGGCCGGGACGTCGCGCACCGACCGGAGGCGCTGCGCCGTGAGCGGTGACGACGGCCGGGACACCTACCGCGAGTTCACCGAGGCCGTGAACATGCGACCCGGCGAACTCCAGCGGTGGCTGGAGACCGACGAGTCCAAGACGGTCGGCTGGCGCCGGGGCGGCGGCGAGTCCGTGGGACACGACTCCGGGCGGAAGATCGTCAACCTGCTCCGGCGCAGGCGCGCCGAACTGACCGACGCCGACTACAGACACATGCGCAAGGTCGTCGGGTACGTCCGCCGGCACATGGCGCAGCGGCCCCGCGGCGACGTCCGGCGGACCCGGTGGCGGTACTCCCTGATGAACTGGGGTCACGACCCCCTGAAGTAGCCGGGCGTACGCGCGCCGGTCGCGGGCGGCCCGGCGGCGCCCGGCGTTCGGGCGGTCAGGTCCGACCCGTGCGGGCCGGGCTGCCCGCAACCCCGGCCCGGCGGCGTTCGGCGTTCGGGCGGTCAGTGCTCGGCGCTGTTCCAGTCCCGGCCGGCACCGACCGACACCTCCAGCGGCACCTGGAGCGGGTACGCCCCGCCCATCTCGCGGCGGACCACCTCGACCAGCGCGTCCCGCTCGCCGGGGGCGACCTCGAAGACCAGTTCGTCGTGCACCTGCAGCAGCATCCGCGAGCCGAGATCGGAGCCGCGCAGCGCGGCGTCCACCTGGAGCATCGCCTTCTTGATGATGTCGGCGGCGGAGCCCTGGATGGGGGCGTTGAGCGCCATCCGCTCGGCCATCTCCCGCCGCTGCCGGTTGTCGCTGACCAGATCCGGCAGGTAGCGGCGACGGCCGAGGATCGTCTCGGTGTACCCGTCCCGCCGGGCCCGGTCCACCACCTCGTGCAGGTAGTCCCGTACCCCGCCGAACCGGCTGAAGTACTCCTCCATCAGCCCCCGCGCCTCCTCGGCGGAGATGCCGAGCTGCTGGGAGAGCCCGAACGCGCTCAGCCCGTACGCGAGGCCGTAGTTCATCGCCTTGATCTTGCGCCGCTGGTCGGCGGTCACCTCGGACAGCGGCACGGTGAACACCGACGAGGCCGTGGCGGCGTGGAAGTCCGCGCCGGAGTTGAACGCCTCGATCAACGCGGCGTCCCCGGACAGATGCGCCATGATCCGCATCTCGATCTGGCTGTAGTCGGCCGACAGCAGCGACTCGTACCCCTCCCCCACCACGAACGCCCGGCGGATCCGCCTGCCCTCCTCGGTGCGGATGGGGATGTTCTGCAGGTTGGGGTCGGTCGAGGAGAGCCGGCCGGTGGCCGCGACGGTCTGGTTGAACGTGGTGTGGATGCGCCCGTCCGGGGAGACCGACTTGAGCAGGCCGTCCACCGTGGACTTCAGCCGGGCCACGTCGCGGTGCCGGAGCAGGTGCGCTAGCAGCGGGTGCTCGGTCTGCACGAACAGCCACTGCAGCGCGTCGGCGTCGGTGGTGTAGCCGGTCTTGATCCGCTTCGTCTTCGGCAGGCCGAGATCGCCGAACAGGATCTCCTGCAACTGCTTCGGCGAGCCCAGGTTGAACTCCCGGCCCACCACCGCGTACGCCGCCTGGGCGGCCTCCTTCACCCCGGCCGCGAAGTGCGCCTCCAGCTCCGACAGGTAGTCCGTGTCGGCGGCGATGCCGATCCGCTCCATCGTGCCCAGGACACCCACCAGCGGCAGCTCCACCTCGGCCAGCAGCCGGCTGGACAGCTCCCCGTCCCGGGCCAGTTCGGCGCCGATCGCCTCGGCCAGATCCAGGGTGGCCCGGGCGCGCAGCATCAGGTTGCGCTCGACCTCGCCCTCGTCGCCCAGGCCGTCGATGGTGAGCTGACCGTCGGCCGGGGCGTCCACCTTCAGCTCCCGGTGCAGGTAGCGCAGGGCCAGGTCGGTCAGGTCGTACGAGCGCTGGTCGGGCCGGGCCAGGTAGGCGGCCAGCGCGGTGTCCCGGGCCACCCCGCCCAGCGACCAGCCGCGCTCGGCGAACGCCAGCATCGCCGGCTTGCTGTCGTGCAACACCTTGGGCCGCTGCGCGTCGGCCAGCCAGGCGGCCACGGCCGCGTCGTCGGCCGGCTCCAGCGCCGCCGGGTCGAACCAGGCCGCCACCCCGTCGGCGGTCGCCAGGGCCATCCCGGTCAGCTCACCGGCGCCGCGCCCGAAGCTGCCGCTGACCGCCACCCCGCACGGGGTGCCGGCCGGCAGGTGCGTCTCGATCCAGCCGGCCACCGCACCGGCGCCGAGCTGCTCGCCGGCCAGCTCGAACCCGGCCTCGGCCTCCGGTTCCACCGCGTCGAGGTACTGGTAGAGCCGGTCGCGCAGGATCCGGAACTCCAGCGTGTCGAAGACCTGGTGCACCGCCTCCCGGTCCCAGCCGGCCCAGAGCGCGTCGTCCGGGCGCAGCGGCAACTCCAGGTCGATGACCAGGCGGTTGAGATCGTAGTTGCGGATCACGTCGGCCAGCCGCTCCCGCAGGCTCTCGCCGGCCTTGCCCTTGATCGCGTCGGCCTGCGCGACCACGCCCTCCACGCCGCCGTACGTGTTGATCCACTTGGCCGCGGTCTTCGGTCCGACGCCCGGGATGCCGGAGAGGTTGTCGCTGCTCTCGCCGACCAGCGCGGCGAGGTCCCGATAGCGGTCCGGGCCGACGCCGTAGCGCTCGGTCACCGCGGCCGGATCCATCCGGGCCAGGTCCGACACGCCCTTGCGCGGGTAGAGCACGGTGACCTGCTCACCGACCAGTTGGAAGGCGTCCCGGTCGCCGGTGCAGATCAGCACCGACATCCCCGCGTCGCGCGCCTGGCAGGCCAGCGTGGCGATCACGTCGTCGGCCTCGTAGTTCTCCTTCTCGACCGCCGGGATCCGCAGCGCCGTCAGCACCTCCTTGATCAGGCTGACCTGGCCGGCGAACTCGGGCGGGCTCTCCTTGCGGCCGGCCTTGTAGTCCGCGTACTTCTCGGTGCGGAACGAGCGGCGGGACAGGTCGAAGGCCACCACGACGTGCGTCGGCCGCTCGTCCCGGAGCACGTTGATCAGCATGGAGGTGAAGCCGTAGACCGCGTTCGTCGGCTGCCCCGTGGTGGTGGAGAAGTTCTCCACCGGCAGGGCGAAGAACGCCCGGTAGGCCAGGGAATGTCCGTCGAGCAGCAGCAGGCGCGGAGTCGTCGCGGTCACGGCAGCGACTCTAGTCCGCGGCTGTGACAACGATCGCGACCGGCACGGTGCGCTGGGGGGTTTCCGCCGGGCACGCCCACTCCGGGCGGATCAGGCCCGATCCCCGGGTGGGCGTGCCGGGCGGAAACGCGACCGGCGACCGGTCAGGAAACGCCGAGGTACGCCTCCCGGACCGCCGGGTCGTGCATCAGCTCCCGGCCGCTGCCCTCCTTGACGATCCGGCCGGTCTCCAGCACGTACCCCCGGTGCGCCCGGGCGAGCGCCTGCTGGGCGTTCTGCTCGACGAGCAGGATCGTGGTGCCCTGCTCGTTGATCTCGGTGATGATGTCGAAGATCTGCTTGATCACCATCGGGGCCAGCCCCATCGACGGCTCGTCGAGCAGCAGCAGCTTCGGCCGGCTCATCAACGCCCGGCCCACCGCCAGCATCTGCTGCTCGCCGCCGGAGAGCGTCCCGCCCGGCTGCCGCCGCCGCTCGGCGAGCCGGGGAAACAGTTCGAACACCCGCTTGAGGTCGGCGGCGATCCCCGCCGTGTCCCGCCGGCTGTAGGCGCCCATGTCCAGGTTCTCCAGCACCGTCATGCCGGGGAAGATCTGCCGGCCCTCCGGAGACTGGCAGAGCCCGCGCACCACCCGCAGGTCGGCGCGCAGCCGGCTGATGTCCTCACCGGCGAAGACGATCCGCCCACCGGCCAACGGACGGATCCCGGACAACGCCCGCATCGTGGTCGTCTTGCCGGCCCCGTTGGCCCCGATCAGGGCCACGACCTCACCCTCGTCCACGTGGAGGCTGATGCCGTGCAGCGCCTCGATCCGGCCGTAGCACACGGAGACGTTGTGCAGCTCAAGCAGCATCGGCGGGCTCCCCAAGGTAGGCGGCGATCACCTTCGGGTCCCGGCTGACCTCGTCCGGCGCCCCATCGGCGATCTTCCGGCCGAACTCCAGCACCACGATCCGGTCGGTGACGCCCATGACCAGCTTCATGTCGTGCTCGATCAGCAGGACGGTGTGCCCGCGGTCGCGGATCTGGCGGATCAGATCGAGCAGGTCCTCCTTCTCGGCCGGGTTGAACCCGGCGGCCGGCTCGTCCAGGCAGATCAGCTTCGGCTCGGTGCCGAGCGCCCGGGCGATCTCCAGCCGCCGCTGGTACCCGTACGGAAGGTTGCGGGCCAGGTCGTTGGCCCGGTCGGCGATCCCGACGAAGCGCAACAGTTCCATCGCCATGGACTCGGCCGCCCGCTCCTCCAGGATGTACCGGGAGAGGCCGAAGATCCGGGCCGAGGACCGGCGCAGTTGCTGCCAGGCCCGCAACGGCCCGCCGGAGGCCGTGACCTGCGGCAGTTCCTCCGGATCCGGGCGCTTGCGGTAGAGCCGGAACAGCGCCCCCGGCACGCTCGTGCGGTGCCGGGAGTCGGTACCCACCATCACGTTCTCCAGCGCGGTCATCTCCGGGAAGAGACGAATGTTCTGGAAGGTCCGCGAGATGCCCATCCGGCTGATCTGGTGTGGCTTGCGCCCGCTGACCCGCTCCCCGCCGAACCGGACGATTCCCGACGTCGGCCGGTAGACGCCGGTCATCACGTTGAAGCAGGTCGTCTTGCCGGCGCCGTTCGGGCCGATGAGGCCGAGAATCTCGCCGTCGTAGATCTCGAAGGCGATCTGGTCCAGCGCCACCACCCCGCCGAAGCGCAGGGTCACGTCCTCGACCTGCAGCAGCGCGCGACGCGGTTCGGGCTGGGTCGGGATCCGCGGCGCCGCCGCCGGGCTGGCCGCCTCAGACATTGACAGTCGCCTCCTTCGCGCGATCCCGCAGTTCCCGGGCACGCCGGACGCTCGGGATCAGCCCCTGCGGGCGCAGGATCATCACCAGCACCATCGCCAGACCGAAGACCAGCCACCGGTAGTCGGCCACCTCGCGGAACCGCTCCGGAAGGTAGGCCAGCAGCACGGCGCCGACCGACACCCCCACCATGTTGCCGGAGCCGCCGACGACGACCATGGCGACGAACAGGATGGAGAGGTTCGCGTTGAACTGGGTGGGGTCGATGAACGCGTACCGGCTGGCGAACAGGAAGCCGGAGAGGCCGCCGAGCGCCGCACCGATGGCGAACGCCCACAGCTTGAACTTGAACCCGGGCACGCCCATCACCGCGGCGGCGTCCTCGTCCTCCCGGATCGCCAGCCAGGACCGGCCGACCCGGCTGTGCTCCAACCGCCGCACCCCGATCACCATGATCAGCACCGCGGTGAGGGCCAGCCAGTACCACGGCTTCACGTCGATCAGGCCGAAGATCTGGTTGTCGGCCGACGGCGGGCCCTCCGGGCCGGGAATCGCGGAGATACCCTGCGGCCCGTTGGTCACCCCGTCCAGGTTCCGGGCGACGATCCTGATGATCTCGCCGAAGCCGAGGGTGACGATCGCCAGGTAGTCGCCGCGCAGCCGGAGGGTCGGCCAGCCGAGCAGGACCCCGGAGATCAACGCCAGGACCAGCGCGATCGGGATGCAGATCGCCCAGCTGATCGCCCAGGTCGCGGGCAGGTCGAACCGGTGCTGGATCGCCTGCACCACGGGCGAGTTCGGCGAGCCGAACAGCGCCACGCTGTACGCGCCGATGGCGAAGAATCCGATGTAGCCCAGGTCGAGCAGGCCAGCCAGGCCGACCACCACGTTGAGCCCGATCGCCACCAGCACGTAGACCGCGCAGGTGAAGAGCACACCGGCCCAGTTGCTGCCGCCGTCGATGGAATCCGTCCGCAGCCAGATCAGGCCGGGGATGCCCAGCAGCGGCAGGTAGTAGAGGAAGACGACGAACGCGGCCAGTCCCAGCCAGCGCTGCCAGGCCGGCAGACCCCGCACGCGGTTGCCGATGGCGGCCAGCAGCGCGAGACGCCGGGCGTTGATCCGGTGGAATGTGTCGATCACGCCCTTGCCCTCCCGAGAGACTCACCGAGCAGACCGGTCGGCCGGAACATCAGCACCACGATGAGCACCACGAACGCCACCACATCCTCCCAGCGGGACTGGAAGAGGGTGGCGCCGTAGACCTCCACCACGCCGAGCAGCAGCCCGCCGAGCAGGGCACCCCGCAGGTTGCCGATGCCGCCGAGCACCGCCGCGGTGAACGCCTTGAGCCCGAGCACGAAGCCGACGCTGTTCTGGGTGAACCCGAAGCGCATGCTCCACAGCAGCGCCGCGGCGCCGGCCATGATCCCACCCAGCACGAAGATCAGCATGATGACGCGGTCCTGGTTGACCCCCATCAGCGCGGCCGTCTCCGGGTTCTGCGCCACCGCCCGGACACCCCGGCCGTACCGGGTGTGGTTGATGAACCAGTCCAGCGCGGCCATCATGGCCACCGCCGACACCACCACGATCAACTGGACGTTGGTGATCACGGTGTTGCCGATGGTGATGACACCGTGCTGGCCGATGATCGTCGGCATGCCGACGATCTGCCGGGGCCGACCGAACAGGGTCGGCAGGAAGCCACCCGCGACATCCGGCAGCAACTGGCCGAACACCTCGATCAGGATCAGGGAGAGACCGATCGCCGTGATGAGGAAGATGAGTGGGGGCGCGTTGCGCCGGCGCAGCGGCCGGTAGGCGATCCGCTCGATCGCCAGCGCCACACCGCCCGAGGCGGCCGCCGCGGCGAGCAGGCCCACCACCAGCAGAAGCACCGCCACCCCCAGCGGCGGGTTGTTCTTGGCCCCGAGCGCGGTCCACACCCCGAGCACCGCGAAGGTGCCCACCATGAAGACCTCGGAGTGCGCGAAGTTGATCAGGCGCAGCACGCCGTAGACGAGGGTGTAGCCGAGCGCAATCAGCGCGTAGATGGCGCCCTTGGACAGTCCGTCGACGGTGTGTTGACCGAGATGGCCGATGAGATCGTGGAAATTCACCCTTGCTCCTCGCGTGGAGTGCGGCCGGGGTCATCCCCCGGCCGCACCTCTAGACGCCGCCGTCAGGAAAGCTTGAGTTCCTCAAGCGGGGTGAACTGGGTGCCCGTGACCTGGTAGGACCAGATCACGACCTTCGACGGGTCCACGTCACCGTTCGCGTCGAACTTGATGTACTTCGAAACCCCCTGCTTGTCGTAGGAGTTGACGAAGTCGAGGATGTCCTTGCGGGACTGCTTGCCGGCGTCGAACGCGTCCAGGAAGATCTGGGCCGCGTCGAAGCCCTCCGCGCCGTACGAGCCCGGCGGCTGGCCGTACTCCTTCTGGTAGTCGGCGCCGAACGTGCCGCCCGCCTTGTCCGGCGGCAGGCAGGGGCAGGTGATGATGGCGCCGTCGGCGCCGCCGGCCGCACCCTCCGGGAAGGCCGGGTCGTACAGGCCGTCCGGACCGATGAACTTCGCGGTGATCCCGGCCGAACGCATCTGCCGCACCAGCGGAGCGGCCTCCCGGGTGTAGCCGCCGTAGAACACGAAGTCCGCGCCCGCCGCCTTGATCTTGGAGATGGTGGCGTCGAACTGCGACTGCTTCTCCTGGATCTTGTCGCTGCCGGCCATGCTGGAACCGAGGTTCTTGCCCAGCTCGGCGGTGATGCCGGCGCCGTACGCGCTGCCGTCATCGATCAGGAACGCCTTCTGCGCGTTCTGCCCCTTGAGGTACGTCGCCACCGCGGCGGCCTGCGTGCCGTCGTTGCCGACAACCCGGTGGAACGCCTTGTTGCCCTTCTGCGTCAGGTCGATCCGGGTGGCCGACGGGCTGATCATGGCCATGCCCGCGGCCTCGTAGATCGGCATCGTCGCGTCCGTCTCACCCGAGAAGTGACCGCCGATCACACCGAGGAAGCTGTTGTCCCCCGCCACCTGGTTGGCCACCGGAGTCGCCTGGGCCGGGTCGCCCTGGGTGTCGAACTGCTGCAGGGTGACCTGGCAGTCGGCCTTGCTCTCGTTGTGCTGCTTCACGGCGAGCTTGGCGCCGTTCAGCGACGGCAGTACCAGGCCAGCGTTGTCGCCGGTGAACGCGCCGAAGACCGCGATCTTCCCGCCACAGGCGGCGGCGTCGCTGTCCCCACCGCCCGACTCCTGGCAGCCGGCCGCCGCCACCATGACGGCGGCGAAAGCGGCGGCGCCCAGCGCCCGAACATATTCTCGCCTCACGGCCTCTTGACCTCCCTCGAGTGCAGGAGGCGACCGCCGGAGCAGTGGCGAACCCCTGACCCGCAAGTCCGCCCGACCGGCAGGAACACCCCTGCATAACGACTTGTGATGGCGGAGCGTACCGACACTCGATCGCTCTTCGGAAGAGTTGCCGGCGCGACTGGCTAAACCGTTACGAACACGTGTGGGCGACTCCTGCCGCTGTAACAATCGAGGTCAGAAGTCGTGCTCATCCCGCCGGCCCGAAATCCGCCGACCAGATCGTGGCCATCGACCCCTGATCCGCGAGCAGCCAGAGCCGCTCACCCGCGCCGGCGACCGTGACCGTCCGTCCCGATCCGGCCGGTATCGCCAGCGGTGCGACCAACGGCCGCCACGTGCCACCCCGGTCCGCGGAGATCCACAGCGTGAACCCGCCGCCGCGGGACACCACCGCGACGATCCGATCCCCCACCACGGCCAGCCCGGTGACCGCCGGCACGCCGTCGGCACCGGCCGGACCGAACTCGCCAGCGGTCACCCAGCGGCCCTGATCCAGCCGCCAGGCGCCGAACACCGCGCCCCGCGGGCCGACCGCGACCGGCGTCCCGCCGACCACCACGACCCGCTGCAACTCGTCGTACTCGTCCGTTGCCGGTGGCTCGGCCCGGTGCCAGACCCGCCCATCCGGCGACGACCAGGCCGCCGGATCGCGGTCGATCCTTCCGGGCCGCAGGATGCCACCCACCACCAGCCAGCCCTCGCCCGTGGCCACCGCATCGGCGGCCCAGGTCAGCCCGCCCCGGTCACTGGCCAGCCCCGGCGCACCCTCGATGAGCTCGAACGCGGCGGCGTCCCGCGACACCCACGCCGCGGCCCCGCCGGACCGGTTGCCGACGATCAACCAGCCCGGCGGACCGCCGGCCATCCGGGCGACGTTGACCGCCGCCGGGCCGCCGTACGTCTCGAACGCCGCCTCGACCTCGACGAGCGCCCGGTCGCCGTCCTGCCGCCAGGTACTCACCCGGGGGTTTCCGTGCGCGCCGCCCGGCTTGGCGCCGATCGCCGCCACCTGCCCGTTTCGGCAGGCCGCGGAGTACAGCACGTTCTGCCGCCCGTAGTAGGAATCCGCGCGCACCGCGACGGCGGTCCAGGCGTCCCCGTCCGCGCTGGTCCACGCCGCCGGCCGGGTGGCACCGTCCGGACCCGCCACCGCGCCGGTCAGGAACCAGCGCCCGGCGCAGGCGGTCACGTCGCGAAGCACGATCCGGCCGGCCGCACCCGGCGGCGCCGGAAGATCGATCCGCTGCCACCCGGCCCCGGCCGGCGTGGCGGAAGCGGTCGAAGCCCTCGAAGCGGTCGGGGTGCCGCGGCCCTGCGGCGCGGCGGGGCCGCAGCCGACCAGCGTCACCGCGACGGCGACAACCACGACGACCCGCCGCGTCAACCGCATCGCCGCACACTATCGGCCGGCGCCGATCCCGCGCCAGACCCGCCGAGCGGCGCCCGCGCCGACCCGCCGGAAGATCGCCACCGGCACCGCCGCGCAGCCGGAATCCTGGCCGGTGCCGCCGGGCGGTGCGGTCCCGGCCGGTACCGCCGGGCGGTCTGGACCCTGGCCGGTGCCGCCGGGCCGCGGCCTGGGCATGGGCCTGGGCCTGGGTCAGTCGGCCGACGGGGCCTCGCCGGAGGGGGGCGCGCCGGCGCCGAGGTTCTCCGCGAGGATCCGCTCGGCCACGTCCCGCATGGTCATCCGGTGGTCCATCGCGGTCCGCTGGATCCACTTGAACGCCTGCGGCTCGGTCATCCCGTACGCCGTCATGAGCGCGCCCTTCGCCCGCTCGACGATCTTGCGGACCTCCAGCCGGTCGGTCAGGCTCGCGACCTCGGCCTCCAGGGTGGAGACCTCGGCGTACCGGGACAGCGCGATCTCGATGGCCGGCACCAGGTCGCTCTTCTGGAACGGCTTGACCAGGTACGCCATCGCGCCCGCGGCCCGCGCGCGTTCCACTAGATCGCGCTGGCTGAAGGCGGTCAGGATGATCACCGGCGCGATCCGCGACGCGGCGATCCGCTCGGCGGCGGCCAGCCCGTCCATGATCGGCATCTTGATGTCGAGGATGACCAGATCGGGCTTCAGCTCCTCGGCCAGCCGAACAGCGGTCTCGCCGTCGGCGGCCTCCCCGACGACGTCGTAGCCCTCCTCGACCAGCATCTCGGCCAGGTCGAGTCGGATCAACGCCTCGTCCTCAGCGATGAGCACCCGGCGGCGCTCCACCCCCGCCTGCGTCTCGACCACGATCCCTACCCCCACCGTTGTTCACAGAGCCACCACCATGCTCCCGCATGAGCTTAGTCAGGTACAGTGAGCCACACCGCTGAGGGCGCCGCCGGGATGGAGGAATCGGCAGACTCGGATGCCTCAAAAGCATCTGCCCGAAAGGGCGTGCGGGTTCAAGTCCCGCTCCCGGCACCCAAAATCCGTCAGACGCATGTTCGATGATTGCGGCATGCACGATCTGCGGTTGCGCGCCCAGGCGCGCAGTCAATTTCTGGCCGGTTCGTCGATAGCGCAGGTGGCACGGCAGTTCGGTCTGCCATATCCCACGGTCTGGCACTGGTGCAACGACCGACCGGAGCCGGCCCGCATGCACAGCTCGGTCCGGTGCTTCCGCTGCGACCACCGGCCGGTCGGAGCCGGTCTCGGCGCGGCGTACGCCTACCTGCTGGGTCTCTACCTGGGGGATGGCCATCTGGTCACATCGGCAAGGGTTCCGGTGCTGCGCATCTACTGCAGCACGGCCTGGCCCCGGCTCATCGACGTCGGCGAGGCCGCCATCCGCGAGGTGTTGGCCAGGTCCGTGCAGCGGGTGGTCAAGCAGGGCTGCACCGTTCTGCAGAGCTACAGCAGCCACTGGCCGTGCCTTCTCCCGCAGCACGGCCCCGGGAAGAAACACGAGCGGTCGATCGCGCTGGCCGGATGGCAGCACACGATCGTCGGGCGTCACCACGGCGACCTGCTTCGCGGGCTGTTCCACTCGGACGGGTGCCGGGTCACGAACTCGGTGCGCAAGGGACGGAAAACGTACGTCTATCCGCGTTACATGTTCACCAACGAGTCAACCGACATCATGGCGCTGTGCCAGACCTCGCTGGACGCGCTCGGCATCCCGTGGCGGATGAACCGGCCGAACTCGCTGTCGGTGGCGCGCCGGGACGCGGTGACGGCGCTCGACCAGCACGTCGGCCCCAAGGGCTGAGCGGCTCCGGAACAAACATCCGGGCGGACGGGTTGCTCGAAGCATGATCGACGTACCGCTGTCCGTCCTGGATCTGGCCCCGGTGTCCGCCGACGGCACCGTGGGGGACGCCCTGGCCAACACCACCGAACTGGCCCGGCGCACCGAGCAGCTCGGCTACCGCCGGTTCTGGGTCGCCGAACACCACAACATGCCCGGCATCGCCAGTTCGGCGCCGGCGGTGCTGCTCGCCCACCTCGCGGCGCGGACCAGCAGCATCCGGGTGGGTTCCGGCGGGGTGATGCTGCCCAACCACGCCCCGCTGGTGGTCGCCGAGCAGTTCGGCACGCTGGAGGCGTTGCACCCGGGCCGGGTCGATCTGGGCATCGGCCGGGCGCCGGGCACGGACCAGGTCACCGCGCTGGCGCTGCGGCGCACGGTGGAGGGGTTGTCCGCCGAGGGCTTTCCGCGCGAGCTGGGCGATCTGCTGAACTACTTCACGGGCGAGCGGTCGGGGCCGATCACGGCGACGCCGGGCCGGGGGGACATGCCGGCGGTGTGGCTGTTGGGGTCGAGCGGGTTCAGCGCGCAACTGGCCGGGCTGATGGGGTTGCCGTTCTCGTTCGCGCACCACTTCAGCGCCGTGAACACGGTGCCGGCGCTGGCGCTGTACCGCGAGTCGTTCCGCCCGTCCCGCTGGCTGGACCGGCCGTACGCGATGGTCGCGGTGAACACGATCTGTGCGGACACCGACGAGCGGGCGGAGTGGTTGGCCGGGCCGAGCGCGCTGTCGTTCCTGCGGCTGCGGACCGGCCGGCCGCAGCGGTTGGCCAGCCCGGAGGAGGCCGCCGGGTACGCGTACTCCGAGCCGGAGCGGGAGTTCGTGGCGCAGCGCCGGGAGGGGCAGGCGATGGGTTCGCCGGAGACCGTCCGGCGCCAGCTGGCCGACCTGGTCGAGCGGACCGGCGCCGACGAGCTGATGCTGACCACGATGGTGTACGACCTGGCCGACCGGGTCCGGTCGTTCGAGCTGGTCGCGGAGCGGGTCGCCGGCGGCCTGCGCCGCTGAGGGAGGCGCGGGCCGGACCGCCGAGGGGGCGTGAGCCGAACCGGCCGAGGGAGGCGCGGGCCGGACCGCCGAGGGGGCGTGGACCGGGACCCGGCTGCCGCGGGTCCCGGTCGTGGGTGGCGGTCAGCCCGCGACGGGTTCGAGCTGGGCCGGTTCGGCGGCGGCGAGCAGCCGGGCGGCGCGGCGGGTACGCCGCAGCGCGCGCACGGCCAGCACGAACGCGACCACCCAGCCGGCCACGACGAGGGCGTACCCGATGGCGCGGGGTGCGGCCGCGACGTCGAAGCCGCGCAGCAGGTTGCGGGTGTTGGTGAGCACGATCAGGCCGCCGACTCCGGCGCCGAGCAGTTGGGCCGGGACGATCCGGACCAGCCAGGCGGCGACCGGGGCGGCGAGCAGGCCGCCGATGAGCAGGGCGAGCACGGTCGGCAGGACGAAGCCCTGGGTGCCGAGGCCGATCAGGAAGCCGCCGCTGGCGGCCATGGCGACGACGAATTCGCTGGTGTCGACCGAGCCGATCACCTTGCGCGGTTCGACCCGGCCGGAGACCAGCAGCGAGGGGGTGGCCACCGGTCCCCAGCCGCCGCCTCCGGTGGCGTCGATGAAGCCGGCGAGCAGGCCGAGCGGGGCGAGGAAGCGGGCTCGCGGCGGTTGGTCGGTGCGGGGCGCCCGCAGCGGCCGGGCGAAGCGGACCAGCAGGTAGGTGCCGAGGCCGAAGAGGATGGCCGCCATCCACGGCCCGGCGGCCTCGGTGGAGATGGAGCTGAGCACGGTGGCTCCGGCGAACGCGCCGGCGGCTCCGGGCAGGGCGATCCGGCGGACGACCCGCCAGTCGACGTTGCCGAATCGCCAGTGTGCGGCGCCGGAGGCGAGGGTGGTGCCGATCTCGGCGAGGTGCACCGATGCGGACGCGGCGGCCGGCGCCACTCCGACGGCCAGCAGCAGGGTCGAGGATGTGACCCCGTAGGCCATGCCGAGCGCCCCGTCGACCAGTTGGGCGGCGAGGCCCACCAGGGCGAGGACCAGAAGCTTCCGCACGGGCGGCACCTCCGTTTTAGATATCACCCACCAATTTAGTCGAGAATGCGGTACGGCGACGCGTCCGTCAACGACCCGTCCGGTGGGCGGGACGGCGGCCGAACGGTCGGCCGCGCTCGGAATTTCGGGCCGTGGCGGTCTGGGCTACCCCTCAGACCCAGGCGCCCGGATCGGAGGTCAGCTCGGTGACCCGCCGGGGCAGTACGCCGGCCGCCACGTCGGCGATGGTGACGAGTTCCAGGATCTGCCGCTCGTTGGCGCGCAACGCGATCCAGACCTCCTGGAGCGCCCGGGCGGCCCCCTGGTAGCCGATATCCTCCGGTCGCTGCCCGCGGATGTTGGCCAACGGCCCGTCGATCACCCGGATGACGTCGGCCAGCGAGATCTCCTCGGCGGGCCGGGCCAGCGAGTATCCGCCCTCCGGCCCGCGCTGGGCCTGCACGACGCCGCCGCGGCGCAACTGGAGCAGGATGCTCTCCAGGAACTTGGGCGGGATGCCCTGCGCGCGGGCCACCTGCTCGGCGGTCACCAGTCGGCGGCCACCGGGGGCCGTCGGGGAACGATCGGCGGCGGCCAACTCGGCAACGGCGCGCAGTGCATAGTCAACCCGGGCGGAAAGTCGCACAGGGTCAGGCTAGTCCGCCTCCGCTCGGGACCGAACGGAGGACCGGCGGCTATCCGCCGACCCGGCGCAGCAGGCCCTCCTGCACGACGCTGGCGATCTGCCGGCCGTCGCGGGTGAACATCCGGCCGGTGGCCAGGCCGCGGCCGCCGGAGGCCGACGGGCTCCAGCAGTCGTACAGGAACCACTCGTCGGCCCGGAACGGGCGGTGGAACCACACCGCGTGGTCGAGGCTGGCGCCCACCACTCCGCCCGGACCCCACACCTCGCCGTGCACCGAGAGCACGGAGTCCAGCAGCGTGAGGTCCGAGGCGTAGGTCAGTGCGCAGGCGTGCAGCAGCGGGTCGTCCGGGAGCTTGCCGTCGATGCGCATCCAGACCCGCTGGTGCGGGTCCGCCGGCCGGCTACCCGGGCGGACCCAGCCCGGTTCGCCGACGTACCGCACGTCGATGGGGCGCGGGATCTGCCCCCAGATGCCGAGCCGCTCCGGATAGCGGGCCAGCCGGTCGGCCATCGTGGGCACCTCGTCCGGTTGCGGCACGTCGGGCGGGCTGGGCGCGTGGTGGTCCAGCCCTTCCTCGGTACGTTGGAACGAGGCGGACATGAAGAAGATCGGCTCGTCGTGCTGGATGGCCACGGACCGGCGTACCGAGAAGGACCGGCCGTCCCGGACGGCCTCGACCTGGTAGTCGATCGGTTCGGCCGCGTCGCCCGGGCGGACGAAGTAGCCGTGCAGCGAGTGCACGAACCGGTCCGGCCCGACCGTGCGGCCGGCCGCCACCAGGGCCTGACCGGCGACCTGGCCGCCGTACACCCGTTGTGGTCCGACCGGCGGGCTGATCCCCCGGAAGGTCATGTCGGCCGTCTGGTCGAGGTCCAGCACCGCGAGGAGCTGGTCCACGGCCGCCTGGCCGACGAGGACCTCGCCGGTCACCGGCGCCCCCGCGCGTCCGCGGCGTTGACCAGCGAACCGAGCTGGTGCACCCGCAGCGTGTTGGTCGATCCGGGGGTGCCGGGCGGGCTGCCCGCCACGATCACCACGTAGTCGCCGGGGTTGGCCCGGTCCAGGCCCAGCAGCGCCTGGTCGACCTGCCGGAACATGTCGTCGGTGTGCTGGACGAACGGCATGAGGAACGTCTCCACGCCCCAGGTGAGGGCGAGCTGGTCGCGCACCTCCGGTACCGGGGTGAAGGCCAGCAGCGGCAGGTCGCAGTGCAGTCGGGACAGCCGGCGCACGGTGTCGCCGGTCTGCGAGAACGCCACCAGCGCCTTGGCGCCGATGGCCCGGGCGATCGACGAGGCAGCGGAGGTGAGGGCGCCGCCGTGGGTCCGCGGGTCGTGCTGCAACCGGGGTACGCCGATCGAACCGGCCTCGGTGGTCGTGACGATCTTGGCCATCGTGCTCACGGTGAGCACCGGATACTTGCCGACGCTGGTCTCGCCGGACAGCATCACCGCGTCGGCGCCGTCCAGGACGGCGTTCGCCACGTCGGACGCCTCGGCGCGGGTGGGCCGGGAGTTCTCGATCATGGAGTCGAGCATCTGGGTCGCCACGATGACCGGCTTGGCGTTCTCCCGGCACAGCTGCACGGCCCGCTTCTGCACCAGCGGCACCTGGTCCAGCGGCAGTTCGACGCCCAGGTCGCCGCGGGCCACCATGACGCCGTCGAAGGAGCTGACGATGGCCTCGAGGTTGTCGACCGCCTCCGGCTTCTCCACCTTGGCCAGCACCGGGCGGTGGATCCCCAGCTCCGCCATGATGCCGTGCACCAGCTTGATGTCCTCGGCCGAGCGGACGAACGACAGCGCCACGAGGTCGACGCCGAGCCGCAGCGCGAACCGCAGGTCGTCGGCGTCCTTCTCCGACAGCGCCGGCACGCTCACCGCGACGTTGGGCAGCGAGACGCCCTTGTTGTTGGACACCGGGCCGCCCTCGGTGACCAGGCAGCGGATGTCGTTGCCGGTGACCGTGCTGACCTCGACCGCCACCTTGCCGTCGTCGATCAGCAGCCGGTCGCCCGGCTTCACCTCCCGCGGCAGCTTGCTGTAGGTGCAGGAGACCCGCTCCCGGGTGCCGACGACGTCGTCACCGGTGATCACCACGGAGTCGCCGGTCCGCCACTCGTGCGGGCCGTCGGCGAAGCGGCCCAGCCGGATCTTCGGCCCCTGCAGGTCGGCGAGGGTCGCCACCGCCCGTCCGGTGGTTTCGGCGGCACGCCGTACCAGATGGAAGACCTTTTCGTGGTCCTCGTGGCTACCATGGCTGAAGTTCAACCTGGCTACGTCCATACCCGCCTCGACCAGTCCCCGGATCCGCTCCGGTGACGAGGTTGCGGGGCCCAGCGTGCAGACGATCTTCGCGCGGCGTGTCACGCCCATGAGGCTAGTCTCTCCCCCGGGTCGACCCGCCGGTCGACCCCTGTCGGAATCCGGAACAGTCGCCCAACCTTCGGCGACGCCCCACGCGGGGACGGCCGACGGTCGAACGCCGGATTTGTTCGGGTGCGGGCAACGGCGACCGCAACCGGCAAGCGTACTCGCGATCGTCCGGCGATGGGGAGCCGGCCCGGCCCGTCCGGACAACATCCCGACACCCAGGGTCAGGCCTCCTCACCGCCGGCGGGAAACGCCCGGCCGGCCGCCTGCGGAAACGCCAGCGAACCGGCCGGGGCGAGGAAGGTCAGCACGTCCACCCGGTACAGCCCGGCCTGCACGCCCGGGTCCGCCGAGACCAGCAGCCGCACGTCGGACACCGATCCGGTGCGGCACAGCCCGAAGCCGCACGGCGGATCGGGGTTGCGGGCCTGGCCGTCGACCGCGCCGGCCACCAGGATCACCCCGCGTTCGTGCAGCTTCTGCAGGTACGCGGCATGCTCACCCTGGATCTTGCGCGCGGTCTCGGGCTTGAGCACCCGCCCGGCGGGCCCCGGATAGAACACGATGCACTCGTACGTGTCGAGCGCGTAGTCGACCTCCGGAACGTCGGCCATCGCACCCCCTCGCGGTCCGGTCCCCGCCCCGAGCCTGCCACGCCCGTCGCGGGTACGCGGGCCGGATCAGGACATCGGGCCGGAACCGTCGACGGTCAGCCGGAAGCCGCTGCGGACCCGGGTGGGCATCCGGTGCAGCGGGATGCGCAGGTCCTGGTCGGGGACCCGGTGATCGAGCCGGGCCAGCCGGGTGGCCAGCAGGGTCAGCACGGCCATGGTGATCGCCTCGCCGGGGCAGCGGTGGCCGGTCCGCGGGTCGCCGCCGCCCTGCGGGATCAGGTCGAACTCGCCGATCGCGCGGCCGACGAACCGGTCCGGCCGGAACGCGTACGGGTCGGGCCACAGGTCCGGATGGTGGTCCTGGCCGTAGACGTCGAGCAGCACCATCGCGCCGGCCGGGATCGGCACGCCGCGGAACGTCAGGTCGCCCACCGCGAGCCCGCCGACGAACGGTGCGAAGGGGTAGAAGCGCCGCACCTCGTGTCCGAACGCCGTCGCGAAGCCGGGATCGCCGTCGGCCAGCGCGGCCCGGTGCCGCGGCCAGCGGTGCAGGGCGTGCGCGGCGAAGGTCACGAACCAACCGACGGCCACCGTCGGCCGGATCACGTTGATCAGTTCCACCGCCGCCAGTTCGCGGTCCAGCGGCTCGCCGTCGACGTCCCGATGCTCGACGACGGCCGCCAGCGCGGATCCGGGCGGTGCGGTGGCGTCGCCCCGGCGTACCGACTCGACCAGGGCGCCGAGTCGGGCCTGGGCCCGGCCGCGGGCGCGGCGCGCCCGCCAGTGCCGCGGGCCGAGGGTGGCGAAGCCGTCGACCATGGCCACCAGGTCGGCCGTCATCGCCCTGTTCGCCGGGCCGGTCAGCGGTACGCCGGCCCACCGGCAGACCCCCGCACAGATCGCCTCGACCGCCTCGTCGAAGAGGGTGACCTCGGCCCCCCGCGGCCAGCCGGCCACGGTGGCGTCCCACGCGTCGGCCACCCGGCCGGCCAGCCGGTCCACCGCGGTGGGGTCATCAGGGCGGTGAACATCGCCTTGCGGCGCAGGTGCGCCCCGCCGTCCAGGGTGTGCACGGCGCCCTCGCCGAAGAGGGTCCCGCGGACCATCTCGGGCAGCGCACCGTGCCGGCGCAGGTGCCGCTCGTCGTAGAAGAACCGGGCGGCCTCCGGACCGCACAGGCCGACCACCGGCCGGCCCGACAGCCGGGTGCCGACCGCGTCCGTACCCGCCCGCCGCCGCAGGTTGGGCAGCCAGGCGTAGCCCTCGACGGCCAGCCGGGCGGTCTGGTCAATAGGCAAAAAATACGTCACTCTGCCTATTGTTCCCCGGTAACGACCGATAAACCCCAGATCTCCGCCTGTGTCCCGGCGCGGCCCGGCGACCGGGTCCGGACGTCGCACTAGGGTGTGCGGGCATGGACGCGCCCGCCGTTGACCTCGCCGCCGCGCTGCTGCCCGATCGGGCGGACCAGCCGCTGCTCACCTTCTACGACGATGCCACGGGGGAACGGACCGAGCTGTCCGCCGTGGCGCTGGGTGATCGGGCGGCCCGGGCCACCGCGCTGCTGCGCCAGGACTGCGGGCTGGGTCCGGGTGACCGGGCCGCGGTGCTGCTGCCGCCGCACTGGCAGACCGCGGTGGTGCTGCTGGGCAGTTGGGCGGCCGGGCTGGCCGTGTCGTACCGGTCGGCCCGTACCGCCGGGCTCCCGGTGCTGGAGGCCGGCGGTGACGAGCCGCTGGACGCGGTGTTCGTGGCCGACGACCGGCTGACCGACTGGCTGGACCAGGTCCCCGAGGCCCGGCACCGGTTCCGGCTGGGTCTGGCGCCGCTGCCGCCGGGCCGGGAGCCACCGGCGGGCTACCGGGACTTCCTGGCCGCGCTGGACCGGTTCGCCGGGACCGGTACGCCTCCCGGGCCGGCGCCGTCGACGCGCCGCCGGGACGGCGACCCGGCCAGCGTGGACGGCACCAGCTTCCGGCAGTGGGGATCGCTGGCGGCGTCCCTGGCACAGCAGCACGACCTGCGCCGCGGCGACCGGGTGCTGATGGATGCGGCCGAGCGCGACCACCCGGTGTTCTGGCTGCTGGCACCGCTGGCCGCCGGGGCGTCGGTGGTGCTCTGCGCGAATCTCGACGCGACGCGACTGCCCGCCCGGATCGCCACCGAGTCCGTGAACCGCGTGCTCTAGTGCGCCTGCGCCGGCCCGGCGGGATCCGCCCCGGTGCCGGCTGCCGCGGCCGGGTCCGCCCCGGCCCGACCGGCTGCCACGGCCGGGTCCGCCGCGGTGCCGGCTGCCGTGGCGTCCGGGACCGCGTACCCGGGCACGGACGGCCAGCGCACGGTCAGCACCACCGACTCCTGTTCGGCGTACCAGGAGTGGTCCACCCCGCGTCCCCAGACCACGTACTGTCCCGGCTTGGACAGCACCACCTGCCGGCCCGGGAACTCCATCCGGAACCGGCCACTGACCAGGATCAGCAGCGCGCGCCGGGCCTCGCCGCGCACCCAGGCGGCGCGCCGGTCGCCGGGCGGGTGCATCCCCCACTTGATCTCGACCTCGTCGCTGTGCCGAAGATCGCCCGCGGGCTTGAAATGACCCAGCAGCCAGCCACGGTCGCCCGGGGCGTCCACCGCCGCGTCACCCACGTACACGCCCTCGCTCATGGCACGCCCTCGGTCATGAGCGGCGAGGCTAGCAGTTCCCGCGGTCCAGGTTCCGCGGTCCGGTTCCGCGGTCCGGTTCCGGCGGTCCGGTTCCCGCGGACCGGTTCCCGCGGGCTGCGGGGCCGGGACGCCGGGACGGCCGCCGCTACAGTCGGGCAGACGATCAAGGACGGGGGAGATTTCCATGTACGCGGTACAGCTCACCGAGGACGCCCAGCTGCGCCCCCTGGAGCCGTGGCAGGCCACCGAATTCCTCGCGCACATCGAGCGGGCCCGGCCCACCGTCGATCCGTTCATCCCGTGGGCGGGTTTCAGCACCGACCTGGACTCGGCCCGGGCGACCCTGCAGCGGTACGCCGACATGCAGGCGGCCGACACCGGACGGATCTACGGCATCTGGCTGGCGGACACCCTCGTGGGCGGGCTGATGTTCTTCCGGTTCGACGCGGACGGCGGCGGTTGCGAACTGGGATGCTGGCTGGAGGAGTCCGCGCAGGGACGGGGTCTGATCGGCACCGCCGCCCGCCGGCTGCTCGACTGGGCGTTCCGGGAGCGCGGCATGCACCGGGTGGAGTGGCACACGTCCCCGCAGAACGTCCGCAGCGGCAACGTGGCCCGGCGGCTCGGGATGACCCTGGAGGGGACGCTGCGGGAGGCGTACCCGCACGGGGGCCGGCGGCACGACACCCAGATCTGGTCGCTGCTGGCCACCGAGTGGCCCACGCCGGCCTGAGCCGCGCGGGCGGCTCAGCCGCGTTCGCGGGACGTCGGCCCCGGCCGGGACTGCTGTCCACGACCAGGGCCGACGCCCGCACCGGCACCGGGACCCGAACCGGTGCCGGGGTCGGATCGGCCGGCGGGCGGCGACCCGGCGGCCCGCGCCCGGCGTGCCTCCGCCAGCAGCCGCAGCGGGTCGCTCCGGCCGTCGACCTGGACCTCCACGCCCAGGTCACCGAGGCGTACCCGCAGACCCGTCCGGTTACGCGGACCCGTCCGGGTCTGCTGGCCGGCCAGCCAGCCGTGCAGCAGGTCGAACAGGCCCGGGAGCAGACTCTCGGCGACCACCGCGACGAGCACCCGGTCGCCCCACCCGGCCCGCCGCCCGGTCTCGGCGACGGTGAGCCGGAACTCCGGCCGCTGGTGGATCCAGTCGATCAGCGAGACCTGGACGTGCCGCGCCGGCGCGGTGATGACGAGGCGCACCGGCTGCCTGGTCGGCCGGGTGGGACACCCGGGCATGGCGGTACCGCTCATGACGTCTCTTCCGATCGTCCGTCGGGCTGGGGTCGGCACCACACCGGCGCGCGGTGACACCGCCGACCGGAACGTCAGCCCGCTCCCCTACGAAGCTTCCCCCGCGCACGCGCCGGGCCGGCGATCACCCGCGGCGCATACCACCGATGGTCCGATGTGGACCTCCTGGTGGCACCGCCCCGACGGTCTCGTCGTCCCGCACGTCCCTCTCCTGGTTCCGCCACCGGGCGGTCAGACCCGACCGGCAACCGGTGGCGGTCGGTCCGGTCTGGACCACGCGATGACCCACTGAAAATGGTCGACGCAATGTCGGCACGATACTCGGGCGCCCGCGCCATTGCCAGATCCCAATTTGCAAGCCAGTCATGGAAGTTCCACGTCACACCGTTGACCAGCATTGTCGGCAAACGGCCCGGGAAGACGAATCCGGAGTGGACTGCGCTGCGTGCCGCAACGGCCACCGCGGGCTGTCGCCCATCGCCGGCGGACCGTCGCCGACCTCGGGGTTTCGCACGCCCCGGCCGACCGGCCAGCCGCCTTCGGTCCCGGACTCCGGCTCGCCACCGCCGCACTCCGGGTCGGATTCGACGCCTCCGTACGGATGGTCACGCGCCCTTTATCCCCACCGTCCGCCGGGCCGATCATGGCCGTTCGGCAATGGAACGGCGCGGAACGGCCAGCGCATGAATCGCATTCCCGACAGCGCCGGCCAAACGACGATCTTGCCCCACCCCGGCCCGGTCCCGGCTGAAGATCAACCCGTCTACCGCGAAGTCGGGGAGTCCGGGTCGGGCGCATGGGCCGACTTCGCCGAAGTCGCGCCCGGACCTGTGGGCGGCGCCGTCCCCGATGCGCGGAACCCACCCGAACGTCCCACCCACCCCGCATGATCAACCCCGCGTGACGTCCGAATCGACGGAATCAGCCCACCCCCCAACGCGTTACACCCACCGAACCCCCACAACAGCCAGGCCCACCACCCGCCGGAACGCCCTCACCCCCGGCCAACCCCACGACGCCCCCCGGGGAACACCCCCACCCCGGCCGCGTTACACACCCACCCGGGCCACCCCACACCCCGCGCGTGACCACCCCGCGCACACCCCCACGGATGAAAGGCGATCAACCATGACCACCTTCACCCGCATCCTCACCCACACCACCAGCCCCCTCCTCCGCAAGGCCGCCCTCACCACCGCCGGCCTCGCCTTCACCACCGGCGCCATCGCCGGCCCCCTCACCCTCACCACCGAAGCCCACGCCACCCCACCCACACCGCCACACAAACCGACCGAAACAACAACGACCGCGGCCACACCAACAAGGAACTGAAACTGGACTACCAACCCCAACCCAACTTCTACTACTGCGGCCCCGCCGCCACCCGCAACGCCCTCTCCGCCGACGGCCACGGCATCTCCATGGACGACCTCGCCACCGAAATGGGCACCACCGAAAACGGCACCAACAGCGCCGAAGACACCACCCGCGCCCTCAACAAGGCCCTCGGCACCGACAAATACCACACCACCGCCCTACCCAACCCCACCATCACCCCCGAACAAACCACCCAACTCCAACACGACATCAAAACCACCATCGACGACAACCGCGCCCTCGTCGCCAACATCGCCGGCACCACCACCGACACCAACAACACCACCCACACCTACCAAGGCGGCCACTACATCGCCATCCACGGCTACCGCGACAACGCCCAACAAATCAAAATCGCCGACTCCGCCAACCCCAACGTCGCCAGCTACTGGATCACCACCACCAACCTCGCCAACTGGATGGCCACCCGCGGCTACAGCCACTAACCACACCACCACACCAACCCCGAAGGGCCGGCCCACCACAAGCCGGCCCTTCACCCACCCCGGCAACCACGCTCAGTCATACGTCAGGTACCTCAAGCCGACCGCTTGAGGTACCTGACGTATGACCCACGACAGGTCCACCCGGCCCGCCGGCGGATGGCCGACCAACCCGGGGACCCCTGTCGCCACAGCCGGTGATGTGCGAAGCTGCTTCGACTCTTTTCCGCGCCTCGGGCGCGACACGCAAGGAGGTAGCAGCCGTGACCCTCGGGCAGGCCCTGATCATCCTTTTGGTGCTGCTCATCGGTCTGGCGGTAGGCTGGCTGATTGTTGGCAAGCTCCGTGGATCGCAGAGCGGATCCGCCGACAGTCCAACCCGGACGGACGCCGCACCGGCCCAACCGTCCGTAGGCGACGTACCTGCGGACACCGACATATCCGCGCAGAGCGGCGGACCGGATCCGGCCGCGCCGGAGACCGCCGTCGACGAACCGACCGACGCCGTTCGGGACGCCGTCGCCGACGAGCCGGCCACGGCGGTCGAGGACGAACCCGCCCCGCAGGCCGTCGAAGCACCGGCGGTCCAGACCCCAGCGGTCGAACCGACGACCAGCCAGACCCCGGCCGCCGAGACCCCGGCAGCGCCGGCGGCCGAGGCCGGCGTTCCACAGCCGGCCCCGGCGCAGGCCGGCGTCGAGAGCGCACCGGCCACCCCCGCCGTACCCGAGCGGGCCGCACCGGCAGCGGAGCCGGCGGCCGAGGACGACCTGCGCCGGATCGAGGGCGTCGGCCCGAAGATGGCCACCGCGCTGCGCGGCGCGGGCATCCGGACGTACCGCCAACTCGCCGGCACCGAGGTGGCGGCGCTGCGGACCGCGGTCCGGGACGCCGGCATGCGGGTACCGGCCAGCCTGCCCACCTGGCCGCAACAGGCCGCGGTGCTCGCCGCGGACGGCCCCGACACCGCCGACGTGCTGCCCGGCCCCGGCGGGGACGAGGCCGGCGTCTGACCGACGCCGGGCCGGCGGCCCGGCCGACGCGCGGGCCGTTGCCCGCACGGCGTCGTTGACGAGGCCCCCTGCCATCGCGGCATGCGATGGCAGGGGGCCTTTTCGCCGGTACGTCAGGAGTGCGGCTGCTCGTCGTGCGGCGTCGTGTCGATGATCTCCCGAACCCGCTCGCCGGGCAGCCGGGTCCGCAACGCCATCAGGTAGATCGCTGCGCTGAACCCGAGGTTCACCACGAATCCCCAGCCCAGGCCGATCACGCCGATCCCCTCGTAGCTGCTCAGGTAGCTGATCAGGGCCAGCCCGGCGAGCCACGGCACCGTCCAGACGCCCGCCCGCCAGTTCATGTGCGGCAGGTGGACCGAGCCGGTGAGCCGGAAGGCGCCCAGCAGCACCAGGCCGATCAGCACGCCGACGAACAGCTTCCAGTTGGTGCCCCAGCCCGCCCAGAACACGATCATGTTCGAGGAGAAGAAGGCCAGGAAGGGGATCGTGTCCCCGCCCGGGAGCCGGAACGCCCGGGGGTGCTCCGGCAGTTCCCGGCGCAGCGCGGCGAAGACCAGCGGGCCGGAGCCGAACGACAGCACGGTGGCGCCGGTGACCAGGCCGACCAGTTGCTGCCAGCTCGGGAACGGCAGGAAGATGACCAGGCCGACCACGAACGCCACAACGGTGGCCACCCAGGGCACACCGGTACGGGTCAGCTTGGCGATGGACTTCGGCGCGTTGCCGTTGTGCGCCATCGCGTACCCGAGCCGGGACGTGATGGCCGTGTAGATCAGGCCGGTGTCGCCGGGCGAGACGATGGCGTCGGCGTACAGCAGCACGGCCAGCCAGGTCAGACCCAGGATCGAGGCGATGGCCGCGAGCGGACCGAACGCGTCCTTGAAGGTCAGCGCCGCCCAGCTGCCGGAGGAACCGAGGGTGTCCTCGGGTACGGCGGCGATGAACGCGATCTGGAGCGCGATGTAGATGACCATGGTCAGCAGCACCGAGCCGATCACCGCGAACGGCACGTTGCGGCGCGGGTTGCTGGATTCGCCGGCCAGTTCGATGCCCTGCCGGAACCCGAGGAACGAGAACGTGATGCCGGCGGTCGCGATGGCGGTGAAGATCCCGTGCTGGCCCGACGGGGCGAAGCCGTGGCTGGTGAAGTTGACGCCGTGGAACGCGGTGACCAGGAAGGCGACCACGACCAGCACGATGATGGCGAGCTTCCACCACACGATCACGTTGTTCAGCCTGGTGAAGAAGCGCACCCCGATCACGTTGACGACGCAGAACAGCGCCATCAGGATCACCGCGGCGACGTACCCGGCCGCGGTGAGGGTGTGTACGGTCTTGCCGGCCACCTCGTGCTCGTCGGTGAACGGGTAGTAGCGGGTCGCGTACTGGAGGGTGCCCTCGACCTCGATCGGCGCCACCACGGCCGCGGCCAGCCAGGTGATCCAGCCCATCAGGTAGCTGGCGAACCCGCCGAAGGCGTAGTGCGGAAACCGCACGACGCCGCCGGAGACCGGAAACATGGTGCCAAGCTCGGCGTAGGTCAGCCCGATCAGCATGATCATGATGCCGGCGATGAGCCAGGAGAAGACCGCCGCGGGGCCGGCGATCTGGGCGGCGTTCATCGCCCCGAACAACCAGCCCGAGCCGATGATCGAGCCGACCGCGGTGAACAGCAGCCCGATCATCCCGATGTCGCGCCGCAGCCGGGGCCGTCGGTGGGTTTCCGAGCCTTCGGGGGTCGCCGTGGTCGCCATCGTGTCCGTCCTCTCGCCGGTGGGCTGCGGCGCCCCCGCCGAGCCCGCGGGCGCCGCCGGCGGCGCGGTGCTCCGCGTCACACTGGTAGGCGAATCCGCTGCTACCCAACCGGCGTGGCGTTCACTCCTGTTCCGTTCGGGCCTCGCCGCCGCGCGGCCCGCCGGGCAACAGGACACGGGCTGCCGGCAGGCGGGAGCACCAGGACGGGCCGGCCGGGCCGGCGCAACCGGGCGGGGCAACCGGGCAGGGCCGGACAACCGGGCAGGGCCGGACAACCGGGCAGGGCCGGACAACCGGGCAGGGCCGGACAACCGGGCAGGGCCGGACAACCGGGCAGGGCCGCCCGCCGCGTACCGGACGACGGCGGGCGGCCCCGGGCCGGTACGGGTCAGAGCACCGCGAGCGGGCGGCTCGACGGCGCCACGGGGGCCGGCAACTCGCCGGCGCCACCCAGGTAGGCGTGGATGGCCGCGGCGGCCGCACGGCCCTCGGCGATGGCCCAGACGATCAGGGACGCGCCCCGGTGCATGTCACCGGCCACGAAGACGCCCGGCGCGCCGGTCTGCCAACCCGGGTCGGCGTCCAGCGCGCCGCGCGCGGTGCGGGACAGCCCGAACTGCTGCAGCAGTGGCTGCTGCTCGGTGCCCTCGAACCCGATGGCCAGCAGCACCAGGTCGGCCGGCAGCTCCCGCTCGGAACCGGGAAGCAGGGTGAGGAACCGCTGCCCGTCCCGCTTCTCCACGGTGACCTCGGCGATCCGGACCGCCCGGACCGCTCCGTTGCCGTCGTCCACGAACTCCTGCACGGCGACCGCGAACACCCGGTCGCCGCCCTCCTCGTGCGCCGGGTAGCTGCGCAGCAGCCACGGCCAGGTCGGCCACGGGTCCCGCTCGGGATCCCGGGACTGCGGCGGCTCCGGGTACAGGTCGAGCTGGTGGACGCCGGCGGCGCCCTGCCGGTGTGCCACCCCCAGGCAGTCGGCGGCGGTGTCGCCGCCACCGATGATCACCACGTGCCGGCCGGCCGCGTCGATCGAGGCGGGCGGCACACCGCCGGACGACGGGGTCGCGCCGGACCCCGGACCGCCGGACGACGAGGTCGCGTCGGACCCCGGACCGCCGGACGACGAGGTCGCGTCGGACCCCGGACCGCCGGGCGACGAGGTCGCGTCGGACGGCGGGGCCGCGTCGGACGACGCCACCGCCCGGTTGGCCGCCACCAGGTGCTCCATCGCCTGGTGTACGCCGCGCAGCGCCCGCCCCGGGGTGGCCGGGGTGTCCCGGCCGGCCAGCGCGCCGCAGGCCAGCAGCACGGCGTCGTGGTCCTGCCGCAGTTGCCCGGCGGTGACGTCGACCCCGACGTTCACCCCGGTGCGGAACTGCACGCCCTCGGCCGCGAGCTGGGCCAGCCGGCGGTCCAGGTGCACCTTCTCGAACTTGAAGTCGGGGATGCCGTACCGCAGCAGGCCGCCGATCGCGTCGTCCCGCTCGTACACCGTGACCGCGTGCCCGGCGCGGGCCAGTTGCTGCGCCGCGGCCAGGCCGGCCGGTCCCGAGCCCACCACCGCGACCCGGCGGCCGGTCGGCGGCGCGACCGGCTCGGGCGGCACCAGGCCCTGGTCGTACGCCCGGTTGATGATCTCCACCTCGACCTGCTTGATGGTCACGGCGCCCACGTCCACCGAGCCCGGCCCGTCCGGGGCCGGACCGGTCGGCACGGCCAGTACGCAGGCCGCCTCGCAGGGCGCCGGGCAGAGCCGCCCGGTGAACTCGGGGAAGTTGTTGGTGGCGTGCAGCGCCTCGATCGCCCGCGCCCACGCCCCGGTCCGGACCAGGTCGTTCCAGTCCGGGATGCGGTTGCCCAGCGGGCACGCGTCGTGGCAGAACGGGATGCCGCAGTCCATGCACCGGGTGGCCTGCTCGCGGATCAGGGTCTCCTGCGCCGGCGGGTAGACCTCCCGCCAGTCCTGGATGCGCACCGGCACCGGCCGGCGGGCCGGCAGCCGCCGGTCGTACCGCAGGAAACCGTTGGGGTCAGGCACGGGCCACCTCCTGGGCCGGGCGCGACGGGCCGCGGGCACCGGCCGGCGGGGCCGGTTGCCGGCCCCCGGCCGGTACGGCGAGCGCACTCATCACCGCGTCGTCGACGTCGTGGCCGGCAGCCTCGGCGGCCTTCATGATCTCCATCACCCGGCGGTAGTCCCGGGGTACCACCGCGGTGAACTCCCCCGCCGCGGCCGGCCACCGCTCCAGCAGCCGCCCGGCGACCGGCGAACCGGTCTCGGTGGCGTGCCGGCGCAGCAGGTCGGCCAGCAGCGTCCGCTGCTCGTCGGTGAGCGGACCCAGCTCCACCAGTTCGGGGTTGACCAGCGCCGGATCCAGCCGCCAGACGAAGGCCGTGCCGCCGGACATGCCGGCCGCGAAGTTTCGACCGGTGGAACCGAGCACCACCACCGTGCCGCCGGTCATGTACTCGCAGCCGTGGTCGCCCACCCCCTCCACCACGGCCACCGCGCCGGAGTTGCGGACCGCGAACCGCTCGCCCACCCGGCCGCGCAGGAACAGCTCGCCGCCGGTGGCGCCGTACAGGATGGTGTTGCCGGCCACGATCTGGTCCTCGGCGCGCTGCCCGGGAGCCGCCTGCGGGCTGACGAACGGCGCCTGCGGGTGCGGCCGGACCACCAGCCGGCCGCCGGAGAGCCCCTTGCCCACGTAGTCGTTGGCGTCGCCGGAGAGCCGCAGCGTCACCCCGGGCGGCAGGAACGCCCCGAACGACTGGCCGGCCGTGCCGGTCAGGGTGATCTCGATGGTGTCCGGCGGCAGCCCGGCGCCGCCGTGCCGGCGGGTCACCTCGCCGCCCAGCATCGCACCGACGCTGCGGTGCTCGTTGCGGACCGGCAGCTGCACCCGCACCGCCGTACCGTCGCGCAGCGCCGGCCCGGCCTCGGCGATCAGCTCGTTGTCCAGCGCGCCGGCCAGGCCGTGATCCTGGTCCCGGGTGCGCCGCCGGGCGGCGCCCGCGGGCAGTTCCGGCAGCGCCAGCACCCGGCTCAGGTCCAGCCCGCCGGCCTTCCAGTGGTCCACCGCGGGCAGGACGTCCAGCAGCTCGGTCGCGCCGATCGCCTCGTCCAGCGACCGCAGCCCCAGCTCGGCGAGGTACTCCCGGACCTCCTCGGCGAGGAACCGGAAGAAGTTCTCCACGAACTCGGGCCGGCCGGTGAAGCGTTCCCGCAGCACCGGGTTCTGGGTGGCGATGCCGACCGGGCAGGTGTCCAGGTGGCAGACGCGCATCATCACGCAGCCGGAGACGATCAGCGGCGCGGTGGCGAAGCCGTACTCCTCGGCGCCGAGCAGGGCCGCGACCACCACGTCCCGGCCGGTCTTGAGCTGCCCGTCCACCTGTACGGTGACCCGGTCGCGCAGCCGGTTGCGCAGCAGCGTCTGCTGCGCCTCGGCCAGTCCCAGCTCCCACGGCGTGCCGGCGTGCTTGAGCGAGTTGAGCGGGGACGCGCCGGTGCCGCCGTCGTGGCCGGAGATCAGGATGACGTCGGCCTTGAGCTTCGCCACTCCGGCCGCCACGGTGCCGACACCGACCTCGCTGACCAGCTTCACGTGCACCCGGGCGGCCGGGTTGACGCACTTGAGGTCGTGCACGAGCTGGGCCAGGTCCTCGATCGAGTAGATGTCGTGGTGCGGCGGCGGGGAGATCAGCCCGACGCCCGGGGTGGCGTGCCGGGTCCGGGCGATCCACGGCCACACCTTGTTGCCGGGCAGTTGCCCGCCCTCGCCCGGCTTGGCGCCCTGCGCCATCTTGATCTGCAGGTCGTCGGCGTTGACCAGGTACTCGCTGGTCACCCCGAACCGGCCGCTGGCGATCTGCTTGACCGCGGAGCGGCGCCGCGGGTCGTGCAGCCGCTCGACGTCCTCGCCGCCCTCGCCGGTGTTGGACTTGCCGCCCAGCCGGTTCATCGCCACGGCGAGCGTCTCGTGCGCCTCGGCGGAGATCGACCCGTAGGACATGGCGCCGGTGGCGAACCGCTTGACGATCTCGGCCACCGGCTCGACCTCGTCCAGCGGCACGGCCGGGCGGACCCCGGTGCGCAGCCGGAACAGGCCGCGCAGCGAACCGGCCCGGGCGGCCAGTTCGTCCACGGTGGCCGTGTAGCGGCGGAACACGTCGTACTGCCGGGACCGGGTGGCGTGCTGGAGCAGGAACACCGTCTCCGGGTTGAACAGGTGCAGTTCGCCGTCGCGGCGCCACTGGTACTCACCGCCGACGGCCAGCCGCCGCATCGCCGGATCGGCGCCGCCGGCCGCGACCGGACGGTCACCGGTCGCCGCGGCGTCGGCGTCGGGGGCCGCGGGCGGGTACGCCCGGGCGTGCCGGGCGGCGATCTCCGCGTGCAGGCCGGCCAGGCCGACTCCGCCGATCGTGCTGGAGGTGCCGGCGAAGTACCGCTGCACCAGCCGCTCGTCCAGGCCGACCGCCTCGAAGACCTGCGCCCCGCAGTACGAGGACACCGTCGAGATGCCCATCTTCGACATGATCTTCAGTACGCCCTTGCCGAGCGCCGTGAGGTAGTTGTGCACGGCGCTCGCCGGGTCCAGGCCGCTGAGCGCGCCGGTGCGGACCAGGTCCTCGACGGTCTCGAAGGCCAGGTACGGGTTCACCGCCGCGGCGCCGTACCCGATCAGCACGGCCGCGTGGTGCACCTCCCGGCAGTCGCCGCTCTCCACGATCAGCGCGATCCGGGTGCGGGTCTGCTCGCGCACCAGATGCTGGTGGACGGCGGCGGTGAGCAGCAGCGACGGGATCGGCGCCAGGTCGGCGGTGGAGTCGCGGTCGGAGAGCACCAGGATCCGTACGCCGTCCTCGATCGCCTCGGAGACGTGCCGGCAGATCTCGGTGAGCCGGGCGCGGATGCCGGCGGCGCCGTTGCGGATCCGGTACAGCCCGGACACCCGGACGGCCTTGAACCCGGGCATGTCGCCGTCCTCGTCGATGGACAGGATGCGGGCCAGGTCGTCGTTGTCCAGGATCGGGTACGGCAGCGCGATCTGCCGGCAGCTGGCCGGCCCGGGGTCCAGCAGGTTGCCCTCCGGCCCGATGGTGGAGCGCAGGCTGGTCACCAGCTCCTCCCGGATGGCGTCCAGCGGTGGGTTGGTGACCTGCGCGAACAGCTGGTGGAAGTAGTCGTAGAGCAGCCGGGGCCGGGTGGACAGCGGGGAGATCGGGGTGTCGGTGCCCATCGAGCCGACCGGTTCGGCGCCGACCCGCGCCATCGGGCCGAGCAGGATCTTCAGTTCCTCCTCGGTGTACCCGAAGGTCTGCTGGCGGCGCTGCACCGAGTCGTGCGTGTAGACCGTGTGCTCCCGCTTGGGCAGGTCGGTCAGCTCGATCTGGCCGGCGTGCAGCCACTCGTCGTAGGGCAGTTCGGCGGCCAGTTCGCGCTTGAGTTCGTCGTCGGTGACGATCCGGCCGGCGCCGGTGTCGACCAGGAACATCCGGCCGGGCCGCAGCCGGCCCTTGGCCACCACCGTGTCCGGTGCCAGGTCCAGGACGCCGGCCTCGCTGCCCAGCACCACCAGCCCGTCGGCGGTGCGCCACCACCGTCCCGGGCGCAGGCCGTTGCGGTCCAGCACCGCGCCCACCACCGTGCCGTCGGTGAAGGCGACCGACGCCGGCCCGTCCCACGGCTCCATCAGGTTGGCGTGGAAGCGGTAGAACGCCCGCCGGTCCGCGGGCATCGTGGGGTCGTTCTCCCACGCCTCGGGGATCATCATGAGTACGGCGTGCGGCAGCGTGCGGCCGGCCAGGTGCAGCAGTTCCAGCACCTCGTCGAAGTTCGCCGAGTCGGAGGCGGCGGGGGTGCAGACCGGCAGCAGCCGGCGGATCGCGCCGGGCAGCAGCGGGCTGGCCAGCAGCGCCTCCCGGGCCTGCATCCAGTTGCGGTTGCCGCGGATCGTGTTGATCTCGCCGTTGTGCGCCACGAACCGGTACGGGTGGGCCAGCGGCCAGGACGGGAAGGTGTTGGTGGAGAACCGGGAGTGCACCAGCGCGATGGCGCTGGCCACGCGCTCGTCCTGCAGGTCGGGAAAGAACGCCGGCAACTGGTCCGGGGTGAGCATCCCCTTGTAGACCAGCGTCCGGGCGGACAGCGACGGGAAGTACGCCGGCGCGCCGCGCTCGGCGCTCTCCCGCTCGGCCTGCTTGCGGACGCAGAACGCCACCCGGTCCAGTTCGATCCCGGACAGCGGCTCGCCGGCCCGCCCGCCGGGGGCGTCGGTCAGCCGCCGGGCGGCCAGGAAGACCTGCCGGACCACCGGCATGGCGACCAGCGCCGTCTCGCCCAGCCCGTCCGGCCGCACCGGCACGTCCCGCCAGCCGAGGATCTCCGCCCCCTCGACAACGGCGTACTTCTCCACCACCCGGCGGGCCAGCGCCGCGGCCTCGGCCTCGGCCGGCAGGAACACCAGGCCGGTGGCGTACTGGCTGGCGGGCGGCAGCGGGAAGTCCACCGCGGCGCGCAGGAACTCGTCCGGGACCTGGAGCAGGATGCCGGCGCCGTCGCCGGTGTTCGGCTCGGCGCCCCGGGCGCCACGGTGGTCCAACCGGCGCAGCGCGGACAGGCCCTGGGCGACGACGCGGTGCGAGCGCCGCCCGTACAGGTCAGCCACGAACGCCACGCCGCAGGCGTCGTGCTCGTTCGCCGGGTCGTACAGGCCGGTGTCCGGCGGAGCGGGCTGCGGCGGGAGAGGGTACGGGAAATCCACCGGGTCTCCTGTCGTCACTCACGTTCCATCGCGGTCGGGACGACGTCGGCCCTTGCTGGACTACCGAGTCTACGTGAGGGCGCGCACTACTCCACCAGGTCAGATTGATCACGCGTCCAGACTCTGGGACGTGTACTCTCACGCGGTGCCTGATGAGCGGGATGCGCTTTTCGATCGGCTGGAACGCTTCTATGACGCCGTACCGCGGGACGCCGCCCGGGCCGAGCAGTTCGGCTCGCTGGTGCTGTTCGTTCGCGAATCGGTTGGCGGCTGGCCATTTTACGCCCGGCCCCGGCTGGATGCCAGCGATCCGCCGTCCGCGGCCGACGTCACGTCGGTCCGCGCCCGGCAGCGCGACCTCGGCCTGCCGGAGGCGTTCGAGTGGGTGCACGAGCGCAGCCCGGACCTGCTGGCGGTGGCCCGCTCGGCCGGGCTGAGCGTGCTGGAGGCGCCGCTCATGGTGCTCGACCCGGCCGCGCTGCCCACCCCGGCCGAGCTGTCCGACGTACCGGTGCGGATCCTCGACCCGGCCGCGCCGGACTTCGCGGCCGGGCTGGCGGCCCAGCGCGCGGTGGCGGCCATCGGGTTCTCCGCCGCCGGCACCGCCCGCGGCGACGCCGGACCGGCCGAGCGGGACGCCGCGGTGGTCCGGCCGGCCCCGGCGGACCTGGCCGAGGAGCAGGCCAGGGCGGAGTCGAAGAGCCGGCTGACCGCCCTGGCCGAGGCGCCCGGCAACGGCGCGGTGGGCAGCGGCCGGGCGATGCGGGTCGGCGAGGTCGCCGAACTCGCCGGGATCGCCACCCTGCCCCGGGCGCGGCGCCGCGGGGTGGGCGCCGCCGTCACGGCCGCGCTCGCCCGCCGGCTGCTGGACGACGGCGCCGAGCTGATCTTTCTCTCCGCCGGCAGCGAGGACATCGCCCGGGTCTACCTGCGGGCCGGCTTCCGGCGCGTGGGCACCGCCTGCATCGCCGAACCCGCCGCCGTGCTGGCCTGACCCGCCGCGGGCCACCGGCCAGGGCGACCGGCCAGGGGCTTCCGACCGGGGCCACCGGCCGGGCCCACCGCCGGTCGGGCCACCGGCCAGAGCCGCTGATCTGGGCCGCCGCCGATTCGGGCCGGCGCCGATCTGGACCGCCGAGCGGTCAGGCCGAGCGGGGGGCGGCCGCGCTCGCCGCCGGCGGCTCGGCGGGTGCGCTCGGGCGGGACGGCCGGATGGCGCCGCCGCCGGCCAGCAGGGCGTCCAGCGGCGACCGGCGCCCCTCCCGCACGGCCACCGCGAAGACCGCGCCCAACTCGGCCAGCAGCGCGGCGCCGGTGGCCGCGGTGGCGGCCCGTTCGCAGGCCGGCACCGGCGCGCCGATCTCGTCCCGGATCCGCGCCGCCGCGCCGAGCAGCCGCGCCGCGCGGATCCGGTCCCGGTCCAGCCGCGCCACCTCGGCCAGTGCCTCCAGCACGCTCGCCATGCGCCAACGGTCCCCGATCGAGCGGTGCGCCGCCACGCTCACCAGCAGGTGCGCCCGGGCCCGGGCGGTCCGCCGGGCGCCGAGGTCCACCAGCCCGCGCAGGTTGTGCGCCCAGCCGACGCCCTCGGTGAAGCCGATCGCCGCGTACCGGTGCAGGGCCGCGTCCAGCAGCGAGGCCGCCCGGTCCGGATCGCCCCGGTAGAGGGCGACCGCACCCAGGTTCATCAACGCGGTCGCCTCCGCCTCGGTGTCGCCGAGCCGCTCGAACCGGCGCAGGCTGGCCCGCAACCGCGAGTCCGCCCGGTCCAGGTCGCCGGAGAGCCAGGCCGTCACCCCGCGCAACTGCACCGCCTGCGCCTCGCCCCACTCGTCGCCGCAGTCGGCCAGCAGCGCCGTCGCGGCCGCCAGGTGCGCCGCCGAGTCGGCGTACCGGGCCCGGTCCCGGGCCACCGAGCCGAGGATCAGCTCCAGCCGCGCCTCCGTGCGGCGGTCGTCCACGGATCGGCAGGCGGCGCGGGCCCGTTCCGCGTGCCGGACCGCCACCGGGTAGTCGCAGAGCAGCATCGCCAGCATCGCCGCGCCCGCGCCGGCCCGGGCACGCAGCGGCGCCGGCGCGTCCGGGTGCCGGTCCAGCGCCGCAGAGAGCCAGTCCAGCCCGTCCCGGTAGTGGCCCTCCAGCCGGCAGTACATCGCCAGCGCGGTGGCCAGCCGCAGGTCGCCGTGCTCCCCGCCGGTGTCGGCGCCGGCCAGCCAGCGCATCGCCCAGCGCAGGTTCGCCTCCTCGGCCCGCAGCCGGTACAGCCAGCACTGCTGGGCCGGCCCGCGCAGCCGGTCGTCGGCCCGTTCGGCCAGCGCCACCACGTACCGGGCGTGGGCCCGGCGGGCCACCTCCTCGGCGCCGCTGCGCGCCAGCCGGTGCAGGGCGTGCCGGCGGATCGGCACCAGCATCCGGTACCGCGCCTGGCGCGGCGGGTGGTCCTCGGGCAGCCGGGCCAGCGGCCCGAGCGGCGCGGGCCGCTCGGGAGGCCCGCCGGCGGCCCGGTCACGCCCGCCCGCGCCGCCGGCCTGGATCAGCTCGCCCTCGTCGACCGCGGCCACCAGCGACGCGTCGGCCAGGGCGGTCAGCGCGGCGACCCCGGCCGGGCCGCGGATCTGGCCGGCGGTCTCCGTGTCGAAGCCACCGCCGAACACCGCCAGCCACTCGAACAGGGTCCGGGCCTCGTCGTCGAGCTGGCTCACGCTGGTCTCCACCGCGGCGGCCACCGTCCGGTGCCGGCTCGGTGCGGTCGGGTCGGGGCTGCGCAGCAGGTGCGGGTCCACGGCCGTCCGGCTGGCGATCTCGGCGACGCTCAGCAGCGGGGTCCACGCCGCGGCCAGCTCGATGGCCAGCGGCAGTCCGTCCAGTTCCGCGCAGAGCCGCACCACGTCGTCAGCGCTGTCCGGCGCGACCGGCTGCCCGGACCGCGCCCGCGCCCGCTCCAGGAACAACCGGGTGGCCGGGTGCAGCACGAGGTCCGCCAGCGTGTACCCCGTGCCGGGGGTGGGCGCCGCCAGCGGCGGCACCGGCACCAGCCGCTCCCCGGCGACCCGCAGGGCCGCCCGGCTGGTCGCCAGCACCCGCAGCCGCGGGCACTGCGGCAGCAGCCGGCGCAGCAGGGCCGCGCAACCGGTGACCAGGTTCTCGCAGTTGTCCAGCACCAACACCGCGTCCGCGTCGCCGATCGCCTCGCCGAGGGCGTCGGCCGGCCCGCCGTGGTCCAGCCCGAGGCGTACCCCCAGGGTGGCGGCGACCGTCTCGGCCACCCGGCCCGGGTCCTCGACGGCGCTCAGGTCGACGAACCACGCGGCGGCGGACACCCGGCGGGCCACGGCGATGGCCAGCCGGGTCTTCCCGGAACCGCCCGGGCCGGTCAGGGTCACCAGCCGGCGGACCGCCAGCAGCCGTTCCACCTCCCCGAGCAGGCCGTCGCGGCCCAGCAGCGGGGTCATCGGCACCGGCAACCGGCTGGGCACCGGCCGCGGGCCGGGCGGCCCGGGCCGGGCGCCGGGCACCGGGCCGGCGGGTCCGCTGATCGGCCGCACGGCCCGCCCGTCGTCCGGCCGGGCCGCCCAGGTCTCGGCCAGGTCGCCGCGCTGGGCCGCCCGGGCCAGCCGGTGCAGCCGCTCGCCGGCCCCGATGCCGACCTGGTCGCGGAAGGTCCGTTCGGCCACCTCGGCCATCTCGGCCGCCGCCTTCCGGCCGTGCCCGAGGAACGCGGCCACCAGCAGCAACTCCCACAGCCGGGCACGCAGCGGGTGCCGGCGCAGGGCCGCGGTGAGCGCCACCCTCGCCTCCGCCGCCCGGGCCGTGGCCGCCATCCCGTCCTCGATCACCGACGGATCCACCACCGGCGCCCCGGCCGCCTGGTACGCGGTGGCGACCAGCCGCAGTTCACACTCCCAGCGGTCCTCGACCGCGGCGATCCGGGACTGCACCAGCCGGCTCGCCTCGACCGCCGCCCACGGCGGGCAGCCCGGCGGAACGCCGCCCAGCGGCGGCTCGGGCGCGTCGGGATCGGGCCGCCAGAGCCGCAGCGCCGCCGCGAACAGCCGGGCCGCGCCGGGCAGGTCGCCGCCGGACATCCGGACCCGTGCCCGCACCAGCAGCCGGTCGAACCGGCGGGCGTCCACCAGCCGCGCGGACACCCGGAGCAGGTAGCCCTCCCGCCGGGCGAGCACCGTCGCGGGCAGCCCGGCCAGGTGCAGTGCCGCGGTCAGCTCGGCCACCGGGCCGTCCAGCGCGGCGGCCGACCGGGGGGTGGCCGGGTCCGGGACGCCGGCCAGTTCCGCCTGCGGCACCGGCTGGTTGGCGCGCAGCGCGAGCAGACCCAGCAGCCGGCGCACCGGCTCCGACAGCGGGACCGGACCGGCGGCGCCGACCAGACCGACCGGGCCGAGCAACCGGATCTCCGCCGGGACCGGTTGGCTCCGACCCGGCCCCAGCCCTCGGGTTTGCGCGCGCCGCACGGGAGTCCTCCCCTCACTCCCGGTAATTCTGACCCGATCACCCGGGCCGACCGACAGCCGTTCGGACCGCGCGGCGCGCCATACGGGCCGCAAGGGTCCCACGATCAGGGGCTTGAACAGCGCAAACAGCGGCCGCGACCGGGCGTGGGCCCAGCTCAGGCCGGTGGCCGCCAGTCGGCCGCGGTGCTCGCGGCGTTGCCCAGCAGCCGCGGGGTGATGGCGCCCAGCGCCGCGTCCCGGGCGCGCAGCGCGAGCCGCCCGCGGGCGCGCAGCACCGCGGACATCCGCCGGGTCTGCCGGACGACGGTGGTCGCCCGGGGCAGCCGCAGCCGGCTGTACGACTCGACCGCGGCGCGCAGCTGCTCGCCCGGCCGGGCCGCCGCGACCAGCGCGCTCAGCGTGGCCGCGTCCTCGAAGGCCAGGCAGGCGCCCTGACCCAGGTGGTGCGGCATGGCGTGCGCGGCGTCGCCCATCAGCACCACCCCGCCGTCGCCGCCCGGGAAGCCGTAGCTGCGCGGCAGCGGGCGCAGTTCCCGGACGTCCTGCTGGAGCAGGTCGCCCGGGTCGGTCGCGGCCAGCAGTTCGCCGACCGGCGCGGGCCAGCCGGCCAGCCAGCGGCGCAGCAGGGCGAGCTGGGTGGCCGGCGGCTCCGGCCGGGCCGCCCCGGCCGCCGTCACGATCCAGTAGATGCCGCCCCGGGTGGAGGCGCCGGAGGCGCCCCGGTCGCCCAGCGAGGCGGCCACGAACCGGTAGCCGGGGCCCAGCACCTCGCCGCCGAGCGCCTCCGCCGGCAGTTCCGGCGCCCGGTACCAGGGGATCACCGCCCGCCAGGCCGCGCAGCCGGAGCTGACCACCGCGGACTCCGGCGCCACCCGGCGGCGGACCGCGCTGTCGATGCCGTCGGCGGCGACCACCAGGTCCGCCGCGTACGTGTACCGGCCGTCGGAGACCGAGGGCCGGTCCCCCGGTTCGGCGCGGGTCACCCGCACCCCGGTGCGGATCTCGACCCGGTCGCCGAGCCCGGCGATCAGCGCGTCGTGCAGGTCCTCCCGGTGCACCACGACCGGCGCCCGGTCCCCGGTGGCCACCCGCGGCTGCACCAGCCGGTGCCCGTCCGGGCGGCGGATGCCGCCGTCCCGCAGCGGGGTCGCGATCGCCTCCAGCCCGCCGCCGAGGCCCAGGGCGTGCAGCGCGCGGATGCCGTTGGGCCACAGGACCAGCGCGGTGGGGTCGGCCCGGACCCGGTCCTGCGCCTCCAGCAGGGTCACCTGCCAGCCGCCGCGGGCCAGCGCGCCCGCCACGGCGAGCCCGGCCACCCCGGCGCCCACCACCACCGCCGTACGCATCGCGGCTCCTCCGCTCAACGGTCCTGGTCGGTGCCGCCCGGCGCGGCCGGGGACTCCCCGGCGGACGCCGGCTCGCCCGATCCGGCGTCATCCGGTCCGGCGGCGTCCGAGGCGGCGGCGTCCGATCCGGCGTCATCCGAGGCGGCGGCGTCCGCCGGCCGGGCGGCGGGCTCGGGCAGGGTCCCGCTCTCCCGGTACGTCCGGAACTCCTCCTCGGTGACCGTGCGGTATCCGATCGGCTGCGCCGCCGTGGTGCGCCGGGCCAGGTCCACCTGGGAGACGTCGCCGTGCCCGGATCCGCCGGCGGTGTCGGGTTCCGCCCCCGGCGCCGGTCCCGTTCCGGAAGCCGCCTCGGGCGGCGTGTCACCCTCGTCCCCGGCCGGCGCGGCGCCGTCCGCGGCGGTGGGGGTCCCGGCCGCGGCCCCGGTGCCCGCCACGACCGCGGCGACCGGCACCACGTACTCGCGGGACCCGCGGACGGTGCGGAAGTAGACGAGCGCCGCGACGAAGACCAGCACCGCGGTGAACACGTTCAGCCGCACGCCGAGAATCCGGTTCGCCTCGTCGCTGCGCATCAGCTCGATCCAGAACCGGCCCGCCGTGTAGCCCATCACGTACAGCGCGAACGCGCGGCCGCGGCCCAGCTTCCAGCGGCGGTCGGCCCACAGCACCAGCGCGGCCACGCCGACGTTCCACAGCGCCTCGTACGCGAACGTCGGATGGTAGAGCCCGGGCTCCCGCACCGCCACGCCGTCCTCGCGCAGCGCGTGCCCCGGGTTGGCCGGGTCGAACCGGTAGACCTCCAGCCCCCAGGGCAGCGTGGTCGGGCCGCCGTACAGCTCGTTGTTGAACCAGTTGCCGAACCGGCCCACGGCCTGGGCCAGCGGCAGCCCGGGGGCGAGGGCGTCGGCCACCACGGTCAGCGGGATGCCGAGCTGGCGGGCCGCGTACCAGGCGCCCAGCGCGCCGCCGGCGACGCCGCCCCAGATGCCCAGGCCGCCGTGCCAGATCTTGAACGCGTCCAGCGGGTGACCGCCGTCACCGAAGTAATGCTGGGGGAGGTGATCACGTGGTAGATCCGCGCCCCGATGATCCCGGCCGGCACGGCGTACAGGGCGATGTCCAGCACCGCCCCCGGCGCCACCCCGCGGCGGCGTAGCCGCGCCTCGGTCACCAGGCAGGCGACCACGATGCCGAGCACGATGAACAGCGCATACGCCCGGATCGGCACGGGTCCGAGCTGCCAGACCGCGGTCGTCGGGCTGGGGATCGCCGCCAGCGGCGGGAACGGGGCGAGGGTCACGGATGCACACGGTACCGTCGCGCGGCCCGGGGACGGCACCCCGGTCCGGCCGACACGACCGGCGGGCTCAGCCGCGGACCCCCTCGGCGAGTTCGGCGCTGAGCCGGCGCAGCGCGGTCAGCCCGGCGGCCTCGTCCCGCGCCTCCAGCACGCAGCGGACCAGCGCGCTGCCCACGATCACGCCGTCGGCGTACCCGGCCACGGTCGCCGCCTGGCCCCCGGTGCCGACGCCCAGGCCCACCCCGACCGGCAGGTCGGTCACCGCCCGCAGCCGCGACACCAGCGCCGGTGCGGCCTTCGGTGCCTGGTCCCGGGCGCCGGTGACGCCCATCAGCGCGGTGGCGTAGACGAAGCCGCGGCAGTGCCCGGCCGTCATCGACAGCCGGGCGTCGGTGGACGAGGGCGAGACCAGGAAGGTGCGGTCCAGGCCGTACGCGTCGGAGGCGGCCAGCCAGTCGGCCGCCTCGTCGGGAATCAGGTCCGGGGTGATCAGGCCGGTGCCGCCGGCCGCCGCGAGATCCCGGGCGAAGGCGTCGACGCCGTACTGCTCGATCGGGTTCCAGTAGGTCATCGTGACCACCGGCGCGCCGGTCGCCGCGACCGCCTCGATGATGCGCAGCGTGTCGGCGGTACGGACCCCGCCGGCCAGCGCGATGTCGCTGGCCCGCTGGATCACCGGGCCGTCCATCACCGGATCGGAGTACGGGATCTCCACCTCGATGACGTCCACGCCCGCCTCGACCATCGCGGTCATCGCCGCGATGCTGCCCGGCACCGTCGGGAAGCCGGCGGGCATGCAGCCGACCAGCACCGCCCGGTCGTCGGCGCGGGCCTTGTCGAACGCCGCTGCGATCCGGCTCATGAGGTCTCCTTGTCGAGGAGGTTGAAGTACGACCCGGCGGTGTGCACGTCCTTGTCGCCCCGGCCCGACAGGTTGACCAGGATGACCGGTTCCCGGCCCAGTTCGGCGGCGAGCTGCGGGGCGATCCGGGCGGCGCCGGCGATCCCGTGCGCGCTCTCGATGGCCGGGATGATCCCCTCGGTGCGGCAGAGCAGTTCGAACGCGGCCATCGCCTCGGCGTCGGTCACCGGCTGGTAGCTGGCCCGGCCGCTGTCGTGCAGCCAGGCGTGCTCCGGCCCGACGCCCGGGTAGTCCAGCCCGGCCGAGATCGAGTGCGACTCGACCGTCTGGCCGTCGGCGTCCTGGAGCACGTACGTGCGGGCACCGTGCAGCACCCCGGCGGAGCCGCCGGTGATGCTCGCGGCGTGCCGGCCGGTCTCCACGCCCTCGCCGCCGGCCTCGAAGCCGTACAGCCGCACCGCCGGGTCGTCGACGAACCCGGCGAAGATGCCCAGCGCGTTGGAGCCGCCGCCGACGCAGGCCGCCACGGCGTCCGGCAGCGCGCCGAACTGGTCCAGGCACTGCTGCCGGGCCTCGTCGCCGATCCCCCGGACGAAGTCCCGGACCAGTTCGGGGAAGGGGTGCGGGCCGGCGGCGGTGCCGATCAGGTAGTGCGTGTCGTCGACGTTGGCGACCCAGTCCCGCATCGCCTCGTTCATCGCGTCCTTGAGCGTCCGGGAGCCCGCGGTGACCGGAACCACCCGGGCGCCGAGCATCCGCATCCGGGCCACGTTCAGCGCCTGCCGCTGGGTGTCCAGCTCGCCCATGTAGACCACGCAGTCGAGGTCGAACAGGGCCGCGGCGGTGGCCGCGGCCACCCCGTGCTGGCCGGCGCCGGTCTCGGCGATCACCCGGCGCTTGCCCATCCGGCGGGTGAGCAGGGCCTGGCCGAGCACGTTGCGCACCTTGTGCGCTCCGGTGTGGTTCAGGTCCTCCCGCTTGAGCAGCACCTGGGCGGCCAGCCGCGCGGACAGCCGCCGGGCGGGGTACAGCAGCGACGGGGTGTTGGCGTAGTTGCGCAGCAGCCCGTCCAGCTCGGCCCGGAACGACTCGTCGCCCATCGCCGCCCGGTGCGCGGCGTCCAGCTCGTCGAGCGCCGCGACCAGCGCCTCCGGGACGAACCGGCCGCCGAACCGGCCGAAGTGACCGGTGGAGTCGGGAAGCTCACCGGCCGGAGCCGAGGCGTTGACCGTCATGGGCGGGTCCTCTCGTTGCTGGGACGCCCGGCGCGGCTCAGCGCACCGGGCGCGGGGTCGCCGGGTGGTTGCCGGCGTTGACCAGCGCGGCCACCGCCTCCCGCGGGCTCTTCTGGGTCACCAGCCCCTCGCCGACCAGCACGGCGTCGGCGCCGGCCGAGGCGTACCGGATCAGGTCGTGCGGGCCGCGTACGCCGGACTCGGCGATCTTGACGACGCTGCTCGGCAGTCCCGGGGCGATCCGCTCGAACACGGAGCGGTCGACCTCGAGGGTACGCAGGTTGCGGGCGTTGACGCCGATCACCTGGGCGCCGGCCTCCAACGCCCGGTCGGCCTCCTCCTCGGTGTGCACCTCCACCAGCGCGGTCATGCCCAGCGACTCGATCCGCTCCACGAGGCCGACCAGGGCGTTCTGCGGCAGCGCGGCCACGATCAGCAGCACCAGGTCGGCGCCGTGCGCCCGGGCCTCGTGCACCTGGTAGCTGGAGACCACGAAGTCCTTGCGCAGCACCGGAACGCCGACGGCGGCCCGGACCGCGGCCAGGTCGTCCAGCGAGCCGCCGAACCAGCGGCCCTCGGTGAGCACGCTGATGCACCGGGCGCCGCCGCCCGCGTACTCGGCGGCCAGTTCGGCCGGGTTGGAGATGTCGGCGAGCTGGCCCCGGGACGGTGACTGCCGCTTGACCTCCGCGATGACCGCGACGCCCGGACGGCGGAGCGCGGCGTAGCCGTCCAGCGGTGGCGGCGCGGCGGCGGCCAGCTCGCGGACCTGTTCCAGCGGGACTTCCCGACGTCGCCGTTCGACGTCGGCACGGACGCCGGCAAGGATCTCGTCGAGAACGCTGCCGTCCGGTGTCGGCGCGGAATCGTCGCCCTCGGGTGCGTGTTCAGCAGTCACCAACGGAATCCCCTCTCCGGGTGTCATGGGCCGATGCTAGGGGGCGCCACCAGGCGGGCGACGCAGGGGGTATGGCGTCGCTCACCCCGCGGGCTCGGGCATAATGGGGCACTTTTGGTGAGAACCGCATCACCGAACGCCACCGAAGACATCGACGATCACCACACAATTCCAGCACGGACGTCGATGCCGCGTACAGCCGGACCGCCCCCGGACCGCGAGCCGGGCGCCCGCGCCGGCGCGGGCCGGACGGCCCGTCGGGCGGGCCGGGCGACCCTGGCCGGTCCGGACCGGCCCGGAACAGACTGGCCGGGATCCGGCCGCGAGCCGGTGCGCACCCGTCAACCGGCGGATACCACCCGGAAACACCGGCCGGGCAGGCTCGGTTCCGACAGACTTCGAGAGGACTGTCGACCGGTTACGGACGTCGCGGGGAGCCGACCATGACGATCGTCGAGCAAGGTTCGACCGGGACCCGGGGCAGCGTACCCCGTGCGATGCTCTGGCTGGCCATCGGCGTGGCGCACACCGTCGAGCGGGCGGTGGGCGGCGCGGAGCGGACCCGGGTGGCCGAGGCGAACGCCCAGGCCGCCATCCTGGTGTACCGGGATCGCGCCCGGCAGTGCGACGAGGTCCGCCGGGCCGTCGCCGCGCTCCGGACGGCCCCGCGCGCTCACCTCGCCGTCGGGTCCCCGCCCCGGTCCGGACCCGCCGTCGGGTCCGCACCCCGGCCCGACCCCGCCGTGGCGTCGCCGCCGGGACCCGTCGCGGGGTCGCCGCCGGGACCCGTCGTGGGGTCCTCGCCGCGGTCCAGCGCGTCCCAGAACTCCCTGGTGTTCCGCCCCGTCGCCCGGCCGCCGGGCACCGGCCGGGCCGCGGCCCGCTCGTAGCGCGCACCCATGGCCGGCCAGCGGTGCCCGTATCCGGCGGCGAGGCCGGCCCCGCCGGCCGCCACCAGCCCGCCGAGCAGGCACAGCGCCGGCCAGCCCGGCCCCGCACCGGCCGGTCCGGCCAGCCCGTAGCCGCCGCCCGCGGCCACCGCCAGCCCGACCAGCGCCAGCGCCGCGCCGAACAGCCGGCGCCACCGGCCCCGGGTGGCCAGCAGGGCACCCGCGCCGGCCAGCGCCACCACGGCGAGCGCCGGCAGCCAGGGCAGCAGGTCGGCGCCGGTCTGCCCGACCCGGTTCGGCGGCAGCGGGGGGCGGGCCAGCGTCTGCACCGCCCAGGTCCGGGTGGCCGCGTAGAGCGCCAGGCCGGCGCCGGCGGCCAGCAGCCCGACCGCGTACGCGAGCCCGCGCCGGCCGGCCAGCACCGAGCCGGTGGTCGGGGAGGACTCGGGGCCGGTCACCGCGCCGGTGGTCGGGGAGGACTTCGGGCCGGTCACCGCGCCGACCCCAGCGACCCGGCGGCGGTCACCGGGCCGGCCGCAGGGTCTCGGCGGCGGCGATCGCGGCCAGCACGGCGGCCGCCTTGTTGCGGGTCTCCCGGTCCTCGGCCGCCGGGTCGGAGTCGGCCACCACCCCGGCGCCGGCCTGCACGTAGGCCCGGCCCGCGCGGATCAGCGCGGTGCGGATCGCGATGGCCATGTCCAGGTCGCCGCCGAAGCCGAAGTAGCCGACGGTGCCGCCGTAGACCCCCCGCCGGGCCGGCTCCAACTCCTCGATCAGCTCCATGGCCCGGACCTTCGGCGCGCCGCTCAGGGTGCCGGCCGGGAAGGTCGCCGCCAGCGCGTCGAAGGCGGTCTGGTCGGCCCGCAGCGTGCCGACCACCGTCGAGACGATGTGCATCACGTGGCTGTACCGCTCGATGGTGGCGAACTCCGGCACCTCGACCGTGCCTGGCTCGCAGACCCGGCCCAGGTCGTTACGGCCCAGGTCGACAAGCATCACGTGCTCGGCCCGTTCCTTCGGGTCGGCGAGCAGTTCGGCCGCCAGCCGGGCGTCGGCCGCCGGGGACGCCCCGCGGGGCCGGGTGCCGGCGATCGGGTGCAGCATGGCCCGGCGGGTCCCCCCGGCCGCACCGGTGACCTTCAGGTGGGCCTCGGGCGACGAGCCCACGATGTCGAACCCGTCGAAGCGCAGCAGATACATGTACGGGCTCGGGTTCGTCATCCGCAGCACCCGGTAGACGTCCAGCGGGTCGGCGTCGGTGACCCGCTCGAACCGCTGGCTGAGCACGATCTGGAAGCACTCCCCGGCCCGGATGGCCTCCTTGGCCGCGAGCACCGCCGCCTGGTAGTCGCCGTCCGCGGTCCGGCTGGTGACCCGGCCGGGATCCGCCGTGCCGACCGTGGCCACCATCGGCGGGTTGGGCCGGGACAGCGCGCTGGTCATCGCGTCGAGCCGGCCGACGGCCCGGTGGTAGGCGGCCCGTACCCGGCTCGGCGCGTCCGGCTCGTCCGGGCCGGGCAGCAGGGCGTTGGCCACCAGCAGCGCCGAGGAGTCGAAGTGGTCCAGCACGACCAGGTCGGTGGCGAGCATCATGCCCAACTCGGGCACGCCCAACTCGTCGGGGGCCAGTTCGGGCAGCCGCTCGAACCGGCGGACCAGGTCGTAGCCGAGGTAGCCGACCATGCCGCCGGTCAGCGGTGGCGCGCCGTCCGGAGCGTCGCCGTCCGGCCCGGTGAGCGCGGCCACGGTCTGCCGCAGCACCTCGACCGGGTCGCCGGTCTCCGGCAGCCCGCTCGGCGGGGTGCCCAGCCAGACCGCGCGACCGTCCCGCTCGACGAGCGTGGCGGCGCTGCGGACCCCGATGAACGAGTACCGGGACCAGGCGATGCCGGCCGCGCCGGCCCCCGGCTCGGCCGACTCCAGCAGGAACGTCCCCGGTCCCCCGGCAAGCTTCCGGTAGACGCCCACCGGCGTCTCGCCGTCCGCGAGCAGCCGCCGGGTCACCGGCAGCACCCGGCGGCCGGCGGCGGCCGCGACGAAGGACGCCTCGTCCGGTACGACCGTGCCGCTGCTCACGACCGCTCCGATCCGGCACCGCCGGCACCGCCGGCCGATCCGGCCGGGTCGGCGTTCCCGACGGGTCCGGCCGGGTCGGCGCCGCCGTTGGTGACCGGGAGTTCGGTGAAGAAGCAGGTCCGCGCCCCGGTGTGGCAGGCCGCGCCCACCTGGTCGACGGTGACCAGCACGGCGTCGCCGTCGCAGTCCAGCGCCACCGAACGCACGTACTGGTGGTGGCCGGAGGTGGCGCCCTTGACCCAGTACTCCTGGCGGCTGCGTGACCAGTAGGTCGCACGGCCGGTGTGCAGGGTGCGGTGCAGCGCCTCGTCATCCATCCAGGCGACCATCAGGACCTCGCCGCTGCCGTGCTGGCGTACCACGGCGGCGACCAGGCCGTCCGGGCCGCGGCGCAGCCGAGCCGCGATGGCCGGGTCGAGCGCCGACTCTCGGGCGGGCTTGGGGTTCGGTTCGGACACGCGCCCCATCCTCCCGCATCCGCCCCGGCCGCCGGCCGGCGGCCGCTGCCCGCTGCGCCCGCGGGCGTCCGCCGTCCCGGCAGACCGGTCAGCAGTCCTGTTCCTGGCGTCGATACAGGTCGATCTTGCGATCGAGCACCCGCAGGTCCTCCGCCAGCGCCGCCATCCGGGCCAGCACCCGGTCGCGATGCTCCTCGAACAGTTTGCGCCGGGCGGCCATCGTGTGCCGGCCCTGCCGGGCCAGGTCGGCGTACCGGCGCATGTCCCGGACCGGCATGCCGGTCCGGCGCAGCCGGGTCAGCAGCACCAGCCGGTCCAGGTCCAGGTCGGTGTAGCGGCGCCGGCCGGCGGAGTCCCGGCCGACCGGCGCGACCAGTCCCTCCTGCTCGTACCAGCGCAGCGTGTAGGTGGTGAGGCCGACCCGGGCGGCCGCCTCACCGACGCTCAGCGTGCCGCCGGCGCCCGCCGGTCCGCCGGAGCCGGCGGTCGGCGTGATGGTCTCTGTCGTGCTCACGTCCACACACGCAGCGTTCCAGTTCGAGCGCACTCGAAGTCAAGCCCGTTGCCCCGGCAAGTTATTTCATCTACCGTTGAGTTCAACGACCGATGAATTGGGGAGGATGGGATGGGCGGCACGCCCCGACCACCGGATCCGGGCGGCTCGCGGGCCGCGATCGAGGTCCGCGACCTTGTCGTGCGCCGCGGCGGGCGCCCGGTGTTGCACGAGCTGACCTGCACCGTCCCGCGCGGCCGGGTCACCGGGCTGCTCGGACCCAGCGGCAGCGGCAAGACGACGCTGATGCGCGCGATCGTCGGCGTCCAGCAGGTGTCCGGCGGCTCGGTCACCGTGTTCGGCGACCCGGCCGGGTCCCCGGCGCTGCGCCACCGGCTCGGCTACCTGACCCAGGCGCCCAGCGTGTACGCGGACCTGACCGTGCGGGAGAACGCCCGCTACTTCGCCACCCTGCACGGCGTACCCGCCGCCGAGGCGGACCGGGTGGTCGCCGAGGTCGGCCTGGCCGACGCGGCGAAACAACTGGTCAGCACGCTCTCCGGCGGGCAGCGCAGCCGGGCCTCGCTGGCCTGCGCGCTGGTCGGCCGGCCGGAGCTGATCGTGCTCGACGAACCGACCGTCGGGCAGGATCCCGTGCTGCGCGACGAGCTGTGGCGGCGCTTCCACGAACTGGCCCGGGACGGGGCCACGCTGCTGGTCTCCAGTCACGTGATGGACGAGGCCGCCCGCTGCGACCAACTGCTGCTGATCCGCAACGGCCGGCTGATCGCCGACGACACCCCCGCCGCGGTGCGCCGGCGCGCCGGCACCGACGACCTCGACGAGGCCTTCCTGCGACTCATCCGCGACCAGGAAACCGACCCGGAAGCCGGACCCGGGACCAGCCCCGGCACGCGCCCGGAAACCGACCGGGACGGCGCCGGCGACCGGCCCGGCGCGGCCACCCCCGACCCGCGACGGAGCCAGCCATGAGCCCCCGCATCCTGGTCGCCACGATCGACCGCATCCTGCGCCAGCTCCGGCACGACCGCCGCACGGTCGCGCTGCTGCTTGTCGTCCCCGCCGTGCTGCTCACGCTGATCTACTACATGTACGACAACCAGCCCACCCCGCCCGGCCAGCCGGGCATGTTCGACCGGGTCGCGCTGATCATGCTGGGCATCTTCCCGTTCATCATCATGTTCCTGGTGACCAGCATCGCGATGCTGCGCGAGCGCACCACCGGCACGCTGGAACGGCTGCTCACCACGCCGCTGGGCAAGCTCGACCTGCTGTTCGGCTACGGCATCGCGTTCGGGCTCGCCGCGGCGGCACAGGCCAGCGTGGCCTCGACCATCGCGTACTGGGTGTTCGGGCTGGACACCGCCGGTCCGGCCGGCCTGGTGATCCTGATCGCCGTGGTCAACGCGGTGCTCGGGGTGGCGCTCGGACTGCTGTGCAGCGCCTTCGCCCGGACCGAATTCCAGGCCGTACAGTTCATGCCGGTGGTGGCCATTCCGCAGATCCTGCTCTGCGGTCTCTTCGTGGCGCGCGACCAGATGGCCGGCTGGCTGCACGCGGTCAGCGACGCGCTGCCGCTGACGTACGCGGTCGAGGCCCTCCAGGAGGTCGGCGCGCACGCCGACCCGACCACGACGATGTGGCGGGACCTGGGCATCGTGGCCGGCGCCGTGGTGGTGGCGCTGGTGCTGGCCGCCGCGACGCTGCGCCGGCGCACCGGCTGAGGCGCTGAGGCGGGGACGAGAGACGAGGGGACGAGATGGCCCGACGCACCGGACGGCGCCCCGGGAAGCCGGGGACCCGGGACGCCATCCTCGGCGCCGCCCGGACGGCGTTCGCGGAGAAGGGCTTCGACAACGCGTCCATCCGGGCCATCGCCGCCGCCGCCGGCGTGGACCCGGCGCTGGTGCACCACTACTTCGGCACCAAGGACCAACTCTTCCTCGCCGTCATGGACAGCCCGTTCGATCCGGGGATGCTCATCCCGAACCTCGTCGCCGAGGGCCGGGCCGGGCTCGGCGAGCGGCTGGTGCGCACCTTCGTCACCATCTGGGACTCCCCCGCCGGGTCGGTCGGGGTGGCGCTGGTGCGTTCCGCCGTCAGCAGCGAGTGGAGCGCGCGGCTGTTCCGCGAGTTCCTGACCACCCAGATCCTCCGCCGCGCCCTCGCGGGGCTGGACCTCGCTCCGGCCGAGGCGCCGCTGCGCATCTCGCTGGTGGCCTCCCAACTGGCCGGCCTGGCGATGACCCGGTACGTCATCCGGCTGGAGCCGCTGGCCTCGGCGCCCCCCGAGACGGTGGTCGCGGCGATCGGCCCGAACATCCAGCGCTACCTGGACGGCGAGCTGTCCGCGCCGCCCGCCGTGCCGGCGACACACCGGACCGACCGCTGAGCACCGGGTCCACACCCGACTGCCGGCCGAGCCGGCGACGCCGGAACGCACGGCCTAGGCTCGACCGTGGAGGTGTTCTGATGAAGTTGGGCCTGCACTACTGGACCTTTGCCAACCCGGCCGACCCGGCGGCCATCGGGCCGACCCTGGCCCGGACCGCGACCCTGGCCGAGGAGGCCGGGGTCGCCTCGTTCACCGTGATGGACCACTATTTCCAGATGGAGAGCACGGCTCCAGCACAGGACCCGATGCTGGAGGCGTACACGACGCTGGGCTACCTCGCGGCGCTGACCCGGCGGATGACCCTCGGTGTGCTGGTCACCGGCGTGATGTACCGGTACCCCGGCCTCCTCGCCAAGATCGTCAGCAGTCTCGACGTGCTCTCCGGCGGCCGGGCCCGGCTCGGCATCGGTGCCTCCTGGTACGAGCGGGAGCAGCGCGGCCTGGGCGTTCCGGTGGTCCCGATGGCCGAGCGGTTCGAACGGCTGGAGGAGACGCTGCGGATCTGTCGCCAGATGTGGAGCGACGACAACGGCCCGTTCGCCGGCCAGCACTACCAGCTCGCCGAGACGCTCAACTCGCCGCAGCCGCTGAGCCGCCCGCACCCGCCCATCATGATCGGCGGCAGTGGCGAGAAGAAGACGCTGCGCCTGGTGGCCCGGTACGCCGACGCCTGCAACCTGTTCGGCAGCGGGCCGGAGGACGTGGCGCACAAGCTCGACGTACTGCGCCGGCACTGCGCCGACGAGGACCGCGACTACGACGAGATCACCAAGACCGTGCTGGTCATGCGTCCTCCGCTGGTCGATGTGGACGCCTGGGTCGCCGAGGTCGAGGCGTACGCGAAGCTCGGGGTGACCGAGGTGCAGACCATGCCGGCCCGCGACAGCGACCCCGTCGAGTTCACCCGGCAGCTCGCCGACCAGGTACTACCCCGGCTCACCGCGCTGCCCTGACCCGGCCCGGGTTGGTGCGGACGCGGCCGCGTCCGCACCAACCCGGCGCGACGCTGGCGTGGCTGTGTCAGCCCCGCGCGACGCTGACGCGTCTGTTCCAGCCCCGCGCGACGCTAGCGCGTCTGTTCCAGCCAGGACGCGTACAGCAGCCCGTACACCGAGGACGGATCGCGCACCAGATCGTCGTGCGGCCCGCGCTGCACGACCCGACCCCGGTCCACCACGATCACCTCGTCGGCGGCCTGGGCGGTGGAGAGCCGGTGCGCGATCGCCACGGTGGTCCGGCCGCGGGTCACGGCGTCCAGCGTGCGTTGCAGCCGTACCTCGGTGGCCGGGTCCACCGCGCTGGTCGCCTCGTCCAGCACCAGCAGGTCGGGATCGGCGACGTACGCCCGGGCCAGCGCCACGAGCTGCCGCTCCCCCACGCTGAGCGCCTCGCCGCGCTCGCCGACCGGGGTGTCCAACCCCGCCGGCAGGCCCGATACCCAGTCGTCCAGACCCAGTTCGGCGAAGGCGGCGGCCAGCTCCGCGTCGGTCATCGCGGGACGGGCGAACCGGACATTGCCGGCCACCGTGGAGTCGAACAGGAACCCGTCCTGCGGCACCATCACCACCCGGGAACGCAGCGACCCGAACCGCACCCGGACCAGCGGCGCGCCGGCCAGCAGCACCTCCCCGGTGCTCGGGTCCATCAGCCGGGTCAGCAGCTTGGCGAAGGTGGTCTTGCCGCTGCCGGTCTCGCCGACCACGGCCACCCGGGTGCGGGCCGGGATGTGCAGGCTCACGTCGGACAGCACCGGCGGCCCGGGTACCGGCCGGCCGTCCGGGCCGGCCGTCGGGTACGCGAAGCCGACATCGACGAACCGCACGTCCAGCGGGCCGGGCGGCAGGTCGACGCCGTCGTCGCCCGGGTCCGCCACGTCCGGTTCGAGGTCGAGCACGTCGAGCACCCGGCGCCAGCCGGCGATCGCGTTCTGCGCCTCGTTGAGCACCTCGGTGGCGATCTGCACCGGCTGGATGAACAGCGTCACCAGGAACAGGAAGGCGGTGAGCTGGCCGATGGTGAGCCGGTCGCCCACGCCCATCCAGACGCCCAGGACGACCACGGCGGCCAGCGCCACCCCGGCCGCGAGTTCCCCGACGGAGGAGCCGTAGATGCTGATCCGGATCGCGCGCTGCTGGGCCTGCCGCTGCGCGTCGATGGTCTCGTCCAGCCGGGCGGCGGTGCGCCGGGCGACCCCGTACGCCCGGATCACCGGCGCGCCGACCACGCTCTCGGCGACGGCCGTGAGCATCGCCCCGGTCCGCACCCGCACCTGCGCGTACGCCCCGGCGAGCCGGTTCTGCAACACCCGGATGATCATGACGGCCGGCAGGAAGGCCAGGTAGACGGCGAGGGTGAGCTGCCAGGAGTAGACCGCCATCACCACGGTCGTGACGACCAGCTGGCCGAGGTTGACCAGCAGGATCACCCCGCCCCACTGGAGGAACTGGGTGATCTGGTCCACGTCGCTGGTCACCCGGGACACCAGCGACCCGCGCCGCTCCGACTGCTGGTGCAGCATGGACAGGTCGTGCACGTGCCGGAAGGCCCGGATCCGCACGTTGGCCAGCGCCGTCTCGCTCACCGTGAACAGCCGGCGCATCATCAGGTAGCCGCAGGCGGTGGTGACCACCAGCACGGCGGCCGTGATCAGCACCACCGTGCCGACCACCCGCAGGTCGGGACCGCCCGGCACGGTCAGCCCGCGGTCGATGCCCTGCTGCACCGCGACCGGTACGGCGGCCCGGCCGATCATCGAGATCAGCGCAAGCACCAGCGTGCCGGCCAGCCCGGTGCGCAGTTCGGGCGAGAGCGCGAGGCCGCGGCGCAGCGTGCCCCAGGTGCTCTCCGTCGGCGCCTGCGCCCCCGGCGACCCGTCGGTGGCCGGCGTACCGGTCCCCGCCGGCGCGGCCGTGCTCTGCGGGGCGGCGGTCTGCGCGGTCGCGGTCTGCGGGGCACCGGTCGGCCGCCGGTCGGCCGGCCGCCCGTCACCGGGCCGCCCGTCCGCCGGTCGTTTCCCGGTCATCGGCGCCGTCACGGAACGCGCACCTCCTCCTCGGCGCGGCCGGACGTCCGTTCCCGCTCCGCCTCCGCCTTCTCGTACGCGGTCACCAGGTCCGCGTACCCCGGGACCGTTGCCAGCAGTTCGGTGTGGGTGCCCCGGGCGACCACCCGGCCGTGCTCGACGTACACCACCTCGTCGGCCAGCGCGATCGTGGCCCGGCGGTACGCGACCACCAGGATCGAGGCGCCCGGGGCGGACGTAGCGTCGCCGGCCCGGTCGCCGCGCAGCGCGGCCAGGATCGCGGCCTCGACCCGCGGGTCGACCGCGCTGGTGGCGTCGTCCAGCACCAGCAGCCGCGGCCGGCCGGCCAGCGCGCGGGCCAGGGTCAGCCGCTGCCGCTGCCCGCCGGAGAGCGAGGTGCCGCGCTCCCCGACCATGGTGTCCAGCCCCTCGGGCAGCGCCGTCACGAAGCCGGCCGCCTCGGCCAGCCGCAGCGCCGCCCAGGCGTCCTCGTCGGTGCGCCCCGGCCGGTCCAGGGTGATGTTGGCCCGGACGGTGTCGTCGAAGACGAACGGCACCTGCGCCACCAGCGCGGTGGTGGCGGTCAGCGACCCGATGGTCAGCGACCGGACGTCCACGCCGTCGATCCGGACGGCACCGGCGGCCGGATCGACCAGCCGGACCGCCAGCGAGGCGATCGTCGACTTGCCCGATCCGGTCGGGCCGACCAGCGCGACCGTCCGGCCGGCGGGCACCTCGAACGTGACGTCCTTGAGCACCGGGGTGGCCACCGCCGCCGGGTCCGCGGGCTCGTAGCCGAAGCTGACCCCGTCGAAGGCGAGCGTCGCGGGGGCGCCGCCGCGGTGCTCCAGCGTCGTTTCGCCGTACGGCATCTGCCCGCTGGCGGCCAGCACCCGGGACACCCGGTCCCAGCCGGCGACGCTGCGCGGCAGCTCGGCCAGCACCCAGCCGATCGCCCGGACCGGGAAGGCGAGCACGGTGAACAGGAACGCGACGCTCACCAGCTCGGTGACCGAGATGGCGCCCTGGCGCAGCCGCAGCGCACCGACCACGAGCACGACCAGGGTGCCGATGCTGGGCAGCGTCTCCAGCATCGGGTCGAAGAACCCCCGCAGCCGGCCCACGGCGATCAGGGAGTTGCGCAGCTCGGCGGCCTGCGCGGCGAACCGGGCGGTCTCCTCCGCCTCCCGGCCCATGGTCTTGACCACGAGCGCGCCGTCGAAGCTCTCGTGCGCGGTGGCGCTCACCTCGGCCCGCATCCGCTGGGCCCGCGCCTGCCGCGGCGCCATCCGCCGCGAGTAGACGACGTTGAGCGTGAACAGCGCGGGGAAGACCGCGACGCCGACCAGCGCCAGCGCCCAGTCGGTGACGAACAGCGAGCCGACCGCGGCCACCAGCATCACCAGGGTCCCCACCGCGAACGGCAGCGGGGCGATCGGGAACCAGGCCGCCTCGACGTCGGAGTTGGCGTTGGACAGCAGGGTCCCGGTGGCGTGCCGGTGGTGCCAGGACAGCGGGAGTTCCAGGTAGCGCCGGGTGACCTGGCGGCGGTACGCGGCCTGGAGCCGGTACTGCATGTAGCCGGCACCGAGCCGGCGGCCGAAGACCCCGACCACGCGCAGCCCGCTGATCCCGAGCAGCGCCGCCGCGCTCAGCGCGACGATTCCCACCTCGGCCCGGCCGGTCTCGATCGCCGGCACGGCCACCCGGCCGACGATCGCGCCGACCACGTACGCGTTGGCGATCACCAGCAGGCTGAACAGCACGCTGCCGGCCACGGCCGCCGCGAAGATCCGCGGCTGTTCCCGGATGGCCCGGCCGAGCACGCGAAGTCCCCGGCCGAGCACGTCCCGGCTTGTCTTGTCGGTCCGCACGCTCTCCCCGTGCCGTAAGCCACCGAAGTCCACCGCCATCCTTACCGGTCCGGCGGCCCGCGACGACCCGATATCGCCTGTGTCCACCATCACAGACCCCCGCGGGGGCACATCCGCCGCCCGGTTGGGCGGGCGGCGGCGCCGATCTGGGCCTACGATCGGCGGCATGTCGCGGTTCGCCCGTTCGGAGCGTCAGGAACTCGCCGATCTGCTGCTGGCCGTCGGGCCGGACGCGGCCACCCTCGACGAGGGCTGGACCACCCGGGACCTCGCGGCCCATCTCGTGCTCCGCGAACGGCGCCCGGACGCCGCGGCCGGGATCCTGCTGCCGCCGGTGCGCCGGCACACCGACCGGGTCCAGGCCCGGCTGGCGGCCATACCGTACCAGCGGCTGGTGGAGCTGGTCCGCCAACCGCCCTGGTGGAGCCCGGTGAGCAACCCGCTGGTGCACGAGCAGGCCAACCTGATGGAGTTCTTCGTCCACCACGAGGACGTCCGCCGGGCCGGGACCGGCTGGCAGCCGCGGAACCTGCCCGCCGCCCAGCAGGCGGCGCTGTGGCGCCGGCTGCCGGCGCTGGCCCGGCTCGCCCTGCGCCGGTTCCCGGCCACGGTGCTGGTGCAGGCGCCCGAGCACGGCGAGACCTCGGCGGGCGGCACCGGCGACCAGCTGCGCCTGGTGGGTGCCCCCGGCGAGCTGATCCTGTTCCTGTTCGGCCGGCAGCGCGCCGCCCGGGTCCAGTTGGACGGCCCGGCCGCGCTCGTCGAACGGCTCCGGACCGCCCGGCTCGGCGTCTGACCCTGAGCGGCCACTGACACTGAGCCGCCGATGAGCGGCCACTGAGCGGCCGCTGAGCGGCCACTGAGCCCACACCGCCCTCCGCCGGGGCCGCCGTCCCCGGCCGGTTCGGTCCCGCACGGCCGCTGAGCGCACCCGTATCCCCCGCCGGGCTTCCGGTCCCGGCCGGACCGGCATGCCGACGGTACGTCCGGGCGCGCGTTTGTCACTGATTGGTCAATCAGCACCCGGTGCAACTTTCCCCGTGCAATTGGCCTTAGGCTCAACCCGCCGGTCGGACGAACCCGCGGCGGCAATGCCCGCCGGGTCGGTGTGCGGCCATCCCCGGCCGATCGGATGCCAGCGAGGAGGAGTCACCATGCGCACCTTCGCAGCATCGGCCCTCATCGAACCCCCGTTCCCGGCCCGCCTCAACGCACACAGTGCCGCCGCCGCCGACCGGTCCGGTCGGTGGGCCGCCGAGCTGGGCCTGGCGGCCACCCCCGACGACGCCGGCCGGCTCGCCCGGGCGAACGCCGCCGACCTGGCCGGACGCGCCTGCCCGGACGCCGCACCCGAGCACCTGGAACTGCTCACCGACCTGATCACCTGGTTGTTCGCGTTCGACGACCGGTGCGACGACGACGGCCTGGGCGCCGATCCCGGCCGGCTGGCGCCGGTGGTGGCCCGGCTGCTGGACATCGTCGACCTGATCGGCGACGACGCCCCCGCCCAGTTGCTGGAGTCCGCCGGGCCGATCGGGGTGGCGCTGCACGATCTCGGCCGCCGGGTCCGCGCGCAGAGCCCGCCCGCGCTGCTGCTGCGGTTCGCCACCGAGCTGCGCGACTACCTGCTCGCACTGCTCTGGGAGGCGGCCAACCGGGCGCAGCGCCGCCGGCCGGTGGTCTCCGAGTACATCCAGATGCGCCGGCACACCGGCGCGGTGTATCCCAGCCTCACCCTCACCGACGCGGCGCACCACGCCGACCCGGACGCGACCTGGCTCGCCGACTCCCGGGTGTCCAAACTGGATCTGCTCGCGGTCGACCTGGTCTGCTGGTGCAACGACATCTTCTCCTACGACAAGGAGCGCCGGGCCGGGTCCGACGGGCACAACCTGGCGGCGGCCGTGGCCAACGAGACGGGCCTGGACGAGGCCAAGGCGCTGGCCGCCGCCGCGAACCGGTTCAACGACGCGCTGGAGGCGTACCTCCGGCTGGAGCCCGAGGTGCTGGCCGGCGGCGACCCGCAGGTCGCCCGGTTCGCCGCCGCCCGGCGGTGCTGGATCCGGGGCACCTACGACTGGTCCCTGCGGGCCGCCCGGTACCACTGATCGCCCCCGGCGGCGGCACCGGTCACCGCCGGCCGGGTCCGACCGGGTCCGGTCACCGCCCGCCGGGTCCGGCCGGGTCCGGTCGGCGCCCGCCGGAGCCGATCAGCGCCCGCCGGAGCCGGCCGCAGGCGGCCCCACTAGCCGATGGCGTGGACCACGCAATACCCTTCGGTAACCGCGACCGAGCGTGACGCCCGTCACGCGCGACCACCGAAGGCGGCAGCACCGATGGCTCTCGACGTCCCATACCGTTCCATTCCCGATATGTTCCGGCAACGCGTGGCGGCTTCCCCCGACCGGCCCGCGTTCGCCCACCCGGCCCCCGACGACTCCGGGCCGGTCTGGTTGACCTGGGCGGAGCTGAGCCGGCGGGCCAGCGCCCTGGCCGCCGGGCTGCGCTCGCTCGGCGTGGACCACGAGGACCGGGTCGCGATCCTGGCCAGCACCCGGCTGGACTGGATCGTCGCCGACCTGGCGATCATGTGCGCCGGCGGCGCCACCACCACCGTGTACCCGACGACCGAGCCGGACGACACCCGGTTCATCGTCGCCGACAGCGGGTCGCGGGTGCTGATCGCCGAGAACGCGACCCAGGCGGCCAAGATCGAGGGCGCCGACCTGCCGGACCTCACCCACGTCGTACTGATGGACGGCCCGGCCGACCCCGCGGCCAAGCCGGCCCAGCTCACCCTGGCCGACCTGGAGGAGCGCGGGGATGCCGTGCTCGCCGCCGACCCGGGCCTGATCGACCGGGTGGTCGCCGACATCAAGCCGGACCACCTCGCCACGCTGATCTACACCTCCGGCACCACGGGACGGCCCAAGGGGGTCGAACTGCTGCACGCCGGCTGGTGCTGGGAGGGCGTCTCGCAGGCCGCCTTCGACCTGATGCGCTCCGACGACCTGCAGTACCTGTGGCTGCCGCTGTCGCACTCCTTCGGCAAGACCCTGATCTGCGGCATCATCCACGTGGGGCTGCCCACGTACGTGGACGGGCGGGTCGACAAGCTCATCGAGATGCTCGCCGTGGTGCGGCCGACGCTGATGTGCGGAGCGCCGCGGATCTTCGAGAAGGTCTACAACCGGGTGGTGGCCACGGCCCAGGCCGACGGCGGGGCCAAGGCGAAGATCTTCGGCTGGGCCGTCCGCACGGGCCGGCAGCGGGTCGCCCTCGAACAGGCCGGCCGGTCCGTACCGGCCACCCTGCGGCTGCGGTACGCGCTGGCCGAGCGGCTGGTGTTCAGCAAGCTGCAGGCCCGGCTGGGCGGCCGGATGCGGGTCATGGTCTCCGGCGCCGCGCCGCTGAGCCAGGAGATCTCCGCCTTCTTCGCGGCGGCCAACCTGCCGATCTCCGAGGGGTACGGCCTGACCGAGACCAGCGCCGGCAACTTCGTGAACCGGCCCGGCCGGCTGCGGATCGGCACCGTCGGCCAGCGGCTCGGCGACCTGGAGTGCCGGATCGACGAGGACGGCGAGGTCCTGGTCCGCGGCACCCCGGTGATGCGCGGCTACCACAACCTGCCGGAGGAGACCGCGGCGGCGTTCACGCAGGACGGGTACTTCCGCACCGGTGACATCGGCGAACTCGACGAGCAGGGCTACCTGAAGATCACCGACCGGAAGAAGGACCTGGTCAAGACCTCCGGCGGCAAGTTCGTCGCGCCCAGCCACATCGAGGGCATGTTCAAGGCGCTGTGCCCGTACACCTCGCAGGCGGTGGTCATCGGGCAGTCCCGCAACTACTGCACGATGCTGGTCACGCTGGACGCGGACGCGCTGGCCGGCTGGAGCGCCGGCGGGCCGCTGGCCGGCCGCCCGTACGCCGAGGTGGTGGCGGCGCCGGAGACCCAGGCGATGGTCGAGGAGTACGTGGCGCAGCTCAACGCCCGGCTGAACCGCTGGGAGACGATCAAGAAGGTGACCGTGCTGCCCCGGGACCTGACCATCGAGGACGGGGAGATGACCCCGTCCCTGAAGATCAAGCGGCGCGGGGTGGAGTCCAACTTCGCCGCGGAGATCGACAAGATGTACGCGGGCACCCTCGCCGAGATCTGACCTGGCGCATCCTCCGGCATCGCCGCATCAAATCCGTACCCGTTGGGTAAGCCTCGATGCGGCGGCGCCGGAGGGACCGGGCGTCGCCACCACGAGCGAGGGGGGCGACCGGTCATGGCAGCCTGGGTGTCAGCACACGTCCAGACCGGTGCCCTGGTGATCACCCTGACCGGTGGCTGGAACGTGGCCCAGGCGCACGTGCTGCGCCGTGCCCTGGCCCGACACGTGGTGCACCTTCCCCCGTACGTGGTGCTGGACCGCACCCGGCAGTCGGCCGGCGCGCTCCTGCCGGTCCTGGTCTTCAACACCTACTGCCGCAACCGGGGGATTGTCATGGTCATCTGCGGGTCCGTTCCGGTGCTGCGCCTCCTGCTCCGCCGGGCGCCGGGCGGTCGGGTCCGCGCCTACCCCAGCCTCGCCGAGGCGCTCGGCGCGCTGCGGCCGTACCCCTGCCCGCCGCGGGTGCGCCGGGCGCACCTGCGGATGGCGCCCGGACCGGAGGCGCCGGCCGCGGCCCGCCGGATGGTGCGCGAGTGCTGCCGGCGGTGGGGCGTCGAGGAGGGCGTCGACAACGGCCAACTGGTCGTCTCGGAACTGGTGGCCAACGCGGCCGAGCACGCCGGTACCGACATCGACGTCACTGTCTCCCAGCACCGCGGCCGGCTGCGGATCGCCGTGGGTGACCGCAGTCGGGACCTGCCGGCGGTGGACCCCGCCCGGGCCGCCGACCCGACCCGGATCGCGCTCGCCGAACGCGGCCGGGGACTGGACCTGGTCAGCCGCTCGGCCAGCGGGTTCGGCATCCTGCCGGCGACCGACGGGAAGATCGTCTGGGCGAGCGTGCCGGTGACCCGGTCGCGCGGGGGCGTGCTGCCCCGCCGGATCCCGCTGCCCAGCCGGGATCTGCTGCCCCGGCTGCGCGCGCCGCGCCGGTGGCGCCGGCCGGTGGGCTGGCTGGTCCGGCCCCGCCCGGTGGCCACCCGTCCCCGGCTGGCCTGAGCCCCCGCGCCGGCCCCGGCGGTCGCGGCACGGCACCCGGGCCCGGCGGTCGCGGCACGGCACCCGGCCCCGCCGGTCGCGGCGCGGCACCCGGGCCCGGCGGTCGCGGATCTCAGGCGATGACGGCGGGCTCCCGCCAGCGGTCCCGGGACTCCCGGTCCAGCCCGTGCCGGACGCCGGTGATCCGCCGGACGGCCTCGCGAAGTTCCGCGGGTGGCAGCGTGAACGGCAGCCGCAGGAAGCGCTCCAGCGTGCCGTCCAGCCCGAACCGCGGACCCGGCGCCAGCCGCACCCCGACCTCCTCGACGGCCCGGGCGAGCGCGCTGGACACCGGGCCGTCCAGTTCCGCCCACAGGCTCACCCCGCCGCGCGGGACGGTCACCCGCCACTCCGGCAACTCGGCGGACAGCGCGTCGAGCAGGGCGTCCCGCTGCGCCGTGAGCTGCGCCCGCCGGGCGCACACGATCCGCTGCCGGTCGGCCAGCAGGTGCACGGCGACGAGCTGGTCCAGCACCGGGCTGGCCATGTCGACCCCGACCCGGACCGCGGCCAGGCGCTGCACCTGCGGCGCGGAGGCCCGGACCCAACCGATCCGCAGGCCGCCCCAGAAGGGTTTGCTCATGCCACCGATCGAGACCACCCGGGAGTGCCGGTCGAAGGCGGCCATCGGCGGCGGCAGCGCGGCGCCGTCCAGCGGCAGGTCCACGAAGGACTCGTCGACGACCACGTCGGTGCCGGCCGCGTGCGCCGCGACCACCAGGCGTTCCCGCAGGTCCGCCGGCATCAGGTGGCCGGTCGGGTTCTGGAAGTCCGGGATCAGGTACGCCAGCCGCGGCCGAACCTGGCGCAGGGTGCCCACCAGCAGCTCGGCGTCCCAGCCGGGCTCGGCGGTGTCCAGCCCGTGGGTGCTGATCCGGGCGCGCCGGGCGGCGAGGGCGGACAGCGCGTTCGGGTAGGTGGGCGACTCGACGAGCGCCCGCTCGCCGACCGGCAGGCCGAGCCGCAGCACCAGGTCGAGCGCCTGGAGCGTACCGCTGGTGATCATGATCTGCTCGGGGCTGGTCGGCAGCCCGCGCTCGGCGTACGTCCGGGCCACGGCCTCGCGCAGCTCCACCACCCCGGTCGGGTGGTATCCCGCGCCGCACAGGTAGCGCGGCAGGTCCTCGGCCGCGGCCCGCGCGGCCCCGAGCAACTCGGCGGGGGCCGCGAGGGCCGCGCAGCCGAGATCGATCATGTCCAGGTCGTCCTGCGGGGTCCACAGGCCCGAACTGCCCACCCGGTGCCCGGCCGGCAGCCGGGTCCAGCTTCCGGCGCCCCGGCGGCTGGACAGGTGCCCGCTGTCCCGCAGTTCCCGGTAGGCGGCCGTCACCGTGGTCCGGCTGATGCCCAGCGCCTCGGCGAGTTCCCGTTCGGCCGGCGCCCGTACCCCGATGGGCAGCCGGCCGTCGGCCAGCAGGCCGCGGACGGCGGCGGCCAGCGCGACGTAGTCCGGCCGGCGATGTGGCCCAGGCAAGGCATGCCAATGACCCAACAACCGGGCCAATTGGGGACCCCGGATCAGCCCCGACATGCCATCCTCCCGCAATTGGCTCTTTAACCTCCGGAAACTGGTCCTCAGACTGGCATGCGTGAAGTGGATTGGCAACCGTGGCGCCCACCTCCCCCGGCGGCTCGTACAGCTCTACGCCGGGCTGGTCCTGTACGGCGTGAGCATGGCCCTGATGATCGAATCCACCCTCGGGCTGGACCCGTGGGACGTCTTCCATCAGGGGGTGGCGCGCCGGACCCCGCTGTCCATCGGCACCGTGACCATCCTCGTCGGCGCGCTCGTGCTGCTGCTGTGGATCCCGCTGCGCCAGCGGCCGGGCCTCGGCACCGTCAGCAACGTACTGGTGATCGGCCTGGCGGTGGACGCGGCGCTGGCACTGCTGCCCACCGCGGGGCCGCTGCCGCTGCGGATCGGCTTCCTGGTCGCCGGCATCGTGCTCAACGGCATGGCCACCGGGCTCTACATCGGAGCCCGGCTCGGTCCCGGACCGCGCGACGGGCTGATGACCGGATTCGTGGCCCGGCGCCCCGGCCGGTCCATCCGGCTGGTCCGCACCGTGATCGAAGTCACGGTGCTGGCCGCCGGCTTCCTGCTCGGTGGCACCGTCGGGGTCGGCACCGTGCTGTACGCGGTGGCCATCGGACCGTTGGCCCACGTGTTCATCCCGCTGTTCACGGTGCCGTCGACCACCGAACGGCCGACCGCGCCACCCGCACCGCCGGCCCGGCCGGGTGACGCCTCCACTTCGGCCGTCCCGTTGTGATCTCCACCCTTACATTCCGTGAAAGTTGCGCATGAGGGCGTTCCCTCCGCCGGGCGGGCACGGCATCATCTTGCTATGGCGGAAACGGGGTGGCGCTGGGCGGACGCGTGGATCTTCGTAGCGCTGGTGATTGCCGGCGGCGCGGGTCGGCACCGGCGGGCGGCGACAAGCAGACGGCCCGAGGGGGTCCGGCTGGCCGACGTGCTCTACACCGCTGACCACCTGCACAATGCAATTCCGGGCCGGGCCGAGGTCGAGGCGGCGGTGCGCCGGCTGGCCGGCGCCGACCTGATCACGGTCTCCGACGGCTGGTTCCGGGTCACCCCGATCGGCGAGCAGCTCTGGCGGACCCGGCCGCGCGGCGGGTTCGGCACCGCGGTCGAGACCGTGCACGGCGTCCTCACGAAGCGTCACGCCCCGGGCAGCACCGAATGGGCGCTGGACGAGGCCGAGCACGCCACCGCGGTGCAGGAGTACGCGGCCCGGCTGATGATCCCGGCCCCGCGCCGCTCGCCCGAGGACGACGTCCGGCGCTGAGCGGTCGGTGCCGGTCGGGCTTGACCGGCCGGTCGAGCCCGACCGTCGACGCGGTCGGCCCCGACGGACCGGTCAGCCCCGACGGACCGGTCGGCGCCGGCGGTCTCGGCGGGACCGGCCGGCGCGGGCGGGTGGCCTGCCTCAGCGGACCGGCTGGCCGGCCGCCCGCAGCGCGTCCTTGACCTCCCCGACGGCGACCTCGCCGAAGTGGAAGATGCTGGCGGCCAGCACCGCGTCCGCGCCGGCGGCCACCGCGGGCGGGAAGTCGGCGGCGCGTCCGGCGCCCCCGCTGGCCACCACCGGTACCTCCACGGCCGCCCGGACGGCCCGGATCAGCTCGACGTCGAAGCCGGCCTTCGTGCCGTCCGCGTCCATCGAGTTGAGCAGGATCTCCCCCGCGCCCAGTTCGGCGGCCCGCCGCGCCCAGGCCACCGCGTCGATGCCGGTGCCACGGCGGCCGCCGTGGGTGGTCACCTCGAACCCGCTCACCGGGCCGCCGGGCCCGTCGTCGCCGCCGGTGCCGGTCGCGTTCCGCGCGCCGGCCCGGCGTACGTCCAGGGAGAGCACCAGCACCTGCCGGCCGAACCGCTCGGCGATCTCGGCGATCAGCTCGGGGCGGGCGATCGCCGCGGTGTTCACGCCCACCTTGTCGGCGCCGGCCCGCAGCAGCGTGTCGACGTCCGCCACCGAGCGCACCCCGCCGCCCACGGTCAACGGGATGAAGACCGACTCGGCGGTGCGGCGGACCACCTCCAGGGTGGTGCGGCGTTCGTCGGAGGACGCGGTGACGTCGAGGAACGTCAGCTCGTCGGCGCCCGCGGCGTCGTACGCGGCGGCCAGCTCGACCGGGTCCCCCGCGTCCCGCAGGTCCTGGAAGTTGACCCCCTTGACCACCCGGCCCGCGTCCACGTCCAGACAGGGGATCACCCGCACCGCCAGCGTCATGCGCCCGAGCCTATCCGGCCAGCACGGCCAGCGCCTCGGCCACCGTGAACGCCCCGGCGTACAGCGCCTTGCCGGCGATCACGCCCTCGACGCCGAGCGGTTCGAGCGCCGCCAGCGCCCGCAGGTCGTCCAGTGTGGAGACGCCACCCGAGGCGACCACCGGCGCGCCGGTGCAGTCGCACACGTCGCGCAGCAGGTCCAGGTTCGGCCCCCGCATCGTGCCGTCCTTGGTGATGTCGGTCACCACGTATCGCGCCGCACCGGCCTTGTCCAGCCGCTCCAGCACCTCGAACAGGTCACCGCCGTCCCGCGTCCAACCCCGGCCGGCCAGGGTACGGCCGCGCACGTCCAGCCCGATCGCCACCCGGTCGCCGTACTCGCCGACCACCCGGTCGCACCACTCGGGCCGCTCCAGGGCGGCCGTGCCGATGTTCACCCGCGCCGCCCCGGTGCCCAGCGCGGCGGCCAGCGACTCGTCGTCGCGGATGCCACCGGACAGTTCGACCGCGACGTCGAGCTGGCGGACCAGCTCGGCCAGCAGGTCGGCGTTGCTGCCCCGGCCGAACGCCGCGTCGAGGTCCACCAGGTGAATCCAGGACGCGCCGCCGCGCTGCCACGCCAGCGCGGCCTCCAGCGGGTCGCCGTAGCTCGTCTCGCTGCCGGCGGCGCCCTGCACCAGGCGCACCGCCCGCCCGTCGGCCACGTCGACGGCGGGAAGGAGGGTGAGGCTCAACGTTGCGTCTCCAGTCGGGATCGGGTCAGATACGACGGTCCAGGGCGAGCACGACGAGCGCGGGCAGCCCGAGCAGCAGCACCAGGACCAGCGCCAGCCGCAGGGCCAGGTCGTCGACGAGCAGCCAGATCAGCGCGAGCACCACCAGCACGGCCGCGGCGATCGCGGCCCGCTGGGCACGGCTGCGCCGCCCCAGCCGGCCGGTGCGGCGGTCGGGCAGCCGCGGGGTGAGCCGGCGCAGCACCGCGTGCAACCGCCGCCGCCGGGCGCTGCGGCGCGCCCGCGCGGCCCGCTCCCGGTCCAGCTCCGCCTGCCGCGCCGCGCGCCGCCGGGCGCGTTCCTTGCTCACCGGGTACGCCCCGGCGGGTCACCGGAGCCCGACAACGGCGCATCGCCGGACCCGGACAGCGGCGCATCGCCGGACCCGGACAGCGGCGCGTCGCCGGACCCGGACAGCGGCGCATCGCCGGACCCGGACAGCGTGCCGAGCCAGTTGCGCAGCAGCAGCGCGCCGCTGTCGCCGGACTTCTCCGGATGGAACTGGGCGGCGCACAGCGCCCCCCGTTCGACCGCGGCCACGAACGGCACCTCGTGGGTCGCCGTGGTGACCCGGGCACCGCCGGCGGCGAGCGGGTCGGCCACCGCGCCGGACGCCGCGTACGAATGCACGAAGTAGAACCGTCCCTCGGGCGGCAGGCCGGCGAACAGCCGCGACCCCGCGGGCGGCGCCACGGTGTTCCAGCCCATGTGCGGCAGGCGGCGCGCGGCCAGCCGGGTCACCCCGCCGGGCAGCAGGCCCAGCCCCTTGGTCACCACGCCGTGCTCCTCGCCGTACTCGAAAAGCACCTGCATGCCCACGCAGATGCCCAGCACCGGCCGGCCGGCGGCGACCCGCTCGGCGATCACCGGTCCGGCCCCGATCGCGTCGATGCCCGCCATGCATGCCGCGTACGCCCCGACACCCGGCACCACCAGGCCGTCCGCCCCCGCCGCCGCGGCCAGGTCGGCGGTCACCGTCACCTGCGCGCCGGCCCGCGCCACGGCGCGCTCCGCCGAGCGCAGGTTGCCCGAGCCGTAGTCCAGGACCACCACCCGCGGCATCAGGCGTCCCCGAACAGCCGGGTCAGTCCGCCCGCCGTTGCCAGCAGCGCGAGCACCGCGACCAGCGCCACGGCGCCCCGGCCGGCACCCTGCCGGTGCATCGACACCACCCCGCCGAGCAGCACACCCGCGAGCACGAACAGCGCGATCGTCAGGGCACTACCCATCAGAGCGCGCCCTTGGTGCTGGGGATCGCACCGGCCGACCTCGGGTCGATCGACACCGCCTCGCGCAGCGCCCGGGACACGGCCTTGAACTGCGCCTCGACCACGTGGTGCGCGTCCGGGTGCCCACCCGGGCGGGCCGCCCGCAGCACCTCGACGTGCAGGGTGAGCCGGGCCGCCTGGCCGAACGACTCCCAGATGTGCCGGGTCATGCTGGTCGGGTACACCGTCCCGATGTACGGCGCCAGCGCCGGCTCGTCGTGCACCACGTACGCCCGGCCGGACAGGTCCACCGCGGCCCGGACCAGCACCTCGTCCATCGGGATGGTGGCCGAGCCGTACCGCCGGATGCCGGCCTTGTCGCCCAGCGCCTCGGCCAGCGCGGCGCCCAGCGCGATCGAGGTGTCCTCGATCGTGTGGTGCGCGTCGATCTCCAGGTCGCCCACCGTGCGGACGGTGAGGTCGAAGCCGCCGTGCCGGGCGATCTGGTGCAGCATGTGGTCGTAGAAGCCCACGCCGGTGGAGATCTCGGCCCGGCCGGTGCCGTCGAGGTCCAGCTCGACCAGCACCTTCGTCTCGGAGGTGACCCGTTCGATGCGGGCGGTCCTGTTCATAGGCGCTCCATGGCGGTGAGGAAGGCGTCGGTCTCGGCGGGCGTGCCGGCGGTGACCCGCAGCCACCCGGGCACGCCCACGTCGCGCACCAGCACGCCCTGGTCGAGCAGGACCTGCCAGGCGGTCCGCTGGTCGCCGCCGACCTCGAAGAGTACGAAGTTGGCGTCGCTGTCGGCGACCCGGCGACCCTGCGCCCGCAGGGCGGCCACGATCCGGTCGCGCTCCGCCTTGATCAGCTCGACGGTGGCCAGCAGGGTCCCGCGGTGGGCCAGCGCCGCCCGGGCCGCGGCCTGGGTGAGCGCCGAGAGGTGGTACGGCAGCCGGACCAGTTGCACGGCGTCCACCACGGCCGGGTCGGCGGCCAGGTAGCCGAGCCGGCCACCGGCGAACCCGAACGCCTTGCTCATGGTCCGGGTCACCACCAGCCGGGGGTGGCCGGGCAGCAGCGACAGCGCGCTCGGCGTGCCCGGCCGGGCGAACTCCGCGTACGCCTCGTCCACCAGCACCATGCCGGGCGCCTCGGCCAGCACCGCGGCGACCACGTCGAGGTCCAGCGCGGTGCCGGTGGGATTGTTCGGCGAGCAGAGCACCACCAGGTCCGGCCGGTGCCGGGCGACCTGCGCGACCGCGTCGGCCGGGCGCAGGCCGAAGCCGTCGCCGCGCCGGCCGTCGAGCCAGCCGGTGCCGGTGCCGAGCGCCAGCAGCGGGTGCATCGAGTACGCCGGGGTGAAGCCGAGCACCGTGCGCCCCGGACCGCCGAACACCTGGAAGAGCTGCTGCTGCACCTCGTTGGAGCCGTTGGCCGCCCAGACGTGCCGCACGTCCAGCCCGTGCCCGAGATACTCGGCCAGGTCGGCGCGCAACGCCAGCGCGTCCCGGTCCGGGTAGCGGTTGAGATCCCGCAGCTCGGCCGCGACCGCCTTGCCGATCGCCTCGATCACCGGCTCGGGCACCGGGTAGGAGTTCTCGTTGGTGTTCAACCGCACCGGCACGTCCAGCTGCGGCGCGCCGTACGGGCTGCGGCCCCGCAGATCGTCCCGGATCGGCAGCGCGTCCAGCGGTCCGTTGCCCGCCGGCCGGTCGGGGACCGGTGGCGTCCGCGCGGCACTCACGCCGGATCCTCCGTCCGCCGCGCCGGCCCGGCGAAGCGGATCCGGACGGCCTCGCCGTGCGCCGGCAGGTCCTCGACCGCCGCCAGGGTCTGCACGTGCGGCGCCACCTCGCGCAGCGCCGCCTCGTCGTACTCCACGAGGTGAATGCCGCGCAGGAACGACTGGACCGACAGCCCGGACGAGTGCCGGGCACAGCCGCCGGTCGGCAGCACGTGGTTGGACCCGGCGCAGTAGTCGCCGAGCGACACCGGCGCGTACGGGCCGACGAAGATCGCGCCGGCGTTGCGCACCCGCAGCGCCCACTCCCGGGCGTCCCGGGTCTGCACCTCCAGGTGCTCGGCGGCGTACGCGTCGACCACCCGCAGCCCGGCGTCGAGGTCGTCGACCAGCACCGCACCGCTCTGCCGGCCGGTGAGCGCCGTGGTGACCCGCTCGGTGTGCCGGGTGGCCGGCACCTGCCGGGCCAGCTCCCGCTCGACCGCCTCGACCAGGTCCTCGGACGGGGTCACCAGGACGCTGGCCGCCAGCGGATCGTGCTCGGCCTGGCTGATCAGGTCGGCCGCCACGTGCGCCGGGTCGGCGGTGTCGTCGGCCAGCACCGCGATCTCGGTCGGGCCGGCCTCGGCGTCGATGCCGACCGTCCCGCGCAGCAGGCGCTTGGCCGCCGTGACCCAGATGTTGCCCGGCCCGGTGATCATGTCGACGGGCGCGCAGCGCGGTTCCGCCCCGGCCGCGTCGGTCGCGCTGCCGTAGCCGAGCATGGCGATGGCCTGCGCGCCGCCCACCGCGTACACCTCGTCGACGCCCAGCAGCGCGCAGGCGGCCAGCACCCGGTCGTCCGGCAGCCCGCCGTTGTCCGCCTGCGGCGGGCTGGCCACCACCAGCGAGTCCACCCCGGCGGCCTGGGCCGGCACCACGTTCATCACCACGGTCGACGGGTACATGGCCAGCCCGCCCGGGACGTACAGCCCGACCCGGCCGACCGGCACCCAGCGCTCGGTGACGCTGCCGCCCGGCACGACCCGGGTGGTGTGGTCGGTGCGCCGCTGGTCGGCGTGCACCCGACGGGCGCGGTCGATCGACTCGGTGAGCGCGGCCCGGACCTGCGGGTCGAGCCGCCCCTCGGCCTCCTTGACCGCCTCGGCCGGCACCCGCAGCCGCTCCGGCCGGATCCCGTCGAAACGCTCCGTGGCGTCGCGGATCGCCGCGAACCCATGCTCGCGGACCGCCTCCACCAACGGGCGGATCTTCTCCACCGCCACCGAGACGTCCAACTGGGCACGGGGCAGCAGCTCGCGGGGATCGCGCGAGCTGCCACGCAGGTCGATCCGAGTCAACACCCCTGCGAGTCTAGGCGGCGCGGCGGCGGGGTACGGACGGTGGTCCACGCCACGGACGGTGAGCCGGACCACGTCCGCGGCCCGGATCGCCAAGATCGCCGATCCCGGGTCGGCCGGTTCCGGGCTACGCTCGACCGGTGAGCGTTCGGTTGCCGTTGTTTCCGCTCGGGACCGTCCTCTTTCCGGGTCTGGTCCTGCCGCTGCACATCTTCGAGCAGCGCTACCGGGCTCTTGTCCGGCATCTGCTCGACCTGCCCGCCGACGCGCCCCGGGAGTTCGGGGTGGTCGCCATCCGCAGCGGCTGGGAGGTCGGCCCGACCCGACCCACCGGGCCGGCCGCCGGCATGCCCGGCGCGCTGAACGTCCCCGAGGACGCCGCCGGCCCCGGCGGGTCCGCCGAGCGCGACAGCGGCGCCGGGCGGGGGGCGATCAGCCTGTACGACGTCGGCTGCACCGCCGAACTGCGCCAGGTCACCGAGCTGCCGGACGGGCGGTTCGACCTCGTCACGGTCGGCCGGCGGCGGTTCCGGATGCTCGACGTCGACACCGACGCGGAGCCCTACCTCACCGCCCAGGTGGAGTGGCTGCCGGAGCCGGCCGGCACCGACGAGGCAGCCGACCTGCTGGCGCCCCGGGTGCTGGCGGTCTTCCGGCAGTACCTCGCGCTGATCCGGCAGGACTCCGGGGAGGTCACCGAGCAGTTGCCGGAGGACCCGACCGTGCTGTCCCACCTGGTCGCGGCGACCGCCGCGCTGACCCTGGCCGACCGCCAGCGGCTGCTGGCGCTGCCGGACACCGCGGCCCGGTTGCGCGCCGAGCTGCGCCTGCTGAACCGGGAGTCGGCCCTGTTGCGCGCGGTCCGGGCCGTACCGGTGCCGCTCACCGAGCTGACCCAGCCCGGCGGACCGAACTGAAGCCGCTGCCGCTGAGCGGGTGCCACGGCGGCGCTGCCACTGAGCCGGTGCCAGGCGGCGCGGGTCCGGCCGCCGCTACGGCTCCCGCCGGTCCGGCTCGGGCGACTGGTCCGACGTCGGCGGCTGGTCCTGCTCGGGACCGGCGTACGGGTGCCACCGGTCCGGCTCCGGGCGCGGGTCGGGTTCGGGGCGCTGGCCGGGTTCGGGCGGTCCGGGCTCGGGCTCCGGCTGCAGCGACGGCCAGCGGCTCCAGCCGGACAGCAACGTGTAGGTGATCACCGCCGCCAGCGCCGGCGCCAGCAGGTCGCCGTGCGGCACGGGCAGGACGCCCGCCCACCAGTCGACGCCGCCGGCCCGCAAATCGGGCGGCTTGCTGAAGGTCTGCCCGGTGGGTGCCGACTCGACCAGCCGGCGGAAGCCGGCCAGCCCGATCGAGCGGCCCAGCCGCCAGGCCAGCACGGCGGCGCCGATCCCGCCCAGCGCCAACGCCAACAGCGTGACCGGTCCGCGGAGCCGGCGCAGCAGCGTCCAGGCGAGCACCGCGAGGATGATCCCGAACCCGAGGCCCAGCAGGGTGAACCAGCCGTCGGCCGCGATGAACTCCTCCGGCTCCGGCTGGGCCGCCACGGCGCCGTCCGCCGTCTTGAGCACGGCGACGCTCGGGGCGAGAGCCCGCCAGAGCAGCCCCAACGGCGCGCCGAGGACGACCATGACGATCACCACCCCGGCCGCCGCACCGAGCACCCGCCGGGGCGAGCGCGCTCCCGCCGGTCGGGCGTCCGGCCGCTCCGGCCCGCCCGCCGTGGCCTCGGGTGGGTACGGCGTGGCGTACGGCGGCGCTTGCGGGGGCGCTCCGGGCGCGGCGCGCCCGCTCTCGTCACGCCCGGGGTGATCGGCGGAGGCAGCAGTCACCCGGCGATCCTCTCAGGCGGCGGGCGGGGCGTGGGTGCGGGTGCGGGATCCACCGAACCGGCCGTCCCGGGTCCGGGACGGCCCGGCGGAGCGGCCCGTTGACGGGATGGGTCCAGGCGACCCTGTCGATCGTGTCAGCCGGCGACGGCGCTGGGGCCGAGCAGGGCCTTCAGGTCGGCCATCAGCGCCGTGGTCGGCGCCACCCGGGTCGGTCCGAGCCGCAGCAGCGTGGCCCGGGAACCGTTGACCAGCTTGACGTGCACCTCGGCCGAGCCGGGATGGCTGGTCAGCACCTCACGCAGCCGCTCCACCAGCGGCGGCGTGCAGCGCGACGGCGGCAGCGCCAGCACCACCGGCTTCACCTCGTCGGCCGCGGTGATGTCCGGAATGGACAGATCCATCGCCATCAGCCGGGGCTGGTCGTCGCGCCGGTCCACCCGGCCCTTGACCACCACGATGGCGTCCTCGGCGATGTACTGGCCGACCAGTTCGTACGTGTTCGGGAAGAACAGCACCTCGACGGCGCCGCCCAGGTCCTCCAGGCTGGCCGAGGCCCACGCCCGGCCCTGCTTGGTGATCCGGCGCTGCACCCCGGAGAGGATGCCGGCCAGCGTCACCACCTGGCCGTCGGTGACCCGGCCCTCCTCGAACAGCGCCGGGATCGCCATGTCGGCGGCCTTGGCGAGCACGTGCTCCACGCCGAACAGCGGGTGGTCGGAGACGTACAGGCCGAGCATCTCCCGCTCGAAGCTGAGCAGGTCGGCCTTGTCCCACTCGCCGTCCGGGATCGGCGGCGTCACCACCATGCCGCCACCGCCCGAGTCGCCGCCGCCGAACGCGTCGCCGAACAGGTCGTACTGGCCGACGGCCTCGTTGCGCTTGATGTCCAGGAACGAGTCGATGGCGTCCACGTGGATCGCCAGCAGTCCCTTGCGGGTGTGCCGGAGCGAGTCGAACGCGCCCGCCTTGATCAGGGATTCCACCGTCTTCTTGTTGCAGGCCACCGCGTCGACCTTGCGCAGGTAGTCGTAGAAGTCGGCGAACGCGCCCTTCTCCTGCCGGGACCGCCGGATCGACTCGACCACGTTGGTGCCGACGTTGCGGACCGCGGCCAGGCCGAACCGGATGTCCTCGCCCACGGCGGCGAACCGGGCGTTGGACTCGTTGACGTCCGGCGGCAGCACCTTGATGCCCATCCTGCGGCACTCGGCCAGGTAGACCGCGGACTTGTCCTTGTCGTCGCCGACCGAGGTGAGCAGCGCGGCCATGTACTCGGCCGGATAGTTGGCCTTCAGGTACGCCGTCCAGTACGAGACCAGCCCGTACCCGGCGGTGTGCGCCTTGTTGAACGCGTAGTCGGAGAACGGGACGAGGATGTCCCAGAGCGTCTTGATGGCCTCGGGCGAGTAGCCCTTGTCCTTCATGCCGCCCGAGAACGGCACGAACTCCTTGTCCAGGATCTCCTTCTTCTTCTTGCCCATCGCCCGGCGCAGCAGGTCGGCCTGGCCGAGCGTGTACCCGGCGAGCTGCTGGGCGATGGCCATGACCTGTTCCTGGTAGACGATCAGGCCGTAGGTGTCGCCCAGGATGTCGGCCAGCGCCTCGGCCAGCTCCGGGTGGATCGGCACCACCGGCTTGCGGCCGTTCTTGCGGTCGGCGTACTCGTTGTGCGCGTTGGCGCCCATCGGACCCGGCCGGTACAGCGCCAGCACGGCGGAGATGTCCTCGAAGTTGTCCGGCACCATCGAGCGCAGCAGCGAGCGCATCGGGCCGCCGTCGAGCTGGAAGACGCCGAGCGTGTCACCGCGGGCCAGCAGTTGGTAGGCCGGCTTGTCGTCCAGCGGCAACTCCTCCAGGACCAGTTCGACGCCCCGGTTGTCCCGGATGGAGTCCAGGCAGTCGTCCATGATCGTGAGGTTGCGCAGGCCCAGGAAGTCCATCTTGAGCAGGCCGATGGTCTCGCACGCGCCCATGTCCCACTGGGTGATGATCGCGCCGTCCTGCTCCCGCTTGTGGATCGGCAGCACGTCGATCAGCGGGTCCCGGGACAGGATCACCCCGGCGGCGTGCACCCCCCACTGCCGCTTGAGCCCCTCCAGGCCCTTGGCGGTGTCGACGATCTTCTGGACTTCCCCGTCCGACTCGTAGAGCTGGCGGAACTCGACCGCCTCCGGGTAGCGGGGATGCTTCGAGTCGAAGATGCCCGACAGCGGGATGTCCTTGCCCATCACCGCCGGCGGCATGGCCTTGGTGATCCGGTCACCCATCGCGAACGGGTAGCCGAGCACCCGGGCGGCGTCCTTGATCGCGGCCTTCGCCTTGATCGTGCCGTACGTGATGATCTGCGAGACCCGGTCGTCGCCGTACTTCTCGGTGGCGTACCGGATCATGTCCCCGCGCCGACGTTCGTCGAAGTCCATGTCGATGTCGGGCATCGAGATCCGGTCGGGGTTGAGGAACCGCTCGAACAGCAGGCCGTGCGACATCGGGTCGAGTTCGGTGATGCCGAGCGCGTACGCGATCAGCGCGCCGGCCGCCGAGCCGCGGCCCGGCCCCACCCGGATGCCCTCCCGCTTGGCGTACGCGACCAGGTCGGCGGTGACCAGGAAGTAGCCCGGGAAGCCCATCTTGAGGATCACGTCAAGCTCGTACTCGGCCTGCACCCGCCGGTCCTCCGGCACCCCGGCGGGGAACCGGTGCTCCAGGCCGCGCAGCACCTCCTTGCGCAGCCACGACTCCTCGGTCTCGCCGGCCGGCACCGGGAACTGCGGCATCAGCTTGCGGGAGGCGAACACCTCGGCGTAGTCGCCGATCCGCTCGGCGATCTCCAGGGTGTTGTCGCAGGCCCCGGGGACCTCGGCGTCCCACATCGCGCGCATCTCGGCAGGGGACTTGAGGTAGAAGTCGCGGGCGTCGAACTTGAACCGCTTGGGGTCGGCCATCGTCGAGCCGGACTGCACGCAGAGCAGCACCTCGTGCGCGTCGGCGTCCTTCTCGTACGTGTAGTGCAGGTCGTTGGTGGCCACCGGCCGCAGGTTCAGCCGCCTGCCCAGCCGCAGCAGGTCCTCCCGGACCCGGGTCTCGATGCCGAGCCCGTGGTCCATCAGCTCCAGGTAGAAGTTGTCCGGGCCGAAGATGTCCCGGAACTCGGCCGCGGACTCGCACGCCTTGTCGAAGTTGCCGATCCGCAGCCAGGTCTGCACCTCGCCGGAGGGGCAGCCGGTGGTGGCGATGATGCCCCGGGCGTACTCGTGCAGGAGTTCCCGGTCGGCGCGCGGCTTGTAGAAGTAACCCTCCAGGCTGGACCGGGAGCCCAGCCGGAACAGGTTGCGCAGCCCGTCGGCGTCCTGGGCCAGCATCGTCATGTGGGTGTACGCGCCGCCGCCGGAGACGTCGTTCTCGCCGCCGTCGGCCCACCGGACCCGGGTCCGGTCGCCGCGGTGGGTTCCCGGGGTCAGGTACGCCTCCAGGCCGATCACCGGCTTCACCCCGGCGGCGGTGGCCTGCTTGTGGAAGTCGTACGCCCCGTACAGGTTGCCGTGGTCGGTCATCGCCAGGGCCGGCATGCCCAGCCGGTCGGTCTCGGCGAACAGCTCCTTGAGCCGGGCGGCCCCGTCGAGCATCGAATACTCGGTGTGCACGTGCAGATGCACGAACGAGTCAGACACCCGGAGCCCCCCTCGCCTCGCCGGCACCGGCCCCCCGCCGTCGCCGGTCCCCGAGCCTAGTCCCCGCCGCGGCGCTGCGGCAGAGGCGACACGGCGGAGGCGAGATGATCCACACTTCCGGCCGGATGGCGGCCACCCAGGGCGATCGTCCGGTGCCGCCGGGTCACGCCGTCGGCGCACGGTTGGCCGGCGCCCACGCCGTCAGCGCACGAACGGCTCCACCATGGCCGCGGCGGCCTGCAACCACGCCTCCCGGGTGTCCGGCTGGAGCTGGGCGTACTCGATGGACGAGCCGGTCTCCAGCGCCGCGTCGTACGGCACCACGGCCACCGCCCGGGTCCGGGTGGCGAAGTGCCGCTGGAGGTCGTCCAGCAGCGGCGACCGCCCGGGCGTCGGGCAGGACAGCAGGGTGACCGCGTTCTCCACCAGCTCGCCCATGCCGATCTCGTGCAGCAGGTCCAGCATCCAGTCCGCGGTGAACGCCGCGTCCTCGCGGGGCACGGTGGTGACCACCAACTGGTCGGCGGCGCGCAGCACGGTCTGCCAGTTGGCGCTCTCGACGTTGTTGCCGGTGTCCACGCAGATCACGTTGTGGGTACGCCGCAGCAGGTCCAGGACCCGGCCCACGGTGTGCTGGTCGAGTCGGGAGGCGAACCGGGAGTTCTCCTCGCCGGCCAGCACGTCGTACGACCCGTCCGAGGCGTGCCGGAGATAGTCGTCGAGCCGCTCGTACAGCGCGGTGCCGGAGCTGGCCTCGATCATCATGAGGTCGGCCACCAGGTGCCGGATGGTCCGGGCGTGCCGTGCGCTGCCGGCGCGCAGGCCGAGCGTGCCGCGCAGTTCGTTGTCGTCCCAGGCCAGCACGCCGCGCCCGCGGACGCTGCCGATGGTTGCCGCGGCCAGCACGGTGGCGGTGGTCTTGTGCACCCCGCCCTTGGGGTTGGCGAACGCGATCACCCGGGGCCGGTCGATGTCCCGGCCGAGGATCCCGGTGGCCCGCTGGGTCTCCGGATCCGGTTGCGCCCGTCGCCGGGGCGCCGTGCGGGCATAGCCCGGCTCCGCGGTGCCCCGTCCCTGGGTCGGGATCCCCGGGGCGCCGGGTGGTGCCGTACCGACCGGCGGCGCGCCGGGCGGCGCCGTACCGAGCGGGGGCGCACCGGGCGGCGCCATGCCCACCGGGGGCGCGCCGGGCGGTCCCATGCCCGCCGGCGGCGCACCGGGCGGACCCATCGGCGGACCGACCCGGGCCACGCCCGGCTGGGCGGTACCGACCGCCGCGGAGCCGGTGGCCGAGCGGGGCGGCGGTACCGGTGGCGCGCTCCGGCCGGCGCCGGCCGGGCCGGGCCGGCGGGGATCCGGGGGCCGGGCCGCCGGCTCGGACCAGGTGCGGTCCGGCTCGGCCCGGGACGGGTCCGACCATCCGCGACCGGACTCGGGCCGCCCGGGCGGCTGCTCCGCCGGGGGCTGGGCCTCGCCCAGCGGCGCCGGCTCGGCGCGCCGGCGCCCCGGCTCGGGCGGTGCCGACCGGGCCGGGGGCGGCTCGCCCCACGCCCGGCCCGCGTCCGGCGGCGCCGACCGGGGCGGCGGCACCGGGCGGGCCGGCGACACCGGTGGTGCCGGCCGGTCGGCCGGTCCGGGCTGGGCCGGATATCCGCCACCGTCCAGCAGGGAGTACCGGGACTCGCCGGGGGGTTGGTAGTCCGGCTGCAGGGCGGCGTACCGGGACGGTGCCGGGTCCGCGTCGTTGGACAGGTCGCGCAGCGCGGCGTACCGCGACTCGCTGAGCTGGCGCGCGGCGGCGAGTTCGCCGGGGTCGGGCGACCCTGCGCCGCCGTCGCCGAAGAAGGTGCCGCCCCCGGGGTCGGCGCCCCGGTACCGGTCACCGCCCGGCTCCGGATATCCGCTGCGGGTCGCCGGCACCCCGGGCCAGCCGGCACCGGCCGGGCCGGGCTGCCCCGCCTCCGGTCCCGTTCCGTCCGCACCGCCGCCGTTGGCGCGGCGGCCCGTCCCGGAACCGCGGGCGCCCCGCGGCTCGTCCCGACGGCCCTCCTGGTCGTGGTGCTCCGTCGACCGGCCGCCACGCGCCCGGTCGAGCAACGCCCGCCAGCGCGGCGCAGGCTCGGCCGGACGGCTCCAGCCGTTCTCGGTGCCCTCCACGGCTCGCCCTCCCCAGCGCGATGGGTCCCCGGCAGACAGGCTACGAACAGGAACCTGTCCGGGCCACACCGGGGCATGCCGAAATCCGTCCCGAATTCTCCGCAAACGGCATCCGGTACCGCCAATGGACCCGCGGTCACCGTAGCCCGACCCGGGTGCTCCCGGCTACGGGCGCCGGGGCATCCGTGGCCGCCGGAGCGCCTTCGAGGCGACCGGCGGGACGTCTCAGTCGCGCAGCACGGTCAGGGCCCGGGCCAGGTCGTCGGGGTATTCGCTGACGAAGCGGACGGGCTCGGCCGTACCCGGATGCAGGAAGCCGAGCGCCCGGGCGTGCAGCCACTGGCGGGTCAGCCCGAGCCGGGCGGCGAGGGTCGGATCGGCGCCGTAGGTGAGATCGCCCACGCAGGGATGCCGCAGCGTGGAGAAGTGCACCCGGATCTGGTGGGTACGCCCGGTCTCCAGCCGCACGTCGACCAGGCTGGCGGCGGGGAACGCCTCGATGGTGTCGTAGTGGGTGATGCTCGGCTTGCCGCCGGACACCACGGCCCACCGGTAGTCGTGGTGCGGATGCCGGTCGATCGGTGCGTCGACCGTGCCGCGCAGCGGATCGAGGTGGCCCTGGACCACCGCGTGGTAGCGCTTGTCCACCTCGCGTTCCTTGAAGGCCCGCTTCAGGACGCTGTAGGCGCGTTCGCTCTTGGCCACCACCATCAGGCCGGTGGTGCCCACGTCCAGCCGGTGCACGACGCCCTGCCGTTCGGCGGCGCCGCTGGTGGCGATGGTGTGGCCCATCGCCGCGAGGCCGCCGATGACCGTCGGTCCGGTCCAACCCGGGCTGGGATGCGCGGCCACCCCGACCGGCTTGTCGACCACCACGATGTCGTCGTCGGCGTACACCACGGCGAGGCCCGGGACCACCTCGGGGACCACCGCCGGGGCGGCGACCGGCGCCGGCAGCGTCACCTCCAGCCAGGACCCGGCGGCGACCTTGTCGGACTTCGGCCGGGGCGCGCCGTCCACCCGGGCGTCCCCGGCCTCGACCAGCGCCGCGGCGGCGGTGCGGGACAGCCCGAACAGCCGGGACACGGCCTGGTCCAGGCGCATCCCGTGCAGGCCGTCGGGCACCGGCAGCGAACGCTGGTCGCCGGCCGGCCGCGATGGTGTGGCCGTCACGCGCCCTCCCCCGCCGTACCGGCCGGCCCGTCGCCGGCCAGCCCCGCCCGCGGGGTGACCCCGTCGCGCCGGTGCCCGGTCAGTTCGAGCAGCACCGCGAGCACGACGCCGCAGAACAGCGAGCTGTCGGCCAGGTTGAACACCGGGAAGTGCTGCCCGTACGGGCCGAAGACGCTGATCATGTCGACGACGTGCCCGAGGAAGACACCGGGCGCCCGGAAGACCCGGTCGACGAAGTTGCCCAGCGCGCCGCCGAGCACCAGACCGAGCGAGACGGCCCACGGCACCGAGCGCAGCCGTCCGGCCATCCAGCCGATCCAGCCGATCACGGCGAGCGTGACGAGCGGGAAGACCCAGGTGTGGTCGGCGCCGAGGCTCCACGCCGCACCGCTGTTGCGGATCAGGCTGAGCCACAGGGCACCGCCGAGCAGCCGGACCGGCTCTCCCGGGGTCAGTTCCGACAGCGCCCACTGCTTCGTTGCGAGGTCGGCGGCCAGCGCCGCCACGGCGGTGAGAATGAGGACGAACACCGCGCGCCGGTGCCGCCGCGCCGACGGCTGCGGGTCGGTGTCCGGCCGCACGGGCCGTGCTTCGGTCATCTGCTCCCCATCGACGCGGTCCTCTGCGCCGGCCGTGCGGCCGGGCCCGGTGGCACCGGGCCGACGATGGGGGGCCGCGGTGGCGGCAGGCCCTATCGCCGCTCCTCCAACTGCTTGCACTTCACACACAGGGTGGCCGACGGGAACGCCGCCAGGCGTTCGACCGGGATGGGGTCGCCGCAGCGCTCGCACCAGCCGTAGTTGCCGGCGTCGAGCCGCTCCAGCGCCCGCTCCACCTGGGTGATCCGGTCAAGGATCCCGTTGGCGAGGGAGATCTCCTGTTCCCGCTCGAACGTCTTGGTGCCGGTGTCGGCCTGGTCGTCACCGGCCGAATCGGTCAGTCGCTCGCGCTGCAACTCGGTGATCTCGCTCAGCGTCTGATCGTACTCGCCGCGCAACTCGTCTCTCCGGGCCGCCAGCGCGGCCCGGATCTTCTCGGTCTCGGCGGCGGTGCGGGTGCCCCGCGGGGGCTTGCGGCCGGTGGTCTTCGTCTCGACTGGCTTCGCCATCGTCGCTCCCTAGGCCGCGGATTCCGCGGCGATCGGCGGTGCCTGGGCAGTGGCCCCGGCACGGCTGTCGCCGACCGGGACCGGTACGTGCGCCTCCGGCGCACAGGGCCCCAGATGCACAAAAGGGGTACGCAACGTCGTCGCGCACTCCTGAGGGTGGCAAGAATACGGAACGTACAGACGTCCGACAACGCGGCGCACCGTTCTGTCCTTGATCAGCCCGATTAATATGGCAAACCGGACAGAGCGTCACGCTAGCAGATCAACCGTCCCGGTCGGCGCCGGATTCTCCGAACCAACGGGCCAGCCGGCCCCGCCGGCTCACCGCCCGCAACCGGTGCTCGGTCGCGTCCCGGGCCTGGGCCGTGGCCACGATCAACAGGCTGTCCCCGGCGCGCAGCCGGGTGTCCCGTCCCGGCACGAACCCGCGGCCGTCCCGCAGCACCAGCGTCACCGAGGCACCCACCGGCAGCCGCAACTCGTCCACGTGCACGCCGGCCAGCCGGGAGCCCGGCGGGATCTCCAGTTGCAGCAGGTCGGCCCGCATCCGTTCGAGCGGCGCGGTCTCCACGTGCATCTCGGTGGCCTCCGCCGGGGCGGTCACGCGCAGCCGGCGGGCCACCGCCGGCAGCGTGCCGGCCTGCACCACCGTGAAGATCACCACCAGCACGAAGACCACATCGAACAGCCGGTCGGCGCCGGGCGAGCGCAACGACAGCGGGATGGTGGCCAGCACCACCGGCACCGCGCCGCGCAGCCCGGCCCAGGACAGGAAGGCCTGCTCCCGCAGCCGCAGCCGGAAGCCGATGGCGGAGATTGCCACCGACAGCGGGCGGGCCACCAGGATCAGGGCCAGCCCGGTCACCACCGCCGGCAGCACCGCGCCGGCCAGCCGACCGGGCGTGACCAGCAGCCCCAGCAGCACGAACAGGCCGATCTGGGCCAGCCAGGCCAGGCCGTCGGCGAACCCCAGGATGGCCTGCCGGTGCGGCAGCCGGGCGTTGCCCAGGACGACGCCGGCGGCGTACACGGCCAGGAAGCCCGAGGCGTGCAGCACGCCGGCGGCCGCGTACGCCAGCACGGTCAGCCCGATCACCGCGATCGGGTACAAGCCGGCGGCCGGCAACGCGCCGCGGCGCAGCGCCGTACGGCCGAGCAGCCCGACGAGATAGCCCACCACGGCGCCGGCCGCCAGCTCGTAGCCGAGCAGCAGCGCCTCCACCCACCAGTGCGGCGCGCCGGTGGGGTCCCGGGACAGCAGCACCACCAGCAGCACCACCGGGGCGTCGTTCATCCCGGACTCGGCCTCCAGCGTCGCCACCAGCCGGGGCGGCAGGCGCAGCCGGCGCAGCGTCGCGAAGACCGCGGCGGCGTCCGTGGAGGACAGCACCGCGCCGTACAGCAGCGCCAGCCGCCACGGCAGGTCCAGCAGCAGGTGCGCGGCCGCACCGACGGCGAGGATGCTGATCCCGACGCCGACGGTCGCCAGCGTCGCCGACATGCCCAGCACCGGGCGCAGGGTGCTCCACCGGGCCGTGAGGCCGCCCTCGGCGATGATCACGATGAGTGCGCAGAAGCCGAGGTCGCGGGTCAGCTCGGCGTCGTCGAACCGGATGCCCAGGCCGGCCTCGCCGATCGCGATGCCGAGCGCGAGGTAGACCAGCAGGCTGGGTACGCCCAGTCGGGTGGAGAGCCGGACCGCCCCCACCGCCACGAGCAGGACCAGCGCGCCGACCAGCAGCGCGACGTCCAGCGGGGCGGTCACGGCCGGCGGTCCGGGGCCGGTCCGTCGCGCAACGCGCGGACCCGGGCGGGCAGGTCCGGCTGCGCGCCGGCGACCCGGAACACCTTGTCCCGACTGGTGGCGCCGGTACGCAGGGTGACCGCCGATCGGCGGACGCCGAGTGCCTCGGCCAGCGCCCGGCGGGCCGCCTCGGTGGCCCGGCCGTCGACCGCGGGTGCGGTCACGGCGATCACCAGCGCCGGGCCGTGCGGACCCGGATGGGCGCCGCCCACCCGCGCCCGGGCGGATCCCGGTTTCACCCGGACGGCCACGGTGACATCGGGAGTTTCGCCCGACCGATCGGGCGTGCGGTCTGCCGGCACGGCGGTCAGCTACCGGAATGGCCGGTGAGCAGCGCGGTGTCCGGCTCGCAGAGCGCGCAGGGGGTGAAGCCGAACTCGACCGCGTCCCGGACCGGCAGCGGCTCGGACTCCCGCCCGGCCAGGTGGGAGCAGCCGGCCAGGTGGTAGCGGGGTCGGCCGTCGACCACGAGTACGTCGTCGGTCAGCAGTGCCACCCGGGCCGCGTCGCCGGCGTCGCGGGGCTGCACGCCCGGCTCGTCCGGCGCGTCGGATCCACCCGGCTCGTCGGACCCGCCCGGCTCGACCCGGGTCGAGTCGGCGGCGTGGGCCGGTTGCCGGGGTACGTACGCCCCGGTGGCGCCGGACCGGCGGCGCAACCGCTCGTCGCGCGGGCCGGCGGTACCCCGCTGGCCGGCCGTGCCGGCGGTGCCTCGCGGGCCGGCCGTGCCTCGCTGACCGGCGGTGCCGGCGGTGGCGCTCTGGCCGGCGGCCTGCCGGGCACCGGCGACCAGTGCCACGGCGGCCAGCAGACTCGCCGCGATCGAGCTGGTGAGCAGCACGCTCGACCCGCTGGCGAGCCCGATCACGAGCAGGACGACGGCGACGAGGATGAGCAGAAGGCTTCCCACTATCACGGCTCACCCCCGCCGCTGCGTACCTGCATTTTGTCAATCACCGTCCGGTGCCCCGGCAGGGCACCGGACGCGGTGCCGTGGCCCGCGAGGGCCACTCGTCGACCCGGCCGCCGGTGCCCCGGGCGGGGCACCGGGGTCGGCTCAGCGTCCGGACTCGAGGGCGCCGGAGCGCCCGCCGCCGTACGAGTTGCCGAGCCCAGCGGCGGCGAGGCTGGCGTTGCCACCGGACCGATTGCCGTCGGTCCGGCCCATCTCCACCTCAAGGCCCTGGCCACGTCCGTCGAGGTCGCGCAGCTGGCTCTCCAGGTAGGCCTTGAGCCGGGTGCGGTACTCGCGCTCGAACTGCTTGAGCTCCTCGATGTGCTTCTGCAGCGCCGTGCGCTTGGCGTCCAGGCCGCCCATCGCCTCCTGGTGCCGCTGCCGGGCGTCCCGCTCCAGCGCGTCCGCCTTGGCCCGCGCCTCCCGGGTGACCTCCTCGGCCTTCGACCGCGCCTCGGAGAGCAGCTGGTCGGCCTCGCGCCGGGCGTCCGAAACGTGGTCGTCCGCCGTCCGCTGGGCCATCATCAGCACGCGCAGCGCCTGCTGCTCGCCGTCGGCACCGCCGACCACGGCGCCCTGGGCGCGCATCTGCTCCAGCTCGACCTGCATCGCCCGGGCGGCCTGCTCCGCGGCCGCCTTGTCGCGCTGCACCCGGTCGAGCTGGGCCTTGACATCGTTGATCTCGGCCGCGAGCCGCGGGTCGGCACCGGGGCCGGCCGGCGCACCGCCGCGGCCACCGCGCTCCACCTGGGCACGCAGTTCGTTGTTTTCCTCGATCAGACGGGCCAGCTCGCGCTCGACCTCGTCCAGAAACGCGTCGACCTCTTCCTCGTCGTACCCCCGTTTGCCGATCGGTGGCTTCTTGAAGGCGACGTTGTGGACGTCGGCCGGGGTCAGCGGCATCGAAACTCCTCGGGTCAGTTGCGGCCGCGTAGCACGCTGGTCAGCTAGTCGATGCGATCAGCGGCTGAACCACGAACCTCATCAGCACGAACAGGATAACCAGGAGCACAAGGGAGGCCAGGTCGATGCTCACGGTACCAATTCGCAATGGCGGGATCACACGCCTCAACGCCTTGAGAGGGGGATCAGTGACGCTCCACACGGACTCCAGTCCGGCGGAGGCTGCCCGGCCGGGTTGCCAGCGGCGACCGTACTGGAGGACGGCCCCGAGCACAAACCTGGCCAAAATAACCAGCAGAAACACGTAGAGGACCAGATACAGGACCTGGAACAAGATCGACAACACGGGATCCCTCGGATCGGACTAACTCAGGCTGAAGAACCCGCCCTCAGCGATCTTGGCCTTGTCCTCCGCGGTGACCTGGACGTTGGCCGGTGAGAGCAGGAACACCCGGTTGGTCACGCGCTCGATCGTACCGCGCAGGCCGAACGCCAACCCGGCGGCGAAATCCACCAGACGGCGGGCATCCGCCTCGTCCATTTCGGTGAGGTTAATGATCACCGGAACACCGTCCCGGAAATGCTCACCGATGGTGCGCGCCTCCCGGTAGGTCGTCGGGTGCAGCGTGGTGATCTGGTAGCGCTGCTCCTCCTCGGGCGGACTGACCCGGGGCTGCGGAGCGAGCGCCAGATTGTCCCGGGTGTGGTACGAGTGCGTGCTCGACGACTCCACCGGCCGGGTGATGGACCGTACGCTGGCCCGCTCGATCCGGTCCGAGCGGTCCGAACGATCCGACCGTTCCGGGTGATCGTCGTCGGAACGGTCGAGGTCACTCAGCCGACTGGTCGGCCGGTCAGTCAGCCGACCGCGCTCGGCGGTACGGGACCGGGGCAGGCTGGCCGGCTCGTCCGGCTCGTCCTCGGCGTCGTCGTACTCCTCGCCGTACCGGCTCGACCGGTAGCGCGACTGGCGGTAGCCGGGCTTGTCGTAGCCACCGTCGTCGTCGTACCCGCGCTCGTCGTCCTCCTCGACGAGCCCGAGCCAGACGCCCGCCTTGCGCAGTGCACCCATCGCCGCGCCCCTCCGTCCGCCGTGCGGCACGCGCCCCCGTGCCGCGTCGCTGCCCACTTGCGTGGACACCCACCGCGCCCACCGGCCCCGACCGTCGCCAGGTCGGCCCGGTCGTCCGGACCGCCCTCCCCCACGCGACGGTTCGGTCTTACCGAACCCGTCAGATCCTGCCGAACGCTGTTCCCCGGAACACCGTTCCTGCCCAACACTGTGCGATTCCGCTCGAACAACACCGGTGTAGTTCGCTGTTCGCGCCAGGCTACCGCAGCGTGGCACGCATTCCGAGCAACGCGCTGCCGACCCGTACGAGTGTCGCGCCCGCGGCCACCGCCGGCTCCAGGTCGCCGCTCATGCCCGCCGACAGCACCCCGGCGTCCGGATGCTCGGCCCGGACCGCCGCCGCGATCCCGGCCAGCCTGTCGAACGCCCGGGCCGGCTCCCAGCCCCGGGGAGCCACCGCCATCAGCCCGGCCAGCCGCAGCGCCGGCGCCCCGGCCACCGCCGCGGTCACCGCGCCCAGCCCGATGTCCGGGTCGGCGGCACCGGCCAGGGTCCCGCCCCGGTCCGGGTCGTCGTCGATGCTCACCTGCACCAGCACGTCCAGCGGCGCGTCCCGGACCTGCGCGGCGGCCTGGTCCAGGGCCACTGCCAGCCGCACGCTGTCCACCGACTGCACCACCTCGGCGTACCGGACCACCGAGCGGCACTTGTTGCGCTGCAACCGGCCCACGAAGTGCCACCGCGGCCGGGCGCCCTCGGCCGCCACCGCCGCGGCCTTGGCCGCCGCCTCCTGGTCGCGGTTCTCCCCGACGTCCGCGACGCCGAGCCGGGTCAGCAGCAGGACGTCATCGGCCGGGTAGGTCTTGGTCACCGCCACCAGGGTGACCTCGTCCGGTGCCCGGCCCGCGGCGGCGCACGCCGCCGCGATCCGGGCACGGACCCGGGCGAGGCTGTCGGTGAGTTCGGTGAGGCGGGATCCGGCCGCCGCGGCGGCCGGATCCGGGGAATCGATGGGCAACGGAGACTCAGGAACCATTCTTGAGGAAGTCGGGCACGTCGACGTCGTCGAACAGCACCCGGCGCGGCTGCGGGGTGGGCGCGTTGGCCGGCGCCGGCGAGACCGGCGCGGCCGGTGCGGGCGCGCCGGCCGTCCCGCTCTTGCGGGTCGGCTCGGCCGCCTTGTACGCCGGTGTGCCGCCGTCGAACCCGGCCGCGATCACGGTGACCCGCACCTCGTCGCCGAGCGCGTCGTCGATGACCGCGCCGAAGATGATGTTGGCGTCCGGGTGCGCCGCGTCGGTGACCAGCTGGGCCGCGTCGTTGATCTCGAAGAGGCCCAGGTCGGAGCCGCCGGCGATGGACAGCAGCACGCCCCGCGCGCCATCCATGCTCTGCTCCAGCAGCGGGCTGGAGATGGCCGCCTCGGCCGCCTCGACGGCCCGGTTGTCGCCACGGGCGCTGCCGATGCCCATGAGGGCGCTGCCGGCGCCGCTCATCACGCTCTTCACGTCGGCGAAGTCCAGGTTGATCAGACCGGGGGTGGTGATCAGGTCGGTGATGCCCTGGACACCGGAGAGCAGCACCTGGTCGGCCTGCCGGAAGGCGTCCATCATGCTGATCCCGCGGTCGCCGAGGGCCAGCAGCCGGTCGTTGGGGATCACGATGAGCGTGTCGCACTGGTTGCGCAGCTCCTCGATCCCGGCCTCGGCCTGCACCTGGCGCCGCTTGCCCTCGAAGGAGAACGGCCGGGTCACCACGCCGATGGTCAGCGCGCCGAGCTTGCGGGCGATGTTGGCCACCACGGGCGCGCCGCCGGTGCCGGTGCCGCCGCCCTCCCCGCAGGTCACGAAGACCATGTCGGCGCCCTTGAGCACCTCCTCGATCTCGTCGCGGTGGTCCTCGGCGGCGTTCTTCCCGACGTCCGGGTTGGCGCCCGCGCCGAGGCCGCGGGTCAGTTCCCGACCCACGTCGAGCTTGACGTCGGCGTCGCTCATCAGCAGCGCCTGCGCGTCGGTGTTGATCGCGATGAACTCGACGCCCTTGAGCCCAACCTCGATCATGCGGTTGACGGCGTTGACACCGCCCCCACCGATGCCGACGACCTTGATGACCGCCAGGTAGTTGTGCGGAGGTGTCATCGGGGTCCTTTCCTTCGAGCTCGGCTAGGGCAAAACCCTCACCCTCTACTAGAGGCTTAGAGTTATGTCAACCACTGATCCTCTCGGGGCAACGTAAGCGCCGTTCTGGCAGCAACCAAGGACCCTTCGCGGCGTGTCGCCGCGCCGGCTACCGGATGGTCACCACATCCGGCGCGCTCACATCGATGGTGTTTCCCGAATGGGCCAGCAACGAGGCCGCCACCCGGGCCTTCACCTCGCTCTGCGACGGGTCGCCCCAGATGATCGTCCGGCCGTCGGTCAGCAGCAGGGTGATCCGCGCCGGACTCGCCGCACCCACCTCGGCCACCTGCTCCCGCAGCTCCCTGGGCAGGGCACCGAAGACCTGCGTGGCCGCCCGGGTCGCCGCATCGTCGGGTCCGGGCGCGTCGATCCGCGCCAGCGGCAGCCCGTCCGGGCGGGCCGGCAGCCACTCGAAGACCACACCGGCGCCGTCCAGCACCGCGAAGCCGTTGTCGTGCGGCACGGCCAGCGTCGGCGTCCGCTCGACGATCTCCACCACCAGGGTGTCCGGCCAGGACCGGTGCACGCTGACCTGGCGCACCGCCGGCAGCGCGCCGACCCGGCGGCGCACCGCCGCCAGGTCGACCCGGGCCAGCGGGCTGCCCTCGGGCACCGCCGCCGCCGTGCGCACCTGCGCCACGGTCAGCACGCCCGTGCCGGCCACCCGGACCTGCGCCACGCCGAAGACCCCGGTGCCCAGCACCAGCCAGCCGCCGAGGGCCGCCAGCACCAGCACCCCGGCCAGCACCGCCCAGGGCGCCGCGGCGCGCAGCCGGCGGCGCCGCGCCCGTTGCATGAAGCGGCGGGCGGAGGCGGGCACCGCGTCGTTCCCGGCCCGTACCAGCCGCCACCGCCGGGCGGTCCCGGCCGCGGCGCCGCGGGCCGCGCCGGCACGGCCGTCGGAGGCCCCGCGACCGCGGGCGGCGCCGGCACGGCCGTCGGACGGCCCGGCGCCGCGGTCCGGATCCGGACCGTCGCCGTTGGCGGGCGGGCGGGCCACCGAGAGCCGGGCGCCGGTCCGGCCGGCCGGACCCCGCGCGGAGCGACCCGGCGCACCCGGGCCGGCCCCGGACCGGGGCGTCCCGGTCCCCCGCGACCCGCCCGGTGTCCGGCCGCGGCCGGTCGGGCTCATCCGGCGGCGGGCGCCGCGGCGTCCGGACCGGCCGCGCCGACGGGGCCGGCCGCGCCGACCGGCGGTACGTCCCCGGCCCGGTCGGCCAGCGCCGCGAGCAGCTCGTCGCCGAGCAGCGAGATGGGCGGCGCGCCCATGGTCACCACCACGTCACCCGCCCGTGCCCGGCGGACCACCTCGGCCGCCACGTCGTCCCAGTCCGGCAGGAAGACCTTGCGCCCGGCCGGCAGGTCGATCGCCTCGGTCAGCGCGACGCCGCCCTCCCCCGGCCCGCGGACCTCGCCCGGGCCGAACACCTCCAGCACCACCGCCTCGTCGGCGAGGCTGAGCGCCCGGGCCAGGTCGGCCTGGAGATCGCGGGTGCGGTACAGCCGGTACGGCTGGAACACCACGACCAACCGGCCGCCCGCGGCCACCTCGCGCAGCGTCTCCAGCGCCAGCGTCATGGAGGTCGGGTGGTAGGCGTACTCGTCCCAGACCTGCACCCCGGCGGCCGTGCCCTTGCGTTCGAACCGGCGCCGCACGCCGGGGAAGGCGGCCAGCGCCGCGACGGCGGCCTCCAGCGGCACGTCCAGCTTCAGCGCGGTGAGCACCGCCGCCGCGCTGTTCATCCCGAGGTGCCGGCCGGGCGTCGGCAGCCGGATCTCGCCCAGCGGCTCGCCGTGCAGGGTGCCCAGGTAGCGCACGCCCTGCGCCGAGGAGACGATGTCGGTCATCCGCAGATCCGCGTCCGGCACGGTCCCGTAGGTGAAGACCGTGCGCCCCTGGTCGCGCAGCGCCGCCGCGAGCCGGCTGGTGCCGGGGTCGTCGGCGCAGAGCACCAGGAACCCGTCCCGCCCGGTCAGCCCGGCGAACTCGGCGAAACCCGCCTCCAGCCCGGCGAAGTCGCCGTACGTGTTCAGGTGGTCCGGCTCGATGTTGGTGATGATCGAGGCGTACGGGCGGTAGAGCAGGAACGACCGGTCGCTCTCGTCCGCCTCGGCCACCACGTACTCGCCGGTGCCGTGGTGGCCGTTCGAGCCGACCTCGGAGATCTCCCCGCCGATCACGAACGACGGGTCCAGGCCGGCCCGCTGGAGGATCATCGTCACCATCGACGTGGTGGTGGTCTTGCCGTGCGTGCCGGCCACCGCGATCGTGCGGCGCCCGGTCATCACCGCGCCCAGCGCCTCCGAACGGTGCAGCACCCGCAGGCCGCGCCGGCGGGCCTCGGCCATCTCCAGGTGGTCGGCCGGGATCGCCGAGGAGTAGACCACGGTGTCCACGCCGTCCAGGTTCTCCACCCGGTGACTCATGTGGATCGTGCCGCCCAACGCCCGCAGCCCGACCAGGGACGGCCACTCGCGCAGCTCGCTCCCGGTGACCGGGATGCCCCGGGTCAGCAGCAGCCGGGCCAGGCCGCTCATCCCGACCCCGCCGATTCCGATCAGGTGCACCGTGCCCAGGTCCTCGGCCGCGACCGTGCCGGCCGGGGACAGCTCCGCGGTGTTCAGCGCCGCCATCAGTTCCTCTTTCCGTACGCGGCCGCGATGCGCCGCACCGGCCCGGTCATCGGGCCACCGCCTCGTAGACGAAGTCCAGCAGCGCCTCGTCGCCGTCCCGCCGGCCGTACGCGCCGGCCGCGGCGCCCATCTCGGCGAGCCGGCGCGGGTCGCGCAGCAGCGGGACGACGTGCTGCTCGACCCAGCCGGGGCTCAGCTCGGCGTCGTCGACCAGCAGGCCGCCGCCGGCCTCCACCACCGGCAGCGCGTTGCGGCGCTGCTCCTGGTTGCTGTGCGGGTAGGGCACGTAGACCGCGGGCAGCCCGATGGCGGCCACCTCGGCGCAGGTCATCGCGCCGCCCCGGCAGAGCATCAGATCCGCCGCCGCGTAGCCCAGCTCCATCTCGGACAGGTACGGCAGGGTCACGTACGGCACCGGCAGGTCGTTCGGCACCGAGATGCCCTCGTTGCGCGCCCCGATGACGTGCAGCACCTGGATGCCGGCCGCGGCCAGTTCCTTTGCCGCGCCGGAGACCGCCAGGTTGATCGACCGGGCGCCCTGGGAACCGCCGGAGACGAACAGCGTGGGCAGGTCCGGCCGCAGCCCGAAGTGGGCCCGCGCGGAGGCCCGGCGGCCCGGCCGGTCCAGCCCGGTGATGGCCCGCCGCAGCGGCACCCCCACCACCCGGGCGTCGCGCAGCGCCTCGGCCTGGGCCGGCTGGTGCGGGAACCCGGCCGCCACGTTCCTGGTGAACTTCATCCCCATCCGGTTCGCCACGCCCGGGGGCACGTTCACCTCGTGGATCACGATCGGCAGCTCGCGCCGCCAGGCCGCCAGGTAGGCCGGCACCGAGACGTACCCGCCGAACCCGACGACCACGTCGGCGCGGACCTCGTCCAGCACCCGGCCCGCCTCGCGGGCCGCCCGCCACATCCGGTCCGGGGTACGCAGCAGGTTCATGTTGACCGACCGCGGCAACTGGTACGCGTGGATCAGCCGCAGGTCGTAGCCGTGCGGCGGGATCAGCTCGTTCTCCAGGCCCTTCGGGGTGCCGAGGGCGGTGATCCGGACGCCCGGGTCGTGCCTGCGCAGACAGTCGGCGAAGGCGAGCAGGGGGTAGATGTGCCCCCCGGTGCCGCCTCCCGCGAGTACCACCGACCGCAGCGGACCCATCAGCGTCTCCTCTCGCGCACCGGTCCGGCGCGCACCTTGTCCGCCCGTCCGTCGGTCGGCCGGGCTCCGGTGTCCCGCCGGCCGGGCCGCGACCCGGCGTCCCGGTCGGGCGCCGCCGCGTCCGGTGCGGCCCGGCGCCGGCCGGGAATCGGCGGCAACGGGGCCCAGAGTAGTCGGACCCAGGGGGCCGGCGGACGGGCGTTCAGCGCTCTGGCCGCATCGGGTTCGGCGCGGGCGAACGAGGCGAGCATCCCGATGGCCGCGAGGGTGACCACGAGCGCGCTCCCACCGTCGGAGATGAACGGCAGCGGCAGGCCGGTGATCGGCAGCAGGCCGACCACCCCGCCGATGTTGATCACCGCCTGGCCCACCAGCCAGGTGGTCGCCGCCGCCGCGGCCAGCCGCCGGAACGGGTCGGTCACCCGCCGGGCGATCCGCAGCCCCGTGTACGCCAGGACGGCGAGCAGCGCGAGCACCACGACGCAGCCGACCACGCCCAGTTCCTCGGCCAGGATCGCGAAGATGAAGTCGTTGTGCGCCTGCGGCAGCCAGTCCCACTTGAGCACGCTCTTGCCCAGCCCGACCCCGAACCAGCCGCCGTTGTCGATCGCGTCCCGGGCCATGACCAGCTGGTAGCAGTCGGACGCCCGGCACTCCGGGTCGTTCTGGCGCAGGAAGGCGGTCAACCGCAGCAACCGGTAGTTCTCCTCGCCGACGCTGCCCGAGCCGGCGCCCAGCCAGGCCGCGGCGATCAGCAGGCCGATCCCGACCAGCCCGATCGCGCCGAGACTGGCGAAGATCCGCATCCGCACCCCGGCGGCCCAGAGCAGGCCCACCACGATCGCCAGCAGGCACAGCATGGTGCCCACGTCGTTGTAGCCGACCAGCAGGAACAGCAGCCCGATCACCGGGCCCAGCGGCACCAGCAGCTCGCGCCACCAGCCCACGGCCCGGCCCTTGCGGGCCACCACCTCCGCGCCCCACAGCACCATGCCGAACTTCGCCAGCTCGGAGGGTTGCAGCCCGATCGGCCCGATGTAGAGCCAGAGCAGCTGGGCCTCCAGCGGACCGATCCGGGCCACCCTCAGGTGGGCCAGCGAGCCGTACACCAGCAGCAGGTCCAGCACCAGCAACAGCAACAGCGAACCGACCAGCAGCGGTTTGCCCAGCGAGCGGAACGACCCGGCCGGCAACCGCTGGCAGAGCCAGAACGCGACCAGCCCGATGAACGCGTACAGCGCCTGCTTGGTCAGGTCGGCGAAGGCGTTGCCGTCCTCGGCGTACGCCTGCACGCTGGTGGCCGAGAAGACCATGGTCAGGCCGATCACCAGCAGCAGGCCGGCGCTGGAGACCAGCAGGTAGTACGAGGCCAGCGGGCGGGCCAGCAGGCCGCGCAGCGCGGCCAGCCCGCCGCTCGGGTCGAACCGCCAGGGCGGTACCTCGGCCGCCGCGTCCCCGGTCTGCCGTCGCGCCGCCGACCCGGCCCGGCCGGCGGATTCGGCCCGGCTCGCGGAATCGGCCCGCCCGCTCGACCCGGGCCGGTCGGTGGAGTCGGCCCGGGCCGCCGACCCGGGCCGCCGGGTCGAGTCGCTACGGCCGGCGGACCCGGTACGGCCGGTGGGATCGCTGGTCATCGGCGCGGCGGCTTCCGGTCTCGGCCCATCCGCCCATCATCGAGCCTCGGCACGCCGACCGGGCGCAGCGCGCCGGCCGGCGTGTCGCGGTCGCTGGCACTTGTGCGACACGCCCTAGCTGGTGGCGGTCAGGAACTCGCTGTAGAACAGCCCCAGCGCGATCGCCACGCCGATGCCCGCGATGATCCAGAACCGGACCACGATGTTGACCTCGCTCCACCCGGCCAGTTCGAAGTGGTGTTGCAGCGGGGACATCCGGAACACCCGCTTGCCGGTCGTCTTGAACGAGATGATCTGGATCACCACGGACATCGTGATGATCACGAACAGCCCGCCGAGGATGAGCAGCAGCAGCATGGTCCGGCTGGCCATGGCGAGGCCGCCGATCAGGCCGCCCAGCCCGAGCGCGCCGGTGTCGCCCATGAAGATCCGGGCCGGCGAGGTGTTCCACCACAGGAACCCGACGCACGCCCCGGCCGCGGCGCCGGCGATCAGCGCGATCTCCAGCGGGTCCCGGACCGCGTAGCAGTAGTTGCCGGCGCCGCTGTAGGCCCGGTCACCGCACCAGTGCCGGTACTGCCAGAAGGCGATCAGCGCGTACGAGCCCAGCACCATCACCGAGGCGCCGGTGGCCAGCCCGTCGAGGCCGTCGGTGAGGTTGACGCCGTTGCTGGCGCCCATCACCACCAGGACGAAGATGATCACCGAGACGACCTTGCCGACGTCCAGGGCGTGGATGTCCCGGATGAACGAGATGTAGGTGCTGCCCACCGTCTCGCCGTTGGTGCTGGGGAAGTAGAGCGCGATCACCCCGAAGACCGTGCCCACCAGCAACTGGCCGATCAGCTTGCCCCGGGCGCTCAACCCCAGGCTGTTGCGCTTGCGCACCTTCAGGTAGTCGTCGAGGAAGCCGACGGCGCCGCAGAAGACGAACAGGCCGAGCAGCACCAGCGCCGTCACGGTCGGCCGGACCTGCGCGATCTGCGCCTCCGGCAGGGTGGTCAGGGCGACGTGCCCGGCCACGTACGCGATGACCGTGGCGATGATGAACACCACCCCGCCCATCGTGGGCGTGCCCTTCTTGCCCTGGTGGGTGGCCGGGCCGACCGCACGGATCGGCTGGCCCGCCTTGAGCGCGCGGAAGATCTTGATGCCGATGGGGGTGCAGAACAGCGATACCAGGAACGCCACCGCCGCCGCGACGATGACCGCCCTCACGCCGGCTCGCCCTCGGTCGGAATCGTCTCCTGCGCGGCGGCACCCGCCGCCCGTGTCGGGTCCACCGGTGGGATGCCGTCCGCCGCGCCGGGACGCAGCGCGTCGACCACCTCCCAGGTGCGGTAGCGCGAGCCCTTCACCAGAACGACGTCGCCGGAGCGCAGCTCACGTCGCAGTTCCCCGACCGCCGCCGGCTGATCGGTCACCAGCACCGATGTTCCTCCCCAGGTCGCCACCGAGCGCGCCCCCTCGTGGATCGGCGCGGCAGCCTCACCCACGACCAACACCCGGTCGATATCCAGCTCGGCCGCCAACCGGCCGACCTCAGCGTGCCCATCCCGCTCGTACGGGCCCAGCTCCGCCATGTAACCGAGGACCGCGACGGTCCGCCGGCCGGCGCCGAGGCCGGCCAGCGCATGCAGCGCCGCCGCCGTCGAGGCCGGGTTGGCATTGTACGAGTCGTCGATCACCGTCACCCCGTCGGTACGGTCGAAGACGTCCATCCGGCGGGTCGAGCGCACGCCCAGTTCGCCCAGCGCCGGACCCAGCTCGGCCAGCGGCATGCCCAGTTCCCGGGCCACCGCCGCGGCCAGCAGCGAGTTGCCCACCTGGTGCGCGCCGGTCAGCCCGAGCTGGACCGGCACCTGACCCTCCGGGGTGACCAGGGTGTACCCGTACCGGCCGCGCCCGTCCGGGCGGGCGTCGCACGCCCGGACCTGCGCGTCGGCGGCCTCGCCGACCAGCACCACCCGGGCCGACGTGCGGTCCGCCATGGCACGCACCAGCGGGTCGTCCGCGTTGAGCACGGCCAGGCCGTCCGGCGGCAGCGCCTCGACCAGTTCGCCCTTGGCCGCCGCGATGGCCTCCCGGGAGCCGAACTCGCCGATGTGCGCCACGCCCACGTTCAGCACGGCGGCGATCCGCGGCCGGGCGATCCCGCAGAGGAACCGGATGTGCCCGACGCCCCGGGCGCCCTTTTCCAGCACGAGGTAGCGGGTGTGCTCGTCGGCCTGCAACACCGTGTACGGGTGGCCCAGCTCGTTGTTGGGCGAGCCGGGCGGCGCCACCGTCGGCCCGAGCCGGCTCACCAGCTGGCCGATCAGGTCCTTGGTGGTGGTCTTGCCGGACGAACCGGTCAGCCCGATGACGGTCACCTCGGGCAGCCGGTCCAGCAGCGCCCGGGCCAGCGCCGCCAGCGCGGTCAGCCCGTCGGTCACCAGCACCATCGGTACACCCTCGACCAGCCGGGTGCCCAGCACCGCCACCGCGCCGGCCGCCACCGCGCCGGCCGCGTAGTGGTGCCCGTCGACCCGCTCGCCCGGGAAGGCCACGAACAGGCCGCCGGGGGCGACCCTGCGGGAGTCGTACTCGACCGGCCCGCTGACCACGGCATCGGGATCGGCGCCCACCAGCCGCCCGTCGACGGCGGCGGCCACCTCGGCCAGGGTCAGCGGGATCATCGCTGCCCCACCAGCCGGCCGAACCGGTCGGTGAGCGCCGCCGCCAGCTCCACCCGGTCGTCGAAGGGCTCCACCCGGCCGGCGATCTCCTGCCCCCGCTCGTGTCCCTTGCCCAGCAACGCGATGACGTCGCCCGGCGCGGCGCGGCGTACCGCCTCGTCGATGGCGCTCCGGCGGCCCGCGACCTCCACGACCGCCGCGCCGGCGGCCCGCTCGGCCCCGGCCCGGACCTCGGCGCGGATCGCCGCGGGGTCCTCGGTGCGCGGGTTGTCGTCGGTGATCAGGACCAGGTCGGCCGCGCGCCCCGCCGCGGCGCCCATCACCGGGCGCTTGCCGCGGTCCCGGTCGCCGCCGGCGCCGATCACGCAGATCAGCCGGCCCGCGCCGGCCACCTCGCGCAGCGCGGCGAGCACCGCCACCACCGCGTCCGGCTTGTGCGCGTAGTCGACCACGCCACGGACCGGGCCGTCGCCCCCGACCAGCTCCAACCGGCCCGGTACGCCGGGACAGCCGGCCACGCCGGCCGCCGCGGTCGCCGGGTCGACGCCGGTGCCCACCAGCGCGGCGATCGCGAGCAGGGCGTTCGCCACGTTGTGCCGGCCCGGCAGGGTGACCCCGGCCGGCACCTGGATCCCGTCCGGGCCGTACGCGGTGAACCGCTGGTCGAAGCCGGAACCGGTGACCGGCCCGGCCCACCAGGTCGCGGTGCGGTCGCCGGCGGCCGAGTAGGTGACGGTGGCCGGCTTGTCCAGCGGGTGCAACGCCGGGTCGTCGGCGTTGAGCACCTCGACCGCGCACCGGCCGTCGAACAGCAGCGCCTTGGCCGCGAAGTAGTCGGCCACGCTGGAGTGGAAGTCCAGGTGGTCGGAGCCGAAATTGGTGTATCCGCCCACCGCGAACCGGACGCCGCCCACCCGGCCCATCGCCAGGGCGTGACTGGAGACCTCCATGACCACGTCGGTCACGCCCCGTTCCCGGGCCGCCGCCAGGATGGCGTGCAGGTCGGTCGCCTCCGGGGTGGTCCGGACGCTGTCCACCCGCAGGTCGCCCAGCCGGGTCTCCACCGTGCCGATCAGCCCGGTCACCCGGCCGGCCGCGCGCAGGCCGGACTCCACCAGGTAGGCCGTCGAGGTCTTCCCGGCGGTCCCGGTCAGCCCGATCACCCGCAGGCCGGCCGTCGGGTCGCCGTACACGGCGGCGGCCACCGGCCCGAGCGCCTGGCGCGGATCCGGCACCACCAGCGCGGGCAGGCCGGCCGCGGCCGCCGCGGCGGCGCCGGCCGGGTCGGTCAGCACGGCGACCGCGCCGGCCGCCGCGACCGCGGGCACGAACTCGGCGCCGTGCCGCCGGGCGCCGGGCAGCGCGGCGTACAGGTCGCCGGGCCGGACCTCGGTGCTGGCGTGCGTCGCGCCGGTCACCGGTGTGCCGGCGGCGTCCGCCGGCGGGGCAAGCCCGATCCGCGCGGCGAGGTCGCCGAGCGGCACCGGGGTCACGGTACGGGGACGCGGATTGCCGGACACGGCGTCAGACCCTACCCCGTCCGGCCGTCTCGACCGCACCGCCGCCCCGCCGCATCCCCCGCACCTACCGATGATGGCCCGCAGCGGCTGTTCAGCGGGGATAGACGACGAAGTTCGGCGGCTTCGTCTCGGTCGGCGGAACCTTGTAGTGGGCGAGGGTGAACTGCATGATGTCCTTGAACGCCGGCGCCGACACGTCGCCGCCCTCGCCGCCCGGCGTGTACGAGAAGACCGCCACCACGTACCGCGGGTTGTCCGCCGGGGCCATGCCGACGAACGAGGCCACCTCGCCCGGCGCGTACGAGCCGTTGCGCACCAGCCCACCGGTGCCGGTCTTGCCGGCCACCCGGTAGCCGGGGATGGCCGCGCGCAGCCCGGTGGCGTGCTCGACCGTGGTGACCGCCTCCAGGACGGTGCGCAGCGAGGCCGCGGTGGCCGGGCTGAGCACCGGGTGCGTCTTCGGGGCCGGCGCCGCGGTCCGGGTGCCGTCCGGCGCGATCGTCTCCTTGATCAGGTGCGGCTGCACCCAGGTGCCGTCGTTGGCGATGGCCGCGTACGCCGCGGCGATCTGCAACGGGGTGGCCGAGACGCTCATGCCGATCGGGACCGAGCCGTACGACGACCCGCTCCACTGGTCCGGCGGCAGCAGCAGCCCGGCCGCCTCGCCGGGCACCCCCTCGCCGGTGGCCCGGCCGAGCCCGAACCGCTGCTGGTACTCGTACAGCTTCTCCTTGCCGAGCTTGTTCGCGATCTTGATGGTGCCGACGTTGGACGAGTAGGCCATGATCCCGGGCAGGCTCATCGGCACGGCCACCCCGCCGGGCGGCGGGTGGGTGTCGGAGAAGGTGGTGTCGCCGGCGGTGATGGTCGGACCGACCAGGATGCTGTCGTCCGGCTTGATCACGCCCTCCTGCAACGCCGCGCCCATCGTGATGGCCTTGTGCACCGAGCCGGGGTCCACCACGAAGCCGGTGGCGTTGTCGTTGCGGTCCTGCGGGTCGCTGTCGCCGGGGTCCGCCGCGTTGTACGTCGGGTAGCTGGCCTGGGCCAGCACCTCACCGGTGTGCACGTCCAGCACCACGGCCGCGGCCTCGCTGCTGTTGCGCTCCTTCATCTGCGTCTGCAGGATGCTCTGCGTCTTGTACTGAAGGTCGCGGTCGATCGTCAGTTCCAGCGAACTGCCCGGCTTGGCCGCGGTCTCCTGGACGTACCCGCCGGGGATCGGCGCGTCCAGGGCGCCGCCGCCGTGCTCGTAGCTGCGCTCGCCGGGCACGCCGCGCAGCAGCGCGTCGTAGCGCGCCTCCAGTCCTTCGAGGCCGTTCATGTCCTGGCCGACGAAGCCGAGCAAATTGGCCGCGAGGTCCCCGCCGGGCACGTCGCGCCGCTCGTCCAGGTGCACGCCGATGCCGGGCAGCTCCCGGGCCATGATCTTCTGGGCGGTCGCCACCGGTACGCCCCGGGCCAGGTACTCGAACTGGGAGTCGTCGCCGGCCGCGGTCTTCTGCGGGGCGAGCCGGGGTTCCAGGTCGGCGGCGGGGATGTGCAGCAGTGGGGACAGCGCCCGGGCGGTGGCCGGCACGTCCTTGACCCGGGTCGGGTCGGCGAACACGTACCGCGCCTCCACGCTGCGGGCCAGCGCGACCCCGGACCGGTCGTAGATGGTGCCGCGCGCCGCCGGCAGCACGACTTTGCTGATCCGGTCGTTCAGTCCGCCGTCGGCGTAGGCGGGGCTCTGCAGGACCTGGATGGCGACCAGCCGGATGCCGATGGTGACGAACATGACAAGCGCCACGAAGGTGCCCAGCCGCAGCCGCCGGCGCGGGTCGCCGAGCGGGGGTGGGGTGGAGCGCCGGGGCCGGCCGGAACCCCGACCGCCCGGGCGGGAGCGCGGCTTGGCCACGTCGGCGCCGCGGCGGGTCCGGGCGGGCACCCGGGCACCACCGGCCGCCGAGGCCGCCGGCGCCGACCGGCCGCCCGTACCGGCGGGCGGCGGGGCCGCCCGTCCCGTCCCCGAGCCCGCCGACCGGTTGGCGGCCCGGCCGCCCCCACCGCCGTCGAGCACCTGCAGGGCCGGCCGGAACGGGTCCGACGAGCGGCCCGCCCGTGGCGTGCGGCGCAGTTCGGGCGCCTCCCGTACGGTGCGCCCGCGCGGCGTGTAGGCGCGGGCGTCCGAGATGCCGCCGAGCGGCTCCTGGGCCGCCGGCGCGCCCCTCTCCCGGCCGCGCGGCGACCCGCGCCGGGACGACGGATCGTCCCGGCGCGGGTCGGCCTGCCGCGGATCGTCCCGGCGCGGATCGTCCGGACGGGGCGGCACCGGTCAGCCTCCCGTGCCCTGCTGGCCGGTGCCGGCGGACCCGCCGGCGGTCGGCTGCGGCACCCCGATCGTCCGGCCGTCCGGCAGCCGGATGAACGCCGGCTGCCCGGCGTCGACCAGCCCGAGCTTCTTGGCCTGGGCCACCAGGTTGCCCGGCGCCTCGGCCTGGGTGATCTGGTCCTCCAACTGCTGCTGGCGCAGGTCCAGCGATGCCTGCTGGTCCTGCATCCGGGACAGCCGGATGGCGTTCTCGTTGATCTTCGTGTTGACCACCAGGATGCCCAGCACCCCGCCGACCACCACGGCCAGGATCAGCGCCACGAACGGCGCCCGCGGCACCAGCACCGGCGGTGGCGGCGCCACCGTGAGCCGGGGCGTACGCCGCGGCTGCGCGGCGGACCCGGCGAGCTCGGCCGGGTCGGTGGCCAGCGCCGCGCTGCCCGCGGTCCGGAACTCCCCGGACCGGCCGTCCCGGTCCGCGCCGAACGGCCCGCTGGGCCGTTCCGCGCCGGTGCGCCGGGCCGTCCCGGCCGGCACCGTGCGCCCGACCTGATCCACCCGTCCGGCCTGGTCCGTGCGCCCGGTCTGCTCCGTGCGCCGGATCGACTCGGCCCGCCGGGAGCTACCCCGGACCGGCTCGGCCGATGGAACCCCGGTGATCCGCTGCGCCACGATCCGGCCCCCCGACCGTGGTGCGCGCTGCACCGTATCGCGCTGTACGCCGGTTTCCCGGCCGTCACGCCTGTTGACGTTCATCATCCCTCCCCCTGTGTCCCCATCCCGCCGTTGTGTGCCCTTCCCCCTCGGTGGGGCCGTTCGCGGCCGCCCCACCCCGGACGCCCACCTTCGGCGTCCGGATCGATCCGTTCCGCCGCCCGCAGCCGCACCGATGCGGCCCGCGGGTTGGCGGCGACCTCCGCCGTGCCCGGCAGCTCGGCGCCACGGCGCAGCAGCCGCAGCGTCGGGCCGGTGCCGGGCAGTTCGACCGGCAGGTCCACCGGGCCCGTGCTGCGGGCCCGGCCGGCGAGCGCCTGCTTGGTGATCCGGTCCTCCAGCGAGTGGTAGGAGAGCACCACGAGGCGACCGCCGACGGTGAGCGCGTCGAGGGCGGCCGGCAGCGCCGTTTCGAGCGCCGCCAGCTCCCTGTTTACCTCTATCCGTAAAGCCTGAAACGTTCTCTTTGCCGGGTGTCCACCCGTTCGTCGGGCTGGTGCCGGGATCGACTCCCGGACCAGCTCGGCCAGCCGGGCCGAGGAGGTGATCCGGGCCCGTTCCCGCTCGCGCACGATCGCCGAGGCGATCCGACCGGCGAACCGCTCCTCGCCGTACACCCGCAGGACCCGGGCCAACTCGCCGTGCGAATAGCCGTTCACCACCTCCTCGGCGGTGCTGCCGGCGCTCTGGTCCATCCGCATGTCCAGCGGCGCGTCCTGCGCGTAGGCGAACCCGCGGTCGGGCGCGTCGAGCTGGAGCGAGGAGACACCCAGGTCGAACAGCACCCCGTCGACGCCCGGCAGGTCCAGCCCGGCGAGCACCGCCGGCAACTCGTCGTACACCGCGTGCACCAGGTGGATCCGGTCGGCGAACCGGTCCAGCCGGGCTCGGGCGTGCGCCAGCGCCTCCGGGTCCCGGTCGAGTCCCACCAGGACGGTCTCCGGATGGGCCGCCAGCACCGCCTCGGCGTGCCCGGCCAGCCCCAGCGTGGCATCGACGTGCACCCGGGGGCCGGGCCGGGACAGCGCGGGGGCCAGCAGCTCGAGACACCGCTCGAGCAGCACGGGCACGTGCGTGCCCCTCAGCTCCCCCATCGTGACCCCCACTGACCGCCGTTCCCGCCTGTACGTGCCGTGACTGGCGTGCCGCGCGTCGTACCGCCAGATCCCCATCCGCTCGTGGTCCGCCCGCACCGCACACAGCGGCCGGATCGCGCGCCTGGCACCGGGGAAGAGGCGCCAGGAGCACGAGCGGGTGGAGATCTCGCAGTACGTCGGGCTGCTCGGCCCTAGAGTCCGCCCGGCAACACCCCCTGCTCGATGTCCGCGAAGTCGTCCTCGCTCTCGGCGAGGTACGTCTCCCATGCCTGCCGATCCCAGATCTCCACCCGGCTGCTGGCTCCGATCACCACCAGCTCCCGGGTGAGCGCCGCGTACTCCCGCAGGTGCACCGGGATGGTCACCCGGCCCTGCTTGTCCGGCACCTCGTCGTGCGCGCTGGCGAAGAAGACCCGGCTGTACGCGCGGGCCGCCTTGTGCGTCATGGGCTGCTCGCGCAGCTGCCCGGCGATGCGCTGGAACTCAAGCATCGGGAAGACGTAGAGGCAGCGCTCCTGCCCTTTGGTGATCACGACACCTCCCGCCAGCTCATCCCGGAATTTGGCCGGAAGAATCAGCCGGCCCTTGTCGTCCAGGCGCGGAGTGTGGGTGCCGAGAAACATCGGCCCAACCCCCCTTGCCCTTGCGCGGCGTTCGCGGCGCCGCTCACCCCCGGGCCGGCGGCCCCTCCCAGGTCCACCATCGCGCCCCACTCTACTCCACTTCCCTCCACCCGCAACCGGAATCGCCCGTTCGGAGTACCGAGCGCCGACCTAAAAGCCCAGGTCAGAAGGGGTGGAGTGGAGTGGAGGGCGCTGGCGCGTCGCAGTGGCGTCCGCTTTCCGACACCGGATTCAGCGGTCGGATCCGGCGGCAACATGACCGGATTAAGGGGTAAATATCGGGCGGGTGATGCGGCCCGCCGAGCCCCGGTACCCGAAGGTGGAGGGAAGTGGAGCCGGGCCGGCGCCGGGTCGCCGGGCCGCCGGCTCCGGTAATCTCGCGTCCGTGACGGACGGGAAGATGCCCATGCGCGCCAAGGTGGCAAGTTCGGTGTCGCGGACCGCCGCGGCGCTGTCCCGGGCCGCTGGCCGCGGTGACGGATCGGTGATCGGCGGCTGGATCGGCCTCAAGATCGACCCGGAGCTGCTGGCCCACCTGGCCAACGGACGCTCCATCGCTCTGGTCTCCGGCACCAACGGCAAGACCACCACAACCCGGCTGACCGCCGCGGCCCTCGGGGCGCTCGGGCCGGTCGCCACCAACTCGTTCGGCGCCAACATGCCCAGCGGGCACACCTCGGCGCTGGCCAAGGCCGGCCACACCCCGTACGCGGTGCTGGAGGTGGACGAGCACTACCTGCCCCGGGTGATCGAGGCGACCGAACCGCGAGCCATCGCGTTGCTCAACCTCTCCCGCGACCAGCTCGACCGGGCCAAGGAGGTGGCGATGATGGCGCAGATGTGGCGGGCCGCGCTGATCCGCTACCCCGCCATCCGGGTGGTGGCGAACGCGGACGACCCGATGGTGGTGTGGGCCGCCACCCCGCCGCCCGGTCCGCTGCGGGCCGAACGGGTGGTGACCTGGTTCAGCGCCGGCCAGCGCTGGCACGACGACTCGTGGGTCTGCCCGGAGTGCGGCGCCACCATCGAGCGCTCCGGCGACGACTGGTGGTGCGTCGGCTGCTCGCTGCGTCGCCCCACCCCGCAGTGGCTGGTGGAGGACGAGGGCGTGCTCGACCCCACCGGCGCCTGGCACAAGGTGCGGTTGCAGCTACCCGGCCGGGTCAACATCGGCAACGCGGCCACCGCGCTGGCCGTGGCCGCCGAGTTCGGGGTACGCCCCACCGACGCCGTCTCCCGGCTCGGCGCGGTGACCTCGGTGGCCGGCCGGTACGCGCAGGTGGTGCGCGACGGCCGGAACATCCGGCTGCTGCTGGCGAAGAACCCGGCCAGTTGGCTGGAGGCGTTCGACATGGCCGACGAGGCGCCCACACTGCTGTCCATCAACGCCCGCGACCCCGACGGGCTGGACACCTCCTGGCTGTTCGATGTGGACTTCGCGCCGCTGCGCGGACGGCAGGTGCTGATCACCGGCGACCGGGCGTACGACCTGGCCGTCCGGCTCGACGTCAACGGGGTGCCGTTCCGGCACGTCCGCACCTTCCCCGAGGCCGTCGCCGCGGTGCCGCCCGGCCGGCTCGAGGTGATCGCCAACTACACGGCGTTCCAGGACATCCGAGCGGAGTTGGACCGTGTCAACTGAGAGCCTGCGCATCGTCTGGATCTACCCGGACCTGCTGTCCACCTACGGCGACCGGGGCAACATGCTGATCCTGGCCCACCGGGCCCAGCAGCGCGGCCTGCCTGTGGAGATGCACGAGGTGCGGTCCGACCAGCCACTGCCCAGCTCGGCCGACATCTACCTGCTCGGCGGTGGCGAGGACGGGCCGCAGGCGCTGGCCGCGCAGCGGCTGATCGAGGACGGTGGCCTGCACCGGGCGGTGGCGCAGGGGTCGGTGGTGTTCGCCGTCTGCGCCGGGTACCAGTTGCTCGGCTCGTCCTTCTACGCCAAGGGCGCCAAGTGCGCGGGGCTGGACATGCTGGACCTCAGCTCCGACCGGGGGCCGGCCCGGGCCGTGGGCGAACTGGCCGGTCCGATCGACGCGCGGCTCGGCCTGCCGCCGCTGAGCGGCTTCGAGAACCACGGCGGCCGCACCCATCTGGGCGTCGGCGTCTTCCCGCTGGCCCGGGTCACGACCGGGGTGGGCAACGACGGCAACAGCGAGGGCGCCTGGCACGGCAAGCTGCTCGGGACGTACTCGCACGGGCCGGCCCTGGCCCGCAACCCGGCCCTGGCCGACCTGCTGCTGCGCTGGGCCGTCGGCGCCGGCCAACTGCCGCCGCTGGACGACACCTGGTCCGACCGGATGCGCTCGGAACGGGCGGCCGCGGTGGCCGCCGCGGCCCGGCAGTGACCGCCGTACGCGATCTGCTCCGGCAACGGTCCGTCCGGCGTTTCCTGCTGCTGCTCGGCGTGCTCGGCCTCTGCGCGCTGGCGCTGCTCCTGGTGCCGGCGCGGGACCTGGCCCTGGCCCCCCGGCTGGTCGACCGGTTGGGACCGGCGACGCCGCTGGCCGCGGTGGGGGTGGGCGCCGCGCTGCTGGTGGTGCTGGTGCCGCGCACCCTCATCACGGTCGCCTGGGGCGCCCTGTTCGGGCCGGTGCAGGGCGCCGGCTACACCCTCGCCGCCGCGCTGCTGGCCGCGGCCGCCGGCTTCGCGGTAGGCCGGACGCTGGGCCGGGAGTTCGTGGCCGACCGGGTACGCGGCCGGCTGATCAGCCTGGACGGGTGGTTCAGCCGGCAGAACGTGCTCGGCGTGATCACCGTCCGGCTGCTGCCGGTGGGCGGCTTCGGGCTGGTCAGCTACGGCTACGGCACCACCGGCGCACGGCTGGCGCCGTACCTGGTGGGCAGCGTGCTCGCCACCGTGCCGTCGGCGTTCGGCTACGCGGCCATCGGCGCCGTGGCCACCCCCGGCCGCATCAACTGGCTGGCGGTCGCGCCGGCCAGCCTCGGCCTGTTCGCCAGCCTCGCCCTGGTGGCCCGCTGGTGGCGCGCCGAGCGCACCCGCCGCGCCGTCGGCGATCCCGACGCCGCGCGGCACTGACCGGCACGTCACCGAGGCCAGTACCTGGGCGGATCCCGCCTCGGATCAGTGATCGTGAACCGCTTCGTGGGATCGATTCCCCGGATGGCCACCAGGCGCTGCCCGCCCGCCACCTCAAGATCCGCCATGATTTGTGGCATTGACGCGACGATGGCGCCGATCGCAAGAGCCAACCCCGTGAGCCCCGACTGCCGCTGCCGGTACGAGACGTGATGTATTCCAGACTTCTTTATTTTGGAGGTCTCGTCCGGATCGTCGAACTGCCTGTAGTTGTTCGTAACCAGGACGTCATATCGGCCGACGGCGTCGTGAAGGACCTGACTGTCCTTCTTCCCAGACCACTTTATCGAATGTATGTGATCGACAGTATGACGTCGAAGGACATGGCGGAGAACCTGCAAGACCTGTTCCGGCACGTCTTCATCCAGAAGAACCCGCATCAAGCCGCCCGACGCCCCGCCGATCGATCGACATAGTCCGCGAAATCAGCGGCGTCACGCGCCGCATCCGCGCTGACTGACGGGTAGAAGGCGGCAACCTGCTCCGGCTCGACGCCGTCGCGGACCAGATCCGCGACGACTTCGAACGGCACGCGGGTGCCCTCGACCACGGGATGCCCACCACGAATCTCGGGATCCACGGAGATCCTCTCACGCGGATGCAGGAGGTCCGGCACCTGAATGTCCCCCACGGGAAACGACTGAAGTACGTCGCCAAGCTTGACCACCGTCAGGGACTGGCCCGGTTTCTCAACGAGATCGACAGCCCCCTCGTCCTGGACCAGCGCGATGCTCCGCTTACCCTGCGCGACGAGCCGGTATGACGACAGATGCTCCGTCTCGCCGATGTCCTTCAGAGTTCGGACCGCCTTGCGAATGCTTTGCAGGGAGCGATCGCCACGAAGATAGGCGAACGTTCGGAGCGCCACGAGATCCCTGAAGGAGTAGAGGACAGGGCGCGACGCAGACGTCTCCGGCACGAGGGCGCGGGTGCGGCGCCAGTAGGAGAGCTGTCGTACGGTGGCGCCGGACAGCGCGGCTGCGACCCGGGGTTCGTAGGCCAACGTCCCGCTCCTCCCTGTCGACGGCCGGACAACTCAGCTATCAGCAGCATAGGGGCGTCTCACCTGAGTGCGGCGCCCCGGCGCGCTCCGAACGGCGACCCAACGTGAAGGTTTCGACCGGGCAACGGCTGCGTTCAGCGATACGCCGGTCGACCGCCGGCCCGCCCCGGTACGAACGGCGGCGCCGCCGACGGACCTGCGAGGGCCTCGCATCGCCCCACCGTCCGCTGGTCAGGAGCGGTATGATTTCCATATGGTCACCACGGTCAATCTGCCCGACGATCTGCACGAGCGTCTGAAGCAGCTCGCCGAACATGAGCGTCGGTCCATGAATGCCACCATCGTCGTCGCCGTGGAGGAGTACGTCTCCGCGCACAGCCGACGGGACCGGGTCCGCGACCTCGCCCGTGAGGTCTCGGAACGGGACGCCGAGTTGCTGAGACGACTGGCCGAATGACCGTCTACCTCGAGGTCGACGACCTCGTGGAGATCGCCGCCGTCATCCTGAGGACAACCCCACCGATCAGGGATGCCGGCCTGCTGGCCGCCGCCGCCGCGCGCCCCTCCACCGTCGCGTTCGACACGGAGGTTTATCCGGACGTCTGGAGCAAGGCCGCCGCACTGATGCACTCGGTCTGAGATTCCGCCGACCCCAGCCCACCGCACGGGTTTCCGGCGGACCCGCCCACGACGGGGTCAAGCCTGACCGCCCAGAGTGGGCGGGTCCGCCGGAAACCCAACCCCAGACCGCCGGAAACCCAACCCCAGACCGCCGGAAACCCCAACCAAGACCGCCGGAACCCGTCAGGCGACCACCGAGACCATCCGCCCCGGCACCACGATGACCTTGCGCGGTTCGCGACCGCCCAGTTGCTCGGCCACGGCCGCCAGCGCGGCGCCGCGCACGGTCTCCTCGGCGGCGTCGGCCGGCACCTCCACCCGGCCCCGGACCTTGCCGTTGACCTGCACCGGGTAGGTCACGGTCGGCGCGGCCAGCAGGGCCGGGTCGGCCACCGGGAAGTCGGCGAAGGTCAGCGACTCGGCGTGCCCCAGCCGCTGCCACAGTTCCTCGGCGATGTGCGGGGCGAACGGCGCCAGCATCAGCACCAGCGGCTCGGCCACCTCGCGCGGGGTGGCCGGCAGCCGGGTCAGCGCGTTGGTCAGCTCGATCAGTTTGGCGATCGCGGTGTTGAAGCGCAGCCCGGCCAGGTCGGTGCGGACCCCGTCGATCGTACGGGCCAGCAGCCGGCGGGTCGGCTCGTCGGCCGGGGTGTCCAGCACCGTGCAGTCGCCGGTCCGCTCGTCCACCACCGCCCGCCAGACCCGTTGCAGGAACCGGTGCGAGCCGACCACCGCCCGGGTCTCCCACGGCCGGGACACCTCCAGCGGACCCATCGACATCTCGTAGACCCGGAACGTGTCCGCGCCGTACCGCTCGCACATCTCGTCCGGGGTGACCACGTTCCGCAGCGACTTGCCCATCTTGCCGTACTCGCGCCGGACCTCGATCTCGCCGTGGAAGTACCGGCCGTCGACCTCGACCACCTCTTCGGCCGGCACGTAGGCGCCGCGCGGATCGGTGTAGGCGTAGGCCTGGATGTAGCCCTGGTTGAACAGCCGGCGGTACGGCTCGAACGACGACACGTGGCCCAGGTCGTACAGGATCTTCTGCCAGAACCGGGCGTACAGCAGGTGCAGCACCGCGTGCTCGACGCCACCCACGTACAGGTCGGTGCCGCCGCAGTCGCCCTCGCCGCGCGGCCCCATCCAGTAGCGTTCGTTGGCCGGGTCGACGAACGTTTCGGTGTTCGTCGGGTCCAGGTAGCGCATCTCGTACCAGCAGGAGCCGGCCCACTGCGGCATGGTGTTGGTCTCGCGGGTGTAGGTCTTCGGACCGTCCCCCAGGTCCAGTTCGACCTCCACCCAGTCCTTGCGGCGCGACAGCGGGGTCTCCGGCTGCGAGTCGGCGTCCTCCGGGTCGTAGGTGCGCGGCGAGAAGTCGTCGACGTCGGGCAGTTCGACCGGCAGCATCGACTCGGGCAGCGCCACCGGCAGGCCGGTCTCGTCGTAGACGACCGGGAACGGCTCGCCCCAGTACCGCTGCCGGCTGAACAGCCAGTCCCGCAGCCGGTAGGTGACGGCGCCGTGGCCGTGCCCGGCCTCCTCCAGCCAGGCGATGGTGCGCGCCTTGGCCTCGGTCACCCCCAGCCCGTCCAGCACCAGGCCGCGTTCGGGCGCCGCGCTGTTGACCGCCGGACCCTCCCCGGTGTACGCCGTGCCGGCGAAGCCCTCCGGCGGCTGCACGGTACGCACGATCGGCAGCTCGAAGACCTCGGCGAACTCCCAGTCCCGCTCGTCCTGGCCGGGCACCGCCATGATCGCCCCGGTGCCGTAGCCGGCCAGCACGTAGTCGGCGACGAAGATCGGGATCCGCTCCCCGTTCACCGGGTTGGTGGCGTACGCGCCGGTGAAGACGCCGGTCTTCTCCCGCGCGTCGGCCTGCCGCTCGACGTCGCTCTTGGCCGCCGCGGCGGCCCGGTACCCGGCCACCGCCTCGGTGGGCGTGCCGTGCCCGCCGGTCCACGCCGGCCGGGTGCCGGCCGGCCAGTCGGCCGGGGTCAGCCGGTCCACCAGCTCGTGTTCGGGGGCCAGCACCAGGTAGGTGGCGCCGAAGGCGGTGTCCGGGCGGGTGGTGAAGACCCGCACCGCACCGGCGTCGGTCGGGAAGTCGATGTGCGCGCCCACCGAGCGACCGATCCAGTTGCGCTGCATCAGCTTGATCGCCTCGGGCCAGTCCAGCGCGTCCAGGTCCGCCAGCAGCCGGTCGCCGTACGCGGTGATCCGCATCATCCACTGCCGCAGGTTGCGCTTGAAGACCGGGAAGTTGCCCCGCTCGGAGCGGCCGTCGGCGGTGACCTCCTCGTTGGCCAGCACGGTGCCCAGGCCGGGGCACCAGTTCACCGGCGCCTCGGAGACGTACGCCAGCCGGTACCCGTCGACGATCCGGCGGCGCTCGACCGGGTCCAGCTCGTCCCACGGGCGCCCGTCCGGCGTCTCCCGGGCGCCGGCGGCGAACTCCCCGATCAGCTCCGCGACCGGCCGGGCCCGGCCGGCGTCCGGGTCGTACCAGGAGTTGAAGATCTGCAGGAAGATCCACTGGGTCCAGCGGTAGTAGTCCGGGTCCATGGTGGCCACCGAGCGCCGCTGGTCGTACCCCAGCCCCAGCCGGCTCAGCTGCGCCCGGTAGCGGGCGATGTTGGCCTCGGTGGTCACCCGCGGATGGGTGCCGGTCTGCACCGCGTACTGCTCGGCGGGCAGGCCGAACGCGTCGAAGCCCATGGTGTGCAGCACGTTGCGGCCGGCCATCCGCTGGAACCGGGCGAACACGTCGGTGCCGATGTAGCCCAGCGGGTGCCCGACGTGCAGCCCGGAACCGGACGGGTACGGGAACATGTCCAGCACGTACAGCTTCTCGGCACCGGCGCGCGGGTGGTCCGGCTCGGCCAGCGGGCCGGCCGGGTTGGGCGCCCGGAAGGTCTGCTCCCGCCGCCACCGGTCCTGCCAGCGCAGCTCCAGCTCACCGGCCAGTCCGGCGGTGTACCGGAACGGTGGGATCTCGGCGGTCGGCTCGGCTGCGGACGTCATCGCTTCACCTCGGGTCGTTCTCGTCGGGGCCGGACGGGGTGGGGTCGCGCGGACACGGATCGGGGTTGCGCGGGCACAAAAAAGCCCCTCGCAAGGAGGGGTAGCCGTGCTGTCGCTGTCTGATGCGTCAGCACGGCTCGCTAAGGAGCAGGTCAGCCCCGGGCATGAGGGCAGTGTACCGCCTGCCGCGGCGGGCTGTCGTTGCGGTTACCCATCGCGGTTCCGGCGGCACCGTGCGGTCACCCGGGAGCCTCGATCATCGGGCGGAGGTCGGCGCACGGCGCCGATGGCGCTAGCCTGAGTCGTGCGGGTAACCGGACATCGGGACCGGAAGCCAACGTCCCGCGAACCTTGCCGCCGGTCTCGGCAGTCTCAATCAGCACCGCGGCACAGCGACGAGGAGGACCCCGGTGAGACAGCAGACCTGGGACGAGTTGGGGGGCGCCCTGCCCAACGATGAGTTCCGCGCAGCGAGCGACGCCATCGTGGCCAACATCGAACAGGTCATCGAGGGCAAGACGGCGATCGTCCGGCTGGCGCTCGCCGTCCTGCTGGCCGAGGGCCACCTGCTGATCGAGGACGTGCCCGGGGTGGGCAAGACCAAGCTGGCCAAGGCGCTGGCCCGGTCGATCGACTGTTCGGTGCGCCGGATCCAGTTCACCCCCGACCTGCTGCCCAGCGACGTCACCGGGGTCAGCGTCTTCAACCAGGAGACCCACGACTTCGAGTTCAAGCCCGGCGCCGTGTTCGCCAACCTGGTGGTCGGGGACGAGATCAACCGCGCCTCCCCGAAGACCCAGTCGGCGCTGCTGGAGTGCATGGAGGAGCGCCAGGTCACGGTCGACGGCGTGACCTACGAGCTGCAGACCCCGTTCATGGTGATCGCCACGCAGAACCCGATCGAGATGGAGGGGACGTACCCGCTGCCGGAGGCCCAGCGCGACCGGTTCACCGCCCGGGTCGCCATGGGCTACCCGGACCCGGGGGCGGAGCTGGCGATGCTCACCGTGCACGGCGGTGCCGACCCGCTGGGTGCGCTGCGGCCGGTCTCCGACGCCGCCACCGTGCGCCGGCTGATCGCCACGGTCCGGCAGATCCACGTGGCCGACTCGGTGCAGCAGTACGCCATCGACCTGGTCACCGCCACCCGCGAGTCGCCCGACCTGCGGCTCGGCGCCTCCCCCCGGGCCACCCTGCAACTGCTGCGCACCGCCCGCGCGGTGGCCGCCCTGGACGGCCGCGACTACGTGCTGCCGGACGACCTGCAGGCGCTGGCCGTGCCGGTGCTGGCGCACCGGGTCATCCCGAACGCCGACGCGCAACTGGCCCGCCGCACCACCGACGCCGTGGTCGCCGACCTCGTCCGCCGGCTTCCGGTGCCGCCGGAGCGCCGGCGGTCGCCGTACGACGGCCACCACGACGGCCATCACGGCGGCCCGGACGGGCCGGCCCGACCGCCGTACAGCCGGGGACGCTGACCATGCGGGAGGCGCTGCGCGGCCTGACCACCCGGGGCCGGTCGTTCCTGGCCGCAGCCGCGGCCGCGGCGCTGTCCGCGCTGATTCTCGGCGAGAAGGACCTGCTCCGGGTGGCGGTGCTGCTGGCCGTGCTGCCGTTGCTGGCGGCGCTGTACGTGGGCCGCAGCCGGTACCGGCTGGCCTGCACCCGCTCGCTGGAGCCGCACCGGGTGCAGGCGGGCTCCACCTCCCGGGTGGTGCTGCGCCTGCAGAACCTGTCCCGGCTGCCGACCGGGACCCTGCTGCTGGAGGACCGGCTGCCGTACGCGCTGGGCAGCCGGCCCCGGGTGGTGCTGGAACGCCTCGGCGCCCACCAGGGCAGTTCGGTGGCGTACACGGTGCGGGCCGACGTGCGCGGCCGGTACGAGGTCGGTCCGCTCACCGTGCGCCTCACCGACCCGTTCGGGCTGTGCGAGCTGACCCGGGCCTTCCCCAGCACCGACCGGCTCACCGTCATCCCGCAGGTGCTGGCGCTGCCGAACGTGCGGGTGGCCGGCGAGTACGCGGGCACGGGCGACAGCCGGGCCCGGTCGGTGGCCGTGCACGGCGACGACGACGCGGCGACCCGGGAGTACCGGCACGGCGACGACCTGCGCCGGGTGCACTGGAAGTCCACGGCCCGCACCGGCGAGCTGATGGTGCGCCGCGAGGAGCAGCCGTGGGAGAGCCGGGCCACCGTGGTGCTGGACACCCGGGCCGCGGCGCACCGCGGCGAGGGACCGACCGCCAGCTTCGAGTGGGCCGTCTCGGCGGCGGCCAGCATCGCGGTGCACCTGCGCCGCGCCGGCTACAAGATGCGACTGGTCACCGGCCCGGAGGCCGACCTGGACGCCTCGGACGCCGGCGGCGAAGGGCTGCTGCTGGACCACCTGGCGCAGGTGCGGACCGCGCCGCGGGTCGACCTGGGTCTGCTCGTCGAGCGGGTCCGGCAGCGCAACCGCGGCGGCCTGGTGGTCGCGGTGCTCGGCACGTGCAGCGCCACCGAGGCGGAGTTGGTGCGCGGCCTGCGGGACAGCGGCGTGGCCTGCATCGGTTTCCTGATCGACAGCACCACCTGGGTCAACCTGGGCCAGCCGGCCAGGGGTGAGGCCGACGAGGCGCACGAGGCGTCGGCGCTGACCCTGCTGGAGGGCGGCTGGAAGGTGATCGGGGTGGAGCACGGGATGCTGCTGCCCGGACTGTGGCCGCAGGTTGCCCGGCGGGCGCAGGGATTCGCCCGGCGGGCGGCGATGGCCGAGACGGTCTCCGGGGGAATGCGATGAGAAGCACGCGGTACCTGGGGTTCGTCGCGGCCGTCGCCACCGTGCTGGCGGCGGCGCCGCTGTCGACGATCTTCGACCGGTGGACCTGGCTGGTGCAGATCCTGCTGGTGGTGGCCGCGCAGTACGGCGCGGTGACCCTGGCCCGGTACCTGCGGGCACCGCTGGTGGCCCAGTTCGGGGCCATGCTGGTGGCCCTGTTCATCGCGTTGACCTGGATCTTCCCCAGCGGCCGGGAGTGGCTCGCGGTCGTGCCGACCAAGGGCACGCTGGCCTACTTCGGTCACCTCTTCGGAGCGGCCGGCGAGGACATGCGCTCGTACGGGATCCCGGTCCCGGACACCACCCCGCTGCTGTTCATCACGGTGCTCGGCGTCGGCGTGGTGGCCGCGGTGGTCGACCTGCTCAGCGTCGGGCTGCGCCGGCCGGCCCTGGCCGGGCTGCCGATGCTGGCCATCTACTCGGTGCCGGTCGCGGTGTACCCGGACAGCGTGCCGCCGGTGCCGTTCGTCGTCGGCGCGATCGGCTTCCTCTGGCTGCTGGTCGCCGACAACGTGGACCGGGTGCGCCGGTTCGGCCGGCGGTTCACCGGCGACGGCCGCGACGTGGACCAGTGGGAACCGTCGCCGCTGTCCGCGGCCGGCCGCCGGCTGGCCACGGTGGGTGTCCTGCTGGCGGTGCTGCTGCCGCTGGCCGTGCCGGGCATGACCACGGGCATGCTGAACACCTTCCAGACCTCGCCGCTCGGCGAGGGGAACGGCGTCGGCCAGGGTGGGCTGGGTCGGGTCAACCTGTTCGCCGCGCTCAGCGGCCAGCTCACCCAGTCCGACACCCGCGACCTGGCCCGGGTCACCACCACCGAGGAAGCGCCGTTCTACCTGCGCTTCGGGGTGGCCGACGAGCTGCGCCCGGACGGCTTCCGGGTGCGGGCTCCGCACGGCACGCCGGTGAGCCGGGGGCTGCCGCCGGTGGATCGCCGCAGCACGGCGGGCGTGGTGCGGCAGACCGAGCATGCGAGCATCGAGATCAGCCGGGACTTCGCGATGTCGCTGCTGCCCGTGTACAGCAATCCGATCGCGACCGACGGGATCGACTCGTCCTGGTTCTTCGACCCGAGCCAGCAGGTCGTCTACTCCGGCCGCAGCCAGGCACGCGGCAAGAAGTACTCGTTCGACTACGTCCGCTCCACGTACTCGCCGGCGGCGCTGAGCGCGGTGCCGGAGCCCAGCGACACCGACCCGGCCCGCGCGTTCACCGAGGTGCCCCGGCAGCCGCAGGTGGACTCGCTGGTCCGCCAGCTCACCGCGGGCAAGCGGTCGGACTACGCCCGGGTGCGCGCCCTCTACGACTACTTCTCGGCCGACAACGGCTTCCGGTACTCGCTGTCCACCAAGGGCGGGACCAGCGGCAGCGACATCGTCGACTTCCTGGACAACAAGACGGGCTTCTGCCAGCAGTACGCCGCGGCGCTGTCCTGGATGGTCCGCTCGGCCGGCGTTCCGGCCCGGGTCGCGTTCGGATTCACCACCGGCAGCAAGGTGAACAGCAACACGTACGTGCTGACCAACAAGAACCTGCACGCCTGGACCGAGGTCTACTTCGCGGGCATCGGCTGGGTGCCGTTCGACGCGACCCCCGCGGCGTCGGTTCCCGGCGCGATGCGGTCGGAGTGGGCGCCGGACACCGACGCTCCGGACCCGACCGCGCCGTCGGGCGAGGTGGACTCCCCGGACCGGCCGGGCGCCGCCAACGACGCCGGATCGAGCCCGCAGGAGAAGGACGACGAGGCCGGGCTGCCCGACGCGGCCTCGGTGGCGCAGGCGCGCCCGGCGAGCCAGTCGTGGTGGATCATTTCCGCCGCTGCTGTGCTGCTTCTGCTGCTCGTGCTGCCGGCGACCCGCCGGGTGCTGCTGCGCCGGCGCCGGATCCGCCGGCTCGCCACCGGTCCCGTGCTGCCCTCTCCCCGGGTGCGGGAGCCGGGGACGGTTGAGGTGATCGTGGACGGTTCCGCCGACCGGGGCCGCGCGGACGTGCACTCGGCCTGGGCGGAACTGCTGGACACGATGGTCGACTTCCGGGTGCTGGTGGATCCCGCCGAGACGCCCCGGCTGACCGTCGAGCGGCTGGCGAGCCGGGACCTGACCGGTCCGGCGGCGGACGCCGCCCGGCGGCTGGGTCGGGCCGAGGAACTGGCCCGGTACGCCCCGGCCCCGGGCCGGGAGAGCGGACTCGGCCCGGCGTTGCGGGCGGTCCGCCGCGGGCTGGCCGCCGGCGCGAGCCGGCGGACCCGGGTGGTCGCCGCGATGCTGCCCCCGTCGGTGCTGCTGCGCTGGCGGACGGCGGTGGCCGACGGGTTCGCCCGGACGGTCACCTCGGCCGGGCGGGCGAACGCCGGGATGCGCCGGTGGAGTCCCCGCCGGCTGGTCGGCCAGCGCACGGCGCGCTGATCCGGCTGGTCGGCCAGCGCACGGCACGCTGATCCGGCCGCCGGCGGGGACGGTCGCCGCGGGCGGGCCCGAACCGCCTCGTCACCTGCCCGGAAGGCATTCCACCCGGCGTATGCGTTTGTATACTTTTCCCATGTCGGTAGATCCGTACCGGTTCTCCTACACCAGCTACGAGGCGCTCGACCGGGCCGGCGTCGGCTGGCAGGCGGCCCTGCACGTGCTCACCGCGTCCCGGCCGCGGATCGTGCGCCGCATCGGCGCGGTGATGCACGTCGTCGGCGCGGTGCCGGACGGGAGAATGCTGGCGGTGGCTCTCGTCGAAGAGGCCGACGACGAGTACGTGGTGGTCGGAGCGCGATGGCTCGACGAGGACGAGGCACAGCCACTGCGCAAGTTGATGGAAAGGGGCGGGCGATGAGCCGAGCAGATGACATCAGGGCGGCGCAGGAGTCACTGGAAGACCGGGACTGGTCCGCCGCGGTGGTCGACGACACCCCGCCGACGACGAAGGTGAGCATGTCCGCCCGGTACCCCGCCAACATCGCGCGCCGGGTCATGGAGGACGCGGAGGCCCGCGGCGTGAAGCCGGGGGCGATCCTGCGGGAGATCGTGGAGGCGCACTACGCCACGCTCGACGCCGCTGGCAACGAGCCGATCACCGTGCGGCCGGCCGACGTCGTCCGCGCGCTGACCGAGGTTGCCCGGCGGAAGCGCACCGCCGCCGCGTAGGGCGGGCGGGGCGTCAGCGCCGGGACATCGTCAGCGATGGCCCTCGGGCCGCTGCCGCCACCTTTCCTCCAGCCGATCGATCATCGACAGCCGGCGGCCCCGGGGGCGCCGGCTGGTGGTGCCGCCCACCACGTGCAGGTCGGGCGACTGCGCCCGTCGGTGGGACTGCAAGGCGTACGCCGCGGCGGCAAGCATCACGACGAACCCCGCCACGGCCAGCAGCGGTGTCTTGATCACGGCACCGTAGACGACTACCGCGAGGCCGGCGATGATCAGGCCGGCAGCGACGAGCAGCCGGCGCCGCACGCGGAAGCGTGGGTCGCTGGCGCGCACAGCCGAGGCGAACTTGGGGTCCTCGGCAAGCGACCGCTCGATCTGCTCGAACAGCCGCTGCTCGTGCTCCGAGAGCGGCACGGCACTCCTCCCCGGTCACGAAGGTCGATCCGGTCGGACCGACAGACCGTGACAGCCAACCGGCTGCTTACCCGCCAGTCTACGAGGGGGCCCGCGGGTCGGAAAGCGGGACGAGGCATGGTCGCGTTGATTTTCGGCTCTGAGACAGCAACCTAGGGGTTGTCCCGTGGCTCCGCCGGGTCCAGCAGGCTGGCCGGACGCACGACGGATCGCCCGAAACGGGCGGTTGCCGCGTCCACCGCCGCTTCCGCCTCCCGCCAGCCGTACTCGGGAGCGCCGAGCACGGCCTGCCGGGGTGTCCCGGCCGCCGCGGCCAGCCCCTCGACCCGGATCCCGATCAGCCGGATCCGGTCACCGGGGCGTAAGGCGGAAAAGAGCGCCCAGGCGGTCTCGAAGACCTCCCGGGCCACGTCGGTGGGCACCTGGTGGGTGCGGGAGCGGGTCAGGGTGCGGAAATCGGTCAGCCGTACCTTGATGGACACGGTCCGGCCGACCTGGCCGGCCCGGCGCAGCCGCATCCCCACCTTCTCCGCGAGCGCCAGCAGCGCCCGGCGGATCGTGGCGGGATCGGCCACGTCGGTGTCGAAGGTGACCTCCGCCCCGATCGACTTCTCCACCTGCTCGGGGGTGACCCGGCGCGGATCCCGACCACAGGCCAGTTCGTGCAGATGGTGCGCGGCGGCCTCGCCCACGGCGCTGCGCAGCAGCCCGTGCTGCGCGGCGGCGAGGTCGGCCACGGTGGACAGCCCGAGCCGGCGCAGCGCCTCGGCCGCCCGCTCGCCCACCCCCCACAACGCGTCCACCGGCAGCGGATGCAGGAACTCCAGCACCCGGTCCGCGGGCACCACGAGCATGCCGTCCGGCTTCGCCAGCGCCGACCCGAGCTTGGCCACGAACTTCGTCGGGGCAACCCCCACCGAGCAGGTCAGCCCCTCCTGCTCGGCGACCCGGGCGCGGATCGCCTGGGCGATCCCGGTGGGCCGGCCCAGCAGCCGCCGCGCCCCCGCCACGTCCAGGAACGCCTCGTCCAGGGAGAGCGGCTCGACCAGCGGGGTGACGTCCCGGAAGATCTGCATCACCGCCCGGGACGCGGCGGTGTACGCGTCGAAGTCCGGCGCCAGGAACACCCCGCCCGGGCAGAGCGCGCGGGCGCGCAGCATCGGCATGGCGCTGCGCACGCCGTACGTCCGGGCCTCGTAGCTGGCCGAACTGACCACGCCGCGCGGCCCGAGACCACCCACCACGACCGGCTGGCCGCGCAGTCCGGGCCGCCGGCGGACCTCGACCGAGGCGTAGAAGGCGTCCATGTCCACGTGCAGGATCGGGCAGCCCGCGTCGTCGGCGCCCGGCCCGAAGCGCGGATCGGCACCGCCGGCTCCCGGGCGGAAGGACTGGCTGCGACCCATGACCGGCAGGCTAACCCGCCGGTACGACACCCTGCGCCCCGGCGACCAGCAGCGGGATCGCCATCTCGGCCGCCGTCAGCGAACCGTGGAAGCCCACCAGCCACGCCTCGGCCGGACTCACGCTGGGGTGCACCACGACGGACGTGCCCCGGCAGACCACCACCAGGTCGCCGATCCGCTCCAGATGCGCCGCCGGCACCGGACCGAACCAGCCGGCGGCCACCGCCTCGGCCCGGTCGAGCACCCGGGCCGCGTCGCCCAGGACCCCGGCCCAGGTGGCCCGGACGTCCTCGACGGCACCGGGCCGCACGTGCAGGTACCGCACCCGCGGCTCGCCCGCGACCAGCCGCAGCCCGGCCCGCAGCCGGGGATCGGCGTCCAGGTCGAACCGGCCCTGCGCCGGCACGTTGAGCTGGCCGTGGTCGGCCGTCACCAGCAGGGCCGCGTCCGGCGGCAGGCCGTCGACCAGCCGGGCCAGCGCCTCCTCCAGGCCGGCGGCGGCCGATCGCCAGTCCGCCGAGTCCACGCCGTACCGGTGCCCGCACTGGTCCAGTTCCGGGTGGTAGCCGTAGACCAGCGTCGGCCCGGTCCCGGCGCCCAGCGCCGCCAGCATCGTCTCGGCCAGCGCGGCCGGGCCGGTGACCGGCGCGTACCGGCCGCCGGCGTTGGCCGCCTCGGTCAGCCCGGAACCGGCGTACTCCGGCCGGCTCGCCACCGTGACCGCCACCCCGGCGGCCGCCGCCCGCGCCCAGACCGTCGGCAACGGCTGCCAGCCGCGCGGATCCGGATCGTCCCGCCAGTCGACGTGGCAGAGCACCCGGTCGGTGCCGGGCACCCGCACCCGGAACCCGAGCACGCCGTGCGCTCCGGGTGGAGCGCCGGTGCCCAGGCTGACCAGGCTGGTCGGGGTGGTGGAGGGGAAGCCGCTGGTCAGCCACCGGCCGGCGCGGGCCAGCTCGCCCAGCGTCGGCGCGTGCGCCGCGGCCAGCGGAAGCTGGTACCAGCCGAGCCCGTCCACCAGCAGCACCGCGATCCGGCGCACCCCGGCCAACCGGTCGGCCAGCCCCAGCGGGTCGGCGGAGCCGGGCACCCCGAGCGCGGCCAGCACCCCGGGCATCAGGTCGGCCAGGCTCGCCGCGCCGTACCGCGGCGGGAGCACCGCCAGCGGATCCGCCGCCGGTGCGGCCGGGCCGCCCAGGGCCGGTGTCGGGTCCGCCCCGGCGGCCGGGCCGGTCACGGCGTACGGCGGGCGAACAGGTGCAGTTGCGCGGCGATCTCCCGGTACGGCGGGCGGGACGCCACGGCCAGTTCGAGATCGAGCAGCGCCCGCTGATCCCCCTCGGCCACCGCGGCCGGCAGCAGATCGGTGAGCGCCCGCACCCCGTGCACCTCCTCGACGTGCAGCCCCGCGGCGTGCAGCAGCGCGGTGGCGCCGTCCGGGTCGTACCGCCGGCGCAGGGTGTCCCGCGGCCCGGCCCGGCCGTCCGGATCGGCCAGCATCGTCGCGGCGGCGGCGAGCTGCCCGGCGGTGGCCCGGGCCAGCACCGCGGCCGCCCGGCCGGCCACCAGCACGCTGGCGGCGCCCCCCGGCCGCAGCGCCGCGGCCAGCGCGCCGACCACGGCCTCGGGATCGTCCACCACCTCCAGGACGGCGTGGCAGAGCACCAGGTCGACGCTGGCCGGCGCCACCCACCCGCCCAGGTCGTCGCCGTCGCCCTGCACGGCGCGTACCCGGTCCGCGACCCCGGCCTCGGCGGCCCGGCGGGTCAGCGCGGCGAGCGCGTCGGGGCTGGCGTCCACCACCGTCACCCGGTGCCCGGCCTCGGCCAGCGGCACGGCGAACCCGCCGGTCCCGCCGCCCACGTCCAGCACCGCCAGCGTCCGCCCATGCTGCCGGTCGAGTTCCTGGCGCAGTACCGCCCAGATCACCGCGGTCCGGGCCCCGGTGCCGGGCCGGGCGGCGGCGGACCGGGCAGCGGCGGCAGCGACCGCCGGCTGTGTTCGCTCCACCCGGCCGAGCCTAGGGCACCGGTACGCGTCCCGCCCAGCGCGGCCACCTCCGCCGGGGATGTGGCCAGGCTCTCGGTGAACGCGTTTGCCTGCGCCACCGGTCGTCGGCGAGGCTTCACGCCGATGGCCATCCTGCTCCCCGTCACCTTCGGCATCGTGCTGCTCGCCGCGTTCGCCCAGGCGGTCAGCGGATTCGGCTACGCGTTGCTCGCCGTACCGCTGCTCACGCTGGCCAGCGACCCGCGCACCGCCGTGGTGGTGGCCTCGGTGACCGGCGTCGGGCTGACCGTGACCTCCGCCGCCCGGGAACGCGCGCACGCCCGCTGGCGCACCGCGCTGCTGCTCACCTCGGCCGCCGTGCTCGGCATGCCGGTCGGGCTGCTCGTGCTGACCCTCGCCCCGGCCCGGCTGCTGACCGTCCTGATCGCGGTGGTGGTCCTCGGCTGCACGGTGCTGGTCTGGCGGCGGGTCCGGTTCCGCACCGGTCCGGCGGTGGTGGCCGCGGTCGGCGTCTTCTCCGGCGTCCTGGCCACCTCCACCGGGATGAACGGCCCGCCGCTGGTCGCGGCCTTCCAGGCCCTCGGGTACGACCCGCGCACCTTCCGGGCGACGCTGGCCGCCGCCTTCGCCGGCAGCGGCGTGCTCGGGCTGGCCGGGTTCGTGCTGGCCGGGCAGGTCGACGCGGCCACGCTCCGGCTCGCCGCGGCCGGGCTGCCGGCGGTGCTGCTCGGCTGGTGGCTGGGCGACCGGATCTTCGCCCGGGTGAACCTGGTCGTGTTCCGCCGGATCGTGCTGCTCGGCCTGGTGGCCATGTCCGCCGCGGCGCTGGTCCAGGCGCTCACCGGCTGAGCGGCCGCCGGAACCCCGACCGCCGCCGGGTGCGGGTGCGGGTGCGGGTGCGGATCAGCGGAAGTCGCGGGACGGCGGGCTGACCGGCGCGGTGATCCCGTCGAGCCGGTCGGCGGTCAGCGACACCACCCCCGAGGCACGGTCGAGCCGGCCCCGCACCACGAGCGCCGCGCTGGTCCGGGCGACCCGGCGGTACCGCTGCCACAGGCCCGGCGAGCACATGACGTTGAGCATCCCGGTCTCGTCCTCCAGGTTGAGGAACGTCACCCCGCCCGCCGTGGCCGGTCGCTGCCGGTGGGTCACGATGCCGCCGACCCGGATCCGCCGGCCGGGCTCGACCTGGCCCAGCCGGGCGATCGGCACCGCGCCGAGCGCGTCGAGTTGCGGCCGGACGAACTGCGCCGGGTGGCTCTCCGGGGACAGCCCGGTGGCCCACACGTCGGCCACCAGCCGGTCCACGTCGTCCATCCCGGGCAGCGCGGGCGCCCCGGTCCCGCCGGCGGTGCCGGGCAGCCGACCCGCGCCCTCCCGGGCCGCCGCGCCGGCCGCCCACAGCGCCTCCCGGCGGGTCAGCCCGAACCCGGCGAACGCGTCCGCGGTGGCCAGCGCCTCCAGTTGGGCCGCGGTCATCCCCACCCGCCGGGCCAGGTCCGGCATGTTCCGGTACGGGCCGTTCGCCGCCCGTTCGGCCTCGATCCGCTCGGCCAGCCCGTCGCCGAGGGTGCGGACGCTGGACAGCCCGAGCCGCACCGCCGGGCCGCCCAGCCCCCACGCGTGCGGCGGCTCACCCGGCGCGCTGCCCCACCGGGTGTCCGGGGTGGACTCCAGCGTCGCCCCGGCGTTGCTGGCGTTGATGTCCGGCCGGCGCACCCGTACCCCGTGCCGGCGGGCGTCGTCGGTCAGGCTCTGCGGCGAGTAGAAGCCCATCGGCTGGGCCCGCAGCAGCGCGGCCAGGAAGGCCGCCGGGTGGTAGCGCTTGAGCCAGGCGCTGGCATAGACCAGGTACGCGAAGCTCATCGCGTGGCTCTCCGGGAACCCGTAGTTGGCGAACGCGGACAGCTTCAGGTAGACGTCGTCGGCCACCGCGCCGGTGATGCCCCGCGCGGCCATCCCCGCGTACAGCCGGTCCCGGATCCGGGCCATCCGCTCGGTGGAGCGCTTCGCGCCCATCGCCCGGCGGAGCTGGTCGGCGCCGGCCGCGTCGAACCCGGCCAGGTCGATCGCGAGCTGCATGAGCTGTTCCTGGAACAGCGGCACCCCGAGCGTCTTCTCCAGCGCGTTGCGCATCAGCGGATGCGGGTACGTCACCGGCTCCTGCCCGTTCTTGCGCCGGATGTACGGGTGCACCGAGCCGCCCTGGATCGGGCCGGGCCGGATCAGCGCCACCTCCACCACCAGGTCGTAGAACTCCCGGGGCTTGAGCCGGGGCAGCGTGGCCATCTGCGCCCGGCTCTCCACCTGGAACACCCCGACCGAGTCGGCCCGGCAGAGCATCTCGTACACCTCGGGGTCGTCCAGCGACATCGAGCCGATGTCCAGGGTGGATTCGATCATGTCGTACGCGTGGTGCAGCGCGGCGAGCATGCCCAGCCCCAGCAGGTCGAACTTGACCAGCCCGGCACTGGCGCAGTCGTCCTTGTCCCACTGCAGCACGCTGCGGCCCGGCATCCGCCCCCACTCCACCGGACACACCTCGATCACCGGCCGGTCGCAGATCACCATGCCGCCCGAGTGGATGCCCAGGTGCCGGGGGAAGCCCTGCACCTGGTTGGCGTACGCGACGACCTGCTCGGGGATGTCCGCCGTGGCGATCGGGCCCCACTGGTCGATCCCCTTGCTCCAGGCGTCCTGCTGGCCCGGCGAGAAACCGAACGCCTTGGCGATGTCCCGCACCGCCGACCGGGGCCGGTAGGAGATGACGTTCGCCACCTGGGCGGTGTGCTCCCGGCCGTACGTCGCGTAGATGTGCTGGATGACCTCCTCCCGCCGGTCGGACTCGATGTCCACGTCGATGTCCGGCGGCCCGTCCCGCTCCGGGGCGAGGAACCGCTCGAACAGCAGGCCGTGCCGGACGGCGTCCACGTTGGTGATGCGCAGCGCGTAGCAGACCGCGGAGTTGGCCGCCGAACCCCGGCCCTGGCAGTAGATGTCGTTGCGCCGGCAGAACGCGACGATGCCGTACACCACCAGGAAGTAGCCGGGGAAGCCCAGCTCCTCGATCATCCGCAGTTCGTGTTCGAGCTGCTCGTACGCCCGCGGATGGGCCGCGGGCGGCCCGTACCGGTCCAGCGCGCCGCGCATGGTCAGCTCGCGCAGCCAGCTCATCTCGGTGTGCCCGGCCGGCACGTCGTACGCGGGCAGTTCGGGCGCGACCAGGTGCAGGTCGAAGGCGAGTTCCGCACCGAACTCGGCGGCCCGGGCCACCGCGCCCGGGTAGCGGGCGAACCGGGCGGCCAGCTCGGCGCCGCCGCGCAGGTGGGCGGTGGCCGCGGCGGGCAGCCAGCCGTCCATCTCGTCGAGGCTGCGCCGGGCGCGCACCGCCGCGAGCGCGGTGGCCAGCCGGCGCCGGGCCGGGGTGGCGTAGTGCGCGTTGGTGGTGGCCACCGTGGGCAGGCCTGCCGCGGCGGCCAGCCCGGCCAGCGCGTCGTTGCGGTCGCCGTCGGTCGGGTCGCCGTGCTCGGTCAGCTCCACCGCGACCGTCTCGGCGCCGAACAGCGCGGTCAGCCGGTCCAGTTCCCGGGCCGCGGCGTCGACGCCCTCGGTGAGCAGCGCGGCCGGCACGTGGCCCTTGCGGCATCCGGTCAGCACCAGCACGTGATCGCGCAGTTCGGCGGCCACCTCGGCCAGTTCGCCGTAGACCGGACGGCCCTTCTCCCCGCCGCGCAGGTGCGCCCGGGCGATGGTCCGGGCCAGCCGGGCGTACCCGTCGGGACCGTGCGCCAGCACCAGCAGATGCCGCCCGGCCGGGTCGGGCGCACCGGTACCGGCGCGCGGCTGCGCTCCGGGCCGGCCGCCGGCCCCGGGCGGCTCCAGCGACAGTTCCGCGCCGAAGATGGTGGGCAGGCGCAGCGCCCGGGCCGCCTCGGCGAACCGCACCACGCCGTAGAGGCCGTCGTGGTCGGTCACCGCGAGCGCGGTGAGCCCGAGGGCGACCGCCTCCTCGACCAGTTCCTCGGGATGGCTCGCGCCGTCCAGGAAGCTGAAGTTGCTGTGCGCGTGCAGTTCCGCGTACGGCACCGCGTCCTCGGGCGGGGCCAGCCCGGCGGGCGGCAGGTAGCCGCCCCGCCGCCGGGTCCAGGCCGGCCCGTCACCGCCGTCGCCGTCGCCGGCCAGCGGGTCCACCACCCGCAGGTGCCGCCGGAGGGTGTTGCCGCCGAACCAGGCGCCGGTCGGCCGGTCGGCGCCGCCGGCCGGGTCGGCGCCCCGGCCGGCGGCGCCCGCGCCGGGGTTCCCGCCCGCGCCGGGGTTCCCGCCCGCGCCGGGGTTCCCGCCCGCGCCGGGGTTCCCCGCCGACCGGCCGGAGAGCAGACGTTCCAGCTCCGACCAGGGCATGTCCGGGTTGTTGAAGCCCATCAGCGGACACCGGCCCTAGGGCGTTCGGCTCGACCGACACTCATGAAACACGCCCTAGTCATAGATCGCCTCCACGGCCCACCGGCTGGCGGACAGGGAGAGCAGCAACGCGGTGCCGTCGGCCAGGCTGACCTGGAACCGGACCCGCCGGTTGGCCTCGGCGGGCGCCCACCACCGCTCGTCCACCGGCCACGGACCGGCCCAGCCGGTGATCGCCACGGGTTCGCCGGTGCCCACGACCAGAGCGTCGGGCACGGCGGTGAGCCACAGCCGGGCGCTCACCCCCACCGGCCGGCCGGCGCCGTCCAGCACGGTGACGGCCAGTGGCGTCGGCAGCACCACGGCCGGCGCGGGCGGGGGCAGCCGGCCCGGCCACGGCGGCTCGGCCGGCCGGGTCGGGACCCGCTCGTCGCCCCAGGGCACCAACCGGGCCTGGTCCGCCGGGGACCGGCCACCGCCGAGTACGGCGGTGACCACCGCCTCGGGGCCGAGGATGCCCTGCACCCGGTGCAGCGCCCGGTGCGCCCGATCGCGTTCCGCGCCGGTCTCCCCCCACAGTCCCGGCTGCTGGCCGAGGTGTGTGAGCACCCCGTCGGGGACCAGCCGCAGCCGGATGATCCCCGCGGTGGGCCGCGCGACCGGGGCGGACCCGGCGGACCCGGGCCGCCGGTTGGTCCCGGACAGCCAGCCGTCGAGCTGCCAGCGGACCCGGTCGGCGATCGCCCCGGCGGTCAGCAGGCCGTCGTGCCGCCACGTCCGGTGCAGTTCCTGGCCGTGCGCGGTGACCGCCTCGACGCCCAGCCGGGTGCAGGCCAACCCGTGCCGGGTGAGCGTCTCGTGCAGCCGCGCGGCCAGCGTCCGGGCGGCGAAGGCGGCCGCGTCGACCCGGTCCAGCGGCTCGTCGTACGTCTCGGTCACCGTCAGGTCGGCCGGCGGGTGGCGGACGGCCAGCGGCCGGTGGTCCTCCCCCGCGGCCAGCCGGTGCGCCAGCGCGGCGTCGAACCCGAACCGGGCCAGCACGTCCCCGGGCGGCAGGGCCGCGAAGTCGCCGAGGGTACGGATGCCGAGCCGGCGCAGCAGGTCGGTCAGGGCCGGCCGGTTGATCGCCTCGACGGGCAGCCCGGCCAGGAACCGGGCGGTGCCGCCGGGCGGGACGATCCGGCCGGACCGGGCGGCCAGTCCGGCCGCGAACACCCCGTCGGCGATGCCGGCCTGGCTCTCCACCGCGCAGGACTGGGCCACCTGCTCGACGATCCGCTCGGCGGCCCGTTCCTCGCCGCCGAAGTACCGGGCCGGGCCGCGGGCCGCGACCGCGCAGGCGCCCGGCCGGACCGCCTCCACCCCGGCCACGACCTCCTCGACGGCCGCGATCACCGGCTCGAACGCCCGGGTGTCCCGGCCCGGGTCGTAGTCGGCCGTCACCAGCGCCGGGCACCGGCTCTGCGCCTCCCGCTTGCGCAGCCCCCGGCGGATCCCCTCGGTGCGGGCCGCGGGCGAGCAGGCGATCACCCGGTTGGCGTGCAGCACGGCGACCGGTCCGGCGGCCGGGACCCCCTCGACGATCTCCAGCGCGATGACCGGCCAGTCGGGGCACCAGACCAGCAGGGTCCGGGTGGGCGTCATGCCGGCCCCTCCGGCCCGGTTCCCCGGCCGGGCGCGCCGCCGGCCGGGCCACCGGACGTGCCGCCGTCCGGACCACCGGACGTGCCGCCGGCCGGGCCACCGGACGTGCCGTCGGCCGGGCCACCGGACGTGCCGTCGGCCGGGCCACCGGACGTGCCGTCGGCCTCGGGCCGCGGCGCCGGGGACCGCCAGCACCAGGCGGGCCGGCACCAGACCGGCCACGGCCAGACCGGCCAGCGGCCGTCGGGCTCCGCGCAGGCGGCCATGGTGACCCAGTCGGCGGCCGTGGGAAGAGCCGGCCGGGACCGGTCCCGATCGTCCGGTGTGGTCACGACGCCGCGCCCACCAACGTGACGGAGGCCCGGCGGCGGGACGGATCCGGTCGCCCGGCGGGCTGGCCCGCGGCCGGCGGCGTCGTGACGAGTTCCCCCGCGGGCACGGCGGTCGGCCGCCGGCTGCCGGTGTCGGAGCCGTCGCCGGGCAGCCACACGGTGATCTCCCTGGGCCGGGCCGCGGCGCCGCGGCCACGGGCCCGGATCGTCACGGCCCGCCGGCGCAGCCGGCCGTCTCCCCGGCCCAGCCCTTCCCAGGTGCCGTGCAGCACCTGGAGGGTGAGGTCGGCGCCGTCCCACCGGCCGTACGGGACGAGCACGCTGCCGCGCTGCCGGGCGCGGGCGGCCAGCCGGCCGGTCACCGAGGCGCTGACCGCGGCCGGCACGGCGGCCACCACCACATCCACCCCGTCGATCAGCGCGGCCACCACCGTGGCCCACTCCGGACCCGGGTCCGGCACCAGCGCCAGCCGGTCGAGCGCGATGCCGAGGTCCGCGGCCGCGACCAGGCCGAGGGCCGGTACGCCCACGACGGCGCACCACGATCCGTTCCGGGACGCCTCGGCCAGCAGCGACAGCATGAGCGAGGTGCCGCCGCCGGACGGCAACCCGGTCGCGACGGCGCCGGAGGGCGGTGCGGACACCGCGGCGCCGATCTCGACGGCGCCGGTCCCGACGGCGCCGGATTGCGGCGGGCGGGCGGCGGCGCCGGCCGGTGCCCCGGATGCGCCGGACACCCCCGATACGCCGGACACCCCCGATACGCCGGACACCCCGGCCCCGGATGCGCCCGACACCCCGGAGGTGCCGGCGTCGCCGCCGGGCGGGGACGTCGGGGATGTCCGTGCTGGAGCGCCGGCGCGGGCCACCGGCCGGCCGCCGCTCCTGGCCGGTGGCCACGGCGGCCGGCCGGTGGCCACGGCCACCGTGCTCCCCCGTCGTAGCCCTCGACCGGGCAGCAGCCCGGTCAGTTCCGGCAGCACGGGCAGCATCCGGTGCCCGCCCGGCACCGGCTGGCTCGCCGGCCGGACCAGCCCGGCCAGCGCGGCGGAACCGACCACCATCCGGCCCGCCATGGTCTCGCTCCCCCCGTTTCCTGGTCCGTCGTGCGTTTCCTCCCGGCCGCTGGCCGGCGCGTCCCGCCGGCCGGCGCGTCCACCGGGCGTCCCGGCCGCCGGCCGGCGCGTCCGCCGGGCACACCGGCGGCCGGCCGGTGTGCGGTGCACCCCGGCCGCCGGTCGGTGTGCGGTGCACCCCGGCCGCCGGTCGGTGTGGTGTTCGTCATGCGCCCGGCGCCTTCGCGCCGGACCGTCCGCGACCGGCTCAGGCCGCGGCGAGGCCGTCCAGTGCCGGCTGATGCGGCACCCCGAGCGTGTCCTCGACGACCGTCACGAACTGCTCGGCCGAGCGCAGCAGGTCATCCGCCTCCCGGGCGGTCACCACCCGGGGAATGCCGGCCTCGGCGGCGGCCCGCTTGGTCGCGCCGGTGGCGAAGTAGGAGGCCCACTCCCCCAGTTCGGGAGCGACCGTCACGAGCAGCACCCAGACGCTGGTGACCCGCTGCCGCCGGGCCGGCGCGGGCCGGGCGCGGGCGGCCAGCACCGCGGCGGCGGCCCGCAGCGCGGCCAGGTGGGCGGCCGCGTAGCGCAGGCCGTCGGGCCGGGTCTGGGCGGCCTCGACCAGGCCACGCCGGGCGATCACGAGCAACTGGGCCGGGGTGCGATGCGGCAGCATGTGCACCGGCACGGTGGGCACCGGGCTGGTCGGCATGGCCTGTCTCCTCCACGTCACCGGGTTGTCGCGCCCGGCCGGTCCTGGCTCGGGGCGGCGCGCCGCATGGTCCGAAATCAGCCGGCGCGGAGGAAGACGCACCGGTTGATGCTGGCCGGTCGGATGTGGACGCTTCCCCACACCACACCCGACCGGCCGAGCCGGCGGGCCCGTCATCCGCCGCCCGGGGTCGGAGGGCGGCGGACGACGGTCCTGCCTGATGGGCCGGGCTCGCGACTGCCCGGACCCGTGCGGTTCGCGAAAACCGCACCGGAGAAGACCGTGCCGCGAACACCGTCTCCCCCGCTAGCACGAGCGTACGATTTGATCGAACACTCGTTCTAACTACTGCTGACAGTACACCGTGCCACCGACAAAAACGCAACGCCGGCGCCGATCCGCCCACCCGACCGCCCCGGGCGCCGCCGGGTAGCCGGTCACCCGGCGCCCGTCACGCCGAGCGACCGGCAAAGATGGGGGCATGGAGTCCCATCCGAACGTGCGGGCGGTACAGGACGCGCTGCACCGGACGGCGGCCCGGGACGGCGCGGGAGAGCCGAGCCGGGTCCGGCTGCTGCCCGATGCCGTACACACCGCCCAGGCCGCGGCCGACGCGCTGGGGGTCACCGTCGGCCAGATCGCCAACTCACTGATCTTCAACGCGGACGGCGCCCCGCTCCTGGTGCTGACCAGCGGCGCGCACCGGGTGGACACCGCCGGCCTGGCCGCCCGGATCGGGGTGGCCGCCCTCCGGCGGGCCACCCCGGAGTTCGTCCGGGAGCACACCGGCCAGCCCATCGGCGGGGTCGCGCCGCTCGGCCACCCCACCCCGGTACGCACCCTGGTCGACACCGATCTGGACCGGTACGACGAGATCTGGGCGGCCGGCGGCGTACCCCGGGCGGTGTTCCCCACCACGTACGCCGAACTGGTCCGGATCACCGCCGGCGCACCGGCCGCGGTCGCGTGACCGAGCCGGCCGTTCCGGAGCTGGTCACCCTGCACGTCTGGCGGACCACGCGCGGCGCGCTGCCCCGGGCACTGCTGCGGATGGCCACCGATCCCCGCCGGTTGCGGGCCACCCCCGGGGTACGGTTCGGCAAGCTGCTCGGCACCGGGACCGGCACCGGATTCGGCCCCGCCGACGTCGATCCGACCCGCTGGGCCGCCCTGGTGGCCTGGGCCGATCCGACCCGGGCGGCCGGCTTCGAGCGGAGCCCGGTCGGCCGCGCCTGGGCGCGCATCGCCACCGGTACGGCCCGGCTGGACCTGCGTCCCGTGCTCAGCCGGGGCCGGTGGGCCGGGACCGAGCCGTTCGGGAGTCCGCCCGGCGGCCACGTCGACGGGCCGGTGCTGGCGCTGACCCGGGCCCGGCTGCGGCCGACCCGCGCGGTCACCTTCTGGCGGTCCGTGCCGCCGGTCGCCGCGGCGCTGGCCGGCGCGCCCGGCCTGCTCGCCCGGTTCGGGATCGGCGAGGCACCGTTGGGCTGGCAGGGCACGGTCAGCGTGTGGCGCAGCCCGGCCGACCTGCTCGCCTTCGCGTACCGTCGGCCGGAGCACCGCGCCGCGATCGACCGCACCCCGGTGGCCCGCTGGTACGCCGAGGAGTTGTTCGCCCGGTTCGCCGTGCAGACGGTGCACGGCGACCGGAGGGTACTGGGCTGGCTGGCGGAGGATCGTCCGTCATGATCGGGACGGCGGACGGAGAATGACGGTGCTGGACACCGCGCGGCCGGGGACGAGGAGCGGACGAGAATGAGGCTGGTGCCGTGGCGGCCGGACGACCTGTCCCGGCGGCTGGACGACGTGGTGGCCGTCTACGGCGAGGCGATGGGCTACCGCACCGAGCTGCTGGAGGCCCGGCGCGGCTACATCGCCACCCACCTGCGGCGACCGGGCTTCCGCGCCGTCGCGACGCTCGCCACCGACGGCCGGCTGGCCGGCTTCGGCTACGGCTACCTGTCCGCGCCCGGCCAGTGGTGGCACGACCAGGTGTTCGGCGCGCTGACCGACGAGCAGCGCAAGCTGTGGTTCCCGGACTGCTTCGAGGTGGTGGAGCTGCACGTCCGGCCGGCCGCCCAGGGGCACGGGCTGGGCGCCCGGCAACTGTCCGGGCTGCTGCGGCTCGCCGACGGGGCGACCACGCTGCTGTCCACCCCCGAGGCCGACGAGCGCACCTCCCGGGCCTGGCGGCTGTACCGCCGGTTCGGGTTCGTGGACGTGCTGCGCAACTTCTACTTCCCCGGCGACGAGCGCTCGTTCGCGGTGCTGGGCCGGGAGCTGCCGCTGGACCGGCCGCCGGGATGACCGCCGGGACGGCCGACCCGGCGGGATTCCGGGCGGCCGGCGCGGGCCGGCGCGCGGGCCGGGACCGGCTGCCGTGGCTGCTGCTCGGCGCGCTGGTGCTGGCCCAGATCTGCTACCCGCTCACCGACGGCGCCGCCCGGGCCCGGCTCACCGTGGCCACCGTGCTGCTCGGCTACCTGCTGTCGGTGGGCCATGCCCTGATCAGCCGGGGTCCCCGGGTGGCCGCGGCGCTCGTGCTGGTGACCACCGGCGGTGGGTTCGCCGTCGAGGCGCTCGGGGTGGCCACCGGTTTCCCGTTCGGCCGGTACGGCTACTCCGGCGCGCTCGGGCCGGAACTGGCCGGGGTGCCGCTGGTCATCCCGCTGGCCTGGACCTGGATGGCCTGGCCCGGCTGGCTGGCCTCGGTCCGGCTCGGCACGCCGTCCGGTGACAACCGCGCCGCGGCCGGCGAGAACCGCGCCGACCCGGCCAGCAGCACCCGGCGGCTGGGCCGGGCCGGGCGCCGGGTGCTGCTGGCCGGGATCGGGCTGGCCGCCTGGGACGTCTTCCTCGACCCGCAGATGGTCGCCGAGGGCTACTGGACCTGGTACGACCGCACGCCCGCGCTACCCGGCCTGCCCGGCATCCCGGTCGGCAACTATCTGGGCTGGCTGGCCGTCGCCGTGCTGCTGATGGCCCTGCTGGACCGGACCGCCGGCCCGGCCGCGCGGCGGACCGCCGCGGGCCGGGACCGCCCCGGGGACGCGCCGATGTACGCGCTCTACCTGTGGACGTACGCCTCCAGCGTGCTGGCCCACGCGGTCTTCCTGGGCCTGCCGGCCTCGGCGGGCTGGGGCGCGCTGGCCATGGGCACGGTCGCCGTGCCGCTGTTCGCCCGCACGGTGGCGGCGCCGCGGCCGGGCGGTACCGCGGCGGCGCGGTGGTGACCGCCGGGCTCGCCGCGACCGCCGCCGGCACCCTCGTGGTGGCCGCGCTGACCGCGCACACGGCGGTGAACGCCGGCCGCTGGCTACGCAGGCTGCCGGCCGAACCCGACCCGGCCGGCGACCCGGCCGGCGGCACCCCGGCCGACCCCGACCCGGCCGGCGACCGGGCCGGCGGCACCCCGAGCGGCCCCGACCGGCCGGCCGAACGGGTCGCCGTGCTGCTGCCGCTGCGGAACGAGGCCGACCGGGTCGCCCCGTGCCTGCGGGCGCTGCTGGCCCAGCGCGGCGGGCCGGAACTGGACATCGTGCTGCTGGACGACGGCTCGACCGACGGCACCGCCGAGGTGGTCCGCCGGGTGGCCGCCGAGGAACGGGCCGCCGGGAGTCCCCGACCGCGCCTGGTCACCGGGGCGCCCCTGCCGGCCGGCTGGCTCGGCAAGCCGTACGCCTGCCAGCAGCTGGCCGGGCACGCGGACCCGGCGGCCACGGTGCTGGTCTTCGTGGACGCGGACGTGCTGCTGGCCCCGCGGGCCGTGGCCGCCGCGGTGGCCGGGTTGCGCCGGGCGGACGTGACGCTGCTGTCCCCGTACCCCCGGATCGTCGCGGAGACGGCCGGCGAGCGGTTGGTCCAGCCGCTGTTGCAGTGGCTCTGGCTGACCTTCCTGCCGCTGCGCGCGATGGAACGCTCGCGCCGGGCGGCGCTCGCGGCGGCCGGCGGGCAGTTCCTGGTGGTGGACCGGGCCGGGTACGCCGCGGCCGGCTGCCACGCCGCGGTCCGGGACCGGATCCTGGAGGACATCGAGCTGGCCCGGGCGGTGAAACGGTCCGGCGGGCGGATCGCGCTGGCCGACGCGTCGGCGCTGGCGTCGTGCCGGATGTACGGCTCGTGGGCGCAGTTGCGGGACGGCTACACCAAGTCGCTCTGGGCCAGCTTCGGCTCGCCGGTCTCCGCCGCCGCGGTGCTGGCGGCGCTGCTGGCGCTCTACACCGCGCCGCCGCTGCTGGCGGTGGCCGCCGCGCTCGCCGGGGCGGTACCGGTGGCGCTGCTGGCGCTGGCCGGCTACCTGCTCGGGGTGGCCGGCCGGGTGTTGAGCGCCCGCCGCACCGGCGGCCGGTGCTGGCCGGACGCGCTGGCACATCCCGTGTCGGTCGCGTTACTCGGTTGGCTCACGTTCCGGTCGTACCATCTGCGCAGGGCGCGCCGGCTGTCCTGGCGCGGCCGGCCGGTGCGGTGAGGTCCGGGCGCTGAGGCCCGGCGCGGAGCGGCCCCTCTTCGGTCCGGTCGAGGAGGGGTTCCCGCGCAACACGCCGCATGGGGGTGGTCGTGAGTCGGGTGGTCGTCATCGGGGCCGGGGTCGGCGGGCTGGCCGCGGCCGCCCGGCTGGCCGCCGCGGGACACGACGTCACGGTGTTCGAGCGGTCCGACACGGTCGGCGGCAAGCTCGGCCGGTACACCCGGCACACCCCGGACGGCGACTTCCGCTTCGACACCGGCCCCAGCCTGCTGACCCTGCCGCAGGTGTTCGCGGAACTGTTCGAGGCCACCGGCGCCAAACTGGACGAATACCTCGACCTGGTGCCGCTGGACCCCATCGTCCGGCACCGGTTCGCCGACGGCGGCGTGCTGGACTCCTGCGCCGACCCGGCGACCTTCGCCGAGCGGATCGGCGCCGCCCTCGGGGCCGCGGCCGCCGAGGACTGGCGGCGGCTGTGGCGGCGCGCCAACCGGGTCTGGGACGCCTCCTGGCGGGACATCCTGCGCAACCCGATCGACTCGCCGCGCTCGCTGGCCCCGCTGGCCTGGCGGCTGGGCGACCTGGCCGCGGTCGCCCCGGGCCGGACGCTGCGCGGGCTGGGCCGGCGGTACCTGCGCGATCCGCGGCTGCGCACCCTGCTGGACCGGTACGCCACGTACGCCGGCGCCGACCCGCGGCGCGCCCCGGCCGCGCTGGTCGCGATCCCGTACGCCGAGCTGACCTTCGGCGGCTGGTACCTGCGCGGCGGGCTGGGCGGGCTCGCCGACGCCCTGCTCTCCCGCTGCCTGGACCTGGGCGTGGTCGTGCAGACCGGCGCCGCGGTGACCGCCATCGACGCCGCGGGCGGCCGGGTCCAGGGGTACGCCTCGCCGGCGCGGCCACCCGGGTCCCGGCGGACGTGGTGGTGGCCAACGTGGACGCGCTGAGCGTCTACCGGGACCTGCTGCCCACCCCCGGCCGGCTGGCCCGGCTGGCCGACCGCAGCCTCGCCGGCTTCGTGCTGCTGCTCGGGGTGCGCGGCTCGTCCGGGCTGGCCCACCACACCGTGTTCTTCCCCCGCGACTACGACGCCGAGTTCGACGCGGTGTTCGGCGACCCGGGACGCGGCCGGCCGGCCCGGCCGGCGGCCGACCCGACGGTGTTCGTCACGGTGGCCGACGATCCGCTGGTCCGCCCGGCCGGGCACGAGGCATGGTTCGTGCTGGTCAACGCGGCCCGGCAGGGCACCTCGACCGGCGCGGTGGACTGGCGCCGGCCGGGCCTCGCCGAGGCGTACGCGCACCGGGTCCTGGCGGTGCTGGCCGAACGCGGCATGGACGTGCGCGACCGGCTGGTCTTCTCCGAGATCCGCACCCCCGCCGACCTGGCCGGCGCCACCGGCGCGCCGGGCGGGGCGATCTACGGTACGGCCGGTGGCCTGCTCCGGCCCGCCAACCGCGCGCCGGCGCACGGGCTGTTCCTGGTCGGCGGCTCGACACATCCGGGCGGCGGGCTGCCGATGGTGACGCTGTCCGCCCAGATCGTCGCCGACGCCATCGGCCCGGCCTGACCGCCCGGCCCGGTTCGCGGGCCGCCCCCGGCTGTCGTTGCCGACCCGGCTGTCGTCACGGACCCCGGTGTCGTCGCGGACCCCGGTGTCGTCGCGGACCCCGGTATCGTCACGGACCCCGGCTGTTCGGCCCGGTTGTCGTCGCGGACCCGGCATGGCTCCCGCGCGGTTTCCCGACGGTCGCCCAGCTCAGCGCAGGGAGCGCCGGACCACGGACAGGAGCTGGGCGATACCGAAGCCGGCGAGCAGCACCCAGATTGCCGTCACCACGGTCATCGCGCCGGCCGCGAGATCCGGCTCGACGAGTCCCGCGACGCCCGCCACGAGCAGCCCGACCACGGCCACCGCCACCCGGGTGGGCCGCTCCCCCACGGTCACCGTGCCGATCTCCTTCATCCCCGCGGAAACCGCCCGGGCACGGACGTACTCGTGCAGCCAGGAGATCCCGCCGGCCAGCACGACCAGCGGGCCGGGCGCGCCCACCAGCCAGAAGGCGGCCAACCAGGCGCCCTCACCGACCCGGTCGGCGAGCGAGTCGTAGACGTACCCGAGCCGGCTGGCGCGGCCGGTCACCACCGCGACCGCGCCGTCGGCGCTGTCGGCGACCCCGGCGAGCAGCACCAGACCGGCGGCCACCAGGGCACCCGCGGCCGAACCGGCGGCCGTGACCGGCACCGCCAGGCAGATCACCACGCCGGCCGCGGTGACCGCGCCGGGTGACACGTGCAGTCTGCCCAGGACGTACCCGAGCAGGTAGGCCGACCGGATCCAGCCGCGCACCACCGGCGTGGCCGCCCGCGGGTCGAACCCGCCGTGCAGCCGCGACCACGTGGTCGCGTACTCGTTCCAGCTCATCGGTGTGCCCACCACACCCTCAACGGTGCACCCTGCCCCGCGGTGTCGGTGCCCCGGGGTCCTGGGTCCGGGGTCCCGGGGTCGGGGTCCCGGGATCGGTGTCCCGGCGTCCGGGGGGTCAGGTGCCGCGGGGGTGCTCAGTCCCGCAGTTGGTGCCAGACCTCGCGGGTCGCCGTGGAACGGTTGAGGGTGATGAAGTGGATGCCCGGGATGCCCTCGTCGAGCAGCCGGCGGCACATCTCGTCGGCGACCTCGATGCCGAGCCGGCGCACCGCGACCGGGTCGTCGGCGATCCGGTCGAACCGCTCGGCCAGGTGACGCGGGAACGGCGCCCCGGACAGCTTCTCCGACCGCTCGATCGTGCCCATCTGGGTGACCGGCATGACGCCGGCCAGGATCGGCGTGTCGCAGCCACCCGCGGCCACCCGGTCGCGCAGCCGCAGGTAGTCGTCGGCGTCGAAGAACATCTGGGTGATCGCGAAGTCGGCACCGGCCCGGCACTTGCGGATGAAGTTGCGGGTGTCGGCCTCGATGTCCGGCGAGCGCGGGTGCTTGTAGGGGAAGGCCGCCACCCCGACGCTGAAGTCGCCGGCCTCCCGGATCAGCCGGACCAGTTCCTCGGCGTACAGCACGCCCGCCGGGTGCTGCACCCACTCGCCGTTGGGGTTGCCCGGCGGATCGCCCCGGACCGCGAGGATGTTGCGGACCCCCACGGCGGCCAGCCGGCCGACCACGTTGCGCAGTTCGGCAACCGAGTGGTCGACGGCGGTCAGGTGCGCCATCGGCAGCAGGGTGGTCTCGGTGGCGATCCGCTCGGTGACCGCCACGGTGGTGTCCCGGCTCGACCCGCCGGCACCGTAGGTGACCGAGACGAACGACGGGAGCAGCGGTTCGAGCTCCCGGATCGCCTGCCAGAGCAGCCGCTCGCCGTCCGCGGTCTTGGGCGGGAAGAACTCGAACGAGAAGGTCGGGCCGCAACGGACCAGCTCCCCGATCGACGGCTGCGACCGGGGCAGGACGGAAGGAAGACCGAGGGCCACGTCGCGACCCTACCGCCCGGAACCGTCGAAACCACTCGCGTCCCACACTGTGTGTCGCGCCCCCGTCACCTCGGCTCAGCCGCCGGCCGAGTCGGGCCGGTGCTGGCGGATCCACGCCTCGACGTCGGATCTCCGCCACACCTTCCCCATCGCCAGTACGGCGATCGGCTCCGGGAAGTTGCGGTGTGACGTGATCACATGGACGCGCTGTTTGGAGATGCCGCCCAGCATCTCCCTGATCTCGTGCGCGCCCACCAGGTCCATGCCAGGGACGCTAGAGAGTTGACCTGATAACTTGACCCTGGTCAACGAACTGTCACGATGACCCTGAAGCCGCCGGAACATTCCCGCTTCCTGGCCCCCCCTTCGACCGGCTCGGCGGGGAAACGTCGTACCGGGCCGATACAAAGAAGATCCGACGGCGCCGCCACCCCACGCGGTGCCGCCGGACCGGGGGTCGGCACCGACCAGTCACACCCGAGGATCGCCGATGACCGTGCCCGACATGTCCGCACCGAGCCACCGCCCATCCACCGCGCCGCGCCGGCCCGCGGGACAGCCCCCGGCCGACCGCGCCGCCGGGCCGCCCACGCTGGGTCCGTTGCTGGTCGCCCTGCGCACCGCCCGGGGCTGGAGCCAGCTCGGCCTCGCCGAGCGGCTCTGCGCCGCCGCCGGCCTTCCGACGATCACCCGGCACGAGGTCAGCCGGTGGGAACGGGAGCGGCGGATCCCGGCCGACTTCTGGCTCGGCTGGCTCGCCGCCGTGCTGGCCATCCCGGCCGAGGAACTGGCCGCAGCGGCCGCCGCCAGCCGGACCGCGGCGGCCGACCCCGGCCCGGACCCGGGGCTGCTCCGGGAGATCCGCCGGCTCGTCCGGGCCGCGCACGGCTGGCTCGCCGCGGCGACCGGCGCAGCCACCCCGGCCACCCGAACGACCGGGGCCGCGCCGCCGGTCACCCGATCGACCGGCGCAGCCGCCCCGACGACCGGGGCCGCGCCGCCGGCCGCGAGCACCGGCACCGAGCCGACCAGGCCGACCGGGCCGACCGCGAGCACCGGCACCGAGCCGACCGGGCCGACCGGGTCGGCCCCGCCGGCCGGGCCGCCGGAACTGGCCGCGCTGCGCCGGCTCGCCGTCCTGGTCGGCGGCGTCGACCTCGGCCCGCTCGGCCGGGAACGGCTCGGTCCGTTGATCGACCCGGCCCGCCGGCCCGACGCCGGTCGTCCGGAGCTGCGGACCGCCGCCGAGGCGACCCAGCTGGCCGGTTGGCTGGCCGCCGACGCCGGCGACGAGATCACCGCGCTGTCCGCGTACCGCCGGGCACTCGACCTGGCCGGCGCGGCGCGGGACCACGCGCTCGGGGCGTACGTGCTGGCCAGCGCGAGTCATCTGCTGGCCGGCCGGGGCGACGCGGTGACCGCGCTGCTGCTGGCCCGGATCGGCCGGGCGGGGCTCGGGCCGGCCGGCCCGGCCGGGATGCACGCCCTCTTGCTGCACCGGCTGGCCTTCGCGGCGGCGCTCGACGGCCGGCCGGAGTTGGCCGGCGCGGCGCTCGCCGCGGCCGGCCGCGCCGCCGCCGGCCGGGACCTCGCTTCCGAGCCCGGCTGGCTGCGCTGGCTGGACGCCGCGCAGCTGTCGGCCATGACCGGTCGCTGCCTGGCCGCGCTGGGCCGGGCACAGCTGGCCGAGCCGCTGCTCGCCGCGGCCGTACGCCGCAGCGCCGGGCCACGCGGCCGGGCCGTGTACGGCGCCTGGTGGGCCCGGGTCTGGCTCCAGCTCGGCGACGTCGAACGCGCCTGCGCGGCGGCCGACGCCGCGCTGCTGTGCGCCGTGCGCTCCGGCTCGGTGCACGCCGCGACCGAGCTGGCGCGGCTGCGGCCCCGGCTGTCCGTACACCGCGCCAGGCCCTGCGTGCGGCGGCACCTCGACGCCGCCCGGACGATCCGGGTCTGGCTGCCCCGGCCGGTACGGCTGGTCGAGTGCCAGCCCACGACGGCGTCCAGCGGAGGGAACGGATAGCGTCATGGCGTGACCGATGCAGCCCCCATCCCACCGATCGACCGTGCCGGCCTCCGGCAGCGGGTCGACAAGGCGCTCGCCGAGTTCCTGTCCGAACGTCGCCGGTGGATGGCCGGCGTGGACGACGCGCTGCTGCCGGTCGCCGAGGCCCTGGAGGCGTTCGTGCTCGGCGGCGGCAAGCGGCTGCGGCCGGCCTTCGCCTACTGGGGCTACCGGGGCGCCGGCGGCCAGGACTCCGACCAGCTCGTGACGAGCCTCGCGGCGCTGGAGTTCGTCCAGGCCAGCGCGCTCATCCACGACGACCTGATCGACCGCTCGGACACCCGGCGCGGCGAGCCGGCCCTGCACCGGCGGTTCGCCGACCGGCACCGCGCGGCGGCCTGGGCGGGCGACCCGGACGCCTTCGGGGAGGCCGCGGCGATCCTGCTGGGCGACCTGAGCCTGGTCTGGTCGGACGAGTTGCTGCACGGCGGCGGGCTGGATCCGGCCGTGGTGATCCAGGCCCGGCCGGTCTTCGACGAGATGCGCACCGAGGTCACCGTGGGGCAGTACCTCGACATCGTCACGCAGGTCAGCGGGGACACCTCGGTCGAGCGGGCCAGCAAGGTCGCCCGGTACAAGGCGGCGAAGTACACGGTGGAGCAGCCGCTGCTGCTGGGCGCCGCGCTGGCCGGCGCGGCCGAGCCGATCCGCCGGGCCTACTCCGGGTACGGGCTGCCGCTGGGTGAGGCGTTCCAACTGCGCGACGACATCCTGGGCGTGTTCGGCGACCCGGGGCAGACCGGCAAACCCGCCGGCGACGACCTGCGGGAGGGCAAGCGCACCTGGTTGGTGGCGGCGGCGCTGGAGACCGCGGACCCGGCCGCGCGGAAGCTGCTCGCCGACCACCTCGGCGACCCGGGCCTCGGCCCGGACCTGGTGGACCGGCTGCGGCAGGTGATCCGCGACAGCGGGGCGCTGTCCCGGACCGAGCGGCGGATCGTGACGCTGGCCGAGGCGGCCGTGGCCGCCCTGACCGGCGCCGGACTGGACGCCGAGGCGGAGCAGGTGCTGGTCGACCTGGCCCACGTGGCCGCCCACCGGGCCGACTGAGCCGCCGATGGCCGCGGCGGCGGGCGTGCCAGCGGCACCCGGCGGTGACCCACCGCCCGGGGCGGCCGGCGTTGACCCACCGCCCGGGACGGCCGGCGTTGACCCACCGCCCGGGACGGCCGGCGTTGACCCACCGCCCGGGGCCGCCGGGGCCGCCGGGGCCGCCGGGGCGGCCAGCGACACCGCCGCCCGGGTGCCGGTCGGCACCGTACTGCTCGGGCTCGCCGGCAGCACGCTGCTCGCGGCCGGCGGCTGGAGCGCCGGAGCGCTGCCCGGGGCGGCGGACGGCAGCCCGGTCCGGGGCGCGACCGCCGGCCCGGGCTACTGGCCGGGACTGGCCGCCTGCCTGGTCGGGCTGGCGGTGTTCGCCGCCGCCTGGTGGCGACTGGGCGCGCCGGGCAGCCAGGCCGGAACGCCGGGCCGCGGCCGAGCCGCGGTCCCGGTACGCGGGCTGCTGCTCATCGGCGCGCTGTGGGCGCTGCCGCTGCTCGCCACGCCGCCCCTGGCCAGCCGGGACGTCTACGCGTACGCCTGCCAGGGCACGCTCTGGCTGGACGGCACCGACCCGTACAGCACCGGAGCCGCGGGCGGCGGCTGCCCGTGGGTGAGCGCGGTGCCGCAACTGTGGCGGGACACCCCCACCCCGTACGGGCCGCTGGCGGTGGCCCTGGCCGGTCTGGTGGTGGCCACGGCCCGCGCGGTGGCCGGCACCGCGGACAGCCAACTGGTGACGGCGGTCGTCCTGTTCCGGCTGGTGGCCCTCGCCGGGTGGCTGCTGGCGGCCGCGGCACTGCCCCGACTGGCCCGATCCTGCGGCGCCGACGGTCGGGCGGCGGTCTGGCTCGGACTGCTCTCCCCGGTGGCGGCCCTGCACCTGGTGGGCGGCGCCCACAACGACGGGCCGATGGTGGGGCTGCTGGTGGCCGGCCTCGCGCTCGCGGCCGCCGCCCGGACGCCTCAGGCGGCCGACGCGCGGGCACCTCGACCTGGCGCGGTCGCCGGATGGGCGCCTCGACGTGGCGAGGCCGGTGGTCCCGACACGCGGGCTGATGCCGGCGGTCCGCGCGGCTGGCCGCTGCTGCTCGTCGCGGGCGTGCTGCTGGGGCTCGGCGCGGCGGTGAAGGTCACCGCGGTTGTCGGGATCCCGTTCGCGATCCTGCTCGGCGCCCTCGGCCCACCCCGGCGAGGCGGCGACGGTGCACCGGCCCGCCGGGGTGGGCCGAGGGCGGCACCTTCGTGGGCGGCACCCCCGTGGTCCGCGGTCGGGTGGTCGGCGGTGGCGCTGCTGGCCGGCGCGATCCCGGCGTTCGGGGTGTTGAGCCTGGCCACCGGCCTGGACCTGGGTTGGGTCGGCGCGCTGTCCGACACCGGCCGGCTGGTGCAGTGGACCTCGCTGCCCACCGGGCTGGGGATGACGGCGGGCTACCTGTTCCGGCTGGCCGGCCGGCCCGACGCCGCCGGCACCGCAGTGACCGTTGCCCGTGGGCTCGGGCTGCTGGCTCTGCTCGCCGTCGGCGCGGTGGCGCTGTTCCGGGCGGCCCGGGCGACCAAAGCCGGCCGACCGGCCGGCACCGACGGACCGGCCGAAGCACACGGACCAGCCGAAGCACACGGAGCAACAGACGCCGACGGACCGGCCGAAGCCGACGGACCAACAGACGCCGACGGACCAGGCGGGCCGACAGAGCGGGGCGGGCCGACAGAGCGGGGCGGGTTGGACCCGGCCGCTGCGGCCAGCCGGACGATCGTGCTGGCCTGCGGGGTGAGCCTCGCCGCGCTGGCCGTGCTGTCTCCGGTGTTCTACCCCTGGTACGTCCTCGCGCCGCTCGCGGTGCTGCCGGCGGCACTGAGCTACCGGCGCAGCGACGATCGGCGCCGGCTCCGCCGGCTTGGCCTGGTGACGGTGGTGCTGGCCTTCCTGGTGCTGCCCGACGGGCTGGGCATCGCGGTGCTCACGAAACTTCCGGGCGCCCTGTTCGACACGCTGCTCGTGCTGACCCTCGGCGTCCTCGGATGGCGGCGACGCACCGGATAGCGGTGGCGCCGCGGGCCGGCATCAGCGGTGAGTCATACGCCAGGTACCTCAAACCGCCCGCTTGAGGTACCTGGCGTATGACTCACGGCGCGCCGTCGACATCGCTCAGCGGGAACGGCGGCGGTGCAGCAACCGGAGCAGCGGGCTGCCCGTGCCGGCGGCCGGGGTGCGCTGGACGCCCCGGCGCCCCAGCCAGACCCAGACCGACAGGCTGAACAGGACCAGGGCGAACCCGAACAGCAGGTCCTCCACCGGGGCGTACACCAGGCGCAGCCCGATGATCGCCGCCGGGTCGTACCGGACGATGTTCCGGCCGGTCAGGATGCCGTTCGAGATCAACTGGAAGAAGACCACGATCGGGTACGTGGCCCAGAAGACCCTCCGGCGGACCAGTCGGGTCCGCAGTACCGCCAGGTCGACCAGGACGGCACCGGCCACGCCCAGCACGGCCGCCGTGGTGTACGTCATCCCCGCCTCACCGCCGGTCCGCCGCCGGCCCGCCCGACAGCCGGTTCGCCGCACTCCCCGAGCCCGGCGAACCGGCCGGACCCGACGAACCGGCCGGACCCGGCGAACTGGCCGAACCAGGCGAACCGGCCGAACCAGGCGAACTGGCCGGACCCGGCAACCCGACGGAACCCGGCGAGTCCGTCCGCCCGGCCTCTGGGTCCGGCTCGGGCTCGTCCCCGGCCAGCCAGCCCCGGGCGGCGCGCACCGCCTCGAAGCCGCAGATGGCACAGACCGGCACCACGACGAAGAACAGCACCTCGTCCACCGGCAGACCGCCCGGCAGCCGTACCCCGGTGGTCTGCTCCGGGTCGAACGTCCAGTGCCCGGCGGCGATGGCCGCCAGGTCCCACAGCGAGAAGACGGCCACCACCGCAAGGATGGTGAGCAGCAGGCGGCGCCACCGGCGCAGCACGTTGACCCGCAGCACCGGTTCCAGCCAGAGCGCGCAACCGGCGCAGCCGGCCAGGACCGTAAGGTAGCCGAGGTGCCGCACCGGTTGCCGCCGTCAGAAGCCCAGTGCCTGGGCCCGTCGCTTCACCTCGCGGGCGCGATCCCCGCCGAGGGCGACCGCCGGGGTGCCGGGCAGCGTCTCGTCGGGCTGGTAGAGCCAGCCCACGATCTCCTCGTCGTCGTAACCGGCGTCGCGTAGCAGGGTGAGGATGCCGGGGAGGTGTTTGAGCACGGTGCGGTTGGCCACGAGTTCGGCCGGCACCCGGCGTACCCCGTCGCGGGGCACGGCGATCATCTGGCCCTCGCGGATCATCCGGTGCACCCGGGTGATGGGCAGGTCCAGGAGTTCGGCGACATCGGGCAGCGTCAGCCAGCCCTCCGGCGCGGCGGCTGCCGGCCGGTCGGTCGCGGTGGAGATCGGTTCGCTCACCCCTCCACCCTCGCACGCCGCCGACCACCGGCGCCAACGGTCTCCCCCGTGTTGGAGCCGCGCTGCTCGGGTGGGGGATGCCAATCATCGGACAGTGCCTGTGGCATCCTGTTCTGCCCCCACCCCCACTGGACATAGACTGCCTTCCGATGGACATTCAGACCGCCGACACGTTGTTGGGCTCGCTGGTCGACGGGCGCTACCGCATCCGCTCCCGCGTGGCCAGCGGTGGCATGGCGACGGTCTACACCGCCACCGACGAGCGACTCGAACGCACCGTCGCGCTCAAAATCATTCATTCGTCGCCCACCTCGGGCGGATCCGGGCAGCTCGCCGGCTTCGTCGCGCGGTTCACCGACGAGGCCAAGACCATCGCCCGGCTCACCCACCCGAACGTGGTGGCCGTGTACGACCAGGGCATGCACCACGGCCTGCCGTACCTGGTCATGGAGTACGTGCGCGGCCGGACCCTGCGGGACATCCTGGCCGAGCGGCACCGGCTGGACCCGGCCGAGGCGCTGGCCATCTTCGAGCAGGCGCTCGCGGCCATCGCGGCGGCGCACCGCGCCGGGCTGGTGCACCGGGACGTGAAACCGGAGAACGTGCTGGTGGCCGAGGCGCCGAGCGGCGGCATGGCCAACCTGGTGGACAGCGTCGTGAAGGTCGCCGACTTCGGGTTGGCCCGGGCCGTCGAGGCGTCCGCCGAGGACGACGCGGGCGGCCGGCTGATGGCCACGGTCGCGTACGTCGCCCCGGAGCTGGTCACCGACGGTCGGGCCGACCCGCGCACCGACGTCTACTCGGCCGGCATCGTCCTGTTCGAGATGCTCACCGGGCGGGTCCCGTACGACGGCGACCGCGCCGTGGACATCGCCTGGCAGCACGTCGACCGGGACGTGCCGCGGCCGTCCAGCCTGGCCCCCGGTCTGCCCCCGGCGCTGGACGAGCTGGTCCTGCGGGCCACCCGGCGCGACCCGGGCGCCCGGCCCACCGACGCGGGCGCCCTGCTGGCCGAGGTTCAGCAGGTCCGGGAGGATCTGGGCACCATCGGCTCGGCACAGACCACGGTGCTGCGCAAGATCGACCAGCCGACCATGACGATGGCCGCGGTCCGGGACTCGGGCCGCACCGGCTGGACGTCCCCGGCGGACCGGTCGCCGCAGCGGCGGTCGGACCACTCCGGCGCTCGGCACGGCGGGCAGCCGGCCGGCACCGGGGACCGGCTGCGGACCGGCCTGGCCGGCCTGCTGACCGACCAACACAACCGGGTCGGCGTGATCGCCGTGGCCACCGTGGTGCTGCTCCTGCTGGTCCTCGGCGGCTGGTGGTTCGGCTTCGGGCGGTACACGGTGGCGCCGAAGCTGACGGCCATGTCCAAGAGCCAGGCCGAGACGCAGGCCGCCCGCGCCGGCCTGACGATCCGGTTCGGCACCCCGCGGTACGACGAGAAGGTGCCCCGGGACGTCGTGCTGAGCCAGTCGCCGGATGTCAGCTCGCGGATCGTCAAGGGCGGCACGGTGACGCTGGTGCTGTCCCTCGGCCCGGAGCGCTACGAGGTGCCCGACGTCGCCGGGCAGACCTTCGACCTGGCCCAGGCCGCCCTGGAACGGCTCAACCTGGTGGTCAAGCGCGGCTCGGACCGGTTCAGCGACGACCTGCCGGCCGGCGTGGTGATCTCCCTGGATCCGAAGGTCGGCACCCAGGTGAAGCCGGGTGTCCAGATCACCGTGACGGTCAGCAAGGGCAAGGCGCCGCTGTCCGTACCGGCGCTGGTCGGCAAGGGCATCGGCGACGCGCGGGCGGAACTCGGGCAGCTCGGCCTGGTCTCGGTGGAGCAGTACGTCGATTCGGACAAGCCGAAGGATCAGGTGATCGAGCAGAGCCCGGCCGACGGCACCGGGGTGGAGAAGGGCGCCGAGATCAAGCTGAAGGTGAGCAAGGGTCCGGCCGCGGTGGTCGTGCCCCGGGTGGTCGACATGCCCTGCCAGCAGGCGCAGCAGACGCTCCAGCAGGCGCAGCTCAGTCCCAACGTGCAGATCAACCCGAACGGCACGGTCCGCAACCAGAACCCGCCGGAGAACTCGCAGGTGCCGCCGGGCAGTGAGGTGACAATCCTGTGCCTGTGACGGCCCGTACGCCCGGGCCCGGCACCAGCGACGGCACGGCCGGCACCGACGGCACGGCCGGCGAGGCACGGACCGGCGGCGGGCGACCGGTGGGCTCGCACACCCCGACCTCGGGTGGGCTGGCCCGGGCCGCGCTGCCGTACGCGGACGCCGCCGGCTCCGAGGCGGTGCAGGTCTACGTGGGCAACTCCCGGGGCTGGGCGCTGCCCGAGGGCGATCCGGAGCAGGACGCACTGTTCCGGGACGGCTGCGCCGAGCGCGGCCTGCCGGTGTTCATCCACGCCTCGTTGCTGGTCAACCTCGGTTCGCCGACCCCGAACACGGTGCAACGCTCGGTGGACACCCTGGCGCACGCGCTGCGCCGGGGTGCCGCGATCGGCGCGGCCGGGGTGGTGTTCCACGCCGGCAGCGCGGTGGACGCCGGCCACGCCGAGCGGGCCCTGCGCCAGGTACGCGAGGCGTTGCTGCCACTGCTGGACGCCACCGCGCTCAGCGGCGGCCCGATGCTGCTGGTCGAGCCGAGCGCCGGGGGCGGCCGCTCCCTCGCGGCCCGGGTGCAGCAGCTCGGCCCGTACCTGGACGCGGTCGACCGGCATCCGGGGCTGGGGGTCTGCTTCGACACCTGCCACGCCTGGGCCGCCGGGCACGACCTGTCCGCCGAGGGCGGGATGACCCGTACCCTCGACGAGCTGGTGGCCACGGTCGGCCCGGACCGGTTGCGGCTGGTGCACGCGAACGATTCCAAGGACCTGTGCGGTTCCACCCGGGACCGGCACGAGTCGATCGGCAAGGGCGGCATCGGCGAACCGGCGTTCGCGGAGCTGATGACGCACCCCGCGACGGCCGGGATTCCGGTGCTGGTGGAGACGCCCACCGAGCGGCACGTCGGACACGCCGCCGACATCGCCATCCTGAAGCGGCTGCGGGACTGACGGACCGGCGACGGCCGGACCGGCGACGGCCGGACCGACGGCGGTCAGCCCGTCAGCCCGTCAGCCCGTCAGCCCGTCAGCCCGTCAGCCGGACACGATGCCGGTCAACACCTCGATCGCCTGGTCGAGGCCGGCGTCGTCCAGGTCCAGGTGGGTGACCAGGCGGACGGTACGCGGACCGAGCACCGAGACCAGCACGCCGCGTTCCCGGGCCGCCGCCGCGAGGGCGTGCGCGTCCAGCGCCGCCTTCGTCAGGTCCAGGGGGACGATGTTGGTCCGTACCGGGTAGCCCAGCAGCCCGCTCGGCGCCAGCGCCTCGGCCAGCCGGGCGGCCCGCTCGTGGTCGTCGGCCAGCCGGCCGATGTGCTCGCGCAGCGCGTACCGGCCGGCGGCGGCGAGCACGCCGGCCTGGCGCATCCCGCCGCCCATCCGCTTGCGGATCCAGCGAGCCCGCTCGATCCGGTCGGCGCTGCCGACCACCAGCGAGCCGACCGGTGCGCCCAGCCCCTTGGACAGGCACACCGAGAGCGTGTCGAACAGTTGCCCGTACTCGCCGAGCGGGACGCCGTCGGCGACGTGCGCGTGCCAGATGCGGGCGCCGTCGCAGTGCAGCCCCACCCCGGCGGCGTCGGCGACCCGGCGCAGCTCGCGCAGGGTGGACAGCGGGATCACCCCGCCGCCGGCCCGGTTGTGGGTCTGCTCGACGGCGATGGCCCGGGTGGGCACCGCGAAGTAGCCGTCCGGGCGGACCATGCCGGCCACCACGTCCGGGTCCAGTTGTCCGCCCGCCGCCGGCCAGGTCCGGGTCGAGATGCCGCCGATCGCCGCGGCGGCGCCGATCTCGTACGTCACGACGTGCGCGTCCGCGTCGCAGAGCAGTTCCTCGCCGCGCGGGACGAGCAGTTGCAGCGCGATCTGGTTGGCCATCGAGCCGCTGGGGGCGAAGAGCGCCGCCTCGTGGCCGAGGAGGGCGGCCACCTCGGCCTCCAGGGCCGCGACGGTCGGATCCTCGCCGTACACGTCGTCGCCGACCTCGGCCTCGGCCATCGCGGCACGCATCCCGGCACTGGGCCGGGTCACCGTGTCGGAACGCAGGTCAACCACCATCGCACCCCTTCCATGGGTCCGGCCGGCGGGTTCGCCGCCGGCCGGTGCGGCCCGGCCCGGTCGCGGGTCAGCCGCGCAGCATCTCGGCGACCAGGAACGCCAGCTCCAGCGACTGCTGGGTGTTGAGCCGGGGGTCGCAGGCCGTCTCGTACCGGTCGGGCAGGTCGAGATCCTCGATGCCCTGGGCGCCGCCCAGACACTCGGTGACGTCCTCGCCGGTCAGCTCGACGTGCAGGCCGCCCGGGTGGGTCTCCAGGCCGCGGTGCACCTCGAAGTAGCCCAGCACCTCGTCCACGATCCGGTCGAAGTGCCGGGTCTTGTACCCGTTTGACGACTCGTGCGTGTTGCCGTGCATCGGGTCGCACTGCCAGACGACCTTCGCCCCGGACGCGGTGACCTTGGCGACGATCGGCGGCAGCGCGTCGCGGACCCGGTGGTTGCCCATCCGGCTGATCAGGGTGAGCCGGCCGGGGATGTTCTCCGGGTTGAGCTTCTCGCACAGCTCGATCGCCTCGTCCGGCGAGGTGGTCGGGCCGAGCTTGACCCCGATCGGGTTGGCGATCCGGGACACGAAGTCGATGTGCGCGCCGTCCAGTTGCCGGGTCCGCTCGCCCACCCAGAGGAAGTGGCCGGACAGCCCGTACGCCCGGCCGCCGGCGACCCGGGTGAGGGCGCGGTCGTACTCCAGCGCGAGCGCCTCGTGCGAGCAGTAGAGGGTGACCGTCCGCAGCGCCTCGTCGTCGGTCATCCCGCAGGCCCGCATGAACGCGAGCGCCCGGTCGATCTCCCGGGCGATGGCCTCGTACCGCTCGCCGGCCGGGGAGCTCTTCACGAAGCCCTTGTTCCAGTCGTGCACGGCGTGCAGGTCGGCCAGGCCGCCCACGAGGTACGCGCGGAGCATGTTCATCGCCGAGGACGAGTTCGCGTACGCCCTGATCATGCGCTGCGGGTCGGCGACCCGGGCCTCCGGCGTGGCCTCCAGCGAGTTGATCATGTCGCCGCGGTACGCCGGCAGGCCGCGGGCGTCGGTGGGCAGCGAGCGGGGCTTGGTGTACTGCCCGGCGACCCGGGCCACCTTCACCACCGGCAGCGAGGCGCCGTAGGTGAGCACCACGGCCATCTGCAACAGGGTGCGGGCGTTGGCCAGCAGGTGACTCTCGGTGTTGTCGGTGAAGGTCTCGGCGCAGTCGCCGCCCTGCAACAGGAACGCCTTGCCCTCGCACACCCGCGCCAGCCGCTCGCGCAGCAGGTCCACCTCGTACGGCGCGACCACCGACGGCACGTTCTGGAGGATCTTGCACACGTCGGCCACCGCGGCCTGGTCGGGCCAGGGTGGCGTCTGAGCGCGGGGCAGGTCCTCCCAGCGGTCCAGCCCGAGGGCCGCGTCCTCCGCCGAGTCCGCGGTCGGGCGGGTGGTCCGCAGGCCGGGATTGGCCACATCCGGGTAGCTCAGTTGGTGCCACTCATGGCGCATGCCAGAAAGCGTACGGCGACCGGAACCGGGCCTTGGCACCGAGGGTGACCGTTCCGGTTTGTGGGAGCCCCCGGCTCGCGGCGCCGGACCGGTTCAGGAGGACGGCTCGGCGCTGACGTCCGGGTCCGCGGACCCGTCCGGGTCGGCCGTGGCCGCCGGCTCCTCCTTGCCGATGCACCACGCGCCGTCCACCGAGGTGACCGCGAAGCTGACCGAACGGCTGAGCGACTTCCCGCTCACCTCCACCGTCACGGTGCTCTCGACCCGCTCCCAGCCGTTGTCGGAGCTGACGTCGACGATCTCCGCCTCGGTCACCGTGAAGTGCTTGGCGAAGTCGCCGCTGCTCCCGGTTGCCGCCTTGTCGAAGGTCTCCTGGAGCGGCGCGCAGAGCTGCTCGCGGCCGGCCGCCACGTCCTTGGCCTTCATCGCGTCCAGGTACGCCTGGACCCGCTCCCGGGCCCGCTGGCCGGCGTCCTCGGTCGCCTGCTGGCCGGCGCCCGATCCCCCCTCGTCGGCACCGCCGCCGAGGCTGCATCCGGCCAGGGCCAGCGGTGTGATCAGGAGCACGGCGGCGAGCCGGGCCGGCCGGGACGTCGATAGGACCATCGGGCGCTCCTTGGCGGAACATCGCGCTTCCATCGAGCGGCGAGTGTGCCACACCGTTCGGGCAACCGACCACCCGCCGGGCCCGGGTCGGCGGGAAAGTCCGACAAACGAGCCCGGGCCGGGTGAAACGCCCCGGGTAGCCGGAGGGGGCCTCCTTCCCCGCCGCGCGGCGGGGAAGGAGGCCCCTGTGGGGTCCGCCGTCAGCTCAGACCGCTGGACATCGCGCCGATCAACTCGCCGTTGCCGGTGTCACCGGACAACTCCCAGAAGAAGGCGCCACCCAGCCCCTGCGTCTTGGTGTACGACATCTTGCCGCCGATGGTCGACGGGGTGTCGTAGCTCCACCAGTTGTTCCCGCAGAGCGCGTACGCCGTCCCGGCGATCACGTTGGTGGCCGGACAGGTGTTCTTGAGCACCTTGTAGTCCTCGATGCCCGCTTCGTACGTTCCCGGTGCGGCGCCGGTGGCCGACCCACCGGGTGCGGACTGGGTCACCCCGGTCCACCCCCGGCCGTAGAAGCCGATGCCGAGCAGCAGCTTGCTGGCCGGCACCCCCTTGCTCTTGAGCTTCTGCACGGCCGCGTCGGCGTTGAAGCCCGCCTGCGGAATCCCGCTGTACGAGTAGAGCGGCGAGTGCGGGGCCGTGGGACCCTGCGCGTTGAACGCGCCGAAGTAGTCGTACGTCATCGGCGCCACCCAGTTCAGGTACGACGCGGCGCCCGCGTAGTCGGCGGCGTCGATCTTGCCGCCGGAGCTGCCGTCGGCGGTGATCGCCGCGGTGACCAGGAAGCTGGAGCCGAAGCGGGACCGCAGCGCGCTCACCACGTTCTTGAACGCCGCCGAGCCGCTGCTGTCGCACTGCAGACCACAGGCGTTCGGGTACTCCCAGTCGATGTCGATCCCGTCGAACACGGTCGACCAGCGGGAATCCTTGATCAGCGAGTAGCAGGAGTCGGCGAACGCGGCCGGGTTCTGCGCGGCCTGGGTGAAGCCGGCCGACCAGGTCCAGCCGCCGAACGACCAGAGCACCTTGATGTTGGGGTACATCTGCTTGAGCTTGCGGAGCTGGTTGAAGTTGCCCCGCAGCGGCTGGTCCCAGGTGTCCGCCACGCCGTCGACGCTGTCCGCCGCGGTGTACGCCTTGTCGTAGTCGGCGTAGCTGTCCCCGATCGAGCACCGGCCGCCCGTGGTGTTGCCGAAGGCGTACAGGATGTGCGTGAGCTTGCTCGCGGAGCCGCTGGTGACGATGTTCTTGACCTGGTAGTTCCGGCCGTAGATGCCCCACTCGGTGAAGTAGCCGACCAGCTTGCGTCCGCCGGCCGGCGGGACGGTCGGCGGCGGCGTGGTCGGCGGTGCGGTGGTGGGCGGTGCGGTGGTGGGCGGCGCCGTCGTGGGCGGGGCCGTGGTGGGGGCGCGGTGGTCGGTGCCGAAGTGGTGGGGGTCGTGCCGCCGCCGCAGGGCGCGCCGTTGATCGTGCAGTTCTGCGGAGCCTTGTACGGCCCGGTGCCGTTGTATCCCCAGCTGAACGTGGCACCGGGTGCGAGCGGGCCGGCCCAGCTCTTCTTGACCGCGACGTAGTGGTTGCCGCTGCTGGTCACGTCCGCATCCCAGAAGGTGCTGATGGTGGTGCCTGATGGCAGGTCGAACTCGATCCGCCAGGTGGCCACGGTCGCCGACGAACCATTGGTGATGGTGACCTTGCCCTCGTGCCCGGTGCCCCAGTCGGAGCCCGCGGCGAACGTGGCGGTCAGGCTGCCGGCACCCAGGGCCGCGGTCACCGGAGCGACGGCGAGCAGGACCGCCGCCAGCGCTCCGGCCCAGACGGCCCGGCGCGGGGGTCGCAACATCTGCGCCTCCTTAATAGTAAGGAAACCTTCCAGTAAGTAAGTACGCAGACGCTACGACCCGCGTCACCGGTTCGTCAAGATGTCAATATGTCGATGCCCGCGGACGTAGTCCCCGCAAGGCCCACCTTCCCCGACAAAAGCCACGGGCAACGGACACCCCATCATCCCCGTGCCGGTCAGAAATCGGTCAGCACCGCGGTGTCGACTTGCACGAGAGTCCCACAGACGGGACTGTGGTGCGGAACTGACCTGCACAGGAGGCGGCATGACACCCCCCGCACCCGGAATCCGTCCACCCCGGCCCGGACTCGCCCGAGCCGGCGCCGTGCTGCTGGCCGCCGTGCTGTCCGTCGTGCCGCTCGGCCCGGCCGCCACCGCCCTGGCCGCCGCGCCCGTCGGTTACGTACGGCTGGCCCACCTGTCCCCCGACACGCCCGCGGTGGACGTCTACCTCAGCAAGGCCACCGCCGGGGCCGAGCCGCAGGTGTTCCGGGCCGTCGGCTACGGCCAGCTCTCCCCGTACCTGCCGACGCCGGCCGGCCGGTACGCGGTGGCCATGCGCAAGGCCGGTGCGCCGGCCGACCAGCCGCCGGTGCTCACCACCGAGGTCGCGGTGACCGCCGGCCAGGCGTACACGGTGGCCGGGGTGGGCCGCTACGCCGACCTGGGCCTGCGGGTCCTGGACGACGACCTGACCGCGCCGCCGGACGGCCGCGCCAAGGTCCGCGTGGTGCAGGCGTCGGTGAAGGCCCCGGTGCTGGACGTCGCCGCCGAGAACGGGCCGACGGTGGCCACCGGCGTGCAGTTCGGCACCACCACCGGATACGCGGACGTCCAACCGGGATCCTGGCGGCTCCAGCTCTCCCCGCCCGGTGCCCGACCCACCAGCACGGACGTCACGCTGGCCGGCGGCGCCGTGTACTCGCTGCTGGTGCTCGACGCCGACGGGGGCGGACTGCGCACCGAGCTGCGGACGGACGCCCGGGGCGGCACCGTCGTACCGGCCGGCGGGGTGGCGGCCGGTGGCGGCGGCACGGCCCCCGGCGGCGGATCCCGGCTCCCGCTCCCGCTCGCGCTCGGCGCGCTGGCCCTGCTCGCCGCCGCCGGCCTGGCCGCCGCGGCCGGACCGGCGATCCGGCGCCGCGCCCGCACCACCTGGTGAACGCCGCCCCGCCCGGTGGCGGGCGGCCCGGCGGCGCCCCGGGCAGCGGCCTCCCGGACAGCAGCCTCCCGGACAGCGGCCTCCAGGACAGCGGCGCCCCGGGCGACCGCCTCCCGGGCGGTCGGGACGCCAGCATCGTCCGGCACCGCGGGCGCTGGCCCGGGTCCCGGGTACGCGCCGGCGGCGCCGTGGGTCTGCTGCTGTGCGCCACCACCGGCGCCGCGCTGGCGTTGACCGCCGGCGCGCCGGCCCCGGTGCCGAGCTGGTATCCGGCCTGCACCCGGCAGTGCGTGCCGGACACCGGCGGCGGCGCGCAGCCGTGGGCCGCCGCGGACCCGGCCGGACTCACCGGACCGCCCCGCCGGGTCCGCGTCCCCCGGCTGGGGATCGACTCGTCGCTCGCCGTGCTGGGTCTGGACCCCTCCGGCGAGCTGGTTCCACCCACCGACTACGACCAGGCCGGCTGGTACGGCGGCGGGCCGGCGCCGGGCGACGTGGGGCCGGCCGTGCTCGCCGGGCACGTCGACTCGGCCACCGCGCCGGGGGTGTTCGCCCGGCTCGGCGAGCTGGGTCCGGGTGATCTGATCGAGGTGCTCCGCGGCGCCGGTACGGTGACGTTCCGGGTCACCTCGGTGGATCGCTACCCCAAGGACGGCTTCCCGACGGCCGCCGTCTACGGGCCGACCCCCGACGCCGAGCTGCGCCTGATCACCTGCGGTGGCACCTTCGACCGGCGCACCCGGCACTACCGGGACAACGTCGTGGTGTTCGCCGGCGCCGTACCGCCGGCCGACCCGGCCGCGCGACAGCCCTCGCCGCGCGACAGCCCTCGCCGCGCGACAGCCCTCGCCGCGCGACAGTCCCGGCCACGCACGACAGTCCCGGCCGCACCACAGTCCCCGCCGCGCGGCGGCGGGATCAGTCCGCCTGTGCGGCGAGTTCGCGGGCGCGGTCGCGGGCGGCGGCCAGCGCGGCGAGCAGCGCGGCCCGGACGCCGTGGTTCTCCAACTCCCGCACGGCCGAGATGGTGGTCCCGGCCGGCGAGGTCACCGCCTCCCGCAGCTTGACCGGATGCTCGCCGGAGTCCCGCAGCATGACGGCCGAGCCGATCGCGGTCTGCACGATGAGGTCGTGGGCGACCTGGCGGGGCAGGCCGAGCAGGATGCCGGCATCGGTCATCGCCTCGACCAGATAGTAGAAGTACGCGGGACCGGACCCGGAGAGCGCGGTGACCGCGTCCTGCTGGGCCTCCGGCACCCGGATGGTGGCGCCCAGCGGGGTGAACATCTCCTCCGCCAGCGCGAGATGCTCGTCCGTGGCGTGCTGGCCCGCCGAGATGGCCGTCATCGCCTCGTCCACCAGCGCCGGTGTGTTGGTCATCACCCGCACCACCGGGGTGCCCTCGCCGAGGCGGCGGGCGAAGAACGCGGTGGGCAGGCCGGCGCAGAGCGAGATCACCAGCTTGTCGGCCGGCACCTTCGGCCCGATCTCGGCCAGCAGGGTCGCGGCGTCCTGCGGCTTGACCGCCACGGCCAGCACGTCGGCCTCGGCCACCGCGGTGAGGTTGTCCACCATCCGTACGCCGTACCGGTCGGCCAGTTCCTCGCTGCGGCCCGGCCGGCGGGCCGTGGCCAGCAGCTTCCCGGCGGGCCAACCGGCGCGCAGCAGTCCCGACAGGACCAGCTCGCCGATCTTGCCCGCGCCGATCACGGCCACGGTGTGTGCCCCCGCCGCCATCGCCCCTCCTCATCCCGTCCCCGGCCGCCGAACGCAACCCGGCCGCCCGGTGGGACGACGCGAGCATCCCGGAGGATGGCCCGCCGTGTCCGGCGCGGCGGTCAGAGCTGACCGCGGCAGGCCGGGGTACGGCGGGCCACCTCCGGCAGCTCAGCTACCGAAGAAGACCTCGGCCTCGGTGTACCGCTCCAGCGGCACGGTCTTCAGCTCGGCGGTGGCCTCGACCAGCGGCACCCGGACGATCTCGGTGCCCTGCATGGCCACCATCTTGCCCCAGTCGCCGTCGTTGGCCGCGTCGATCGCGTGCAGCCCGAGCCGGGTGGCCAGCACCCGGTCGAACGCGGTCGGCGTGCCGCCGCGCTGGATGTGCCCGAGCACCACGGTCCGGGCCTCCTTGCCGGTCTTCGCCTCCAGCTGCTCGGCCAGCCACTGACCGATGCCGCCGAGCCGGACGTGCCCGAAGGCGTCGAGCTCCTGGTTGTGCAGCACCATCTGCCCGTCCAGCGGCTGCGCGCCCTCGGCCACCACCACGATCGGGGCGTACTGGTGCTGGAACCGCTTCTCCACGTACCCGGCGACCTGCTCCACGTCGAAGCGGCGCTCGGGCAGCAGGATGACGTTGGCCCCGCCGGCGAGCCCGGCGTGCAGGGCGATCCAGCCGGCGTGCCGGCCCATCACCTCGACCACCAGCGTCCGGTGGTGGCTCTCGGCCGTGGTGTGCAGCCGGTCGATCGCCTCCATCGCGATGTTGACGGCCGTGTCGAACCCGAAGGTGTAGTCGGTGGCGCCGAGGTCGTTGTCGATGGTCTTCGGCACGCCCACCACGTGCACGCCGAGGTCGTGCAGCTTGGTGGCGACCCCCAGCGTGTCCTCGCCGCCGATCGCGACCAGGGCGTCCACGCCCTGCGCGGCGAGGTTCTCCTTGATCCGCTCGACCCCGTTGTCAATCTTGAACGGGTTGGTCCGGGAGGAACCGAGGATCGTTCCACCACGCGGCAGGATCCCGCGGACCTCGGCGATGCCGAGCGGCCGGCTGAGCCCCTCCAGCGGGCCGCGCCAGCCGTCCTGGAAGCCCACGAACTCGTGGCCGTAGTTGGCAACACCCTTGCGGACGACCGCCCGGATCACCGCGTTCAGGCCGGGGCAGTCCCCGCCGCCGGTCAGCACGCCGATACGCATGAGCTGCTTCTCCTTCTCGGAAGGCTCGATCAGCCCGTCGAGCCCCAGGGTCGAAGTCAGGTCAGACCGCGGCGTCGTTGCCGGCCCGGGGCGGGCCGTCAGTGCGCACTCTAGCCGCCGGTGCCGACGGCCAGAAGCTGACCTCCAGGGTACGGGTCGCCGCAGCGGGTCAACCTTCCAACACCCGCCAGCGGGCGAGGTTGTGTCGGGCGTCCACCAGCGCGTCGTGCCGGCCGGTGGCCTCCGGCAGCGCCGGCCGGCCCCGATCGTCCCACCGCTGGCGCAGGTCCTTGGTCAGCCGCGGCAGTTCCCGCGGCAGCGCCGGCATCGGTCCCCAGAGCTGGGCGAGCACCACGTGGTCGTAGGCCGCGAACCAGGCCCACAGCTCGATCCGCTCCCCCGGCCGGTCCCGGACCGGTTCGGTCAGGAAGGCGTACAGGTCGTCCCGGATCCGGTCCCGGCTGCGCCACGCCGGGTCCGCGGGCGAGGGCAGCTTGTCCAGCACGTTGCGACGGACCCAGGGGATCGCCCGGCGGTCGTCGAACTCGGTGGAAACGGCGTAGAACTCGCGACCGTGTTCATCGACGACGCCGATCGACACGAGGTCGATGGTCCGGCCGTCCTCGATGAACTCGCAGTCGTAAAAGTAGCGGTACACCATCGTCATCATCCTGGCGTACCGGGCGGATCTTCCCGCGGGCGGGTCCGCCGCGGTCGGCCGGATGAAGCACCCCCGCCCCCACTCCGGCCGACCGCGCCGCCCCGCGGCCCGATCCGCCCCGCCCCCGTACGGCCCCCACCTCGGTGGCGGATCTACCGATCATCGTGCCCCGCCACCAGCGGCGGAACTGTCACGGAAACGATTTGAGGGGTGTACAGCACGCGACAGGACAGTCATGATCTGATGTGTGCCGTTGCCGGTGGGGATCGGCAGTAACGGCACGCGCCCGGGCTGGGTAGGTCCGGACGCGGGAGGTGGTCCGTAGCGGGGAGGGGTTGGCCGTGGAGGGACGCCTACCGGAGCCCGGCGACGCGCTCGCCGGAGTCGACATGTTCGCCGGTCTCGAACCGGAGGCGCGGCAGCGCGTGATCGCCGCGGCGGTGCCGCGTACGTACCGCAAGGGCCAGCTGCTGTTCGTCGAGAACGACCCGGGCGAGTCGCTGATCGTGCTGCGCCGCGGGGCGGTGGCGGTGTTCCGGACCGCGCCCACCGGTGAGCGGGCCATCCTGACCGTGATGCGCCCGCCGGACGTGCTCGGCGAGGTGTCGCTGCTGGACGCCTCGACCCGGTCCACCTCGGCCGAGGCGATCGAGGACACCACGGCGCTGGCGCTGAGCCGAGGCGCGTTCATGGAGCTGGTGCACTCCAACCCGCGCATCCTGGACGCCGTGATGCGCTCCCTCGGCGGGCTGATCCGCCGGCTCACCGACCAGAACGCCGACTACGTCTTCCTCGACCTGCCGGGTCGGGTGGCCAAGACGCTGGTTCGGCTGGCCGGCGAGAGCCAGGCGTCGATGATCACCATCGAGCTGAACCAGAGCCAGCTCGCCGAGATGGCGGGCGGTTCCCGGCAGAGCGTCAACCAGGCCATCGGGTCGTTCGCCAGCCGGGGCTGGCTGCGCACCGAGGGCCGCCGGATCGTGGTCACCGACGTCGGGGCGCTGCGCCGCCGGGCGGGGATGGTCGACCGCTGAGCGCCGCCGCGAGACCGGCGAGACCGGCGAGACCCGCGAGACCCGCGGGACCGGCGAGACCCACGAGACCGGCGAGAGCGAGACCGGCCCGACCGGCGCGGTCCCGCCGTACGCCGGCATGCGCGACGCCGGCCAACCATGCTGGTTGACCGGCGTCGCAAACCCCACCGCATCGACTGTCCGGACAGTCCCGTTGCCCGGTCAGTCGGGGGGCGGGGCGGTCGGCCCAGGACCGATGAGTCCCTTTGGCTTCAGGCTGTCCTTCGTCGTGGTGGAACTCGTGTCCGATTCGGCACCCTCTCCGGGTGCGGTCGGGCCGGGGCCAATGCGGTTCACGTGTGCCGTACCGTCAATCGTGCCGTTGGCATTGCCGTCGGAACCGTCGTATTCCTCAACCACTCCTAGCTCCTCCAGTTCGGCGAGGGTGACCACGTCGACGTCGATGACATCGCCTGCTTGGTGCACAGCTCCGCTGAGGTCGGTCCAGGCCGACGCCAGCCGAACATACATTGTGGCCTCCTCGGGATGAATGACCTTCAGCCGAAAGGCTAGCGGCGCTGCCGCCATGGCCAAGAGATCGTCAGATTGGCTACAAGTCCGTTACCGGACCTTGCGACACCCGGACATACTGGAGCCTCCTGCGACCCGACGGAGCTACGAGACAGCGTGACGTGTCCGAATTGTTCACGCGTTGCCGGCCCGGACGACCGCTTCTGCGCCGGCTGCGGTCGCAGTCTTGCTCCACAATGCGTCCATTGTGGACATCAGAGTGCATTTGATGCCCGCTTCTGCACCAGTTGCGGGCAGCCGCTGAACGAGCCCGCACCGACGGCCCAGGAGGACCGCCGGCAGGTCAGCGTCCTGTTCATCGACATCGCGGACTTCACCGCGTACGCCGAACGCGCCGACCCGGAGCAGGCCCGCACCCTCCAGCAGAACTACTTCTCCGCCGTCCGCCGACTGGTCCGTCAGTACGGCGGGGTGGTGGAGAAGTACATCGGCGACGCCGTGATGGCGATGTTCGGCGCACCGGTGGCCACCGACAACGACGCGCTGCGGTGCGTGCGCGCCGGGCTCGAACTCCAGCGGGTGCTGGCCCGGCAGCCGGCGGCCAACCACCCGCCGATGGGCTTCCGGGTCGGCGTCGCCACCGGAGAGGCGCTGGTCAACCACGCCGCGGCCCGGGACGGCGGGCAGGCGTTCGTGACCGGGGACGTGGTGAACACCGCATCCCGGCTGCAGTCCCTGGCCCCGATCGGCGGCGTCGTGGTGGACGAGGCCACCTACGCCGCGACACAGCGGGAGATGGAGTACGTCGAACAGCGGTCGGTCACGCTGCGCGGACGCTCAGCGGTCAGCCAGGTCTGGCTGGCCAGCCGCGCCCGACCCCGCGACGACCTGTACACCGCCGAACTCGCCCCGATGGTGGACCGGGACCACGAGCGTGGCCTGCTGGTCAACGCGCTGCACCGCACCGTGCACGAGGGCGTACCGCAGCTGGTGACCGTCTTCGGGCCGGCCGGGGTCGGCAAGAGCCGGCTGCTGCGCGAGCTGGCCCGGCACGCCGCCAGCCTGCCCGGGCGGCGGGTCGGCTGGTGGGTGGGGCACTGCCCGCCGTTCGGGGAGAACGTCGCGTACGCGGCGCTGGCCGACATCGTCAAGTCCTGGGCCGGCATCCTGGACAGCGACGACGAGGCGACCCGCTCCGAGCGGCTGCGCGCCCGGCTGGCCCGGCTGCCCGACGGGCACCGCGGTTCGCTGCCGGACGCCCTCGCGCCGCTGGTCGGGGTGCGGGGCGAACGCCTCGGTCCGGGCGAGACGGAGTCGGCCTGGCGGCGTTTCCTGCTCACCCTGACCTCGGCCGGCCCGACCGTGCTGGTGTTCGAGGACATGCACTGGGCCGACCAGCCGATGCTGCACTTCATCGAGCAGCTCGGCGCGGCCGCCCGCGGCCTGCCCCTGCTGATCATCGCCACCGCCCGGCCGGAGCTGCGGGAGCGGCAGCCGGCCTGGACCAGCGCGATCAGCGGCGCGATCTCCATCTCGGTGCCGCCGATGCACGACTCGGACATCGCCACGCTCTACTCGCTGCTGCTCGGGCAGGCCGCGCTGCCGGCGGACGTGCTGGAACCGTTGATCGAGTTCGCCGACGGCAACCCGCTGTACGCCCAGGAGTACACCCGGATGCTTGTCGACGGCGGCATGGTCCGGCCCAGCGGACTCGTTCCGAGCGGTACGGACGTACCCCGGATGCCCCGGACCGTACAGGCGGTGATCGCCAACCGGCTCGACCTGCTCGATGCGGCGGACCGCGCGGTGCTCCAGGCCGCCGCCGTGGTGGGGACGCACTTCTGGCCCGGCGCGGTGGCCGCCGCGGTGGGCCGGGGAACCGAGTGGGTCGAGCGCTGCCTGGACCGGCTCCAGCAGCGCGACCTGGTCTACGAGCAGGCCGCCTCGGCCATGGGCGACCAGCCGGAGTACCGCTTCCGGCACGTGCTGGTCCGGGACATCTGCTACCAACGGCTGCCCCGCTCCGAGCGGGTGGCCCGGCACCAGCGCACGGCGGACTGGCTGGAGCAGGTCTCCGACGGGCAGCAGAACGACCTCACCGAGGTGCTGGCCAACCACCGGTGGGCGGCGCACGAGATCGCCCGCACCGTCGGCCTGGACCCCACGCCGTACGCCCGCCCGGCCCGGCAGGCGCTGCTGCGCGCGGCCCGCCGGGCGTACGCGCTGCACGCGCTGGAGGCCGCGGAGACGCTGATCAACCGGGCCCTGCGGCTGGACCTGCCGGCCGACCTCGGCCTCGACCTGTTCGCCGCCGAGGTGGCGCTCTACCGCGACAGCGACGCCTTCCTCAACGACAACGGCGCCGAGCGGCTGGCCGAGCTGACCGACCGGCTGGCCACGGCCGGCGACCGGGACGGGGCCGCGCTGGCCTGGACGCTGCGCGGCACCGCCGCCTGGCGCCGGGCCGACCGGGCCGAGACGCTCGTCTGCCTGCACCGGGCGATCGGGCTGTACGAGGACCTGCCGGCCTCCGAGGGGAAGGCGACCGCCCTGCTGGAGCTGGCCCGGGTGCACATGATCAACGCGGAGACCGAGCCCGCCTGCGTGGCCGCCCAGTCGGCGGTCGACCTGGCCAGCCGGCTGGAGCTGTCCGAGGTCGAGGCCAACGCCCGGATCACGCTGGCCGCCGCGCGGTACATGTCCGGCGTCCCGGCGGCGGTCGACGAGCTGCGGGAGGTCACCGAGCACTGCCGGTCGCTCGGCCTGACCAGCCGCCGGCGGGCGGTGGGGAACCTGGCCTGGGCGTTGCAGGAGGAGGGCGACCTCGGCGGTTCCGCCCTGCTGGTCAAGGAGCAGGCGTCGATCGACATCGGCGGCGGGCACAGCCTGGCGGTCAGCTTCGCCGAGCGGTTCACCGACGCCTACTACGCGGGCGACTGGACCTCCGCGGTGCAGGCCGCGGACGAGGCCACCGACCGCCCCACGGCCGAGTGGGACCTGCACATCGTGGCGGTCGCCGGCTGGATGCGGGCGCTGCGGGACGAGCCGCCGCGGGCCGGTGCGACCCGCGACGGGTTCGACCCGGACCTCGTCGAGGACGAGGTCGAGCAGGCGCTGGCGGCGGCCCGGCGCAGCGGGTTCCACCGGGTGATCTGTTCGACGCTCGCCCAGGCCGCGCTCTGCCGGGCCGTGCAGGGCCGCACCGAGCAGGCCGTGGACCTGCTGACGGAACTGGACGCCGACTACCGGCAGACGACCATGATCGCCTTCATGGAGTGGATCACGGCGGCCGGGCACACCGCCGCGGTGGCCGGCGGGAAGGCGGCCGACCTGGTGCTGCGGATGCTCGACCGCACGCCGCGGGAGACGCCGTGGGCCCGCGCCGCCCGGCGCTGCGCCGAGGGCACCCTGGCGGCCGCCGCCGGTGACCGGGCCGGCGCGGCCGAGGCGTACGCCGCCGCCGCCGCACTGTACGCGGGGATGCCGGACCGGACCGATCAGGTGCTGGCCACGGCGTTCCTGGTGGGTGTCGGCGGCGGTCCGGCCGAGGTCGCCGCGGTGCGCGAGTTCGCCGCGCGCAACCAGGCCGGCGGCCTGCTCCGGCTGGCCGGGCTCGACCGTCCGTAGGCGGCCACGGATGCCGCCCCTTCAATCCCTTAGCGGGGAGATGATCCGTCTTTGTGACGAAGGTGACTTTGCGCTTCGCCGACCTTCCCTCATCCGGCCCGCCGACCCGTCCACCGGGCTGGGGCGGCGGACCCGATCGGCCGGATGAGGGTCGGCACGGCGGCCGGGTCGAGCAGATGGAGCAGTACGCCGCACCACAACGCACTCCCGGAACCGGTGGCCGGCGTGTCAGGATTCAAGGCACGGCGTACGTGTACCGCGGAGATCCGCCGCCGGGCACGCGCGTCGGCGAGGGAGGGATGTCCGGTGCCAGGGGGCGGGGCCCGGCGAGGCCGCCGGGACAACGGGATCGACGCGAGTGAGTTCGCGGTCGTCGGTGACGTCGATCCGCGGGTCGGTGAGCACCTGCTGGACGTGTTGGCCGCCGGCGGCATCGCCGCGTACCTGCAACCCTCGGCCGACCTCAATCCGGTCACCCGGACCACGACCGTGCCGCCCCGGCCGACCGACCGGCTCTACGTCGACCGGACGCACCTGGCCACCGCGCGCAACTACCTGACCCAGCTGGCCGACGACGGCGGGCCGCCCGAGGCGGAGCGCTCGGAGCCCGATCCGGACGTGGACGCCGCCTGGTCGAAGATCATCGAGGGCTACCATCTTGAGGTCGAGACCGCGGCCCGGCCCTGGCCGGCGGTGGAGGACGTGGTGGCGGATCCGACGGCACCGCCGCCCGTCGGCCCCGGCACGAACCCGGAGCCGCGCCCGGCGCGGTCGCCCGGCGTCCGGCCGCTGACCTCGGCCACCGACATCTCCGGCATCTCCCTGGACGACCGGGACGACCGGTCCCTGCTGGACGGCCTGGACACCTTCGGGGCCGACCTGCCCGACGACCCGGAGGACGGCTACACCCCGCCGCCACCGCCACCGCTGCCCCGGCTGTCCCGGTACACCGTGCTGGGCGTGCTGGCCGTGCTGCTCGGCTTCGTCCTGTTCCTCTTCCCGGAGCTGCTCCCGATCGACCGGGACGTGGCCCAGGTCACCGGATTCGCCGGCATCCTGACCGGATTCGTGACCCTGATCTGGCGGCTGCGCCCGGGGGACGACGACGCCGATCCCGACGACGGAGCGGTGGTCTGAGCCACACTCCCCGCGACCGGTCGACGGTCCGTAACATTCGCGCAACGTGGGGTCAGTAGGAATACTGCGAAGAAGGTCGATTCCTCCGGTCGGCCGTCCGTCATGCCGACGACGACCGCCCCCACTCCTCGCGAGGTAACCGATGCACCCACGATCGCTCGTGGTGGTGGCCAACCGCCTGCCCGTCGACGACAGCCTGCCGGACGGCGCCTGCGAATGGCGCCGCAGCCCCGGCGGCCTCGTCAGCGCCCTGCACCCGCTGCTGCGGCGCGAACCGGCGACCTGGGTGGGGTGGGCCGGCGGCACCGGCCCGGCGCCCTCGCTGCCGGACATCGACGGGGTACGCATGGTCGCCGTCCCGCTGTCCGAGGAGGACGTCCGGGACCACTACGAGGGCTTCGCGAACGCGACCCTGTGGCCGCTCTACCACGACGCCGTCGAGCAGGCCGCGCACCACCGCCGCTGGTGGGACGCGTACCAGCGGGTCAACCAGCGGTTCGCCGACGCGGTCGCCGAGATCGCGGCGCCGGACGCGGTGGTCTGGGTGCAGGACTACCATCTCCAACTGGTGCCGGCGATGCTGCGGGAACGGCGTCCGGACGTACGGATCGGGTTCTTCCTGCACGTGCCGTTCCCCCCGCCGGAGCTGTTCATGCAGCTCCCCCGGCGTTCCGAGCTGCTGGCCGGCATGCTCGGGGCGGACCTGGTCGGCTTCCAACGGGCGCAGGCGGCGCACAACTTCGCCCAGTTGGCCACCCGGCTGCACGACCTCACCGCCACCGACGAGCAGATCATGGTGGGTGACCGGGCGGTACGGGTGGGCTCCTTCCCGGTCTCCATCGACATGGCCGAGATGGCGACCCTGGCCGACCGGCCGGACGTGCTGCACCGGGCGCGACGCTGGCGCGGCGACCTCGGCAACCCCCGGCACGTGGTGCTCAGCGTGGACCGGATGGACTACATCAAGGGCATCGAGCAGCGGCTGAAGGCGTACAGCGAACTGCTTGAGGACGGCTACCTGAAGGTGCACGACACGGCCCTCGTCCAGGTCGCGGTGCCCAGCCGGGAACGGGTGGCGCAGTACCAGGTGCTGCGCGACCGGGTGGAGCGCGAGGTCGGCCGGATCAACGGGGAGTTCGGCCGGGTCGGCGAGCCGGCCGTGCACTACCTGACCCAGCCGTTCGACCGGGCCGGGCTCGCCGCCCTCTACCGGGTGGCCGACGTGCTGGCCGTCACGCCGCTGCGGGACGGGATGAACCTGGTGGCCAAGGAGTACGTGGCCGCCCGGGTGGACGACGGCGGCGCGCTGGTGCTCAGCGAGTTCGCCGGCGCGGCGGCCGAGTTCACCGACGCGTTCCAGATCAACCCGCACGACCTGGACGGCCTCAAACGCACCCTGCTGGCCGCGCTGCAGACCCCGACGGACGAGCTGCAACGCCGGATGCGCTCCATGCGCGAACAACTGCGCACGCACGACATCCGGGCGTGGGCGCGGTCGTACCTCTCCGCCCTGGACGAGACCGGGGCGCTGGCCGAGCGCATCACCGCCGACTGACCCCGGGCGGCGGACCGGGCGGACCCGGCGGGCGTCGTCTGACCGGCACGGGGCCGGTCAGACGACCGCCGGGGCTTCCTTCTCCAACCAGTCCAGGATGGCCTCGATCGGCTCGTACCAGCCGGCGTCCAGCATCAGGTCGTGGCCCATGCCGGGGAACAGCAACGGGGCCGTGGCATGCCGACCGGCCGCCCGGGCCAGCGCCGCGGGCGGCACGATCCGGTCGTCCGGGGTGCCCACCACCAGCACCGGCGGATCGCCGACCGGCGGTTCCACGGCCGGCCGGTCGAGCAACTGCCACTGGGCGCGCCGCCCCGCGCGGCCCATCCGGGCCAGGTACGCCTCGGCGGCCTCCGCCGGCAGCTCGCGGCTGAACCGCTGCCGCCGGTTGCACCGCAACCCGCCGCCGAACACCGCCGGCAGCGTCCCGGCCGGGTTGCGGCGCAGCGCCGTACCGAGGGTGCCCCAGCCGCCGAGGACCGGGGCGACCAGCACCGCCGCGCGGGCCGGATAGCGGGCCAGGGCGTGCTCGACCACCAGCGCGCCGGCGCCGTGGCCGACCAGCACGGCCCGCCGCGGCAGGCCGGCCGCGGCCTGCACCACGTCGTGCGCGTACGCCCGCAGGTCCGCCCCGGGCGCCGGCCCGCTCTCACCGTGCCCGCGCAGGCTGACCGCGTACGCCGGGAAGCCGCGACCGGCCGCGTGGCCGAGCCAGTTCTCCGCGAAGATCCACGCACCGTGCCCGAACCCCGGCACGAACAGCAGCGGCGGCCGGCCGTCGTCCGAGGCGGGCAGCGCGCTGAGCACCTCCCGGCGCACCGGCGGCACCGGGTCGGCCCAGTCCCGGAAGCGCATGATCTCCGGCCGTCCGGCGCGAGCACTCACGCGGGCACCTCCAGGTCGTCCAGGGCGCGCTGCAACGCCCGCATGAACTCCACGTGTCCCACCTCGAACCAGTGCCGGGTGCTGTCCTTCACCTTCGCCTGGTGCCAGCGCCGGGACGCCTCGGCGTCGATCCGCCGGGTGAAGGCGGCGGCCCGCTCCGGTCCCCGCTCGCGCAGCCGCAGGTACCGGGCGACCACCACGCTCTGCCAGTGGGACAGCGGGAAGACCCCCGAGTCCGGCTGCACCAGGCCGACCACCGCGAGGGTGGGATGCTGCCGCGGGAAGGCGTTCAGGAACAGGGTGGGCCGGCCGGACCCGTCGTCGCCGAGCACCGCCGGGTCGAGGAAGTCGAACCGCGGCAGGTAGCCGGTCGCGAGCACGACCACGTCCGGCTCCACCCGCCGGCCGTCGGTCAGCACCACGGCGTTGCGGTCGAACCGGGCCACCTCGGGCACCGGTTCGATGCCGCCGTGACCGACGTAGTAGACGAGCTGGCTGTTGGCGATCGGGTGCGTCTCGTACACCCGGTGATCCGGCCGGGGCAGGCCGAACCGGGTCAGGTCGCCGACGGTCAACCGCAGGGTCCGGTGGAACAGCCACTGCCGCAGCCGCAGCGGCAGCCGGTACCACTGGACCCGGTCGTTGACCTGGTCGACCGGCCGGCCGAAGGTGTACTTCGGCGCGTACCAGTAGCCCCGGCGGGTGGAGTGCCAGCACCGCGTGGCCTGCTGGGCGGCCTCCACCGCGATGTCGCAGCCGGTGTTGCCGGCGCCGACCACCAGCACCCGCTTGCCGCGAAGCTGGGTGACGTCCTTGTACGCGCTGGCGTGGATCACCTGGCCGCGGAAGTCCTCCAGCCCCTCGTACTCCGGCATCTTCGGCGACCAGTTGTGCCCGTTGGCCACCACCACCGCCCCGTACCGGCTGGTCCGTTCGGTGCCGTAGCCGCCGGTGCTGCGCGTGGTCACGTACCAGCGGTCGTCGCCGGCCGGCTCCACCCGGACCACCTCGGTGCCGAACCAGATGTGCCGGCGCAGGTCGAAGTGGTCCGCGTAGCGCTCAAGGTAGGACAGCAGCCGCGCGTGGTGCGGGTAGTCCGGCCAGTCGTCCGGCATCGGGAAGTCCGGGTACTGGGTGAACGGCTTCGAGGAGATCAGGTGCGTGCTGGCGTACACCGGGCTGCGGTCGTGCCGCCAGTTCCAGATGCCGCCGACGCCGGTCTCCCGTTCGTAGCAGTCGACGCCGAAGCCGTACTCGGTGAGGTTCTTGACCGCGGTCAGGCCGCTGGCCCCGGCGCCGATGACGCAGACGGTCTCGCCGCGGTCGTACACCTGGCGGCCGTCCCGCCACTGGATGGCACCGGGCTCGGGCGCAGGCCCGGTGGCCTGCGGCCGGGAACTCCGCGCGGCGGGGCCGGGCTGATCGGTGGAGGTGGACACCGCAGATCTCCTTCGCGCTCCGCCACGAGTGCCGACGTGCCGCAGAATCCTCATACCTGGCCGCCCCGTTGTCCAGTCGGCACACGGACGACATCGGGACGGCGCCCCCGCCGTGCAGAAGGCGACAACAACGGCCCTGGTCCGGCGCCGCGGCGCAACCGCCGCACCGCGCAGCGCCCGCCGCGGCGCGACCGTGCCGCGCCCGATCTCTCAGCCCGGCGGCAGGATCAGGTCGGCCAGCACCGGCAGGTGGTCGCTGGCCCGGCGGCTGTCCGCGGTGTCCGGCACGTCGTAGTCCCGCACCCGGATCCGCGGATCGACGAACACCGCGTCCAGCCGCTGTCGCGGACCGGCGCACGGGAACGTGAGCCGGTCGGCCCGGTCCGCCGCGACGGCCGCGTCGGTCAGCCCGTCGGCCACCGCCTGCCAGGCCGGCCCGCCCGGTACGTCGTTCAGGTCGGCACCGAGGATGACCGGCAGCCGCACCCCGCCGACCGCGGACCGCAGCAGCGCGGCCTGCGCGGGCCGTTCCGCGGGATCGGTGGACAGGTGCGAACCGGCGACCACGAACCGGGCCGTCCCGGTGCCGTCCGGGTCCGGGCCGACCGAGCACTCCGCGTACGCCGCACCGCGCAGGTGCCGCCCGGGGGTCAACGGGTACCGCTGGGTCCAGGTGCGGTGCACCCGTACCCGCAGCGTGGTGAGCACCAGGTTGCCCAGCGAGGGCAGCCCGCCCACCGCGACCACCATGCCGAACGCCTCGGCCAGGGCCGCGCACTTGTGCTGCCACCGGAAGCGGCGGGGCGCCTCCTGCACGATCAGCACGTCCGGTGCCGCCGCCCGGACCGTGGCGGCCAGCGCGGCCCGGTCGTCCCGCTGGCCGTGCACGTTGTACGACAGCACGCGCAGCCGCGCACCGCCGCCCTGCGCCGCCGGGCCGCCCTGCGCCGCCGGATCGTCGCCGTGCCCCGCCGGGGTGCCCTGCGCCGGGGTGCTGTCCGCCGCGGGGGTGCTCACCGGCGGCCGGCCAGATCGGCGGCGCCGACCACGCCCGCGGTGTTGCCCAGCTCCGCGGGCCGGATCTCGGCCACCGCGATCCGGCCGCGCTGCGCCAGGGACTCCCGGTAGGACCGGTTGGTCGGCCCGAGCAGCAGGTCACCGGCCTCGATCACGCCGCCGCCGACCACCAGCAACTGCGGGTCGAGGATCTGCGCGAGGTCGGCCATCGTCATTCCCAGCCAGCGGCCCAACTGGGCGAACGCCTCGGCCGACACGGGGTCGCCGGCCTGCGCCGCCGAGGTGACCATCCGGCCGGTGATCGCCTCCGGGTCCCCGCCGGCGAGTTCGAGCAGCGCGGTGGCGCGGGCCGGTTCCTGGCGCGCGCCGGACCGGGCGAACCGGACCAGCGCGCTGCCGCTGGCGTACTGCTCGATGCAGCCCAACCGGCCGCAGCCGCACAGGTGTCCCTCGGGCACGGCCAGCACGTGGCCGAGTTCGCCGGCGATGCCGTGCGCCCCGCGCAGCAGTTCGCCGCCGAGCACGATGCCGCCGCCCACCCCGGTGCCGATGGTGAACATCACCATCGAGTCGTCCGCCGCGCGGGCCGCGCCGAACCGGAACTCCGCCCAGGCCGCGACGTTCGCGTCGTTCTCGACGATCACCGGCAGGCCGACGGCCGCGCTCACGTAGTCCCGCAGCGGCTCGTCCCGCCAGGCGATGTTCGGGGCGAACAGCACGGTGGACCGGTTCGCGTCGATCCAGCCGGCCGCGCCGATCCCCACCGCCTCGATCTGCCGCCCGGTGGCCAGTTCGGTGGCCACCTCGACGATGATGTCCCGGGTCTTGGCCACGTCGTCCGCGGGGGTGTCCCGGCGGATCTGGGTCAGGACCGCACCGGACTCGTCGACCACACCTCCGGCCACCTTCGTGCCGCCGACGTCGACCCCGATGCTCAGCGCCACCGTCGCCACTCCCCTCTGCCGTGCCGTACCCGGCACCCGATACACCGCCGCGGGCGGACGTCCCTCACTCCGTGCGCCGGACGTCGTCGTCCGGCGGGCCGGCGTCCTCCGGGGCCCGGCTGGCCGGCACCGTCGGGCCGGGCGCGACGCCGCCGGCACCCGCCGGCGGGCCGGATCCGGCCGGCTCCCGGCCCGGATCCGCGGTCGTCGCGGCCGCCCAGACGTCCCGCTCGGCCGTTGGCTGTGCATCATGCCGGGTACGGGTCGCCGCGCGCCACACCCGGTCCGGATCGCCGGACGCGGCGGGCCGGGCCGGGCGTGGTCGGGCCGGTCCGGGGGCGCCCGAGGCCGCCGGTCGGGCACCGCCCGGCGGCGGTGCGCCGGCGTCGCTCGGCGCGGCCGGGCCGGTCCCGTTCGGCGCGGCCGGGTCGGCGTCGCTCGGTGCGGCCGGGTCGGCGTCGGTGGGTGCGGTGCCGCCGGCCTCGGCCGGCGCCTCCGCGCCGGGGGGTACGAGCGAGCGGAGCAGGCTGGCCAGCCCGGCCGCCAGGTCACCCGCGCCGGTGCTGAGCCGCTCGGCGAACTCCGGGCTCGGGTCGCGCAGCGCCGCGATGGTCCGGCAGACCGGGCAGACGCAGCACTCGGCGCTGCCGGTGGCGAACCGCGCGCCGGTGCCCTGGGCGGCGGGACCGGCGGACGGGCCGCCGGTGGCCCCCGGGGTCTGCGCCGGGGCGGTGAACCGGCCGAGCGCGCCGAGCAGCTGGTCCACCGGACCCGCGACCCGGTGACCGGCGGCGGCCAGCCGGGCCGCGGCCAGCGCACTGGCCACCAGTCGTTCCGCCTCGTGCCGGGCGTTGCCCGGGTCCATCTGCGCCATGTCCGACCCCTCACCGCGGCGATTGCGCCGGGTACGCCGTCACGGCGTACCCTCGCCGGCTTCCACCCGCCGCTTGAGGTGCTTCAGCGCGGCATCCATGATCATCTTTTCGGCCTTGCGACGGAACATCCCGAGCGTCGCGACCGACAGCTCGACGGCCAGCGTGTAGGTGACGGTGCAGGTCCCGTCTCCGTTCTCGGTGAGGTCGTAGGAACCGGTCTGCCGGCGCTGCATCCGGCTCGGCGCGGCCAACTCCCACTCGATCCGGGTCAGGTCCTCCGCGTACGAGTACACCAGCGTGTAGTCGTCGGCCAGCATGCCGGCATCCACCACGAAGCGTACCCGGCTGGCGTACCCGTCCTCATATTCCTCGATCACCTCGGCGTCGCGTACCGCCTCGGCCCACTCCGGATAGCGCGCAAAATCGCAGATCACCTCCGCCACCCGGGAACACGGCGCCGAGATCACGATCGACTGGGTGGAGGACTCCGCCATGGGGGGCAGGCTACCCTCTGTGCCGCCTCGGGGGTCCGGGCGGCTCGCCCGGCCCCACCGGCGCAGCCGCGTCCGCCTTGCGGGCAGGACCGGGGCGGGCCGGGTAGGTTCGACAGGCCGGGCGCGTCGCCAGCACGTCGCGCGGGCAACGAGTACGTACGAGGGAGTTCAGGTGCGCGAGTTCTCGGTCCCCCCGGTCGTCACCGTCGGCGAGGCGGCGAACCTGACCGATCCGGTCTGGGCGAACGCCTCGGCCGCCCCCGACTTCGTCCAGTTCGTCCGGCCCGCCCCGGACGGCGGACCGGGCTGGACCGACGTCACCTGCCGGCAGTTCCGGGACGAGGTGGTGGCGGTGGCCCGGGGGCTGATCGCCGCCGGGATCGAGCCGGGCGCCCGGGTCGGGCTGATGAGCCACACCCGGTACGAGTGGACCCTGCTCGACTACGCGATCTGGGCGGCCGGCGCGGTGACCGTGCCGATCTACGAGACCTCCAGCGCCGAGCAGATGGCCTGGATCCTCGCCGACTCGGGCGCGGTGGCCTGCGTGGTCGAGACCAACGCGCACGCCCTGACGCTGGCCGGCATCCGGGACCGGCTGCCCGGCCTGCGGCACGTCTGGGAGATCGAGACCGGCGACCTGGAGGGGCTGCTCGCCGGCGGCGCCACCGTCGACCCGGCGCAGGTCGACGCGCGGCGGGCCGGGGTGCGCTCCGGCGACCTGGCCACGATCATCTACACCAGCGGGACCACCGGCCGGCCCAAGGGCTGCGCGCTGACCCACCGCAACATGTACGCGGACATCGCCAACGCGATCCCGGTGCTGCCCGACCTCTTCCACGAGGGCGCCTCGACCCTGCTGTTCCTGCCGCTGGCGCACGCGTTCGCCCGCCTGATCCAGATCGGCGTGGTGTTCGCCCGGGCCACCATGCTGCACGCCCCGGACGCCAGGAACCTGGCCGAGAACCTGCGGGCCTTCCAGCCCACCTTCCTGCTGTCGGTGCCGCGGGTGTTCGAGAAGGTCTACAACGCCGCCGCGCAGCGCGCCGAGGCCGACGGCAAGGGCAACATCTTCAGCCGGGCCGAAAGGGTCGCCGTCGCGTACAGCCAGGCGCTGGACACGCCGTCCGGCCCCGGCCTGCGGCTCCGGCTCCAGCATCGGGCCTTCGACCGGCTGGTCTACCGGAAGCTGCGGGCGGCGCTGGGCGGCCGGTGCCGGGCGGCGATCTCCGGCGGCGCGCCGCTGGGTGCCCGGCTCGGCCACTTCTTCCGCGGGATCGGCGTGACCGTCCAGGAGGGCTACGGGCTCACCGAGACCTCGCCCGCGGCGGCCGTCAACCTCTCCGGCGCCGTCCGGATCGGCACCGTCGGCCGGCCGCTGCCCGGCGTGACGCTGCGGGTCGCGGACGACGGCGAGGTGCTGGTCAAGGGCGACATCGTGTTGACCGGGTACTGGAACAATCCGGACGCCACCGCCGAGGCGCTGCGGGAGGGCTGGTTCTCCACCGGCGACCTGGGACAACTGGACGACGACGGCTACCTGACGATCACCGGCCGGAAGAAGGAGATCATCGTCACCGCGGCCGGCAAGAACGTCTCCCCCGCGGTGCTGGAGGATCTCGTCCGGGCGCATCCGCTGGTCAGCCAGTGCGTCGTGGTCGGCGACCGACAGCCCTTCATCGCGGCCCTGGTGACCATCGACCCCGATGCCTGGCCCAACTGGCTGGCCGCGCACGGCCACCCGGCCGACACCCCCGTGGCGGACCTGCGGGAGCACCCGCAGTTGCGCGCCGAGATCCAGGAGTGCCTCGACGAGGCCAACCGGGCGGTCTCCCGGGCCGAGGCCATCAAGCAGTTCCGGGTGCTGCCGACCGACTTCACCGAGGCCGGAGGTGAGCTGACCCCGTCGCTCAAGGTGAAGCGGAACGTCGTACACAAGACATACGCCGCGGAGATCGCGGCAATCTACGAGAGCTGACTACCATCCGTCAGGTGTCCGCGCCGAGAATCGCCCGCATCCACCCGCATCCGTTGGCGGTGACCGCGCGCCTGGTCATGCTCGCGCTGGTCGCGGTGCTGATCCTGGTCGCCACGCGGGATCCGGTCCAGCTCGAATGGGTGGTGCTGCTCGCCGCGGCCGGCGCCCCGGCGGCGCTGGCGCCCCGACACCGGCTGTTTGGGCCGCTCGGCCGGTTCGCCGAGGTGGTGATCATCGCGTTGGCCGCCAGCCAGGTGGCGGCGGCCGCCGCCGGCGACGGCTGGGGCGCCTCGGCCGTACTGCCCTATCTCGCGGTGCCGCTCACCGCGGCGGCCCTGAGCCGGCGCACCGTCGAGGGGTCGGCGCTGATCGGCGTCACCGCGGGCGTCCTGCTGGTCAGCGGGGCCGTCACCACCGCCGCCGCCGGCGAGCGGCAGCTCGTCCAGCCCTGGTACCTCGCGGTCTGCGCGCAGTGGCTGGTGCTGGCCGCGCTCGGGTTGTACACCGCCGCCACCTTCCAACGGGTGGTCCGGGCGCGTGGCGCCGCGCAGCCGCAGCCGTACGCCGAGGCGACCCGGCTGCTCACCCAGCTGCGCAGCGTGGCGCGGCAGCTTCCCGGCGCCACCCTGGATCCCGGCGGCATCTCCGAGCACCTGGTGGAGGAGCTGCTCACCGTGACCCGGGCCGACCGGGCGGCCGTACTGTCGGCCAGCGGCGGCGGCCGGCTGGTGGTGCTCGCCCAGCGCGGGGCGGACCGGGTCGACTGGGAGACGACGCTGGACGCGGACTCCGCGATCGCCGACGCCTGGGCCAGCCAGCAGCCGCAGACCGCGCACCGCTCGCAGGCCCGCTCGCACCCCGGCGGGGACGTCTCGGCCCTTGTCGTCCCGCTGGTGGCGGGCGTACGGACGGTCGGCCTGGTCGCCCTGGAGGCGGACGTGGCGAGCGCGTACCCGCTGCCGGTGGTGGCCCGGGTGCGCGCGCTTACCGATCCGGCCGCGCTGCGGCTGGAGGCGGCGCTGCTCTTCGACGAGGTCCGGTCGCTGGCCACCAACGAGGAGCGGCAGCGGCTGGCCCGGGAGATCCACGACGGGGTGGCGCAGGAACTCGTGATGGTCGGCTACGGGATCGACAACGCGTTGGCCACCGTGCACTCGGACGCCAAGGAGACCGAGGAGGCGCTGCGGACGCTGCGCGCCGAGGTGACCCGGGTGATCACGGAACTGCGGCTGAGCCTGTTCGAGTTGCGCAGCGAGGTCGACCGGCACGGCGGGCTCGCGGCGGCCATCGCCGAGTACGCCCGGACCGTGGGTGCCTCCGCCGGGCTGCGCGTGCACCTGTCGCTGGACGAGTCGACCGCCCGGCTGCCGGCCGCGACCGAGGCAGAACTCCTCCGGATAGCCCAGGAAGCGGTCACCAACGCCCGAAAGCACGCGAGTGCGGCAAATCTCTGGGTCACCTGTGAGGTGGATCCCCCGTACGCCCGAATAGAAGTGTCGGATGATGGTCAGGGCATCGCTGACCAGCGGCCCGACGGGCGGTACGGTCTTGCGATCATGGCAGAGAGGGCGGAACGTATCCGGGGCCGGCTGGAGATCAGTCCTCGCCACCCGAGCGGCACGACCGTCGCAGTGGTGGTCGGGACCTCCCCTCGGCGAGACAACGTGCGCGGTAGCACCGCACCAGAAGGGGAGTAGCCCGGAACATGACCACCAGCCCCATGCCGACGACACGCACCAAGGTCCTGCTCGTCGATGATCACGACCTGATCCGCAAGGGACTGCGGCACGCCTTCGAACGAGACCGGCAATTCGAGGTGGTTGGCGAGGCCGCCACCGCCGCCGAGGGCGTCCGGCAGGCCGGGGCCCTCCAACCGGATGTCGTGATCATGGACCTCCGGCTGCCCGACGGCAGCGGACTGGAGGCCACCCGGGCGCTACGCAAGTCCAGCTCCACCATGGGGATCGTGGTGCTGACCATGTACGCGGGCGACGACCAGCTCTTCGGTGCCCTGGAGGCCGGCGCGAGCGCGTTCGTGCCCAAGACCGCCCCCGCCGACGAGGTGGTGGCCGCCGCCCGGCACGCGGCCTCGTCACCCAGCGCGTTCACCGCGGCCGACCTCGCCGAGGCGATGAAGCGCCGGCTCGCCCCCTCCGGCCCGCAGCTCAGTCCCCGCGAGGGCCAGGTGCTGCGGCTGCTCGCCGACGGCATGAGCGTGGCCGGCATCGCCAAGCAGCTGTTCGTGAGCGAGTCGACCGCCAAGACGCACATCTCGAAGCTCTACGAGAAGCTCGGCGCCGCCAACCGCGCCCAGGCGCTGATGACGGCGCTGCGGCTCGGGCTGCTTGAGGCACCGGACGCGCCCAAGTTCTGATCGACCGTTTCTGATCGACCGTCCGGCGTCCCGGCCCGACCCCGTCGCGGGTCCGGGCCGGGACGCGGACGGTACTCAGGCGGCGGCACTCGGGCGACGGTACGCAGGGCGGCGGCGCTCAGGCGGCGCTACGCAGGCGCCGGCGCTCCGGCAGCGGGGCTCAGGCGGCGAGCAGTTCGGCCAACCGGGCGGCCTGCCGGTCCCAGCGCCACTCCCGATCCGTCCAGGCCCGCCCGGCCGCGCCCATCCGGGCCGCCAGTGACCGGTCGGTGAGCAGGGTGACCAGCCGGTCGACCAGGGCCGCGCCGTCCCGCCCGCCGACCACGAAACCGGTCTCGCCGTCCCGGACCGCGTCCGGCGCCCCGCCGGAGTCGCCGGCGATCACCGGCAGGCCGGTGGCCGACGCCTCCAGGTAGACGATGCCCAGCCCCTCCACGTCCAGGCCGCGGTTGCGGGTCCGGCAGGGCATCGCGTACACGTCGCCGGCCGCGTAGTGCTCGGGCAGCTCGGCCCAGGAGACCGAGCCGGTGAAGACGACGTCCCGCTCGACGCCGGACTCCCGGGCCAGGCGTTGCAGCCTCGACCGGTACGGCCCGCCACCGACGACCAGCAGCGCCGCGTCCGGCACCCGGCGGCGGACCGCCGCAAGCGCGCGGATCAGCGCGTCCTGCCCCTTGCGGGGCACCAGCCGGGACACGCACACCACCACCGGACGGTCGGTGAGGCCGTACCGGGCCCGCACCGGGCCGCCGTCCACCCCCGGGTGGTACGTCTCGACGTCCACCCCGGGAGCGAGCCGGCGCAACTGCGTGAGCCCATCCATCACCGGCGCGAGCCGGCGCCGGGTGTACTCGCCCAGGTAGGTCACCACGTCCGCCCCCCGGGCCACGCGGCGCAGCAGCGGCCGGCTGCCCGGCACGCTCGTCCAGCCGGCCTCGTGCCCGTGGGTCAGCGCCACCACCCGGTCCACCCCGGCCCGCCGGCGCAGCCCGTCGGCGAGCAGCCCCAGCGGGGCCGCGGCGCCGAACCAGACGGTGTCGCAGCCCCGGTCCCGGGCCAGTTCCGCGGCCCGGCGGGCCACCCGGGGGGTCGGCAGCAGCACCGAGGTCGGGTCGCGGACCACCTCGAACGGCTGTTCGGCATCGAACGCCGCGGCGTCGCGCCAGGAGGAGGTGTACACCACCACGGAGTCGGCCGGCTGGCCGAGCGCGAGGCGGTGCACGAACACCTGGATCCCCCCGGGCCGGGGCGGGAAGTCGTTCGTGACCAGCAGGGTGCGGTTCACCGGCCGGCCTGCCGCGGGTACGCCCGGGCCGCCGCGATCCGCTCCACCGTGGACGGGTGGCTGGCCGAGTAGAGGTACTCCCAGCGGGGCGGGTCGGGGTCGCTGAGGTTGACCGCCGAGAGCCGCCGCTGCATCGCCTCGAAGGCGTCGGGGTCGCCGGTGAGGGCCAGCGCGTGCGCGTCCGCGCGCGCCTCCACCCGCCGGGAGAGCAGGGCCTGCGCCGGGGCCGCGACGATGCCGGCCACCGCCAGCACCGCGAGCAGCAGCGGCAGCGCCTGCGGCTGCGCGATGCCGTCCGCGCCGACGGCCCGCTCCACCCCGGCCGCGCGGAGCAGCCCGGACCACTCCCCCAGCAGCCGGACCGCCACCACCGCCAGCGCCACGGAGAGCGCGCCGAGCACCGTGCCGCTGACCACGTCCCGGTCCCGGGCGTGCCCCAGCTCGTGCGCCACCACGGCCACCACCTCGGCCGGCGGCGCCTCGGCGAGCAGGGTGTCGTAGACGACGATCCGCCGGGTGGGCCCGAGACCCGAGACGTAGGCGTTGACCGCCCGGCTGCGCCGCGACGCGTCGGCGACCAGCACGTCGTGCACGGGCACCCCGTCCCGTTGCGCCAGGGCCAGCAGCTCGGTGCGCAGCGGACCCGGCTCCATCGGGGTGAACCGGTTGAAGACGGGTTCCACCAGCACCGGCAGGATGAACGAGAGCAGCACCACCAGCGCCGCCGCCCCGGCCGCGCCGAACGCCCACCACCAGCGCGGGGCGAGCCGGGTCACGCCGTAGAAGCCGAACAGGGCCACCGCACCGATCACGGCGGTCACCGCGTACGAGCGCAGCAGGTCGCCGGCCCAACCGCCCCAGCCCTGGGTGGACAGGCCGTACCGGACCACCACGGTGTGCCGCCAGGCGGCGAACGGCAGGGTGACCAGGTCGGCCAGCAGGATCACGGCGATGCCGCCGAGCACCGCCTCGGCGACCCAGTGCCCGCCGAACGGGCGGCCGACCAGGCGGACCAGGCCGGACCCGAGCGGGGTGAGACCGAGCAGCAGGGCGACGAGCAGCCCGATCGCCATCGAGGCGTACCGGGCGGGTCGGAGTGCGGCGGCGAACGCGCGACCGCGGGCGACCTGGCTGGCCGGCAGCTCACGCAGGGCCGCCAGCTGGTCGGCCCGCGGCGCCGGTGGCCGGCTCCACGGCACCAGCAGCAGCGCCGCGAGCAGCAGGGCCACGGCGATCCCGATCAGGGTCGCCGCCGCCCATGCCCGTGGACTCATCGGCCCGCTCCTCCCGCCGCCGGTGCGCGTCGGCCCATCCTAGGGCGTGCCTCGCGGATCCCCGCGGAGCGCGGCGGAGTCCGGCCGACGGTCGGGCCCGATGCCGACGGCCCGGCGAGATGGCGGCGGTCAGGCGACGTGCCGGCGGCGGTCAGGCCACGTGCCGGCGGCGGGCGCGGCCGGTCAGCGGCGCCGCGACGGGCGCCGGCGCGGCCAGCACCTCGACGTCGAACCCGGCCCGGGCGAACGCCTCGATCGCCCGCTCCTCGGCGGCGGTCAGGCCGCCGTCCGGCGCCTCGATCAGTGCGCTCACCAGGCATCCGTCGCAGGATCGCCCGCGGACGGCGCAGGTATCACAGTCGATGAGCATCGCGTCTCGCCCCTCCTCACGTACGCCGGCGGCCCCTGGTCGTGAGCTGGCCACCGTCCGTGACATCGACGCTAGTCGGGGGGTACGACAAAACCGGTCAGGCCGTTCGCGGCGGGCACGAACCGGCCATCCCCCGTACGCCCCGCCGCACCGCCCGGGGCGGCGACCTGCCGGCCCACCGGCTCCGGGGATCGTGGGGGCGTGCCGGTGCGCCGGGAGCAGCGCGGCGGGCGGGGTCGGGCGCGGGCGGTCAGGACCGGGCCAGCCGGCGCAGCAGGGCGTCGGCCCCCAGCGGGTACGCGCCGTGCCGGCGTACCCCGTCGGCCACCTCGCGGTCGGAGGAGATCACCACCACCGGCCGGCCGGCCGGTTCGGCCCGGACGAGCCGGCGGATCAGCTCGTCCGCGGTCTCCCCCTTGCGGGAGAACAGCACGCGGACCCCGCGGGGCGCCGGCGGCAGGCCGTGCACCCGCTCGGCGCCGTCGAACACCACGGTCACCTCGTCGCCGGTCCGCGCGGCCAGCCCACCCAGGCCGCCGATCAGCCGCTTGCGCTGCTGCTCCAGCGACATCTCCCCGAAGCCCCGTTTGGTGACGTTGTAGCCGTCCACCACCAGGTGCGCCCGGGCAGCGCCAGCAGTTCGTCCAGCCGGGCCGGATCGTCGGTGTCCAGCGCCCGCGCTCCCGAGCGGCCCGCCGGCCGGTCACCGGGTCGGGCCGCGAACTCGTCGGCCACGAAGTCCGCCGGCAACCGGCTGGCCGGATCCAGCGCCAGCTCCCGACGCAGCCCCACGGCCGCCTGGCCGATGGTCTCCAGCAGCAGCCACAGCCGGGCGTCGTCGACCGATCGGGCCTCCTTCGCGCTCTGCCGGGCCGCGCCCGCGGCGCTCTCCGCCTCGGCCAGCCTGGCGCGCAGCCGGCGCAGCTCGCTGTCGTGGTCGGCCGCGGCGCGGTTGGCGCGGCCCTTCTCGGTCGCCAGCAGCTCGCCGAGCCGGCGTTGCTGTGCCTGCGCCTCCCGCAGCGCCCGGGCCTGCACCCGGGTCTCCTCCCGTAGCTGGCCGAGTTCCTCGCGGACCCGGGCCAGCTCGTCGCGCAGCTTGTCGGCCTCCACCCGGGCCACCGCGCGGTCGTGTTCGGCGCGGGCGATCCGCTGCTCCGCCTCGCGGACCGACTCGGCCACGGCCGCGCTGTCCGCCTCGGCCCGCACCGCCGCCCCGCTGGCCGCCACGAGATCCACCCAGCCCGGCGGCCGGATGAGGTACGCCAGCGCCGCCACCTGCACCGGATCCGCCGCCGCGGGCACCGTGCCGGCGCTCAGCGCGGCACCCAGTTCCCCGGCGTCGGACAGCGCGCGGGCGCCGATGCGCTGCCGGAAGAGCGGGTCCGCGGCGAGTTGGGCGGCGATCGCGGCGCCGCCGAGCCGGGCGCGCCGGTTCGGCGCGAACTTGGCCACCCGGCGCAGCGGCACCGGCACCTCCTCGCCGGGCAGCGCGGGCAGGGCCGCCGCGGCCAGCGTGATGACCCGCTGGCGGGCGGGCTCGGGCAGCGTCGGTTCCACCTCGCGGGCCGGTTGCGCCCCGGTCCCGGCCTCGGGCCCGGCACCGTCGACCGGATCGGCGGGACCGGGAGCCCCGGCGGCCACCCCGGACGCGTCGCCACCGGCCCAGGACGGCGCCTTGGACGCGTCGCCACCGGCCCAGGACGGCGCCGCGGAGGCGCCGGTCGGGCCGGTCGCCACCGGGCCGGCTGGGCTGTCCGGGCTGGGCTCGGGGTGCGACATCTGACAAGTCTCCCACCGCCGTCCAGCGGCCCGCCCGGTACGTCGAGTCAATGGGCGACCTGCGGTGTTACCGCCCGGATCGGCCACCCTGCGTGGGGAAGTGTCGTACGGGGCTTCTAGCCTGCCGCCGTGGCACAACCCGAGTACGTCCAGGACACCATCGAGGGCCTGTTCGATTCGCCCGCCGGCATTCCTGACGATCTCCCGTTGCACCGGACCACGTTCGTGGTGCTCGATCTGGAGACCACCGGCGGCTCGCCGGACGGCGGCGGCATCACCGAGGTCGGCGCGGTGAAGGTACGCGGCGGCGAGGAGCTCGGGGTGCTGGCCACCCTGGTCAACCCGGGCGAGCCGATCCCGCCGTTCATCACCGTGCTGACCGGGATCACCCAGGCGATGCTGCTGCCCGCGCCGCCGATCGAGCAGGTGCTGCCCAGCCTGCTGGAGTTTCTCCGCGACGCGGTGCTGGTCGCGCACAACGCCCCGTACGACGTGGGCTTCCTGAAGGCGGCCTGCGCCCGGCACGGCTACGCCTGGCCCAATCCGCGGGTGCTGGACACCGCCGCGCTGGCCCGCCGCGCGCTGACCACCGACGAGGTGCCCAACCGCAAGCTGGGCACGCTCGCGGCGTACTTCCGGACTCCCCGCCAGCCCAGCCACCGCGCGCTGGCCGACGCGCAGGCCACCGTCGACGTGCTGCACGGCCTGATCGGCCGGTTGGGCGGGCACCGGGTGGACACGATCGGCGGGGCGATCGAGTTCTGCCGGGCGGTCAGCCCCGCGCAGCGCCGCAAGCGGCACCTGGCCGACGGGCTGCCGCGGGTTCCGGGCGTCTACATCTTCCGGGCCGCCGACGACCGGCCGCTGTACGTGGGGACCTCGGTCGACATCGCCACCCGGGTGCGCAGCTACTTCACGGCGGCCGAGAAACGGGCCCGGATCTCGGAGATGCTCGCCGCGGCGCAGCGGGTGGAGGCCGTGGAGTGCGCGCACGCGCTGGAGGCCGAGGTGCGCGAGCTGCGCCTGATCGCCGCGCACGCGCCGCCGTACAACCGGCGGTCGAAGTATCCGCAGCGGGTGGTGTGGCTGAAGTTGACCTCCGAGGCGTACCCGCGGCTGTCCATGGTGGCCAAGCTGTCCGCCGGGGACGAGGCGTACCTCGGCCCGTTCACCTCCCGCCGGGCCGCGGGGCTGGCCGCGGACGCCCTGCACGACGCGCTGCCGCTGCGCCAGTGCACGCACCGGCTGTCCACCCGCAGCACCCTGCCGGCCTGTGCCCTGGCCGAGCTGGGCCGGTGCGCCGCGCCGTGCGAGCACCGGATCTCGGTGGCGGACTACGAGCGGCGAGCCGCCGGGGAGTTCCGCCGAGCCACCACCGAGGACCCCGAGGCCGTGGTGGCGGCGCTGCTGGAGCGGATCGAGACGCTGTCGAGCGCCCAGCGGTACGAGGAGGCGGCCGTGGTGCGCGGCCGGCTGGCCGCGGTGCTGCGGGCCACCATGCGGATGCAGCGGCTGCTGGGGCTGGCCCGGATCGCCGAGCTGTCGGCCGCCCGGCGCAGCGGGGACGGCGGCTGGGAGCTGGCGGTGGTCCGGCACGGCCGGCTGGCCGGGGCCGCCCTGGCCCGCCCCGGGGTGCCGCCCCGGGCCACCCTGGAACAGGTGCTGGCCACCGCCGAGACCGTGCGTCCCGGTCCGGGGCCGGTGCCCAACGCCACGGCCGAGGAGTCCGAACGCATCCTGTCCTGGTTGGAACGGCCGGAGACCCGGCTGGTGGCGACGTCGGAGCCGTGGGCCTCGCCGGTCCGCGGCGCGGCGCGGTTCCGCGACCTGTTGACCACCGCGGAGGCGGCCGCCGGCAATTGGTAGCCGAACGACGATGAGTAACCACCCATTCGGCCAACCGATGCTCGCTTACTCTGGTAGAGAAGTGCAGTCGTGCCCGATTCGTGGCCCGCTGTCGCCCGTTCGGTTCAGCGGCGGTGGCGTAGCCGGGTGAGGAGGTGTCCCGGGTGGACGTCGACGCCGGTCGCGGCGCCGCTTTCGGTGGTTCCCTCCCCGCGGACTTCCCGCTGGCCCGGCGGCTGCGCACCCTGCTGTCCTGGCCGCCGGCCGACACCGATCCGGTCACCGCGCTGGTGCGCACCCACCGGGCCGTGCACTCCAACGGTGACGCCGCGGTGCTGCGCCGCGCGTACGCGATCGCCGAGAGCATGCACCGGGGGCAGTTCCGCAAGAGCGGCGAGCCGTACATCACCCATCCGCTCGCGGTGGCGCAGATCTGCGCCGAGCTGGGAACGGACACCACCACGCTGGTCGCGGCGCTGCTGCACGACACCGTCGAGGACACCCGGTACACGCTGGACGCGCTGGACAGCGACTTCGGACCCGAGGTGGCGCTGCTGGTCGACGGGGTGACCAAGTTCGACAAGGAGTTCTACGGCAAGGCGGCCGAGGCCGAGACGATCCGGAAAATGATCATCGCGGCCGGCAAGGACGTCCGGGTGCTGATCATCAAGCTCGCCGACCGGCTGCACAACATGCGCACCCTGGACGCCCGCTCGCCGGCCTCCCGGGCCAGGATCGCCCGGGCCACCGCCGAGGTGCTGGTGCCGCTCTGCGACCGGCTCGGCATCCAGATGCTCAAGCGGGACCTCGACGACGCGGTGCTCATGCACCTGGAACCCGAGGAGTACGCCCGGATCGAGGCGTACGTGCTCGGCGCCCAGCGGGACCGCGAGCCGTACCTCGCCCGGGTGGTCCGGGAGGCGCGGGTGGTGCTGCGCCGCGACAAGATCACCGCGCTTGTCGACTCCCGCCCCCGGCACCTCTACTCGATCTGGAAGGACACCGTGGCCGGCGGCCACAGCACGCCGTACGACCTGCCCCGGCTGTCCGTGGTGGTCGACGGCCCGGACAACGACTGTTACGCCGCCCTGGGCGCCATCCACGGGCTCTGGCGGCCGGTGCCGGGCCGGTTCAAGGACTACGTCGCCTCCCCCAAGAACAACCTCTACCGCTCGCTGCACACCACCGTCTGCGGCCCCGACAACCGGTCGGTGGAGGTCCTGATCCGGACCACCGCCATGCACCGCTCGGCGGAGTACGGCATCGCCGCGGACTTCCGCTACCCGAAGCCGGGCGCCGGCTCCGCGCCCAGCGCCGAGCAACTCGCCTGGCTGCGCCGGGTGCTCGACTGGGAACAGGAGACCGCGGACTCCAGCCAGTTCCTCCAGTCGCTGCGCTGCGACCTGGCCGAGTCACAGGTACAGGTCTTCGCCGAGGGCCGCCAGGTGGTGCTGCCCGCCGGGTCGACGCCGGTCGACCTCGCGTACGAACTCGGCCCGCACCGCGGGGATCACTGTCTGGCCGCGAAGGTCAACGGCCGGTTGGCCCCGCTCAGCTCGGAACTGTGCGAGGGCGACGTGGTGGAGATCTTCACCGAGGGCGACGCGCACGCCGAACTGGACCTCGCGGTGGCGCCGCCCGGCCCCCGCCGGGAGTGGCTCGGGTTCGTGAAGTCCCCGCAGGCCCAGCTCCAGATCAACAGGTGGTTCGCCCAGCACGAGGAGCCCGGCATCTCGATCGCCGACAAGGTACGGCTCGGCCGCGCGGCGGTCGGGCTGGCGCTGCGCCGGCACAACCGCGGCCTGGCCAGCGACCGGCCGCTGAGCCAGCTCGCCGACGAGCGCGGCTATCCGGACGTGGACACCATGCTGGTGGCGGTCTTCGACCGGACGCTCGCCCCGGAGGACGTGGTGGAGCAGCTCATCGCCCTGGTGGACGATCCGGATTGACCGGCCCGCCCGACCCCCCGCCGGCAACCTCTAGCCTGGAATCGTGACCGCAGCCCTCGCCCGCGTTCCCCGCGCCGTCCTGTACCGCGTCTTCTACCGGTTGCCGGTCAAGTTCCGACACCGGCTGGTGCGGCTGGCCGTACCCAAGTACATCGTCGGCGCGGTCGCCGTCGTCTGGGACGCCGACGCGCCGGAGCCGGGCCGGTTGCTGCTGCTGCGACAGCCGCCGGGACGCAAGTGGGGGCTGCCGGCGGGCCTGCTGCGCCGGGCCGAGCCGCCGGTCGTCGGCGCCGCCCGCGAGCTGGCCGAGGAGAGCGGGGTACGGCTGCGGCCGGACCAGCTCGCACCGGCGGTCCCGAACGCGATCGTGCACGCCCAGGGCTGGGTCGACATGGTGTTCACGGCCCGGATCCCCGCCTCCGGGGTCGAACTGGTGGTGGACGGCGCGGAGGTGTACGAGGCGGCCTGGCACCCGGTGGACGGGCTGCCCACGCTCACCACCAACACCGCCCGGCTGCTCGGCCTCTACGGCATCGGCCCGCGCGCCGCCGGTGGCCGCGGGCCGGCGCGGTGACCGGGCCGGACGGGTCGGCGGCCCGGACGACCGGCCCCGCGGGGCGGCGGCACGCCCGCCGGTCTGCGCGGTGCTGCTCGCCGCGGGCGAGGGGCGGCGGTTGCGGCCGCTCACCGAGCACCTGCCGAAGGCGCTGTGCCCGGTGGGAAACGTGGCCCTGCTGGACCGGGCGCTGGCCCGGGTCGCCGGGCTGGGCCTGACCGGCCCGCACGACGTGGCGGTCAACGCCTGCCACCTGGCCGACCAGGTGGTCCGGCGGGTGGGCGCGCGGGCCCGACTGTCGGTGGAACCCGGTCCGCCGCTGGGCACGGCCGGCGGCCTGGCCCGGCTGCGGGACTGGACCGCGGACCGGGGCGTGCTGGTCGGCAACGCCGACGGGTACCTCGCCGACCCGGCCCGACCGCCGGGCGCCGACATCGCCGCGCTGCTGGACGGCTGGGACGGCCGGACCGTACGGCTGCTGGGGGTGCCGGTGCCCGACCCGGACGACCCCGGCGAGTTCAGCGGACACCGCTTCGCCGGCTTCTCCCTGCTGCCGGCCCGGTACGTGCACCGGCTCCCGGCGGACGAGCCCAACCTGGTCCGGGCGGTGTGGCGGCCGGCGGAGGCGGCCGGCGAGCTGGAGATCGTGCCGTTCGCCGGGACGTACCTGGACACCGGCACCCCGGCCGACTACCTGGCGGCCAACCTGCACGCCGCCGGCGGCGCCAACCTGATCGATCCGACCGCGACGGTGACCGGAGCCTGCGCGCAGGCCGTGGTGGGGCCCTCGGCGGTGGTGCACGGCACCGTCGAGCGCGCCGTGGTGTGGCCCGGCGAGCTGGTCGACCCGGCCGAGCGGCTGCGTTCGGCGGTACGGTTCGGCGGCGGCCGGACGCTGCCGGTCGCGACGCGGACCGGCCGGCGCCCGGCAGGCACGGCCTAACATGAGCGGGACGGTCCCCGTCGCCTGGACCCGCAGCGGTCGCCGCGTGGTTCCCCAACAGTCTCCAGGAGAGGAGCACCACCGGTGATCACCGCGATCGTGCTGATCGACTGCGCCACCGACTCGATCCCCGAGGTCGCCGAGACGCTGGCCGAACTGCCCGGGGTGAGCGAGGTCTACTCGGTCGCCGGCAACACCGACCTGATCGCCATCGTGCGGGTCCGGGAGTTCGACCAGATCGCCGAGGTCATCGCCGGGCGGATCTCCAAGGTGCCCGGTGTGACGAACACCGAGTCGCACATCGCCTTCCGGGCGTACTCGCAGCACGACCTGGAGCAGACCTTCGCGATCGGCCTCGCCGGGGCGGACTGACACGGGTACGGGTGGGTCCGGCCGACGCCAGGTCGGCGGACCCACCCGTACCGGATGAGCCGGTCGTCCCCCGCTCAGGTGGTGGCCGGGGTCGGCGTCTCGGTCGGCTCCTCGGTGGCACCGCCGGCGCCCGGCGACTCGGTGCTGCCGGTGCCCGGCGACGTGGTGGCGCCTCCGGTCGGGCTCGCGCTACCGGAGCTGACCCCCGGGCTCGGCGTGCCGGACGGGCCCGGCATGGCGATGCCCAGGCTCTGCGCCAGCGCCTGCAGCGACTCCAGGTGCGCCTGCAGGATCGGCAGCGCCTGCTGGGCCAGTTGCTTCACCGCCGGGTCGGAGCCCTGGTTGACCTCCGCCTCGGTGGCCTGGATGGCCTGCTGGTGGCCGGCCACCTGGGCGGTCACCCAGGCGTTGTCGAACGCCTGACCGTTCAGCCCCTGCAACTGGTTCAGCACCGCCTGCTGGTCGTTCGTCGGCGAGTTCGGCAACGTCACCCCGGCCTGCGAGGCGGTGCTCTGCACCGCCTGGTCGAGCTGGGTGTGATCGGTGACGAACTGCGTCGCCAGGTCCTTGACCTGCTGGTTCGACGCCTTCTGCTGCGCCATGTTGCCACTGGCGATTTCGGCCAGATTGACCTGGTGGATGGTCTGCAGGTACTGCCCATCCTGTTGTGACGGCGACGCGGAGCCCGATGGTGCCGCGGTCTCCTGGGTGGCCGTTGCCGCTGCCGCGGCGGCCGGCGCGAGGCCGATGACCGCCAGCCCAGCGATCACCGCCAGCCGTTTCACGCCCAACATGATGTTCCCCCCTTGGTCGTTGAACCGCACGGGTACCCGGTCCGGGCCGGCACACGCGGATCCTCCCGAGCCGAATGTCGCTGCCCGGCCGGCGGCATGGCGCCGACCGGGAAGGGGTAACCGGAACCGCTGGCGCGCAGGTCGCCCGGAGGGGTCGGGGACGCACGGAAGGGCCCCTTCCCGTCGCGTGCCGCGACGGGAAGGGCCCTTCCGGTACGGGTCCGGTCAGTGCTCCCCGGACTGGCCGCTGCCGATCTCCTGCGGTGCCGGACGGTCGGCGACCGGCGGGTGCCCGGGTGACACCGGGGCCTCGACCGGCTTCTCGATCGGGAAGAAGAAGCCCCGGATGGCCGGGCCGAGCGCGCCCAGCCGGTTCATCTTCTTCGGGACCACCCAGCCGGCGTACGGCAGCGCGGCGTGCCCGTCGTGACCGTCGCCGTGCGCCTCGGCGAGCGGCTGGTGCACCTCGTAGAAGCGGCCGTCGGGCTGCCGCCGGATGATTCCGGTCTCCACGCCGTGCGCCAGCACCTCCCGGTCGTGCTGCTGGAGCCCCAGGCAGAGCCGGTAGGCGACGTAGTAGGCCAACGGCGGCAGCAGGAGCAGACCGATCCGGCCGGCCCAGGTCATCGCGTTCAGGCTGATCTGGAACTTGTCCGCGATCACGTCGTTGGCGCCGGAGAGCGTCAGCACGACGTAGAACGTCACCGCCATCGCGCCGAGCGCGGTCCGGCCCGGGTTGTCCCGCGGCCGTTCGAGGAGGTTGTGGATGCGGTGGTCCTTCGTCCGCCGCGCCTCGATGAACGGGTAGAACATCGGCAGGACCGTGAGGATGCCCGGCAGCACCACGGTGGGCCAGAAGATCGGCGGGATGACGTACCCGTTGCCGATCGGGATGGGGATCTCCCAGCCCGGCATGAGCCGGGTGGAGCCGTCCAGGAACATCACGTACCAGTCCGGCTGGCTGGCCGCGGAGACCACCGCCGGCTCGTACGGCCCGAACAGCCAGATCGGGTTGATCTGGAACAGGCCGCCCATCAGGGCGATGACCCCGAAGACGATCATGAAGAACCCGCCCTGCTTGATCGCATAGCGCGGGAAGAACCGCTCGCCCACGACGTTCTCGTTGGTCCGCCCCGGGCCGGGCCACTGGGTGTGCTTCTGCTTGAACACCAGGCCGAGGTGGACGCTGATCAGCGCCAGCAGGGCGCCGGGGATCAGCAGCACGTGGGTGATGAAGAAGCGGCTGATGATGATCGTGCCCGGGAACTCGCCCGCGAAGATCGACGAGCTGACCCAGGTGCCGACCACCGGGATCGAGAGGATGATCGCCGACGCGATCCGCAGGCCGGTGCCGGACAGCGCGTCGTCCGGCAGCGAGTAGCCGGTGAAGCCGGCCAGGAAGCCGGTCCAGAACAGCAGGACGCCGATGATCCAGTTCGCCTCGCGGGGCTTCCGGAAGGCGCCGGTGAAGAAGATTCGCAGCATGTGCACGACGATCGCCGCCATGAACAGCAGCGCCGCCCAGTGGTGCATCTGCCGCATCACCAGGCCGCCGCGGATGTCGAACGAGAGGTTCAGGCTCGACGCGTACGCGGAGGACATGGTGGTGCCCTCAAGCGGGCGGTAGCTGCCGTGGTAGACCACCTCGGTCATCGCCGGCTCGAAGAAGAACGTCAGATAGGTGCCGGTGAGCAGCAGCACGATGAACGAGAAGAGTGCGATCTCACCGAGCAGGAACGACCAGTGGTCCGGGAAGACCTTGTTCAGGATGCCCCGCAGCGGGGTCGCGACCTGGAACCGGTCGTCGACTCCACCGGCCAGCTTGGCCGGTACCGCCGCTACGTCCGTCTTTCGGCGCCTCATGGCCGCTCCCAGAAGTCCGGTCCGACCGTCTCGGTGAAGTCCGACTTTGCCACGAAGAAGCCCTCGGCGTCCACATCGAGCGGAAGCTGGGGCAGCGGGCGGTTGGCCGGGCCGAAGACGGGTGTCGCGTTGTCCACGATCAGGAACTGCGATTGGTGGCACGGGCAGAGCAACCGGTTGGTCTGCTGCTCGTACAGGCTGGCCGGGCAACCGGCGTGGGTGCAGATCTTCGAGTACGCGATGTAGTTGCCGTACATGTAGTCCTGCTTGCCCTTGCGCTCGTTGGCGGCGCGGGCGGTCTGCGCGGCGTCCGTACGCAGGTGGATCAGCAGCGTCGGCGAGTCGGCGTACTCGTTGCTGTGCCCGCCCGGGATGCCCGGGAAGACGGTCATCTGGCCGCCGGCGCTGACGTCCTCGGGCCGGATCGGCGTGCCGTCCTCCCGGGTCAGCCGGATCAGGTTGCCCTCCCGGGGCGCCCAGCCGGTGGTGAACATCTGGTTGTTCTTGTGCGGGTTCTCGATGAGCCCACCGATCAGCGGCGCCGCCGCCACCGCACCCACCGGGGCCAGCCCGGCCAGCAGGGACAGGCCGAGCAGCGGGCGCCGGCGCACCCCCAGCTCGTCGGTGACGTACACCAGGGTCTCCCCGACGATCCGCCGGTCGGCCTCCGGGGACGGCCCGGTGTGCCGGTCCTGGACCGAGACCTCCTTGGGCATCAGCTTCTTGCCCCAGGCGAGCAGGCCGATCCCGACCAGCAGCAGGGCCAGTCCCAGCGTCACGCCCAGCAGCGGCGTGTAGTAGAGCCAGCCGCTCTTGCTGAACTGCCACGGCCACCAGATGTAGATCGCCAGGAAGGCGGTCGCCAGCAGGCCGACCAGCAGGAACATGCCCGCGATGGTCCGGGTGAGCCGGCGCTCCTGCTTGGTGCCGGGCACCGGGAACGGCGGTTCGTAGTGGACGATCTCGATGTCGTCCAGTCGGGCGCCCTCGCGCACGACGTCGAACCGGGACAGCGCGGGATCCTGGACGTCCGCCCCGTCCCGCACCTGGTGCGCGTTGCTCATGCCGTCACCTCGCTGCGCTGCGCGCTCCGCTGGCTCATGACTTCCCCGCAATCCACAGCGCGGCGAACACCAGGGCCACGATCCCGACGAGGAAGATCGCCAGACCCTCGGTGGCCGGGCCGTACCGGCCCAGGTTGAAACCGCCCGGGTCCTTCTGCTGCTTGAGCGTCTCCTGGACGTACGCGATCAGGTCGGCCTTCTGGTCCGGCCGCAACTGGTTGTCGCCGAAGACCGGCATGTTCTGCGGGCCGGTCAGCATGGCCGCGTAGATCTGCCGGTCGGTGGCCGGGTGCAGGCTGGGGGCGAACTTGCCCGAGGAGAGCGCGCCGCCGCCACCGCCGAAGGCGTGGCAGGAGGAGCAGTTGATCCGGAACAGCCGGCCGCCCTCCGCCGCGTCGCCCAGGGTGATGTCCTGCGGCACCTGCGGGCCGCCGCCGAGTTCCTGGATGTACTGGCCGATCTGCCGGACCTGGTCGTCGTCGAAGACCGGCGGCTTGCGCTGCGCCTGCGCCTCCTGCCGGCCCATCGGCATCCGGCCGGTGCCCACCTGGAACTCCACGGCCGCCGAACCGACGCCCACCAGGCTCGGACCGCGGTCCTGCACGCCCTGGCCGTTGGACCCGTGGCAGGAGACGCAACTGACGTCGTACAGCGCCTTGCCGTCCACGGCGGCGCCGCTGAGCTGCGTGGTGTCCTCGGCGTTGGCCTGCAGGCCCGGGGCGAACACGGAGTACACGCCGCCGGCCAGGGTCAACGCGGTCAGCAGCCGCACGGCGGCGCCCAGCCGCCGTCGGGCCCTGCCACGCGGGGCGGACGGCCCGCGACGCAACCGCGCGAGCGGGCCGCGCGACCCGGTCCGGCCCGTGCGGCCGGCGCCGGATCGCGCGCCGGGGGTGTCAGATGTCATGGCCTGTGTCCTTAACGGTTTCTCGACCTTTGTTTACTCAGACAGCGCGGGGGCGCGATATGTGACAGCGCCAAGATCACTGCAGCCAGTAGATCATGCCGTACAGAGCGATCCACACCACGTCGACGAAGTGCCAGTAGTAGGAGACCACGATCGCCGAGGTGGCCTGGGCCGGCGTGAAGCGGCCCATGGTGGTGCGGATCATGAAGATGATGAAGGCGATGAGACCACCGGTCACGTGCAGCCCGTGGAATCCGGTGGTCAGGTAGAACATCGACCCGTAGCCGTCACCGTTGATCTTGACGTTCTCCTCGACCAGGTGGCGGTACTCGTTGAGCTGGCCGAGCACGAAGATCAGGCCCATCACGAAGGTCAGCGCGAACCAGCGCCGCAGCCCGAACACGTCGCCCTTCTCCGCCGCGAAGACACCCAGCTGACAGGTCACCGAGGAGAGCACCAGGATCACCGTGAAGGTGGTGGCGTACGGGACGTTCAGCACCTCGGTGTGCTCGGCCCACTCCTGCGGAGCAGCCGCCCGGATGGAGAAGTACATCGCGAACAGCGCCGCGAAGAACATCAACTCGCTCGAGAGCCAGACGATCGTCCCGACGCTGACCATGTTGGGACGCGTCAGTGAGTGGATCCGGCTCTTGTCAATCGCTGGGGCCGCAGTCACGCGGTCATTATTGCCCCTGATCCACGCCGCCGATCGGCGGGGTGCCCAACTTCGTCCCGAACACGCATCCCGAGGGCGGTGTCCCGGGGCCCCGGGAGGGCCGGGTGACCGCCCGGTACGATCGGCGGGCAGCTACGAGGTGGGAGCCAGCGACCGATGAGCGATCGTCTTTACACCATCCTGCTCTACAGCGACGACCAGGATGTCCGCGACCGGATGCGGCTGGCCGTGGGCACCCGCCCTGCCCCCGACATCTCGGTGGAGTTCGCCGAGGCGAGCGACTACGACGAGTGCGTCCGGCTGGTCGACGAGTACGAGATCGACCTGATGCTGCTCGACGGCGAGGCGACCCCCGGCGGCGGGCTCGGCATCGCCCGCCAGATCAAGGACGACCGGCCCGACGCCCCGCCGACCTGCGTGGTGATCGCCCGCGCCGCGGACCGCTGGCTGGCCGCGTACGCCCGGGTGGACGCCACCCTCGTGCACCCCTCGACCCGGTGGCCACCGGACAGACCGTGGCCCGGCTGCTGCGCGAGCGCGCCGCGGGGGCCGCGCCGGTCCGCTGACGGATCTTCTGGTGGGAAAGCCCTAGCCGAGCCGGCCCGACCGGGGCACAATCCTGACCCGGCATCCCGCCACCAGACCTCGTCACCGGGAGACTCGTCGTGGGCGACCGTACCTGGCCCGATCTGTTGGCCGCGCTGCTGCGCGGTGAGCATCTCAGCGCCGCCGACACCGCCTGGGCGATGAACGAGATCATCACCGGGTCGGCCACCCCGGTCCAGATGGCCGGCTTCGCGATGGCGCTGCGCGCCAAGGGCGAAACCCCGAGGAGGTCGCGGGCCTGGCCCAGGCGATGCTCGGCCAGGCCGTCACGGTCGACCTTCCCCCGGCGGTACGCGCCGAGGCGGTCGACGTGGTCGGCACCGGCGGCGACCGGCAGCACACGGTGAACATCTCCACGATGACCGCGATCGTGCTGGCCGGGGTCGGCGTACCGGTGGTCAAGCACGGCAACCGGGCGGCGTCCTCCCTCTGTGGCACCGCCGACCTGCTGGAACATCTCGGCCTGCCGCTGGATCTCGGCCCCGAGGCGGTCCGGCGCTGCGTGACCGAGGCCGGGATCGGCTTCTGCTTCGCCCCCCGGTTCCATCCCGGGATGCGCCACGCCTCGGTCACCCGCCGGGAACTCGGCGTGCCCAGCTTCTTCAACTTCCTCGGCCCGCTGACCAACCCGGGCCGGCCGCACGCCGGGGCGGTGGGCTGCTTCGATCAGCGGATGGCCGGGGTGCTGGCCGCGGTCTTCGCCGAGCGCGGCGACACGGCGCTGGTGCTGCGCGGTGAGGACGGGCTGGACGAGTTCACCACCACGGCGCCCACCCGGGTCTGGCTGGCCCGCAACGGGACCGTCACGGAGGCCGTGCTGGACGCGGTGGACCTGGACATCCCGCGCAGCGTCCCCGGCGATCTGCGCGGCGGGGACGCCGCCTTCAACGCGGACGTGGCCCGCCGGCTGCTGGCCGGCGAACCGGGACCGGTCCGGGACGCGGTGCTGGTGAACAGCGCCGCCGCGCTCGCGGTCGCCGGCGGCCTCGACGGCGACCTGGTCGAGGCGATGCGGGCCGGTCTGGAACGGGCGGCCGAGGCGATCGACTCCGGCGCGGCGGCCGCGGTGCTACCCCGCTGGATCGAGGTCGCGCACGCGGCCCGCGCCGCCGGCTGAGCGGCGCCGCGCCGGCTCGGCCCGCCGCGGCCGGTCCCGCCCGTACCCATCCGGCGTGATCGCCACCAGCGGGTGCGGCCAGCGCACGGGCCCGTCCGGCCGGGCCGGATCCGGGGCCGGGGCGGGTTGCTCGGCCCGGGCGGCGTCGCCGGCCCGGGACGGTTGCTCGGCCCGGGACGCGACGCCGGAGGGCGCCAGCGGGGTCGGACCGACCAGCACGGCGGCGCCGCAGCCGGTGCAGCACAGCTCGGGGCAGTCGCCGCCATGGCCGTCGGCGCACGGCGGCGCCTCGAAGACCGTCAGCTCGCCGCAGATGTCGCAGGGCAGCTCCGGGCTCGACATGGTGCCCTCCTCCCGACCGGCGTGGAAATTACCTCCTTGTAGTTTCCACGCCGGACCGACGGTTCCGGAGCCGGGGGCGCGGCACCCGCGGACGGCGCCGTGAGCGCGCCGGCGGCAGGGAGGCATCCGCGCAGCGGCCGGCACACGGAAACGGCGCACGGCCGAGGCCGTGCGCCGGGAGCAGGGCCGCGGCGGGACGCGGCCGGCCCCGGGTCAGTGCTCGGCGGTGCGCCGGGTACCGGTGTAGTACTCGAAGAGCAGGCCACAGGACGCGAAGATCACCGCGACCAGACCGACACCGAGCAGCCAGACCTGCCAGAAGACCAGGCCGAGACCGGCGACCGAGGCGGCCAGGGCGAGGCCGAACGGCCAGTAGCTGCCCGGGCTGAAGAAGCCGACCTCACCCGCGCCGTCCGCGATCTCGGCGTCCGGCCGGTCCTCCGGGCGCGGCTCGATCCGGCGGGCGACGAACCAGAAGAAGCCGCCCAGCATCGAGGTCAGCAGGAACGACAGCAGCAGCGCGACCGAGCCCACCCACTCGACGTGGCCGCCGGACTGGCCGGCCGTCCACGCGGCGTACAGGCCGGTCGCCACCAGCAGGAATCCCGCGACCACGCTGAAGATGCGCCACTCGGTCTTCATTCGCGTCTCCTCAGTTCGCCGCGGTGGCGGCCTGGTTGAAGTTGCTGGCGTCCCGCTTGGTGTCGAACGGCTTCGTCGTCACGGCGTACGGGTCCTCACCGATCTCGCTCAGCGCCTCCTGGGTCGACTTGCCCGCCTTCTTGGCGGCCATGAACCGCTCGAACTTCTCCGGCGAGACCGACCGCAGCTCGAAGTTCATCATCGAGTGGTAGGTGCCGCACAGCTCGGCACAGCGACCCACGTACGCGCCCTCGGACTCGATGCTCTCGACCTCGAAGACGTTGCGGATGGTGCCCGGGAAGACGTCCCGCTTGAACAGCAACTGCGGCACCCAGAACGAGTGGATGACGTCCCGGCTGGTCTCCTCGAACCGGATCGGCTCGCCGGTGGGCAGCACGAGAATCGGCACCACGTCCGAGGTGCCCAGCGTCGAGGCCACGGTCGTGGCGTCCGTGCCCTGGCCGTCGCGGTAGTTGAACTGCCAGTTCCACTTGAACGCCACGACCTCGACCACCACGGACGGGTTGCGGTTCAGCTTGTCGACGTTCGTCTGCACGATCGCGGTGTAGTAGAACAGCACGCACACGATCAGGATCGGCGCGATCGTGTACAGGAACTCCATCGGCATGTTGTACCGGGTCTGCGCGGGCAGTTCGTCGCCGCGCTTGCGGTAGCGGATCACGCACCAGAAGATCAGGCCCCAGACGAAGATGCCGACCACCAGTGCGGCCACGACCGAACCGATCCACAGGTCGTACATCCGGTTGGCCTGCGGGGTGAGGCCGTGCTGCGGCCAGCCGAAACCGCCGAACGCGGCGCCGATGTTGCAGCCGCTGAGCAGGGTCACCAGCAGTGCGGACCCGAGACCCAGCCCGGCGATGCGCCGCACGCCCCCCGGGCGAGCGCGCCTACCGGCCGATGGCCGTCCGTCCGAATCCGAAGCGTGCACCTGGTCCTGCCTCCCTTACGCATCGCCCGCGTGCGGCTGGCACGCCGGCGGCAAAGGCCTCACCGACCGTCGCAGATTACTCGACCTTCACAGGATGACCGGCTCGGGGGTGGGATGTCCGGGCTACGGCCGATCTTGCCCGTACCGGATGGCGATACCGTTTCCGGATGCGCTCCGAACCGGACCGGACGGCCGGCTACCTGGACGCGGCGACCGCCGTGCCGCTGCATCCGGTGGCCCGGCAGGCCCTGCTCGCGGCCCTCGCGGACGGCTGGGCCGACCCCGCCCGGCTGTACGCGGCCGGCCGGCGGGCCGCCCAGTTGCTCGACGCCGCCCGCGCCGCGACGGCCGAGGTGCTGGGGGTACGCCCCGACGAGGTGTCCTTCACCGCCGGCGGCACCGCGGCGGCGCACGCGGCCGTGCTGGGCGGGCTGGCCGGCCGGCGGCGCGCCGGGGCCGCCCTGGTGCACTCCACGATCGAGCACTCGGCGGTGCTGCACGCGGCGCACCGGCACGAGGCGGCCGGCGGTACGGCCGTGCCGGTGCCGGTGGACCGGCTGGGCCGGCTCGACCCGGCCGCCTGGTCGGCGGCGGTCTCCGGGCCGGGGTGGCGCTGGCCGCGCTGATCGGGGCCAGTCACGAGGTGGGCACGGTCCAGCCGGTGGCCGAGGCGGCCGCCGCGGCGACCGCGGCCGGGGTCCCGTTGTACGTCGACGCGGCGCAGCTGATCGGCCGGATGCCGGTGCCGGCGGGCTGGTCCCTGCTGTCCGGCAGCGCCCGCAAGTGGGGCGGCCCGCCCGGGGTGGGCGTGCTGGTGGTCCGCAAGGGCACCCGCTTCGAGTCGCCGTACCCGACCGACGAGCGGGAGTTCGGGCGTACCCCCGGGGTGCCGGACCTGCCCGCGGTGGTCGCCGCGGCGGCGGCCCTGCGCGCGGTGGCGGCCGACGCCACGGCCGCCGCGGCACGGCTGTCCGCCCTGGTGGAGCGGATCCGCGCGGCCGTGCCGGCCACGGTGCCGGACGTGGAGGTGGTCGGCGACCCGGTCCGCCGGCTGCCGCACCTGGTCACCTTCTCCTGCCTGTACGTGGACGGCGAGGCGCTGCTGCACGCGCTGGACCGGCGGGGGTTCGCGGTCTCCTCCGGGTCGTCCTGCACCTCCTCGACGCTGCAGCCGTCGCACGTGCTGGCCGCGATGGGCGTGCTGTCGCACGGCAACGTGCGGGTCTCGCTGCACCCGGGCACCGCGGAGGCGGAGGTGGACCGGTTCCTGGCCGAGCTGCCGGGGATCGTGGCGCGGCTGCGCGCCGAGGCGGGGGTGACCGACCTCTGACGGGCTGCCCGACCTCTGACGGGTTGGCCGGCCGCCGGTGGGTTGGCCGGGGCGGTGCCGGAACTGGGACAATCGCCGGCATGCCCACCGAAGCACCCGCGCCGGGCCACGAACCGGACCGGCCGGCCGGACCGGCCGGCAGTCCCGCCGGCAGTCCCGCCGGCACGCCCGCCGAGCACGGCGGTCCGGCCGGGCACGGCGGTCCGGCCGGGCACGGCGGTCCGGCCGGGCACGGCGGTCCGGCCGGGCACGGCGGTCCGGCCGGGCACGGCGGTCCGGCCGGGCACGGCGGTCCGGCCGGCGCCGGCACCGAGACGCTGGACTGTCTCGGGCAGCGCTGCCCGCTGCCGGTGATCGCGGTCGCGAAGCGGATCACCGGCGTGCCGGTGGGCGCGGTGGTCCGGGTGCTGGCCGACGACCCGGCCGCCGCCATCGACATCCCGGCCTGGTGCCGGATGCGCGGTCAGGAGTTCGTGGGCACGGTGCGGACCGACGCCGGCCCCGGGTACGAGGTCCGGCGCCGGCACTGACGGCACCGGCCCGGACGCGGCGCTCCCCGGGCACCGTGCTCCCGGCACCGTGCTCCCGAACGGGGGCGTACCGGACCGGGCCCTCCCCAACCGGGCGCTACTGGCCCAGGTGGGCGCGCACCTCGTCGCCGGCCGCGTCGCCGTACGAGTCGGCCATCCGCTTGATGAAGACGTCCCGGCGGACCTCGTACTCCTGGGCGCCGAAGGACTCCAGCACCAGCCCGGCGAGCAGGCAGCCGACCTGGGCCGAACGCTCCAGGCCGAAGCCCCAGGAGAGCCCGGCGAGGAAGCCGGCCCGGAAGCCGTCGCCCACGCCGGTGGGATCGGCCGCCTGGATCCCCCGGGCGACGGGCACCCGGATCGGCGCCATGTCCCGACCGGCGATCTCCACCCCGTCCTTCCCCAGCGTGGTCACCCGGATCCGGACCCGGTCCAGCAGCTGGTCGTCGGTCAGCCCCGCCTTGCTCTGCAGCAGCGACTTCTCGTACTCGTTGGTCATCAGGTATTCCGCGCCCTCGATCAGGCCGAGCACGTCCGAGCCGTCCATCCGGGCGAGCTGCTGGGAGGGGTCGGCCGCGAAGGCGTACCCGCGCTCCCGGCACTCCTGCGAGTGCCGCAGCATGGCGGCCGGGTCGTTGGCGCTGATCATGACCAGGTCGAGCCCGGCCAGCCGGTCGGCCACCGGCTCCAGCTCGATGTTGCGGGCCTCGCTCATGGCCCCGGCGTAGAACGAGGCGATCTGGCACATCTCGGTGTCGGTGGTGCAGACGAAGCGCGCGGTGTGGGCGACCTCGCTCACGTGCACCGAGTCGCAGTCCACCCCGTGCCGCTCCAGCCAGGACCGGTAGTCGGCGAAGTCCGCGCCCACCGCCCCGAGCAGCACCGGCCGCAGGCCGAGCTGGCCCAACCCGAAGCTGATGTTGGCGGCCACGCCGCCGCGGCGCACCACCAGGTCGTCCACCAGGAACGACAGCGACACCGTGTGCAGCTGGTCCGCGATGAGCTGGTCGGCGAACCGGCCGGGGAAGCTCATCAGGTGATCGGTCGCGATCGAACCGGAAACGGCGATCTTCATCGGTAGCCCTCGAAGTCGGCGACGGGGGAGCGCGCTAACGCCGGGTCAGCCTACCGGGTCGATCACCGCGCCGTCCCGGATCGAGCGGTCCCGCGCCCGCGTGCCGTAGAAGCGGCAGAAGGCACGAACGGGGCCAGCCCGGCGTGCCGGGCTGGCCCCGTTCGGATGCGTGTGCGCGCCGCGGTGGTCGGTCCCAGCGGGCCGCCGACCCGGCGCCCGGCGACTCAGTGGAACGAGTCGCCGCAGGCGCAGGAGTTCTGCGCGTTCGGGTTGTCGATCGTGAAGCCCTGGGCGTCGATCCGGTCGGCGAAGTCGATCGTGGCGCCGGTCAGGTAGGGCGCGCTCATCCGGTCGACCACGACCTCCACCCCACCGAAATCGCTGACGACGTCCCCGTCCAGGGAGCGCTCGTCGAAGAACAGCTGGTAACGCAGGCCCGAGCAGCCACCCGGCTGCACGGCCACCCGCAGCCGCAGGTCGTCGCGGCCCTCCTGCTCGATCAGGGCCTTGACCTTCTGCGCCGCTACGTCGGTCAGGACGATGGTGGTCGGGGCCTGGGCCTCGCTCGACTCGGTCTGCGCTGGCGTGGTCACGTGGAACTCTCCCCTGCGACGGTCTGGACATCCGTACTGGCCAACGCTATCCGTCCGGCCGGCCATTCCCAATGTCGTACGGATCCGATTGTAGGTCGGTGCGGCGCTCGTCACCCCCGGGACGCCGGGCCGGCCGTCGGCGCCGGCCGGCGCACGCCCCGCCGGCACGGCCCCCTGCCCCCAATCCGCCCACCCGTCCCTTTCAGGTCCCACCCGTCCCTCTCGGGTGCCCTCAGCCCGAGCGGCTCCACTGGGTCGCCAGCCGGGCGGCCAGCGCCCGCAGTCCCGCGGCCGGCTCGGCCATGGCCCGCACCAGCCCACCGTGTTCCTCGCCGCCGAAGTGGTCCACCAGGCTGTACGCCTCGGTCACCCCGGCGGCGGCGGCCTCCCGGCGGCCCGCGCTGACCCGGCCGGCCAGCACCACGCACGGGACGCCGCGGTCCCGGGCGGCGGCGGCCACCCCGGCGACCACCTTGCCGCGCAGCGACTGGTGGTCGAAGGACCCCTCGCCGCTGATCACCAGATCGGCCGCGTCGAGCGCCGAGTCCAGGTCGAGCGCGCGGCGGACGATGCCGATGCCCGACTCGCACCGGCCGCCCAGGGCCAGGATTGCCGCGCCCAGCCCGCCCGCGGCGCCGGCGCCGGGCACCGCCGCCAGCCCGGGCGGGCAGCCGGGCAGGTCGCGTTCCAGCACCGCGGCGAACCGTTCCAGCGCGTCGTCCAGCAGCAGGATGTCGGCGCGGGAGGCGCCCTTCTGCGGTCCGAAGACGTTGGACGCGCCGTGCAGGCCGGTGAGCGGGCTGTCCACGTCGGTGGCCGCCACCAGTTCCACCCCGCGCAGCCGGGGCGCGCCGGTGAGCCCGGCCACGGCGGCCAGCGCGGCCCCGCCGTACGGCAGCGGGCTGCCGGTGCCGTCGACCGGGACGAGGCCGAGCGCGGTCAGCAGCCCGGCGCCGGCGTCGTTGGTGGCCGAGCCGCCCAGCCCGATCACCAGCCGCCGGGCGCCGGCCTCCACGGCCGTGACGACCAGCACCCCCAGCCCGTACGAGGTGGTCGACCGGGGGTCCCGCTCGGCCTCGGTGAGCAGGTGCAGCCCGCACGCCTGCGCGCTCTCCAGGTACGCCGTGGCCGGTGTGCCGTCGGCGGCGGCGTCGGTCAGCAGGATCTCCCCGGGCACCGGCCGGCCGAGCGGGTCGACGGTGGCGACCGGGACGCGCCGGCCGGGCAGGGCGGTGCCGAGCACCTCGACGAAGCCGGGGCCGCCGTCGGCCAGCGGCCGGCTGTCCAGCCGGTCGGCCGGGGCGGTCTCCCGCCATCCCGCGGCGACCGCCGCCGCGACCTCGGGCGCCGAGAGCGTGCCGGCGAACTTGTCCGGACAGATCAGTACCCGCATGGCCGGATAGTGTGGCAGCCCACATCCGTCCGCCGGGCGGCCGGTCCGGGCTGTGGGACGATGAACGGGTGACGTCGACCTGGGTTGAGCCCGAGAACACCCCCCTCGCCCTGCTGTTGCTCGGCCGGGGCAGTGACCCGGCCACCGAGCGTGGCGTGGAGTGTCCGGGCGAGCTTCCGCCGCCGAGCGATCCCGATCTGGTCGCCCGGGCCGCGGCGGCCAAGGCCGCGCTCGGCGACCGGGTCTTCGTGCTGGGCCACCACTACCAGCGCGACGAGGTCATCCAGTTCGCCGACGTGACCGGCGACTCGTTCAAGCTGGCCCGCGAGGCCGCCGCCCGGCCGGGCGCGGAATACATCGTGTTCTGCGGCGTGCACTTCATGGCCGAGAGCGCCGACATCCTGACCAGCGACAGCCAGCGGATCGTCCTGCCGGACCTGGCCGCCGGCTGCTCGATGGCGGACATGGCCGCGTTGTCGCAGGTCGAGGCGGCCTGGGAGGTGCTCGCCGACGCCGGCGCCGCGGACTCCACCGTCCCGGTGACGTACATGAACTCCTCGGCCGACATCAAGGGCTTCGTGGGTCGGCACGGCGGGGTGGTCTGCACCTCGTCGAACGCCCGCCGGGCACTGGACTGGGCGTTCGAGCGGGGGCAGCGGGTGCTGTTCCTGCCCGACCAGCACCTCGGCCGCAACACCGCGGTGCTGGAGCTGGGCCTGGATGCCGACGACTGCGTGCTGTACGACCCGCACAAGCCCGGTGGTGGGCTCACCGCGCGGCAGTTGCGCGAGGCGAAGATGGTCCTCTGGCGCGGGCACTGCTCGGTGCACGGCCGGTTCACGCTGGACAGCGTCAACGAGGTCCGGCAGCGGGTGCCCGGGGTGACCGTGCTGGTGCACCCGGAGTGCCGGTACGAGGTGGTCACCGCCGCCGACCAGGTCGGCTCCACCGAATACATCATCAGGGCCATCGAGGCCGCGCCCGCCGGCTCGTCCTGGGCGGTGGGCACCGAGCTGAACCTCGTCCGCCGGCTGGCGAAGGCGCACCCGGACAAGGAGATCATGTTCCTGGACCGGGCGGTCTGCTACTGCTCGACCATGAACCGGATCGACCTGCCGCACCTGGTGTGGGCGCTTGAGGAACTGGTCGCCGGTCGGGTGGTCAACCAGATCACGGTCGACCCGGAGACCGCACGGCACGCGCGGGCGGCGCTGGACCAGATGCTCGCGCTACCCGGCGCCGATCGGCCGGTCGCCGGCACCCGCAGTAACTGGGTGTAATCGAAACGGAACTGATTGACGCCGGCTCACCCCAATTGAGCTCCGAAGGTCCGGTGTGACCGAGTCCTCGTGGTAACCGAGGGCTATGCTGCGTCGGGCGACACGAGCCGGCCGGAAAATCCCCCGCGGCGGCTCCCGGAGTCATTTAGGCGGCTGTCCCCTGCCCGCTCCCGGCGGACACTCAGATGGCTACAGCGAGCGCTGGAGGTTGCGTTGACCGACGACGTCCTTGTCGTGCATGGAGGAACCCCGCTGGAGGGGGCGATCCGGGTCCGCGGCGCCAAGAACCTGGTGTCCAAGGCGATGGTGGCCGCGCTGCTGGGCGACCAGCCGAGCCGGCTCTACGACGTACCGCGGATCCGCGACGTCGAGGTGGTCCGCGGACTGCTCGACCTGCACGGCGTCAAGGTCACCGACGGCGAGCTGGACGGCGAACTCGTCTTCGACCCGGCCAACGTGGAGGGCGCGTCGACCGACGAGATCAACGTGCACGCCGGGTCCAGCCGCATCCCGATCCTGTTCTGCGGCCCGCTGCTGCACCGACTGGGCCACGCGTTCATCCCGGACCTCGGCGGCTGCCACATCGGGCCGCGGCCGATCGACTTCCACATGCAGGCGCTGCGCGAGTTCGGCGCCGTGGTGGACAAGCAGCCCGAGGGGCTGCACCTGACGGCCCCGTCCGGGCTGCACGGCACCAAGATCGCGCTCCCCTACCCGAGCGTCGGCGCGACCGAGCAGGTGCTGCTCACCGCCGTACTCGCCGAGGGGGTCACCGAGCTGCGCAACGCGGCGGTCGAGCCGGAGATCATCGACCTGATCTGCCTGTTGCAGAAGATGGGCGCGATCATCACGGTGCACACCGACCGGGTGATCGAGATCCAGGGGGTGCCGCGGCTCGGCGGGTACGTGCACCGGCCCATCCCGGACCGGATCGAGGCGGCGAGCTGGGCGGCGGCGGCGCTGGCCACCCGCGGGCACGTCGAGGTGCTCGGCGCCCAGCAGGCCGACATGATGACCTTCCTGAACATCTTCCGCTCGATCGGCGGCTCGTACGAGGTGACCGACACCCGGCCGCCGCGGGACGGGCACCCGGGCCAGGAGGGCGGGATCCGGTTCTGGCATCCCGGCACCGAGCTGAGCGCCACGGCGCTGGAGACCGACGTCCACCCGGGCTTCATGACCGACTGGCAGCAGCCGCTGGTGGTGGCGCTGACCCAGGCCCGCGGCCTGTCGATCGTGCACGAGACGGTCTACGAGCAGCGGCTCGGCTACACCGACGCGCTGAACAAGATGGGCGCGAACATCCAGGTCTACCGGGACTGCCTGGGCGGCACCCCGTGCCGGTTCGGCCGCCGCAACTTCAAGCACTCGGCGGTGATCGCCGGGCCGAGCAAGCTGCACGCGGCCGACCTGGTGATCCCGGACCTGCGCGCGGGCTTCAGCCACCTGATCGCCGCGCTGGCCGCCGAGGGCACCTCCCGGGTGTACGGGGTCAACCTGATCAACCGCGGGTACGAGGACTTCGAGGCCAAGCTCGCCAGCCTCGGCGCCCACGTCGAGCGCCCGTAACGCCGGTTGGACCGTGACCGCCCGCACCGCGGTGTGCGGGCGGCGCGGTGGGTTGGCTACGCTTTCCGGGTGCCCGCGCTGTTCCGTCGCAAGTCCGCCGACCTCGTCGAGGAGTCCGTCGCCGAGGCGGAGTCCCCCACGTCCGCCGCGTCCCGCCGGGGATACACCCCGGCCAAGGGGCGGGAGACCCCAAGCGGCCGGGCAACAGCCCGCGCCGGCCGGCCTCGACCGGCCCGCTGAGCAAGGAGGAGGCTCGGGTCAAGCGCCGCGAGGCCCGGGCCGAGGCGGCGGCCGAGTTCCGCAGGTCGGGCGGCCCGCGGGACCGCGGACCCGAGCGGGCGCTGGCCCGCGACGTGGTCGACTCCCGGCGTACCGTCGGCACCTGGTTCTTCGGCGGCGCGCTGGTCGTGCTGATCGGCTCGGGGCCGAGCATGCCGCGCACCATCCAACTGGCGTCCAACCTGCTCTGGGTGCTGCTGGCGCTCGGCGTCGTGGTGGACTCGGTGCTGATCTCCCGGAAGATCCACAAGCTGGTGCGGGAGCGGTTCCCGAAGAGCCAGGAGCGGATGGGCTCGCTCTACTTCTACGCGATCATGCGGTCCATCGCCTTCCGGCGGATGCGTACCCCGACCCCGCGCGTCAAGATCGGGGACCCGATCTGACGCCGTCCCGCGCCGCGGACGGCCGATCGGGCGCCGCCGGGGCGCGGTAGAGCGCGGCCACCACGTCCTCGATGGCCGGCTCCATGATCGCGACGTCGCGCAGGGTGTCCAGGCCGGCCAGCCGGCGCAGCAGCTCCGCCGCCGTGGCCGACTCCAGCGCGTAGACGATCCGCCGGCCGTCGGCCTCGGTCCGCAGCACCGGCGCCCCGGGCAGCACGTCCGGCTCGGCCAGGGGTTCCACCAGGTCGACCAGCACCGTCCGGCGCGAGCCGTACCGGGCGTGCAACTGCTCGATCGTGCCGTCGTGCACCACCCGGCCGTGGTCGATCACCACGAGCCGCCGGCACAGCCGTTCGATGTCGGCCAGGTCGTGCGTGGTGAGCACCAGCGTGGTGTCCCCGGCCCGGCCCAGCTCGCCGAGGAAGTCCCGGACGGCCTGCTTGCTCACCACGTCCAGCCCGATCGTGGGCTCGTCCAGGAACAGCATCTGCGGGCCGTGCAGCAGCGCCGCCGTCAGCTCGCCGCGCATCCGCTGGCCCAGGGAGAGCTGCCGCACCGGCGTGTCGAGGAACTCGTCCAGGTCCAGCAGGGCGCGGCAGCGCCGCAGCCGGGCCGCGTGCGCGTCCGACGGCACCCGGTAGATGTGCCGCAGCAGGTCGAACGAGTCCCGCAGCGGCAGATCCCACCAGAGCTGCGAACGCTGCCCGAAGACCACGCCGATCCGCAGCGCGAGCCGGGTGCGCTGGGCCACCGGCACCAGCCCGCAGACCCGGGCGTCCCCCGCCGACGGCGTGAGCACCCCGGTGAGCATCTTCAGCGTGGTGGACTTGCCGGCGCCGTTCGGGCCGATGTAGCCGAGCATCTCGCCGCGTTCGACGGTGAGATCGACGCCGTCGACCGCGGTGACCGTGCGTTTGCGGCGACGCAGCCGGCCGGCGCGTACCCGGATGTCGAAGTCCTTGCGCAACGCCCGGGTCCGGATCACCGTCTCGCCCATTCGCCCCTCCACCGCTGTCCGCCGGTCACGAACCCGTACTCCGGTAGTGCCTGATCCCCGCCCGCCAGGCGGCGGCCGCCGCGCCGACGGCCAGCACCGGGACGCCCGGCGCGGCCCAACCCACCCAGGCCGGCAGGCCCAGCGGGTCGGCCCGGCCGAGCAGCGCCAGCGCCGGGTAGTAGGCCACGAAGGCGAACCCCAGCCCGTACGCGAAGACCGCGCGGAACCAGCCGCCGTAGACGGTCACCGGGTACGTGGTGAAGTCCCGCCCGCCGTAGGTGAAGGCGTTGCCGATCTCGCCGGACTCGATCCACCAGAACGCCACCGACGCGGAGGCCACGAAGATCGAGCCGAAGAAGCAGACGCCGGCCAGCGGCGCCAGCACGGCCAGCAGCACCCGCCCGGCGGTCCACTGGATGTTCGCGGTCCCGAGCGCGACCAGCAACACCGCGAGCCCGAAGACCATCCGGGACACCTTGCGCAGCGGCAGGTCCATCAGCAGCAACTGGGGCAGCGCCCGCAGCGGTCGCAGCAGCACCGCGTCCAGCAGGCCCGAGCGGATGTACCCGCGTACCCGCTCGACGTTGCCGACCGCGAAGTCGGCGGTGGCGAACGCGCAGGAGGAGAGCCCGACCATGACCATCGCCTCGCGCAGGGTGAACCCGCCCACGGTCCGGGTCACCCGGAACAGCACCAGCACGGTCGCGACGTCGATGACGGTGGCGCCCATGTTGCCGACCAGGTCGATCACGAAGGAGGTCCGGTAGGCGGCCTGGGACCGGGCCTGCGCCCGCAGCAGGGCCAGGTAGCCGCCCGCGGCGGCACCGCCGGCGTGCTCAGCCACCCTGCACCACCTGCCGGCGTCGCTCAGCCACCCTGCACCACCTGCCGGCGTCGCTCAGCCACCCTGCACCACCTGCCGGCGTCGCTCAGCCACCCTGCACCACCAGGCGCCGCTCGGCCCGGCGCTGCACCACGCGGCAGGCCAGCAGGATCACGGCGGCCCAGACCGCCTGGATGCCCACCAGGCCGAACTGCACCGGCGCCGGGTCCCGCTCGACCAGCACGTCCAGCGGCGCCTGCAGGATGCTGGGCAGCGGGGTGAACAACCAGAGCGGCACCAGCACGGCCGTCGGCAGGAACCGCAGCGGAAAGTAGAGGCCCGCGCCGAGCCCGGACAGCAGGGTCCAGAGGATCATCGAGCCGCGGATGTCGTGCAGCCAGTACGCGGTGGCGTTCACCAGGTAACGGCAGCCGAAGCAGATGACCACGGCGAGCAGCACCGAGACCGCGAACAGCGGCACGGTCGGCCAGCGGTGCGGAAGGTAGACGGCGAAGACCATCGGTCCGACCAGCACCACCGGCAGGAACCGGGCCAGCAGCGCGTAGCCGGCCCGGCCCAGGTCGGTGGCCAGGTAGCTGCTGACCGGCGCCACCGGGCGGAGCAGGTCACCCACCACGTCGCCGGTGCGGATCCGCTCCGCCAGCTCGGTCCAGCCCCAGAGCAGGACGACCGCGAGCAGACCCTGGCCGGCCCAGACGAACGTGGCGAGCTGGGTCTGCCCGTACCCGCCGACCCGGCCCGCGGCCGCCGCCCCGGCGACGGCCAGCAGGAGGTAGCAGCGGAGGAACCCGAAGACAATGTTGGTGAACGCTCCGGCCACGGACGCCTGACGATAGGTGGCGTACCGGCGGAAACCGGCGCCGGAAATGGCCAGGAATGTCCGTAATCGTGGACTAGGCTGGTTCAGGAGTGGGGGCCACACGCTAGCGTTCACGGAGGCCACGCCGTTACCCTCCTTCCGCAACCAGGCTGTCCCAAACCGGGTGACTCTAACCCGCTACGGACAGCGAGGCAGCTGGATTTACCGACGAGGTGGGACCCCGTGAGCGAGCGACGCGAGCCGGCTGACCGGCCGCGCCACGCGCGCCACGACACCCGAACCCCCCGAGCCCGGATGCGGTCGCGGACCCGCGCCCGGCGCGGCGAGGTGGTGGCGTGACCAACGGTTACGACGGGTGGCGTGACTCGAGGGAACCCTGGATGGTCACACCGACGTCGGAGTGGCACGCGGAGTTCGCCGGGCAGCGCTACCCGGGCGACATCGGCCCGCGGCAGCCGGCCGGGCGATCGGGCAGGCAGCCCACCGCCGTCGGCCGGGCCGAGGTGCCCGGCGCGGCCGACCCGGACGAGGACGGGTACGACCCGGCGCGGCCGGACGGTCGCGGCCGGGCCGGTTCGTGGGTCCGGGAGATCCGGGCACAGAGCCTCGACCACGCCGGGGCGCGGGACGGCGGCCACCCCGGCTACCGGGACGGCGACGGCCGGTCGGGCCAGCGCAGCGACGGGGACGGCGCCGGCCGGCGCCCCGGCCAACGGCCGGCGGCTCCCCGCGAAGCCCGGGCCGCCGCGGACGACCAGCGGGACCCGTGGCAGGCGGACAACCGGCCGAGCCCCTGGCGCACCGGCCGCGACGGCGGCTGGGTGGCCACCGACCGGGGCGGTTGGGCGCAGGACGGACCGGGCGGCGACGACCCGGACTACGGCCGGACCGACCCGCTGTACCAGGCCGAGGCCGAGAACTACCCGGATCCGGGCCAGTGGCGCGGCGACCGGCGCCCCGGCCGGGACCAGCGGCCCGATCCGACCCGCCACCCCGGCTCGCCGATGCCGACCTCCGGGCGCCCGTACGGCCCGCGGCCGGACGGGCGGACCGCCCCGCCGGTGAGCGGCGGTGGTCGGCCCGTCAGCGGCGGTGGTCGGCCGGTGAGTGGCGCTGGCGGCCGGCCCGTGAGTGGCGGCGGATGGTCCGGCCCGCCGGCCGACCGGGGCGGACGGCCGTACGACCCGACCGAGCCGCCGCCCGGCCAGCGGCGGCCCTGGGGGCCGGAGCACCCGGAACCGGTCTCCGGCTCGCCGGGGCGGCCCGGTCACCGGCGCGATGTCGATCCGCGCGACCAGCCGGCGCCGGCCGCCGGGCCGGCACCGCGACATCGGGATGACCCCCGGCACCGTACGGACCGCTACGGCCCCGGTGGACCGGACCGGACCGAACCGGCGGAGCAGGACCGGTACGGGCGCGGCCGGCCGCCTTCGCACGGCCCCGGCCGGCACGCCGATCCGGTCAGTCCGGCCAGCCCGCGCTCGGCACCGCCGTACCGTCCGGTGGACCAACCGCCGGCACCGCCGATGCGACCGCCGACCGACCGGCCGCCGCTGCGTCCCGTCGACCCGCCCGCCGACCGGCCGACGGACCGGCCCGGCCGCTCCGGCGACCGGCCGCCGCTGCGTGCCGTACCTCCGCTCGAACCCGCCGCCGACTCACCCGCACGCCGCATCGACCGGCCGGGGCACCGCGCGGAGCCGCCGCCGCGACCGGGTGACCGGCCCGGGGACCGTGCCCCGGTACGTCCGGTCGAACCCGCCGCCGGCCACCCGACCCGCACCGGCGACCGGCCGCCGCTGCACGCCGTCGAGCCGCCCGGCGACCGGCCGCCGCTGCGTGCCGTACGGCCGGGGGAACCCGCCGCGCACGGCCCCACCCTGCCCGCCGACCCGGCCGCGCACTGGACCGATCCGGGACCGGCGCCGCAGGTGGTCCGCCCGTCCAACGGCGCCGTGCCGCCGCCCACGGCGGTCCCGACGAACCGTCCGCCGGCACCGACGCCGGTGCCGAACGCCCCGCTGCCGCCACCCACCGTGGTGCCGGCGAACCCGCTGCCGTCGCCGACCCCGGTACCGGCGAACCCGCTGCCCCCACCCGCCTCGGCACCGCGGTCCGCGCCACCCACCTCACCGCCGCAGGCCGGGCCGGTGCCGCCCGCCGCCCGGGTGGCACCGCCAACCGGTCCACGGCCACGGCCGCCCACGGACGCACTCCGGCCACGGCCGCCGGCGCCCGAGGCGGGCCGGAACGCTCCCCCGGCGCCCGAGCCGCGGGACTTCTCTGCCCCGTCCGACCCGTGGGTCGTCCCCGCGGCGCCCGAGGCGGGTCGCGAAACGCCGGGCGAGGCGCGCCAGCCGGCGGCGTTCCCGCCGCCCGCGGCCGGCGGAAACGGCTCGCCGGGCGGCAACACCGCACCCGCGCAGCCGGCCGATCCGGCGGCTGCGGACGACTGGTTCCGGCCCGCCGGCCGGACGGCCGCCCCGGTGTCGCCGGATCCCCGTGCCGAGCCCGGCGACCGGGCGACGCCGGCCGAGGCAGCGGCCGCGCCCGCGGTCCCGACCCCGGCCCAACCACCGGTCGCGGCACCACCACCGGTCGCGGCACCACCACCGGTCGCGGCACCGCCCGCACCGGCGCCGGCACAGTCGATGCCGGCCCCGCCGCCGGTGACGCCACCGCCACCGCCGCCGCCGGCGCCGGCACCGGCACCGGCACCGGCTCAGCCGGTGGCGCCCATGCGCTCGGGTCCGCCCGATCGTCCGGGTCCGCCGGATCGCTCGGGTCCGCCCGCGCGCTCGGGTCCGCGCGATCGTTCGGGTCCGCCCGCTCCGGAGGCGCCGGATCGTGGCGTCCCGGGGCCGGTGGACCGGCCGGTCCCGCTCCCCCGGCCCGCCCGGCCCGAGCAACCGGCGACGGCCGGCGACACGCCGGCCGGGCCGACACCGGAGCGCGGCACGCCGCGCAGCCACCCCGCGGTGCCCGCGTCGTCGGCGGCCGCGCTGCGGCTGGAGTTCGTTCCCCGTACGCCCCGGCCGGCCGCCGAGCACGAGCGGGTCGCCGACCGCCCCGCCGCGACCGCCGCCGGCACGGCCACGACGACCACCGGAACGACGACCACCGGGATGCCCACGACCACCGGGACGCCCGGCGCGCCGGCCACGCCCGACAGCCCGGCCTGGCCGGGGCGGCCCGATCCGGGCCAGCCGGCCGCGACCGGGCCAACGACGACCGGGTCCGGGCCAACGACGACCGGGTCCGGCCCCGACGGGCCGGCCACGACCGGGTCCGGCCCGGACGGGCCGAGCGCGACCGGGCCGGCCGCGCCGGACGAGCCCGCGGCGGTCCGGCCCACGGCGAGCACGCCGGGCGAGCCGGCCGGCACGGGCGGCGCTGCCGGGCTTGGCGGAACCGGCGAACCCACCGGGCTGGCCGGCCCGGCGCAGGTTGCCGCGACCGGCACCGGGGCGGACTCGGCGACCACGCCGGCCGGCACGGACGCGGCGGGCGACGCCGATGCCCCGACGTCCGGGCCGACCGGTACGACCGGTACGACCGGTACGAGCGCGCCGGCAGAGGCGGTGGACCCGGCCGGCGCGGTCGAGCCCGTCGACGCGGACCGGTCGGCCGGCGCGGCCGACAGCGCCGAGCCGATCGAGACCGCCGAGCCGGTTGAGGGCGCCGAGCCGGTTGAGACGGACGAGGCGGCAGACCGGCGGGCCGCCGCCGAGGACCCCGAGCAGGCGCTCGCGGCGTACCAGTGGCGGTTCGACCCGGAGACCCTGCGCGAGTTGGTGGACGACCCGGAGCAGCTACGGGCGGTCCGGGAGGGACTCACCGAACGGCTGGCCAACGCCGCCGACAACCGCACCCGGGCGCGGCTGCTCAGCCTGCGCGCCGTGGTGTCGCGGGTGCTCGGCGAGCTGAGTTCGGCGCTCGCCGACGGGCGGCTCGCCGTGACCCAGGCCGAGTCGACCGGCGAACTGCGACGGATCGCGATCGCCCAGGCCCGGCTGGCCAACGTCCTGCACTGGCGGGGCGAGTTCAGCGAGGCCGACCGGCTGTTCGCCGAGGCCAACTCCCCCGAACTGCCCGACCGGCTGCGGGCCACCATCCACGAGCACGCCGGGCGCTGCTGCTACGAGCAGGGCCGCTACATGGAGGCGTGCAACCACTTCGAACGGGCCTCGACCTGCGCCGGGCGGACGATCCGAAGCTCATCGCGCGTACCGAGGTCGCCCTGGACGCCGTGTTCGCGCGGATGGCCCGGGACGGGGTCGGGCCGTACCCGCGCAGCAGCGACGAGATCCGCCAGGTGCAGCCGCCGCCGAAGCCGGTCTTCGACGAGGAACTGGGCCGGTGGGGCTACGACCGGCCGGAGGGCACCCGGACCATCCCGGCCCGGTTCGCGACCGCGCAGCCGTTCCATGAGGGACTTGCCTGGGTACGCCGGCCCGAGGCGCAGACCTGGGAGCTGATCAACGAGTCCGGCACCCGGATCGACGCGGCCAGCGGCTACCGGTCCGTCGGCCCGTTCGCGGACGGGCTGGCCTGGGTCTCCCGCGGCGGGGTCGGCACGTGGGTGGCGATCGACGCGGCCGGGACCGTGCTGATCGGCACCGGCTTCGACGACGCCCGCCCGTTCCGCCGGGGCGTGGCGGCGGTCCGGCGCGGCGGCTGGGGCGCGGTCGACCGGACCGGCCGGATCGTGCTGCCGCTGCGGTACGCGGGCTTCGTCACCGAACTCGCCGACGGCCGGCACATCGACGGCTTCACCGACGAGGGTCTGGCGGTGGTCGAGGTGGACGGGCGGCGCGGCGTGGTCGACCGGAACGGCGCGGTGATCGTCCCGCCGGCCCACCCGACGCTGATCATCCACCCGGTGGCCTTCCTCTTCACCACCACCGCCGGCGGCTGGGGCGCGCTGGACCGCAGGGGCCGGCTGCTCGTCGAGCCGGTCCAACCCGGCCGGGTCGAGCTGGTCGAGGAACTCGAGCGGCTGCTCGCGGACACCGAACCGGTGCTCTGAGCCGCGCGGGGACGGCGCTAGGGTCGGACCATGGAGTTCCGACACCTTGGCCGCTCCGGCCTGATGGTCAGCGAGATTTCGTACGGCAACTGGATCACCCATGGTTCGCAGGTGGAGGAGGAGGCCGCCCAGGCCTGCGTCCGGGCCGCCCTCGACAACGGCATCACGACGTTCGACACCGCGGACGTCTACGCCGGCACCCGGGCCGAGTCGGTGCTCGGCCGGGCGCTTGCCGGGGAACGCCGGGAAGGGCTGGAGGTCTTCACCAAGGTCTTCTGGCCGACCGGACCCGGCCGCAACGACCGGGGACTGTCCCGCAAGCACATCATGGAGTCCATCAACGGCTCGCTGCGCCGGTTGCAGACCGACTACGTCGACCTGTACCAGGCGCACCGGTTCGACTACTCCACTCCGCTGGAGGAGACGATGGAGGCGTTCGCCGACGTCGTCCGGGCGGGCAAGGCGCTCTACATCGGCGTCTCGGAGTGGAACGCGGCGCAGATCCGCGCCGCCTTCGAACTGGCCCGCGGCCTCAAGATCCACCTTGTCTCGAACCAGCCGCAGTACTCGATGCTCTGGCGGGTGATCGAGGGTGAGGTCGTACCCACCAGCACCGAGCTGGGCGTCGGCCAGATCGTCTGGTCGCCCATCGCCCAGGGCGTGCTGACCGGCAAGTACCTGCCGGGGCAGGCCGCGCCGGCCGGCTCGCGCGCCACCGACGAGAAGTCCGGGGCCACCTTCATCGCCCGGCTGATGACCGACGAGGTGCTCTCGGCGGTGCAGCGGCTCAAGCCGCTCGCCGAGCAGGCCGGGCTCTCCATGGCCCAGCTCGCCGTCGCCTGGGTGTTGCAGAACCCCAACGTCTCGTCGGCGATCATCGGCGCCTCCCGGCCGGACCAGGTGGTCGAGAACGTCAGGGCCGCCGGTGTGAAGCTGGACGCGGACCTGCTCAAGGCCATCGACGAGGTGCTGGACCCGGTGGTGCAGCGGGACCCGGCGTTGACCGAGAGCCCGGCCGAGCGCCCCTGACCGCGACCCGGCCCCCGCCCGCCGGTTCTGCCCGCCGGCCGCTCCCTTCCGGGCGCGGCCGGCGGGCGGCCGGGAGGGACGCGGCCGGTGGAGCGCCGCCCGGGGCGTGCCGTCCGTAGCGTGCCGCCCGTGGCGTGCCGCCCGTGGCGTGCCGTCCGGGGCGCGGTCGGGCGCGGTCAGCCCTCCCAGAACCGCATCAGGCGCAGGCCGTACGCCGCGAAGTCGGCGGGCAGGCCGATCAGGTCGGCCAAGACGTCGACTCCGGAGAAGAACCAGCCGCCGAGCCGCGGGTTCCACAGCAGCGCGATCAGCAGCAGGAAGCCGTACGGTGCGAACAGGTTGTATCCGCGCCGCCACTGCGGTGACAGCCAGGGCTCGATGATGTTGCCGCCGTCCAGTCCGGGCACCGGCAGCAGGTTGAGCAGGCTGGCGGTCAACTGGAGGAATCCCAGCGCGGCCACCCCGAACCAGAAGTCGGTGTGCGCGTACAGGTCGACGCCGAGGACGAACGGCGTGGCCAGCACCAGCGCGAAGAGCACGTTGGTGGCCGGGCCGGCGACGCTGACCAGGGTGTGCCGCAGCCGCCCGGGAATCACGTGCCGGTCCACCCAGACCGCGCCGCCGGGCAGGCCGATGCCGCCGAGCAGCACCGCGAGCACCGGGAAGACGATCGACAGCAGCGGGTGGCTGTACTTGAGCGGGTTCAGCGTGAGGTAGCCGCGTTCGGCCACCGACCGGTCGCCGGCCCGGAACGCCACCACGGCGTGCGCGTACTCGTGCAGGCAGAGCGAGACCAGCCAGCCGGAGAGCACGAAGAGGAAGACGCTGAACCGGACCTGCCCGCTGCCGTTCCAGGCCAGCACCGCGCTGACCACGAACAGCGCCAGCAGGCCGAGAAAGATCGGGCTCGGCCGGAACGCCGCCCGGGGTACGCCGAGGACGAGCCGGTCGTCCTCGGACCGGTCGAAACCCATGGCGCTCACCTGAAATGACCCTCCGCTCGCACCCGGCTCACTCGGTGGCCGCGGGTTGGAGGCTCATCCGGTACTCCACCCGGTCGTCCTCGACCAGGGTGACCGAGCTGACCCCCGCGGCCGTGAGCTCCCGCCAGGTCTGGCCGATCCACGACTCGGCGTCGGCCTGGCTGCTGAACGTCTCGCTCGGCCCGCTCACCGGCTCGCCGTCCGTGCCCTCGTACCGCCAGCTCCACGGCATTGTCGCCTCTCCCCTCGCCGATGTCCCGCCGACAACCCCCGCAAGCGTAGTCGGGGCCGGTGTGGATCGGTCACCAGCGCTGCACTGCCGGGTGCATCGGGGGCCGCCGCACCTGGCAGCGAAAACCACAGCGGGGCGCTCTAAGGTACGGGCATGTCGGTTGACGGGTGGAACACGCTCCTCGTGCTCGGCGGGATTCGGTCTGGTAAGTCCGAGTTTGCGGAGTCTCTGCTCCGGGACGCGGGTCGGGTCCGGTACGTGGCGACGGCCGCGGACGCCGGTCCGGACGACCCCGAGTGGACCGCGCGGATCGCGGCGCACCGCGGCCGGCGGCCGGAGACCTGGGAGACCGAGGAGGCGACCGCCGACCCGGCCCGGCTGATCCGGCTCATCGAGACCGCCGGACCGGACGAGACCCTGCTGGTGGACGACCTCGGCGGGTGGGTGGGCGTGCTGCTCGATCCCGCCCACCAGCCCGCCGACGACGTGGCCACCATCGAGGAGCTGGCCTCGGCGATCGGCGGTTCCACGGCCCGACTCGTGCTGGTCAGCCCCGAGGTGGGGCTCTCGCTGGTCCCGGCGACCCCGCTGGGTCGCGCCTTCACCGACGCGCTGGGCGCGGCCAACCAGGCCGTCGCCGCCGCCTGCGACGCGGTGGTGCTGGTGGTGGCCGGCCAGCCCAGCTGGCTGAAGCCGGACCGCGGGGCCGCCGCCGGGCTGGTACGCGCCGACGGCACCGCCGTACCGGCCGCGAGCCCGACGGGTACGGGCGCAGGCCCGACCGGCGCGGCCGGACAGAGCCCGGTCGCGGCCGTGCCGGCCCAGTCCGGCGAGCCGGCCGGCGACTCCCCCGACGTGCTCACCCCGGCGGTGGCCCCGCCGGCACCCAGCGCCCCACCGGCCGGACCGGGCTGGGCGGCGCCGACCATGACGCTGCCCATGCTGGCGACCGGCCTGGTCATCCAGCCCGGGATGGAGCTGCCGCTGCCGGACGAGTACGCCGGGCCACGCGCCGTCGACCGGCTGGCCACCCTGGACCTGCCCGGCGCCGGGCTGGGCAACCTCGACCGGGTGGTCGGGTTCGCCGCCGGCACGCAGGGCAACCCCGTACCGGAACCCTGGGCCGCCGTCCGCGTCCTGCTGGTGCACGGCGACCACGACGGCGGCGCCGCGGCCGGCGTGCCGGCCGGCGAGTCGGGACGCCGTGCCGAGCAGGCCCGGGCCGGCGAGGGTCCGCTGGCCCGGCTGGCCGCCGAGGCGGATGCCGGGCTCCAGGTGATCGACGCGCCCACGGCCGCCGCCATCGAGGACGGGCCGGCGTTGACCGAGGCCGCCGTCGAGTCCGCGCTCCGGTACGGGTGGCGGCTCGCCGAGGAGGCCGCGGATGCCGGCGTACGGCTGCTGGTCCTCGGTGCGTGCGGCGCCGGCACCGACGCGGCGGCCGCCGCGGTGCTCGCCGTCACCGCGGGCGCCGAGCCGGCCGCGGTGCTCGGCCGGGTCGTCTCGGCCGGCGGCGTGGTCGACGACGCCGCCTGGATGCGGCGCTGCGCCGCGGTACGGGACGCCCTGCACCGCACCCGGCGATCGGGCCGGGGGCCGCGGGAGATCCTGGCCGAGCTGGCCGGCGGGGACGTGGCGATCGCCACCGGCATCCTGCTGGGCGCCACCGCCCGGCGGCTGCCGGTGCTGCTCGACGGCCCGGTGGGGGTGTCCGCCGCGCTGATCAGCCGGGACCTGGCCGGGCAGGCCCGGCACTGGTGCCTGCTGCCCGACCACGGCGGCCACCCGGCCGTCCGGCTGGGCGCCGACGTGCTGGGCCTGACCCCGCTGTTCGACCTGCGCCTGGACCTCGGCGAGGGCTCGACCGCGCTGGCCGCGCTGCCGCTGCTGCGGTCCGCGCTGACCCTCGCCCGGTCGCTTCCCGCGCACCCCCGGCTGGCGGCCGAGGGCTGGGGCGCCCCGGACGACGACCGGCCGGAATTGGCCGGCGCCGGGGCCGAGTCCGGCGCCGGGGCCGGGGCCGAGTCTGACGCCGGGGCCGGGGCCGAGTCTGACGCCGGGGCCGGGGCCGAGTCCGGCGCCGGGGATGAGCCGGCCACGGCCCCGCCCGCGGACCAGGAGTTCGTCGAGCCCGACGCGGCCGGTCCCGGCCCGGTGGACCCGGCCCGGCCCGGCACCCCGCCGACCGGGGACGCCTCCGCCCGGTACGGTGGCTGACCGCCCGCTGCGCTCCGGCGCCCGGCTGGCGCTCACCACCTTCACCGTGCTGCCGCTGCCGCCCGGCCCGGTCGACCGGCGGGTGGCCGGGGTGGCGATGCTGCTGGCGCCCGCGGTGGGCGCGCTGCTCGGTGCGGGCGCCGCGGCGGTGCTCATCGGTTCGGCGGCGGCCGGCGCCCCGCCGCTGGTGGCCGGCGCCCTCACCGTGGCCGCCGGCGCGGCGCTGACCCGCGGTCTGCACCTGGACGGCCTCGCCGACACGGCGGACGGGCTCGGCTCCTACCGCACCGGACCGGCCGCGTTGGAGATCATGCGGCGGCCCGACATCGGACCGTTCGGCGTGGTGGCGCTGGTGCTGGTGCTGCTGATCCAGGCCGGGGCGCTGGCCGCGCTGGCCGACCGGCCGGCCCCGGCCGTCCTTGCCGGAGTGGTGACGGCGGTGGCGACCGGCCGGCTGGCGGCGGCCTGGGGCTGCCGGCGGGGCGTACCGGCGGCCCGTCCGGACGGGCTGGGTGCGCTGGTGGCCGGCACCGTCGGCGGCGTGCCGCTGGCGCTGGCCGCGCTGGGCGTGGCGGCGGTCGCGCTGGCCGCGGTGCCACACCGCCCCTGGCAGGGACCACTCGCCGTACTGGTCGCGCTGGTCTGCGCCGCCGGGCTGCTGCGGCACCTGGTGCGCCGGCTGGGCGGCGTCACCGGGGACGTTCTGGGTGCGCTGCTGGAGGTCGCCTCGACCGTCGTGTACCTCGGTCTGGTGCTGACCGCCTGATGCCTGTCGCCCCGCAGAGGTAGCGTCGGGTGTACGGAACGGCAACCGGGAGCATGCATGACGATTACGGACGATTTCCTGCCGGTCCCGGTGCCCGAGTCGCTGACCGCGACGTACCTGGTCCCGGTGCCGGCCCGGCCGGCCGACCCGGCCGCGGCGCTGGCGGCGCTCGCGCCGCGGCTGGCCGCGCCGATCCGCGACCTGGCCCAGCAGATGCTGGCCGGGCCGCTGCTGACCGTGCAGACCCGGTCGGTGGACGAGTTGCCGCACCTGCCGCCCGACCTGCTGGCGGCCTTCGGCGCGGCGGACGACCAGCTCAGCCGGCTGTCCGGGGCCACCGAGCTGATGGTGGTGCAGGCGGAGTTCCGGCCCGGCTGGCCCCCGGCGCACGAGTGGGCGGCCCGGGCCGTGGCGGCGGCGCTGGCCGAGGCGATGGGCGGCGACGTGGTCGACGTGTTCGGGTTCCAGCTGCTGGACCCGGCCGCGGCCGTGCGGTCGCTGCCGGACGAGGAGGGCCGGATCCGGCTGGTCGACTGGATCCTGGTGCCATATTCGGACAATCCAGACGGGCTGTGGTTCACCACCAAGGGTCTGCGCCGGTTCGGCCTGCTGGAGTTGCAGGCCCAGGGCGTACCGGCCGCGCTCACCCGGGCCTGGGCGGCCGTGATGACAGGGGTGGCCCGGCGGTTGCTGCGCACCTGGACCGACAAGCTCGGCGACCAGGACCTGCCGGCGTTCGTCCAGCTTCCGGTGATGGCGTCGGTGACCAGCCACGACATCGCGGTCGCGTACGGCAACCCGGAACGGCACGACGGCAGCGCACCGGCGCGGCTGCGGCTGGAGCTCGACCCGGCCACCGACCCGGAGGCCGAGTCGTTCCTGTCCCTGCTGCCGCCCGAGGGTCATCCCGGGCCGGCGGGGCGGTACTTCGCCACGGTCTGCGCGACGCTGTTCGGCTCCGAGCGCACCGAGATCCGGCACACCCGCACCGACGAGGCCATGATCCGGGCCATCGCCACGGCCCGGTCCGGGCTGCCGGGGGTACGCGAGCGGTTCCGCAGCCGCGCGCTTCCCGAGGGCACCCGGCTGATGGTCAAGTACGGCCTGCCCGGCCCGGACGGACCCGAGTACGTCTGGGCCGAGGTGACCTCCTGGCTGGAGCCGGAACGGATCCTCGGCACCAGTGCCAGCGACGCGGCCAACGACGACGCGGTACGCGCCGGCCGGCCGGTGGCGGTGAACGCGGTGGACGTCGTGGACTGGGCGCTGCTGCACGGCGCCCGGATGGTCGAGGGTGGCTGGACCCAGGCCGTCCTCGACAACGGCTGACCCGGCGCCGATCCCGGACCCGATTCCGCACGTATCCCCGCGCGGCCGGTCGGTGCGGCGTCCCGGCGCCGCCGGTCAGCGCTGCGTCCCGGCGCCGCCGGTCAGCGCTGCGTCCCGGCGCCGCCGGTCAGCGCTGCGTCCCGGCGCCGCCGGTCAGCGCTGCGTCCCGGCGCGGGCGGTCAGTGCGGCGTCCCGGCGCGGGCGGTCAGCGAACCGACGGCCGAACGAACGGCGGCCGGACCACCCGCATCGCGCACCGGCGACCCCGCACGTCCACCTCGACCTGGTCGCCCTCGGCCAGCCCGGCCGCCGTCTCCAGCAGCGCCAGCGCGATGCCCACCTTCCGGGTCGGCGAGAACGTACCGCTGGTGATCCGCCCGACCTCGACGCCGCCGGACAGCACCGCCATGCCGGGTCGCGGGATGGCCCGGTCCACCGCCTCCAGCCCGCGCAGCGTCCGGCGCGGGCCGGCGGCCTTCTCCGCCAGCAGCGCGTCCCGACCCCAGAAGGCCGGCTTGTCCCAGCCGACCGCCCAGCCCGACCGGGCCTGCACCGGGGTGATCTCCGGCGAGAGGTCCTGGCCGTGCAGCGGGTAGCCCATCTCGGTACGCAGGGTGTCCCGCGCGCCCAGCCCGCACGGGCGCAGCCCGAACTCCGTACCGGCCTTCATCAGCGCGTCCCAGACCCCGAGCGCGTCCGCCGCCGGCACGACCAGCTCGTAGCCGTGTTCCCCGGTGTACCCGGTGCGGCAGACCACCAGCTCGGCCCCGGCCAGGGTGGCCGGGGAGAAGCTCATGTAGCCGTGTCCGGTGGGCAGCCCCAGCCGGTCCAGCAGCGCCGCCGACCGGGGTCCCTGCACCGCCAGCACCGCGTGCCCGGCGTGCTCGTCGGCGATGGTGATCCCGTCCGGCGCCGCGGCCCGCAGCCGCCGGGCCACCTCGGCCGTGTTGGCCGCGTTCGGGATCAGGAAGACGTGGTCGTCGCCGTACAGGTAGGCGATGATGTCGTCGATCACCCCGCCGGTTCCGGCGTCGCAGCAGAGCGTGTACTGGGCCTGGCCGGGGCCGATCCGGCGCAGGTCGTTGCTGAGGCAGGCGTTCACGAACCCGGCCGCGCCGGCGCCGCTGACCCGGATCTTGCCCAGGTGGGACACGTCGAAGACGCCCACCTCGGTGCGCACCGCCGCGTGTTCCCTGAGCACCCCGCCGCCGGCGTACTCCAGCGGCATGGTCCAGCCGCCGAAGGGGGCGAACTTGGCGCCGAGGTCGACGTGCCGCTCGTGCAGCGGTGATCGCGCGTCCGTCATGACCAGCAACCTACCCGGGTCCGCCGCCGCGGCGAGGCGCAGGTGACGGGCGGCGGGACAGCCGTCCGGGGCGGCAGGTAGGTTCGCCGGTGAGAACGTCCGTCGCCGGCCGCCCACGAGGGGACCGGCCAGCCCACAGTCCCGGAGCCGCCGAGTGACCCCGCCCAGCCCCAACCTCAGCCTGGTCGACACAGATCCCGCAGAACTCGCCGTCGACGCCGTCGTCATCGGCGTACACAGTCAGCCGGAGCCGCCGGCGGACGCCGCCGGTCCGGCCGCGACGCTGCTGCTGGCCACCGGCGCCGAGGCCGTGGCCGCCGCCTTCGACGGCAGGCTGACCGAGACGCTGGCGCTGCTCGGCGCGACCGGCGCGCCCGGCGAGGTGATCAAGCTGGCGACGCTGGGCACGGTGACCGCGCCGGTGGTCGTCGCCGTCGGCCTCGGGCCGGAGCCGAGCGGTGCCGCTCCGGCGCCGGAGACGCTGCGCCGGGCCGCCGGGGCGGCGATCCGGGCGCTGGCCGGGGCGCAGCGGGTGGCGCTGGCCCTGCCGGTGCCGGACGACACCGACGCCACGGCGGTGCTGCGGGCGCTGGCCGAGGGGGCGCTGCTGGGCGGCTACCGGTTCGCCGGCTACAAGACCCGGCCGCAGCCGGCCCGCCGGGAGCCGGTGGCCGAGGTCGCGATCTGCGTGCCGGACGCCGCGGACCCGGCGGCCGGCGCCGAGGTGCTCCGGGCCCGGGCGGTGACCCGGGCGGTGCGGCTGACCCGGGACTGGGTGAACACGGCCCCCAACGAGCTGCGCCCGCCGGCGTTCGCCGACGCGGTCACCGAGGCGGCCCGGGCCGCCGGCCTCACCGTCGAGGTGCTGGACGAGAAGGCCCTGGCCGAGGGCGGGTACGGCGGCATCCTGGCCGTCGGGCAGGGTTCCACGGCCCCGCCCCGGCTGGTGAAGCTGTCGTACCGGCCGGCCGACGGCGGCAGCGGCAAGCAGGTCGCGCTGGTGGGCAAGGGCATCACCTTCGACTCCGGCGGCGTCTCCATCAAGCCGGCGCAGGGCATGTGGGAGATGAAGTCCGACATGGCCGGCGCGGCCGCGGTGGGTGGCGCGATGCTGGCCATCGCCGAGCTGGCGCCGTCGGTGGCGGTGGACGGCTACCTGTCGATGGCCGAGAACATGCCCTCGGGCGGTTCCTACCGGCCGGGTGACGTGATCACCATGTACGGCGGGAAGCGGGTCGAGGTGCTCAACACCGACGCCGAGGGCCGGATGGTGCTGGCCGACGCGATCGTGCGGGCCTGCGAGGACGGCTGCGACTACCTGCTGGAGACCTCGACGCTGACCGGCGGTCAGGTGATCTCGCTGGGCAAGCGGGTGGCCGGGGTGATGGGCACCGCCGAGCTGTGCGAGCGGGTCCGTACCGCGGGCGACGCCGTCGGGGAGCCGGCCTGGCCGATGCCGCTGCCCGACGACGTCCGCAAGGGGATGGACTCGGACATCGCCGACATCTCACAGGTGAACGCCGGGATGGACCGGGCCGGGCACATGTTGCAGGGCGGGACCTTCCTGCGGGAGTTCGTGGCCGACGGGGTGCCGTGGGCGCACATCGACGTGGCGGGTCCGGCGTACCACAGCGGCGAGCCGACCGGCCACTGGACCAAGGGCGGCACCGGGGTGCCGGTGCGGACCCTGGTGGAGCTGGTCGAGGACATCGCCGCAAACGGCTGACCGGCGGCGGAGCCGCCCGAGCACCGCGGCCCCGGCCCGGCGGAGCATCCGCCGGGCCGGCCGGCCCGGGGCGGTGTCGCCGGGGTGGATCGGCCGGGACGGCACTCGGCCCGGGGTGATCGGGGTGGATCGGCCGGGCCGGGACGGTCGGCCCGGGGTGGTCGGGGTCAGTCCCGGGGTGGGCGCAGCCGGCGGCGGGCGTTGTAGTCGCGCATCCGCTGGGGATAGCCGACCAGCCGGACGTCGTACACCGGGATGGCCAGCCGGTGGGCGAACCGGCGGGCGCCGTCGGGGCCGTCGATGCGCCGCCGGGTCCATTCGCCGTCGGCGGCGATCAGGATCACGGTGGTCTCGGTCACGGTGGTACGGGGTTCGACGAACGCCTCGACACCGCGTCGGGATCGGACGAAGCGCTCCAGATGGTCCAGGTCCTCGCTGCGGGCGGGCGGATCGCCCACCGCGCCGATCGGCCGCCGACGCCGTCGGAACCAGGCCACCGCAACTTCCCCTCCCCGAGGCGACAGCGCCGGATTTCCCGGCGATTTCGGCAAGCCTACGTGCCGGGAACGTGTCCTTGGGCACCTCGTTCAGCGCAGCGGGGGGACAAGTGACAAGATGACCGAGGCGACTGTGTCCATTTACCTGGCACGACCCTCGTAGCAGCGACGCGACCTGGGAGAGAAACTGTGACCGAGCCGAATGAGGCAACCTTCGACGTCGTGATCCTCGGAGGTGGCAGCGGCGGCTACGCGGCGGCCCTGCGCGCCGCGCAACTGGACCTGTCCGTTGCGTTGATCGAGAAGGCCGAGCTGGGCGGCACCTGCCTGCACCGCGGCTGCATCCCGACCAAGGCCCTGCTGCACGCCGCCGAGGTGGCCGACCAGACCCGCGAGTCGGAGCAGTTCGGCGTGAAGGCCGAGCTGGTCGGCATCGACATGGGCGGCGTCAACTCCTACAAGGACGGCGTCGTCGGCCGCCTCTACAAGGGGCTTCAGGGGCTGGTCAAGGCCGCCAAGGTCACCTTCGTGGCCGGCGAGGGCCGGCTGGTGGCCCCGAACGCGGTCGAGGTGGACGGCAAGCGCTACACCGGACGCAACATCATCCTGGCCACCGGGTCGTACTCGCGCACCCTGCCCGGCCTGGAGATCGACGGCCAGCGGGTGATCACCAGCGAGCAGGCGCTCAAGCTGGACCGGGTGCCCTCGTCGGTGGTCGTGCTGGGCGGCGGCGTGATCGGCGTGGAGTTCGCGAGCGTGTGGCGGTCCTTCGGCGCCGACGTGACGATCATCGAGGCGCTCCCCCGCCTGGTGGCGGCCGAGGACGAGGAGTCGTCCAAGGCGCTGGAGCGGGCGTTCCGCAAGCGGAAGATCGACTTCAAGGTCGGGAAGCGGTTCGAGAAGGTCGAGCACACCGACAACGGGGTCCGGGTGACCATCGCCGGCGGCGAGACCGTCGAGGCCGAGCTGATGCTGGTCGCCGTCGGGCGCGGCCCGAGCACCGCCAACCTCGGGTACGAGGAGCAGGGCATCCGGATGGACCGCGGCTTCGTGCTGACCGACGAGCGGCTGCGGACCAACGTCCAGAACGTCTACGCGGTCGGCGACATCGTGCCCGGCCTCCAGCTCGCGCACCGCGGATTCCAGCAGGGGATCTTCGTGGCCGAGGAGATCGCCGGGCGCAACCCGGCGGTGATCGACGAGAACGGCATCCCCCGGGTGACGTACTCGGACCCGGAGCTGGCGTCGGTGGGGCTCACCGAGGCCAAGGCCAAGGAGCAGTACGGCGCCGACAAGATCAGCACGTACAACTACAACCTCGGGGCAACGGCAAGAGCCAGATCCTCAAGACCAACGGCTTCGTGAAGCTGGTCCGGCTCAACGACGGTCCGGTGGTCGGCATCCACCTGGTCGGCGCCCGCGTCGGCGAGCTGGTCGGCGAGGCACAGTTGATCTTCAACTGGGAGGCGTACCCCGCCGAGGTCGCGCAGCTCGTGCATGCTCACCCCACCCAGGGCGAGGCGCTCGGCGAGGCTCACCTCGCGTTGGCCGGCAAGCCGCTGCACGCGCACGCCTGAGAACTATCCGCGCCGCCCGCCGGTCCGCGGGCCAGGATCGCACGACGCGACGAAGGAGTCTGGAGAGATGCCGGTATCGGTCACCATGCCCCGGCTGGGTGAGAGCGTGACGGAGGGGACCATCACGCGCTGGCTCAAGCAGGAGGGCGACCGGGTCGAGGTCGACGAGCCGCTGCTCGAGGTCTCGACCGACAAGGTCGACACGGAGATCCCCTCCCCGGCGGCCGGCGTGCTCAGCCGGATCGTGGTGAGCGAGGACGAGACCGCCGAGGTGGGCAGCGAACTCGCGGTGATCGCCGGCGAGGACGAGGCCGGCGGCGACGCGGCCGGCGGTGGCCAGGACGGCGGCGCACAGCAGCCGGAGCCGGAGCCGGAGCCGGAGCAGCCGGCCGCGGCGGCCGCACCGGAGCCGCAGGCCGCGGCCGATGACGCCCCGGCGCCGCAGGCCGGCGCCGAGCCGGGCGGTCCCACCGGCGGCGACGCCGGCGGCCAGCGGACCTCGGTCACGCTGCCGGCGCTGGGCGAGAGCGTGACCGAGGGTACGGTCACCCGCTGGCTCAAGCAGGTCGGCGACACCGTGGAGGCGGACGAACCGCTGCTGGAGGTCTCCACCGACAAGGTCGACACCGAGATTCCCTCCCCGGCGGCCGGCACGCTGCTGGAGATCAAGGTCAACGAGGACGAGACCGCGGACGTCGGCGCCGAACTGGCCGTGATCGGCGCGGCCGGCAGCGCGCCGGCGGCCGCCCCGTCGACCGAGCAGCCCACCCCGGAGCGGGGCACCGAGCCGCCGACGGCGACCCCGAAGCAGGAGGCGCCGAAGCAGGAGGCCGCCGGTGGTCAGCCGGTGGCGGAGCCGACGCCGGGATCGTCGTACTCGGAGCCGGCACCGCAGACCGAGACCGCCCAGCAGCCGGTCCGGACCGAGCAGGCGGCCCAGCCGCCGGCGCCGAGCGCGGGCGCCGAACGTCCGGCCCCGGCGAACGGCGACGTGGACGGCTCCGGCTACGTCACGCCGCTGGTCCGCAAGCTGGCCGGCGAGCACGGGGTGGACCTGAGCCGGCTCACCGGCACCGGGGTGGGTGGCCGGATCCGCAAGCAGGACGTGCTGGCCGCGGCCGAGCAGGCCAAGGCCGCGGCGGCCAAGCCTGCACCGCAGCCGGCGGCGGCCGCTCCGGCCGGCGGCGCACGGGCCGGCGCACCGGCCGCGCCGGCGGCCCGGCCGCAGCCCAGCCCGAAGCGCGGCAGCACCGAGAAGATGCCGCGGATCCGGGCCACCATCGCCAAGCGGATGCAGCAGTCGCTGCACGAGATGGCCCAGTTGACCACCGTGATCGAGGTGGACGTCACCCGGATCGCCAAGCTGCGGGCGCAGGCCAAGGACGCGTTCCTGCAGCGGCACGGGGTGAAGCTGTCGTTCCTGCCGTTCTTCGCCGTGGCCGCGGTCGAGGCGTTGCAGACCTACCCGGTGGTCAACGCGAGCATGGACCTCGACGCCGGCACGATCACCTACCCGGGCGCCGAGCACCTGGGCATCGCGGTGGACACCGAGCGCGGCCTCATGGTGCCGGTGATCCACGACGCCGGTGACCTCAACCTGGGCGGCGTCGCCAAGCGGATCGCCGACCTGGCCGACCGCACCCGGACCAACAAGATCAGCCCGGACGAGCTGGCCGGGGCGACGTTCACGCTGACCAACACCGGCAGCCGGGGCGCCCTGTTCGACACCCCGATCGTGCCGTCGCCGCAGTCGGCGATGCTCGGCACGGGCGCGGTCGTCAAGCGGCCGGTCGTGGTCAACGACCCCGATCTCGGCGAGGTCGTCGCGGTCCGCTCGATGGTCTACCTGGCCCTGTCCTACGACCACCGGCTGATCGACGGCGCGGACGCCGCCCGGTTCCTGGTGGCCGTCAAGGAGCGGCTGGAGGCCGGCAACTTCGAGGCGGAGCTGGGCCTGGCCTGATCCGCACGATCAACGCCAAGGCGCCCGGTCCGATCGGACCGGGCGCCTTGGCATCACCGGGGACGGCCGCCGGCGGGTACCCATGGGTCGTGTCGGACGGCCGTGAGCCGGTCCCGGCGGACCACCCGGAAGAAGCGCGCATACAGGTCGGTGACGGGCCGGTCGGGCAGCTCGCGTACGGCGTCGATGAACAGCGCCGCCAGATACACCGCGACCGCCCGGCGGTCCGGTTCGGCCGCGAGCATCTCGCGGGCAGCCTGGCACGGGTAGTCCTCGCCGCACTCGGCGCACGCCCAGCCCGGCGCCGGCAGGTGCGCTACGCGCGCGACGCTCACGATCGGCCCCGGTTCCAGACGCACAACCTGCACGCCAGTGGAAAGACCTCGGTCGCGTCCGTCGCCCAACCCGGCAACGACTGGGCCGACGTGCGAGCGTCCAGGCAGCCCCGCCGAAAACGCCACGGCAGGCCGCAGACGCACCGCCGGGAGAACAGGTGTCGCCGTCGATGCATGATCCGTGTCCCCTCCTCTGGTCGTGGCGGGCCAGCCCTCGCCCGGAAAGCTGGCCCGTCGGCAGGGCCCACCCCCTTCCGGATCCGTTGCCGCGAATCCGGGCGATCCCGCCTGACCCGAGCGTTTCAGCGGTGGCAGGACGCTCACACTGCGCTACGGTGTGTCCCTGATCCATTCCAGACGTTCGATGGGAGCGCTCATGAACAGCGTGCTGCGGGCGGCGCTGGCCGAGGCCGGAGAAACAGCGGAGTCCCTTGCCGAACGGGTGGGCGTGGATCCGAAGACGGTGGCCCGCTGGGTCACGCCCGGCCGGATCCCGCATGCCCGCCATCGGTTCGCCGCCGCGGAGGCGCTCGGTCAGGACGTGGCGGACCTTTGGCCGGACGTCCTCGTCTACCGCACGCCCACCTGGCTCCGAGAGTGGGTCGAGTGGGAGCGGGAGGCGACCGCGCTGCGCTGGTTCGAACTGGCATGGGTGCCGGGCCTGTTGCAGACCGAGGCGTACGCCCGGGCGACACTGGCCGGCGAGTTGCTGACTGACGTGGAGACGGACCAGCGAGTTGCTTCCCGGCTCTCCCGTCAAGCCATCCTGCGCCGGGAGCGTCCTCCGCTGCTCGTCGCGGTGATCGATGAAGCGGCGCTGCGACGCCCCGTCATCAACAACCGAGCCATCATGACGGAGCAGTTCAGCTACCTTGCCGAGTGCGCCGAACTGCCCTCGGTGCAGATCCACGTGGTGCCGACAAGCGTGGGCATGTATCCCGGTCTTGGTGGTCCGTTCATCGTCGCCGAGTTGCCGGACGGCAAACGGGTGGCGCATGTGGACGGCCAGGTCGAGGCTCGGATCGTCGAGCAGACCGCGGAAGTTGTTACCCTTGACCATCGATGGGAACGGATCCGCGGTGAGGCCCTGTCGCGGCAGCAGTCCCTCGATTTGATCAAGGAAGCGGTATCATCATGGACGTGATGAAGGCCAACTGGCGCAAGAGCACCCGCAGCGGCAACAACGGTGGATCATGCGTCGAGGTCGCCGACAACCTCCCCGGCGTCGTGCTGGTCCGCGACACCAAGGACCGCGACGGCGGCACCCTGACCATCGCCCCGGCACAGTGGCAGCGCTTCGTCGACCTCGCGAAGCAGATCGGCCCGCTCGCCTGACCGCCCACACGTGCACCGCCGCGACCGTCGTTGAAGTCTGCCGTAATCGGGTAGCTGAAACGCTCGCGGACGGCGAAACGTTCGAGCCGTTCTTCCGCCGACAGGTTGCCGGCAAGGCATGTTGACGCCGGCCGACCCCACGACCCCACGATGGTCAACTCGACTTCGGCGAAGTCGGGGGGTCGACGGGGTCCGGATACCCCGACTACGCCGAAGTCGTGTCGATGTTGGGGTCCCGAAGCCGCTCGGCGACGTAGGCCGCCAGGTTGCCCAGGGTCTGCTGGCCGCCCTCGATCGCGTGGTACTTCTCGACCGCCTCGTCGCGCAACTCCCTGCTGGGAAAGACCGTGCGCATCTCGATCCGGGTCGCCCCGCCGTCGGGCGTGAAGGCAAGGATCGACTCGAAGGCGTTCGGGTCGTCACGGGACTCGCCGTGCAACAGCGCGATCCGCTCCGGTGGGACGATCTCGGTCCAGGTGATCCATTCGGAGTAGTCGGTCCCGTCCGGCCCGTGCATCACGAAGTCCCAGATTCCGCCCGCGCGGAACTCGAAGGACCGCGTCGTGGTGCTGAACCCGTCCGGACCCCACCACCGCGACAGGTGCCGGACCTCGGTGAACGCCTCGAACACCAGCTCTCGCGGCGCCTCGATGGTCCGCATGATCACGATCTCCCGGTCGGCCGTCGCCGGCCCGGTCCGGGTGTCCTGCCCCGGTCCTGCCATCGGTCATTCCTCCTGCCGTGTCTGTTTGAGGTCCTGCACGTACGCGTCGAGCCGGTCGAAGCTCTCGTTCCAGAACCGTTCGAATCCGCCGACCCACTCGTGGATCGGCCGCAGCCCGCGCGCGTCCAGGCCGTAGAGGCGCTGCTTGCCCACCCCGCGGACCCGCACCAGCCCCACCTCCCGGAGCACCCGCAGATGCTTGGAGGCCTGCGGCTGGCTCATCCCCAGCGTCTGGGCCAGGTCGGCGACCGGCCGCTCCCCCGCTTGTAGCAGCGCCAGGATGTCCCGCCGCTGCGGCTCGGCGATCGCGTTGAACGCGTCCGAGGTCGTCGCTGCTCGTGCCACGCCAGCCATCATATTCCGATATAGGAAAATGTCCAGTCGGCGGCCCGACCGGGTGCCGGTAGCATGGCCGGCAGCGTCGCGGTGTACCCGGCCCGGAGGCCGCCGAGGGCATGGAGGCGCGGTGACGCATGGGACGACGTGCATGCACCCTCCCGAGAAGCCGGGCCACCGCCCGGCGGCGTACGGCAGGCAACTCATCGAGATCCACGACCGGCTCCGCGCGGAGCTGGACCGGCTGATGGCCGCGGTGGACCGCGAATTCGGCGGGCTCCCCGAGGGGTCGGCAACACCCGACGAGCCGGCTCCGGGCGGCGAACCGACCGGACGGTACGCGCCGCGGCGCGAGCTGCGGGCGTACTGCCTGGGCTTCTGCGCGGCCGTGACCCGGCACCACACGGGCGAGGACGGCGGCGCGTTCGTCGCCCTGGCCGAACGGTTCCCGGGGCTGCGGCCGGTGCTGGCCGAACTGGCCGCGGACCACGTGCTGGTCGCGGACGCCCTGACCCGGGTGGCCGGGCTGCTGGACGACCTGCCGGCCGCGCCCGACCGGGCCACCGCCCGGCGGGTACGCGCCGACCTGGCCGGACTGGCCGCGCTGCTGGAGTCGCATTTCAGCTACGAGGAGCGGAAGCTGACCGCCGCGCTGGACGCGCTACCCGCGCGGGACGGGCCGGCCCGGCGGCTGTTCGGGCTGGACCCGGGCCCGCCGGCCGGCACAATCCCGGCCCGCGGGGGGACTCAGTCAGTGACCGACTCGTAGTGGCGGATCTTCTCCCGCAGGTGCTCGTACTGCCGCTGGAGCAGGCTCATCCGGTCCACGACCGACGCGGCGTGCTCCTCCAGCAGACGGCGGCGCTCCGCCGCGGTGTGCTCGCCGTCCCGGGTGAGTTCGGCGTAGCGGCACATCTGCTGGATCGGCATGCCGGTGTCGCGCAGGCAGCGGAACAGTTCCAGCCAGCCGAGATCGTCCTCGGTGAACACCCGGTGGCCGCCCGAGGTCCGGCCGACGCCGCTGAGCAGCCCGATTTTCTCGTAGTAGCGCAGCGTGTCGAGGCTGAACCCGCTCCGGCGCGCGGTTTCCGAGGGTGAGTAGCCGCTCATACCGGACAGGGTACGCGGCCTGGAACACGCTCCAGGTAGATCGATCGCCCACCCGACCCACCGGCCGTTTCCCGCACGTTCCGCCGGAAACCGGCCCGCGGCCGGCGGCTTGGCGCGCCGGAACGCGGCCGGACGGGCGAAGATGTCGGTATGCGCATCCTCGCGGCCGGCATGTCCGGCTTCCTCGGCACCCGGCTGGCCGACGTCCTGCGCGAGCGGGGCGACGAGGTGGTCCGGCTGGTGCGCCGGCCACCCCGGGGCGCGAGCGAGATCCAGTGGAGTCCGAGCGCCGGCGAACTGGACCCGACGGCGCTCGCCGGCGTGGACGCGGTGATCAACCTGGCCGGCGCCGGGGTCGGCGACAAGCGGTGGACCGACGAGCACAAGCGCGCCATCCGGGCCAGCCGGGTCGACAGCACCGCGACGCTGGCCCGGACCATCGCCGGGCTGGCCCCGGCCGATCGGCCCGGCGCGCTGCTCAACGCCTCGGCGGTCGGCTGGTACGGCGACACCGGCGACACGCCGGTCACCGAGGACGCGCCGGCCGGCGACGCCTTCCTGGCCGACGTCTGCCGGGTCTGGGAGGCCGCGACCCGGCCGGCCGAGGATGCCGGGGTACGCGTCGTGCGGCTGCGCACCGGCCTGCCGCTGGACCGCGCGGGCGGCCTGCTGAAGCCGCAGTTGCTGCCGTTCCGGCTGGGTGCCGGCGGCCGGCTCGGCAGCGGCCGGCAGTGGATGCCGTGGATCTCGCTGACCGACTGGCTGTCCGCCGTCGCGTTCCTGCTGGACCGGTCCGATCTGGCCGGACCGGTCAACGTGGTGGGTCCGGCGCCGGTGCGCAACGCCGAGTTCACCCGGGAACTGGCCGCCCGGTTGCACCGGCCGGCCGTGCTGGTGGTGCCGGGCCTTGGGCTGCGGGTGCTGCTGGGCGAGTTCGCCGGGGAGGCGCTGCGCAGCCAGCGGGTGCTGCCGGGGGTGTTGCAGCGGGCCGGTTTCGAGTTCGCGCATCCGGATCTGCCCTCGGCGTTGCGGTCCGCCCTGCACGCCGAGCCGGCCACCGCCGGCTGAGCCCGCGCCGGCCACCACCGGCGCAGCCGGCCCGGTCACCGCCGGCGCAGCCCGCCCGGCCCGCGCCGCCACCGGGCTTCGGCGAGGGACCCGGCGGCGCCGGGTCCCTCGCCGAAGCCGCGGGTCAGCAGCCGATGACCCAGTAGTCGGGGCCGGTCTGCTTGAGGGTGGAGGTGTAGAACGTGTTGTAGAGGCCCATCTTCTGGCCGGAGCCGAGCGCGTACGCGTAGCCGAGCGACTGGTAGGCGCGGCCGGCAACCACGTGTGCGTAGTTGCTCGCGGTCACGCAGACCGGGGTGCTGCCGCCGGTGGTGCTCGCCGACACCGTGCTGGACTTCGCGCCCTCGCCGGAGGCGTTCACCGCGCTGACGGCGTACGAGTAGCTGGTGCCGGCGGTGAGTCCGGAGTCGGTGTAGGTGGTGCCGGTGACCGGCGACGAGGTCGCCTTCGTCCCGTTGCGGTAGACGTGGTAGCCGGTGGCGCCGCTGACGGCCGACCAGCTCAGCGAGATCGAGCCGGCGGTGCTGGCGGTGACGGTCAGCCCGGTGGGCGCGGCCGGGGTGCCGGGTTCGGGGTCGCCACCGCCGCCGGTGGAGCCGTCCAGCCCGAAGAACAGCGCGTCCCGGTACGCCGAGCAGATGGTGTCCAGGAAGTACGCGGCGGCGGTGCCGCACTGGTCGGTGGCCGAGCCGGGGTCCACCGGGGTGCCGTGGCCCATCCCGGAGATCCGGTAGAGCCGCACGACGTCGTCGCCGTACGTCTCCAGGCTGGTCCCGGCGGGCAGCGAGGACGTGCTGGTGGGGGTCTGCGACACGCCGAGCACGTTGGTCCACTGGTCCCGGGATTCGGTGGCGTTGGCGGTGGCCACCGTGTAGTCGCTGGTGCCGTGCCAGATCGCCACCCGGGGCCGGCTGCCGGAGTAGCCGGAGTACGCGTTGCGGACCAGGTCGCCCCACTGCTGCGGGGTCTTGTCCACGCCGGGGTTCATGCAGCTGTACGCGGCGACGAGGCTTGTCGCGCAGGCGTACGGGATGCCCGACAGGATGGAGCCGGCGGCGAACACGTCCGGGTAGGTGGCGAGCATGACCGAGGACATCGCCCCGCCCGCGGACAGGCCGCTGACGTAGATCCGGCCGGCCGCGGTGCCCCAGGTGCTTCTGGCGTAGTCGGTCATCTGCTTGACCGACAGCGCCTCGCCCTGTCCCCGGGTGGTGTCGCCGGACTGGTACCAGTTGAAGCAGGACGTGGAGTTGTTGCCGGAGTTCTGCTGCGGCAGGATCAGCGCGAATCCCCACAGGTCGGCGTACTTGCGCCAGCCGGAGTTGCTGAAGTAGTCGTTCGCGGTCTGGGCGCAGCCGTGCAGCAGCACCACCGCGGGCGCCCCGGTGGGTAGCCCGTCGGGCCGGTAGGCGTACATGGCCAGGTTGCCCGGGTTGGAACCGAAGCCGCTGACCTGGGTCAGGCTTGCGGCCTGTGCGGGGGTGGGCGCGGCCAGGACCGCGGTGGCCACCAGCACGGGGGCGAGGACGGCCCGGACCAGCCGGGCCAGGACGGACGGGGAGCGGCGCACGGCGGTGGCCTCCTGTTGTGAGCTGGATCACCCAGAGATGGCCGCGACGTTACGACCATGTGACGAAGCCGGGACATGTCCCCCGCGCACACATTCACCCAGACCGCTGTGTTGGGCCACCCGGGAAACGGCCCGGACCGACGGCCGGTGGCCGGCCCGGGAAACGGCCCGGGAAACGGCCCGGGTCGACGACGGGCCGGGCGCCCAGGGCCGGTTGGTAACCTGCGGCGTGCCGCTCTCCCCGCTGCTCACCGAGCCGTCACCCGAGCCCGCCGGCCCGCCCACCGCCCGCCGGCCGTACCGGCGCGGTGACCTGCTGGCCCTGGTCGCCAGCGTGGCGCTGGCGTTCTGGGTGACCAGCGGGCTCTGGCTGGACCCGGACCGCCGGGCGGTCACGGTCAACTCCAGCGACCAGTCGCTGTTCGAGTGGCTGTTGGCGTTCGGCGCGCACACGGTGTTCCACGGCGAGAACCCGATGTTCACCCGTCTGATCAACGTGCCGGACGGCGCCAACCTCGCGGTGAACACCTCGATCACGGTGTACGCCGTGCTGTTCGCGCCGCTGACGTACCTGCTCGGCGCGCCCGTCACGTTCCTGGTCATCCTCACCGCGAACCTCGCGGCCACCGCGCTGGCCTGGTACTGGCTGCTGTCCCGGCACCTGGTCCGCGGCGTGCCCGCGGCGCTGCTCGGCGGGCTGTTCATCGGCTTCTCCCCCGGCATGGTCTCGCACGCCAACGCGCACCTGAACTGGACCGCCGGCTGGCTCGCGCCGCTGATCGTGTGGCGGGTGCTGCGGCTGCCCGACCCGCGCCGGTGGCTGCGCAACGGCGTCGTGCTCGGGGTGGCCGTGGCCGTCGCGTTCTCCATCGCCGCCGAGGGGTTGTTCTTCATCGCGCTGGCCTGCGCGGTCTTCCTGGCCGCCTGGGCGGCCCACCCGCGCAACCGCACCGCCGCCCGGGCGGCCCTGCCGACCTTCGTCCGCGGTCTCGCGGTGGCCGGCGCGGTGGCGCTGGTGCTGCTGGCCTACCCGCTCTGGCTGCACTTCTTCGGACCGCAGCGGTTCCACGGCACCGGGTTCAACCCGATCATCCACGCCGAGGACATCGCAGCCTACGGCGCGTACCCGCAGCGCTCGCTGGCCGGGCTGGCGGGGCTCGGCACGTCGCTGGCGCCGAACCCGACCGAGGAGAACTCGTTCTTCGGCGTACCCCTGCTGGTGCTGGCCGCCGCCTGCGCGGTCCTGCTCTGGCGGCGGGCCGACCCGGACCGCCGGGCCACCCTGCGGGCGCTGCTGATCACCGCGGGCGTCTTCGTGGTGCTCTCCTGGGGACCGAAGGCCAAGATCCTCGGTACGCACACCGCCGTACCCCTGCCGTTCGCGCTGCTCGGACCGCTGCCGGTGATGAACGCGGCGCTGCCGTCCCGGCTCGCCCTGGTGGTCACGCCGATCATCGGGCTGCTGCTCGCGTACGCCGTGGACGCGCTGCTGGCCGATCCGCCGGCCGGCCGGCCGCGGCGGCTGACCTGCGCGGACGGGCGGCCACGGCGCCCGGCCTGGGCCGTCGGCTTCGCGCTGGCGCTGGTGCCGCTGTTCCCGACCCCGCTGCTGACCATCGACCGGGAGCCGGTGCCGACGTTCATCACGGCCGGCACCTGGCGACGGTACGTCCCGGCCGGCGGGGTGATCGCGCCGCTGCCGTTCACCCTGGACGTCACCCCGGACGGCCAGCGCTGGCAGGCGTACGCGCTGACGCACGGGCAGGGCGAGTTCGCGATCCCGTCCGGGTTCTTCCTCGGGCCGGGCGGCCCGGACGGCCGGGGCCGGATCGGCCCGGTGCCCCGGCCGACGGACGCGCTGCTCAACGAGGTGGCCGAGACCGGCGTGGTGCCGCCGATCGGCGCGGCGCAGCGCGCCGCGGCCGAGGCCGACCTGCGGTACTGGCGGGTGGACGTGGTGGTGCTCGCCGACCGGATCCACGGCGCCAAGTGGCCGGTCCGGCACGACGCGCTGCTGCGGGCGGCCACCGGGTTGTTCGGCCCGCCGCAGCGGGTGGACGACGTCTGGCTGTGGCCGGTCACGCGGCGGTGACCGCCCGGCGCGCCGGCAGCACCGGCGCCGACCCGCCGGATGCGCACGTGCCGGTCTCGACCTGCCGGATGCCGACGTGCCGGTCCCGACGTGCCGGTCCCGACGTGCCGGATGCCGACGTGCCGGTGAGCCGGCTCACCGGCGCGCGGACGCCGACCCGGGGCTACGCTGGGCTGGTGACCAGGACGATTTCCGGGCTCTCGCCGGTCCGCATGGGCGTCATCGACTACTCCGCCGCCTGGGACGAGCAGCGTCGGGTGCACGCCGCGGTGGTCGCGGGCGAGGCGCCGGACACGGTGCTGCTGCTGGAGCATCCCAGCGTCTACACCGCCGGCAAGCGCACCCAGCCGTGGGACCGGCCGACCGACGGCACCCCGGTGATCGACGTCGACCGCGGCGGCAAGATCACCTGGCACGGGCCGGGTCAGCTCGTCGGCTACCCGATCATCAGGCTGCCGCAGGTCGACGCCGGTTTCCGGGTGGACGTGGTGGCCTTCGTCCGGCGGGTCGAGCAGATGCTCATCGACGTCTGCGCCGAGTTCGGCGTGGCGACCACCCGGATGCAGGGCGACGGCCGCAGCGGGGTCTGGGTGCCGGCCGACGACCGCGGTCCGGACCGCAAGATCGCCGCGATCGGCCTGCGGGTGGCCCGCACGGTCACCCAGCACGGCTTCTCGCTCAACTGCGACTGCGACCTGAGCTGGTACGACCGGATCGTCCCGTGCGGCATCCGGGACGCCGGCACCACCTCACTGACCGCCGAACTCGGCCGCCCGGTCACGGTGGCCGAGGCGCTGCCGGTGGTCGAGCGGCACCTGCCCACCCTGCTCGGCTGAGCGAGGCCCGCGGCCGCGGACCCTCCGCCCGGGCGGCAGCCCGGCGGCGGGTCCGGAACGGCGGCAGCCCGGGACGGTGGCGGGTCCGGCACGGCGGCAGCCCGGCGGCGGGTCCGGACGCTCAGGGCGCGAGCCGGTGCAGGTCGCGCGGGAAGGCCGTCACCTCCCGCACGTTCGCCGCGCCCACCAGCCGGGCGACGAACCGCTCCAGCCCGATCGCGAAGCCGCCGTGCGGCGGCATGCCGTGCGCGAACCCGGCGAGATAGCCCGCGTACGGCCCGGCCGGCTCGCCCCGGGCCGCCAGCGCCGCCAGGTAGTCGGCGTGCCGGTGCAGGCGCTGCCCGCCGGTCACCAGCTCCACGCCGCGAAACAGCAGGTCGAAGCTGTTCGAGTACGCCGGGCGGGCCGGGTCCGGGTGGGTGTAGAACGGCCGTTTCGCCATCGGGTAGCCGGTGACGAAGACGAAGTCCGAGCCGTGTTCCCGGCGTGCCCACTCGCCCACCGCCCGCTCGTGCGCGGGCGCCAGGTCGGGTTCGTCCGCGGCCGCGCCGGCGATCCGCAGCGCCGTGCCGAAGGGCACCGCCGGGATCTCGGCCGGTACGTCCGGCGGCCCGACACCGAGCGCGGCGCAGGCCGGGCCGGCCCGCTGCGCCACCGCGACGAGCATGCCGGCGAGGGTGTCCCGCAGCACCGCCATCACGTCCCGGTGGTCGGTGATGAAGCCCAGCTCGGCGTCGAGCGAGGTGTACTGGGCCAGGTGCCGGGCCGTGTCGTGCGGTTCGGCCCGGAACACCGGGCCGACCTCGTGGACCCGCTCGAAGACCCCGACCATGAGCTGCTTGTACAGCTGCGGCGACTGGGCCAGGTACGCGGGCCGGCCGAACCAGTCCAGGGCGAAGACGTTCGCGCCGGACTCGGTGGCCGAGCCGACCACCTTCGGCGTACAGATCTCGGTGAACCCGGCCCGGTCGAGCGTGCCGCGGAAGCCGGCCGTGGCCGCCGCGGCGATCCGCAGCGCCGCGGACCGGCGCGGGTGGCGCAGCGCCAGCGCCGCGTTGTCCAACTGGACCGGCAGGCTGGCCGCCAGGTGTGGCCGGAACAGGTCGAACGGCGGCGGCACCGCGGGCTCGCCCAGCGGGCGTACCAGCGGGTCGACCAGCTCGACCCCGCCGGGCGCCGCCGGGTTCGCCACGGCCCGGCCGGTGACCTCGACGACGCTCTCCTCGGGCAGCGCGGCGAGCGCGGACCGGCCGGCCGGCTCGGTCAGCACCACCTGCGCGGTGCCGCCGGCGTCCCGCAGGATCAGGAAGGCGACCGACTTGAGCAGCCGGCGGCGGTGTACCCAGCCGGCCAGCCGGACGGGTTCGCCGGCGTGCCGGGACAGGTCGGTGGAGAGGATGCGTTGCATGGTGGCTACCTCCTCGTGGACTGCGCAACGCGATCCCTGGGAGGTGTGGGCGAGCGGGAACCTCGCGGTGCCACCACACCTTCACCGCCGGCGCTCCCGCCGCCGCGCCGCCCGGGCGGTGGCCCGGGTGCCGCGGCGACCGGCGTTGCCGGCGGCCTCATTCACCCCGTGACGTGGGGGGACGGCGGGCTCTACTGGGCGCTCGGGCGGGCCGTCCCGGTCGTTTCCGCGACCCGGGCGGGTCCTGCCGCACACCGTTCTTCCCGCGGCTCGGGAGGGTCTTCGCGACCCGGCCGGAGACCACCTTCCAGCGACCGGTGGCTCTCTGTGCTCCGGGGTCGGGACGCTACTCGGTTCCGTCGACGCCGTTGCGCCGTACGGTAACGGAGCCGGCGGCCATCGGGGCAACGCAATTTCCACGGCCGGTGAGGGGTGTCACAGCATCGGAGCAGGTGAGCCCCGTCGCCTCCGCTGCGCCCCCGGCCACCCCGGGCGTAGTCTCGGCGTTGTGACCATCGCTCCCGAAGGACGCCGCCTGCTGCGGATCGAGGCGCGGAACGCCGAGACCCCGATCGAGCGCAAGCCGCCGTGGATCAAGGTCAGGGCCAAGATGGGCCCGGAATACAGCCACCTGCGCGGGCTGGTGGCCCGGGAGGGGCTGCACACGGTCTGTCAGGAGGCCGGCTGTCCCAACATCTACGAGTGTTGGGAGGACCGCGAGGCCACCTTCCTCATCGGCGGTGACCAGTGCACCCGCCGCTGCGACTTCTGCCAGATCGACACGGGCAAGCCGGCCGAGTTCGACGCCGACGAGCCGCGCCGGGTGGCCGAGTCGGTGGCCACCATGGGCCTGCGGTACGCCACCGTCACCGGCGTGGCCCGCGACGATCTGCCCGACGGCGGCGCCTGGCTGTACGCCGAGACGGTCCGGCAGATCCACGCGCTCCAGCCGGGCTGCGGCGTCGAGCTGCTGATCCCCGACTTCAACGCCGTGCCCGAGCAGCTCGCCGAGGTGTTCGGCGCCCGGCCCGAGGTGCTGGCGCACAACGTGGAAACCGTGCCGCGGATCTTCAAGCGGATCCGGCCGGCCTTCCGCTACGAGCGGTCGCTGGACGTGATCCGGCAGGCCCGCGCCGCCGGCCTGGTCACCAAGTCCAACCTCATCCTCGGGATGGGCGAGGAGCGGGCCGAGATCTCCCAGGCGCTGCGCGACCTGCACGAGGCCGGCTGCGAGCTGATCACCATCACGCAGTACCTCCGCCCGACCCCGCGGCACCACCCGGTGCAGCGCTGGGTCAAGCCGGAGGAGTTCGTCGAGCTGAACGCCGAGGCCGAGGAGATCGGCTTCGCGGGCGTGATGAGCGGGCCGTTGGTGCGCTCCTCCTACCGGGCAGGCCGGCTCTACCGGCAGGCCGTCGAGGCCCGCGGCGCCGTCCCCGCGATCTGAGTCCTGAAACCGCCGGGTCCCGGGCGCCGTCCGCGCCCGGGATCGGCCGCGGTTCGCGCGGTTCGCGCCCGGGAGCCGCGCCGGTCATCAGCTCCCGTCCACCGGGTTGAGCAGCCCCAGGCGGTGCGCCACGGCCGCCGCCTCGACCCGATTCGCCACATCCAGCTTCGCGATGATCCGGGAGACGTGCACGCTTGCCGTCTTCGGCGAGATGTAGAGCTGGCGGGCGATCTGGCTGTTGCTCAGCCCCTCGGTCACCAGCCGGAGCACCTCCCGTTCCCGCGCGGTCAGCGGGGCCGCACCGCCGCCCGGCTCCGCCGCGAGCGCGGGCGCCGCGCCGCGTACCCCGACCCGGCGGGCCAGCGTGCCGATCCGGTCGGTCAGCGGCGCCGCCCGCAGCCGGGCGGCGATCGTGGCGGCCTCGCTGAGCGCCGCCGCCGCCAGCTCCCGGTCACCGGCCCCGGCCGCCGCCTCGGCCTGCCGGAGCAGGACGGTGGCCAGCGGGTACGGCTGCCCGTCCCGGCGCCAGGCCGCGACCGCCGCCCGCCAGCGCTCGGCCGCGGATCCGGCCGGGACAACCGGCGCCGGCCCGGCCGCGACATCCGGGTCCGGCCCGACCGCGACATCGGCCGCCGGCCCGGCCGCGACATCCGGGTCCGGCCCGGCCGCGGCATTCGGGTCCGGCCCGACCGCGACGTCGGCAAGCAGCGCCGACAGCTCGGCCGCGTACGCCGCCTCGGCCGGGAAGTCGCGGCGCAGGCCGGACGCCGCCTGCCCGGCCCGGGCGGCCAGCTCCGGCAGGTCGGCGAGCACGGCCACCCGGGCCACGGCGACCAGCACCGGCCAGGAGTACCGGGCCACGGCCGGCACGGCGGGATCGGCGAGCGCCGCCTCGGCGGCCTCGACCGCGGCGACCCGGTCGTCCCGGGCCAGCGCCGTGGCCATCCGCAGCTCGCACAGCGGCAGCCGCTGCTGCGGATGCAGGAACGGTCGACCCAGGAAGCCGAGCGCGCGGCGGGCCAGTTCGGCCCCGCCGTCCTCGCCGCGGGCCAGCCGCAGCCGGGCGCGCAGCTCCAGCCAGTGCAGGCCGAGGGTGCCGATCGGGTCGAGCCGGGCCGCCTCGGTGCAGGTGGCCTCCGCCTCGTCCCAGTCGCCGAGCGCCAGCAGCGCCTCCGCGCGGTTGCTCAGCAGGAAGGCACCGGTCGAGCGGCTGATCCCGTACCGGCGGGCCACCGTGCAGCCCTCGGCCGCGGACTCGGCCGACTCGGCGTACCGGCCCTGCTCGAACAGCGCGTCCGAGAGGTTGACCAGCACGTTCACCAGCGCCGACGGATCGTCGGTGGACCGGGCCAGTTCCTCGGCCCGGCGCAGCAGGTCCAGCCGGGCGCCGGACTCGGAGTCGGCGTCCGTGCTCCAGCACCGGCAGCTCGCCAGGTACGCGGCGGTGAGCGTGGCCGGGTCGCCCAGCCGCTCGGCCTCGGCCAACGCCTCGGCCGCGACCCGGCCGCCCTCGTTCGGATCGGACGCGGCCAGGTACGCGCCGATCTCGGCCAGCAGCCGGATCCGCCGGGCATCCGGCGCCGGCGACCCGCCGTCGGGCGGCGGCGCCGAGGCCAGCCGGTACGCCTCGCGCAGTTCGTCCGCCCCGGTGCCCTTGCCGAGCACCGCGATCATCCGGCCGCGCCCGGCGAGCAGCCGGGCCGCCCGGACCGGTTCGGCCGCCGGATCCACCTCGGCCAGCGCGGCCCGGCTCAGGGTCAGCGCCCGGACGTAGTCGCCGGCCGCCGAGGTGGCCCGCAGGGTCGCCTCCAGCAGCGCCAGGTGATCCATGCCGGCCCGCTCGCCCGCGTCGGGCACCTGCTCCCAGAGCCGGAGCACCCGCTCCAGCAGCCCGCTCTGCTCGGCGTACGCGCAGCGGGTCCGCGCGTCCGCGGCGGCGGCCAGCGCGCTGACCAGCGCGCGGGGGTGGTCCTGGGCCGCGTGCCAGTGGTGGGCCACCTCGGCGGGTGCCCGTCCCGCGGCCACGAGCTGCGGCGCCGCCTCGATCGCCGCCGCGTACCGGGCGTGCAGCCGGGCGTGTTCGCCGGGCAGCAGCTCGTCGTGCACCGCCTCCCGCACCAGGGCGTGCCGGAAGGCGTACCCGCCGTCGGGGTCGGCGACCAGGAGTTGGGCGGCGACCGCCGGGCGCAGCGCGTCCTCCAGTTCGTCCTCGGGCAGGCGGGCCACCGCGGCGAGCAGGTCGTGGCTGAACCGGCTGCCGCCGGCGGCGGCCTCCCGGAGCACCCGCTGCGCCGGCTCGGGCAGCCGCTCGACCCGGGTCAGCAGCAGGTCCCGCAGGGTTTCCGGCAGGCTCGTACAGCCGGCCGGGTCGCCGGCCGCGGCCAGTTCCTCGATGAAGAACGGGTTGCCCTCCGCGCGCTCGTGCACGGCGTCCACCGCGGTCCCCGGCGGCTCGGCGCCGAGCAGGTCGGTGAGGATGGCGGCGGTGCCCTCGCGGTCCAGCCGGCTCAGCTCCAGCCGCTCGACGCCGCGTACCCGGTCCAGTTCGGCCAGGAACGGCCGCAGCGGGTGGCCCCGGTGCAGTTCGTCGGTGCGGTAGGTGCAGACCACCAGCACCGGTCCGGGCCGGATGGCCCGGACCAGGTAGCCGATCAGGTCCCGGGTGGAGCGGTCCGCCCAGTGCAGGTCCTCGATCAGCAGGACCAGTGGCCGGGTCTCGGCGAGCCGGGCGAACAGCTCGGTCACGGCCTCGAACAGGTAGCCGCGGTGACCGGGCGCCCCCTCACGCCCGGTCACCGCGGCCGGTTCGCGGAGCAGCTCCGGCAGCAGCCGGGCGAACTCGGCCTCCCGGCCGTCCAGCACGGCCGGCCCGTGCCGGCGCAGCGCCTCCCGCACCGCCGCCGCGAAGGGAGCGAACGGCAGTCCTTCCTCGCCGAGTTCGAGGCACTGACCGACGAGCACCTGCGCCCCGTCGGCCGCCGCGACCCGGCCGAACTCGTCGGCGAGGCGGCTCTTGCCCACCCCCGCCTCGCCGCCGAGCAGCACCACGCCGGGCAGTCCGGCGCGGGTACGCCGCTGCGCCGCGCGCAGGGCGTCGAGGTCCGCGTCCCGGCCCACGAAGGTTCGGCTGCTCACCCGGCTTGTCACGGCATCGAGAATGCCACGCCGGGCGGCCAGGCCGCCCGGGGCGGTCATCCGGCCTGGCGGTTGCGCCCACCCCCGCGCAGCCAGGATCGGCGGGTGCCGTGCCGCGTACGCGCGGCCGACCTCGCGAGTCGGCTCGCGTCCGCGTGCCGGCGTAGCTCCCACAGCCGGTTTGTGTGCATCTCCAGCAGGATTTCCTCGTTTGACAGGCCGAACATGATGATCTCCCGGTGCTCGTCGGTGGCTTTCTCGTCGTTTCCTTCGACCACACCGACTCTGCTCGCGCAGGCACCCGCGGCACATGGGTAGCGAGCCTCATCCGCACCGCCCCGGGGTGCCTTACCCGGGCCGATCCGGGGGCCGCGCAGGGCTGAGGTACTTACCCCGGCGGCGAGGGCCGGCCGCGGATCAGCCGGATCGGAGCCGACCACTAGACTCCGTGCCATGGCAACTCCCCAGGAGAAGGTCTCGTTCGGCCAGCGGCTGAAGCAGATCGGGATGGTGTTCTCGTTCACCGCCAAACAGGACAGGCTGTTCATCCCGCTTGTCGTCGTGGCGGTGCTCGTCCCGCTCGCCCTCACCGTGGTCGTGGCCATCGTCTGGGGCTGGATGTGGGTGCCGGTCGGCGTCCTGCTCGCGCTGCTGGCCGTGCTGATCGTGCTCAACCTGCGGTCCAACCGGGCGATGATGAGCGCCGCCGAGGGCCAGCGGGGGGCCGCCGCGCAGATCGTGGAGAACATGCGGGGCGACTGGCGGGTCACCCCGGCGGTCAGCGCCACCACCCAGATGGACATGGTGCACCTGGTGATCGGCAAGCCCGGGGTGGTGCTGCTGGCCGAGGGTAACCCGCAGCGCGTACGGGGGCTGCTGGGTCAGGAGAAGCGCCGGCTGTCCAAGGTGATCGGCAGCGCGCCGCTGTACGACTACCTCATCGGTTCGGGCGAGAACGAGTTGCCGATCCGCAAGCTGCGCACCACGCTCATGCGGCTGCCGCGCAACCTGAGCGGCAAGGACGTGAACGCGCTCGACAAGCGGCTCAAGGCGCTGTCGGCCCGGCCGCAGATGCCCAAGGGCGCGATCCCGAAGAACATGCGGCCGCCGCGCGGCGCCTTCCGGCAGACCCGCGGGCGCTGACCCGCGGGAGCCGACCCCAGGGGTACGCGGTGGATCAGCCGGCGGAACGCGGGGTGACCGGGATGACTATCGAACCGGACCACCGGTCGTGCAGCCCGCGGCGCTGGTCGTCCATGATCAGCGCCGGCACCAGCAGCGCGAGCAGCAGGCCGCGCAGCAGCGCCCGGGGTATCCCGATCCGGCCGCCGTCCCGGTGCGAGACGCAGGCGATCCGGGTGAGGAACATTCCCGGGGTCTGCGCGAACAGCCCGAGGAAGAAGCCGTACTCCAGGATGAGGACCAGCACCGGCGGCCAGCCGGCCCGGACGGGATCGGCGATCATGCTCCCGACCAGCAGGCAGAGCACCCAGTCGATGATGAGGGCGCCGAACCGCCGGCCCAGGCTGGCCGGCTCGATTCCGGGCGCCGGGTCGGCCCGGTCCGTACCCGCCGGGTCCGTACCGTGCGTGACCGGTTCGCCGTCCTGCTGTCTCGTCACGGCAAGCCAGGGTAGCCGAACCGCGCAAAGTCCCGCATCTACCCCATAGCCGCAGGCCGGAGGTATTGTCGATCGTGGGCGTAACACGACGGAAACATACGTGATACGCCCGGGCAACCGCCCGGCCATAGCGTCGCCAGCGACGCCGGAACGCTATAACGCTCTGTGGACGCGCCAGGAGGAACGTGTGTTCGCCAATCCCGAGGAATTGCTGCGGTACCTGAAGAACGAGGACGTGAAATTCGTCGACGTACGGTTCTGCGACCTGCCCGGGGTGATGCAGCACTTCAACCTGCCTGTCGAGAGCTTCGACGAGAGCATTTTCGAGACCGGCCTGGCCTTCGACGGATCCTCGATCCGCGGCTTCCAGGCGATCCACGAGTCCGACATGCTGCTGCTGCCGGACGTGGCCACCGCGTTCGTCGACCCGTTCCGGACGCAGAAGACGGTCGCGCTCAACTTCTTCATCCACGACCCGTTCACCCGTGAGGCGTACAGCCGGGACCCGCGGAACGTGGCCAAGAAGGCCGAGGCGTACCTCGCCGCGAGCGGCATCGCGGACACCGCGTACTTCGGCCCGGAGGCCGAGTTCTACATCTTCGACTCGATCCGCCACGAGACCTCGGCGCACCAGGCGTACTACTACATCGACTCGGTCGAGGGCGCCTGGACGAGCGGTCGCGAGGAGGAGGGCGGCAACCGCGGCTACAAGACCGCGTACAAGGGCGGCTACTTCCCGGTACCGCCGGTGGACCACTACGCCGACCTGCGCGACCAGATCGTCCGCAAGCTGGTCGACACCGGGTTCACGGTCGAGCGCTCGCACCACGAGGTCGGCACCGCGGGCCAGGCGGAGATCAACTACAAGTTCTCCACCCTGCTGCACGCCGGTGACCAGCTCCAGCTCTTCAAGTACATCGTGAAGAACACCGCCTGGGCGGCCGGCAAGACGGCCACCTTCATGCCCAAGCCGCTGTTCGGCGACAACGGCTCCGGCATGCACACCCACCAGAGCCTCTGGATGAACGGCGAGCCGCTGTTCTACGACGAGACCGGCTACGGCGGCCTGTCCGACACGGCCCGCTGGTACATCGGCGGCCTGCTGCACCACGCGCCGTCGCTGCTGGCCTTCACCAACCCGACGGTCAACTCGTACCGCCGGCTGGTGCCGGGCTTCGAGGCGCCGGTCAACCTGGTCTACTCGCAGCGCAACCGCTCGGCCTGCACCCGCATCCCGGTCACCGGCAGCAACGCCAAGGCCAAGCGGGTCGAGTTCCGGGTGCCGGACCCGTCCGCGAACGTCTACCTGGCGTTCTCGGCCATGATGATGGCCGGCCTGGACGGCATCCGCAGCAAGATCGAGCCGCCCCAGCCGATCGACAAGGACCTGTACGACCTGCCGCCGGAGGAGTGGGGCTCGGTCAAGCAGGTGCCGGGATCGCTGCCCGAGGTGCTGGACGCGCTGGAGGCCGACCACGACTACCTGCTCGACGGCGGAGTCTTCACCCCGGACCTGATCTCCACCTGGGTGGACTACAAGCGGGCCAACGAGGTCGACCCGGTCCGGCTGCGCCCGACCCCGCACGAGTTCGAGATGTACTACAACGTCTGATCGGATCACCGTCTGGTCCGACCGGTCGGACAGGGCCCTTCCCGCCTCGGGAGGGGCCCTGTCCCGTTTCCGGCGGCCACTGGAGTGTGCAGAGTTGTTGTCGCCCCGGCGACAACAACTCTGCACACTCCACCGTTCCGACCCGCGCCTGACACCGGCCGACGCGTCGAGGCGATCGGCGTGACGACCTAGGCGAAGACGCGCTCCATGGCCGTGCGGGATCGGCGGGCCGTCCGCAGGTAGTGGTCGACGAACTCACCGGGATCCTCGGCGCCGAGCAGCCGCACCACCCCCGCCAACTCCACCCCGTGCCGCGGGAGCTGGTCCCCGGACGCCCGCGGACCAGCATGAGCGCGTTGCGGACCCGCGCCGCCAGGGTCCAGCCGGCCGCCATCGCCGCGGCGTCCGCGGCCGACACCAGGCCGGCGTCCCGGGCGGCCGACAGGGCGTCGAGGGTACGCGTGCCGCGCAGCTCCGGCAGGGTGCCGCCGTGCCTGAGCTGGAGCAACTGGACCGCCCACTCGACGTCGGCCAGCCCGCCCCGGCCCAGCTTGGTGTGAGTGGCCGGGTCGGCGCCGCGGGGCAGCCGCTCGGTCTCCACCCGCGCCTTGATCCGGCGGATCTCGATGACCTGCTCCGGGGTCAGCCCGTCGGCCGGGTACCGGATCCGGTCGGCCGCGGCGAGGAAGTCCGCGGCCAGGTCGGCGTCGCCGCAGACGTACCGGGCACGCAGCAGTGCCTGCGCCTCCCACACCTTGGACCAGCGCGCGTAGTACGAGGCGTACGCGGCCCGGCTGCGCACCAGCGGACCCTGCCGCCCCTCGGGCCGCAGGTCGGCGTCGACCACCAGCGCGGGGTCCGGCGCCGGCATCCCGAGCAGCCGGCGCAGCTGTTCGGCGATGGCCAGCGCGGCGGCGCTGGCCGCGTCCTCGGCCATCCCGGCCGGCGGGTCGTAGACGAACAGCACGTCGGCGTCGGAGAGATAGTTCAGCTCGCGCCCGCCGAGCCGGCCCATGCCGATGATGGCGAAGCGCAGCCCCGGCGGCGCCGGGCGGGTGGCCCGGGCCACCCGCAGCGCGGCGGCCAGGGTGGCGTCGGCCACGTCGGAGAGCGCCGTGCCCACCCTCAGCACGTCCAGCCGGTGCGCCGGGGCCAGCGGACCGGCCTCGTGCAGCGCGTCCGCGCAGGCCAGCCGGAGCAGTTCGCGGCGGCGCAGCGCCCGCACCGCGCGGATGGCCCCGACCGCCGCCGCCTCGTCGGTCGCCGCGGGCGCGGTGCCGTCGGCGGCGACGTGCCGATCGGCCGCGGCCGCGAAGCCGTCGCAGAGCACGTCCGCCGGCCGCGGCACCAGCTCCGGATCGGCGGCGAGCAGCCGCAGCGCCTCCGGTTCCCGGGCCAGCAGGTCGGCCGCGTACCGGGACAGCGCCAGCGTGCGGGCCAGCCGCCGGGCGACCGGACCCTCGTCGCGCAGCACCCGCAGGTACCACGGGGTGCTGCCCAGCTTGTCCGACACCTGCCGGTAGGTGAGCAGCCCCCGGTCCGGCTCCGGGGCGTCCGCGAACTCGGAGAGCAGGACGGGCAGCAGGGTCCGCTGGATCGCCGCGGTCCGGGTCAGCCCGCCGGTGAGCGCCTGGATGTGCCGCAGCGCCCCGGCCGGGTCGGCGAAGCCGAGCACCTCCAGCCGGCTGCGGGCGGCCTGCGGGGTGAGCCGCAACTCCTCGGCCGGCACCCGGGCGACCGACTCCAGCAGCGGCCGGTAGAGCAGCTTGGCGTGCAGCCGGCGTACCTCGGCGGCGTGCGCGACCCAGTCGGCCCGGAACGTCTCCAGGGTGCCCCGGGCCGGGGTGGCGGTGTAGCCGAGGGCGTTGGCCAGCCAGCGCAGCGCGGCCGGGTCGCTGGGCACCGTGTGGGTCCGGCGCAGGCCCTGCAACTGGAGCCGGTGTTCGACCCCGCGCAGGAAGCGGTAGCCGCGCAGCAGCCCCTCGCCGTCGGCGCGGCCCACGTAGCCGCCGGAGACCAGTTCCCGCAGCGCCGGCAGCGTGCCCGGCACCCGCAGCGACTCGTCGACCCGGCCGTGCACCAGTTGCAGCAGTTGGACCGCGAACTCGATGTCGCGCAGCCCGCCCGGCCCGCGCTTGATCTCCCGTTCCAGCTCGCCGGGCGGGATGTTGTCGATGATCCGGCGGCGCATCGACCGGACGTCCTCGACCGCCTCCGGCCGCTCCGCGGCCTGCCAGACCAGCGGCGCGAGCTGCGCGATCCACTCGGCGCCCAGGGCGAGATCGCCGGCCGCCGGGCGGGCCTTCAACAGCGCCTGGAACTCCCAGGTCCGCGCCCACCGCCGGTAGTAGGCCAGGTGGCTGGCCAGGGTGCGGACCAGCGGGCCGCGGTTGCCCTCGGGCCGCAGCGCCGCGTCCACCGGCCAGGCCACCAGGCCGCAGATGTGGATCAGCCGGGTCGCCACGGTGGTCGCCACCGGCAGGTCCTCGTCGGCGTCGGCCACGAAGATCACGTCGACGTCGGAGACGTAGTTCAGCTCGCCGCCGCCGCACTTGCCCATCGCCACCACGGCGAGCCGGGGCGCCCGGGTCTGCTCGGGCAGTTCGGCCAGGGCCAGCGCGTACGCGGCGCTCAGGGTGGCGTCGGCCAGTGCGGAGAGCGCCGCCATCGTCTGCTCCAGCGACACCCCGCCGGTCAGGTCGGCCGCCGCGATCCGCAGCAGGGCCTGCCGGTACGCCAGCCGCAGCGCCGGCACGGCCGGCTGGTCCGGCGGCAGCGGGTCGAGGTTCCCGTCGACGGTCGGTGCCACGCCGTCCACGGTGGCCAGTACGGCGGTGTGGCCGGGGTTGGCCACCAGGTGATCGCCGAGCGCCGTCGAGGCGCCGAGCACGGCGAACAGCCGCCGCCGCAGGCCCGGGTCCGCGCGCAGCGCGGCCAGCAGCGGTACGTCCGCCGGCGCCCGGCGTTCCGCCTCGACGATCCGGTGCAGTTGCCGAAGCGCCAGGTCGGGGTCGGCGGCCTGGGACAGCGCCGACAGCAGCTCGCCGGCCGCGTCGTCCACCGGTTCCTGCTCGTCCGGGTCCCACAGCCCCAGGCCGGTCGGGCCGAGGAGTTCGCCGCTGCGGTCCGCCGGCTCGCCCGTGGTACGGCCGAAGCCGTACCGGGCCAGCCGGCCGCGGGCGGTGGCCGGTCTGCTCATGACGGCCCCCGCTCACTGGCCCAGCAGGGGCAGGTCCCGGCGGGGTTCGGCGTCGGCCAACTCCCCCGGGCCAGCGCGGCGAACCGGATCGCGAACGGCTGCCACGCCTCCTCCACGTCGGCCAGCAGCCGCTGCGCCGCCGCCACCACGGCGTCGGGGTCGTAGTCCAGCCGGCGCAGCAGAGCGGAATCGGTGGCCCAGTCGCGGACCATGTCGGTGTCGCACTCGATGTGGAACTGGATGCCCCAGGCCCGGTCGCCGAGCCGGAACGCCTGGTTGGCGCAGCGGGTCGAGGCGGCCAACAGGGTCGCCCCGTGCGGCAGCTCGGTGATCTCGTCGGCGTGCCACTGCAGCACGTCCGGCATCAGCGGCACCCAGCGGAACAGCGGGTCCCGCTCGGCGGCGTCGCGTTTGCCGACGACGCCGGGCCCGGCCTCCGGCTCGGCGGCCGGTTCGACCGTGCCGGCGTGCGCGGTGGCCAGCAGCTGCGCGCCCAGGCAGATGCCGAGGGTCGGCACCCGGTGCCGGACCGCCTTGCGCAGCAGGCCCTCCAGGGCCGGGAACCACGGCGCGTCCGGCGAGCCGTCCGGGCGCGGCCAGGGATGCTGCGGACCACCGAACACCACAAGCGCCGCGTACCCGGTCAGGTCCTCGGGAAGGACGTCGCCCGCGTACGGCCGGAGCACGACCAGTTCGAGCCCGCCCTCGGTCAGCCATTCCCCGAGCCGGCGCGGATCGTCGGTCGGGTCGTTCTCGATCACCAGTGCCGTCGCCACGGTGTCGAGGCTAACCGGTCACCCTCGGTGGCCGACGCTGGCGGTCCGGGTGGAACCGGGATCCACCCGGACAGTGCCCGGGATCATTCCGGACACCACCGGCGGGCCCGGTGCCGGCGGACCGATAGGCTCGGTGATCGTGCCCGACGCTGCCGCGATCCGCCCGCCCGTGCTGTGCCCCGGCGACGCGGTGATGCTGGTCTCCCCCTCCGGCCCGACCCGGCCGGAGCGGGTCGCCCGGGGCGTCGAGCTGCTCACCGGCTGGGGGCTGCGGCCGCTGCTGGCACCGCACGCGTACGCCCGGCACGGGTACCTGGCCGGCACGGACGAGCTGCGGGCCGCGGACCTGAACACGGCGTTCGCCGATCCGGAGATCCGGGGGGTGCTGTGCACCCGGGGCGGCTACGGGGCGCAGCGGGTGGTCGACGCGATCGACATGGCCGCGGTACGCCGGGACCCGAAGGTGGTCGCCGGCTTCTCCGACATCACGGCGCTCCAGTTCGCGCTCTGGCGGGGTGCCCGGCTCGCCTCCGTACACGGGCCGGGCGCGGCCTGGCTGGACGAGCGCACCCCGCTGACCTCGGCGGAGTCGCTGCACGCCGCGCTGATGAGCACCGAACCGGTCTCCGTGGTCCGCTCCGCCGAGGAGGAAACCGCCCGGCTCGTGGTGCCGGGCGTGGCCACCGGCCCGCTGCTGGGCGGCAACCTGTGCCTGATCACCGCCTCGCTGGGCACCCCGGACATGCCCGATCTCACCGGGGCCATCCTGTTGATCGAGGAGGTGGAGGAGCAGCCGTACAAGGTCGACCGGATGCTCACCCACCTGCGCCGGGCGGGCGCGTTGGACGGCGTGGCCGGGGTGGCGGTGGGGCAGTTCACCCGGTGCGCGGACGACTGGCCGGTGACCGTGGTCGACGTGCTGGCCGAACGGCTGGGTGATCTCGGTGTGCCGGTGCTCGGCGGGTTGCCCGTGGGGCACGGCGTGGGCCAACTCACGGTCCCGGTGGGTACGCCCGCCACCCTCGACGCGGTGACCGGCACCCTGACGGTGACCGCCGCCGTCCGGTGACCGCCGCCGTCCGGTGACCGCCGCCGTCCGGTGACCGCCGCCGTCCGGTGACCGCCGCCGGACCGGTGACCGCCATCGCGCGCCGCACTCCTGTCGGGTATCGGATGGCTCGCTCAATCGGGTGAAATCGGGACGCATCCGGCAAGATTTTCAGCTCGTTGACAGGGTCGTGAGGGCCGGGACCCAGCCTGGTTCCGCACCGTCGTCACGGCATCAACGATCCGCAACGATCAGGAGGAACCCATGCGTGTGACCGTCACTCGCAAGAACCTGCTGGCCGGCATGGCCGCCGCGGGCGTGCTGAGCGCCGGCATCGCCGTACCGACCCTCGCGTTCGCCGACGACAGCGGCACGCCCGGCGCGACCCCGTCGGCATCGGACTCGACATCCACCGACAAGGGCGGCGACCGGGCGGACCGGCAGTCGCAGTTCGCCTCCGAACTGGCCGAGGAACTGGGCGTCTCCCAGGACCAGGTCGAGGCGGCACTGACGAAGATCCGCGACGAGCACAAGCCGGCCGACCGGGAGGACGCCAAGGGCGACCGGGGCGACTGGACCGCCATGCTCAAGGAGCGGCTGGCCCAGGCCGTCACGGACGGCAAGCTCACCCAGGAGCAGGCCGACGCGATCACCGCCGCCATCGACGCGGGCGTGTTCCCGATGGGCGGCGGCCCGGGCGGGCACCCCGGCCCGGGCGGCTGGGAGCACGGCGGCCCGGACGGGGACGGCGCGGGCCCGGGCAACACCGACGGCGGTACGGGCGACGGCGGCTCGACCGACGAGGGTTCGACCGACGAGGGTTCGACCGACGGCGGCAAGTAGCCGCCGACAACCGGCAACGGCCGGTGGGGCGCCCCGAGCATCCATGCTCGGGGCGCCCCACCCGTCCAGCCCGCGCGCAGCCCCGGGGCCAGCCCCGGGACGGCCCGGGGACAGCAACCCGGTGGGACCGCGGCGCGGTGGGAGGGTCAGTCGGCCGGTTGGATCAGCGGCCGCATCCGCACCAGCAGGTCCGGGCGCCGCCGCTGGTGCAGCGCGGTCAGTGCCTCCACATGCTGCGGCGCGATCGGCAGCGTCCGCACGCCCAGTTCGTGCAGCCGCACCCGCGCCTCCAGGGCCAGTTCCCCGGTCCAGAGCCGCGACTGACCGGCCTGACCGATCGCCCGCGCCACGACGTCGGCGATGGCCCGGTCCTCGTTCCGGTCGCCCCGGCCGAGGAACGCCAGGCAGCACCGCAGCACCGGCTCGGCCAGGTCGTGGACGGGATTCAGCAGCGGAACGGCCTGGTCGAGCAGGTCGACCGCCACCGCCACCGGCCCGCTGGCGTCGGCGCTCAGCCGGTCGAGCAGCAGGCCGAGCAGCCGCAGCCGGGACTGCTCCGGCGCCTCCGAACCGGACGGATCGTCCGCCGCATCGTCGAGGCCGAGGTCCAGATACTGCCGGACGCTGCGCAGTTCCACCAGCGGCTGCCCGGTGACCGGTCCCAGCATGGCGGCCAGCAGGATCCAGGCCACCGAGTGGGCGGTCTCGGCGCCACGGCCGATTGTGGAGACGTATCTGGTGAGCGCCCAGGGGGCCGCCTCGACCAGCGGGTCCAGCGCGTGCTGGAGCACGTCGCCGTTGATGCCGCACTCGAAGTAGGTCTTGCGGCGCAGCACGGCCGCCGGCTGGCCGGACGCCTTCGAGGAGGCCAGTTCGAGCAGTTCGCCGTCGCCCGGCCAGGAGTAGGTCCAGGTGAGGTCGATCGGCGGCGCGGCGGCGCCCGAGTCCAGCCGCAGCGCCACGTCCCGGACCTGCCCGTCCGCCCGGCGGCCCAGTTCCAGCGCCGCCACCAGGCTGCTCCACTCCTCGGGATGCAGTTGGGAGCGCCACAGCAGGGCCTGGGCGTGCCAGTCCGGCACCGGGTCGTCCGCCTCCGGGTAGAGCCGGCTGCCGGTGATCTCGCCGGCCGCGCAGACCGCCAGCACCAGCAGGTTCGCGGCGTACGCGGCGTACCGGGCGGGGACCGGGAGCGGAAGCGGCCGGTATCCGTCGAGGGCGCGCGGCCCGGTCCGGTGGTTGACCGTGCGGAACAGCCGGACCAGCAGGTCCGCCCAGCCGGCGCGGAGTTCGTCGTCCAGGATGGACAGCCGCTCGGCGAGGAAGCCGACCACCGGTGCCCGGCTGGTGAGCACCGCGTGCGACAGCAACGCGTACAGCAGGTCGTCGTCGACCCGCGGGCCGCCCGGGGCGAGGCTGGCCGCCCGGTCGACGGCGACCAGGTTTTCCACCACCTGCCAGGTCAGCCGGGCCACCAGGTATTCGCCGAAGGTGGCGTGCAGGAACTCGTACGCGATGGGCCGGTCGGCGTCCCGGGATGCCTGGGACCGGTGCACGAAGAAGAACCGGCCGAGCACGATCTCGGCGGCCCGCAGCGGCGTACGCCGGTCGTCGCGGGCCACCACGGCCGCGCCGTCGAACGGCAGCGCCGCGAGGTCGGCCTCCAGGGCGTCCTCGGTGCTCCACTGCGCCCGCCGGTTGAACATGGCGAACGCCACCACCGACAGCCGGCGCAGTTCGTCCTCGACCGCCCGGTCCAGCTCCCGGCCGGTCAGTTCCCGCTGCTTGACCACCTCCCGGCGGGCGAAGTTGTCCAGCAGCCGCTCGTACAGTTCGGCGTGCCGCAGGTCGCCGGCCGCCCGCAGGTCCCCGCCGCCCGCGTCGTAGAGCGCGAGCATGAGCAGCAGCAGCGGCTGCTCGGCCAGTTCCCGGTGCCGCAGCGCGACCTCGGCGGGCAGCGGCGTGAAGCCGGGCAGCCCGGCGTTGGTCTCGTTCCAGGTGTCCAGCCAGCGCTGCACCCTGGCCGGGTCGAACGGTTCCAGCCGCAGCGCCAGCGCGCCGGCCGGTGGCCGCGCCCTGTCGGCCACGCTGGTCCGGCTGGTCACCAGCACCGCCACCGGCCGGCCCTGGACGCTCTCCCGGCGCTGGAACTCGGCCACCCGGGTCAGGTAGTCGGTCTGGCTCACCCCGGTCGCCTGGAGCAGTTCGTCGAAGCCGTCCAGCAGCACCACCGGCAGCGCGTCGCCGGCGGCGCTGGCCAGCGCCGGCCAGTCCGGCCGGTCCCCGGTGGCGTCCCGGATCGCGTGTTCAAGCTGCTCCTGCAGGTCGGCCGCGGCCGGCACGTCCCGCAGCACCACCCGGACCGCCAGGAAGTCCGCGGCCGGCAACCGGGCCGCGAGGATCTTGGTGAGCACCGACTTGCCGGAACCGGGCTGGCCGAGCACCAGCAGCGGCGCCCGGACCGCGCCCGGCGAGGTGAGCTGGCCGACCAGGAACTCCGCCAGATCGCCGCGCAGCGGCCGGTCGGCCCACCATTCCTCCTCGGCCGGGCGGGCGGCCACGCCCAGCTCCGCGACCCGGAACAGCGGCGGCACGTACGCGCCGCCGAGGGTGGGCAGGCGCAACCCCGCCGGTACGTCGCCGGAGGCCGCGATCGGTCGGTCCAGTTCGGCCGTGTACGCCGTGGCCAGCGCGGCCCGCCGGGCGTCCGGGCCGGCGCCGGTGCTGATCCGGTCCAGCTCGGCGCGCAGCTCGGCCAGCCCGGTGCCCAGGGCCCGGACCTCCGCCCGGGTGGCCTCCTGCTCGTGCAGCCCGATCCAGAAGCCCACCTCGGGGAAGTCGCCGGCCAGCCGGGTCAGCAGTTCCCGGTGCCGGTCCAGGCCCAGCTCGATCGCCCGGTTCAGCGGGTCGATGGCATGCCAGGGCGGTGCCGTGCCCTCGCGCAGGTCGGCGGTGAACAGCGTGAGGCGGCCGGCGAGTTCCGTGTAGAACGTGCGGAGCTCGCCGCGCAGCCGCGGATACGGCAGCGCGGGTCCGGGCACCGGGACCGGCAGCGCGAACATCGCCTCCAGTGTGGAGCGTGGGTCGGTCGGCCGGGCGCCGGCCAGGGCGAGCTGCTCGGACCGGACGACGTCCAGTTCGGACAGCAGGTCCGGCGGCCCGACCTCGGCCAGCGCCTCGAAGTACGCGGTCACCGCGATCACCGCGTGCGCGGCCTCCAGCCGGCGGGTGCGGTCGTACCGGGACAGCCCGGACCGGCGCTCGGCGACCGCGCGCAACAGCTCCCGGCCGAGGCCCACCAGGCCGACGTTGGCGTCGGCCAGCCCGGGGACCGGGATCGCGGCGGACAGCACCGCTCCCCCGGCCATCCGGTCGATCAGGTCGACCCATCGGTTCTCGCCGCCGCCGAGCAGGCGGACGGCGTCGGCGTAGCTGAGCGTGTCGGACACCGGGGCGTCTCCTCCACAGTGGTCGGATCAGCCCAGCATGCCCGCCCGGTGCCAGCCCCGGCGCGGCGGGTGGCCGCGCTACAGCGAGAGGTAGCGGCGCCGCTCGTACGGGGTGACCTCGCGGCGGTACTCCTCCCACTCCGCCCGCTTGTTGCGGAGGAAGTAGTCGAAGACATGCTCCCCGAGCACCTCGGCGACCAGTTCGGAGCCGGCCATCACGTCGATCGCCTCGGCGAGGTTCTCCGGCAGTGCCTCGTACCCCATGGCCTTGCGCTCGGCGTTGGACAGCGACCACACGTCGTCCTCGGCGCCCGGCGGCAGGTCGTAGCCCTCCTCGATGCCCTTCAGGCCGGCGCCGAGCAGCACCGCGAACGCCAGGTACGGGTTGGTGGCCGAGTCGATCGAGCGGACCTCCACCCGGGCCGAGGTGGGCTTGCCGTACGCGGGCACCCGCACCAGCGCGGACCGGTTGAGGTGCCCCCAGCAGACGTACGCCGGGGACTCGGTGATCCGGTCCGGCAGGGTCAGCGGGAACAGCCGCTTGTAGGAGTTGACCCACTGGTTGGTGACCGCGGTGTACTCCCGGGCGTGCCGCAGCAGCCCGGCGATGAACGCGCGGGCGACCTTGGACAGCTTCATCGGGTCGCCGGCGTCGTGGAAGGCGTTCCGCTCCCCCTCGAACAGCGACAGGTGGGTGTGCATGCCGTTGCCGGGCTGGTCGGTGAACGGCTTGGGCATGAAGCTGGCGTGCACGCCGGTGGAGAGCGCGACCTCCTTGACCACGTGCCGGAAGGTCATGATGTTGTCGGCGGTGGCCAGCGCGTCGGCGTAGCGCAGGTCGATCTCCTGCTGGCCGGGGGCCACCTCGTGATGGCTGAACTCCACCGAGATGCCGATCCGTTCCAGCGCGAGCACCGCCTGCCGGCGGAAGTCCCGGGCGACCGCGTGGGTGGTGTGCTCGAAGTAGCCGCCGGTGTCCACCGGGACCGGCACCGAGCCGTCGGCGATCCCGTCCTCCAGCAGGAAGAACTCGATCTCCGGATGGGTGTAGAAGGTGAAGCCCTTCTCGGCGGCCCGGGACAGCGCGCGGCGCAGCACGTGCCGGGGGTCGGCCCAGGACGGGGAGCCGTCCGGCAGCAGGATGTCGCAGAACATCCGCGCGCTCTCCCCGCTGACCCCGCCCTCGAACGGGAAGACCTGGAAGGTCGTGGGGTCGGGCATGGCGATCATGTCGGACTCGAAGACCCGGGCGAAGCCCTCGATCGCCGATCCGTCGAAGCCGATGCCCTCGTCGAAGGCGGCCTCCAGCTCGGCCGGCGCCACCGAGACGCTCTTGAGCGTGCCCAGCACGTCGGTGAACCACAACCGGACAAAACGGATGTCGCGCTCCTCCAGCGTACGAAGCACGAACTCCTGCTGACGGTCCACCATCCACCCCTCGGCCGCTACGCCGCCGGCCGGCAAGACCGACATGGCGGCAAGTCTGCACCGGTTGGGTTTCGCAGCCGTTACATCCACCAAAGGATGGACGGCACGGCCCACCGGTTTCCCCGCCAACATACGCCGACCCGGCTGCGTGGGGGTGGTCACCACCGACGTCCGCCCGGATACCGGACCGGCCGGACGACCCGCGGATACCCGCCGGAACGCTGGGGCAAGATGAGGACATGCCCACGCTGCGACTCGCCCTAGCCCAGGTCAACCCGACGGTCGGCGACCTCGCCGGAAATGCCGACATCGTCCGCCGGTCGGCCCGGGACGCCGCGGACGCCGGCGCCCACCTGGTCGCGTTCCCGGAGCTGATGCTCACCGGATACCCGGTGGAGGACCTGGTGTTCCGGTCCTCCTTCGTGCGGGCCTCCCAGCACGCCCTGCGGGAACTGGCCGCCGGCCTGGCCACCGACGGCCTCGGCGAGCTGCCCGTGCTGGTGGGCTACCTGGACGCCGACGGGCCGCCGGCGACCCGCGCGGACGCGATCCCGGACCACGGCGCGCGCAACGCCATGGCGCTGCTGCACGGCGGGCAGATCCGGGCCACGTACTTCAAGCACCACCTGCCCAACTACGGCGTCTTCGACGAGGACCGGTACTTCGTACCCGGGCAGACCCTCACGGTGGTCCGGGTCGGCGGCGTGGACGTGGCCCTGACCATCTGCGAGGACATGTGGCAGGCCGGCGGGCCGTTCGCGGTCGCCCGCCGCGCGGACGTCGGGCTGGTCGTCACGATCAACGGCTCGCCGTACGAACTCAACAAGGACGACGTGCGGCTGCCGCTGGTGCGGCGCCGGGCCGCCGAGGCCGGCGCCACCATCGCGTACGTCAACATGGTGGGCGCCCAGGACGAGCTGGTCTACGACGGCGACTCGATGATCGTGGCGGCCGACGGGACGCTGCTGGCCCGCGCCCCGCAGTTCGTCGAACACCTGCTGGTGCACGACGTGCAGCTCCCCGCGGCCGGCACCGGGGACACGCCGCCGGGCAGCCCGCCGGGCAGCCCGGCCGGCGGGCCGGCGGAGATGGACGTACGCCGGATCACGCTCAGCGACGCGGTGCCGGCGCCGGCCGGACCGAGCGCCAGCGGCGAGATCTCCGAGCCGGTGCCCGACGAGGCCGAGGTGTGGAACGCCCTGGTGCTGGGGCTGCGGGACTACGTCGACAAGAACCGGTTCCCGTCGGTGATCCTGGCCCTCTCCGGCGGGATCGACTCGGCGCTGGTGGCGACGCTGGCCGTGGACGCGCTCGGGCCGGACCGGGTGGTCGCCGTGTCGATGCCCAGCCGGCACTCCTCGGAACACTCGAAGACCGACGCGGCCGACCTGGCCAAGCGGACCGGGCTGGACTTCCGCACCGAGCCCATCCAGCCGATGGTGGACACGTTCCTGGCCAACGTGTCGCTGTCCGGCCTGGCCGTGGAGAACCTCCAGGCCCGGGTGCGCGGGGTGCTGCTGATGGCGCTGTCCAACCAGGAAGGGCACCTGGTGCTCACCACCGGCAACAAGAGCGAGCTGGCGGTGGGCTACTCCACCCTGTACGGCGACTCGGTGGGCGGGTTCAACCCGATCAAGGACGTCTGGAAGACGCTGGTGTGGAAGCTGGCCCGGTGGCGCAACGAGGAGGCCGTGCGGCGCGGCGAGACGCCGCCGATCCCGGAGAACTCGATCGTCAAGCCGCCGAGCGCCGAGCTGAGCCCGGGGCAGTTGGACACCGACACCCTGCCCGACTACTCGATGCTGGACGGCATCCTGACCGGCTACGTCGACGGGGACGCCGGCCGGGACGACCTCATCGCCGCCGGCCACGACGCCGACCTGGTCGACCGGGTGCTGCGGATGGTGGACATCGCCGAGTACAAGCGCCGGCAGTCGGCCCCGGGCACCAAGATCTCGATCAAGGCGTTCGGCCGGGACCGGCGGCTGCCCATCACCAACCGGTGGCGGGAACACGGGGTCTGATCGTGTGACAACCTCCACTGCGCCCTGCCTTGCGGCCCGTACCCGGTGCGACCATCGGCCCTGGGACGGCCGGCGTGGCCTTCCGCGAGCGGCGCGGCGATCCGCGCGGCCCGCGGCCGGCCGCGGCGCCCGCCCCGGAGCCCGGGGACCGCGGACGCGGCCTCGAGGAAGGAGACAGTCATGGTGGAGTCCACCCCCGCCGAGGTGACCGCGCTGTACGGCGGCCCGGCCACCCGGCGGGTGCGAACCCGCGACCTGCTCGCCGCCAAGGAGCGCGGCGAACGGTGGCCGATGCTCACCGCGTACGACCAGTACACGGCCGCGATCTTCGACCAGGCCGGCATCCCGGTGCTGCTGGTCGGCGACTCGGCGGCGAACAACGTCTTCGGCTACGAGACGACCGTGCCGGTGACCGCCGAGGAACTGCTGCCGCTGGTCCGCGCCGTGGTCCGGTCCACCCGGCACACCCTGGTCGTCGGCGACCTGCCGTTCGGCTCGTACGAGGAGGGCCCCACGCAGGCGCTGCGCACCGCGGTCCGGTTCATGAAGGAGGGCGGCTGCCACGCGGTGAAACTGGAGGGCGGCCGGCGGTGCGCCGCGCAGATCGCCGCGATCAGCGGCGCCGGGATACCGGTGATGGCGCACGTCGGCTTCACGCCGCAGCGCGAGCACGCCATCGGCGGCTACCGGGTGCAGGGTCGGGGCGACGCGGCCGAGGAGGTGATCGCGGACGCCCGCGCCGTGGCCGAGGCCGGCGCGTTCGCCGTGGTGCTGGAGATGGTCCCCGGCGAGGTGGCCAAGCGGATCACCGCGCAACTGCCGATCCCGACCGTGGGCATCGGGGCGGGTCCGGACACCGACGCGCAGGTGCTGGTCTGGCAGGACATGGCCGGCCTGCGGTCGGGCCGGATGCCGCGGTTCGTGAAGCGCTACGCCGACCTCGCGGGCGCGCTCACCGAGGCGACCCGGCAGTTCGCCAGCGAGGTCCGGGACGGCCAGTTCCCGGCCGCCGAGCACACCTTCTGACCGCCTCCGCCCCGCGCTGTCGATCGGGGCGCTCGTCGCGCCGGCGGCGCGACGAGCGCCCCGATCAACGCGGGTTCGCGGCGGCGAGTTGGGCGGCCAGCAGCGCCGGCGCCTCCGCCAGCGACGGGCCGTACCAGGTCAGGTGCCGGCCGGACAGCAGCGCGGCGGGGATGCCCGCGAACGCCTCGGGTCCGTCCCGGTCGCTGAACGGGTACGGCTCGTCCGGCAGCACCACCAGCTCCGGCCGCTGGTCGAGCAGCTCGCTCAGGGCCGGCCGCGGATACCGCTGCGCCGCGTCGGCGTAGCAGTTCCGCACGCCGAGCCGGGCCAGCAGGTCGCCCGCGAACGTACCGGAACCGAGCACCACCCACGGCCGGCGCCAGACCGGCACGACCGCCCGGCGCCGGCCGGCCGGTACCGGCGGGGCCGCCCAGGCGGCGCGGGCCGCGGCCAGCCAGGGCGGTCCGGTGGTCCGGCCCAGTGCGGCCAGCAGCCGGTCGAGCGAGACCAGCGCCGCGTCCAGGGTGCGGGGAAAGGTCACCCACACCGGTACGCCGGCCGCCCGCAGCGCCTCGACGTCCTCCCGGCGGTTCTCCTCGGCGTTGGCCACCACCAGGTCCGGGTCGGCCGCCAGGATGCGCTCCAGGTCCGGGTACTTGGTGCCACCCACCCGGGGTACGTCGAGGCCGGCCGGATGGGTGCAGTAGTCCGTCGCGCCGGCCAGCAGTTCCGGCGCGGTGACGGCGATCGCCTCGGTCAGCGACGGGACGAGGGAGACCACCCGCCGCGGCGGCGCCGGCAGCGACAGCGGCGTGCCCAGATCGTCGTGCACCGGTGCCTCAGAGGTCGGTCACCCGGATCCCGGCGTGCGTCTTGTAGCGCCGGTTGATCGCGATGAGGTTCGCCGTGAACGCCTCGATCTGGTGGGCGTTGCGCAGCCGCCCCGCGTAGATGCCCCGCATGCCCTCGATCCGGGCCGCCAGCGCGGCCACCACGCCGGCCACTTCCCGGTCCTCGGTGCAGATCAGCACGTCCAGGTCGATCCGGTCGACCTCGGGATCGGCCAGCAGCGGCGCGCTGACGTGGTTGAACGCCGCGCACACCCGCGACTCCGGCAGCAGCGCCGCGGCCTGCTGCACCGCGCTCCCCTCGGGCACCGGCAGCGGGTACGGCCCGTGCTTGTCGAAGCCGAGCGGGTTGACGCAGTCGATGACGATCTTGCCGGCCAGCGGCTCGCGGAGCTGCGCCACGGTGTCGCCGTGCCCGTCCCACGGCACGGCGATGATGACCACGTCGGCGCCGGCCGCCGCGTCCGCGTTCGCCATGCCGGCCACCTCGGTCCCGGCCGGCAGGCCGGGCAGCGCGGCGATCTCGGCGGCGGCCTGGCCGGCCCGCTCGGCCGACCGGGAACCGATCAGCACCCGCTGCCCGGCCCGGACGAACCGGTACGCCAGCCCACGCCCCTGGTCACCGGTGCCGCCGATGATGGCCAGGGTCAGTCCGGTGACGTCGGGGAACGAACTCGCGTCGTATGCCATGCCCGCCATCCTTGCAAACCCGGCCGGATCCCGGGATACCCCCGCGGCGGCTCAGGCCCGCTCGAACCGGACCTTGCGCTGGTCCGGGTCGGCGGTGACCAGGCGGACCGGCACCCGCCGGCCCAGCGGCAGGTCTCCGTCACACCTGGCCCGTACCGGCGGGTCGGTCAGCGCCACCGTCCCGCCGCCGCCGTTGCGGCCGTTGCGGCCACCGGTCGTGACGTCCACCACGGCCGCCTCGAAGACCTCGCCGACCCGGTCGCGCAGCAGCACCGCCTCGGCCAGGTCCACCGCCGCCCGCCCCGCGGTCGAGGCCAGCCGGTCCGAGCCGGACATCGCCGCGGGCAGTCGCGGCAACGCCGCCCGGACCTGCTCCGACACCTCGGCGCCGGCGTGCAACGCCAGGCAGACCTCGGTGGCGTACCGGTCGGCCAGCCGCCGCAGCGGCGCGGTGACGTGGGCGTACGCGGCCGCCACCCCGCCGTGCCGGTGTTCGGCCGGCACCTGCCCGTCCAGCGCCGCGTAGCCCGCGCCGCGCATCAGCTCGGCGGCCTGGTCGAGGAACGCGGCGGCCCGGGGCTGCGCCGGGTCGACGGTGCTGAGCAGCCGGCCGATGCTGGTGTCCGCCGGCCAGTCGATGCCCAGCGCGACGGCCGCCGCGCGCAGCCGGTCGACCGCGGCCGGGTCGGGGTCGGGCATCGTGCGCAGCAGCCCCACCCGCCCGGCGAGCATGATCTGCGCCGCGGCCATCCCGGTCAGCAGGGAGATCTGGGCGTTGTGGTCCTCCAGCGGGGTGGTCGCGCGCAGCACCAACCGCCAACCGTCGCCGTCGGGCTCCACCTCCTGCTCCGGCAGCGGCAGGTTGATGGCGCCCCGGTCGAGGCCGCGTTCCAGCAGCAGGGTGCCGAGTTCCGGCAGCAGCGCGATCGGTTCGGCCAGCCGCCCGGCGTCCGCGTCGGCCTGCGCGCCGCGGTAGTCCAGCTTCGCGCGGCTGCGCACCAGGGCACGCCGGAGGTCCACGGCGACGGTGGCACCGGCCGGGTCCAGGTCGATCGTCCAGAGCACGGCGGGCCGGTCCACCCCGGGCAGCAGGCTCGCGGCGCCCTCGCTGAGCGTTTCCGGATGCAGCGGCACCCGGCCGTCGGGCAGGTAGACGGTCTGGCCGCGATGCCAGGTCTCGGCCTCCAGGGCGCCACCCGGGGTACGAACGCGGCCACGTCGGCGATGGCGTAGTGCACCCGGTAGCCGCCGCCGGCCCGGCGCAGCAGGCACATCGCCTGGTCGAGGTCGGTGGAGCCGGCGGGGTCGATCGTGACGAACGGGATGTCCGTGCGGTCCGCCACCGGCTTGGGCGGATGGCTGGCGGACTCGTCCGCCTCGCGCTGCGCCGCGGGCGGGAACCGCTCGGGCAGGTCCAGCTCACGGCGCAGCGCCGCGAAGTCGATGCGGGGCGCCACGACCCGTCTGATCACCACGGGTCCTTCTTACCAGCGCCGGCGGCCGCCCGCTCGACCCGGAACCCCGGGCCGAGCGGGCGGCGGGTCAGCCGATCATGCGCCGGCTGGCGCGTACGGCCCGCTTGGCCGGCGCCAGTTGGCCCGCGGCCTGCTGGCCCGGCGACCGGCGGGCGGTCATCTTGCGGGTGGGCGCCCCCTGGCTGGTGGCCGACCGGGTGCCGACCCGCTTGGCCGGGCTGCTCGATCCGGCCCGCCGGGCGGCCATCCCGGAGCCGGCGCTCACGCCGACCCGTTTGGCCGGCGCCTTCTTGCCCACCGCGGCCTTGCGCATGCTCGGCCGGGTGGATCCGGCGTTCGCGGCGGCGCTGGTCCTCTTGGCGGGCGCCTTCTTCGCCGGCGCCCGCTTGGCCGCCGTCGTCTTCTTCGCCGGCGCCCGCTTGGTGGCGGACTTGGTCGCCGCGCTCTTGCGGGCGGTGGCCGTCTTGGCGGCCGTGGCGGTCTTCCGGGCCGAGGCGGCGGTCTTGCGAGCCGCGGTGGCCGTCTTGCGCGCGGCGGTGCCGGCCGCCTTGCGGGCCGTGCTACCGCTGGTCGTGCGGGCGGGCGCCTTCTTCGCCGCCGCGCTCGTGCCGGTCCGGGTGGACGTGGCCTTCCTCGCCGGCGCCTTCTTGGCGGTCGTCGCCTTGCGGGCCGGCGCCTTCTTCGCCGCCGCGCTCGTGCCGGTCCGGGTGGACGTGGCCTTCCTCGCCGGCGCCTTCTTGGCGGTCGCCGCCTTGCGGGCCGGCGCCTTGCGGGCCGGCGCCTTCTTGGCGGTCGCCGTCTTGCGGGCCGGCGCCTTCTTCGCCGCCGTCTTGCGGGCCGGTGCCTTCTTGGCCGTCGTCCGCGTGGTCGTGGTCTTGCGGGCCGGTGCCTTCTTGGCCGCCGCCGTCTTCTTCGCGGTCGTCTTCCTGGCTGTCGCCCGCGTGGTCGTCGCCTTCTTCGCCGGCGCCTTCTTGGCCGCCGCGGTCGTCTTCTTCGCGGACGCCTTCTTGGCGGACGTCCGCCGGGCCGCCGCTGCGGCGGTGCCCCTACCGGTGCCCGCGGTCTTCCTGGTGGCGGCGCGCTTCGTCGCCGGCCGGGTGGTGGCCCCTGCTGCTTCGGCCATCTGGGTTCCTCCTAGGAACATGCTCTCCGGGCCCTGGTCGTTCCCAGGCGCCGAAGTTCCCTCGACGCGGACCCTTGCCGCGTCGACCTACCTCTCCTCCCCGGCCCAACGGACGTCCTCCGCATCCCACGCCTCGTTACGTTCCCGCACCTGCTCCAGCGCGTTCGCCGCATCGGCGGCGCTGGCGTAGGGGCCCAGGACGTACCGGGCGGGGCAGACGTCGGCCTCGGTTTCAACCCGATGGTGTCGCGTGCACCAGAAGTACTGCGCGCCACGTCCGCTGTCGCTCATGGGAATACTGTGCACTGCGTCACGCATCGGCGCCACCGATTCGCGCAAAATACGGCACCACTTCCACAATAGACCGGCGACGTTTTCGCAGGTGAGGAATTCGAGAAAGCCACCCGTACCCGCCAAAGCCGTTGCGCGCCAAGGAAAATCATTGCCCCCGGACCGCCGGAACATCGTCCGAACGGACCCTGCCGGATCATCACGGGCATCCGGAAAATAGGCGGCCGTGGTAGGCAAAACTTCCGCCGCGGCAGCGTCCACGCCCGCCGCCTGCGCCCGCTGCGCCCGGCCCACCGTGTCGCTCGGCAGCGCGACGCCCTGGTGCGGACACTGCGAATGGAACCTCGACCGGTACGACGAAGCCAGCACCGATCCGGAGTTCGGCTGGGTCTGGGTCGACCGGCGACTGCGGGGCATCGCGTACCGGCTGAGCCGCCGGCAGTACGCCGAGCTGGCCGCGGCGGCCGGCGGCCGGTCCCGGTACGGCGCGGCCCGGATCGTCCTGGTGGTCGCCTCGGTGCTGCTGCTCGGCGCCTTCGCCGCGCTCGTCGCCGCCTCCTGCTGGCTGCTCTGGCGCTACCCGCTGCTGTCGCTGTACACCGTGCTGGCCGCCCTCGGGCTGGCCACCGCCGTGCTGATGCGGCCCCGGCTGGGCCGGCTGCACCCGCTGGCCCGGGTCGTGGACGCCGACCGGGCGCCCGAGCTGCACCGGCTCATCCGGGAGGTGGCGGACGTGGTGGGCGTGCCCCCGCCGCACGTCGTGGCCGTCGACGAGAGCTTCTCGGCGTACACCAGCGCGGTGGGGCCGCGCCGGCGCCGGGTGCTCTGCCTGGGGCTGCCGCTGTGGGCGGCGCTGGCACCGCAGGAGCGCGTCGCGCTGCTCGGTCACGAACTGGGCCACTTCGCCAACGGCGACATCCGGCGCGGGCTGCTCACCCAGCCGGCGTTCACGATGCTCGGCCACGCCGCCCAGATCCTCAGCCCGGTGTCCACGCACAACCCGGGCGGCGGGCTGATCGGCCTCCTCACCGACCTGGTCTCCCGGGTCGTGCTCTGGACGCTGTCCCGGCTGGTGCTCGCCGGCCACCTGCTGCTGCTCTGGGTGGGGCTGCGGGACGGCCAGCGGGCCGAGTACCGCGCGGACGAGCTGGCCAGCGTCGCCGCCGGCAGCACCGCCGCGGTCGGCCTGATGGACACCCTGGTCGGGATGGACGTCGTGCAGATGATGGTGTGCCGGGAGGCGCGGGCCGGTCTGGGTCCGGCGGACTGGCGTGCCGTGGTGGCCAACACCCGGGTCGAGAGCGCCGCCCAGCTCCCGCTGCGGCGCCAGTTGTCGATCCGGCGGGACGTGTCGCTGTTCGCCAGCCACCCGCCGTCCGGGCTGCGCGCCCGGCTCGTCGAGGCCCGGCCGCACCGGGACCCGCGGATCGTGCTGACCGAGGACCGGGCGGCGCGGATCGACGCCGAACTGGCCGCGGAGTTCGCGGCGGTCCGCCGCGAACTCGCCGTCGTCGGCTGAACCGGCCGAACCGACCGATCCGGTACGCGCCGGCACACCGGCCCTGCCCCACCCGCGCGTCCGCCGCCACATCCGCCGCCGCGGGCGGCCGGTGCCGGCCGGCACGCCGGGTGATCGCTGGTTCGACGCTGCGGACGGCCGCTCGGTTAGTGTCGCCGCGTGGCGATACCCGACTACATCGTCCGGATGCGCAAGCACGTCGGCACCGACCTGCTCTGGTTGCCCAGCGTCAGCGCCGTGGTCCTCAACGAGCACGGCGAGCTGCTGCTGGGCCGGCGGGCCGACGACGGACGGTGGTCGGTGATCAGCGGGTTCGTCGAACCCCACGAACAGCCGGCCCAGGCCGTCGTCCGCGAGGTCGAGGAGGAGACCGGCGTGCTGGTCGCGCCCGAACGCGTCTCCAGCGTCTGGGCGCACCCGCACCGGTACCCCAACGGCGACCACTGCCAGTACCTCAACATCGGGTACCGCTGCCGCAAGCTCGGCGGCGAGGCGCGGGTCAACGACGACGAGTCGACCGACGTCCGGTGGGTACCCCTGGACCGGCTGCCCGACCTGGACGAGCACGCCCGGCTGACCATCGAACACGCGCTGGCCGACCAGCCCGCGGCGTGGTTCGCCGACAACTAGGCCGGATCTCTCCGGATCCTCGACCACGGGAAGTGGCGGATGAGCGGCGTGAGCACCCTGTTCATCGGCGGCCCGGCCGACGGCGTACGGCAGGACCTGCCGGCCGACCCCGACGGCCGGCCGCCGGCCCGCTGGGTGCTGCGTGGACACGACGCACCCGGCGACCACCTGTACGAGCGCGCCGGGCCGGACCCGCGGGGCGGCTGGACCATGCACCATGTGCGTACCGATCCCGCCGGGATGAGCGAGTAACCGCGGCGCCGGCACCGGCCGCTCGGGCCGTGCCCTGCCGGTCGGTCCGTGCCCTGCCGGTCCGTGCCCTGCCGGTCAGGCCGTGCCGTGCCGCTCGGGCAGCCGGCGGATGGCCAGCAGGGCGATATCGTCGGCCGGATGTTCGGTGTCCAGCGTCGCCATCACGGTCGCGGTGACCGTTTCGGCGGGGGCCAGCGGAATCGCGGCCAACAGCCGGTCCACCCCGTCGTCGAACACCTCGCCCCGGCGCTCGACGAGCCCGTCGGTGTAGGAGACCAGGACGGCGCCGGGCGGGAAGTCGACGGTGGTGGTGTGCCGGCACGGATGCTGGCGGCCGATCCCGAGCGGCGGATCGATGTGCCCGGCGAGCAGCCCGTTCGGCCGACCGGGAAGCGCCAGCACCGGGCGGGGATGTCCGGCCAGCGAGATGCGCAGCGTCGCACCGTCCGGGGAGATCATCGCGTAGAGCGCGGTGGTCAGGCTGCCCGCCTCGAAGTGCACCACCTTGCGGTCCAGCAGCGTCAGCGCCTCCGCCGGATCGTCGCAGACCAGCGCGTACGCCCGCAGCGCGCTGCGCACCCGGCCCATCACCACCGCCGATTGCAGCCCGTGCCCCGACACGTCGCCCACCACCACGCCGTGCCAACCGGACGGCAGGGTGAAAACGTCGTACCAGTCGCCACCCACCCCGCAGGCATGGCCCGGCACGTACCGGGCGGCCAGCTCCAACCCGGGTACGTCGGGCAGCTCGGTCGGGATCAGACTGCGCTGCAACGCCAGCGCGGCGGCCTGGTCCAGGCTGCTCGCCCGAGCCCGACTGGCCAGACTGATCCGGTCGGCGACCAGCTCCAGCAGCCGTACGTCGTCGGGGGTGAACCGGCGCGGCCGGAGGGTACCGACGTGCAGCACGCCGATCAGGTCCCCGCGGGCGATGATCGGCACCCCCAGCAGGGACCGGATGCCGGCCTCCAACAGAATCGGGTTGACCACGTCGCTCGCGGTGACGTTCGGAATGATCAGCGGCCGGCGCGTCAGCGCGACCCGGCCGGCAAAGCCGCGGCCGACGGAGAGCCGGAACCCCTGCCGCACCTCCTCCTCCAGCCCCCTGGCCGCGGTGGCCACGAGCTGCTGGGCGCGGGCATCCAGCAGGAGAATGACCGCCGTGTCGACCCGGAGCAGGTCGCGCACCCGGTCCAGCAACTCGTCGAAGAGGTCCGCCACGTCGAGCCGGGACAGCGTGGCATCCGTCACCGCCTCGATGCGGCGCAACCGCTGCTCATCCGTGAAGACCTCTGCACGAGCCACCCCAGGATCCTAGTTGCGGCGGGGCAACTTCCACCCGCAGCGCCGAACGCGCCGTACCTGCGCCGTTCCGGGCGCTACTGCGGATGGTCGTCGCCCAGGTGCGGCACCGACTCGGCCGGGCAAGTGCGTTGTTCCTCGGCATTCTGGCTGCTACCACCGGCTTCACGGTACTCACCGGAAGCACCGAGAGCGCGCGGCTCGGGGTGACCGGTGTGGTCCGGGCGGATGCCCGCTCGGCGTACGACATTCTGGTGCGGCCGGATTCTGGTGCGGCCGGCGGGCGCGCAGAGCCCCCTTGAGCAGGAGCGCAGTCTGGTTCGCCCGAGCTTTCTTTCGGGCCGGTTCGGCGGCATCAGCATCGCCCGGTACGAGCGGATACGGCGGATCCCGAGAGTCGAGGTCGCGGCGCCGAGGGTCCATCCTCGTCGACGGCGCCGACATGACAACACTGCGCGGCGCCCGCCTCAACAACCTACCTCCGGGACGTGGGCTCCGTGTTCCAGCGCTACCACCGTCTTCCGGCCCTGACCGCGCTCGACAACGTACTCGCGCCGCTCGTGCCTCACCGGGTCGCCTTCGACAAGGTCGCGCGGGCCCACGACCTGCTTGAGGCGGTTGGCCTGGCCGGACGGGAAAACGCCCTGCCGGGCGAGTTGTCCGGCGGCCAGCAGCAGCGTGTCGCTATCGCCCGGGCACTCATCGGCCGGCCCCGGCTCCTGCTCGCCGACGAGCCCACCGGCAACCTCGACTCGCGTACCGGTGCGACAATCCTGGACCTGCTCGTACGGCTCCGGTCCGCACACGGCGGTCTCACCATGCCGGTCGACGTGCTCGGCGCGCATCCGGGCTGCCGAGCGGGCCGATTGCGTTGCTGCCATTCCGGATCCCTGGCACGGCCGCGGCGACCGCGGTGGGTCATCGTCATGCGGCGGCGGACTTCGGTGACGGCCCGGTTGGCCAGTTGCACGATCTGGAAGTGGTCCACGACCAGCAGCGCGTGCGGCAGGGCTTCGCGGATCGCGACTTTGAACACGGTGCACATGTCGATCGCGACGGCCTGGACCTGCTCACGCCAGACGGCGGGACGGGCAGTGAGCCAGTCGGTCACCGCCTTGCTGGTGCGGCCCTCGACCTGCGCGAGCAGGCCCTGCCCGCCGGCCAGATCGACAAAGCCCACGTGCCAGCGGTCGACGGTGGTGGTCCACGCCTGGGTGACCTCGTCGAAGTTCCAGCGAGGCTTACCCCGGCGGACCTCGTCGATGCCCAGCACGCTCACCGGCTCAGGCTCGGCCGGCAGCACCGCGGCGGCATGCGCGGTGAACGCCGCGTGCACGACCGGCCAGGACAGCCCCAGGTCACGGGCGGCTTGCACGATCGTGTGGCTGCCGTCGGCGACCGCCGCTCCGGCCGCCTGCCGCAGCCGGGTGGTCAGCCGGGCCCGCGCCGGAACCTGCTCGACCTGCGCGGTGAACGACTTACGCGAGCAGGACGGTGTCGGGCAGTACCAGCGGCGTTTACGCCAGCGCATCCGAACCGGCCGCCCGGCGACCGGCAGATCCCGCGGCCGAGTCGGGGTCCACTGCCTCACCCGCATCGCCCGCTGCCCAAACACCAGGCAGCATCGTGCCTGCTCAGAACCAGTGGAAAGATCCACCACCGGGACGCCTGCGGCGTCCAGCTCGACCCGTTCGGCCACCAGGCCGTCCAGACCCAGCAGCCGGGTCGTATCGTTGACCATGCTCGCAGCTCTTCACTTGTGACCATCCGACTTAGACACTCACATGATCACCGATGGGCTGCGAGCCCTTCACATCCGGGTCACCTAAGCCACGAACCCCGCTCAACTTCGAAGAGCCATCATCGAGTAACCTGTGACCGATTGATCATCGGCGGCTGCCGCTGCAAGCTACGTCACGGCCACCATGGGGCATGCGGATCTGTCCCCAACGAGGCGTAGTCCACTGTCGCAACCCACTGTTGCAGCCCCGTCGAACCTCTGACCAGGTAAGCGCCTCAGACAGAGCCGGAAGCCAGCAGGCCACCCCTGGAGAGTTCTCCCTCCTAGACCGAGCCGTCTATCATCGTTTCGTGGCCATCCCCTATCTAGAAGACGTATTCAAGATCTCAGGCGTTCCCAGCTACACCTTTGTAAGACCATCCGAATTCAACCGCTTAAAGGTGGCACTTCGGACGCCAGGACGAGGGGTGGTAGTAGAAGGGCCTTCCGGGATCGGCAAGTCCACTGCCGCAACAAAGGTTCTGGAGGAACTCGGGCTTGATGGCTCAGTAGTTAAGCTCAGCGCCCGGGTGCCGGCAGACATCGAATACATCGAGATGCTGCCAGAGCTTGGAGACTTCGGCACAGTCATAGTCGATGACTTTCATCGCCTGACTGATTCAACGAAAGCAAGGATCGCCGATCTACTGAAAGTAACTGCCGACATGGAACACACTCGGCGAAAACTCGTGGTAATCGGAATTAATGACGCAGGAAGAGCGCTCATAAAGTCCGCCCCAGATCTCTCCAATCGGATTGACATAATCAGGTTCGAAGTTGAGCCAGCCTCGAAGATCGAAGAACTCGTCTCGGCGGGAGAAACGGCATTGAACGTTCAGCTCGATGCCAGAGATTTGATTATCGAAAAGGCGCGAGGAAGCTTTTACCTGGCCCAACTCCTCTGCTGGGATGCTTGCGTACAAGCGGAGGTTACAGAAAAAGCACAGAACCGGCAATCTATCAGTACGTCCTACGCCGCAATTCAACGACGCGTAGTTGAGCGACAGAAAGAAAGATTCGGGCCAGCCGTCAGGAGTTTCGCGCGCGGCACCAAGTTCCGCCCCAGCGGCCGCGCCCCCTATCTCCACATCCTCAAATGGCTTTCCGAATCTGAATCATGGAGCATCTCAATTCAAGACGAGATGAGGAAGCACCCGAACGAGAAGGCAAGTGTAGGGGTAGTGCTAGAGCAAGGATACCTTGCGAAGCTGACCGAGAAGTCCGATATTGCAGAGATTCTCCACTTCGACCCTGACTCCAAAGTGCTCGCAGTAGAGAACCCCCTACTGATCTTCTATCTGCGCAACATTTCATGGCCGCAGTTTGTGCGCGACGTAGGATTTACCAAGATTGACTATAAGGAGAACTACGACTTCGCGCTTTCCTTTGCCGGCGAAGATCGCGCGTACGCCGAGAATCTCCGGAACCGTCTCGAAGACAACGGACATAGCGTATTCTACGACTTCGCCGAGCAGCACCGATTCTTAGGGCAAGATATTGAAACCTACATGGGGCCAATTTATGCATCCGACTCGCGCTGTGTCGTTGCAGTTCTAGGAGAGATGTACGGAAAGAAGCGTTGGACGCTCTTCGAGTCTAGCCAGTTCGAGAATCGCATCGAACCCGGCGAAGTGGTACCAATCTGGTCCACGAAGGTCCCACCGACCTCCTTTGACACGACGCGCCAAAGGGGTGGCTTGGAATTTGATCCCGAGGGCGACCTAATACAACAGGCTGCCGCGCACGCAGAGATTCTGTCTCGAATGATCGCCGAGCGGACCTAATCCCAACATCTCTGACGAATCAGCGAGGCATAGCGTGGACAACGAAACAGAGTTGCGTCTTCGCCATATTGACACGATCCAGGCAGTCATTGACCGGCTATCCCAAAACTCCTTCACAATTCGCGGATGGTCGGTAACACTAGTCTCGGCCACATTTGTTCTTTTCAGCACTCAAAGCAATCAGAGATCGATCGCATCACTTCTGGCACTGGCCCCCGCCTTAGCATTCTGGGGCCTCGACGCATACTACCTCAGACAGGAAAGACTTTTCCGTCAACTCCACGCCGCTGCCGCTCGACGACTTTGCGACCCTAGCGCCATACCGGATATTGCGCCGTACGACATGAATCTAGAACCCTTCTATAGGGTCGTCGCGCCCTGGCGTCGTATCCTCTTCTCAGGCAGCGTCGTTGCGATACCTGCAACTTTGACTACGATCGTTGTAGGACTTTGGCTACTAACTCGCTAAGAGCGTGTCTCAGGTGGTGAGTTTGAGGTAGCGCTTGTGGCAGGTCAGGGCGGCGGCGAGGGTGACGAATGCGCAGTACAGGCCGGGGTCGCGTTCGTAGCGGATGGTCAGCCGGCGGTAGCGGTGAACCAGGCGAAGGTCCGTTCGATGACCCACCGGTGCCGGCCGAGGCGGTTGGCCGATTCGATGCCGCGTCGGGCGATGCGGGGGCGGATGCCGCGCTGGCGGAGCATGCGGCGCAGGTGGGGGTAGTCGTAGCCTTTGTCGGCGTGCAGCTTGTCCGGGCGTCGGCGCCGGGGGCCACGGCGAGAACGGATGGCGGGGATGGCCTGGACGAGCGATTCCAGGCAGCGGCTGTCGTGGGTGTTCGCCGCGGACACGCCCACGGACAGCGGCAGCCCGCCGCGCTCGGACAGGGCGTGGATCTTGCTGCCGGGCTTGCCCCGGTCGACCGGACTCGGACCGGTCAGAGCGCCCCCTTTTCGCCCGCACGTAGGCGGCGTCGGCGGTGGCCCGGGACCAGTCGATCAACCCCTGCGCGCCGAGCTGGTCCAACGCGGCGACGTGCAACCGCCGCCACAGACCGGCGGCTGTCCACGCCTGGAACCGGCGATGCGCCGTAGCTCGGGACACCCCGAACCCCGGCGGCAGATGCCGCCAGGCGCAACCGGTGGTCAGGACGTACACGATCGCGGCGAACACCGCCCGCGCATCGATCGGCGGCGTCCCTCCGCCCTGACGACGCCGAGGCGGCGGCGGGATCAACGGAGCCGCCAGGTTCCATAACTCCTCAGGCATCCACTGCTCGATCAACCGCTCGTCCACAGTAGAAACGATCTACCACGAAGATCAGCCGACCGCCACCTGAGACACCCTCTAAGCAGCTGCCGATTTAATCTCTAGTAGATCAAGGCACCGCGCTCCGCGCGGTGCGGGGCGGCAAGCCCGGCCGGCGGCAAGCCGCCCCGGTCGCCTTCGGCACCGGGGCGGGAAGCCACCGACAGTCGCCGGGACACCGCCCCCACCACAGCCAGGAACCAGCCCTCGCAAGGCCGTGACGGAAGCCGGCGGGTCGGCCTGATCGCATGGTCGGGGCTTCCGGCTGCCGCGCCAGTCCAACCCCGGGACTGGCTTGCCACCGAGTCACCTGGTCGCGGCACCATCTTCACCGCCAGGACGTGCCTGACCCCTCCCCGCAGCCGCCGGCTCCGCTCCGGAAACCCTCAGCGGCAACCGGAAAGGCCCTACGACGGCGCAGCCGGCCCGATCCGAGGCAAGGTCAACTGAGTTCCGCGCTCAGGGCGTCTCCAGGGCGTCAGGGCGTCCACAGGGCGTCAACCGCCGGCCAAAGTTGACCGACGACGACCATCGACACCCGGACATAGAACCAGCTCAGAGCCATGATCACGGCGCTGAGCTGGTGGGCGACGGACGAGTCGACCTGTACGCCGGATTCTGTGACCGGTCCGCACCGTTGCCGGTGGGGCCGGTGGCGGCCATCCATCTCGGCCTGCCGTCGCCGGCAGGCTCCAGCGGCCTACCCGCAGGCATCGGGCGGGCCGCCCTCGAACGCCTGCGCGGGGCGGTCGTCCTGCGACGACCGGCCCCTTCTTGGCCTTGCTCCGGGTGGGGTTTACCGAGCCATCCCGGTCACCCGGGATGCTGGTGGGCTCTTACCCCACCGTTTCACCCTTACCGTGCCCAGTCGGGCGCGGCGGTCTGTTTTCTGTGGCACTGTCCCGCGGGTCACCCCGGGTTGCCGTTAGCAACCACCCTGCCCTGTGGAGTCCGGACGTTCCTCGGCGACCGGGTCCGGAGACCCGCTCGACGCGACCGCCCGGTCGACTCGTCCGTCGGTCACCCATCCTAACGACGATGCGTGCCCGACCATCGTCGCCCCCGACGGCCGCGTCGGGGGATGGGTTCGGGGATCTTGGACACCGGAGGGATCGCCGGGGTCCGCCCAAGGAGGACCCGAGGAGGACCCGGCCCGGCGGAGACGGCGCCGCGAAGCGGGCCTGCGACGTGGTCCGGACCCGCCGTGGCCTGCTTGTAGATCGAGGGTGCACGTCCTAACCTCGGCTCACCATGGATCTTTCCCAGGCGGCGTTGCTGGTGGTCGCGGGGCTGGCGGCGGGCGTGATGAACGCCGTCGCCGGCGGCGGCTCGCTGATCACCTTCCCGGCGCTCATCGCGATCGGCCTGCACCCGGTGGCCGCGAACGTGACCAACTCGATCTCGGTGTCTCCGGGGTACCTGTCGAGTGTGGCGGGCAGCCGGCAGGATCTGCCGGAGCGCCGCCGGCTGTTGCCGCTGATCCCGACCGCGGTGCTCGGCGCGCTGGCCGGCAGCGCGCTGCTGTTGGTCACCCCGGCCCGGGCGTTCGAGCTGGTGGTGCCGTTCCTGGTGCTGGGCGCCTCGGCGGCGCTGGCGTTCCAGTCCCGGCTGCGCCGGCTGGTCGGTCACCCCGCCGAGCTCAGCCCGCGCCGCCGGGCGGTCACGGTGCAGCTCATGGTCGCGGCCGGATCGGTGTACGGCGGGTACTTCGGCGCGGCGCTGGGCGTGATGCTGGTGGCCGGCCTGGCGCTGGTGCTGGACGAGACGCTGGTCCGGGTGACGGCGGTCAAGAATCTCCTGTCGGCCCTGGTGGGACTCTCCACAGTGGTCGTGTTCGGGCTGTTCGGCCCGGTGAACTGGGTGGCCGTCGCCGTGCTGGTGCCGGCCACCATCGTGGGCGGGTACGCGGGCGCCCGGCTCGCCCGCCGGTTGGCGCCCGCGGTGCTCAAGGCCGTGATCGTGATCTTCGGTACGGGGATCGGCCTGCTGCTGCTCTACCGTGCCCTGCGTTAGGCCGGCGGCCGAGCGCCCCGCGACCGCGCGCCGGGACCGCGACCGGGTCGGACCAGCACCGGGCCGGACCAGCACCGGGCCGGACCAGCACCGGGCCGGACCAGCACCGAGCCGGGCCGGGCGCCGAGGCCCGAAAGGGTCGCCTGCCGCCCCGGACGGGACGGGCAGGCGACCCCTCTCCCTCGCCCCGGATCAGGCAACCGGCTCGGGAGCCGCCTCGGCGTCCTCCCGGCCGCCGGGGGTGACCCGGGGGTCACCCTCGTCGGCGAAGTAGTCGTCGTGCGTGGTGCCGTCCGGGCCGTCGGCCACCCTGCCGGCCCGCAGGGCCAGCGTCACCAGCACCGCGACCAGCAGGTTGACCAGGACCGCCACGATGCCGACGTAGATCGTCTTCTTGGTGTCGAAGCCGAACTCGGACAGCGGGAAGGCCGAGCCGGCAAAGTGCTTCTTGCCGGTGGTCGGGTTGCCGATCTGGTAGAGCATCCACATTCCCATGCCCATTCCGGCGACCCAGCCGGCGATCAGGCCGCCCCGGTGGAACCACCGGGTGTAGATGCCGAGCGCCACCGCGGGCAGCGTCTGGAGGATGATGATGCCCCCGATGAGCTGCAGGTCGATGGAGAACTGCGGGTCGAGGAAGACGATGCAGGCCACCGCGCCGACCTTCACGACCAGCGAGGCGATCTTCGCGACGGTCGCCTCCTGGGCGGCGGTGGCGTCCCGCTTCAGATATTCCTTGTAGATGTTGCGGGTGAACAGGTTGGCCGCGGCGATCGACATGATGGCCGCCGGCACCAGCGCACCGATCCCGATGGCCGCGTACGCGACCCCGGCGAACCAGTCCGGGAACTGCATGTCGAACAGCAGCGGGACGACCGTGTTGCTGTCCGCGGTGCCGGGCTTCGCCCCGGGCAGCGGCTTCACCCCGGCGGCGATGGCCATGAAGCCGAGCAGCGCGATCAGACCGAGCAGCAGGCTGTACGCCGGCAGCGCGGACATGTTCCGCTTGATCACGTCGCGGTTCTTGCTGGCCAGCACCCCGGTGAGGCTGTGCGGGTAGAGGAACAGCGCGAGCGCCGAGCCGAAGGCCAGGGTGATGTACTGCACCTGGTTGTTGGCGTTGAGCACGATGCCGTCGGCGGGTGACGGGGTCGCCTTGAACTTGGCGTCCGCGGCGTCGAAGATCGAGCTCCAGCCGCCCAGCTTGTGCGGCAGCCAGAGGATCGCCACCAGGATGACGATGTAGATCAGCGAGTCCTTGACGAACGCGATAAGCGCCGGCGCCCGCAGTCCGGACTGGTACGTGTAGGCGGCCAGGATGGCGAACGCGAGGATGATCGGCAGGTGCCGGGCGATCGCGTTGTCGCCGGTCACCCCCATGGTCTTGAGGACCGCCTCGATGCCGACGAGTTGGAGCGCGATGTACGGCATGGTGGCCACGATGCCGGTGATCGCCACCAGCAGCGCCAGGGTGGGCGAGCCGAACCGGGTCCGGACGAAGTCGGCCGGGGTGACGAACCCGTGCCGGTGCGACACCGACCAGAGCCGGACCAGCACGAGGAAGACCAGCGGGTAGATGATGATCGTGTACGGGACCGCGAAGAACCCGGCGGCGCCCGCGCCGAACATCAGGGCCGGCACGGCCACGAAGGTGTACGCGGTGTAGAGGTCACCGCCGACCAGGAACCAGGTGATCCAGCCGCCGAAGCTGCGCCCGCCCAGCCCCCACTCGTCGAGGTGGGCCATGTCGTTCGGGGCGCGCCACCGGGCCGCCACGAACCCCATCGCGCTGACCAGGAGGAACAGCAGCGAGAAGACGATGATCTCGGTGAGGTGGTCCTTCCACACGGCGCTCACCTCCGCTTCTTGGTCATCTGGTAGACCACCGTGGTGGTGGCGACGCCGAGCACGATGAAGGCCAGTTGCAGCCAGTAGAAGGTCGGGAAGCCGAGCAGCCGCGGCGCGTCCCGGTTGAACAGCGGCGTGATCAGCGGCACGACGATCGGCACGAAGAGCAGCCAGTTCCACGGGCTGCGGTCCTTCGCCTCCGACAGGGCCGTCTGCGCGGGATCGCCGCCAAGCGGACCGCTGCCAGCGGTGTCGGGATCGGCCGGCCGCGGCGGTTCGCCCGCAACGGATTCACCCATCTGCCACACCTCCTTGTGAAAGCCGTAGATCGAATTAACGGCCCGGAGGGTATCGACGTAGTGACGCCCGTCACGTATCAGCCCGGCGGCACTGCGCCGAACGGCCGCTGGCCTGCGCCGAACGGCAGGCCAGCGAGGGTCTTTGGGACCCGCTCAGTCGGCCAGGTGGGCGACCTCGTTGACGCTACGGACCGCCACCCCGCCGTCCGGCCAGTAGTCGACCACCGACAGGCCGGCGGCATCGAGGTACAGCCGGTGCAGGAACGAGTCGCCCGCGGCGAGGGCGTCGCGCAGGATCAGCTTGATCGGCGAGACGTGCGAGACCACCGCGATGGTGGCCTTCGGGTACGCGGCCACCAGATCCGCCACGGCCCGGCGTACCCGGGTGGCGACCTCGACGAACGACTCGCCGCCGGGCGGCGCGACGGCCGGCGAGCCGAGCCAGTCGGCCTGCTCGGCCGGCCAGCGCTCGTGAACCTCGGCGAAGGTCCGCCCCTCCCACTCCCCGAAGTCGCACTCGATCAGGTCGTCGCGGATCACCAGCGGCGGATCACCGGTGGCGGCGGCGATGCTGCGGGCGGTGGCCGTACACCGGCCCAGCGGCGAGCTGACCACGGCCGCGACCTGCGCGCAGAGCCCGGCCACCCGGCCGGCCACGGCGGCGGCCTGCCGCCGCCCCAGGTCGGTCAGCGGTACGTCGCCGCGGCCGGAGTACCGCCGCCGGGCGGTGAACTCGGTCTCGCCGTGGCGCACCAGCAGCAGCCGGGTCGCGGTGCTGGACGGCCGCGGTTCCCAGGACACCGGGGCGCCGGCCCGCGGCCCCGGATCGGCCTCCGCGGCCGACCCGTTCGCGGCGGACCCGTTCGTACGAGACCCGGCGGACCCGGCGGACCCGGCGGACCCGGACGCGGCCTGGTCCATCGCGGCGTTGGCCAGCGCGTCGGCGTGCCGGTTACGGTCCCGGGGCACCCACTCGAAGTCCACCGCCGCGAACCGGCTGACCAGGGCGGCGGCCCGCGCGGCCAGCGGGCGCAGGCCCTGGTTGCGGATCTGCCAGCGACCGCACATCTGCTCGACCACCAGCTTGGAGTCCATCCGCACGGCGACCCGGGAGGCGCCCAACTCGGCCGCCGCCTCCAGGCCGGCGATGAGGCCGCGGTACTCGGCCACGTTGTTGGTGGCCACGCCGATCGCGTCGGACCGTTCGATCAGCACCTGGCCGTCCCGGTCGTCGCGCACCACCGCGCCGTAACCGGCCGGGCCGGGATTGCCCCGCGCACCGCCGTCGGCCTCCACCACGACCCGGTCGACCGCCATCGGCTACAACCCCGACTCGGCGGTCCGGACCATGATGCGCCGGCACTCCTCGCACCGCACCACCTCGTCCGGCGGCGCCGCCTTGATCCTGGCCCGGTCGGCACCGGAGAGTTCGATCCGGCAGCCGCCGCAGCGGCCGGAGCGCAGCAGCGCGGCACCGAGCCCGCCGGAGGACTCCCGGATCCGGTCGTAGAGCGCGACCAGTTCGTCCGGCAGGTCCGCCACCAGCGGCTGCCGGGCAGCCGTGCGGAACTGCTCCTCCTTGGCGATCTCCGCGAGCGTCTCGTCGCGGCGCCGCTCGGTCTCGGCGCGGGTGTTCGCGGCGGTGGTCAGCCGGTCCCGGACGCCGTCCAGCACGCCCTGCGCGGTCTCCCGCTGCTCCATCAGCTCCAGTTCGGCGTCCTCCAGCTCACCCTGCCGCCGCTTGAGGGAGGCGAGTTCGTGCTGCAACGCCTCCAGCTCGCGGGCCGGGCCGGAGCCCATGGTCAACCGGGCCTGGTCGCGCTCGGCGCGGTTGCGGACCTGCTCGACGTCGTTCTCCAGCCGCGCGATGTCGCGGTCGAGGTCGTCCACCGCGACCTGGGCGCGTACCCGCTCGTCCTCCATCGCCGACAGCTGCCGGGCCAGGGCGTCCAGCTCGGCGTGCTCGGGCAGGGTCCGGCGCCGGTGTGCGAGCTGGGCGAGCGCGGTGTCGACGGCCTGCAGGTCGAGCAGCCGGCGCTGGTCTTGCGGGTCGGCCTTCACGTGGCCTCCTTGTCGGTCGGGGTACGGCGGATCCGGCGTGCCCGGTCCACGGGTCGGTGACCAGGTCGGAGACCGTCACCGGCAGCTCGAAGCGGTCACGCAGGAAGCCCGCCAGGTCGTCCAGCCAGGGCCGCTCGGTGGCCCAGTGTGCGGCGTCCAGCAGCGCCGGACCGCCGGCCGCGAGGTGCTCGCTGGCCGGGTGGTGCCGCAGGTCGGCGGTGAGGTACGCGTCCACCCCGGCCTCGGTGGCCGGGGCGAGCAGCGGGTCGCCGGCACCGCCGCAGACCGCCAGGGTGGCGATCATCCGGTCCGGGTCGCCGGCCGCGCGTACCCCCAGGTGGTCGCCGGCAGCGCCGCGGCGGCCAGCCGGGTCAGCTCGGCCAGCCGTACCGGTCGGGTCAGCCGGCCGATGCGGCCCGTGCCCCGGCCGGCGCCGGCGGCCGGCCCGGCGGCCGGGACCAGCGGGCGCAGGTCGGTCAGGCCGAGCCGGGCGGCGAGCGCGTCGGACACCCCGGGGTCGGCGACGTCCGCATTGGTGTGTGCGACGTACAGCGCGGCGCCGTTGCGGATCAGGTCGTGCACGATCCGGCCCTTGTAGGTGTCGGTGGCCACCGACGAGACGCCGCGCAGCAGCAGCGGGTGGTGCGCCACGATCAGGTCCGCACCGGCCGCCAGGGCCTCGGCGACGGTCTCGGGTACGCAGTCCACCACGCAACTGATCCGGCGTACCGGTGCGGCCGGGTCGCCGACCACCAGGCCGACCCGGTCCCACTGCTCGGCCCAGGCCGGCGGGAACCGCTCCTCAAGCACGGCGACCACCTCGGCCAGGCGCAGATCGGCCCGTCGGGTCGCGGTGGAACGGCTTGTGCTCACGGCGGCCCAGCTTACCGGCGACCCGGCGGGCACCGGTGCTTCGGCGTCCGGCTCCCGGGCACCCGACCGGCGACGCGGCGGATTCAGTTGGCCAGCTCGCCGCCGAGCCGGGTACGCAGCACGTCGATCGCCCTGTCCCAGGGGAACAGGTGGATGTAGCGCTCACCGGTGCCGGGCGCGTGCAGCGGCAGGACGTCCTCGCCGAACAGCACGGTCACGTTCCAGTCCCGCAGCCGGCGCAGGCCCTCCTGGAACGCCGGGTGCGTCGCCATGGCCGCGTTGGTGAACGGCATCGCCACGATCGGCACCCCCCGGCCCTGGCTCTCCACCAGCAGGCCGAGGGCGAGCGTGTCGGTGATCCCGGCGGCCCACTTGTTCACGGTGTTGACCGTGGCCGGGGCCACCACCAGGGCGTCCGGGGTCGGCAGCACGTCCGGGTCCGCGGGGTCCTTGTACGCCCAGCGCACCGGGTGGCCGGTCTGCCGGGCGAGCGCGGGCTCGTCGGCGAACTTCCGGCCGTCCGGGGTGAGGATCGCGCAGACGTCCCATCCGTCCCGCTGGCCGGCCGCGATCAGCCGGTGCAGGTCCCGGGTCAGCGGGGAGCCGCAGCCGATGGCGTACAGCACGGGTTTGGACGCAGACGCCTCCGGCTGGTGCGCCGAACTCACACCCCCACCCCCATGTGCTCGGCCAGTTCGGCGATGGAGGCGGGTGGGGCGCCGCGGGTCCGGCGCAGCACGTCCGACATCACCTCGTGGGCCAGCGGCCGGCAGCGGATCTCCGACGGGGCCAGCCGGTCGCCCTGCAGCAGCATCTCGCCGGCCTTGGCCACGTCGCCGACCTGGGTGCAGCCGCGGGCGATGTCGAGCAGGTGGTGGGCTCGGCGTTCGGGCAGCAACGCGTTGAACTCCGCTTCCTTGATCTGCAGGTGGGTCTCGACCGCCTGGCGGCCCTCGCCCAGCTCCACCGCCGCGGAGGCGCGGTGCAGCAGCACGTTGGTGGGTCCGAAGCAGGTCCAGTAGTGGTTGTGGTCGCCGCCGAGCCGGTTGGCCGCCTCCTGGGCGCCGTTGAGCAGGTCCCGCACGGTGGCGCTGTCGCCGATCCGGGCCGCCGCCATGGCTCCCTGCAGCAGCAGCATCCCGTACACCGAGAGGCGCTCGGGGTGGCCTCGCGGTCGCCGCTGGGCGCCAGCCGGTTGGCGATGTTGACGTTGATCTCCAGGGCCGGCCGGGAGCGGCCGAGCGCCAGCAGCGCGTTGCCCACCCGGAAGGTGGCCAGCCCGGCCAGCAGCTGGTCGCCGGAGCGCTGGGCCACCGCCATCGACCGGTCGGCGGCCAGCCAGGACAGCTCGTGCTCGCCGAGCTTGCGCAGCGTGGAGGAGGCGATCTGGTAGACCTGCCCGAGCAGGTGGGCCGCCTTGCACGCCTCGGCGCTGGTGGAGTACGCGGCGTCGGCCGCCTGGGCGTCGCGCAGCAGCTTCGGCAGGGCCCGGGTCAGCACGCCGTACCGGGCGTACTGGTACGTGAGCCAGGCGTGGCTGACCGCCTTGCGCATCTCGTCCAGCGGCGGCGGGCAGGGCGCGGCGTCGAAGAACGCGGTCATCGAGTCGTACCGCTCCAGGGCGGCGCGGATCTCCTCGACCTCGATCTGGTCGATGCAGTTGAGCCCGTCGGTCCGCCGCTCGGGGTCGCGCCCGAGCAGGAGCTGGATGTCCAGTTGCAGGACGTCGGCGATCTCGTGCAGCACCGAGAACTTGTCCAGCCGTCGAACCCCGCGCTCGACCTTGTCCACCCAGCTCTTGGACTTGCCGAGCCGGTCGGCGAATACCTGCTGCGACATCCGTCGACGACTTCGCCAATAGGCGACACGGCGTCCGATGGGCAACTCGTCCACGGTCAACCCCTCCCCTGCGCTCGCCGGCGTCCCGGCAGCACGGCACGTGGGATCTTATACGGCTTCTATTCGTTTTGTATCGGTCGCACTGGCTGTGCGGCATTCGTTCCGTTCTACCCCGTACTTTTCATGCAAGTTGCAACCGCTCGTCTGCCTGAGCAAACGATCCCGCCGCACGCCGGTAACGGGGATCGATCTCTCGGGTCGATGTCGAACGCCGAATGAGGGGTGTCTCCGCGATGTGGGGCAGTATCCGACCGCCACTCGTAGAACTGACGTCACTGGAACGCGTCCGGCTGCGCCGCGTCGCGATGCGGTACGCGGCGCACGGCTGGAGCGTGACGCCCGGTGCCTTCCTGGCCCGAGACCGGTTCGTGTGTGGCCGGGTCGGCTGCCCGACCACCGGGTGCCACCCGGCGCTGGAGGACTGGGAGCGGTCCGCCGCCGCCGACCCGGCCCGGGTCGCCGCGTGGTGGCGGATCCGCCCGTACGGGGTGCTGCTGGCCACCGGCCGGGCCTTCGACGCGATCGAGGTGCCCGCGTACCTGGGCCAGCGGGTGCTGGACGCGACCCGGCCGTACGCCCGGACGCTGACCGCGGCGGAGGGCCGCGGCCCGGTGGCGGTCACCCCCGGCGGCCGATGGATCTTCCTGGTCAGTCCGGGCGAGCCGCTGCGCCCCGAACTCGACCAGTGCCTGTACGTCATCCGGCACGGTCTCGGCTCGTGGATCCCGGCGCCGCCCACCCGGCTGGCCGAGGGCGTGGTGCGCTGGGCGGTCGCGCCCGAGGAGACCCGCTGGCGGCTGCCCGACCCGTACTCGGTGCAGGAGATCCTGGTCGACGCGCTGCGTGCGGTGACCCCCGCGGCGCCCGTCACGCTGCTGGCCGCCCACCTGCCGGCGCCGCGCCGCGGCTACTGACCCGGCGCGCCCGGGACGACCGACCCGCCGCGCCGGACGCGGCCGAGCCGCGCCGGACGGAGCCGACCCGGGCCGGACGGAGCCGGGCCGGCGCATCCAACCACCCCGGCTCGGCGGAGAACGTCCTTCCCCGCCCGCGACTCGTTAACGTGGTGTCGTTGTCGAGCGACGGGGAGTGATGATGGCCGACGAGGACGTGGCCGCGGCCGGCGGGGACGATGTCCCGGCCCGGCGGCGACTTCCGCGCCGCTGGGCGGGCACCCGACCGATGGGGTCCCGGCCCGGACGGCCCAGGCCGGCGGGCACGTCCCGCCCGGCCGGCACGCACCGCCCGGTCCGCTGACCCGCACGGCCGGCACGCACCACCCGGTCCGCTGACCCGAGCGGCCGGCTGAAACGAGCGGCCGGCTGAAACGAGCGGTCCGCCGAACCGGGTCGGCGGTCCGCCGACCCGGGCGGATCAGCGCTGGTCGAGGGCGGCCTGCAACGACGTCCGGTACGCGGTGCTGGTGGCGGTCGCCCCGGACACCGTGTCCAGCCGGGCCGACCGTCCGGTCGCGTACGCCAGGGCCTCGCCCTTCGTCTCGTACCGCGCCCGGACGCTCGCGCTCTTCTGCTCCGAGGTGGGCGTGTCGAACGGCAGCTCGATGGCCTCCACGGCGGTGACCGCGCCACCCGACACGGTGATCTGCACCTGCACGTTGCCGTAGCCGGGCGCCTTCACCACCGAGCCGTACAGGGTGCGCGGGCCGGTGGCCGGCTTCGGCGCCGCGCTGGTACGCGGGGCCGTCGGCGTCCGCTGCGTGGTCCGTGGCTTCGCCGACCCGCTGTCCTCGGACGCGGGGCGGGAGTGGGTCGCCGTCGGCGCCGGCCCGCTGGGATCCGCACCGGCGGTGCCGGCCGGCGCCGGCGTGCCGACCGCGGTCGCCGGCGTGGCCAGCCGGGCGACCGGGGTCACCTCGGGGCCGGTCTTCAGCACCACCAGCAGGGTGGTGCCGGCGGCCAGGCCGGCCACGGCGAACAGGACGCGGCGCATGGGCTCCCCTACAGCTCGAACGTGGCGAGGTGGATCTGCCGCCGGGGCACCCTCGCCCGGCGCAACGCGGTCTGCGCCGCGGACACCAGACCGGGCGGACCGCACAGGTAGACGTCCCGCTCGGCCAGGTCCGGTACGAGTTTCCGCAGCCCGGCCGCGCTGAGCACCTGGCGGGGGCCGGCGTCCCGGCGGGAACCGAGCACGTACCACACGTCGGCGCCGCGGGCCTGCGCCAGCCAGTCCAGTTCCTGCTGGAGCAGCACGTCGGTGACGGTGCGGGCGCGGTAGATGACGGCCGCGCCAGGCGGCAGCTCCTCAAGGACCGCCCGGATGGCGGTGATCCCGCTGCCCCCGGCGATCAGCAGGGCCCGGTCGCGCCGCCGGTGCGCCGCGGTGAAGCCGCCGGCCGGGCGGGACGCCCAGATCCGGGTGCCCGGACGCAGCCCCCGCAGGGCGGCGCTGTGCCCGCCCACCACCTTGACGGTGAGCCGTAGCCACTGCCCGTTGCGGGCGGCCGAGAGCGAGTACGGGTGCGACTGCGACCACGCGCCGGGGCCAGGAACCGCCAGCGCAGGAACTGCCCACCCAGGTGCCGCAGCCGGTCGAGCCGGCGGCCGGTGACGTACACCGAGACCGCCTCCGGACCCTCCGCGACCACGTCGGCGACCCGGAGCCGGTGCCGCAGGTTGAACCGCACCGGGGCGATCACCCGGCCCCAGAGCAGGGCCGCCAGCACCATCAGGTAGAGGGCGATCCACCAGGTCCGGGCCGGGCCGGGCCGGAAGAGCTGCTGGCCGCCGGCGAACTGGTGCCCGTAGCCGAGCAGCAGCACCAGATAGCTGCCCATGTGCAGGCGGTGCCACAGCTCGTAGGGCAGGGCCGTGCGGATGGCCCGTACCGCGGTCAGGCCGAGCACCACCAGGATGCCGGCCGCCGCGAACGCCGAGAGCATGTCCTCGTGGTCGCGCAGCAGCACCGTCAGCTCGTCGAGCAGGCCGGCCTGTTGCAGCCGGGCGTAGCCGACGAGGATCAGCGAGACGTGTGACAGCAGCGCCACCAGCAGCGTGGCGCCGACGTCCCGGTGCCAGCGGCCCAACCGCTCGGCCCCGGCCAGCCGCTCCAGCAGCGGCAGCCGGCTGGCCAGCAGCACCTGGACCAGCAGCAGATACCCGGCCAGCAGGCCGCTGATCCGCCCGGCCGCGGTGATCCGGGCGGTGGTGGTGTCCAACGCGCCGTCGGCGGTCTGGTACCACCAGGGCAGCACGCTGACCACCAGGCCCAGCCAGAACACCGCGACGGCCAGCCGCGGCCCGGTGGCGCCCCGCCGGGCCGGCGGCGGCCCGACGCCCGGCCCGGACCGGCCCCCGGCGGGAGCGGGCGAGCCACCGACGCGAGCGGGCGAGCCGTCGCCCGCGGTCGACCAGCCGCCCGGGGCGGCCGGCCAGCCGTCGGCGCCGGCCGCCCAGCCGTCCGGGGACGCGGACCAGCCGCCGGCCCGGGGCGCTGCCTCGGACCGGCGGCCGGTCTGCTGGTACGTCACGCGTAGATCTTCACCGGGCTGAACTTCTGCCGCGGGAAGACCTTGTCGACCTCCGCCGTGGTGAGGCCGAACCGGCCCTGCGCCACCGAGCCGTAGACGTGGAACATGTTGTTGTACTCCGGCACGTCACCACTGTCCAGTTTGTCCAGACCGTTCCAGGTGCCGAGCACGTTGCCGGCCAGCTTCTGGCCGGACAGCACCGCCACCACACCGCCGTGGCCGTGGTCGGTCCCGCCCCGGTTGGAGGCGACCCGGCGGCCGAACTCGCTGGTCACCATCACCGTGACGTCCGCCGCCTGGTCGCCCAGGTCGGTGAAGAAGTCGGCCATGCCCTGCGCCACCGCGTTGAGCCGGCGGTGCAGCTGGCCACCCTCGCGCGGCCCCTGGTTCTCGTGGGTGTCGTAGCCGCCGGTGCCGATCGTGGCCACCCGGACGTTGGCGCCGCCCTTGATCAGCCGGGCCAGCTCGCGGAACGCCCGGCCGACGTCGCCCTCGTACTTGACCCCCTCGGCCGGCTGGTACTCCTTGCCGGCGATCTGCTTGGCCAGACCCAGCGCGTTCAGCCCGTCCCGGACCGACTCCTCCACCGGGTGGTTGATGTCGGTGAACAGGCCCTTGATCGCCTTCTCGGTGGCCTCGGTGAACCGCTGGTCGCCGCGCAGGGTCAACGACTCGACGCTGTTCAGCGAGATCGCGCCGTTGGTGCCCACCAGCGACCGCGGCAGGGTGCTGCCGATGCCGACGCTGCGGAACGCGGTGCCCGCGCCGAGGGCGTCGACCAGGGCGTCCAACCAGCCCCGGCCGCCGGTCTCGGCCGGCAGCCCGCCCAGGTTGCACGCGTCCTGCGCCTGGAAGTGGCTGCGCGACAGCCGGGGATCGGAGACCGCGGGGACGAACCCGAGCTGGCGCTTGGCCAGGAACCCGGACAGCGGCGCGAACGCGCTGGTCATCATGAAGCCGCGGTCCAGCGCCGGGGAGTCGGTGCCCAGCAGCAGGTCCGGACGGACCTTCTGCAACACCGGGTCGTTGGCCGGCGCGATGAGGCTCAGCCCGTCCAGGCCGCCGTACAGGAACACGTGGATCAGCGTGCCGGTTTTGGTGGCCGCGAACGACGCCTGCGTGCTGACGAACTGGCTGGTGGCCAGGACCGTGGCGGTGGCGGCCGCGCCGGTCACGAAGGTACGCCGGGTCACCCCCCGCCCGTCCTGCTGCGCCTCCTCCAGGTCGTTGAGTGCCCGGAAGCGGTCCCGTTCGGCCGTGTTCTCGGCCTCGACCGCCGCCGCCTCGGCACGCAGCATCGCCTCGGTCCGGTTCGGTGCCAACCGCCGCAGGTCCGGGCAGTCGGGGTGCAGGGGGAACTGGTGCACGGTCTTCTCCATCTCGGGCCTCACCGGAGGTGGTGCTGGGGGGAAGCGAGCAGCGCCCGCGCCATGGCCGGGACCGCCGCGAGGAACTTCGCGTCCACCTTGGCGGTCGCCGAGACGCCCGGAATCCCGAGGATCAGCGCCTTCTGCCCGGTGCTGAGCGTCTGGTGCACCAGCCGTTTGGCCAGCGCGTCGACGTACGCCCCGGCGGTCGCCGGCACACTGGAACCGACCAGCTTGTCGGCCTTGGTGTACGAGAACTCGGGACGGCCGCCGCCGATCAGCGTGGCTGCCTCGTTCCAGCCGTTGATCATCGTGCCGGCGCTGGTCCAGGCGACGAAGACGTCGGGGTAGCCGTTCGGGGTCGGCATGCCGGTCGGGAACTGACCCAGCTCGGCCATCTTGGCCCGGATCCGGCTCAGCCCGGTGGCGAACGCCCCCGGCCGCCGCTGGCCTGGTAGCCGGGCGACGCGTCCGGACCGACGCCGAGGGTCCGGTAGGTGGCCGCCAGGTACTCCATCGGGCGGCGCACCTTCTGGCCCACCGAGGCCCAGAACTCGCTGGAGCTGAAGAGCGTCATCAGCACCGGCTTGATCGCCGTCTTGTTGGCGGTGTACGTCTTGGCCAGCCGGTCCACCAGGCTCTTGGGCGGGGTGTCCGAGACGAACCGGGTGGCCAGGTTCTGCGCCACGTACCGCGCGGTCGAGGAGTGGTTGGCCAGGTACCGGAAGTACGCCTCGCTGGCCTGGTCGCCGCCCTCGGCCGAGTCGTTCGAGCTGGAGAAGCCGAGGACCTTCACGTGCCCGACGTAGTGCCGGCTGGGCTGGAAGACGTACTCGAAGTCCTGGTTGATGGTCCGGCCGGTCTGCAACAGGGCGGCCTGGCGCACGTCGGCCTCCTTGTAGCCGCCGTCCACGCCGACCGAGTACAGCTCCAGGTTCTCCCGGGCCAGGTTCTCGTTGACCTCGTCCTTGTGCGACTGGGTCTGGTTCAGGTAGATCAGCAGCGCCGGGTGCCGGTTGCCGGCCACCAGCATGTCCGCGTAGTTGCCCAGCGCGTGCTTGCGGATCACGTCCCGGTCGAAGGCGCCGCGCACCAGGTCGGAGTTGTCGAACTCGGGACCGACGTGCAGGAAGTCGTTCCAGAAGTCGACCATCACCTCGAACAGCTGGCGTTCCGACCAGATCTGCCGGGCGATCGTCGCGTCGATGTACTCCTTGTCGGCCTTGATGCCCTGGGAGTTGAGGCTGTCCCGGTTGGCCTTGAGCTGCGCCGGGCTCATCTTCAGGGTCGTCAGCTCGGAGAGCTTCAGCTCGGCCTTGGTCGGCGCGATCTTCTCGGGGTCCAGTTGCAGCCGCAGCCAGGCGTCGATGCCCATCTTCTTGATGGCGCTCAACACCTCGGGCGTGGCCCGAAGGTGGCCCGGCTGGCCAGGTGCCGGATCGGGTCCTTGGCCAGCACCGTCTTCACGGTCACCTTGGTCCGGGCGGCGGCCTCGGCCGGCCCGCCGAAGACCTGCCCGCCGCTGGGGGCGTTCTTCTTCAGCGCGGCACCGGCACGGGAGCCCATGTAGCTCTCGTTCTGCTCGGTGTAGGTGCGTACCGTGCTCGGCTGCTGGCCGCTGGGACGGGCCGCGGTGCCGTCGGTGGGCGCCGCCACTTCGGCGTCGGGAGCGGCCCCGAACAGCCGGCCGGTCAGGTCCTTGCCCAGCGGCGACATCGCCAGCGCGGCGCCGCCGACCACCACGGCCGCGGTGCCGCCGAAGGCGGCCAGCGCCTTGCGGCGCGCCACGCCACGGTCGTCGTCCTCCTCGCCCAGGTCCGGCAGCATGCCGACCATCCGCGGGTCGCCACCGCCCGGCCCGCCGATGCCCTCCGGGCCGACCCACCGCGAGCCCTGCGGACCCTGGTACCCGGCGGCGCCCGCCGGCTGGTAGGCCGACTCACCCGGGTAGCCGGGGTATCCGGCCTGGTCCTGTGGGCCGTAGCCGCCCCGGCCCGCCGGCTGCTGCCAGGTCGGGTACGGGGGGTTCGCCCGCTGCTGCCGGTCGTCGCCGGGGTACGCCGGGGCCGGCGGGCGCTGGTCGCCGCCGTTCTCCCGGTAGCCGTACGGCGTGGGGCGCTCTGGCCCGTCCCACCGGCGATCCGGCCGGCGCGACGGCACACTCTGGTCTGCCATGTACCAATCCCAAGGGGGTGAGGGGCGCGCCCGCGCCTCCGGCTGGACCGGACGGAGCGTTGGGAGGTGCGGCGGCGAACCTTGGTGAGGGGGTTGTTCCGGCACGGTAACCAAGGGCCTGACCTGCTTCAAGCCGTTCCGTTTGGCCCTGGCTGGGCACTTAAGGCGGCGCTGAGCCCGCCGTTCCGGGCGACCCTCGGGGTCCCCTTGCGCACCGGAGGTCGCCACCAGGGACGATGGATCCCCGATGGCCGATCGACGCGCGCCGCGACCGCGCCGAGGGGGCACCGCGGGGTGACGGCGGCACAGGAAAACTTAACCAACTGCTAAGTAACTGCCCGCGACGCTGCTTGAACTCCTGCCCGACGGGCGAGCGTGAGGCGCCTCCGGCCGGGTATCCCTGCGCCAACCGGGTTAACGCCGGCAGGGGGAGGCCAGCGCCATGCTCAGCAAAGAGGATCAGCTCCGCTTCGAACAGATCACCCGCGAACTGAGGGCGTCGGACCCGAAGTTCTTCGCCCGGCTGTCCGACCGGCACCGGCTGCGTCGCAAGCGACTCATGCTCGCCCTCACCATAGTGCTCTGGGCCGCCGTACCGGTACTGGCCGTGCTCGGCGGCGGCATCGCCGGAGCTGTCTACGCCGTGGTGCTGCTCGGCAACGCCGTACTGGTGTGGCAGTTGCGGCGACGCTACCGCTAGCTGCCCGCGAACCTCTGGTACGCCGGGCGGAGCCGGGCCAGCAGCCCGGGACCGCCCAGCTCCCGGCCGGGCGCGTCGAGCTGGCGCAGCAGCAGGTCGACGTCGGTGCGCAGCGCGGGCGGCCGGGCCGGCAACGGCACCGGCGCGGTCCAGAACCGCTCCACGGCGTCGGCCAGCGGCGTCGCGGCCACCTCGGCCAGCGCGCGGGCCGCACCGGGTCCGCCCGCCGACACACCGGCCGTACCGGCGACGCCCGCCGGCGTACCGGCCGGTCCCGGCGCCGTCTCCGAGCCGGCGGCCGAGGTCCGGGCCGCGCGCAGCCGGGCCAGCAACTGCTCGCGGTCGCGGCCGCGCCAGCGCAGCAGCAGGAACGGGTCGGCGTCCAGCGCCTCCGCCAGCAGGTAGAACGTGGCCGCCAGGTGCTTGCACGGCACCGCCGGGTCGGGACAGCCGCAGCGCATCCGCAGCTCGTCCAGCCCGGTCGGAAACAGCGCCGCGCCCTGCCCGGCGAACACGTCCGCCAGCTCCGCCGGCAGGTCGCCGGCCAGCAGCCGGGCGCCGTAGAGCGCCTGCCCGGCCAGCAGATCCTCCAGCCGCGTCCAGGTCCGGGCGTCGAACACCGGCAGCCCGATCCGCACCGGGTACGGCCGGGCGCGGGAACCCTGCACCTCGGCCAGCACGGCGCCCGGCGTCACCTCCAGGCTGAGCACCTGTCCGGACCGGGCGTACGAGCGGCCCCGGGTCAGCCGGGTACCCAGCGCGAACGACTCCAGCACCGCCACGAACCGCCGCGACCACCAGGAGTCGCCGATGGCGCCGCGGGTCGACCGGGTCCGCAGCCCGCCCGGCACCCGGCGGCGCGGCCCGTACTCGGCGAAGTCCACCATCACTCCACCACCGCGGTCGACTCCAGCGCGAACAGCCCGCGCAACTGGCTGGTCGACAGCTCGGTGAGCCACTGCTCGCCGGTGCCGACGATCCGGGCGGCCAGCCCGCGCTTCTCCGCCACCATCGCGGCCACCTTCTCCTCCACCGTGCCGGCGCAGACGAACTTGCGGACCTGCACCGAGCGCCGCTGGCCGATCCGGAACGCCCGGTCGGTCGCCTGGTCCTCCACCGCGGGATTCCACCACCGGTCCACGTGCACCACGTGGTTCGCCGCGGTCAGCGTGAGACCGGTGCCGCCGGCCTTGAGCGACAGCACGAACAGCGGCGGCCCGCCGCCGGGATCCTGGAACCGGGCCACCATCGCGTCCCGCTCCGCGCGGCCGGCCGCGCCGTGCAGGAACAACACCTCCCGACCGGTACGCGCCGACAGGTGCGCCCGCAGCATCCCGCCGAACTCGGCGTACTGGGTGAACAGCAGCGCCCGTTCACCCACCGCGAGCACCTCCTCGACGATCTCCTCCAGCCGGGCCAGCTTGCCGGACCGGCCGGCCAGCCCCGAGCCGTCCCGCAGCAGTTGCGCCGGGTGGTTGCAGACCTGCTTGAGCTTCGTCATGGTGGCCAGCACCAGGCCGCGCCGCTCGATGCCGTCGCTGCGTTCGATCCGGGCCATCATGTCGTCCACCACCGCCTGGTAGAGCGTCGCCTGCTCGGCAGTGAGGTTGCACAGCACCTCCATCTCCAGCTTCGACGGCAGGTCGGAGATGATCGAGGCGTCGGTCTTGAGCCGGCGCAGCACGAACGGGCCGGTGATCCGGCGCAACCGCTGCGCCGCGGCCTCGTCGCCGTGCCGCTCGATCGGCTCGGCGTAGCTGCGGCGGAACTCCGCGGCCGCGCCCAGCAGCCCGGGATTCGCGAACTCCATGATGGACCAGAGGTCGGCCAGCCGGTTCTCCACCGGCGTACCGGTCAAGGCGATCCGGTGCCGGGCCGGCAGCGCCCGCACCGCCCCGGCCTGCCGGGTGGCCGCGTTCTTGATCGCCTGTGCCTCGTCCACCACGACCCGGTGCCAGCCGATCCGCGCCAGCTCCGAGGCATCCCGGGCCGCCACCGAATACGTGGTGAGCACCAGGTCCGCCGCACCGACCGCGGTCTCGAAGTCGGCGCCCCGGGCACGCTCGGCGCCGTGGTGCACGTGCACCCGCAGCCCCGGGGTGAACCGGGCCGCCTCCCGCCGCCAGTTGCCCACCAGCGACATCGGGCAGACCAGCAGCGTCGGACCGGTCTCGTCCGGCTGGTTGGCCAGCACGGACAGCAGTTGGATGGTCTTGCCCAGCCCCATGTCGTCGGCGAGGATCCCGCCCAGCCCCAGGGACTCCAGGAAGCACATCCAGGCCACCCCGCGTTGCTGGTACGGCCGCAGCGTGCCGGCGAAGCCCGGCGGCGTGGCCACCGGTTCGAGGTGCCGGTCCACCCGACCGGACAGCAGGTCGCCCAACGCGCCCTCGGCGCTGACCGCCAGCACCGGCAGGGTGTCCGGGTCGTCCTGACCGGCCAGCCCCAGCCGCAGCAGGTCGGTGACGCTCATCCGGCCGCCCGAGCGCAGCAGCTTCAACCCGGTCGCCAACCGGCGGGAGTCCAGCTCCACCCACTCGCCGCGCAGGCGTACCAGCGGGGTCTTCAGCTCGGCGAGCGCGTGCAGCTCGGCCTCGGACAGCGACCGGTCGCCCAGCGCGACCTCCCAGCGGTACTCCAGCAGCGCCTCCTGGCCGATGCCGGAGCGGCCGGCGACCGTCCCCGGCGCGGTCGGGGTGCCGGCGCGCAGCCGGGCACCGAGCCGGGCGCCGGGGCGGCGCCACCAGGACGGCAGCAGCAGCCCGAAGCCCGCGGCGTGCAGCATCGGTGCGCCCTCGGAAAGGAACCGGTGCGCCCCCTCGGTGCTCAGGTCAAGGCCGGTCGGGGCGGCGGTGCGCAGCGCGTCGGTGAGTTCCGGCCAGAGCCGGCTGGCCCGGCCCAACTCGGCGAGCAGGGTCTCCTGCGGCGCCTTGATCGGCTGTGCCGGCGGCCCGAGCGGACCGTGGGCGGCCCAGACGGCGGCGGCCTCGATCAGCCCGGACCCGTCCGAGCCGCGCAGCGCGAACTCCACCCGCCACCGCTCTCCCCCCGCCCCGCCGCTGACCCCGTCGGTGTCGACGGGCTCGGGATCGGCGGGGTCGGGGTCGGGGTCAACGGGATCGGCGGGATCGGGGACGGCGGGGTCGGGATCGGCGGGCTCGACCAGTCGGAAGGTGGCCCGGACCGGGCCGCCGGCGGCGTCCCGCTGCCAGTCGGCCAGTTCGCGGGCCAACTCCGCCAGCTCGGCCGGCTCTCCCCGGATCGTCCGCTGCCGGCCGCTGAGCGCGGCCAGCCAGCGCCGGACCAGTTCGGCCCGGCCGGTCCGCCGGGTGGACGGGACGAGCTTCAGATCGTCCAGGGCGATCCGCGCGGCGGCGTCGGTGAGCGCGTCCAGGGCGTCGGCGACCAGTTCCGGCGCTCCGACGTCCGGGTCGGCGGCCCGCGCGGCGGGCGGCAGGGCCAGGGCGAGCGCCCGGGCCCACGCCGCATCCGGGCCGGTCAGCAGGGGCCGCCAGCACGCCTGGGCGGCGGACGTACCCGACCCCCGGCCGGCGGCCGGATCCCACGCCAGACCGGGCAGGGTGCGCCCACGCTCCACGAGGTCGACCGCGAACGCGGCGAACCGGCCGAGCTGCCGCAGCGTCGCCCCGGGCACCTCGGGCTCCCCGGGCGCACCAGCACCAGCACCAGCACCAGCACCAGCACCAGCACCAGCACCAGCGTCGGTCCAGCCGGGCGCGTCGTCGGCCAGCGCCGGCAGGGTGTCCACCGCCGGCAGGGTGTCCACCGCCGCGAGCCGCAGCAGCACGGGCAGCGCCAGGTCGGCGTCGTACTCCAGGCTGGGCACCCGCCAGCCGGCGAGGGTGACCCGACCGCGGGCCTCGCCGGGTGGTTCGGCGCGGACCAGTTCGGGCGAGTCGACCGGTACCCCGGCCCGGGTCGGCAGGCTCAGCAGCGTGCTGCCGGTGGCCGCCTTCGCGGCCAGTTCGCCCAGCGCGGCGGCGAGCGCCGGCTGCCCGGCCGCGTACGGATGCGGCCGTTCCCGCGGCGGCCGGCCGGGCCGACGCGGCGGCGCGGTCCGGGCGGCCTCCTCCGCCCACAGCACGAGCCGACCTCCCGGCCGCCACACACCATGGATCACCCGCAAGGAAGAGCCCCCTCCTGACGCTTCTGTCGAGCAAGGGTCTCTTCTTAACACTCCCCCGGGTCAGCTCCGCCGGCACCACCACGCCGACCCGCGGTTTCGGCGCGATCTCACACTCCGGCCGCGACGGGGCGGATCAGGGCTCCTCGGCCGACCCGTGATTGCGTTCCCACCGGCCGCCCACGGCGGGGGTGTCCAACCGCAACGCGGCGTCCCGGTTGCCGGCCAGGTCGTTGTCCTCGACCGCCGCGTCCAGGCACTCGCCCTGGTCGGTCACCCACACGCCCTCGGTCTGCGTCTTCGGGCTCATCCCGTCCCAGATCCGGTTGTTCCGCATCGTCAGGCCGGTGGCCCGGGCCGCGATGGTCAGGCCGGCCCGGTGCTCCGGCGGCCCCACCAGCTCGTACGGCGAGCCGTCGGTCGGCACGTCGCCGTGCCAGGCGGTGTTCAGACCGGCGCGCACCGGCATCAGGCTGAGCGTGCTGTGGTCGTTCGTCATCACCGTGGCGGTCAGCCCCTTCACCACGAGCTGCTTGCCGAAGTGGCAGCCCGCCGGCCAGTCGGCCGATTTGTCGGTCATCGACAACGCGCCGTACCGGACGTCCGCCCCCGCGCCCGACCCGCCCGGTCCGGCCAGCCGGCCGTTGCTGCGGATCCGGTTGCCCACCACGGTCAGGTCGGCGGCGCCGGTGTCGATCTGTACGCCGGTCAGCCCGTTGCCCCAGATCTCGTTGCCGTCGAGGACGAGGTCCTGGATCGTCTCCCCCGCGCCGCGCGGCAGTTCGTGCACGAGCACGCCGTACCGACCGTTGCCGCTGATCCGGTTGCCGCGGACCAGGTACGGCCCGGAGGCGCTGCCGAAGCTCACCCCGGAGTTGACGTTGCCGTCCAGCACGCAGTCGGTGACGATGCCGCCCCGGCCGGGCACTCCCGCGGTGCCGTGCGTCGAGACGTCGAAGCCGGCGATCTGGTTGCCCAGCATCGTGCAGGCCGAGACGATCAGGCCGTCGGCGCCCCAGTCGGAGATGCCGAACCGGTTGCCCTCCGCGTGGCAGGCGACGATCCGGATGCCGCGCGGCGGCCGCCAGTAGTCCTTCTGGAGTTCCACGAAGATGCCGTTGGTGCCGTTGCCCAGCGTGCTGCACGCGGTGATGGTGAGCCGTTCGCTCGGTCCCCAGCCGCCGATGCCGATCCCGATGCCGGCCCCGCCCATCTGGCGCCCGTTGTCCAGCCGGCCGCACCGTTCGGCCACCACCGACTCGATCACGCTGTCCTGCAGGAAGTCGCAGCCCAGTCCGGTGGCGCCGGTGTCGTGGATCCACAGGTCGCGGAACCGGCCCCGGCGCACGTACTGCAGGCCCAGCCCTTGGCCAGGTAGCAGTAGTCGTCCATCTGCACGCCGGAGCCGTCGATCTCGAAGCCCGCGAACGTGCAGTCGGCGATGTGGTTGTCCCGGCCCGCGCCGTGCTGCACGGTGGTGAAGTAGGCAAGCGGCACCGGCTGGGTGCGGTCGCCCGAATTGGACAGGACGAACCGGGTGGCACCGATTCCGGCGCCGACCAGCGAGACGCCGCTGCGCCAGACCGTGCCCGCGTCGCGGATGGAGTACACCCCGGGCGGACACTGGATGATCCGCGGCAGGCCGTCGGCCGCGTACTCGGCACCGAGCCGGTCGACCAGTTCGGCCAGGGCCGGCTGGTCGTTGGTCACGCCGTCACCGGCCAGTCCGCACCGGCGCGCGTCATGCACCTCACCCATTACCTGCATCGCCGCCGGTTTCCCCGTGCCGGCGGGACGAAACCGGGCACGATGTGGGCATGTCAACCACCACCCAGGTACGGCTGGCGGACGGGCCGGCGGACGGCGAGACGATCACCGTGGAGCTGGACGTGACCGGCCGGCCGCCGTTGACGCACCACTGGCTGAGCGATCGCGGTCTGGCCGGCGCCGACATCTACGAACTGGAGTCGACCACCGAGGACGGGCCGTGGATCTACCGCTGGCGCGGGCGGGCCACCTGAGCCGGGCGGCGCCGGCCTGACGCGTTCCCGGCGGGCGCGCCAGGCCGTTCAGTGCCGGTCGTTCAATGCCGGCCGTTCAATGCCGCCGGCCGGTCAGTGCCGGCCGGTCAGTGCCGCCGGCCGTCGATCTCGTGCAGCGCCGGCCCGATCAGGTCGCCGGTCATGAGCGCCTGCTGGCACAGCTCGGCCACCCGGCGCCCGGTCTCCGGCTGCCGCCGGTCGCGCTCGTCCCAGAGCCGGTCGACCTCGGCCAGCAGCGGCCCCTCCACCTCGCGTTCCACCCCGCGCAGCGTCGGCGCGCCGATCCGCCGGGCGAAATCGAAGACCTTTCCCGCGTACGGCAGCGGCAGCAGCGGTACGCCGGACATCGCGGCGAACATCACGAAGTGCAGCCGCATCCCGACCGCGAAGTCGAAGTGCCGCATCAGGCCGAGCAGTTGCCGGGGCCGGTAGTCGCCGTGCAGGACCCGCCCGTGCGGGGCGGTCACCATGTGCGAAAGCACCCCGTGCGAGTGCCGGATGTCGTCGGGCTCCATCGGAACGAATACCACGTCCGCGTCCAGCCGGGTCACCAGGAAGTCGCCGACCTGGGCGATCAGCCGGTGGTAGCCGTCGACGTCGAGGTGCGCGGCGGCCCGGCCGGGCTCGCGGACGCTCATCCCGACCAGCCGCCGGTCGAGGCGTACCCCCTCGGCCTGGAGCAGGCCGGCCGGGAAGTCCTCCGGTTGGAGCAGCATCGCCGGGTCTGCGGTCACGGTGATCGGCCGGGTCACCCCGACCTCCTCCAGCAGCAACCGCGACTCGGTGTCCCGGACCGTCACCTCCCGGGCGGCCGAGAGGCATTCCTGCACCATCGCGCAGTCGACGGTCTCGGTGAGCGGTCCCGCGCCGACCGCGTACGTGCAGACCGGCAGCCCGCGCTCCTGCGCGGCCAGCACGATGCGCAGGTAGCGACGGGCCTCGCTGTCGTAGAGGATGCCGCCGCCGCCGAGCAGCAGCAGGTCCATCTGGTCGAGCGCGACCGCCGAGTCGGTCCGGCTGATCCCCTCCCACGGCTCGGCCACCACATCGGGGTACGCCGCGCGGGTGTGGTCGGGGTTGCGGGAGAAGATGATGATCCGGCTGTCGGGCCGGCGGGCCCGCACATCGGCCAGCAGTCCGGTCAGGATCGCCTCGTCACCGGAGTTCCGGCCGCCGTACGAGCCGAGAACTCCGATGGTCGGGCCGGCATGGTCGACTGAGGTCACCATGCGGAAAGGTTTCCCCAGAACGGCCGGGTCATGTGGGTCGCGACGGATGTTGACCTACGCGTTGCCGGATGCGGGGCCATCGCGACATCCGGCGCACCGAGCGGTTATCCGGATCATTCGGGCGGCAGCAGCACCCGCGCGGTGCGGCGTTCGCCGTCGAGCACCCGCATGGCGCGGGCCAGCGTCTGCGGGAACACCTCGGTCTCGCCGCGTTCCCGCATCGTCTCGGCGGCCACCAGCAGCGCACGAGCCTCGGCCAGCAGCCCCTGGGCGGCCAGCACGCAGCGCATCACGTCGAAATGCCCGGTGTCCACGGCCGGATTGATCCGTCCCACGAAGTCGACCACCCGCAGGTAGTGCTCCACCAGATCCTGTTCGGCTCTGGTCAGGGCGGGCAACCGCGGATCGTTCATCGTCGAATTGTGCACCAGCCGGGCACGTTGCGTGCCTCCGCGCGCCGGACGATTTTGCCGCGGCGAGTCGAGTTGAAGTGCGTACTCAGAATAATTGCTGAGGCAGCAAAAATGTCGTTAGGCTGGCCCGCGTGAGCCAACCCGACCAGCCGGCACCTGGACTGCGGGAACGCAAGAAGCAGGCCACCCGTGCCGCGCTGAGCTGGGCCGCGGTCCAACTGGCGGTGGAGCGTGGGCTGGACAACGTGCGGGTGGAGGACATCGCCGAGGCGGCCGGGGTCTCACCCCGGACCTTCAACAACTACTTCGGCAGCAAGGCCGAGGCCATCGCCGCCCGGCACACCGAGCGGCTCCGGGAGATCGCCGCCGAGACCGCCGGCCGACCGGCTGGCGAGCCCATCTGGACCGCCGTCACCGCCGCCGTGGCCGCCCGGTTCGACAACGACCGCACCGATCCCGATCCACAGTGGCTGGCCGGCGTCCGGCTGATGACCAGCGAACCCTCCCTCCAGGGCGAGCTGGTCAAGGCCCACGTGGCCGCCGAGGCGGAGCTGGTCGCGGTGCTGGCCCGGCGTACCGGCACCGACCCGGTCCGCGACCTCTACCCCCGGCTGCTGGCCGGGGCCATCGGCGCCGCCATCCAGGCGGCGACCGCACAGTGGCTCAACGCCGACCCGCGGGTGCCGATCGGCCTGCTGGTCCGCGACGCGCTCACCCAACTGGCGGCCGGCCTGCCCGCGCCCCGCCTCGCACCCCGCCTCGAGCCCTGAACGGCGCCCTCACCCGTCAGCACGACGGACCATCGAGGTCCCGGTCGCGTGCTCAACCGGGCTGATCGACGGTCGGCCGCCGGGCTCCCCGCAGCGGCGACAATGCGGACCCCGAGCGCGGTCCAGATCGGGAACTGTGCGGCGCCCACGGTCAGCCACCCGCCGATCCCGGTGCCAGCCAGCGCGGCGAGCGCCCGGTCCGCCGGCTCGCGGGGCGGATCACGTCGGCCGGTGTCCGAATACGCCACGCCGACGTGATCGGCCGGCCTATTCGCAGGCCACCCCGTCCCCGTCGCGGTCGAGTCCGGCCCGGTAGCCGGGTTGACCGCGGTGCAGCGGTGCCTTGCCGGCCGCGCGGACCGCGGCGCAGTTCGCGTAGTACACGCTCGATCCGCTGCCAGTGCCGGTGCCGCTGCCGGTCGAACCGCCGCCCGTGCTCGTCGAACCGCTACTTCCCGACGACTCGCAGGCCACCCCGTCGCCGTCGCGGTCGAGTCCGGCCCGGTAGCCGGGTCGACCCCGCCGCAGCGGCGCCTTGCCCGCGGCTCGCACCGCGGCGCAGTTCGCGTAGTACACCGGGCGCACGCTCTTCTTGGCCGCCGGCGTGGGACTCACCGTTGCGCTCGGCGCGGGCTCGCTGCTCTCCGACGGGCTCGGCTCGGCGGACGCCGAGGTCGGCACGGCGCTGGGCGTTCCGGCCCCGAGCTGGTCGACACCGTCGCTGCGGCCGCTCAACACCGATCCGGGCGCCGGGGTGTCGTCGTCGTTGCTGACCGCCACGATGCCGCCGATGCAGCAGAGCCCGAGCGCCGCCGCGACGATCCCGAGGAGGATCCGCGAACTCGGCCGTCGCGGCGGTACGGCGCCGGGCGCCGGGCCGGGCGGCGTGGACCACATTGCCCGGGTCGGCTCGGCGGACGGGTACGACTGCTGCGGCTCGCTCTGCGGCCACGGGTCCTGCGGCTGGTCACTCATGCGGCGGAGTCTGTCCCGCGGCGGACGGCGGTGGCACCAACCAGCCGCCGCGATCGCGCCGCCCGAAAATGGCGGCCGGCTGTCGTGCCCGGCCCAATATGTCCACCACCCGGCTGAGTTATCCCAGGTCAGAGGCGGTATTACCGGTCGCCCGGGCCGGCTGTCGGGATCCCGACCCCCGCCGTGGCGGGGCGTCGCCGACACCGCCCCCGTCGCACCCGGCCACCGTCGCACCCGGACCCTGTCCTACCCGGCCCCTACCTCGCCCTCGGCGCCGGGTGGAGTGTGCAGACTTGTTGTCACTGGGGCGACAACAAGTCTGCACACTCCACCCGGCAGGTCTCGTGCGACCGAAGCGGGGGAGATCCGGGCAGCGGCGGCCGTCGACGCGGTGAAAGACTGGCGGGCGTGACCCGGCTCCCGCAGACGTCGGAACTGGCCTGCCCCGACGGAAGGATCCTGCGCTACTGCCGCTACGGGCCGGAGAACGGATTCCCCGTCATCTGGCACAGCGGTTCACCCAGCACCCGCTGGAAACGAGCCGACCAGGTCACGGCGATGCAGCGCAGCGGACTCCGCCTGCTGGCGTACGACCGCCCCGGGTACGGCGGCTCCACCCGCCGCCCCGGACGCACCGTCGCCGACGCAGCCGATGACGCGCGGGCCCTCGCCGACGCCCAAGGCTGGGAACGGTTCGCCGTCATCGGCGCCTCCGGCGGCGGCCCACACGCCCTGGCCTGTGCCGCGCTGCTGCACGAGCGGGTCACCCGGTGCGCCGTGGTGTCCGGCATCAAACCCGCCGACCCCGACCATCCGGTACGCGACGAGCCGACCGTCCGAGGCCGGCTCGCCGAGGTCGCGGCGGAGACCATGGCCCGGATCGACGACGGCGGCCCCGAACTGCCCTGGGAGCCCGGCCCGCCGGCACGCGACGACCCCGACGCGATGGCGCGGCTGCGGGCGACCTTCGTGGAAGGTACCGACGGCTGGGTCGACGACACGCTGGCCTTCGAACGGCCATGGGGCTTCGAACCCGCCGAAATCACCGTGCCGGTCGGGATCTGGCGGGGAGACAACGACGCCAACGTTCCCGCCGAGCACGGCGACTGGCTGCTCGCGCAGATGGCCACGGCGAAGGGTCACACCTTCGCCGGTGGCCATCTGCCCAACGCCGACGTGTACGGCGAAATCTACGACTGGGCCCGCTGCACCGACACCTGTTGATCGCGGCCAGGAACCCACCGCGCGGGACACCGCAAGGCCACCGGCGGGCGCACAACCGAGTGCTGCGTCAGCGACCAGGCGGCGTCACGTGGCACCCACGGATCACGTTTTCCCAGGTCGACGATGGTTTGTGGGCGCGGCAGGTTTCGAACCTGCGACCCCTCGCTTGTAAGGCGAGTGCTCTCCCACTGAGCTACGCGCCCGGGATGCCCGTACGGGCGGAACCGGCGCCGGCAAGCTTACCGTGCCGACGCCACCGGCCGCCGTACGGCCCGATCGTGCCGATCTTGGGGTTGTGGCGGGAACCGCGCCCCGGCGGACCCGCCACAACCCCAGGAACGGGAAGATGTCGGTCAGCCCGCGACGGCCTCGGCCAGGGCCTTGCGCCAGCCCTGCTGGTCGCGCGGTTCGCCGGGCATGTTCATCTCGGCGAACCGGACCACGCCGGCGCGGTCGATGACGAAGGTGCCACGGTTCGCGATGCCGGCCACGTCGTTGAAGACCCCGTACGCGGTGGCGATCGCGCCGTGCGGCCAGAAGTCGGCGAGCATGGGGAACTCGTAGCCCTCCCGGTCGGCCCAGATCTTGTGACTGTAGACCGAGTCGACGCTCACGGTCAGGACCTGCACGTCGTCGTTGACGTACTCGTTGAGGTTGTCCCGGACCTCGCACAGTTCGCCCTGGCAGATGCCGGTGAAGGCGAGCGGGTAGAAGACCAGCAGCACCGCGCGCCGTCCCCGGAAGTCCGACAGCCGGACCTCCTGGTTGTTCTGGTCCTTCAGGACGAAGTCCGGCGCCTCGGCGCCAACCTCAATGGGCATGCGTACTCCTCGCAACGTCGGGGTTCGGGCCCAGGCTGCCACGGACGTCGGTCGGTTGCTCCGGCGCCCGGCTCGGGTTCTATTTCTTGGCCTTGCTGCCCCTCCGGAGCACCAGACGGGCCCCACTCCAGTCCCGTCCGGCGTTGACCGTGGAGGTCTGCTGGAGGCCGGCGGTGGGCGCCGATTCGCTGATCTCACTCGGCTCGACGTGGCCGATCCGCCCCGCCTTGGGGGTCAGCAGCCACACCACACCGTTGTCGGCCAGCGGGCCGAGGGCGTCGACAAGCAGTTCGAAGAGATCACCGTCGCCGTCTCGGTACCAGACCAGCACCGCGTCCACGACCTCGTCGGTGTCCTCGTCGACCAACTCACCGCAACGATCGGTCAGGGCGTCCCGGAGATCCTGGTCGACATCGTCGTCATAGCCCATCTCCATGACGACCATCCCCGGTTCGATGCCGAACCGGTCCGCCAGGCTCCGCACCCCGTCGGCGGCCTGACCCGCGGTCGCGCTCACTGTCGAATGCCTCCTCATCTTCACTGCCCCGGCGTCCGGACGACACCGACACGGCAGAGTTCACACACTTGTCCGCCGGCGCGCAAGTGGCGCACCGGGTGCAACGGAATTTACCCTGCCAGCAGCATCTGGGCACCCTCGGTAATGGCGTCTTCGGTGACCAGAACCTGACGGGCCGCCGGCCCGAGCGGGATGAACGAGTCCACGGAGGCCACTCTACGAACCGATCCGACATATCCGGCGTCGACCAGGGCGGCGATCACACCCTCGGCGACCCCGCCGGAGCGTCGGGTCTCGTCCACCACCAGCACCCGACCGGTGGCCGTGGCCTCCCGGACCAGGTCGGCCACGGGCAGCGGCGCCAGCCAGCGCAGGTCCACCACCCGGCTGCCGACCCCCTCGGCGGCCAGCCGGGCCGCCACCCGCAGGGACATCCGGACCCCGTTCCCGAAGGTGATGATGGTCAGGTCGGCCGCCGTCCCCACCCCGTACACCCGGGCGCGGCCGATCGGCGCGTGCCGGTCCGGCCACTGCTGCGGCGGCGGGTAGTCGGCCAGCCAGCCACCGTCGCCGTCGGCGTACAGGTCCCGGGTGTGGTAGAGCGCGATCGGTTCCACGAACACGCACACGCTGCCGTCGACCTGCGCGCTGGCCAGGCAGGTCCGCAGCATGGCCGCGGCGTCGTCCGGCCGGGCCGGCACCGCCACCACCAGACCGGGTACGTCGCGCAGCACCGCGACCGAGTTGTCGTTGTGGAAGTGCCCGCCGAAGCCCTCCTGGTAGGCCAGGCCGGCGATCCGGACCACCATCGGATTCCGGTACGCGTCGCGGGAGAAGAACCGCATGGTGGCCGCCTCGCCGCGCAGTTGGTCCTCGGCGTTGTGCAGGTACGCGAGGTACTGGATCTCGGGCACCGGCAGCAGCCCGGTCAGTCCCGCCCCCAGGGCCAGCCCCAGCACCGAGGTCTCGTCGAGCAGCGTGTCGAACACCCGGGGCGCCCCGAACCGTCCGCGCAGTCCCTTGGTCACCCCGTACACGCCACCCTTGATGGCGACGTCCTGGCCGAACAGCGCGATGGCGGGGTTGTCGAGCATCGCATCGGTGAGCGTGGCGTTGATGGCGCGGGCCAGCGTCAGCGGACCCTCCCGCTCGGGCAGCCGGTCGCCGAACGCCGCGGCCCGGGCGTCCGCGCCGGAGCCGGCCGCCCGCTCGGCGGTTTCCGCGACGGCCCGCACGGTGTGCGCCGGCCGGCGCGGCGCCAGCGGCGCGACGATCTCGGCGGCGCCGGTCAGCTTCTCCTCCCCCAGCACCTCCTCGGCGACCCGACGGACCTGCCAGCCGATCTCGTCGTACCGGGCCAGCAGGTCGTCCGGGCTGGCCAGGCCGGCGTCCACCAGCAGCGCGGCGGTCGCCAGCAGCGGATCCCGGTCCAGGTCGCGGGCCAGTTCGGCGGCCCGCCCGTACGCCTGCTCGGCGTCCGCGCCGGCGTGCCCGAGCAGTCGTACGGTGGTCAGGTGCAGCACCGCGGGCCGCCGGTGCCGCCGGACCCAGGCCACGGCGTCGGCCGCCACGTCGTACGCCTGACCGAGGTCCCCGCCGTCGGCGGCGAAGTACCGCAGCCCGGGACGTGCCCGCAGGGTCGCCTCGACCCAGCCGCGCGGGGATCGGACGCTGATGCCCAGGCCGTTGTCCTCGCAGACGAACAGCACCGGCACCCGCAGTCCGGTGTGGTCGCACCAGCCGGCGGTGTTCAGCGCCGCGGTGGCGCTGGCGTGGTTGACCGACGCGTCGCCGAACGAGCAGACCACCACGGCGTCGGCGGGCCATGGCGAGCCGCTGGCCAGCCGGCGCTGCCGTTCGATGGCCAGCCCGATGCCGACCGCCCGGGGCAGGTGCGAGGCGATGGTCGAGGTGGTGGGCACGACCGCCAGTTCGGCGTTGCCGAACACCTTGTGCCGGCCGCCGGCGATGGGTTCCCGGGCCGAGGCCACCACGCCGCGCAGGACGTCCCGGGCGGCGTTGCCGATCCAGCCGGGCAGTTGCACGGGATCCGGCGCCGGAGCCCGGGGCGGGGCCGCGGCCGGGTGCCCACCGGCCGGGTCCGTGCCGGCCGGGTGCGTGCCGGCCGGGTCCGTGCCGGCCGGGTCCGTGCCGGCCGGATCCGCACGGACCGGGTCCCACGGTGCGTCGACTGTGTCCGGCGGGACGTCCGCCGCCTCGGCATCATCGGTACGGGTCCCGTCCGGCTCGTCCGCGCCGGCGCGTCCGAACTCGATGACCAACTCCGGGGTCTGCGGGGTCTGCGGGGTGCGCCCGCCCGGCTCGGCGGGTTCCGCCGGGTCGGCCTGGCCGACGCGTACGCAGTAGAAGGCGCCGGACCGGTAGTGCAGCAGCGCCGGGTCGGTGGGCCGCAGCGCCGCGGCGACGGCCGCGTTGCCCTCGTGGCCGGCCGAGGAGATCGTGTAGAAGCCCTCGCCGAAGCTGCGCAGCCAGCGGGCCGCGAGGTCGAGATGGCGGCTGGTGACCTGGGCGTCGAACAGTTCCAGCGCCCGTGCACCGGTCAGCGCGGCGTCCGGGCGTACCGGCTCCGCGGGCGACCGTTCCCGGGTCGGACCCGGCAGCGCTGCGACCGCCTCGCGGAACCGCTCGTCGAGATCTTGGGGGTGGTCACGCGGGACAGCATTACCGATCAGCGCCACCGGCGACCACTTTCCGGCGCCCTACCGGCCAGCGTGTCGTCCCGACCCGGGTCGCTCGTGCGGCTCAGAATCGACGCATCTTCGGCGGAGTCGGGGGTGGACGGCGCCCGGAGACCCCTACTTCGCCGAAGTCCCGGCCGGGTGCGGGCGGGGGCGCAGGCCGTCCATCAACAGGTCCAGTAGTCGACCGGCCTGGCCGCGCTGACCCGGCTCGCCGGCCACCAGGCAGACCCCGCTCAGCCCGGCCAGGACGTCCGCCGGGGCGACGTCCGAGCGTACGGTGCCGGCCGCGACCCCGGCGGCCAGCAGCTCACCCAGCGCGGCGTGCAGCAGGTCCCGGCTGCGCGCGAACGGGTTGGCGCCGGAGGCGATGGCCAGCCGCAGCGCGTCGGCCATGCCCTGCTTGGCGGCGAGGTAGTCCACGAACCGGTCCATCCAGGCACGTACCGCCGCCTGCGCCGGCAGGGTGGCGAGCAGTTCCGGTACGGCGTCGCAGAGCTTGGCCAGTTCGTTGCGGTACGCCGCCTCGATCAGCGCCTCGCGGCTGGGAAAGTGCCGGTACAGGGTGCCGATGCCGACCCCGGCGTCCCTGGCGATGCTTTCCAGGGTTACCTCGGCGCCGTCCCGGGAAAACGCCCGGACCGCCGTGTCCAGCAGGCGCCGCCGGTTGCGGAGCGCATCGGCACGCAGGGGTCGATCCGGCACGGCTTCCTCCTCGACTCGCCCGGGGCTGGGACCGGGCCGGTACCCGGGCTCGGACCCCGGGCTCGCGCCCGGGACACCGATCCGGTGGCTCGGACCCGGCGACTGGCAACCGGAGGGCCCTCCGGATAGGGTGGGAGGCGGTTAAACGGAGGATCCTCCGCTTCTTATCGTACCGGCCGGGCCACCCCGCGGCCGCCCGCCAACCCGGACTGGAGGAACCATGACCACCAGCACGCCCGTGAGCACCCCGTTCTCCCGCGAGACGACCGCCATGGACGTTGTCCGGGGCCTCGACCTGACCAACCGGCGGGCCGTCGTCACCGGCGGGTCCTCGGGGATCGGCGTCGAGACCGCCCGCGCGCTCGCCGCCGCCGGGGCCGACGTCACCCTCGCCGTCCGCAACATCGACGCCGGCCTGCGGGCCGCCGCGGACATCACCGGCAGCACCGGCAACGACCGGATCCTGGTCACCCCGCTCGACCTCACCGACCTGGGCTCGGTGACCCGGTTCGTGCGCGCCTGGGACGGTCCCCTGCACATGCTTGTCAACAACGCCGGCATCATGGCCGCGCCGGAGCTGCGCACCGAGCAGGGCTGGGAGATGCAGTTCGCCACCAACCACCTCGGCCACTTCGCCCTGGCCACCGGGTTGCACCGGGCGCTGGCCGTCGCCGAGGGCGGGCGGATCGTGTCGGTGAGTTCCGCCGCCCACCTCCGCTCGCCCGTGGTGTTCGAGGACATCCACTTCCGGCAGCGGCCGTACGAGCCGTGGTTGGCCTACGGCCAGTCCAAGACGGCGAACGTGCTCTTCGCCGTGGCGGCCACCCGGCGGTGGGCGCAGGACGGCGTGCTGACCAACGCCCTCATGCCGGGGGCGATCCAGACGAACCTCCAGCGCTACGTCACCGAGGAGGAACTCGCCCAGCTCCGCTCCGGCAGCGGCGGTGCCGCCGCGCCGAGCTGGAAGACCGTCGAGCAGGGCGCGGCAACCTCGGTGCTGGTCGCCGCCTCGCCGCTGCTGGACGGGGTCGGCGGGCGGTACTTCGAGGACTGCCAGGAGGCCGGCCCCAACCAGCCGGGCAGCCGCACCGGCTACGCCCCGTACGCGCGGGACCCGGAGGCCGCCGAGCGGCTCTGGGAGGTCTCCGAGGCGTACCTGCGCGGCTGACGGCACCGGCACCGGCACCGGCACCGGGGGAGCCGACGCCCCGGGAAGCCGGGGCGCGGGGATCCGGGGCTCGGGCCCTACTCCCGCCAGCCGACCAGCTCGACCCCCTTGGCCTGCTCGACCCGGAACGCCACGGCCAGCCGCGCCGAGCCGCCGGGCTCCAGCCGCAGCCGCCAGGTCAGCTCGCCCAGCTCGGTGCGCTGTGCGGGCTGCGGATCCAGCCGCGTCTCCCGCACCACGATGCCCTCGTCGCGGGAGACCGGCAGTTGGTCCAGCACGGTGACGTCCACCGGCCGGGGGGTGTGGTTGGTGACGGTGATGCCGTACTCGACCTCCCGGCGCCGGGTCGAGCCGAGGGTGGCCTTGCTGGCACCGCGGCGGACCAGCTCGCGCTCCACCCGGACCCGGTCGTCCAGGCCGAGGGCCAGCTCCAGCTCCTCGCCCGGCGCCCAGGTCCGCAGCGGGGTGTTGGTGACGAAGTCCGGACCGTGGAAGACCGCCGCCCGGCCCGGCAGCAGGGTGTGCGGGGAGGTGTTGGTCACGGTGGCCCGCAGGTACGCCTCGGGCGCCCGTACCGGTGCCGTCACGTGGTCCAGCCGGGCCGGCAGGTCGAAGGCCGCCACGACCGCGCGGTGGCTGCTGCCGTCGGCCGGTACCGCGACCGCCCGCGCCGGCCGGTAGGTGGCCGACACGGCCCCTGCTCCATCGTGGCGACGCCCTGCTTGAGCCGCGGCGCGGCCTCGGCCGCCGATCCGCCCGCGCCGCGGGCGGCGGCCATCGGCATCATCGGGGCGGCATGCCCGGGCGAACGGGGCGGCGGGGGCACCGGCCGCACGCGGTCCAGGTACCAGGGCGTCAGCTCGGGTACGGCCGCCGAGGCCGCCGGCCGGGCGGTGGACAGCCGCAGGTCGCACTCCGGCCAGTCCTCGCCGGTGTGCTGGCTGATCAGCCCGAACCAGGTCACCCCGACCGTCTCGTCGACCAGCCGCAGGTCGTACGCGGGTCGCCAGCCGGCGTCGCCGACCAGGTAGGTCAGCTCGATCTCCACCTCGCCGCCGGCCTCGTCGACAAGCACCGTGACGTCCGCCGCGAGCTGGTCCGGGCCGCGCTTGCCGGCCAGCGCCTGCAGCGCCCGGTCCACCGCGGCGATCTCCTCGTCCAGCTCGACCCGGCGCCGGGCGAGCTGCCGCATCCGCTCGCGGGCGCCGGTGCTCTGCTCGGCGATCGCGTCCGAGAAGGCCGCCAGGTCCGCGGCGGCGGCGTCGCCCGCGGCCAGTGCCCGGGCGTACGTGCCGGCGGCCCGCTCGGCCACCCCGGCCAGGAAGGTGTCCCGGCGCTGCTGCACCTCGTCGGCGTCGATCAGCCCGGCCTGCTCCTCGGCCAGGTCGCTCCGGCGGCGGGTCAGCTCGACGACCTCCTCGTCGGTGCTGCGCGGCGCCCGCAGGGCGCTCGTGTCGACACCGAGCACGGTGGCCGGACCGCGCCCGCTGACCCGCAGCGAGTCCGGGTTCGCCCCGGCCGGCAGCGGAGCGACCCGGATCCGGTGCTCGCCGGCCGGCAGCGTGGCCCGGCCGCGCCGGGTCACCCGGGCCTGGTCCGGGAAGACGGTGACGGCGACAACGGACGCGTCGATCGGTTCGGGCTCCACCGCCGGAAGCCTAGCCGGGGCGGACCAGCCGCACCGGCCCGCACGGTTCGGTGCGGGGACGCGCTCAGCCGGCCAGGAACGAGAACCGGACCTGCCGGCTCGGGTTGTCGCCGTTGGGGTCGACCAGGCAGATCGACTGCCAGGTGCCCAGCGCCAGCTCACCGTCGAGCACCGGCACCGAGGCGTACGGCGGGATGAAGGCCGGCAGGACGTGGTCCCGGCCGTGTCCGGGCGACCCGTGCCGGTGCCGCCAGCGCTGGTCGGTCGGCAGCAGGTCGTTCAGGGCGGTGATCAGGTCCTCGTCCGAGCCGGCGCCGGTCTCGATCAGCGCCACGCCGGCGGTGGCGTGCGGGACGAAGACGTGCAGCAGCCCGTCGCCCTGGCCGGCGACGAACCGCCGCGCCTCGCCGGTGATGTCCCGCACGGTCGGCCGGGAACCCGTCTTGATCGTGATCACGTCGGTCCGCATGGCTGACAGTGTCACCCGCCGGAGGCCCGTCGGCGGCCCGGGTGCCGCCGGAAGCGCCGACAATGGGTCCCTTCCTCCGGTTACCGACGAGTACGTGTGTCGCGCGTCGCGTCAAGGGCCGCTGGACGTGACGCGCCCGGGTGATCCGGGGCAGTATTGGCGGTAGAGACCTATCCCACACACCAACCGAGGGAACGCCTGTGGCAACGGAGCGCAAGCGCCCGGTGATCAGCGACGGCCTGCCGAGCCAGCTGCCGGACATCGACCCCGAAGAGACTTCGGAGTGGGTCGAGTCGCTGGACGGCGTCATCGACGAGCGGGGAGCCAAGCGCGCCCGCTACGTGATGCTGCGCCTGCTGGAGCGGGCCCGGGAGCGCCAGGTCGGCGTCCCACCCCTGACCACCACGGACTACATCAACACGATTCCGCCCGAGCGGGAGCCCTGGTTCCCCGGTGACGAACACGTCGAGCGGCGGATCCGGGCCTACATCCGGTGGAACGCCGCGATCATGGTGCACCGGGCCCAGCGGCCCGAGATCGGCGCGGGTGGTCACATCTCGACCTACGCCAGCTCGGCATCGCTCTACGAGGTGGGCTTCAACCACTTCTTCCGGGGCAAGAACCACCCCGGCGGCGGCGACCAGATCTTCTACCAGGGGCACGGGTCGCCCGGCATGTACGCGCGGGCGTACGTGGAGGGTCGGCTCAGCGAGGACCAGCTCGACGGGTTCCGCCAGGAGCTGTCCCACCCGGGCGGCGGGCTGCCGTCCTACCCCCACCCGCGGCTGATGCCGGACTTCTGGGAGTTCCCCACCGTCTCGATGGGGCTCGGCGGGATCAACGCCATCTACCAGGCCCGGTTCAACCGCTACCTGCAGCACCGGGGCATCAAGGACACCTCCGACCAGCACGTCTGGGCGTTCCTCGGCGACGGTGAGCTGGACGAACCGGAGACGCTGGGTGCGATCGGGGTGGCCGCCCGCGAGGAGCTGGACAACCTCACCTTCGTGGTCAACTGCAACCTTCAGCGCCTGGACGGCCCGGTACGGGGCAACGGCAAGGTGATCCAGGAGCTGGAGGCGTTCTTCCGGGGCGCCGGCTGGAACGTGATCAAGGTGATCTGGGGCCGGGAGTGGGACCCGCTGCTGGCCGCGGACACCGACGGCGCGCTGGTCAACCTCATGAACGTGACCCCGGACGGCGACTACCAGACCTACAAGGCGGAGTCCGGGGCGTACGTGCGGGAGCACTTCTTCGGCCGCGACCCGCGGACCCGCAAGATGGTCGACCAGCTCTCCGACGAGGAGATCTGGAACCTCAAGCGCGGCGGGCACGACTACCGCAAGCTGTACGCGGCGTACAAGGCGGCGGTGGAGCACACCGGGCAGCCGACGGTGATCCTGGCCAAGACGATCAAGGGCTGGACGCTCGGCTCGCACTTCGAGGGCCGCAACGCCACGCACCAGATGAAGAAGCTGACGCTGGACGATCTGAAGACCTTCCGCGACCGGCTCTATCTGGACATCCCGGATTCGGCCCTGGAGGCCAACCCGTACCTGCCGCCGTACCACCGCCCGGGGAAGGACTCGGAGGAGTCCGCCTACCTCCAGGACCGGCGCTCCGCGCTCGGCGGCTACCTGCCCACCCGCGAGATCGCGCACCGGCCGCTGCCGATTCCCGAGTCGAAGCAGTTCGGGGACGTCAAGAAGGGCTCCGGCAAGCAGAAGATCGCCACCACGATGGCCTTCGTCCGGCTGCTCAAGGACCTGATGAAGGACAAGGAGTTCGGCCGGCGCTGGGTGCCGATCATCCCGGACGAGGCGCGCACCTTCGGGATGGACTCGCTGTTCCCGACGAAGAAGATCTATTCGCCGCACGGGCAGAACTACACGGCGGTCGACCGCGAGCTGTTCCTGTCGTACAAGGAGGACACCGCGGGCCAGATCCTGCACGAGGGGATCAACGAGGCCGGCTCGGTGGCCTCGTTCACCGCGGCCGGATCCTCGTACGCCACGCACGGCGAGCCGATGATCCCGATCTACATCTTCTACTCGATGTTCGGGTTCCAGCGCACCGCCGACGGGCTGTGGGCCGCGGCCGACCAGATGACCCGCGGGTTCCTGCTGGGCGCCACCGCGGGCCGCACCACGCTCAACGGTGAGGGTCTGCAACACGAGGACGGCCACTCGCAGCTCATCGCCGCGACGAACCCCGCGGTGGTGGCCTACGACCCGGCGTTCGCGTTCGAGATCGCGCACATCGTCGAGGACGGCCTGCACCGGATGTACGGCGAGCAGCAGGAGAACGTCTTCTACTACCTCACCCTGTACAACGAGCCGATCCTGCAGCCGGCGGAGCCGGCGGACGTGGACGCGGAGGGCATCAAGCGGGGCATCCACCGGTACGCCCCGGCGCCCTCGGTCTCCGCGCCGGACGGGTCGGCCGGCGGCGAGGGTGGCACCCCGCCGCGGGCCAACATCCTGGCCAGCGGTACGGGCATGCAGTGGGCGCTGCGCGCCCAGGAGCTGCTGGCACAGGACTGGGGGGTGGCCGCCGACGTGTGGTCGGTGACCTCCTGGACCGAGCTGCGCCGGGACGCGGTGGAGTGCGAGGAGCAGAGCCTGCTCGAACCGGGCACCGAGCCGCGGGTGCCGTACGTGACGGCCAAGCTGGCCGACGCGCAGGGCCCGAAGATCGCGGTCAGCGACTGGATGCGGGCCGTACCGGACCTGATCGCGCGCTGGGTACCGGGCCGCTACACCTCGCTCGGTACGGACGGGTTCGGCCTGTCGGACACCCGGCACGCGCTGCGCCGGCACTTCCACGTGGACGCCGAGTCGATCGCCGTGGCGACGCTGCGGCAGCTCGCGCTCGACGGCGCGGTGCCGGCCGCGGTGGCGGCCGAGGCCGCCAAGAAGTACGCGATCGAGGACGTCACGGCGGCTCCCGTCGGGGAGACCGGCGGCGACTCCTGATTCCGCCCGGCCGGCCCGCGTTCTGCACGAACCGGGCCGGCCGGAGCACCGCCGGCCGGAGCACCAGCCGTCGGAGCACCGCCGGCCGGAGCACCGCCGGTCGGACGCCGGCGGTCAGGGCACCGTTCGTTCAGCGGGCGAGCAGGCCCAGGCCGGCGTCGCCGTGCTCCTGCGCTCCGGCGCCCAGACCGGCCATCGCGTCGGCGGTGGAGCCCGCACCGACCCCGGCACCGACCCCGACTCCGACCGGGGCCAGCTCGGTGCCGGCCAGGCTGGTCAAGCGGGCGAGTGAACCCTCCAGGTCGGCGCCCACCTTGCGCATTCCCAGCCGCAGCAGCGCGCCACTGACCTTGCCGGCCGGCCAGCGGACCACGATGAGCCGGGCGGACGTACCCTCGGGTTCCTCGCTGAGCTGCACGTAGACCTCGGTCCGGGCCTCCGCGCGGGCGCCCGCCCCCTTGGCCCGCTCGCGCCAGCCGATCAGCGTCGGCGGCTGGTAGACGATGACCTCGGCCTCGTGGCTGGCCCCCCGACCCGACGCGTACACCCGTTGCCGGCGGCCGTAGCCCTCGCCCGAGAGCACCTCGGCCTGCCGCACTCCGGCCAGCCACGAGGGCAGTTGCTCGGCCCGTTGGACCACGTCCCACACCGCCTCGATCGACGCCCGAACGTACGCGCTGCGCTCAACCAGGATCATTGTTCGTTCCGCCTCCACTGAGGACTCCGTGATTAAGCGATTTTATGCTCATTTAGGGTGCGAATCGGACAGCTTCCATCCGACACGCCGAGAAGATTAAAGTCCGAGCGACACTCACGTTTCTCGGAGGCCCGATGATCGTCCCGGCACCCATGCCGCCGTTCCCGCCCGGCTTCACCTGGGGGTCGCCACCGCCGCGTACCAGATCGAGGGCGCGACCTCCGCCGGCGGCCGTGGCCGCTCGATCTGGGACACCTTCACGGCACAGCCGGGCCGGATCGCCGACGGCAGCACCGGCGAGGTCGCCTGCGACCACTATCACCGGTACCCGCAGGACGTGGCGCTGATGGCCGGGCTCGGCATCGGCGCGTACCGGTTCTCCATCGCCTGGCCGCGGATCCAGCCGGACGGCACCGGCCCGGCCCACCCGGACGGCCTGGGGTTCTACGACCGGCTGGTGGACGCGCTGCTGGAACACGGCATCGACCCGGTGGCCACGCTGTTCCACTGGGACCTGCCGCAGGCGCTGGAGGACCGGGGCGGCTGGCTGAACCGGGACACGGCGTACCGGTTCGCCGCTTACGCCGATCTGGTCGCGGCCCGGCTGGGCGACCGGATGAAGATGTGGATCACGCTCAACGAGCCGTTCGTGCACATGACCTTCGGGTACGGGCTGGGCGTGCACGCGCCCGGCCGGGCCGAACTGTTCGGCGCCTTCCCGGCGGCGCACCACCAGCTTCTCGGGCACGGCCTGGCCACCGCCGCGCTGCGGGCCCACGGCGACGTCCCGGTCGCGATCACCAACAACTACTCCCCGGTACGCCTGATCGGCCCGGAAGCCGGCGCCGGACCGGGTGACGCCGGACCGGGTGACGCCGGACCGGGTGACGCCGGACCGGGTGACGCCGAGCCGGGTGACGCCGAGCCGGGTGACGCCGACCGGGCCGCCGGCGAGGCGTACGACGCGCTGCACAACCGGCTGTTCACCGACCCGCTGTTCGGCCGCGGCTACCCCGACGCCCCCGGCGTCGACCCCGCGGTCGTGCACGACGGCGACCTGGCCGCCATCGCCGCACCGCTGTCCGCGCTCGGCGTCAACTACTACAACCCGACCGGGGTGCGGGCGCCCGGGGAGGGCTCGCCGCTGCCGTTCGAGCTGGTGCCGCTGGAGAGCTACCCGACCACCAGCTTCGGCTGGCCGGTCGTGCCGGACGGGCTGTACGACCTGCTCACCGGGTTACGCGACCGGTACGGCGCCGACCTGCCACCCGTGCTGGTCACCGAGAACGGCTGCGCGTACGACGACGAGGTGGATCCGGCCGGCCGGTGCGAGGACCCGGACCGGATCGCGTACCTCGACGGCCACCTGCGCGCGGTGGCCCGAGCGGTCGCCGACGGTGTGGACGTGCGCGGCTACTTCGTCTGGTCGCTGCTGGACAACTTCGAGTGGGCCGAGGGCTACACGAAGCGGTTCGGCCTGGTGCACGTGGACTACGCCACCCAGGCCCGGACCCCGAAGTCGTCGTACGCCTGGTACCGCGACCTGGTCGGGCGGTCGTGACCGCCACCCGTCCGGACCTGCCGGCGCCGGCGGCCGGTCCCCTGCCTGCGGCGCTCGCCGAACCCGTCGCCCGGGTCCGCCGGCGCTGGATCGCCGGCATCTTCGCCGCGAACCTGGGCGTCTGGATGGCGTTCTTCACCCCCATCCAGATCCTGCTGCCGCAGCAGATCGAACGCATCGACCCGACCCGCAAGGAGACCATGTTCGGGCTGGTCACCGGGCTGGGTGCGCTGGCCGCCGTGATCGCCAACCCGCTGGCCGGGGCGCTGTCGGACCGTACCTGCGTGCGGCTGTTCGGCCGGGAGCTGGGCCGCCGGCACGTCTGGACCGCCGGCGGCGCCCTGCTCGGCGCGACGGCGCTGGTGCTGCTGGCCGGCCAGCGCACGGTGCTGGGCGTGGCCCTCGGCTGGATCGCCGCGCAGATCTGCTTCAACGCGATGCTCGCCACGCTCACCGCCGCGATCCCCGACCGGGTGCCGATCACCCAGCGCGGCCGGGTCTCCGGCTGGATCGGCATCCCGCAGGCGCTCGGCCTGGTGGTCGGGGCGGTGCTGGTGACGGCGCTGGTGCACGGCACCGGCGCCGGCTACCTGGTGATCGCCGCCGGCGTCCTGGTGCTGGCGTTGCCGTTCGCGCTGTTCACCGCGGACGACCCGCTGCCCCGGGCGCACCGGGCGGCGCTGCGCTGGCGGAGCCTGCTGCGCGAGATGTGGATCAGCCCGCGCCGGTACCCGGACTTCGCCTGGGCCTGGGGCACCCGGTTCCTGGTGCAGATGGGCAACGCGCTGGGCACGCTCTACCTGCTGTACTTCCTCACCGACGGGGTCGGGGTGGACGACCCGCAGGGCAAGCTGCTGCTGCTGATCCTGCTCTACACCGCCGGCATGATGGCCACGGCCGTGGTGTCCGGCCGGCTCTCCGACGCCTCCGGCCGGCGCAAGGTGTACGTGATCGTCTCCGGCCTGGTGATGGCGGTGGCGGCGCTGCTGCTGGCCATCTGGCCGGTGTGGTCGGTCGCGGTGGTCGCGGCGCTGCTGCTCGGCGCCGGGTACGGGGTCTACCTCGCGGTCGACGCCGCGCTGATCACCCAGGTGCTGCCGCAGGCCACGGACCGGGCCAAGGACCTCGGTGTGATCAACATCGCGAACTCGGCGCCGCAGGTGCTCGGCCCGGCGATGTCCGCGCCGATCGTGGTGTACCTGGGCGGCTACCCCACCCTGTACGTGGCCACCGCGGCGGTCACCGTGCTGGGCAGCGTGCTGGTGGTGCGGATCCGCTCGGTGCGGTGACGCTCGGTGCGGTGACGCGCGGTGCGGTGACGGGCGGTGCGGTGCCGCGCGCTCAGCCCCAGGCGAGCGCGGCGGTGGCGGCGCCGAGTGCCAGCGCGGCGGTGACCGCCCCGGTGAGCACGAAGCGGGACCACCGGACGGACACCCCGGCGGCGCGGCAGCGCTCCACCCAGAGCAGCGTGGCCAGCGACGCCCAGGGCAGCACCAGCGGCCCGACGTTGGTGCCGACGAGCAGGCCGAGCAGCTGGCCGGTGTGCCCGGCCGGGATCACCGCCTCGCCGGACAGGTAGGCCGGCAGGTTGTTGATCAGGTTGGCCAGCACGGCGCCGGTGCCGGCCGCCCGCCACACGCCGGCCGCGCCGGAGTCGGTGCCGACGGCCGCGTGCAGCAGGTCCGACAGGCCGTACCGGACCACCGTGTCGACGATCAGGAACAGACCGGTCACCGAGGCCAGCAGGGGCCACGGGACCAGACTCCAGCGCAGCGCGGCGCGGTCCCGCAGCGCGTACGCGGCGACCAGCACGGCCGCGCCCGCCGCGGCGACCACCTCGATCGGCACCCCGGCCAGGATGCCCCGACGAACGCCACGCAGGTCGCGGCCGCGATCCGGAACAGCACCGGGTCGGCCGCCCGGTGCGGGCCGGGCGGGACGTACCGGCCCCGGCCGCGGACCGCGGGCCGCCAGTAGAAGATCCACAGGCAGGCGGCGGTGGCCAGCACCGCGGCGAGCTGCGGCAGCGCCAGCCGGCCGGCGAACCGGAGGACCCCGAGGTCCAGCCGGTCGGCGGCCAGCAGGTTGGTCAGGTTGGCCACCGGCAGGCTGAGGCTTGCGGTGTTGGCCAGCCAGACGCTCGTCATGGCCAGCGGCAGCGGCGGGGCGTCGATCCGGGTCGCGGTGGCGATCATCACGGGGGTGAGCAGCACCGCCGTGGTGTCCAGGTTGAGGATGCCGGTGGTGACCGTGGCCAGGCAGACGGTCAGCGCGAACAGCGCGCCGTGGCTGCCGCCGGCCAGCCGGGCCAGCCGGGTGGCCAGCACGTCGAACAGCTCCGCCCGGGCGGCCAGTTCGGCCAGGATCAGCACGGCGAACAGGAACGCCAGCAGCGGCGCGATCCGGTGCAGCGTGGTGCTCGCGTCGTGGCTCGGCACCAGCCCGGTGGCCAGGCAGAGCAGGCCGGCCGCGAGCAGCACGAGGGCCAGCGCTTCCGGACCGCCGCGCCGACGTACGCCCATCGCTCACCCTCCCCCGAGCCCCTGCGGCGCCCGCAGGTTACCCAGCGCGGGGCCGCGGCATTCGAAACCTGCTGGCGTCCGCCCCGGAGCACGGCCGTACGCTGGACCCCGTGACGGTACGCGTGCGCTTCGCCCCATCCCCGACCGGAATGTTCCACGTCGGCGGCGCCCGGTCGGCGCTGCAGAACTGGATCTTCGCCAGGCAGCAGGGCGGGGTGATGGTGCTGCGCATCGAGGACACCGACGCCGCGCGCAACCGGCCCGAATGGACCGAGGGCATCCTGTCGGCGCTGGAGTGGATCGGCATCGGCCGGGACACCTACGAGGGGCCGTACTTCCAGTCGTCGTACGCGGCGCAGCAGCGGGCCGCGGCCGTCCGGCTGTACGAGGCGGGCCGCGCCTACTACTGCGACTGCACCCGGGAGGACGTGCAACTGCGCGGCGGGTCGCAGTACTCCGGCTACGACGGGTTCTGCCGGGACCGTGACCTGGGTCCCGGGGAGAAGCGGGCGCTGCGGTTCCGCACTCCGGACGAGGGCGCCACCGTGGTGGTGGACCTGATCCGCGGCGAGCCGACCTTCGAGAACCGGCTGATCGAGGACTTCGTGATCGCCCGCGGCGACGGCTCGCCGGTGTTCCTGCTGGCCAACGTGGTGGACGACATCACCATGGAGATCACCCACGTGATCCGGGCCGAGGAGCACCTGCCGAACACGCCCAAGCAGCAACTGCTCTGGGACGCGCTGGGGGTCAAGCCGCCGGTCTGGGCGCACGTGCCGGTGGTGGTCAACGAGAAGCGGCAGAAGCTGTCGAAGCGGCGGGACAAGGTCGCGCTGGAGGCGTACCGGGACGAGGGTTACCTGGCCGACGCCATGCGCAACTACCTGATGCTGCTCGGCTGGGCTCCCTCGGGCGACCGGGAGATCGTGCCGTGGTCGGTGATCGAGTCGGAGTTCCGGCTGGAGGATGTGAACCCCTCCCCCGCGTTCTTCGACGAGAAGAAGCTGCGGGCGTTCAACGGCGAGTACATCCGGGCGCTGCCGGTGCAGGACTTCGTGGCGGCGTGCCGGCCGTGGCTGACCGGGACGGAGACGATCGCCCCGCCGCCGTGGCGGCCCGAGGAGTTCGACGCGACGACGTTCGCCGCGGTGGCGCCGCTGGCGCAGACGCGGATCGCGCTGCTCAGCGAGATCGTGCCGAATGTCGACTTCCTGTTCCTGGAGTCGCCGCTGATGGACGAGGCGTCCTGGGCCAAGGCCATGAAGGAGGGCTCGGCCGAGTTGCTGGACGCCGCGATCGAGGCGTTCGCGGCGCTGCCGGAGTGGACGGCCGAGGTGCTCAAGGCGACGCTGGAGCGGGTGGGCGCCGACCGGGGGCTCAAGCTGGGCAAGGCGCAGGCGCCGGTCCGGGTGGCGGTGACCGGCCGGACCGTCGGGCTGCCGCTGTTCGAGTCGCTGGAGGTGCTGGGCCGGGAGCGCACCCTGACCCGGCTGCGCGCCGCCCGCCTGCGCCTGCCCTGAGCCCGGGCGCGTCACGCGCGCAGCAGCCGGGCCGCCTCGCGCAGGGCGTCGTCGAGGGGTTCGGGCTTGAGCCCGAAGGTCTCGGTCGCCGCGGTCGAGTCCATGACGAACGGCCGGGTGAACTGGTAGCGGGTGGTGCGCAGTTCGCGGACCATCGTTGAGAAGAGGCCCACGCCCCACATCAGCGGGTACGGGATGGTGGCCAGCTTCGGCGCGGGCGCCCCGGTCACGGCGGCGAACCGGGTGGCCAGTTGCCGGATGGTCAGCGGCGCGGCGCTGGGCACGTGCCAGGCCCGGCCCCAGGCCCGTTCGTCGGTCGCGGCGGTGACCAGCATCCGGGCCACGTCGCTTGTCGAGGTCCAGGTGTGCGGCACGTCCAGCGGTGCGGGCAGGTACGCCCGGCGGCCGGCCAGCACCGGCCCGCCGAGGGCGAAGCTGAGGATGCCCTGCGCCTGGAGGTAGTCGCTGCCGCGTACCTCGGTGGCCCGGATCCGGCCGGCCTCGTGCGCGGCCAGCGCGGCCCGCCACATCTCGCCGCGGATCCGCAGCTTCGGGTGGGTCGCGGCGAGCGGCGTCCGCTCGGTCATCGGCCCGTCGACCGGTCCGTACGGGTAGAGCGTGCTCGTGGTGACCAGGGTGGCCCCGGTGCGCTCGGCGGCGGCCAGCAGCGCGGCCGACAGCGGCGGCCAGTCGGTGAGCCAGGTGTGGTACTGCGGGTTGGCGCAGTTGTAGAGCGCCGCCGCGTCCCGGGTGAGCGCGCTGAGCCGGTCGGCGTCGGTGGCGTCGGCGGCGATCCGCTCGACGAGCGGGTGCTCGGGTCCGCCGCCCCGGCGGCTGAGCAGCCGCACCCGGTCCCCCGCCGGGCCAGTTGCAGTGCGGTGGTGGAACCGATCTGGCCGGCCCCCACGATGACATGCGTCGACATGATGTACCTCCACTCAACGAGAGCACCGCTCTCTGTTGAGTACAACAATCACTCCCGGCGGCCCGACTGTCAAGAGCAGTGCTCTCGGATGTGTGCAAGAATCGCCGTCATGCCTGCTGGATCGATCCGCGCCCGGGTCCGCGCCGAGATGATCGAGGAGATCAAGGCGACCGCCCGGCGACACCTGGCCGCCGAGGGTGCCAACCTGTCGCTGCGGGCGGTGGCCCGGGACATGGGCATGGTCTCCTCGGCGCTGTACCGCTACTTCGCCAGCCGGGACGACCTGCTCACCGCCCTGATCATGGACGCGTACGACGCGCTCGGCGACGCCGTCGAGACCGCCGACGCGCGGGTGGCCGACCGGGACGACCTGCTCGGCCGCTGGCTGGCGGCCGGGCACGCGATCCGGGACTGGGCGCTGGCCAACCCCGCCGAGTACGCCCTGCTGTTCGGCAGCCCGGTGCCCGGTTACGCCGCGCCGACGGACACCGTCCGGGCGGCCGCCCGCACCCCGGCCGTGCTCGTCGGCATCGCCGCCGACGGCGTACGCGCCGGAACGCTTGCCGAACACGACCCGGACGACCTTCCGGAGCAGGTCCGCGCCGACGCCACCGCGATCGCCGCCTCCTTCTCCCCGGACGTCCCGCCGGCCGCGCTGACCGCCGCCATGCTCGCCTGGATGAGCCTCTTCGGCGCGGTCAGCTTCGAGCTGTTCGGCCAGCTCAACAACACCGTGTACGCCCGCCGCGAACTCTTCGGCCACCACCTGCGCCGGCTCGCCGGCCACCTCGGGCTGCCCGCCGGCGACCACCCGAAGGGCCGGACACCCGACTCCCCCAAAACGCGCAATCGGCGCTAGGATTCGTTCCACGATCATCGGGGTACGGATCGCAAATGGCTCCAATCACCCGGCTGCTTCGCCCACCCCAGTGGCCTGCCGCGCAATCTCCTGCAGCTCAGGCTCCGCCACCGGCGCGCGATGGCCGGGTCGCGGGGCGTGGCCGCGTGCCGCGCCACAGGAGCATGCTGCGCCGGAGCCACGTCGGACGGGGCGAGGAGGTCGGCCATGGTCGGTAGGGTGCGCGGGCCGGTGATCCTCACCGCGCTGGTGGTCGCGGCCCTCGGCGCCGTTCTCGGCGGCGCCCGACCGGCGCAGGCCGCGCCGAAACCCACGCCGACCACGCTCACCGTCACCCCGGAGGGTGACGGTGACCCGGTGAGCGTGCGGTCCGATCAGGACAGCGCGCTGTTCGCGACGCTGCTGGACCAGGTGAGCTGGTTGCGCGCCGCGAGCGGCCAGGGCGAGCCGTCCTCGGATACCGACCTCGGTCGCAAGTACACGGTCCTGGTCACCGTGGGTGACGAGGCGCGCCAGACCTACGACCTGTATCCGCTGGCCAAGGGCGGACCGCGGGCCTACCGGCCGAGCAAGCAACCGGACCGCCGGGCGACGTCGGCCGCCTGGTTCTACGGGCGGCTGAACATGGACGAGGCGCTGCGCGCGGTGGGTGTGCCGCTGCCCGGGTCGCCGGCCACCGTCACGGGCGGGATCGGCGGCGGCGCGGCGGTCGACGAGGAGGACCCGCTGGACCCGGCGGAGGGGATCAACGAGGCCGTCGGCGACCTGCGCCGGGTGCTGATGCTGAACACCGCCGTGCTCATCGCGATCACGCTGGGTCTGGCCGGCATCGCGTACCTGATCCGGCGCCGCACGAGCTGACCCCGGCGCCGGGCGCCGGCTCAGACCTCCAGCACGAGCTTGCCGCGCACGTGCCCACCCTCGACCACCCGCTGCGCCTCGGCCGCCGCGGCGAGCGGGTACGTCCGTTCCACGTGGACCGTCAACCGGCCGGCGTCCACCAGGCCGGCGAGCACGCTCAGGTCCGCGGTGGACGGCTTCACGAAGACGTACACGCCGCCGAGTTCGGCGGCACCGACCGGGTCCGCGATCGAGGCCAGCCGCCCGGCGTCGGTCAGCAGCTCGGCCGAGGCCGCCAGGCCGGCACCGCCGAACACGTCGAGCACCACGTCGACCCCCTCCGGCGCCAGCTCGCGGACCCGGTCGGCCAGGCCCGTCCCGTGCGGCACCGGTTCGGCGCCCAGCGCCCGGACGAAGTCGTGGTTGCGTTCGCTCGCCGTGCCGATCACCCGGGCCGCGCCGAACGTGCGGGCCAACTGGACCGCGAGGTGCCCCACGCCGCCGGAGGCCGCGTGCACCAGCACGGTGTCGCCCTCGTCCACGCCGGCGGCCCGCAGGGCCTGGTACGCGGTCAGCCCGGCCAGCGGCAGGCCGGCTGCCTCGGCCCAGGAGACCTGCTCGGGCCGGCTGGCCAGGGTGCGCTCCGGCGCGGGCACGAGTTCCGCGTACGTGCCGTGCTGGATCTCGTCCCGCCGGACGTACCCGATGACCTCGTCGCCGGCGGCCAGGCCGGACACCGCCGGACCGACCGCCACGACGACGCCGGCCAGGTCCCAGCCGGGGACCAGCGGGAAGTGCGTGGGGAAGGCGGCGGCCAGGTGCCCGGCGCGGATCTTGCAGTCCACGGGATTCACCCCGACGGCCCGGGTCCGGACCAGGACCGTGTCCGGCCCCACCGGCGGATCCGGCAGCTCCTGCTCGACCAGCAGCTCGGCGCCGCCGTACCGGGAGATCGCCATCGCCCTCACGCCAGCAACACTAGGGCCGGGGCAGCGCCGCCGCTGGCGGAACGGCCCAGGCGGCGACCCTGGCGGCGTCCCCGGCGGTCTCCCTGGCTGCGACCCCGGCCGTCTCCCCGGCGGTCTCCCCGGCGGCGACCCCGGCCGTCTCCCCGGCTGCGTCCCCGGCGCCGGCCCGGCACAGGTCGGGCGTCAGCACCACCGGCGCGGCGGACGCTCCCGGCGGGCCACCCGGGTGCGGGGGCGGACCCCCAGATGTCGGTGCGCCCCGGCCCACCCGGGCCGGGAACTCTGACAGTCGGGGCGGCGCGGCGGCTGGTCCTGCGGGCCGCCCGGTTCCGGGCCGCAGGGCCCGTTCCGCCCGGCCCCCTGCCGCGGGCACTGGCCCGGGATGCAGGACGCCTGCTCGTCGCCGCCGCGCTCGGCCTCCCCGTGCACGTTTCGGCCTCCTCCCCCGGTGCCGCCTTCCGGACGCGGACATGCCGGGGCGCGAGTCGGCGTGCAGCCGACCGCTGGCCCCGTGTCCAGCCCCGCTACCGTACTGACCCCGACCGACGATCCTGACGGCGGCCACACCCGGAACGCGGCGGCCGTACCGCGGCCGTATCGCGGCCCTCGGAGTTGCCCCGACGGCGACGCGTGACAGGCTGGGGCCATGCCCGCCGACGACCCCGCCCAGCAGGAGAACCCCGCTCCCGCGCGCCCGCCGGAGGCGGCCGACGGCGTCCTCTCCGCGACCCTGCGCCGGATCGAGCGGGCCGCCGGCACGCTGGCCACGGCGAGCGTGGCGCGGATGGAGGAGACGCTGCCCTGGTTCCGGGGTCTGCCGGCCGAGCAGCGTTCCTGGGTCATGCTGGTCGCCCAGGCCGGCGTGCGGTCCCTGGTCGAGTGGCTCGGCAACGGCGGCGTCGCGACCGGCAGCCCGCAGGAGGTCTCCGACGAGGTCTTCGCGGCGGCGCCGCGCGCCCTGGCCCGCAGCATCAGCCTCCAGCAGACCGTGGCGCTGATCAAGGTCACGATCGACGTGGTCGAGGAACAGGTGCCGGTGCTGGCCGCGGAGGGCGAGGAGCAGCCGCTGCGGGAGGCCGTCCTGCGGTTCTCCCGGGAGATCGCGTTCTCGGCGGCCCGCGTCTACGCCCGCGCCGCCGAGACCCGGGGAGCCTGGGACGCCCGGTTGCAGGCGCTGCTGGTCGACGCGCTGCTGCGGGGCGATTCGCGGGACGTGCTGGCCAGCCGGGCGGCCGCGCTCGGCTGGGCGGACGCGCAGCCGGTCACCGTGGCGGTGGGCCGGTCACCCGGTGGCGAGGTGGCCGCCGTCCTGCTCACGCTCTACCGGGCCGCCCGCCGGCTGGGGGTGGAGGTGATCGGCGGCGTACACGGGGACCGTCTGGTGGTGGTCCTCGGCGGCGCGGCCGATCCGATGGCCGCGACCGGCCGGTTGCTGGCCGCCTTCGGCGACGGGCCGGTGGTGGTGGGTCCGGTGGTACCCAGCCTGGACGAGGCCACCGAGTCGGCCCGGGCCGCCGTCGCCGGCTTCCGCGCCGCGCCCGCCTGGCCGGCGGCGCCGCGCCCGGTCTCCGCCGCCGACCTGCTGCCGGAGCGGGCCCTGGCCGGCGACCCGGACGCCCGCCGGGGGCTGCGCCAGGACGTGTTCGCGGTGCTGACCCGGGCCGGCGGCGAACTGGTGGAGACCCTGGACGCGTTCTTCGCCAGCGGCGGGGTGCTGGAGAGCGCGGCCCGGTCGCTGTTCGTGCACCCGAACACGGTGCGGTACCGGCTGCGGCGCATCGGCGAGGTCACCGGCTACTCCCCGCTGTCGTCCCGGGACGCGTACGCGCTGCGGATGGCGCTCACGGTGGGCCGGCTGGACCCGGCCGTCCCACCGGCCTCGTACCAGACTTAGCGGCAGATAGCGGACGAGAAACGCCAGGATGGCGACGACCTCCACCGATCTTTGTAGGATTCACACAAAGGTTGTAGGAGGGATTGGTGACTGGCGTCAACCACATGACCGCCGAGTATGCCGCAAAGTCGTAGACGTGCTTGCCGTACTCTCCCCCGGTCAGGGCTCCCAGAAGCCCGGATTCCTCACCCCCTGGCTCGAACTTCCCGGCGCCGCCGCCCGGCTGCGCTGGTGGTCGGCACTGGCCGGCGTCGACCTCGCGTACCTGGGCACCGAGGCCGACACCGAGGAGATCCGGGACACCGCCCGGACCCAGCCGCTGCTGGTGGCCGCCGCCCTGCTGGCCGCCGAGTCGCTGCCGATGTACGACGTCACACTCACCGCGGGGCACAGCGTCGGCGAACTCGGCGCCGCGGCGCTGGCCGGCGTGCTGACCCCGGAGGCCGCCGTCACCCTCGCCGGCGTCCGCGGCCGGGAGATGGCCGCGGCCTGCGCCCTCGAACCGACCGGCATGTCGGCGGTGCTCAACGGCGACCCCGACGAGGTCGCCGCCGCGCTCGATCGGCACGGGCTGTACCCGGCAAACGTCAACGGCGCCGGCCAGTTGGTCGCGGCCGGAGCGGCCGACGGGCTGGCCAAGCTCGCCGCCGACCCGCCGCCCGGCGCCCGGGTGGTCGCCCTCAAGGTGGCCGGCGCGTTCCACACCCGCTACATGGCCCCGGCCGAGGAGGCCCTGGCCGGGGTGGCCGCCGGGATCACCCCGACGGACCCGGCCCGGATCCTGCTGTCCAACCTCGACGGCGCGGCCGTCAGCAACGGCCGGGAGATGCTGCAACGGCTGGTCCGCCAGGTGACCTCGCCGGTGCGCTGGGACCTGTGCATGCGCACCATGGCCGACCTCGGCGTCACCGGCGTCCTGGAACTCCCGCCGGCCGGCACCCTCGCCGGGCTGGTCAAGCGGGCGCTCAAGGGCGACAACGCGCCGGAGATCGTCAGCCTGAACAGCCCGGCGGACCTGCCCGCGGCGCGAGACCTGATCGCCCGGCACGGCGCGGTGGACGGGCACGAACCGGCCATCACCTTCCGGGTGGTGGTCGCCGGCACGGCCGGGACCTTCGCCCCGGACGCCGACCTGGCCGAGGGCGCCGAGGTACGCACCGGACAGGTGATCGGACACGTGGTGACCCGGCAGGGACCGGTGGAGGTCACCGCCCACGGAACCGGCCTGCTCACCGAGTGGCTCGCGCACTCCGACGACCCGGTCGCCCCCGGTCAACCGCTGGCCCGGATCGGCGGGCACCTGTGACGGCCGACACGACTTCCCGACCCCGGGCCGCGCGGCCGGCTCCGTGGCCACGAACGAAGGGATGGCACAGCTGATGGGTTCCCGCATCCTCGCCATGGGCCACTACCAGCCCGCGCGGGTGGTCACCAACGACGACCTCGCCCGGATGGTGGACACCAACGACGAGTGGATCCGCGACCGGGTCGGCATCGCCAGCCGCCGGATCGCCGACAACGAGACGGTCGCCGACATGGCCACCGCGGCGGCCGGCAAGGCCCTGGCGAACTCGGGACTCACCCCCGCCGACATCGACCTGGTGGCCGTGGCCACCTGCACCTCCGTGGACCGCAGCCCCAACGTGGCGTGCCGGGTCGCGGCCAAGCTGGGCATCGCGGCGCCCGGGGCGTACGACATCAACACCGCGTGCTCCGGCTTCTCCTACGCGCTCGGCACGGTGGACCACGCGTTGAGCGTCGGTGCCGCCCGCAACGCGATCGTGATCGGCGCCGAGAAGCTGTCCGACTTCACCGACTGGACCGACCGCTCGACCTGCATCCTGTTCGGCGACGGCGCCGGCGCGGCAGTGGTCACGGCCACCGCCGAGGGCGAGGCCAGCGGGGTGGGCCCGGTGCTCTGGGGCTCGGTGCCGGAACGCAGCGACGCGGTCCGGATCGAGGGCTGGCACGGGTACGTGCAGCAGGAGGGTCAGGCCGTGTTCCGCTGGGCCACCACCGCGCTGGCGCCGCTGGCCCGGCAGGCGTGCGAGCGGGCCGGCGTGGCGCCGGAGGAGATCGCCGCGTTCGTGCCGCACCAGGCCAACGCCCGGATCATCGACGGGATCGCGAAGCGGCTGGGCATGCCGCAGGCGCTGGTCGTGAAGGACATCGTCGAGTCCGGCAACACCTCCGCGGCCAGCGTGCCGCTGGCCCTGTCGAAGCTGGTCGAGCGGCGCGAGGTGCCCTCCGGGGCGCCGGTGCTGCTGTTCGGCTTCGGCGGCGGCCTCACCTACGCCGGGCAGGTCGTGCGCTGCCCGTGATGCACCACCGGTCACCGGCGGTCCTCGCCGGCGGCCCGGTCGCGGCTCGAATCCGCGACCAGACCACGGTCGTACCGTCCCGTTCCGGGCCGGACGACACCCGGGACCGCCAGGTCCCACCCGTGGCCGTCCGGTCCACCGGCCGGCTCCGGCCCTTTGCACAACGCAGCTGGAGAGGAAGCCAACAGCAATGACCCGTGACGAGATCACCGCAGGCCTCGCCGAGATCCTCGAGGAGGTCGCCGGGGTGAGCCCGGACGATGTAGCCGTGGACAAGTCGTTCACCGACGACCTGGACGTCGACTCGCTCTCCATGGTGGAGGTCGTCGTCGCGGCCGAGGAGAAGTTCGGCGTGAAGATCCCGGACAACGAGGTGCAGAACCTCAAGACCGTGGGTGACGCCGTCAGCTACATCGAGGCGCAGTCCTGAGATGAGTCGTACCGACGTCGTCGTCACCGGGCTCGGCGCGACGACCCCGCTCGGCGGGGACGTCGCGTCGACCTGGGACGCCATGCTCACCGGCCGCTCCGGGGTGAGTCCGCTCACCCAGGAGTGGGCCGGCCAGCTTCCGGTGCGGATCGCCGCCCAACTCGCGGTGGAGCCCACCGAGGTCCTTGACCGGGTACGCCTGCGCCGGCTCGACCGTTCCGAGGCGATCGCCATCATCGCCGCCCAGCAGGCGTGGGCCGACTCCGGGCTGGCCGACTCCGGGCTGGACCCGGAGCGGCTGGCCGTCAGCCTCGGCTCGGGCATCGGCGGCGCGACCACCCTGCTCGCCCAGGACGACATCCTGGAGGCCTCCGGCCCGCGCCGGGTCTCCCCGCACACGGTGCCGATGCTGATGCCCAACGGTCCGGCCGCCTGGGTCGGGCTGGAGGTCGGCGCCAAGGCCGGGGTGCACGCGATGGCCAGTGCCTGCGCGACCGGTGCGGAGGCGCTCGCGCTGGGGCTGGACATCATCCGCTCGGGCCGCGCCGACGTGGTCGTGGCCGGCGGCACCGAGGCGGTCATCCACCCGCTGCCGATCGCCGGGTTCGCCTCCATGCGGGCCATGTCGACCCGCAACGACGACCCGGAACGCGCCTCGCGGCCGTGGGACAAGGGCCGCGACGGGTTCGTCCTCGGCGAGGGCGCCGGGGTGATCGTCCTGGAGTCGGCCGAGCACGCCGCCGCGCGCGGCGCCCGGGTGTACGCCCGGCTCGCCGGGGCCGGGATCAGCTCCGACGCGTACGACATCGTGCAGCCGCACGCCGAGGGCGAGGGCGCGATCCGGGCGATCCGGCGGGCGCTCGCCGACGCCGGGGTCTCCGGCAGCGACATCCGACACGTCAACGCGCACGCCACCTCCACACCCGTGGGCGACATGCTGGAGATCGGCGCCCTGCGGACCGCCGTGGGCGACCATGCGGTGATCTCGGCAACCAAGTCGATGACGGGACACCTGCTGGGCGCCGCCGGCGCCCTGGAATCGATCGCCACCATCCTGGCCGTCCGGGACGGCGTCGTGCCGCCCACGATCAATCTGGACGACCCGGATGACGGCCTCGACCTGGACGTGGCCGCCCACAAGGCGCGTCACCTCGACATCCCCGCGGGGCTGAACAACGCGTTCGGCTTCGGGGGGCACAACGTCGCTCTCGTCTTCACCCGGGCGTGAGTCCCGAGCCAGCCCAGGAGGCACCCGTGACCACCACATCCGTCGGCACCGAGTCAGCCAGCACCGACTACCGCGACCCGGAGATCCGGCTCCGGTCCCTGTTCGACTCCGGAACGCTCCGCCTGGCCATCGCCCGGGACACCTCCGGGGTGCTCTGGGCGCGCGGCGAGATCGACGGCACGCCCGCGATCGCGTTCGTCACCGACGCCACCAAGATGGGTGGCGCCATGGGCATCGACGGGTGCCGGCACATCGTCGACGCCATCGACACCGCCGTGCGGGAACGCGTGCCGGTGCTCGGCCTGTGGCACTGCGGCGGCGCCCGGATCGCCGAGGGCGTGGTCGCGCTCGACGGGGTGGGCCAGGTCTTCGCCGCGATGGTCCGGGCTTCCGGCCGGGTACCGCAGCTGTCCGTCGTGCTCGGCCCGGCGGCCGGCGGCGCCGCCTACGGTCCGGCGCTGACCGACATCGTGATCATGTCGGGGGCGGGCCGGATCTTCGTGACCGGCCCCGAGGTCGTGCGCAGCGTGACCGGCGAGCAGGTCGACATGGAGCGGCTGGGCGGTCCCGAACCGCACGGCCGCCGCTCCGGCGTCGTCCACGTCACCACCAAGGACGACGAGTCGGCGCTGGCGCAGGCGCGCACCCTCGCCTCGCTGCTCGGCCACCAGGGCCGGTTCACCCCGGCCGACGTGTCGGAGACGCCGGAGGCCGGACACGACCTCGCGGCGCTGATGCCGGCCGAGGTCAGCCGCGCCTACGACGTCAAGCCGGTGGTGAAGGCGCTGCTGGACGCGCCGGGCGTCGAACTGCACGCCAAGTGGGCGCCGAACATCGTCACCACGCTGGGCCGGTTCGCCGGCCGCACCGTCGGGGTCATCGCGAACAACCCGCTGCGGCTCGGCGGCTGCCTGGACGCGGCCAGCGCCGAGAAGGCGGCCCGGTTCGTGCGGATGTGCGACTCGCTCGGCGTACCGCTGATCGTGCTGGTGGACGTCCCCGGCTACCTGCCCGGTCTGGGGCAGGAGTGGGACGGCGTCGTGCGCCGCGGCGCCAAGCTGCTGCACGCGTTCGCCGAGGCCGTCGTGCCGCGGGTCACCCTGGTCACCCGCAAGGCGTACGGCGGCGCGTACATCGCGATGAACTCCCGCTCGCTGGGCGCCACCGCCGTGTTCGCCTGGCCGAACTCGGAGCTGGCGGTGATGGGTCCGAGCGCCGCGGTGAACGTGATCCACCGCAAGAAGCTGGCCGCGGCGCCGCCCGAGCAGCGCGAGGCGCTGCGGGCGGAGTTGATCGAGGAGCAGACCCGGGTCGCCGGCGGGGTGAACCGGGCCCTGGAGATCGGCGTGGTGGACGAGATCATCAAGCCCGCCGAGACCCGTCGGCGGCTGGCCGAGACGCTCGCGACCGCCCCCGCGGCCCGCGGCGCGCACGGCAACATCCCGCTCTAGGTCGGTGTCAACGGCCCCTGGCCGGTAGGAAGCGGCCCCTGTCGTTCTCGCGGACGGCAGGGGCCGCCCGCCGTCCGCGACAGTCGAACAATGCCCTCGACAGTCGAACATCGATTGACATATATCGAATTGATGGCGCACGATCTCTAGTGAGTCGGACAGCGGGCCGACGCAGCCGGCACCGCCGCCGGACGCAGGCAGCGACTCCGCTTCGCATTGGAGATCGACAATGAGACTGAAAGCCTTTCCCCGCGCAGGGCTGGCCGCCGCCGCCCTGCTGATCGCCGGACCGGTCGCGCTGGCCGTCACCGCCGCGCCGTCGATGGCCGCGACCTGCAACGGGTACGTGGGCCTGACCTTCGACGACGGACCCACCCCGGGAAACACCACGACCCTGCTCAACACCCTGCGCAACCTCGGGGTACGGGCGACCTTCTTCAACATCGGCCAGAACGCCCAGAGCAACCCGTCACTGGTCCAGGCCGAGCAGTCCGCCTCGATGTGGATCGGGAACCACAGCTGGACCCATCCGCACCTGACCCAGCTGAGCCAGTCGCAGATCGTCTCCGAGGTCTCGCAGACCCAGCAGGTGATCCAGCAGATCACCGGGCAGGCTCCGAAGCTGTTCCGGCCGCCGTACGGCGAGACCAACTCGACGCTCAAGGCGGTGGAGGCCAGCTACGGTCTCACGGAGATCATCTGGGATGTGGACTCGCAGGACTGGAACAACGCCTCGGTGGACCAGATCGTGCAGAACGCCAGCCGGCTCCAGACCGGTGGCGTGATCCTGATGCACGACTGGCCTGCGAACACGATCGCCGCGCTCCCGCGGATCGTCTCCGACCTGAGCAACCGGGGGCTGTGCGCCGGGATGATCTCGCCGAGCACCGGCCGGGCGGTCGCCCCGGACGGCGGCACCCCGCCCACCACGGCACCGCCCACCACCGCGCCCCCGACCACCGCACCGCCCACCACCGCGCCCCCGACCACCGCGCCGCCGACCACCGCGCCCCCGACCACCGCACCGCCCACCACGAACCCGCCCGCCGGTGGCTGCACCGCCACCTACCGGCTGGTCAACAGTTGGACCGGCGGCTTCCAGGCCCAGGTGGACGTGACCAGCACGTCGACCATCACCGGCTGGACGGTCCGGCTGACCCTGGCCAGCGGGCAGAGCATCAGCAGCCTGTGGAACGGCGTGGCCAGCGGCACCAGCGGCCCGGTCAGCGTGCAGAACGCGCCCTACAACGGCACCGTCACCCCGGGTGGGCCGACGAACTTCGGGTTCGTGGCCAACGGCAACAGCTCTCCGGCGCCCAGCGGCGTCACCTGTTCCACCCCGTGACCGTCGCCGCCGGCCGGGCCACGTCCGCCGGCGGGAAGACCGGCCGGGCGCCCGGGGAGTCGAACCTCACCCGGGCGACCCGGCCGGAACGCGGCACCACGATCGATTGGGTAGCCTCCGGCGTGTGGAACAGCGGACGCTCGGCCGGACCGGCCGCGAGGTATCTGTCATCGGGCTCGGCACCTGGCAGCTTGGCGCCGACTGGGGCACCGTCGACGAGGACGACGCGCTGGCGATCCTCGACGCCTCGGTGCGCGCCGGGGTCACCCTGCTGGACACCGCCGACGTGTACGGCGACGGCCGCAGCGAGCGGCTGATCGGCCGGTTCCTCGCCGGACGCGACCGGGCGGGAATCCTGGTCGCCACGAAGATGGGGCGCCGGCTCGCGCAGGATCCCGCCCACTACACGCTGGACAACTTCCGCGCCTGGACCGACCGCTCGCGGACCAACCTGGGCGTCGACACGCTCGACCTGGTGCAACTGCACTGCCCACCGACCCCGGTCTTCGGCACCGACGCGGTCTACGACGCCCTGGACACGCTGGTCGCCGAGGGACGGGTTTCGGCGTACGGGGTGAGCGTGGAAACCTGCGACGAGGCGCTCACCGCGATCGCCCGGCCGAACGTGGCCACCGTGCAGATCATTCTCAACGCCTTCCGGCGCAAGCCGCTGGAGCGGGTGCTGCCGGCCGCGCGGGCCGCCGGGGTGGGCGTCATCGCCCGGGTGCCGCTCGCCTCCGGACTGCTGACCGGCCGGTTCCGGGCCGACACCACCTTCGCGGCGGACGACCACCGCAACTTCAACCGGCAGGGCGCCGCGTTCGACGTCGGGGAGACGTTCTCCGGGGTGGACTACGAGACCGGCGTCGCCGCGGCGGCGGAGTTCGCCCGCCTCGTGCCGGCCGGCGCCACCCCGGCCGGCGCCGCGCTGCGCTGGGTCATCCAGCAGCCGGGGGTGACCAGCGTGATCCCGGGGGCCAGCTCGGTCGCGCAGGCGACGGCGAACGCGGCGGCGGCCGAGCTGCCCGCCCTGCCCGAGCAGACCCTGGCGGCGATCGAGGACCTGTACGACCGTCGGATCCGCGCGCAGGTCCAGCACCGCTGGTGACCGTCCCGCCGGGATCCCGCCGCACCGTACCTGGTTTGTCCGGATGGTCCGCGGGTACGCCGCGCCCATGATCGCGCTGATCGTTGCCCTGCTGGTGGTGTGGCTGGTCCTGGTGGTCGTCGGACTCGTGATCAAGGGCCTGTTCTGGCTCTTCGTGGTCGGGGCGATCCTGTTCGTGGTGACGGGCATCGTCGGCTGGTTCCGCCGGCGGGTCTGAGCCCCGACCCGCCCTCAGCCGCAGGAGGTGGCGGGCAGGCCGGAGACCGGCACCGGGGACCGGCCGGCCGGCTCGGCCTTGCCGGCCAGCACGTCGGCCAGGCCGGCCATCGCGGCCGGGGTGGACGAGTACGTCGCGACGAGCCGCTTCGACGTCGCCTTGGCCAGCAGGTACGGGGTGTCCATGGCCACCGTCACGGCGGCCCCGGCGCGCAGATCGGTGCTGTCGTCGCCGTACCCGACGAGGTGCACGACCGCCCCGCCCGAGTCGACCACCTTGACCCCGTCGGCGCGCAGCGCGTCCACCAGCAGCCTGCGGGTGCCGTCCCGGCCGGCCGCCGCGGTGACGGTCACCGGACCCGACAGCGGGCCGCAGTCGCCGCGCAGTTCGGTCACGGCGGCCGTGGCGAGCCGGCGCGCCGCGGCCTGGTGCTCGGGGCTGGCCAGCGTCGACATCGCGGGGGCGCTGGTGGCGGCCAGCCGGAACCGGAGCGTGAGCACCCGGGTGACGGCGTCGACCAGCCGCTGCCGGGACAGGCTGCCGTCGCCCAGCGCGGCCAGGATGCCGGCGTACGCGGCCTTCAGGTCCGGCGGCATGAGCAGCAGGTCGTTGCCGGCGTTCAGGGCCCGGACCGCGGCCTCGCCCGGCGGCCACTGCTGCGCCGGCGCCATGTTCATCCCGTCGGTGACCACCACGCCGTCGAAGCCGAGCTGCCCCTTCAGCACGTCGGTGATGGCCTTGCGGGAGAAGGTGGCCGGGGTCCCGGGGTCGATGGCGCGGGCGTCGAGATGCGCCGACATGACCAGGTCGGCGCCGGCCGCGATGCCGGCCCGGAACGGCGCGAAGTCCACCTTGTCGAGCGTCGCCCGGTCCTGGTTGAGCACCGGCAGCTTGGAGTGCGAGTCGGCCGAGGTGCCGCCATGTCCGGGGAAGTGCTTGAGGGTGGCGGCCACCCCGGCGCCGCGCAGGCCGCGGACCGCGGCGCTCACCTGGTCCGAGGTGACCTGCGGGTCGGCGCCGTAGGACCGGGAGCCGATCACCGAGCTGCGGGCGCGCAGCACGTCCGCGTCCGGCGCGAAGTCGACGTTCACCCCGAGCGCCGCGAGTTCCTGGCCGGCCGCGGACCAGGCCGCCTCGGTGAGATCGGGATCGGCCGCCGCCCCGGCGGCCATCGCGCTGGGCAGCAGGGTCACCCCGTCCTTGATCCGGGTGACCACGCCGAACTCCTGGTCGGTGCCGATCAGCAGCGGCGCCGCGCCGGTGGCGAGCTTCCCCGCGGCCTGCTGGAGCCCGGTGGTCAGGTCGTGGACCTGTGTCGGGTTGTCGACGTTCGTGGTGGGCTGGTTCGCGCCGGTCGGGTCGTCGGCGGAGAAGCCGACCAGGATCAGCCCGCCCAGCCGGTACTTGTCGATCATCTCGGCCGGCGTGTCCACCCCGGCGAGCTTGCGGTTCCCGGCGGCGGAGCCGGCCGAGACCTCGGTCGCCGAGTCGCCGTACGCGTAGGGCATCAGCACCTGGCCGGCAAGATCCTCGTCGGAGAGCGTGGCGACCAGCTCACGGGCCTGCGCCGCCGGGTCCGGGGCGGCCGGGCTGGCCGAGCCGGTCGGCGCGGACGCGGTGGCCGATCCGGCCGGGTCGGCGGGCTCGGTCTTCCCGCCGCAGCCGGCCCCGGCGAGTACGGCGACGGCGGCTACGGCGACGAGGAGTCGGCGCTGCGGAGAGGACACCGGACCATCCCAGCAGGCCACCCCGGACCGCGGCAACTTGACCTTTCCGCCCAGTGGGGGTCGGCCGGGCGGCCTGACCACGGCCGCGGGCCGGTGGCCGGCGGGAAGTCAGCCGACCTGGGTGAGCAGGGTCACCGGGGCGCCGTCCCCGGCGTACCGGTAGGGCTCCAGCTCGGCGTCCCAGGACGTGCCGAGCGCCTTGTCCAGGGCGTGCGCCAACGCCTCGGGGGCGCGGACGCTCGCCATGATCGTGCGGATCCGGTCCTCGCCGAGCTGCACGTCGCCGGCGGCGCCCATGACCGACCGGTGCAGACCGCGGCCCGGCACGTACATGAACCGCTCGCCGTCCATGCCGGGGCTCGGGTCCTCGGTCACCTCGAAACGGATCATGGGCCACTGCCGGAGGGCAGCAGCCAGTTCCGCGCCGGTCCCCGGGCGGCCGGACCACCCGCACTCGGCCCGCCGCGCGCCGACATCGGCCGGCTGATCGGACCAGTGCAGGTTGACCGGCGCGGTGAGGACGCGCGCGATCGCCCACTCGACGTGTGGGCACACGGCGAGTGGGGTCGAGTGGACGTATACGACGCCACGCGTTGGCACGGTGACCTCCCGGGTGAGCGAGGTGCGTCTTCCCCTACGACCTCGATCACCGGTGGCACTGAGACACATGATGACTGCTGTTATTGGCGGTGCGCCAGCGAATCGGAAAACTCGTGCCGTACGGAGGGGGTGGAATAGCCGGACGGGTTGACCGGGTTGCCCTCTGTGTCGGCCACGGTGTCGCCGTACGGCGACTGGCCGAGGGTAAGGGTCGTGTAGAATTTCAAATGGCTTCTGTCCTCCCGTTTGTCTCCAAGGAGAACCCCCGTGGCGAGCAACACCTCCAAGACCGCGCGCGCCTCCGTCCGCGCCGGCCAGGCCGGCCAGGGTGGCGCCCTGAGCGTGCTCGGTGAGTTCAAGTACCTCATCCCGCTCAACAAGGGCAAGCACGCCTATGTGCGCAACCTCCTGAACGGCAAGACGGTGCACCTGCGCACCGACTCCGAGGCCTTCGTCGAGGAGATCCGCGCGCTGGCCACCGGCGGGCACGCCGCCAAGATCCGCGCCGAGCTGAGCGGCCTGGCCGCCGAGCACCCGTCGGACGGCTGGGACACCACCGAGAAGCGGCTGGTCGACGCCGGCGTCTTCGGCGCCTGAGCCGACCGGGTCCGTTCGACGCCCCGCCCCGCGCCCTGGGACGGGGCGTCGGCCTGTCCGGGAGACGGCTTGCCCGCTCAGCCGAGCAGGTTCACCCGTCCGCTGTCCAGGTCGTAGATCGCGCCCACCACCTCGATCGAGCCGCCGGCCACGGCCGAGGCCAGCGGCTCCCGGGCGGCCAGGTCGCCCACCGTGCGGGTGATGTGCCGGCGGGTGGCCGCGGCCGCCACGTCCGGGGCGAACAGCCCCACCTCGAACACCGCCGGGGCGATCGAGTCCACCAGATAGCCCAGCCCCCCACCGGGCCGGTCCTTGCTGAGCAGCGCGTGCACGGTCGCGGCGACCGCGCCGCAGCGCTCGTGGCCCAGCACCACCACCAGCGGCACCCCCAGCGCCGTGACGGCGAAGTCGATCGAGCCCTGCACGGCCTGGTCCAGCACGTGCGCGCCGGAGCGGACCACGCACATCGACCCGAACGTCTGGTCGAAGATCGCCTCAAGCGGGACCCGCGAGTCGATACAGCCCACCACGACCGCGTCCGGCCGCTGATCGCCGGAGGCCGCCGCGGCGGCCGTCACGTTGTGCCCGTGCAGCGGCTCCCCGCTGACGAACCGGCGGTTGCCGGCCATCAGCGCCGCGAGCGCCGCCTGGGAGGTCCGGCTCGCCGGAGGGGCCATACTGGAAGGACGCTCTTCCGGGACGAGGGTGGGATCGGTCGACGGAGACGCCATCCCCACAGCTTGCCGCCTACCCTGGTGCCACGGGAAGCGGTGTGCGAATCATCTCACCCGGCTGGTTCGCCCGGCCGGCCAGTGGGTAGATCCACCATTCCGGGCCTGGGGAGGTGGCCATGTCCGAGCGCGGCTTGTCCGAGCGCGCCCCGGGCGGCATGCCCGCGGTACGGCGGGTCACGCTCGCCGACGGGGTGCAGCTGCACGTCGAGGAGACCGGCCCGGCCGGCGCGGCGGCGACCGTGGTGCTGCTGCACGGCTGGACCCTGGACCGGCGGATCTGGCACCGCCAGGTCTCGGCGCTGGTCGCCGAGTTCGGCACCGACGTACGGGTGATCAACTACGACGCCCGGGGGCACGGCCGGTCGGAATGCACCCCGCTGTGCGCGGCCACCCTCGCGCAGCTCGGCGACGACCTGGCCGAGTTGCTGGACCAGGTCGCCGGCCGCGGCCCGGTGATCCTCGCCGGGCACTCGCTGGGCGGGATGACCGTGATGGAGTACGCCCACCGGCATCCCGACCCGTTCGCGCGGCGGGTGGCCGGGCTCGTGCTGGTGGCCACCACCGCCGAGGGACACACGCACACCGGGTACGGGCTGCCGGCCCGGATCACCCGGCTGATCCGGCTGGCCGAGACCACCGGGGCCGGCGTACTGGCCCGGTGCGGGACGATCCGGCCGCCGCTGGCCCTGGTCCGGGCCCTGCGCCCGACGCTGCGCTGGCTGCTGTTCGGCGACCGGTGCGAGCCGGCCGACCTGCGGCTGACCAGTTCGGCGTTCGCCCGCGCCTCGCTGCGGGCCATCGGCGGGTTCCGCCCCTCGGTCGGCGCCCAGCGCCGGCTGGACACCCTCGCCGGGCTGCCCGAGGTGCCGATCGCCGCGCTGGTCGGCGACCGGGACCGGTTGACCCCGCCGCCGTGCACCGACGCCATCGTCCAGGCCCGGCCGGCCGCCGAGTTGACCGTCTGCCCGGGTGCCGGTCACATGCTCATGCTGGAACGCCCCGCGGAGGTCAACGCCGCGCTGTTCGACGTGGTCCGGCGCGCCCTGGCCGGCGTACCGGCCGCGGCCCGGACCCGGCGGCGCGGCACGGCCCGGCGGTCCGCGCCGGCCGCCCACGTCCCGGCCCCGGTACCGCGGGCACGCCGGGCCCGAGCCGGCGACGTATCCTGATCGGTCCCCTGGTCGGCGCCCCGCGACCCGGGGCCGGACAACGTTCGTGGGAGTTCACGCCTTGACCGACCGCACGATCCTCGAACAGGAGATCGCCGCCGAACAGCGGCACCTGGACCTCGTGTACGCCCGGCTGGAGCAGCTTCGCCGCTCGGCGGTGCGGGCCGAGCGGGACGGCTACCGGCTGGCCCGGGTCGGCAACTTCGGCGCCCTGGTGGAGCGGGACGCGATGGTGTTCCACGCGGCCCGACGGCGGCACCTGCTGGACGCCGAACACGAGGGGCTGGTCTTCGGCCGGCTGGACCTGCGGGACTCCTCGGTGCTGCACGTGGGCCGGCTGGGCGTCCGGGGCGAACGCGCCGAACCGCTCGTGGTGGACTGGCGCGCACCGGCGGCGGCGGCCTTCTACCGGGCCACCGCGGCGGACCCGCAGGGGGTGGTCCGGCGGCGGATGATCTCCTCGGCCGGCGAGCGCGTCACCCGGATCGAGGACGACCTGCTGGATCCGGAGGCGGCCCCGCCGGACCTGCGGGTGGTCGGTGACGGCGCGCTGCTGGCGAACCTGAGCCGGACCACCGGCACGGGGATGCGGGACATCGTGGCGACCATCCAGCGCGAGCAGGACGAGGCGATCCGCTCCCCCGCCTCCGGCGTGACCCTGGTGTCCGGCGGTCCCGGCACCGGCAAGACCGCCGTGGCGCTGCACCGCGCCGCGTACCTGCTCTACTCCGACCGGTCCCGCTTCGCCGGCGGCGGGGTGCTGGTGGTCGGCCCGTCCGGGGTGTTCGTCAACTACATCTCGGCGGTGCTGCCGTCGCTCGGCGAGGACGCCGCCACGCTGCACTCGCTCGGCTCGCTGGTGGTCGGGCTGACCGCGACCCGTACCGAACCGGTGCCGGTGGCGACGGTCAAGGGCTCGCTGCGGATGCGCCGGGTGCTGGAGCGCGCGGCCCGGGACGCCGTTCCGGGCGGTCCCCGTGAGCTGCGGCTGCTCTACCGCGGCCAACTGCTGCGGCTGGGGCCGGCCGAGCTGGACCGGATCCGGGAGCGGGCGCTGCCGCGCGGCGCCCGCCGCAACGAGGTACGCCGGGCCGGCATCGACGGCCTGTTCGAGGCGCTCTGGGCGCAGGCGCTGGAGCTGCGCATCGGGAACCTGCCCGAGCAGCGGGAGTTCGAGGACGAGTTGGCCGAGCGGACCGACTTCCGGGATTTCATCCGCGCCTGGTGGCCGCGGCTGCACCCGCGGCACGTGCTGGCCTGGCTGGCCGATCCGCTGCGGCTGCGCGGGTACGCCGCCGGTGTGCTGTCCGCCGCCGAGATCGAGCTGCTGATCGAGTCGTACCGGCCGTTGCGGGACGAGGGGCCGTCCATTCCGGACGTGGCGCTGCTGGACGAGTTGGACGAGCTGATGGGCCGGCCTCCGCGGCCGGCCCGGCGCCGCCGCGACCCGTTCCTGGTGGCCGGCGGGGTGCGCGAGGTCAGCACGTACGCCGACCGCGAGCGGGCGGCGCGCGCCGAGGCCGTCCGGCGGGACGAGGACTACCGGGAGTACGCGCACGTGGTGGTCGACGAGGCGCAGGACGTCTCGCCGATGCAGTGGCGGATGCTGGGCCGCCGCGGCCGGCTGGCCTCGTGGACGGTGGTCGGCGATCCGGCGCAGACCGCGTGGACGGGCGACCCGGCGGAACTGGCCCGAGCCCGGGACCGGGCGCTGGGCCGGCTCCCCCGGCACGAGTTCACGCTCTCCACCAACTACCGCAACTCGGCGGAGATCTTCGCGGTGGCGGCCGGGGTGATCCGGGAGCTGGACCCGGACCTGCCGCTGCCGCGGGCGGTGCGCAGCACCGGTGTGCCGCCCACCGAACGCACGGCCCGGCCGGCGGAACTGCCGGCGGTGACCGCGGAGGCCGCCGGCAAGCTGCTGGCCGAGGTCGAGGGGACGGTCGGGGTGATCACCCCGGTGCCGCGCCGCGACGAGGTGCGCGGATGGCTCGGCGACCTGGTCGGTCCCCGGTTGCAGGTGGTCGACGCGCTCCAGGCCAAGGGCATGGAGTACGACGGGGTCGTGCTCGTCGCGCCCGGGCAGATCCGCGCGGATTCGCCGGCCGGGATCCGGACGCTGTACGTCGCGCTGTCCCGGGCGACCCAGCGGCTCACCGTGATCGACACCGCATCCTGATCCGATCGGATCTTTGCACACATAGCAATGCGAGCATAGATTGGGTCGGTAGTCCGGGCGACGGCGGAAGGTGGGCAGGTGGGCGCGGGTCACGACCACGGCGGGCAACTCCAGCGCGCCGCGGACCGACACCGGGGACGGCTGTGGGCCGCCCTCGGCGTGCTCGTCACCCTGATGGTCGTCGAGGCCGGCGCCGCGCTGTTCACCGGCTCGCTCGCGCTGCTCTCCGACGCCGGCCACATGTTCACCGACGTACTGGGCATCGGCATGGCGCTGGCCGCGATCACCGCGGCGCGCCGCTCCGACGACGACCCGCAGCGCACGTTCGGCCTCTACCGGTTGGAGGTGCTGGCGGCGCTGGCCAACGCGGTGCTGCTGTCCGGAGTGGCGCTCTACGTGCTCGCCGAGTCCGCCCGGCGGTTCACCGACCCGTCGCCGGTGCTGGCCGGCCCGATGCTCGCGGTGGCCACCCTCGGCCTGGTCGCCAACCTGGTGGCCTTCGCGCTGCTGCGCAGCGCCGCGCGGGAGAGCATCAACATGCGCGGCGCGTACGTCGAGGTGCTCGGCGACCTGCTCGGCTCGCTCGGGGTGATCGTGGCCGCCGGCACGATCGAGGTCACCGGCTGGTGGTGGGCCGACCCCGTGGTGGCGGTCGGCATCGGGCTGTTCATCCTGCCCCGCACCTGGCGGCTGGGCCGGGCGGCGCTGCGGATCCTGGTCCAGGCCGCGCCGGAGCATCTGGACGTGCCCGCCGTACGCGCCCGGCTGTGCCGGGTGCCGGGCGTCGCGGACGTCCACGACCTGCATGTCTGGACGCTCACCTCCGGCATGGAGGTCGCCTCGGCCCATCTGGCGGTGCGGCCCGGCACCGAGGTCGGGGACGTGCTGACCGCGGCCCGCAGCGCGCTGCACGAGGAGTTCCGGATCGACCACGCCACGTTGCAGGTCGAGCCGGACGCCCGCCCGGACGGCTGTGGCAGCACCGACTGGTGATTAGGGAAGCTTTAAGTTTCGGCTGTCCAGCCTGGCTTTTCGGTCATTTCGCCCGACCCACCGGCCCCGCACCGGGACCGCTCCCGCGCGGCGCCCGTACACTCGGCTCCGGTCTCCCGCTGGTAGGCGCCCATCGGTGCCTGCGGGAAACCGCCGCCTAATCGCCATACGCGAGCCGGGGAACCACGTACCTGGGGTGCATCCGCGACAGAGCGGTAGGGATCTTCCGTCCCGAACCCGTCAGCTAACCCGGTCGGCGGCTGACGGAAGGACGCCTCATGGCACCTGCTCGACGTACCGCCGCGGTCCTCGCGGCGTTCCTCGGGGCGGCGCTGTCGTTCGCCGCGCCCACCTCCCCCGCGGCCGCGGGAACCGGGCCGGTCGCCGGCCTGCTGGCCGAGCCGAGTGGCACCGACGACGAGGGTGGCTCGGACACCCTCCGGCAGCAGCTCGACGCCGCCTCCCGCGGCTACCTGGACGCCAAGACCAAGCTGGCCAACTCCACCAAACGGCAGAAGGACCTGGCCGGGCACCTCGACAGCCTCGGCGACGAGGTACGGATGCGCACCCAGACCGTCGGCAACCTGGCCGACGCCGCGTACCGCACCGGTCGACTCGGCCCGATGGCCGCCCTGCTCAACGCCGGCTCTCCGGACGGCTTCATCGACGCGGCGGCCCGGTTGCAGGCGGTGGCCAGCAACGAGGACCGGCAGTTGCGCGCGCTCCTGGACACCCGCGACCAGGAATCCCTGGCCAAGGAGGCGATCGACAAGGAGGTCGCCGAGCAGCGCACCCAGGTCGCCGTGATGGCCAAGCGCAAGCAGCAGGCCGAGCGGGCGCTCGCGGCCTCCGGCGGCGGTGGCAGCACGAGCGGCACCGGCGGCACGTCGAGCGCCACCGCCAAACCCGCCCCGCGCAACGCCGACGGCTCGTGGCCGGCCGAATCGTGCAGCGTGAACGACCCGACCACCTCCGGCTGCATCACCCCGCGCACCCTGCACGCGATGAACGAGGCCAAGGCCGCCGGCTTCACCCACTACATCTCCTGCTTCCGCAGCGGCGGCTCCGGCGAGCATCCCAAGGGCCGGGCCTGCGACTTCGCCGCGGCGAAGAACGGGTTCGAGGGGGTGGCCAGCGGCGCGGACAAGACGTACGGCAACAACCTGGCGGCGTACTTCATCAAGAACGCCGACCGGTTGGGCGTGCTCTACGTGATCTGGTTCAAGCAGATCTGGCTGCCCAGCAGCGGCTGGAAGGCGTACAGCGGCGGCAACGGCGACCCGGCCAGCGACCACACCAACCACGTGCACCTGTCGGAATACTGACCCGCGACACCGGTGCCGGCGGCCTCGCCGTCGTCGGCACCGGGGTTGTCGGCACCGGGGTTGTCGGCACCAGGGTTGTCGTCGGCACCGCCCGCTCAGCGGCGCTGGCTCAGCGGCGCTGGCTCAGCCGCGCTGGCCCTGGTCGGCCGCGGTGCAGGCGCGCGCCTCCGGCGCGCCGCTGAAGTGCGGCTCCGGCGCACCGAACAGGCCGAGCAGCCCGGTCACCCACAGCTGCCGGTGCACGAACCGGCTGGGCTCGGTCACCGCGAGCTTCACGCCGCTGACCTCGGCCATCTGGAAGCCGCCGACCATGGCGCTGATGCCGACCGAGTCGATGAAGCCCACCCGGCGCATGTTCAGCTCGATCCGGGATGGCCGCCCCTTGGCCAGTACACCTGCGACCGCCTCGCGGACCTCGAATGCCGTATCGACATCGATCTCCCCCACGGGTGAGATTTCCACGATGCCACCGGGCAGGATCGACGTGCTGATCGACAGGCTCACGCGAGCACCTCCACTCGCCCGTACCGGGCGCCTCTAGTACGCGGGCCGCGACCGAGCGTATTCCTCCCCGACGCCGGGTCGCCACCCTTCCGGCGGAGCAATCTAAGCCGCCGGCGCGAATTACCCCCGCATTTCGGGGCAAGTCGCCCAAACATTCCCACCATTGGGCAGCCCTTCCACCCGCTGGCCCGGGCTCCCACCCTAGCCGCTGCCGGCCGGATCGCCACCCGAAAACCGGTCACCGAGCCCACGATCAGGGCGGATGTCCCCAGACGTAATGTTCGCCACCCAAGCTTCCCCGGCGACGGCCCGGCCACGGCCCGGCGACCGACCGAACATGCCTGCCTCGTGCTGCTACCCTTACCCTGCGCAGCCAGCGGCTCCGCCATGATCGCGAGTTTGCCACCAAGCGTGCGCGGGCACCTCGGATGCAGCAACCGCAACCGCGCCGAACAGAACGTTTCTGTCCGAAGTGGTCAGCGAACGTTCGGCAGCCGAGGAGGACACCGATGTTCGGAAGCAACCTGCTGGACCGCCGGAGCAGGACCGAGCGAATCGCCGACCAGGCGTGGGATCACCTGGTCGCCGCGGTCAACTCGGCGGGCGAGACGATCCGGGACACCGCACTGGACACCGCCAGGTCGGCGAGGTCGGCCACCGCCGGGCTCACCGACGATGCGCGGGACCGGGCGGGATCCGTGGCCGACGAGGCGTGGCAGCGGGCCAGCCTCGCGTTCGACGCGCTCTCCGGGCGCCGCTCCCGGCTGCCCTGGACATACCTGATCGCCGCCGGCCTCATCGGCGCCGCCGTCGGCTGGGCCGCCGGCACCGCGGCCCGGGCCGCGATGGCCCGGGACAACGCGACCCTCGGCGCGGGCGACGAGGTCGAGTTCGTCGACGTGGACCGCCCCGGCTCGCCGGCCTCCAACAACTGACCCGCCCGTCCCGGACGCGGCGCCCGAGGGTCCGAGGCGGCGCCCGGGCGCCTCAGCCCGGGCGCCTCAGCCCGGGTGCCTCAGCCCGGGCGCTCGGCGCCGGACGACGGATCCGCCGGCTCGTCGCTGTGCACCGACGGACTCACCGGCGGCGATGACTCGCCGCCGTCGGGGTCCTGGGTGGGCGCCGTCCGGGTCGGCACCGGTTCGGCCGATCCGCTCTGCGCGGGATCGGTCGACGGGTCCGACGCCCCGGCGGGTTGCGTGGTTGCCGCCGTACCGCTCGGGCTCGCTCGGGCGGATGAGGCGCCGATCGGCCCGGGGGTGGACGCGGCGGTGCCGGACGGAGCCGAGGTCCCGGCGAGTACCTCCGGCTGGTCCGGCACCGGCCGACCGCCGCCCTGACCCGGTGGGTCCGCGCCACTCACGCCCTGGTCGTCCGGCCCGGACGGCGGGGTCGGGGACGGAAAGCCCGCCGCCGGCACGGTCGGCGGATACGTCACCGGCCGGGTGACGGTCACCCGGGGCCGGTTGGGTTCCGGTCCCAGCGGTCGGGACAGTTGCGCGCCCACCCAGAGGGCTGGCCCGAGACCGACCACCACGATCCCGGCGAAAAGGCCCGTGGCCTGCCGGTCCATCGTCACCTCCCGGCCGTCCGGCAGCGACGCTCGGCCGCTCAGCGTTGCACTCTGATCACCGAACGCCACCATCGTGCCATCACGCGGCCGGTAGCCCTATCGTCCTGGCGGACATCCGACCGCGGCCCCTCTTGCCGACGCCGCGCCCGTCCCGATCGGACACCTCACCCCGTCCCCGCCGGACATCCGCCCGCCCGTCCGGTTTCCGCCTGTGCCGCCGGATTCCCGATGTGCCGCCGGATTCCCGGAGTGCCGCTGGATGCCCGGAGTGCCGCTGCGTTCCCGGTGTGCGCTGCGTTCCCCGTGCGCGCGCTGTGTTTCCGGTGTGCCGCTGCGCTCCGCCGGCACCCGCCGGGCCGGCGCGGCCCGCGGGCCGGTCATCCGGGGTGGGTGAGGCCGGTTCACCGCGGCCGGCGCGACGATCGGAGGTGCGCGGGTGGGGCGTGCCCGGCCCGCGCCGGCCCGCGCCACGCGGTGCGGGACGTCGCCGCCGCGCCCGGCGCGGCGCCGACCCGGAGGGAGCCGAGTGATGGTCACCACGATGGCTCGCAACGACGAGGCCATTCAACGGAACATCCTGGCCGAACTCGACTGGGATCCCCAGGTGCGGCCGAACGAGATCGGCGTGACCGTATCGGACGGTGTGGTGGCGCTGACCGGATGGGTGGACAGCTACGCCCGGAAATGGGCCGCGGAACGCGCGGCGCACCGGCTTTCCGGAGTACGGGCGGTCGCCAACGACATCGCCGTACGGCTGTCGACCGCCACCGGGCGCACCGACGCCGAGATCGCCACCTCGGTGACGCGGGCGCTGGAGTGGGACGCCTTCATCCCCGCCGACGGGCTCAGCGTGACCGTGGCCAACGGCTGGGTGGTGCTGCGCGGCGAGGTCGAGTGGGAGTACCAGCGCCGCGCCGCCGAACGCTCGGTCCGGCGGCTGACCGGCGTACAGGGCCTCACCAACGGGATCCAGGTCCGGCCGCGGGTCCGGCCCTCGGCCGAGGAACTGCGGCACCGGCTGGTGACCGCCCTGGTGCGGACCGTCTCGGCGGACGCGCAGCAGTTGGGCATCGAGGTCGACGACGGCACGGTGACGCTGCGCGGCACGGTGCGGTCCGCACTCGAACGGCAGGAGGCCGAGCGGGTGGCGTGGTCCGGACCCGGCGTCGAGGAGGTCCGCAACGAGCTGGTCGTCCAGGGCTGATCCGACCCGGCCGGGTGATCCCGGCCATCCGGAACGGACCAGCCCTCCAGTCCTGACGAGCTTGCGGAGGTACCGCCATGAGTAGCACTCCGCTCCAGGTCACCACGGGCCGGCTGCGCACGCCGGTACACGAGAACGACCACGCCCGGGGTCCGGTGGACGCCGCGGTGACGGTCGTGCAGTACGCGGACTTCCAGTGCCCGCACTCCGGGGCGGCCGCCCGGAACCTGCGGGATGTGCTGCGCCAGCGGGCCGACACGGTACGCCTGGTCTACCGGCACTTCCCGGTGGTCAACGTCCATCCGTACGCCGAGATGGCCGCCGAGACCGCGGAGGCGGCCGGCAGCCGGGACCGGTTCTGGGAGGTGCACGACTGGCTCTTCGACCACCAGGAACAGCTCGACCCGGTGCACCTGTCCCTCGGCGCGCAGCAGGCGGGCGTGCCCGTGGACGCCGTCTCGGACGAGGTGAACGCGCACCGCTGGCTCGACCGGGTCCGCGCCGACTTCGTGGGCGGCATCCGGGCCGGGGTCAACGCGACGCCCACGTTCTTCGTGAACGGGGCCCGGCACGAGGGCGGATACGCACTGGCCGACCTGCTGACCGCGGTGGATGCCGCCGCCGGGCCGTGACCGGTCCGCCGTCGCGCGTCGACGGGGTTCCCGGCAGGTGAACGCGGGGCCCTCCCGGCAACGGGAGGGCCCCGCGCGCTGCCCGCGGCGGCTGCCGCGCAGAGCAGATGCAGCTCACAGCAGATGCAGCTCGCGCGCCCGGCGGACGGCCTCGCGGCGGCGGTTCGCGTCGAGCTTGCGGTAGATGTTGCGGACATGCGTCTTGACGGTGTTCACCGACAGCGACATCTCGCTGGCTATCTCCACGTTGGACAGGATGCTCTGCAGGTAGCGCAGCACCGTCAGCTCGCGCTCGGTGAGCGGTTCGCCGAGCGCCGCGGGCGCGGCCGGCGGCCCGGCGGCCGGGGCGTGTCCGTCGCCGCGCAACAGCTCGTCGAGCATCGGCCAGTGCGCCGTCCCGGCGTCGCGCTGTTCGGCGAGCAGTTCCCGCACCGGCGGGTTCGAATGGGTGAACACGAGCCGGTAGCCGTCCGGTTCGGCGAGGTCGAGGACCCGCTCCACGATCCGGCCGGCCCGCCCGCCGGACGCCGGGCGCCCGCCGCCGGTGTGCCCGTCGCCGGCCCGAGCCGCGAGGGCCGCCAGCAGCCCGGCGGCCAGCCGGACCGGCATGGGCCAGCCGGCCGCGGCCGGCGCCTCCCAGTCCGGCAGCGTGCGCGCGGCGGCACCGGGATCGCCGGCCAGCAGGTGCACCCGGGCCAGCGCCACCGCGAGCGGCGGCGCCGGCTCCCCGGCCACCTCGATCGCACCGACCAGCAGCGACCGGGCGGTGTCCAGATCCCCGTTCGCGCTGCGCAGGTCGGCCTCGGCGGCCAGCAACGCCGGTTCGACAAGCGGGGCCGGCCGGCCCGCCAGGTGTTCCCGGCCCCGCTGGAGGGCCTGGAACGCACCCACCGGATCGCCGTCGACGGCGCGCAGCCGGGCCCGGACCAGCTCGGCGAGGGCCGCCAGCACGGGCTCGTCGCCCGGTTGCCGGGCGCCGTCGGCCAGCGCGAGGTGGGCGGCCGCCTCCGCCGGCCGGTCCCGCTCGGCCGCCACGACCGCCTGGGCCAGGTACGCCGGACCGCAGTCCGCGGCGGTCCGCCGGTCCCGGCAGGCGGTGGAGCCGACCGCGGTACGGGCGTCCTGTTCGGCGGCCCGCAGCGGGCCGCGCACCGCCCGGACCAGCGCGAGCCGCGCGGTGGCCACCAGCTCGGCCCGGTCCAGTCCGGCCCGGCGGGCGTCGGTACGCGCCGCGGCCAGGTCGGCCTCCGCGCCGGCCAGGTCGCCCTCGCCGAACCGCACGGCGCCGAGCGCCGTACCGCCGAGCGCGCGAGCGCTGGCCGCCGGGTCCGGGCCACCGTGCGCACCACCGTGCGCAGCAGCGTCCAGCACCGCCGGCCCGACCGGCCCCGCCGGGACCGCCGACCCCGCCGGCAGCACCCCGGCCGGCCCCGCCGGGGCGATGCCGGCCGCGTCCAGCAGTGCCCGGGCCTCCTCGGCCACCCCGGCCGGGTCGCCGGCCAGTTGCGCGGCGCCCAGCCGCAGTGCCGCGAGGACCACCGGTACGGGCAGCTCGTGCGCACCGTCCCGGCCGGCCGCACCGGGTCTGACCGCGGCACCGGCCCGACCCGCGATCAGCCCCAGGGTGGCCACCACGGCCGCCGGGTCGCGTTCGCGCAGCCGGTCCGCCGCGTACGCCAGCGCCAGTTCCGGCTCGACGCCGAGATCCTCCGGCGGCGGCGGGGCCGGCACGCCCGGATCGCCGGTGGCGACCGCGGGGATCAGGTCCGGCCAGTGGTCCCGGAGGATCCGCCGGGCCAGCGCCGGCGCGTCGGCGGTCAGCGCGTGCCGCAGCGCGTCCGCCGGCCGGTCGTGGCCGGCCGCCCAGTCGGCCGCCCGGCGGTGCAGTTCCCGCACCTCGGATCCGGGCAGCCGGGCCAGTTCGGACCGGAGCAGTCCGGCCAGCAGCCGGTGGCACCGCCAGGTCGGCGGCCGGGTGCCCAGCGGGAGCACGAAGCCGGTGCGCTCGGCCCGGTCCAGCAGGTCCTCGGCGTCGGGGCCGTCGAGCGCCACGAGCAGGTCGGCGGAGAGGCATGCGGCGACCGCCGCGCGGCGCAGCGCGTCCCGGTCCGCCGCGGGCAACCCGGCCAGCACCTCGGAGCGCAGGTAGTCGGCCACGCCCGGGTCGTCGCCGTCGAAGCCGGCCGCGTACCCGTCCGGATCGACCCGGTCCCGCAGCGCCAGCGCGGCCAGCCGGAGGCCGGCCGGCCACCCCTCGGCGCGCTCGACCAGATCCGCCACCCGGTCCGCCGGCAGCCGCAGCCCGTGCGCGGCCAACAGCCGGTCGGCCTCCTGCGGGGTGAACGCCAACTCGGCCACGCCCAGTTCGGTCAGCTCGCCGCTGAGCCGCCAGCGGTGCAGGCCGAGGGCCGGATCGGTGCGGGCGGCCAGGACCAGCCGAAGCCGGCCGGCGCAGTGCCGCGCCAGCCGGTCCAGTCCGTCCCACAGGTCCGGGCCGGCGTGGTCCGCGTCGTCCAGCACCAGCACCACCGGTTCGCCGTGCCGGGCGACCGCGCCGGCCAACCGGTCCAGCGGGTCGCCCGCGCCCGCCGGGCCGGCCTCCAGCGCCGTGGCCAGGTACGCGCAGACGCGGTCGGCGGAGTCCGCCGGCTCCAGGGTCAGCCAGACCGGGCGCCCCGGCCACCGGCCCGCCCGGTACCACGCGCTGAGCAGCACGGTCTTGCCCCAGCCCGCCGGCGCGCGGACCAGGGTGACCGGCCGGGCGGCACCGGTGTCCAGCAGTTGGTGCAGGCGCGGCCGCTCGACCAGGGTGTCGGGCACGGGCGCCGGGTCGAGCCGGCCCGCGGGCAGCGGCGGCGGGGCGGTCACGGTGGGCAAGTCCTGGGACACCTGCGGGGTACCTCCTCCGGTGGCGGGGAACCGGTGCCGTCCGCACCGGTGGTGCCGGCCGGACGGGTGCGGCGGATTACCCGGCCGGAGCCGGTTCACCCCTTGCGGACGAGCCCGGGTGACGGTGAGCCGGACCGCGCGATCGATGGCACACTGCGGGGATGCCCAGCGACCGCCCGTACGACCTCGTCCTCTTCGGCGCCAGCGGTTTCACCGGCGGGCTGACCGCCCGCTACCTGGCGCGTACCGCCCCGGCGGGGTTGCGTTGGGCACTGGCCGGGCGTAACCGGGACAAACTCGCCGCCCTGCGCACGGAGCTGGCCGCCGGCGACCCGGCGCTCGCCGACCTGCCGCTGCTGGACGCCGACGTCACCGACCCGGCCGCGCTGGGCCGGCTGGCCGCCGAGGCCCGGGTGCTGGCCAGCACCGTCGGGCCGTACCAGCGTCACGGCGAGCCGCTGGTCGCCGCCTGCGCCGCGGCCGGCACGGACTACCTGGACATCACCGGGGAACCGGAGTTCGTCGACGAGATGTACCTGCGGCACCAGGACACCGCGCTGCGCACCGGCGCCCGGCTCGTGCACGCCTGCGGCTTCGACTCGGTACCGCACGACCTGGGCGCCTACTTCACCGTCCGCCGGCTGCCCCGGGACGTACCGATCAACCTGGCCGGCTATGTCCGGGCCGGCGGTCGCTTCTCGGCCGGGACGTACCACTCGGCGCTGCTGGCGGTCTCCCGGCGCCGGCAGGCGGCGGCCGTGGCCCGCAAGCGCCGCCGGAGCGAGCCGGCCCGGCCGGCCGCCGGGTCCGCGCGCTGCCGGGGCGGCCCGGCCGGGTCGCCGAGCTGGGCGTCTGGGCGCTGCCGATGCCCACCATCGACCCGCTGGTGGTCCGCCGGTCCGCGGCGGCCCTGCCGGCGTACGGGCCGGAGTTCAGCTACTCGCACTACGTGGCGGTGCGCCGGCTGCGTACCGCGGTGGCCGGGGTGGCGGCGCTGGCCGGGGTCGCCGGCCTGATCCGGATGCCCGTGACCCGGAACTGGCTGGCCGGGCGGATGACCTCCGGGCAGGGGCCGTCGGCCGCGCAGCGGGCGAAGGGCTGGTTCAGCGTGCGGTTCGTCGGCCACGGCGGCGGGCAGCGGGTGGTCACCGAGGTCAGCGGCGGGGATCCCGGGTACGACGAGACCGCCAAGATGCTCGGCGAGGCTGCGCTGAGCCTGGCGCTGGACGAGTTGCCGCCGACGGCCGGGCAGGTCACCACGGCGGTGGCCATGGGCGACGCGCTGACCGCCCGGCTGAGCGCCGCCGGGATCGGGTTCCGGGTGCTGGACCCGCCGGCCGGGTCGGCGCACCCGCCGGCTTGACCCTCGACCCGGTCGAGGCCCCAGGATCCCTGGCTGTGGAGAGGACGATGCACAGCATCGGCGAGCTGTCCCGGGCCAGCGGCCTGTCGGTCAGCGCGCTGCGGTTCTATGACGGCGCGGGCGTACTGGTCCCGGCCGTGGTGGATCCGCACACCGGCTACCGCTGGTACGCCCGGCGGCAGCTCGGTCCGGCGCGGCTGCTGGCCGGCCTGCGCCGGGTCGGGATGCCGCTGCCGGAGATCCGGACGGTGCTGGCCCGCTGGCCGGATCCGGACGCCGTCGTGCCGCTGCTGGATGCGCACCTGCGCCGACTGCAGGACGGTCTCGCCGATGCCCGGCTCGAACTCTCCCGCGTCCATGCCCTGCTGATCCGCGAGGAGAACCCCATGTCCACCCGATGCACCGTGCGCGCCAGCACGTTGGCCGCCGCCCTCGACGCCGTCCGCTTCGCCGTCGGCACCGATCCCGAGCTTCCGGCGCTGTCCGGCGTGCGGCTGGAGGAGACCGACGACGGGTTGCGACTGCTGGCCACCGACCGCTACCGGCTGGCGATCGCCACGGCGCCGGTGCTCGGCCGGTCCGGCCCGCCGATCCGGGTAACCCTGCCGGCGGCGCTGGTTGACGAGGTCCGCGACCGGCTCGGCGGCCGGACCGATGGCCGGCTCGGCGGCCGGACCGGCGACCGGACCGGCGGCCGGTCTCCGGCGCCCGAGGACGAGACCGACGACGAGGTCGTGGTCGAGGTGGCCGATGCGGAACTGTCGGTCACCGTGGCCGGGCACCGCGCGACCGGCGGCGCCGTGGCGGGCGAATGGCCGGACCTGACCCGGGTGCTGCGCGACGCGTCCCCCGGGCCGCACCGCCGGCTGGCCGTGGACGGAACGGCGCTGCGGGCGGCGGTGCGCTCCGGCCGGGCGCTGGTGCGCGAGCACGACGGCGTACCGCGGGAGATCGTGGTGCTGGCCCCGGACCCGGCCGGCGGCGTCGCGGTGTCCGACCCGCACGCGCCGGGCCCGGGCGAGACGATCGCGCTGGACCGGGAGTTCCTGCTGCAGGCCCTGGACGCCGGTGGACCGGGCCAACTGGTCCTGGAACTCGACAACCCGGTCCGCCCGCTGGCCATCCGGTCGGCGACCGGACCGGGCTACTCGGTGCTGATGCCGGTCCGGCTGTAGCGGCGACCGGCGGGGCCGGCAGGGGTCCGGGGCGGGCACGGGGGTCCGGGGACCGGCACGGCGGTCCGGGGCGGGCACGGCGGTCCGGGGCGGGCACGGCGGTCCGGGGCGGGCACGGCGGTCCGGGGGCCGGCGCCCGCACGATCGAATTCAACGTTCGTTGACATCTTCTCGGCTCGACGGCTATCTTTGTCAACAGTCGTTGGCAAAATCGAGGGAGGGGTCATGAACGTCGATGCAGAGGTGATCGTCGCCGGTGCCGGCCCCACCGGGTTGCTCCTGGCCGGGGACCTCGCCGCCGCCGGGGTCTCCTGCACGGTGCTGGAACGGTGGGCGCACGAGTCGAACCTGACCCGGGCGTTCGCCGTGCACGCCCGCACCCTGGAGCTGTTCGACGCCCGCGGCCTGGCCGAGGAACTGCTCGGCACCGGCCAGCGGCTGCGCCGGCTGCGGCTGTTCGGCCGCGCGCAGCTCGACCTGGGCCGGCTGCCGTCCCGGTTCCCGTTCGTGCTGGTCACCCCGCAGTACCACACCGAGGCGGTGCTCAGCCGGTGGGCCACGAAGCAGGGCGCGCGGATCGAGACCGGCGTCGAGGTGACGGGCGTCGACCAGGACCAGGACGCGGTCCGGGTGACGGTGGGATCCCCGGCCGGCCCGCGCACCCTGCGGGCGCGGTACCTGGTGGGCGCCGACGGGGTACGCAGCACCGTCCGGACCGCCCTGGGCATCGACTTCCCCGGGAACGCCGCCGTGCGGTCGCTGATGCTGGCCGACGTGCGGCTCGCCGAGCAGCCGCCCGAGGTGCTGTCGGTGGGCGCGGACGGCCGGGCGTTCGCCTTCCTCGCACCGTTCGGCGACGGCTGGTACCGCGTCATCGCCTGGGACCGCACCCACCAACTGCCGGACAGCGCTCCGGTCGAGCTGGCCGAGATCGCGGCGCTGACCCGGGAGGCGCTGGGCACCGACTTCGGCATGCACGACGCGCGCTGGCTGTCCCGGTTCCACAGCGACGAGCGGCAGGCCACCACGTACCGGTCCGGCCGGGTGATGCTGGCCGGCGACGCGGCGCACGTCCACTCGCCCGCCGGCGGTCAGGGCATGAACACCGGCCTGCAGGACGCGGCGAACCTGAGCTGGAAGCTCGCCGCCGTCCTGCACGACACCGCTCCCGCGGCGCTGCTGGACACGTACGAGAGCGAGCGGTATCCGGTGGGTACCCAGGTGCTGCGGACCAGCGGCGCCCTGTTGCGGGCCGTCACCGCCGGCCCCGGGCCGCGACTGCTGCTCCGGAACCTGGTGGTCCGGCTCGCCGCGGGCATCCCGGCGCTGAACGACCGGCTCGCCGCCCGGGTGTCCGGAATCGCGACCCGCTATCCCGCGCCGCCCGGCGCCCACCCGTCGGTCGGGACCCGGGTGCCGGACCTGCCGTTGAGCGGGCCGGACGGTACGCCGCAGCGGCTCTACGAGGCGCTGCGCGGCGGCCGGTCCGTGCTGGTCACCGCCGCACCGGTGACACCGCCGCCGGGCTGGGCCGGGCGGCTCACCCCGGCGGTCCGCGCCGACGGCCTGCCGGCCACCCTGCTGGTACGCCCGGACGGCTACCTGGGCTGGGCCGCCGACGGCCCGGCCACGCCGCCCCCGGCCAGCCTCTCGGCCGCGCTGCCGGGCTCCTCCAGCGGTTCGCTGAGGTAGCGCTGGAGCGTGGGGCCGATCATCCGGCCGATCGCGGCCGGCGTCATCCCGACCACCGGCGGCAGCCGCAGCAGGTAGCGGCAGAGCGCGAGCCCGAGCACCTGGGTGGCCACCAGCCCGGCCCGCCGGGGCGCCTCCGCCGGCGGCACCACCGCGGCGATCATGCCGACGAGCTGGCGGCGGAAGATCTCCCGCACCCGGTCGGCCGCCGCCGGGTTGGTGGCCGCCGAGCGGAGCAGCAACGCCAGCGCGTCGTCGTGCAGGTCGCCCTCCCAGCGCCGCACGAAGTGCTCCGCCAGCGTCCGGCCCCGATCCGCCGGCGGCACTCCGACCAGGTCGGGCAGCGCCAGATCGGCCGCCAGTGCCGCGTCGAAGAGCCCGTCCTTGCTGCCGAAATAGCGGATGACCATGGACGGGTCGATGCCCGCCGCACCGGCGATCGACCGCACGCTGGCCTTGTCGTACCCGAGGTCGGTGAACTGCCGCCGGGCCGCCGCGAGGATGGCCAGCCGGGTCCGGTCGGACTTGCGGACCGGTCGCGAGCCCTCCGCCCGCATCAGCCGCGCCGCCCCGGCGTCCCCCACCCGCTCACCCGGGCGATGCTATAGCCTCGCCGGCCGGCCCGGCGGTCGCCCGCGCCCAGCGCCGGGCACTACTCTCGGGCCGTGACCTACCTCGCCGCGCCCGGACGCTACGAAACGATGACCTACCGCCGGGCCGGCCGCAGCGGCCTGTGCCTGCCCGCCCTCTCGCTCGGCCTGTGGCACAACTTCGGGCACGGACGGTCCCAGGACCAGCAGCGGGAGATCCTGCTGCGGGCGTTCGACCTGGGCATCACGCACTTCGACCTGGCGAACAACTACGGGCCGCCGGCCGGCTCGGCGGAGGAACGGTTCGGCCGGGTGCTCGCCACCGACCTCGGCCGCTACCGCGACGAACTGGTCGTCTCCACCAAGGCCGGCTACCGGATGTGGCCCGGCCCGTACGGTGAGTGGGGCTCCCGCAAGTACCTGCTCTCCTCCCTCGACGCGTCGCTGCGCCGGCTCAAGCTGGACTATGTGGACATCTTCTACCACCACCGGCCGGACCCGGACACTCCGCTGGAGGAGACGATGTCGGCGCTGGACGCCGCCGTCCGGTCCGGCAGGGCGATGTACGCCGGCATCTCCAACTACTCGGCCGAACAGACCGCGCGGGCCGCGGCGATCCTGCGGGACCTCGGCACGCCGCTGCTGATCAACCAGCCGTCGTACTCCATGCTGAACCGGTGGACCGAGCGGGACGGCCTGCTGGACACCCTCGCCGAGGTCGGCGCCGGCTGCATCGCGTTCAGCCCGCTGGCCCAGGGTGTGCTCACCGACCGCTACCTGGACGGCATTCCGGCCGATTCCCGGGTACGCACCAGCGAGTTCCTCTCCGAACGCGACCTCGACGCACCGACCATGACCGTGGTCCGCGAACTCACCGAACTGGCCGCCGGGCAGGGCCGTACGCTGGCGCAGCTGGCGCTGGTGTGGGCGCTGCGGGACACCCGGATGACCAGCCTGGTCATCGGCGCGAGCAGCATCGAGCAGTTGACCGCGAACGTGGACGCGCTGGCCGACCCCAAGCTCTCGCCGGACGAGATCGGCGAGATCGACCGCATCCTCCTCGGCGGCTGACCGGCCGCGGCGGGCGGCCGACCCCACAGGTCCGATTTCCGCGACCCCAACGGCGCCCGTGCCGGCTCCTGTCGGAACCGTGACAGGAGCCGGCACCGTTCCGTGGTATCCCTAACTCGCCAGTCAGCGGGCCGCAGCGCGGCGCGGGACTGCGGGGCGTGGGGCGAGGGGGCCTGGTGGGGCGGGTACTGGTGACCGAGGATGACGATCGGATCGGTCAGTTGGTCGGCCGCGCGTTGCGTGCCGACGCGCTCACCCCGGGATCACGGGCCGATGGGTCGACAGGCGCCGATCCCGCCCTCGGCAGCGAGTTCGACCTGACGGTTCTCGACCTGACCAGGCCCGGCACCGACGGCCGTCCGGTCCTGCGGCGGCTGCTGGCCGAGCGGCCCGGCCAGCGGGTCCTGGTGCTCTCCGCGGCGCCCGAGTTGGGCACCCGGATCGCCGTGCTGGCCGCCGGTGCCGCCGACTTCCTGGCCCGGCCGTTCGCGGTGGCCGAACTGGTCGCCCGGGTCCGCGCCTGGATGCGCTCCGCGGCGCCCGGCGCGGCGAACCGGTGGTTCCAGATCGGACCGGTACGCCTCGACCTGCTCGACTGTCTGGCCACCGTCAACGGCATCGACGTCGAGCTGGCGCTGCGGGAGTTCCTGCTGCTGCAACACCTGATGACCCGCGCCGGCCAGCCGTGCAGCCGGGACGAACTGCTCGCCGACGTCTGGGGGCTCACCTTCGATCCGGGCAGCAACGTCGTGGACGGGTACGTGCGCCGGCTGCGCGGCAAGCTGGACCGGCCCGAACGGATCGAGACGGTCCGCCACGTCGGCTACGCCTACGCCCTCGACTGACGGTTGGGCCCACTCCTGTGCCGTACGGCTCACTCCTCGGTGAGGCGTGCCGTACGGCTCACTCCTCGGTGAGGCGCAGGGCCAGCGCCGGGCACATCTGCACGGCCTTGGTCGCCCCGCCCTCCAGCCAGGTCGGCACCGGGGTGGGCGGGAAGCTGGGGAATCCGTTGTCGTCCAGCCGGATGAACTCGGGTGCCACCACCGCGCACAGGCCGTGCCCGTCGCACCGGGACCAGTCCACCGCCAGCCGGCGCTTGACCACGTTCGGCGCCTCCGGCAGGCCGAGCACGCCCTTGACCCGCTTGCCGCACCCGTCCCGGGTGGTGTGGGCGACGACGTCCGCCGCGAAGACCTCCATGGCGGAGGTGGCGAACCGGCCCGTACCGTCCGGGTGGCTGCACGCACCGCGCCCCTTGATCACACCGGCCGCGGTGCGCACCGTGTCGGCGGGGTTCGCCCCGGACACCACCAGGTCGGTGGCCCGGGCCAGGTCCGGCAGGCCGAGCCGGCACGGCCCGCACTGCCCCGCCGACTCGCCCGCGAGGTAGCGCACCACCTGCGCCACCTCGCCCAGCGGGCAGGTGTCCTCACCGAGCGGCAGGATGATCCCCGCGCCCAGCGTGCCGCCGACGGCGGAGAGGCCGGCCCGGGACACCTCGGCGTGGGCCGCGGACTCCGCCGAGATCCACTTGCCGTGGTAGCCGCCCACCAGCACGCCCGGCCCGGGCGGCACGTCACACAGCGCCAGCACCTCCGCCAGCGGCGTACCGGTCGGGCACTCCACCACGGCCGGACGCCGCGCGGCGCCGCCCACCGTGAGCAGCACGGTGCCCGGTTCCTTCTCAAGGCCCACGGCCGCGTACTCGTACGGCCCGAGCCGCGCGGCGACCGCGATCTGGGCGTACGTCTCCGCGTTGGACAGCAGGGTCGGCAGGCCGCCCACGCCCGAGTCGCTGGCCCGCTGCTTGCGTCCGGGCGGGATGTGCGCCTCGCCGTTGATCCCGCGGACCAGCGCCCCGCCCTCGCCGGAGATGAACCGGTGCGGCACCGTCACGATGCCGGTGTCCACCGGCATCTGCCGCTCGCGCAGCGCCGCCGCCAGGGAACTCTCCCCGACCCCGTCGTCCGCCACGCCGATCACGATCTCGTCGGCGTCCAGCGCGTACGCGGCCAGCGCCGCACCGTCGAGGATCAGGTGCGGCGCCCGGGTGAGAAGCACCTTGTCCTTCCAACTCGCCGGCTCCCCCTCGGTGGCGTTCACCACCACCACCGGCGGAGACTGCTGGGAGCGGGCCGACTCCAGCACCGCGCGCAGCTTTCGGGCGAACGGGAAGCCCGCCCCGCCGCGGCCGGTGAGCTGGATGTCCTCGGCCAGCCGCAGCAGCGAACTGATGGACAGCGGGCCGATCGGCCCGTGCACCTCCTCGTGCGCCGCGAGGTCAAGCGAGCCGAACTCGTCCAGCCCGGCCGTCAGGCGCGGTTCGCCGAAACAGGCGACCGGCGGAACGGCCGCCACCGTACCGATCACTTGGCCTCACCTCGCAGTTGCGCCCAGTAGGCGCTGTCGGCCGCCTCCGCGGCGGCGCGCCGGCTGTCGGCGGACTCCCCGCGGCGGCGCCGGGAGCCCTTCTCGGCCGCCCGCATGGCCCGCCGCGAGGCGAGGTCCACCAGGGTCGGCGTGTCGTCGTCCGGCTCCGGCGGCTCGTACCGGGCCGTCCGGCCCACCGCGGCGTACCGGCTCTCCCGCGGCTCGTAGCGGTCCTCCCGCTCGTACCGGTCGTCGCGCTCGTAGCGATCCTCCCGCTCGTACCGGCCGTCCCGGTCGTACCGGTCCTCGCGCTCGTACCGGTCCTCGCGCTCGTACGCGTCCTCGTCGTCCCGGCTGTGCCGGGGTCCGCCGCTGGTGGCCGCGACGCGTTCCGCGGGCGGCGAGCTGTAGCTGCGCGGCGCCTCCCAGTAGTTGCTGTCGGCCGCGCGCTTGCCGGCGCGACCCGCGCGGCTCCGCTCCCCGCCAGATCCTCGGCATCCAGCGTCGCGTCCGCACCGGCCCAGCGCCGCGGGCTGTCCCACGGCTCCTCCGGCATGTCGGCCGGGGCGTACCGGGACGACCGCCGCTCGCCGGCACCGCGCCGCCCGTCGGCGTCACGGCGTCCGTCGGCGTCACGGCGTCCGTCGATGTCACGGCGTCCGTCGATGTCGCGCTCCTCCGGCGCCTCGTACCGGCGGGCGCCCGCCGCGCCGGCGTAGCGCCGTCCCGCCGGTTCGAAGTCGGCCTCCGCCAGATCGGCCATCGACTCGCGGTCCCGGTCCCGGTCCCGGTCCCGACCGCCGGCCGTCGCGACGGCCGGCTCGTCCTGCCAGGCCGGCCGGTCACCCGGCTGGGCCGGCACCTGCGGCACGGTGAACCGCCCGGGACGCCGCCGGGGCGACCCCACGGCCCGGTAGCCGGCGTCCGGCGCCCAGGAGTCCAGGGACGCGGCCGGCCGCTCGGGCTGCACCATCGTGTCCCGCCCGACGCTGTCCCGCCCGATGGTGTCCCGCCCGATGGTGTCCCGCCCGACGCGTACGTCCGAGACACCGCGACTGACCGGCCACCGGACCGACCGGGAACCCTCGATCTCGCCCGCGGACTCGCCCTTCGAGCGGGTGGCCGCCGGGTTACGCTCGGCCTCACGCCGCTTGCGTCCAAGGTTGACCGACAGCCGGACCAGCAGAGCCGCGATGACCAGCAACACGCACAGCAGGTAGCTCAGGGTCACCCAGCTCTTCGGCGTGCGCCCGGCGTTCAGCCCGTGGACCAGGGCGATCGGCCAGGAGACGTACGCGGTGCTGTGCAGCGCCCGCCACATCCACGGCTTGCCGGCACCGGCGAATTTCATCCGGATGAGGCCGGTCCACAGCACGGCCACCATGGCCCAGCCGGCCAGCGTGCCGAGCCCGACGAAGAAGCCCCGGCCCGACACGAACGGCAGCACCGGGTCGAGCAGCCCGGCGTGCCCCTCGGCGATCTTCGTGAGAATGTGCAGGCCCAGCGCACCGACCGCAAGGGTCCCGAGCGCCCGGTGCGCGGACTGCATCAGGACGCGGTGCCGGATCATCAGCACGATCCGGTCGGTGGCCACCAGCCCGATCATGACGGTGATGCTCAGCAGCACGAGCGTGGCCACACCACCGTAGAACTCGGTGAAGACGAACAGGTACGCGTAGACGACCTGTCCGGCCGAGGTCAGCATCATCACGACCCACAGCAGAGCCGTGACCGATGCCGCCAGGCCGAGCAGGGCGCGGCGGGATACCGTACGACCACTTCGGCTGCTGGTGCTCCGCGGAGCCTCCGGCACCTGGGTCCGTTGTTTCCGAGCCATCCGCTCCTCGATCTCGCTCGCGCAGGGCCGACTTCCACTTCAGGTACGGCCCCCGAGACCGTTCGGATGAACGGTTTTCTGATTCTTTCCGTTAATCCTTCTGGCGTTCATATGGGCACGCACGGTGACGGCGCGAGTACGAACAATTGGCAGCATTTTCGGGCAATCCATCGACGCACTCGGCACAGTTACGGCTCCGTTAACGCGTCCATCCGGACGATCCACTGTCGGCCGTTCCGCGGACCTCGTCCGGCTCCGTCGGCCGGAAGCTCGGTGGCCACCGTCCGGCGCCGCGCACGTCGAATCGCGGTCATCGCGGCGGGACACCGCGCCCGGCGCCGTACCGGATTGGCGTTTGCGCATCATCTGGAAGTGATCGCCGGGTCGCTCTGCGGAGCCGGAAAACGTCGTAGGTCCATGCGAACGTGAATCCGTGATCGAGGCGCTGGCGCTGATGGACGACGCGATGGGCAGTTGCCTGACCGCGCGGGCCTGGGCGCTGCCCGAGGACAGACTCCTGAAGTGTCTGGACGAGGTTCACCGGCTACGCCAGCGACTCGCCGTACTGGAACTGGTCCTGATCCGCGAGGCGGACGGCCGCGCGATCGCCTCGGCCCACGGCGCGACATCCACCCCGGCGTGGCTGCGCGACCGGCTCCGCGTGCCGATCGCCACCGCCCGCCGGCTGGTGACGGACGCGGCCTGGCTCGACGCGGGCGACGCGGGCAACCCAGGCGACGCGGGCGACCCGGGCGAGCAGCCCGCGGCCGGACACGCGACTCCCCCGGACGACGTTCAGCCACCACAGCGCGGTCCGGCCGCTTCCGAGGCGTCGCACACGGGACCAGGATCCGGAGACGGCCCAACGCCCGACGACGGCCCAGCACCCACCGCCGGACCGGCGCTCACCGCCGGACCTGCGCTCACCGCCGGACCTGCGCTCACCGCCGGACCTGCGCTCACCGCCGGACCTGCGCTCACCGCGGCGGCGGGGTGCGCCGCGGACGCTGCCGGACCGGCGCTCCGCGCGGAGCTGGCTTCCGGCGCCGTCAGCCTGGAACAGGCACGGATCATCGCCGTCGCCGTCGGGCAGGTCCACGCCGAAGCCGGCGCCGAGATCGCCGACAAGGCCCTGTCCACACTGCTCGCCGACGCGCAGATCTGGGAGCCCAAGGCCCTGCGGGCGCTGGCCGAGCGGATCCTCTGGCACATCGCTCCCGACGCGGCGCAGGAGGCCGACCTACGCGCGCTACGTCGCGCCGAGGAACATGCACAGCGGCGCCGTCACCTCACCCTCTCGGGCGGCGACGACGGCTGGATGCGGCTGCGTGGTGTTCTCGACGCCGAGAGCAGTGCGACGCTGTTGGCCGCCCTCGATCCGCTGTCCCGGCCGAACGGGCCCGGCGACGATCGCACCCCGGGCCAGCGCCGGCACGATGCGCTGGCCGAGTTGACCCGCCTCGCACTGCGTACCGGTGAGTTGCCCGAGAACGGCGGCGAACCAGCGCAGATCGTGGTGACCACGAGCTACCGCGAGCTGGCCGCCGCGATGCTGCGATCCGGCAGCCGCTGCGTCGTCGGACCCGAAACCGCCGGCACGACCGGGCACGACGCGCTCCGGACCGGCACGACCGGGCACCCCACCCTCGGGGACGACCCGCTCAGGCACGACCTGCCTGGGAAGGACCCGCTCAGGCACGACCTGCTCAGGGACGACCCGCTCGGGAAGGACCCGCTCAGGACGCAGCAGGCCAGGACCGACGCGCCATCCTTCGCCGACCGGCCGGGTCGCCCGCCCTCCGCACCGGCGACCAGCCGGACACCGGCCAGATGCGGAACAAGCCGCCCTCCCGCCGCACCAGCAGCGAGCGACCCGCCAGCCGCCTCCGAAGCGAGCCGGGCGCCGGTGCCGCGCGGCACGAGCCGCGAGCGGGCAGCACCGGCAACGACCCACCCGCCGGGCACATCCGCTACGACCCGCCCGCCGGCCACACCGGCAACGAACCACCCGCCGGGCAGATGCAGTACGAACCACCCGTCGGCCAACGGCGGGGCGAGCCATCCGTCAGCCCCGTCGAGAGTCAGCGCACCGGCCACAGTAGAAGCCTGCGGCCCGGCGCCCTCGCACGGAAACAGCAACCCGCCCTCCTCTGGTGCCCGCGCTGAGCGGCATGTCCAGTTCCCGACCGGGCGGCCGGCCGCCATGACCCCAGGCGCCCCAGATGGCCCAGGCGCCCCAGGCGGCCCAGATGGCCCAGGCGCCCCAGGCGGCCCAGATGGCCCAGGCGCCCCAAGCGGCCCAAGCGCCCCAAGCGCCCCAAGCGGCCCAGGCGGCCCGCGAAAGGCTCGGGCCACGGCTGGGCACCAGGATCAGCGCGCCACGGGCGACGGCCGCCGTCGTGGTCGCCCAGCGGCCTCCGACGCCCCTGGCGAGCCGGCTCGGTCCGGGCAGGCTGGACAACGGGCTACGGCTCACCCCCGAGACGGTACGCAGGCTGGCCTGCGACGCCGCGATCCTGCCTGCCGTCCTCGGCGGCCAGGGCCAGGTCCTCGACGTCGGCCGACAGCGCCGACTCTTCACCGGACCCCTGCGCCGCGCCCTCGTCCTGCGTGACGGCGGCTGCACCTTCCCCGGCTGCGACCGCCCGCCCCGGTGGACCGACGGCCACCACATCGTCCACTGGGCCGACGGCGGCGAAACCGCCCTGGCCAATGCGTGCCTACTCTGTCGATACCACCACCGAGTGATTCACATCGGTGAATGGCAAGTCCGGCTGGCCGCCGACGGGCATCCCGAATTCCTTCCGCCCGCGTGGATCGACCCGGATCAGCGGCCCCGACGCAACCGATACCATCTTCGCCGCTGAGCCGGCAGTTTTCGCCCGTGCCGGCTCTGCTGCGCGGCTCGACTGGTCCGCCCGGCCACCCGATCAGCCCAGCCCGCAGCTCGGGAGCAAGGCCGCGGCACAACCAACCCAGCCCGCAGCACAACCAGCCAAGCCCGCAGCACAACCAGCCAAGGCCGCAGCACAACCAGCCAAGGCCGCAGCACAACCAGCCAGCCCGCAGCTCACGAGTAAGGCCCCGGCACAACCAGCCAGGCCGCAGCCCTGCTCTCAGCCGGCCATCCCCCACGGCTTCGACGTCAAGGGACAGCTCAACCCACGTCCACGTCGGGCCGGTCGCCGCAAGGTGCAGCGACACACCACCGAAGCGACACAGCAACTTAGGGACACAGGGACACAGGGACAGGGACACAGGGACGCACCACCGCGGCGGTGCAGGGACGCAGCGGCGCAGCGGCGATCAGCCGCGCCGGCCGGTGGACCAGCGGTCGGCGCCGGTTCCCGGGACGGGGTCGGTGGCAGGTCCCGGGCCGGACCCCGGGCCGCCGGAACGCGGCAACCGGTCCGGGCCGTCGGCGCCGAACGCCATCTCCCGGCTCGGCGCCGTGAAGTCCTCGACCGGTTGGCCCTCCAGCGCCGCGGCCATGGTCCGGGCCACCGCCTCGATCACCTTCTGCTGCACGGCCGAGCCGACATGATCGGCCGGGTCGTCCGGGTTGGCCGCGATGCCGGCGGCGGCGATCTGCGGGGTGAACGCCACGAACGTCTCGGTGGCGTTCTCCTCGGAACTACCGGTCTTGCCGCCCACCGGCCGGCCGTCCATGATGCCGTCCACCTGGGCGGCCGTACCGCCGTCGCAGCGGCCGTAGGCCGACTGCTGGCCCACCGGGCAGCGGGCGGCGTCGGTGGCGGCGCGGGCCACGTCGGCGTCGAGCACGCGCTTGCAGTCTGGCTGCCCGACGTCCAGTTTGGCCCCGTCCGGCCCGGTCACCGAGGTTACCGGCAACGGCGTGCAGTACGTACCCTCGGCGGCCACCGTCGCGTACGCGCCGGCCAGGTCCAGCGGGGTGGTCGCCGCGACCCCCAGGGTGAAGGCGCCCCAGCCCGCGGCCTCGTTCCTGGCCCGGTCGGCGTCGGCGTCGGCCCGGAAGGTGATGCCCAGCCGCTGGGCCAGTTCGACCGCCTTGTCGGCGCCGACCCGCTGCTCCAGCCAGACGAAGTACGTGTTGACCGAACGGCCGAAGCCGGTCCACATGGTGCGATAGCCATCCATCCAGGATGGGTTCGCGTTGGCGGGGCACCACGAGCCGTCGCAGTTGTCCGGACCGCTGTCGGGGTACCCGGTCGGCAGCCGGCTGGGCGCGTCGAAGCCGGTCTCCAGCGGCTGTCCGGCCTCCAGGGCGGCCAGCATGGTGAACAGCTTGAACGTCGAGCCGGCCTGGTAGCCGTCGATGGTCCCGCCGCCGGCGATCAACTGGTTGACGGTGTTCGGGTAGTTTTCCTGGCCGCTGGGGTTCTCGGCCAGGCTGTAGTGCCGGTTCACCGCCATCGCCAGCACCCGCCCGGTGCCCGGCTGCACCACGGCCATCGGCACCGCCCGCGGGTTGTCGTAGCCGTACACGGACAGCGCCTCATGCTGGGCGGTGGCCTGGATCTCCGGATCCAGCGTGGTGACCACCGTGTAGCCACCGCGGTTGAGCGCCGCCTCCCGCTCGGCGCGGGTGGCGCCGAAGGCCGGCTGGTCCAGCCACCAGGCCCGCAGGTAGTCGCAGAAGAACCCCCAGTCGTCGTGGCCGGCGGGGGTACCGGTGCAGCCGTTGGGCTGGTCGCTGGGTTCCAGGGCGAGCGGCTCCGCCTCGGCCTGGGCCGCCTGGGCCGCGGTGATGTTCCCCATCCCGACCATGGCGTCCAGCACGTACGCCCGGCGGTCCAGGGCCTCGTCCCGGTCGCCGCTGATCGGGCTGTACGCGTCGGGCGACTGCACCAGTCCGGCCAGCAGCGCGGCCTCGTCGAGGGTCAGCTCCGCCGGCGGCTTGCTGAAGTACCGCTCGCTGGCGGCCGCGATGCCGTACGCCCCGGAGCCGAAGTAGGCGATGTTGAGGTAGCGGTCGAGGATCTCGTTCTTGGACAGCTTCTTCTCCAGCGCCACGGCGTACCGGATCTCCTGGAGCTTGCGTCCGACGGTGTCCTCGGTGGCGGCGGCGCGCTCGGCGGCGCTGAGCGACGGGTCCGTCTTCAGGACGTTCCGGACGTACTGCATGGTCAGGGTGGATCCACCCTGCCGCACCTCGCCGCCCTTGCCGTTGGCCACGAAGGCCCGCAGCAGCCCGCGCGGGTCCACGCCGTTGTGCTGGTAGAAGCGGGTGTCCTCGGCCGCCACGATGGCCTGGCGCATCACCGGAGCGATCTCGTCGAGCGAGACGTCCCGCCGGTTGACGTCGTAGAAGCTCGTGATCAGCGTCTTGCCGTCGTTCGCGTACACGTAGCTGCGCTGGGCGGTGGGTGGCGTCCGCAGGTTGGCGGGCAGGTCGGAGAAGCTGTCGCTGGCGACCTTCAGGGCGACGCCGAGCAGCGCGTTCGCCGGCAGGGCCACGGCGGCCAGGACGACACCGGCGAGTACGCCGGCCAGCAGCACGGTGGCTGCGCGGGACAGCGTCGAGCGAGGGGGCATCACTCCAGATTTGCCCGTATCCGCCGGAACGCCGAGGACTGGAAGGCGATTGTCAGGAACCTCACGGTGACCGCCCAGCCCCAGCTCAGCGGCCCTTTACCGGACCGTGTTCCGGACGCCGGCCGGCGCCGCGCTAGAATTTGGTCATTCGTCCAAGGCGTTTGCCCAAATCTGTCGGAGGAGTCATGGCGGAGACCGCGGCCACCCGTGGCCAGCGCACCCGCGACGCGTTGTGCGCGGCCGCGGTGGGGCTGGTGGCGGAGGTCGGCTGGGGCAGGGTCACCACCCGGTTGGTGGCCGAGCGGGCGGGCGTCCCGGTCGGCGCGGTGCACTACCACTTCCGGTCCCTGACCGACCTGCTCATCGAGGCCTGCGCGCCGGTGCTGCGCCGGGTTGTCGACGAGGTCGCGGCGGGGCTGGGCACTGCCAACGACCTGTCGAGCGGGCTGGACTGGCTGGTCGGCAGCCTGACCGGATACGCGGGTGACCCCGCGGCGCTGCGGCTGCCCAGCGAGATCTTCCTGGCCGCCACCCGGGACGAGCGGCTGGGCGAGCGGATCGACCTGACCATCGAGGAGTTCCGGGCCGTCGTGGCCGGCTGGCTGGAGCGCTGCGGCCACGGCCCGGACGCGCCGGCCGCCGCCACCGTGCTGGCGGCGGCGATGGACGGCCTGCTGCTCTACCGGGCCGTCGGCGTGGCGATCGACCCCACCGCCCTCGCCGGGATCCTGCGCCGGATCGTCACCCCGCTCCCCGGGTGACCGCGGCGGCCGGAACCAGCCCGGACCGGACATCCGGGGACAGCACAGCCAAGGACGGAACGGAAGGAACCAGACGGAAGGGAGAACGAGCACATGCGCGCGATCATCTGCGGCGCCGGCATCGCCGGATTGACCACGGCCTGGTGGCTGGATCGGGACAGCTGGGAGGTCAGCCTCGTGGAGCGGGCCGCCGGGCCGCGGGACGAGGGCTACCTGATCGACTTCTTCGGCTCCGGCTTCGACGTCGCCGAGCGGATGGGCCTGGTGCCGCGGCTACGCCGCGCCCAGACCAGCGCCGAGGCGATCGAGTACGTCGACCCGGCCGGACACGGTCGGGGCCGGCTGCACTACCGCGCCTTCGACACGGCGTTCAGGGGCCGCATCGCCACGCTCATGCGCGGCGACCTCGAACGGATGCTGCACGAGTCGATCGCCGGCCGCATACCGATCCGCTACCGCACCACCGTCGACGCGGTCCGGCCGTACGGCGACGGCAGCGCCGGCCCGGACCGGGACGGCGGTGCCGACGCAGGCCGGGACGGCGGTGCCGACGCAGGCCGGGACGGCGGTGCCGACGCAGGCCGGGACGGCGCGGCGGGCGTCGAGGTCACGCTCAGCGACGGCACGGTGGAACGGGCCGACCTGCTCATCGGCGCGGACGGGATCCATTCCCGGGTACGGCGGCTCGCCTTCGGCCCGGAGGCGCCGTACCTGCGCTATCTCGGTTACCACACCGCGTCGTACGTGTTCACCGACCCGGATCTGCGGGACCGGATCGGGCCGCGCTTCCTCGCGGTCGTCGCGCCGGACCGCCAGTTCGGGTTCTACCCGATCGACGACCGGCGGTTGGCCGCCTGGCTGGTGCACCGCGCGCCGGACCCGGCGCTGCCGGAGGATCCGCGGGCGGCGTTGCGCGCCCACTACGCGGACCTGGGTGACCTGGCCCGCCGCGGGCTGGAGCACTGCCCGCCGGCGCCGGACCTGTACTACGACCAGGTCGCGCAGATCGCCATGACGGGCTGGACCCGCGGGCCGGTGACGATTGTCGGCGACGCCTGCCAGGCCGTCTCGCTGATGGCCGGCCAGGGGGCCGCGATGGCGATGGGTGGCGCGTACGTGCTGGCCGAGGAGTTGCGCCGGGGCGGCGGCGTGGACGCGGCGCTGACCCGGTACGAGCGGCGGATGCGGCCGTTCGTCCTGGCGAAGCAGCGGGCCGGCCGGCGTACCGCGCACTGGCTCGTGCCGGACACCCGGTGGCGGCTCGCGGTGCGGGCCGCGGCCTTCACGGCCACCGCGCTGCCGGGGGTACCGGCCCTGCTGCGACCCGCGCTGGCCACCTCAGGCAGCAGCGTGGTGAGCGCTGCCGACGGCCGGTAACTGGCCGGGAAGGCCGGGCGGCCGTATCGTTTCCATTGGCAACTTTTGCTGACGACAGGGTTCCCAGGCCGGCCGAATTGTGGGATGGTCCACACTCGGCCCGCTCATCGCTCCAGGCCAGATGGCCGTACGCGCGAATAGTGGCTAAGGTTTTCAGCCGGCCTGCGCCGCCCGCCGGCGGGTCGGAACCGTTGATTGCACCCGACGACACGACAAGACGGACATCGACGACGCATTTCCCATCGATGTACGCGGAAGGGAGACCGTGCCTGTCCTCGCAGTGAAATCGCTTTACAAAATATTCGGTAGCCGGGGTGACGAGGCCGTACGACGGCTCGCCGACGGCGCCCCCCGGGACGAGGCGATGGCCGGACTTCCCGGCACGGCGGCGGTGATCGACGCCAACTTCGAGGTCAGACCCGGCGAGATCTTCGTCGTGATGGGGCTCTCGGGATCGGGCAAGTCGACCCTGTTGCGGATGCTGAACGGCCTGATCAAGCCGACCCACGGCGCCGTCGAGATCGACGGGGTGGATCTGACCCGGCTCAAGCCCCGGGACCTGCGCCAGTTGCGGCGCGAAAAGCTCAGCATGGTCTTCCAACACTTCGCGCTGATGCCGCACCGGACGGTGCTGGAGAACGCCAGCTACGCGCTGGAGGTCGCCGGCCTGTCCCGGGCGGAACGCCGGGACAAGGCCATGGAGTCCCTCCGCATGGTGGGGTTGGAGCAGTGGGCGAACAGCCTGCCGCGGGAGTTGTCCGGCGGGATGAAGCAGCGCGTGGGCCTGGCCCGGGCGCTGGCCGCCGGCACCGACATCATGCTGATGGATGAGGCGTTCTCGGCGCTGGATCCGCTGATCCGGCGCGAGGTGCAGGACCAGTTGCTGGAGCTCCAGTCCGAACTGGGCAAGACCATCGTCTTCATCACCCACGACCTCAACGAGGCCATGCGGCTGGGCGACCGGATCGCGGTCATGCGGGACGGCCGGATCGTCCAGATCGGTTCGGCCGAGGAGATCCTCACCGACCCCGCCAACGACTACGTGGCGCAGTTCGTGGCGGACGTCGACCGGACCCGGATCCTCACCGCGTCGTCCGTGATGGAACGCCCGCAGAGCGTCATCGACGTGAGCGCCGGCCCGCGGCTCGCCGCCCGGCGGCTGCGCGAGTCGCAGACCTCGGTCGTGTACGTCACGGGCACGCAGAAGCGCTTCCTCGGCACGGTGACCGAGGACGAGGTCAGCCGGGCGCTGCGGGCCGGCAGCGACACCCTCGACGGGTACGTCTCGACCGACGACGTCCGCAGCGTGGCCGAGTCCACCCCGGTGACCGACCTGTTCAACTGCTGCGCCGAGAGCGTGCATCCGGTGGCCGTGCTCGACGAGCGGGAGCGGCTGACCGGGGTGATCCCGCGGATCACGCTGCTCAGCGCCCTGGGCAACGTCGGCACCGACGACCCGCCGGCGACGGACGGGACCGCGGACGGAACGGACGGGACCGCGGACGGAACCGCGGACGGAACGGACGGGACCGCCGACCCGGTGCGGACCGTTCCGGCACCGACCAGGGCCGTCGAGGACGACGTACCGCCGGTCGAAGCGGCACAGTCCCCGGGCGGCGACGGGACGCGGATGGAGGGAGAACCGGCATGAGTGCGATGGCATCGCCGCTGGACGGCATTTTCCCCCGGGTACCGCTCGGCGACTGGCTGGAGAAGGTCGTCGACTGGGCCACCGGCGCTCTCGGCCCGCTCTTCGACGCGATCGCGTCCCTGGTCGAGGCGTTGGTCCGGCCGCTGACGGACCTGCTCACCAGCATCCCGGCCGTGGTGGTCGTACTGGTCATCGCCGGCCTGGGCACCTGGCTGCGCAGCTGGAAGTTCGGGCTCGGCGCGCTGGTCGGCCTGGGGCTGGTGGCCGGGATGCCGTACTGGGAACAGACGATGAACACGCTGGCCCAGGTGCTCGTCGCCAGCACGTTGTCGCTGCTGTTCGCCGTGCCGCTGGGCATCTTCATCGCGGAGAACCGGCGGGCCTCGGCGGCGGCCCGCCCGGTGCTGGACCTGATGCAGACGTTGCCGGCGTTCGTCTACCTGATCCCGGCCATCTTCTTCTTCGGCATCGGCACCGTCCCCGGCGTGCTGGCCACCCTGGTCTTCAGCATGCCGCCCGGGGTCCGGCTCACCGAGTTGGGCCTGCGGCACGTCGACCCCGAGATCGTGCAGGCCGGTGAGGCGTTCGGCGCCTCGCCGTGGAAGATCCTGTTGCGCACCAAGCTGCCGCTGGCGCTACCGACGATCATGACGGGCGTCAACCAGGTCATCATGCTGGCGCTGTCCATGGTGGTCATCGCGGGCATGGTCGGGGCCGGCGGACTGGGCGATGTGATCATGTTCGCCCTGGCCCAGGTCGAGGTGGGCAGCGGCTTCGAGGGCGGCATCGCCGTGGTGGTGTTGGCCATCGTGCTCGACCGGCTCACCGATTCGATCGGCGGCCGGTTCCCCGCCGCACGGGCCCAACGGGCCGGGTGACGGCCCGGGGCGACCGGCCGAGCGGGCCGGTCGCCCCCCACATCCAGCAGGGAGCGAGATTCGCGCCGGTGCCCTGCCATGCCAACTGCTCGGCATTTCGGCATGTTTTCGCCGGCTGTTACCCAATAGGAAGGAAATACGCATGTTGAAGCCCCTCACCCGCGGCCTGGCCGTGGCGCTCACCGCCGCGCTCGCGCTCGGTGCCGCCGCCTGCGGCGACAACTCCGAGACCGGATCCGAGGGCGAACCGAAGAAGATCACCATCGGCTACATGGCCTGGGACGAGGCGATCGCCGCGTCCAACCTGTGGAAGAAGATTCTGGAGGACGAGGGCTACCAGGTCGAACTCAAGAACCTGGAGGCCGGCCTCGTCTTCGGTGGCCTCGCCAACGGCGACCTGGACCTGTTCCTGGACGGCTGGCTGCCGCAGACCCACGCCTCCTACATGGACCGGTACGGCGACAAGCTGGACAACCTCGGTTCCTGGTACGACGACGCGAGCCTGAGCATCGCGGTGCCGGAGTACGTCCAGGGTGTCGACTCGCTGGCGGACCTGGCCGGCAAGGCCGACGAGTTCGGCGGCCAGATGGTGGGCATCGAGCCCGGCGCCGGGCTCACCAAGGCCACCCAGGAGAAGGTCCTGCCGGAGTACGGCCTGAAGGACTCGATGCGGCTCAAGACCTCGTCCACCCCGGCCATGCTGGCGGCGCTGGACGGTGCCATCAAGGACCAGAAGCCGATCGTGGTGACGCTGTGGCACCCGCACTGGGCGTACGCGAAGTACGACCTGAAGGACCTGAAGGACCCGAAGGAGACGCTGGGTACCGCGGAGCACATCGACATGCTGACCCGCAAGGGGTTCGACACGGACTTCCCCGAGGTCACCGCGATGCTCAAGAAGTTCAAGATGGACGGTGACCAGCTCGCCTCGCTGGAGGACCAGGTGTTCAACCAGCACAAGGGCGACGAGGCCACCGCGATCGACGCGTGGCTGGAGGCGAACCCGGACTACGTGGGCACGCTGTCCTGACGCGTACCACCCGACGACGGGCGGCGACGGCACGAGCCGTCGCCGCCCGTCGCGTCTTCCGGTGGGTCCGGGCGCGGGCGGACCGGACCCGGGCGGGCGGCGCGGGGCCACTTGTCCGGGCATCGATGGGCATGTACATTGTCGCCCTAACAGTTAACAAAGTTAACTGTGGCGCCAGGAGGTCCCCATGCAGCCACCAGCCCGCGCACCACTCGCCATCGCCGCCACTCTCGCCCTCGGCGCCGCCGCCGCGGGCGTACTGCTCACCGCACCGCCGGCCGGAGCCGCCACGCTCGGCAGCAACTGGTACGCCTCGGCGCCGTACCTGATGCCGTTCGACAACAGCCCGCCGGACGCGGTCGCCGTGATGAACGCGACCGGGCAGAAGGCGTTCCAGCTCGCGTTCATCCTGGCCCCGAACGGCGGCGGCTGCTCACCCACCTGGGACGGCACCCGGCCGGTCGGCTCGGACACCGAGGCCGCGGCGCTGATCAGCCGGATCCGCGCCGCGGGCGGCGACGTCAGCGTCTCCATCGGCGGCTACGGCGGCACCAAGCTGGGCCAGACCTGCGGTACGCCGGCCGCCACGGCCGCCGCGTACCAACAGGTCGTCACGAAGTACGCCCTCAAGGCCATCGACTTCGACCTGGAGGAACCCGAGTACGAGAACGCCACCGCCGTCCACAACGAACTCGGCGCGGCGCAGATCCTCCAGCGCAACAACCCCGGCCTGTACGTCTCGGTCACCACCGCCGGCACCGCGGCCGGGACCGGATGGTTCGGCCAGCAGATGCTGAACGACGCGAAGAGCCTCGGGTTCACCCCGAACAACTACTCGATCATGCCCTTCGACGGCGGCTTCTCCGGTGGAAGCAGCCAGGTGGCCGCCCTGGAGGCGTTCCACGGCCTGCTGATGAACACCTTCGGCTGGGACAGCGCCACGGCCTACGGCCGGGAGGGCGTGTCGATGATGAACGGCCGCAGCGACGTCGGGGAGTACTTCCGGCAGGCCGACTTCCAGACCGTGCTCGACTATGCCACCGGGCACCACCTGGCCCGCTACACCTACTGGTCGGTCAACCGCGACCGGCAGTGTCCCGACCCGAACCAGAGCACCACATCGGGCACGTGCAGCAGCGTGCCGCAGTCGGCGTGGGAGTTCACCAAGTACACCGCCCGGTTCGCCGGCGCGACCCCGCCCACCGGCACGCCGCCGACCACCACCCCGCCGACCAGCACCCCGCCGGGCACGTGCAGCGCCCCGGCCTGGTCGGCCGGCACCGCCTACACCGGTGGACAGCTCGTGTCCTACGCCGGGCACACCTGGAAGGCGCAGTGGTGGACCCAGGGCGAGACCCCCGGCTCGGCGCAGGTCTGGGTGGACCAGGGCGGCTGCTCCGGGTCGACCACCCCGCCGCCGTCGGGCAGTTGCACGGCACCGGCCTGGTCGGCCGGCACCGCGTACTCGGGCGGAGCGGTCGTGTCGTACCAGGGACACCGCTGGACCGCGCGCTGGTGGACCCAGGGTGACGTGCCCGGCAACAACGCCCAGGACGTCTGGGTGGACAACGGCTCCTGCTGACCGGGGCCCGGCCGGCCCGGCGTGACCGCCGGGCCGGCCGGCCCGGCCGTTGGTCGGCTCAGTCGTTGGTCGGCTCAGTCGCCGCGGGTGGCGACCTCCGCCGATCCCGCCGGGTTGTCGTCGGTGAGCAGGTCGCCCTCGTCGACGCCGGTCGCGTCCGAGCGGCCGGGGTCGCGCAGCCGCCGGTTGTGCCGGGGCTCCTGCCGGGTCTTGGCGTCGTTGAGCCGCCGGCGCAGGTCGTCCCGGCAGTCGTTCAACGCCGCCCGCAGGTCGTCCTCGGACGAGGTTGTCACGATCTTCGGGCGGCCGGCGATCCAGCACTCCAGGGTCACCTTCTGCCCCTTGGCCGCGCGGTCCTTGACCGAGACCTCCAGCTCCGTGCCGTCCACCGGGAAGGTGGCCAGCCGGGCGTCCAGGGTGCCGAACTGCTCGACGATCCAGTTCCGGTCGCCCTGCGAGAAGCCGGCACCGACCCGCAGGCAGTCCTCGACGGTCGCCGGTCCACCGGCCGGCGCGCTCATCGCAGACCCCCTGCCCGGTCGTGGGTGCTTCCGGTGACACGGGTACTGACCATTGTCGATTACCCCTTCGGTTGTCGTGGCGATCCGTTGATCACCTGGTACCCACCGACCCGTGGCGCGGAAACGCCGATCGGGACGGGGTCGGACAGCGCGGCCACCCTTACATTTAACAAAGTTAACTGATAGCCTCCCGCCTATTCGATGAGGAGGTACGCGATGCGACTTCGTCCCGTGCTGACCGCCCTGCTGGCCGCGGCCGCGCTGGCCGCCGTCACCGCGGCCCCGCCGCGGGTCACCGGCGCCGGCGCACCCCGGCCGGCCGACCTGGCCGCGGCGGGCGTCCCCCTGGTGGCCTGCTCCGCCCCGGCCTGGGCCGAGGGGGTCAACTATCCGGCCGGCGGCCGGGTGAGCTACGCCGGCCACCTGTACGAGGCACTGATCACGCACACCCCGCCGCCCGGAGCCGGCTGGAACCCGGCGGCCACCCCGGCGCTCTGGAAGGACCTGGGCGCCTGCGACGGCACCCCGCCGCCCACCGCCTCCCCGACGCCCACCCCGTCACCGACGCCCTCCCCGACGCCGACCGCCTCTCCGACGCCGACCGCCACGCCGTCGCCGACGGCCACGTCGAGCCCGCCACCCGGCGGGGACACCTGCGCGGTCCGGTCCCGCCCCGGCGGCAAGGTGCTGCAGGGCTACTGGGAGAACTGGGACGGCGCCGCCAACGGCGTACACCCCGGGCTGGGCTGGATACCGATCACCGACTCCCGGATCCGGCAGCACGGCTACAACGTGGTCACCGCGGCGTTCCCGGTGATCCGCTCCGACGGCACGGTCCTCTGGGAGAACGGCATGGACGCCGGGGTCCGGGTCCCGACACCGGCCGAGATGTGCCAGGCCAAGGCGGCCGGGCTGACCATCCTGCTGTCGATCGGCGGCGCGACCGCGGGCATCGACCTCGGCTCGGCCGCGGTCGCCGACCGGTTCGTGGCCACCGTCGTGCCGATCCTCAAGCGCTACAACTTCGACGGCATCGACATCGACATCGAGACGGGCCTCACCGGCAGCGGCAACATCAACCAGCTGTCCACCTCACAGGCCAACCTGGTGCGGATCATCGACGGGGTGCTCGCCCAGATGCCCTCCACGTTCGGCCTGACGATGGCGCCCGAGACCGCGTACGTCACCGGCGGCAGCGTCACCTACGGCTCCATCTGGGGCGCGTACCTGCCGATCATCAAGCGGTACGTCGACAACGGCCGGCTCTGGTGGCTCAACATGCAGTACTACAACGGCAGCATGTACGGCTGCTCCGGCGACTCCTACCCGGCCGGCACGGTGCAGGGCTTCACCGTGCAGACCAACTGCCTGAACAGCGGTCTCACGGTGCAGGGCATCACCATCCGGGTCCCGTACGACCGGCAGGTCCCCGGCCTGCCCGCGCAGTCCGGAGCCGGCGGCGGCTACCTGGCACCGGCGTCGGTGGCCCAGGCGTGGAACACCTACCAGGGCGGCCTGAAGGGGCTGATGACCTGGTCGATCAACTGGGACGGGTCGAAGGGCTGGACCTTCGGCGACAACGTCCGCGCGCTACAGGGCCGCTGACCCACCCGTACCCGCCGGTCCGGCCCGCCACCCGCGGCCGGACCGGCGCGTACGGCCCCCGGCTTTGCGCCGCGCTGTCGGCTTCACGGCTGTGCGCGCGGCCGTTCGGGTGCACCTTTGCCTGGCAGGAACTTCCACCCGAGCGGGCACTGAAGCTGGTGACACCATGACCGGACAGGAAACTCACGGGAAGGCGCGGGTGCGGCGCTGTCCGCCCCCGCCCAGAAACTTCGACCCCTTCGACGCCGCCGAGGACGACCTGCGGCGGCACGGCCTGCCGCTGCGGCCCGACCCGCGGACCCGGCCGGGGGTGGCCGCACTGTGGGAACGGCAGGCGCGCCGCTACCGCGGCTTCGAGCACCTCGCGGCCGAGTTCGACCCGGGTACGGCGGACCGGGACGTCCGCGCGGCAAGCGCCCTCGGCCCGGCGCCCATCGAGTCCTGCGGCTACGAGCTGACCAGCGTGGCGGCGCCGTTCACCGTCCTGTTCGTCACCTGGACGGTGCCGAACCTGCGCTTCGTGACCAGCCCGTTCGGCGTCAACCACTTCCACACCTTCGTCGGCCTGGGCTTCCTCGACGTCCACGTGGAGATGACCGTCGACTCGGCGCAGACCGTCACCAGCCAACTCTGGGCACAGGGGGTCGGGCAGATCAACCTGCCGGTCGGCCCGGGCGAGGTGATCAGCGGATCGCTCTGCCTGGACACCAACGCGGCCGGTACGGCGCACTACTTCCTGGCCAACGAGACCAGGGGGCAGACGATGAACTTCTCGGTCGACACCGGGTTCCCGCCCGCCGTCACGGTGAACGCGGGCGTCACCCGGGGGGACCTCAACCTGCCGGTGCATCCGCTGGCCCGGTTCGGCACCGTCTACTTCGACGAGATCAGCGCCTACACCACCAGCGGCACCAGGTCGCTCACCTCGGGCCAGGCCATCACCATGGTCGAGTCGAACGGCAGCACCCTGGCCACCCCGGTCCGACTCACCGACTACGCCTTCAAGACGGTGTTCGCGGGGGCGTGACCCGCTCCGCGTTGCCGGTCGCCTCTACCGTATCTGCCAGCCCGCCGGGACGTGCCCGGCCGGGCAGCCTAGGAGTGGTCATGCCCGGTCGTCCCCTCATCCGATCCACGGTCCTCGTCCTGGCCGCCGCGCTCGCCGCGGCCGGCTGCACCTCCACCCCCAGCGACTCCACCGAGGTCACCGCGACCACGCGGGTGACCCAGGACCCGACCGCGACCGCCTCGGCCGCCGCCGGCACGGACCCGACCGGCGAGGCCACCCCGGCCGGCAAGACCGACGGCGGCACGACCGGCAACGGCTCGACCGGCGGCGGTTCCACCGGCAACAGCGGGGGCCAGTCCGCCTCCGGGCCGACCATCACGTACTTCCGGGTCGCCAAGTCGCCGTCCTGCCCGGCCGGCACCAACCTCAACCCGATCGCCGGCACGCCGGTCACGCTGGAGTGGAAGACCGGGAACGTCGACTCGGTCGCGCTCTCCATCGACGGTCCCGGGGTGTACGCCGAGGACTACCCGCCCAGCGGCAGCGACACCATCAACTTCCCCTGCTCGGGCGGGGACGGCGAGGTCCAGAAGCACACCTACACGCTCACCGTGCGCAACTCCTCCGGTCAGCGCACCAGAACCCTGACGGTGACCGCCAAGACGCGCACGATCGCGGCGGTGTGACCCGACACGGGTCGGCCATCCCGCGGTGGCTCTTTCGATAGACAAAAGTCACTCTGGTCGGGCTGGATGGGCCGCGAGCCCATCCAGCCCGAATGGAGTACGACCCCATGTCGATCATCCGCAGGGTCACCGCCCTGACCCTCGCGACGGCGGCGCTGGCCGCCGTCGCGACGCCCGCCGCCGCGGCGCCGGCCACGACGACGCTCACCGTTGCGCCGCCCGCCACCGCGGCGATGACCGCCGCGACCTGGGAACGGTCGCTCGGCCTGGCCAACGCCACGAACTTCCGGGACGTCGGCGGGTACGCCACGACCGACGGGCACACGGTACGCACCGGCGTGGTCTTCCGGTCGAACAAGCTCAGCAACCTCACCGCCGACGAGTGGCAGGTGGTGCTGGCACACGGCATCAACCGCGACGTGGACCTGCGCAACGTGGCCGAACGCCGCGACGAGCCGGACCGGGTACCGGCCGGCATCACGTACCAGGTCGCGGACGTGGCCTCGGTGAGCCACGGGATCCGTTTCCACGACGACGCGCTGATGACCCTGGCGCTGGCGATCGCGGCCGGGCTGCTGTCCGGCTCGTCCGACCTGGGCCAGTCGATCGGCTACCCGTTCATGGTCAACTTCATCGGCGCGGACTACGCCTTCCACGACACCCTGCTCGCGATCGCCCGGAACACCTCCGGCGGGGTCGTGTACCACTGCACGGCCGGCAAGGACCGCACCGGCTGGGCAACCGCGGTGCTGCTGACGCTGCTGGGCGTGCCGATGTCCACCGTCGAGGCCGACTTCCTGGCCAGCAACACGTACCTGGGTCGGCCGGACGCGGTGGAGGTGTCCTGGCTGCGGGCCGCGTTCGCCGAGATGTACCACATCTACGGCAGCTTCGACGCGTACCTGCACCAGGGTCTGATGCTGACCGACGCGGACATCGCGGCCATCCGGGCGCGACTGCTGGTCTGAGCGCCCGGTCGGGACGCCGGTTGGGGACGCCGGGTCAGGGCGCCGGCGCGACCGCGCGGGTCACGACCTCCTCGGGGGTCATGGCGCTGCGCGGGTGGTGGCTCAGGCACATCGGTGCCTGCATCTTCACGAACCGCGCGCCCTCGACCGCGGCGTAGAACTGGCCGGAGCGCATCTTGCCGACGTCCGGGACGTCGGTGCCCTTCGCCCTGGCCACGTCGCGCGCCGCCTCGATCTGCACCGGCACGGTCAGCAGCCCGTAGAACTGGGTGGCCGCGTTGCCCGGGATCTGGTTGTGCAACCCCTTCGGCGCCTGGGTGGCGAAGACCAGCCCGAGCCCGTACTTGCGCGCCTGCGAGGTCAGCGCAAGGGTGCTCTGCGTACAGGCGGTCATGGTGGCGGACGGGGCCAGGGTCTGCGCCTCGTCCATCACGAACAGCCCGCCCAGGGGCCGGTCGTTGGCCGGGTGCCGCTTGATCCAGGTGAACAGGGCCAGCTGCAACTGGTTGACGAAGTTCTGCCGCTGGTGCTCCTCGGTCAGCCCGACGAAGCTGATCACGGAGATCCGGGCACGCCGGCCCGGCCGCGGGGTGAGCAGCTCACCCGGGTCGACCGGGGTGCCCGCGCCGCCGAACAACGGGTCGTCGATGAGGGCGGCCTTGAGCAGTTGCGCCATGCCCGCCGCCAGCTTCGGCGCGCTGTCGAGCTGGCTCGCCCCGTCCGGCAGGTCGTTCAGCAGCTCGGTGAACTCCCGCAGGTCGTTCGCGCCGGTGCGGGCGTACCGGGTCAGCGCCTCGCGCAGCACGGCCCGGCCCAGCCGCGCCTTGTCCGTGCCGCCGTTCACCCGGGCGTGCGGGGCCAGCGTGGCGACGGCGGCGTTCACCGCCGCGGCGAACCCGTCCGGGTCGTCGAGGACGTCGGCGAACCGGGGCAGCGGCTGGAAGGTCAGCGGCCGGCCCGCCTGCCGGCCCGGCGTCCAGATCACCACGTCGGTGCCGGACAGGTACGCCGCGGCCCGGCCGGCATCCTCCGGCGCCCACCCGTCCGGTGGGGCCGGCCACGCCTCGCCGAGCCGGGCCAGGTCGTTGTTGGGGTCCAGCACGATCGCCGAGACGCCCCGCAGCGCGCACTCCTCGACCAGCCGGCGGATCAGGACCGTCTTCCCGGATCCGGAGCCGGCGAAGATGACCGTGTGCCGGCGCAGCGACTCCAGGTCGACGCGGACCGGTTCCGGCCCGCCGGCGACCGTGCCGAGCACCATGGACCGGGGGTCGACCCCCGGGGCCGGGGCGCCGCCGGGCGCCGGCAGCACCGGCGCCGGCACGGGCTCAGCCGCGGAGGCCGGCACGGACGCCGGCACGGACCCCGGGGCCGGTTCCGGCGCCGGCGGGACCTGCGCCCGGCCGATCACCCGGGTCGGTTCGGGTACGCCGGGCGGGTCCAGGTCGGACTCCACCGCCACCGTCACCGTCACCGCCGGCACCGGCGCCGGCGCGACGGCCTCAACCTCGGCCTCGGCCGGTCCCGGCGCGACGGCCTCGGGCTCGGCCGGCGCGGATCCGCCGCCCAGCGCGTCCCGCAGGCAACCGATCTCCGACGCGGGTCGCCGGTCGGCGAACCAGGGCCGCAGCGTCTCCCGGCCGTACTGCCGCAGGAGTTGCTCCAGCGCCGCCATCCGGGCGATGTCCTCGGCGGGGAAGGGCAGGGTCCGGCCGCCGGCCCGCTCGAACGCCTCCAGCACCTCGCGGGTGCGGGCACCGCTCGACCAGTGCGGGGTGCGCAACAGGAACAGCTGCCGCTTCACGACCCCCTCGCTGAGCCCGGCGGTGGTGATGGCGTTGCGGATCCGGTTGAGCGCGGCGATGTGGTGCGACGCGCAGATCGCCCGGAACGACCAGTGCTCCTCGTCCTCGCTCTCCTCCCCCAGGCTGCGCCGCAGCCGGGCGTGCAGCGCCGGCTTCCCCCCGGCGGGAACCGGGTCGAGGCTGAACGCCTCAAGCTCCTCGCCCTGCTGCCCGATCCAGGCGGTCAGCCCGGCCTCCAGCAGGATCGGCACCCGGGTGTCCTCGGACTGCGCCCGGGTGGCGGAGTCGGTGTCGGCCGAGGCGATCAGCTCGGCGTACCGGGAATCGATCTTGCTGAACTCGTCCGTCCGGTCCGCGACCACCGCCACCGCCGCGGCGGCCGGTGTGGTCGTGCCGTGCGCCGGCCCGGCGCCGTCCACCAGGTGCCGCAGTTCCCGCACCTCGCCGGCCGCCAGGCAGGCCCGGACGTGCGTGTCGATCCGGCGCAGCAGTTCGCGCGGGGTGAAGCCGACGACCTCGTCGAACGCGACGGGGTGCACCGGCCAGGTCGGGTACTCCGGCCGGAAGCCGAGTTCGTCGAAGATCGGCGCGAACCGCTTCTCGACCAGTTCCCGGCCGACCTCGACGGCGGGAATGTCCTTGAGCCGTACGGCCTCCCGGAACCGGTCCTGCACCGTGTCGGTGGCCTGGGTCTTGATGTTCTGCCAGGTCTGCGGCAGGCAGGAGACCACCGACAGCGACCGCCGGGTGGTCTCCCGCAGCGCCATCAGGCCGCTGGCGATCTGCTCCAGCAACAGCGAGGTCTGCCAGTCGGTCTCCCCGCGGACCTCCTGGTTGGTCGCCTTCACCGACTGGGCGACCATCAGGTCGATCTGGTCCACCGCGATCACGGTCGGGCCGACCATGGCCAGCAGCCGGGACGCGTCCCGGACGACCTCCTGCGGCGCCCGGCGGCTGCGCCGCAGGCCCCATCCGGCCCGGGTACCCGGCTCCTCCTCGTCGCTGGAGCAGAGGAAGTCGTACCCGACGTCCTGGGTGGCGGCGGCGTCGGCGGCGTACAGCACCAGCGCCCGCGCGGTGTCCTGGCACTCGGTGCCGACCTGCCGGTCGGCCTTGCGGATCAGGTCGACGAAGGCGTCCAGCGCGGAGCGGCTGAGTTCGGTCTCCCCGGTGACGGCCCGGCGGACCGCCCGGGGCGCGCCGACCTGGTCGGCCAGCCGGCGCAGGAAGGTGCGCAGTTGGGTCGAGCCTTGCGGCATCGGCCGGGCGAAGTCGGTGAGCATCGAAATCGCGGTGCTGTGCCAGAACGCCCGCGCCTCCAGCAGCGCGACCAGGAAGAAGAATCCGCCCCGGCGGTGCACCTCGTGGCGCACAGTGCCGAGCAGGTGGGTCTTGCCGGTGCCGCGCTGGCCCAGGATCGCCACCCCCACCGGGCTGACGTCGGCGGCGTCGTCCGCCTCGGCGTAGCTGTCCAGCACCGTGCGTACGACGTCGCGGTGCAGGCCGTCGACGTGGAACGGGGCGGGTTTCCACACGTCGTCCGGTGTCGGTGCCCAGTTGAACCTCAGCGCGGCCAGGGCCCGCCGCTGTTCGTCGCTGATCATGCCGAGATGGCGATGAGGTGCTTGTCCTGGTTGCCGATGCGCACCGCGGCGGCCCGTTCCTCCGGCCGGAGCACCTTCTGGTTGGACTCCGGCACCAGGTGCACGTCCCGGTCCCGGTTGAGCCGGACCAGCGCGGCGTCGACCTCGGCGCGGGACAGCCGGTCCAGCGCGGAGCGCAGGTCGGCCAGCATGATGTAGTCGCCGGGCGCGGTCGCCAGGCCGCGGTACGCCTGCCGCACCAGGGTCGCCGGGTCGACCTGCCCGCCGGCCGGCGGCTCGGCCGGCGGGCTCGGCTGCGAACCCGCGCCGGGCTGCGCGGCGGCGCCCGGCTGCGCGTCCGGCGCCGGCGCGAGGCCGGCGCCGCGGATCTGCAACCGGAACAGGTCGTCGACGGAGAGTCCGGTGTGGTCGATCAGCCGGCCGACGAACTCCAGCAGGACGTAGAGCGTCCCGCCCGGGGTGCCCGCGCCCTTCGGCGGCTCCGCGCGCAGTTCGGCGGCGGCCCGCTCCCAGCCCGCGTCGGTAAGCGCCAGGGTGATCCGCGGGTCCTTCGTCACCTCGATCAGTTCGCCGGACTCCAGCCGGCGGCGGTGCTCCGCCTTCAACCCGATACCCGCGACATTGGTGAAGTAGGTCTGCGGCAACGGTGTCGCCTTGATCATCAGCGTGATGAGAATGCACCGGTCAACCAGCGTCAGTTCCTTTTCCGGCATGCGGATGCTCCTTCGCGGTGCGCGCTTTCACCACGGCACGGTGATGGTCGAAGACTCGGCGGGGGTGGCCGTGATCCCGTTGCCCGGCAACGGGTCGGCCCGCGCCCCGGCCGATTCTGCCCACGGCACCCGATGAGCGCAAGGTCGGTTATCCGGGTGCAGAAAACCGACAGTACGGCTGAGCGGATCTTCAGATGTCCTGCCTGGACGGTGTGCCTGAAACACCTGTTCGGAGCGGTCACAACTGATCACGAATACGGCCGTTGCCAAATGTCGACGGCAAGGGGCAGCATGGCTGATCGGCGAGAGACCGCCGGCAATTCCGCCGCGCCGATGGCTCTCACCTGCCCTTTTCGCGGAATCGCCACGGAGGTGACGGCGTGCGGTCCGAGGTGGTGCGCTACCAGATCGACGACCGGACGGTGGCGTTGATCGAGATCGAACCGCCCGAGGGCTTCCAGCCGGCCGGTCTCGGCGACGTGGCCGGCTGGGTGCGGGATTCCGCCGCACCCGCCGTCGCCGCCGCGCGGGAACTGCTGGAGCAGGTGAAGTCCGCCGCTCCGGACGCCGTCGAGGTCAAGTTCGGCGTCAAGGCCACCGGCACCGCGAGCTGGGTGGTGGCCAGGACGGCCGCGGAGGCGAACTTCGAGGTCACCCTGCACTGGCAGCCGGACCGATCCCCGGGAAACGGCGCCGGACCGCGGCGTTGAGGCCGCGGGAGGACCGATGACCGCAGCGTGTGAGGACTATCCGTGGTCGGTCTCCCTGCACCGGGGGGCGGGCCAGCGCACCCCGGTCGGCACCGGCATCGTGGTCGACACGAACCTCGTGCTCACCTGCCACCATGTGGCCTTCGGCGCCGACGGGATGCTGCACGGCGACCTGGAGGTCGCCTTCCCGCACGGGCGCAGGGTCCACTTCCTCGACCGGCGCCGGGTCCGCCAGTGCCTGCACGACGGGCGGGCCAGCGCGCAGGTCGACCTGGTGCTGCTCGAACTGGTCGAGCCGGTCCCGCCCACCGTCACGCCCGCGCGGCTGCGCTGCCTGGAGCCCAGAACGCTGCTCGGGCGGCCGTTCTGGGCGTACGGCTATCCGGAGATGATCCACGGCGGCCTCTCGGCCACCGGCACCGTCGCCGATACCGGCGGCTGGGGCCAGGTGCAGATCGACAGCGGTTCCGGCGGTCCGCTGGGCCGGGGGTTCAGCGGAGGCCCGCTCTGGTCCCCGGAGTACCAGGCGGTGGTCGGTGTGGTGGTGACCATCGACGGCCGGGGCAAGGGCCAGGCCGTGACGCTGCACTACGCCGACGAACAGGTGCCCGAGATGAAGCTGGGCACGCTGTCGGCCTGGCGGGCCGAGGACGCCGACGACGCCGCCCTCTCCGCCTGGGGTTGGACGCTGCGTGCCGACGGCGAGGCCGGCCGGCACTGGCTGCCCCGGGCCCGCGGGGTGGCGGTGGACACCGAGGGCGGCGCCCGGTTCCGCGGTCGCACCGCCGCGCTGCGGCGCATCGTCGACTGGATCGACGGCCCGACACCGGTCGGCCGGCCGCTGATCGTCACCGGCTCGCCCGGGGTGGGCAAGTCCGCCGTCCTCGGCCGGATCGTCACCACCGCCGACCGGCAGATCCGCGCGACGCTGCCCGCCGAGGACGTCGCGGTCCGGGCCACGGTCGCTTCGGTGTCCTGCGCCGTGCACGCCAAGGGCAAGACCGCCATCGAGGTCGCCGCCGAGATCGCCCGCGCGGTCGCCGTCGACCTGCCCGGCACGCCCGCCGACCTGGTACCGGCGGTCCGCGACCGGCTGGACCGCCGGCCCGCCCGGTTCGCGCTGGTCGTCGACGCGCTGGACGAGGCGGCCGACCCCGGCCAGGCCCGCGCGGTCATCGACGACATCCTGCTGCCGCTGGCCCGCGACTGCGGCCGGTACGGGGTCCGGGTGGTGGTCGGCACCCGCCGCGGCGACGACCGGGGCGACCTGATCGCCTGCTTCGGTGAGGACGCCGAGCTGATCGACCTGGACACGCCGGACTACTTCGCGGAGTCCGACCTGGTGCACTACGCCCAGGCGACGCTGCAACTGCTCGGCGCGCGGCGCCCGGCCAACCCGTACGGCGACCCGGCCGCCGCCGCGCCGCTGGCCCGGCGCATCGCCACGCTCGCGCAGGGAAACTTCCTGGTCGCCGGCCTGGTCGCGCGCTCGCACGCGGTACGCGACACCGAGCCCGTCGATCCGGCGACGGTGTCGTTCACCGCGACCGTGGCGCACGCGTTGGACACCTACCTCGCCGGGCTGCCGGCGGCGGGCTCGACGTCGGCCCGGCTGGCGCTGACCGCCCTGGCCTACGCCGAGACGCCGGGACTGCCGCTGCCGCTGTGGCAGGCCGCGGTGACGGCGCTCGGAGGCACGGTCAGCGAGCCGGAACTCGGGGTGTTCGCCCGTACCTCGGCGGCGAACTTCCTGGTCGAGACCGGCGGCGGCGAGCGGCCCGCGTACCGGCTGTTCCACCAGGCGCTCAACGACGCGTTGCTGGCCGACCGGGACGCCCGGGCGTCGCGCCGCGACGACCAGCGCCGGCTGGTCACCGCCTGGGCCGGCGGCGCCGCCGCCCGGGGCTGGGCGTCCGCGCCCGGCTACCTGCTGCGGTCGCTGCCCCAGCACGCCGCCCGGGCCGGGCTGCTCGAACGGCTGCTCGCCGACGAGGACTACCTGCTGCACGCGGAGCTGGACCGGCTGCTCACGGTGGTCGACACCGCGCAGCAGCCGCTGGCCGGGCGGGCGCGGTCCCGGGCGCGGCTGCTGCAACGCACCCCGCTGGCGGTGGCCGCGGCGCCGGCCGAGCGGGCCGCGCTGTTGTCGGTGGTCGACCGGTTGGACGGCCTGGACAGCGGACTGGCCGGCGCGGCGCCGTACCGGGCGCGGTGGGCGCACACCCCGCCGCGGCAGGAACGCAGCGTCCTGGACGGGCACTCGCAGGCCGTGTACGACGTCGCCCCGGTCGAGGTCGACAACCGGCGGCTGCTCGCCTCCGTCGGCGACGACGGCACCGTGCGGCTCTGGGACCCGCTGACCAGCCAGGTGGAGCGGGTGCTGAACTGCCACGACGACACGGTCCGCAGCGTCTGCGCGGTGCGCACCGGCGCCGGCGAGACGCTGGTGGCCACCGCCAGCCACGACGGGACGGTGGGCCTGTGGGAGCCCCGGACCGGGAACCGCCGGCACGAGTTGCGGGGACACGACGACTGGGTGCGCAACCTCTGCACCCTCCCGCTGCCCGACGGCGACCTGCTGGTCTCGGCCGGGGACGACCGGACGGTACGGGTGTGGGATCCGGTGGCCGGGACGCAGCGGTACGCGCTGACCGGGCACAGCGGCTGGGTCACGGCCGTGACCTACCTGCCGGCCGGCGGCCGGCACCTGCTGGCCTCCACCGGCTACGACGGCACGATCCGGATCTGGGAACCCACCGCCGGCGCCGGAGCGGAGCTGACGCTCACCGGCCACACCGGCTGGGTCACCACCCTGTACGCGGTCCGCGCGCCCGGCGGCACGCTGTTGGCCTCGGCCGGGTACGACGGCACGGTCCGGTTGTGGGATCCGCTCGCCGGTCAGGCGGTGGCCGTCCTGGAGACCGGCGGCCCGATCACCGACCTGTGCACCGTGCAGGTCGAGGGTGGCCGGCTGCTCGCCTCGACCGGCGAGGACGGGCTGATCCGGCTCTGGGAGGTGCCGACCTGGGCCGCCCGGCCGAGCCTGCGCGGCCACGCGAGCTGGATCCGGGCGATCTGCGAGCTGCGGACCGCCACCAACCGGTTGCTGGCCACCGCCGGGGACGACGGGACCGTCCGGCTCTGGGATCCGGCCGGCGGCCAGCCGGACGCGGTCGCCGACCGGCGCCGGGTCGGGCCCGTGACCGCGCTCTGCCCGGTGCCCGGCCAGCGGCCCGGGGTGGTGGCCTCGGGCGGCGCCGACGGCCGGGTCCGGTTCTGGGACGTCGGCACCGGTGAGCGGCTGCTGGAGTTCGCGACGTCCGCGGGGGCGCTCAACGCCGTCTGCGCGGTCGCCGACGACGAGGAGCCGCTGGTGCTGACGGCGCACGACGACAACGCGGTCGGTTCCTGGAACGCCCTGGACGGCTCGTCGATGCGGGAGATGACCGAACACTACGGGCCGGTGGCCGCGGTCTGCCCGATCGTGATCAACAATGAGACGCTTGTCGCCTCGGCCGGCGACGACCAGGCCATCCGGCTGTGGCACCCGCACAGCGGGTCCGTCCGCACGGTGCTGCTCGGGCACGTCACCCGGGCCTGGGTGACCGCCCTGGCCACGGTCGACCGGCCGGGTTCCCCGGCACTCGCCTCGGCGGCGCTGGCCTCGGCCGACAAGAGCGGCACCGTGATGCTCTGGGCCGGCGGTGACTCTCCGGTCTGGACCCAGCAGGGACACGGGGACGCGGTGAACGCGCTCTGCGGTCTCACCGTTGCCGGCCAACCGGCGGTGGTGTCGGCGAGCGCCGACCACACGATCCGGATATGGGACGCCGAGCGGGGCCGGCCGATCCGGTTGTTCACCGGGCACACCGGCCCGGTCACCGGGCTGAGCCTGGTCCGGATCGGCGGCCGTGAGCTGCTCGCCTCGACCAGCCGGGACCGGACGGTGCGGATCTGGGACCCGCAGACCGGCCGGCCGGTGCTCACGATCCCGGTCTACCACCCGGCGCTCGCCTGCTGCACGGTCGGCGACACCCTGCTGGTGGGTCTGGATCAGGGCCTGCTGGCACTGCAGATCGCCGGCTGAGCCCGCCCGGCGGGCCGGCGGCGTCCACCCGCCGATTCGGGGACGGATTACGGATCCGGCAATTCTCCACAATGACGAAACCCGGTATCCGATTACGCACCGATTGTGGTCGGGTATAGCAAGACTGCCCTAACAAAGGTAAGGCTAACTTCATTCACCGAATGGGCGATGGTAACGCCCCACAGCCGACCACGGGCGATGTTGCGCTGCTAGAGTGGGGTCACTGGAAATGCTTAGCGGCAGGTCATCCGGTAGCGGTTTTGTCCCCCGACCGGGTGGCTAATACAGACTGACATGTGAGTACGCCGGGCCACCGTGTTCCACTTTCCCACCGGCCCGAACAGTGTGGAGGACACCATGAAAACCCTGTTGCAGTCACCTCCGGTACGTGAATGCGCCGCCACCGCGTGCAGTTTCAACAACAACGGCTGCCACGCCCCGGCGATCACCGTGGCCTCGACCGGCGACGCCGCGTCCTGCGCGACGTTCGTGGAGTCGTCGGTGAGCGGCGGGATCGCCGAGGTGACCGGCGCGGTGGGCGCGTGCGCGCGCTCCGAGTGCGTCTACAACACCAACCTCGCCTGCACCGCCGAGTCCATCACCGTGGGCCCGGCCGCCACCGCCAGCGACTGCCTCACGTACCAGCCCCGCTGACCGGCGCGGAAAACCGCCCCGCCTTGGCGAAGGTTAGCCTTACCTACTAGTGTCATGTCCCTGGGCCGGACTCACCATCACTTCATGGCCGAGGGGACTGACATGGCGCTGCACCGAGCCGGGCGGCCAGCGGAGCTGGCGGCGCCCGTACCCGTCGACGCCGACGCGCAGGCGTCCCCGGCGGGTGCGGGCGCAGCGCTGGCCGACTCGACCGCGGTGCTGGCCCGCTCGGCGCTGTCGGCCACCCCGTCCGTGCTGCTGAGCCTGGATGACGCCACCGTCGACCTGATCGACTCGCACGCCGTGCTGTCCGACGGCACGCCTGTCCTCGCCGTCGACCCGATGACCCGGCTCGGCGGCCTGTTGGTGGCCGCACGCGGTCGCCCCGGCGCGGTACGGCTGGACGTCACGCGACTCGCCCCGCTGGCCGTGCGCTCCCGGGTGCGCGCGAGGGTCTGGCTGCTCGGCACCGTCCGCCGGTTCGACCCGGCCCGCCTCGACTCCTGCGACGACGACACCGTCGAGGCCCTGCTCGGCCTGCCCCCGTCGCGCTCTGGGCGGTCGAGCCGGTCGAGGTCGGCGTGCTCCGCGACACCGGCGCGGCCGCCGTGCCCGCCGACGACTACCGCGACGCGCGGCCCGATCCGCTCGCCACGGTCGAAACCGCCTATCTGTCGCACCTCACCCAGCGACACGCCGCGGTCCTCGACCGGCTGGCGACGCTGCTCGACCCGGCGCTGACCGCCCGATCGACCCGGATCGTGCCGGTCGCCCTCGACGCCGACGGCCTGGTGCTGCGCGCCGAGACCCCGGACGGGCACGCCGACGCCCGGCTGCCGTTCGGCCGCCGGGCGACCGGTCGCGCCGGCCTCGGCGACGGACTGCGGACGCTGCTGGCCGAGGCGGACCGCCGCGAACCCGCCCGGTCGCCCGGTGCCCGCACCGCCGCGACGCGGCCCGCGGCTGACTCCTGCGAACCGCGCGCGGCCGGCTGCGACGTACCCCCGCTCTGACCCGCCCTCGGTCCGGCCGGCGGCCGGACCCGCCGGCGCACCGCCGGACGCCGGACGGACGGACCGCAGTCGCCGGACGGACCGCACAGCCGCCAGGCGAACCTCAGCCGCCGGCCGGAGCCCGGCCGTCGGTGAGCCGGAAGACGGGCCAGCCGATCTCGGTACGCCACGCCTCGGCCTCGCCGGTGTCGCGCGGCCCGACCAGGTACGTCTCGTGGATCGGCCCGTCCACCGCGAGCGCGTGACCGGCGACCCAGGCGCCGAGCCGGCCGTAGGTGACGTCGATGTCGTCGTGCGGCCCGTGGTGCACCGCGACGGCCAGCTCCACCGCCGGCAGCGAGATGACCGCGATCCGCCCGGTCGCCCGCGGAGCGCGGACCGGCAGGTGAACGGTCATGGCGCCGCGCCCCCGGGTGAACAGTTCGTTGGCGTACCGGCCGCCGGCCGGCCCGGTGCGCTCGGACGCCGCAAACGCCGCGTCCAGCTCGGCCATCGCCCCCGCGTACCAGCTCAGGCTCGCACTCCGGTCGACCTCGTCGGTGATGCCGGCCACCGTACGGGCGGGAACCGCGCGCAGGTCGATCCGCGGGTCCCGACCGTCCGCGCCCAGCAGCCGGCGCAGGGAGCGCACGGTCGACCGGGTCCGGCTCAGCGACTCCTCGACGCGGTCGAGGTGCTCGGAGATCAACTCGCCGCGCTCGCCCGGGTCGTCCGTGGCCAGGACCGCCCGGATGTCGGCCAGCGGCACGTCCAGCTCACGCAGCCGGTGGATGACCTGTGCCGTCGGGATCTGGTCGGCGGCGTAGTACCGATATCCGGTGTGTGGGTCCACCCGGGCCGGCGCCAGCAGGCCGGCCTCGTCGTGCCGGCGCAGCGTCCGCACGCTCAGGTGGGTCAGGATGGCGAACTCGCCGATGGTCAGCCCGGGCCGCATACCGGCAAGTCTGCCCGGTCGGGTGAGCGAGGGTCGGACGGTGGACCCTCCCCCGGAGGGAGGGCCGATGCTTCGCTCATGCAGACAACCGACTGGAGTCGGGCCACCGGCATCGCCGTGACCGACCTCCCCGACGTGATCACCCGATACCTCGTGGCGCACCGGGCCCAGGACGTCGAGGCGGCCGTGGCCAGCCACACGCAGGACGCCGCCGTCACCGACGAGGGCCGCACGCACCACGGCCGGGACGCGATCCGGTCCTGGCTGACCCGGGCGGCGGGCGAGTACACGTACACGACCCGGCTGACCGGCGCCGCCCGGGTCGACGACGAGCACTTCGTGGCGATCCAGCGCCTGGAGGGCAACTTCCCGGGCGGCACGGTCGACCTGAACTTCCGGTTCACCCTGCGCGACGACCGGATCGCGGAACTGGTGATCGAACCGTGACCGGTGACGCCGTACCCGCCGGCGACGCCGAGCGGTCCGGGCCTCGAACGTGGTTCATCACCGGCGGCACCCCGGGCGGCTTCGGCATGGCGTACGCGCAGGCCGCGCTCGACACCGGGGACCGGGTGGTGCTGACGGCCCGCAGGACGCAACCGCTGGCCGAGTGGGCACGGCGGCACGGGAGCCGGGTCCGGGTGCTGCCGCTGGACGTGACCGACCCGCAACAGGTCAGCACCGCCGTCTCCACCGCCGAGTCCGAGTTCGGCGGGATCGACGTACTGGTCAACAACGCCGGTCGCGGCTGGTACGGATCGGTGGAGGGCACCGATGACGCCACGGTACGAAGCACGTTCGAACTCAACTTCTTCTCCGTCATCACCGTGACCCGTGCCGTGCTACCCGGCATGCGCGACCGGCGCGGCGGTTGGATCATCAACATGTCCTCCGTCGCCGGCATCCGCGGCGTCCCCGGGTTCGGCTACTACAGCGCCGCCAAACACGCCATCGAGGGCCTCACGGCGGTCCTGCGTGCGGAGGTCGCCGAGTTCGGCATCCGGGTGCTGGCCGTGGAGCCGGGCGCCTTCCGCACCCACGCCTACGCCGGCTTCGCCACCGAACCGATCCGGGAGACGATCACCGACTACCACCCGCTGCTCACGGCCGTCCGCGACGGCATGACGCAGCAGCACGGCCGGCAGCCGGGCGACCCGCAGCGCGGGGCACGGGCCGTCATCGACGCCCTCCGCCTGGACCCACCGCCGCAACGGCTCGTCCTCGGCAGCGCCGCCTTCGACTCGGTCACCGAGACCCTGCGGGACGCGCTGGCCGACATCCACCGCACCGGGTCGCTCGCCCGGGGCGCCGACTACCCCGGGCCGGCCTGACCTGCCCGGCACGGCGGGTCGGAGGGGGTTCGACACCCTCTCAGGGAACGATCACGATCCCGCCGCGCACTCCGCTTTCGGCCCGCCGCTGGTGCGCCGCGACCGCGTCGGCGAAGGAGTAGACGCCGGCCACCCGCAGCGGGATGTCGCCGCCCTCGACCAGCTTCACCAGGTCGCCGAGCCGGCCGCCGTCCGGCAGCACGCTCAGTGCGACCGTCCGGATTCCCCGCACCGGCTCCGGGCGCAACGGGGGTGACGCGGCCACGTAACCGCCGCCGTCGCGGACCAGTTCCATCACCGACGGGCCGATCACGGCCAGGTCGACGACCGCGTCGAAGTGGCCCGGCGCCGCCGCGAGCAGATCCTCCGAACGTGGCATGAACGTCGCACCCTGCGACTCGACGAACTCGCGGTCGCCGGCCGCCGCCACTCCGGTGGCGCGCAGGCCGGCGACCCGGGCCAGCGCCAGGGTGAACCCACCCACCTGCCCCGCGGCGCCCGTGACGAGCACGGACGACCCCGCCGGGAGTGCGAGCAGGTCAAGGGCCTGGGCGGCGGCGAGGCCGTTCGTCGGCAGGGTCGCGGCCTCGACGGCGGGAACGCCGACCGGCGCGGCGGTCAGCCAGCCGGCGTCGAGCACCACGAATTCCGCGTGCGCGCCGACGGTGGTGCTCAGCCAGGGCGAGAAGCCGATGACCTCGTCATTCACCGCGAGATCGGCAACGGACGGACCCACCGCGTCGACCGTACCCACCACGTCCCACCCGGGTACGTACGGCAGCCCGGTCGGCAGTGGCGCCGGGAACCGACCGGCGCGAATCATGACATCGACCGGGTGCAGGGCGGACGCGGTCACCCGTACCCGCACCTGACCCGGCCCCGGCTGTGGCACCGGCAGGTCCGTCACCCGCAGTACCTCCGGTCCCCCGAACTGTGCATAGCTGACCGCGCGCATCTCCGCCTGCCCTTCGTTGCAGCTCTCGTGATCGCCACAACGGTAGGTACCCTTGAGCACCAAACGAAAGTAGGCACCTGGAAGTGCCCAGGGCACCGACAAGGGGGCGCACATGGCGACGACGACCGCCGCACAACGACGGGAGCAGGCCAGACGCGACTACGACGCGTTCCTGGCGGGCTGCCCGACCCGGCAACTCCTGAGCACGCTCACCGACAAGTGGGCGGCGCTGGTGATCGCGGCACTCGCCGGCGGCCCGCAGCGGCACAGCGAACTCGCCCGCCGCATCGCCGGCGTCAGCCAGAAGATGCTCACCCAGACCCTGCGCACGCTGGAGCGCGACGGTCTGCTCAGCCGTACCGTGACCGCCTCGGTGCCGGTCCGCGTCGACTACCAGCTCAGCCCACTCGGTTACGACCTGCTCCCGGTGATGGTCGCGATCAAGACCTGGGCGGAGGCAAACATGGACCGCGTCCTTGAGGCGCGCGGCCGGTTCGACGCGCGATCATGAAGCCCGCCGGCGACCCGACCGCAGCCGGTCCGCTTGTACTGGACGATTGACACAAGATGGGGACCGCCCCCATGCTTGTATCGCCTCATTGACACAAGCAGGGAGCGAAGATGATCGGTCGCCGCGGTCCCGCCGCATCGCCCGGCCCGCTCGACCCCACGTCGACCTCCCGGGACCACGACGCCGCGCTCGCGATGCGCCGGACCGCCCGCCGGGTGCTGATCTGTCGGCTCGCCGGACTGGGCAGCGGGCTCGTCGCCGGACTGGCCGTGTTCAACGGCCCCGGCTCCTGGCTGGGCATGGGAGCCGCGCTGGCGGCTCCGACCTTCGCCGGATGCCTGCTGGCCGGCGTACTGGTCGGGGAGGTCGTGGCGGCACGCCCGTCCGGTACGACCAGAACCGCGGTGCTCGAGGTGCGTGACGTCCGGTCGTACCTTCCGCCGCCGCTGACCGGGTGGGTGGTCGCGGCGGTCCTGGGGCTTGCCGGGCTGTTGACCGTGACAAGCATCGTCGGCAGCCCCGACGACCAGGGCCGGCCGGGCCGAAGCCTCGTGCTGGCCTGCGCCGACCAGCGAACCGCGGCGGGTCCGTGGCCCGGCGTCTACTACAGCCTGCCGATCGGCCTCAGCGTGCTCGGCGGGCTCCTCGCGGCGCTGGCCGTGATCTGGATGGTGATCCGGCGGCCACGCCCCGGACCGGACCCGGCGGTGCGGGCCGCCGACGACCACGTCCGCCGGCAGTCGGTCCGCGCCGTGCTGTCCGCCTGCGGCGTCCTGGCCGCCGCCCCGCTGGCCGGTGTGGCGATCATCGCGGCCGGGCGGCTGGCCTCACTCGCCGCGCAGAGCTGCTCCCCGGCGTGGCTGCCGGCGGCCGGGTGGGCCAGCCTGGCGCTGGGCGTGGCGTCCCTGGCCGCCGTCTGCGGCTTCGGCCGTGCGCTGCTCCTCCCGGAACGGGCCGCACCGGCCGCGGTCCCTGCCGACCGCCGGACGACGCGATGACGGCGCCCGGCCTGACCGTGGACACGGCCGGCCCGGTGCCGCCGTACGAGCAGATCCGCGCCCAGCTCGCCGACCTCATCCGGCACGGCGTCCTCACCCCCGGCAGCCGCCTACCGCCGGTGCGCCAGCTCGCCGCGGATCTCGGCCTCGCCGCCGGCACCGTCGCCCGCGCCTACCGTGAGCTGGAGGCGGCCACACTCGTCGTCTCCCGGCGCGGCGGCGGCACGCGGGTCGCCGCACCGCGCACGCCCAGCACGCCGGACGAGCGCGACGAACTGCTCTCCGCACACGCCGAGGCGTACATCACCGCGGCCCGCCGGCTCGGCGCGGACGACGACCGCCTCATCGCCGCGGTCCACGAGCGGCTCGGCCGCTGAGGGAAAAAAATCCGGCGTACCTGTCGATCGGGGCCGGCGCCGTTCGTAGCCCTGGTGAGAGCCCGGCACCGCGCCGGTCCAGACACCCGCTGAGGAGCACGATGACCACCGTGAACACGACCCGCGCCGCCACCTGGTCGCGGCCACGATCGTGATTCCGGCTCTCGCGCGCCGGCCGGGCGCCCGAACCATTTCCCGTCCCACCCGAACCACCGGAGGAAACATCATGAAGCAGTACCTGCTTTCCGTGCATTTCGTCGAGGGCGCGCCGACGCCGTCGGACGAGGAGATTCAGACCATGTTCCGGGAGACCGGTCGGATCAACGACGAGATGAAGGCCGCCGGCGCCTGGGTCTTCGCCGGCGGCCTGCTGCCGCCGGAGAACGCCACCGTCGTCCGGACGCAGAACGGCACCGCCACCATGAGCGATGGGCCGTTCGCCGAGACGAAGGAGCACATCGCCGGATTCTGGATCATCAGGTGCGCGGACCTGGACGCGGCGCTGGCCTGGGCCGAGAAGTGCGCGGCGGCCTGCGGCCCGATCGAGGTACGCCCGTTCGACGAGCTGTCCCAGAGCTGAGCCGGACCGCTCCCCCGACATGGACCTGGCGAGCATCTACCGCGCGGAGTACGGCCGCTGCGTCGCCACCCTGGCCCGCCTCCTCGGCGACATCAACCTTGCCGAGGAGGCGGTCCAGGACGCCTTCACCACGGCGCTGCAGACGTGGCAGACCCCGCCGCCGAACCCGGGCGCCTGGATCGTGACCACCGCGCGCAACCGGGCCATCGACCGGCTGCGCCGGGAGTCGACCCGCCAGGCCCGGCACGCCCAGGCCCTGCTGCTGCACCAACAGGACGAGCCGTCGGAGGTGGGACCGGTGCGCGACGACCAACTGCGGCTCATCTTCACCTGCTGCCACCCCGCGCTGGCGCCCGACGCGCGGGCCGCCCTCACGCTCCGCCTGCTCGGCGGACTCGACGTACCGGAGATCGCCCGGGCCTACCTGATCCAGGAGGCGACCGTCGCCCAGCGGATCGTGCGCGCCAAGAAGAAGATCCGCGACGCCGGCATCCCCTACCGGGTACCCGAGGAGCACGAGTTGCCGGACCGGCTGCCGCCCGTGCTCACCGTGCTCTACCTGATGTTCAACGAGGGCTACACGTCCACCGCCGGCCCGCTCATCAGAACGGACCTGTGTGCCGAGGCCATCCGGCTCGCCCGCGAGCTGGCCACGTTGATGCCCGACGAGCCCGAGGTGCTCGGCCTGCTCGCCCTGCTGCTGCTGACCGAGGCGCGTCGCCCGGCCCGGCTGGACCCGGGCGGCGAGCTGGTGCCGCTGGCCGAACAGGACCGCTCACTCTGGAACCGGACGCTCATCGCCGAGGGGCACGACCTGGTCCGCCGTTGCCTACGGCGCAACCGGCCGGGGCCGTACCAGATCCAGGCCGCGATCAGCGCGGTGCACACCGACGGCGCCGCCACCGACTGGTCGCAGGTCCTGGCACTCTACGACCAACTGCTGGCGCTCACCCCGACCCCGGTCATCGCGCTCAACCGTGCGGTCGCCGTCGCCGAGGTGCACGGACCGGCCGTGGCTCTCGCCGCGTTGGAGGGCATCGAGCTCCCCGGCTACCACCGGCTGCCCGCCACCCGGGCCGAACTGCTGGCCCGGCTCGGACGGCACGCCGCCGCCCGCGCCGCCTACGACCAGGCCATAGAGCTGACCGGCAACGAGACCGAGCGCGCCTACCTGCTGGCCCGTCGTGCCGACCTGGCCCGCCCAGGGGAGGGCGCCTGACCGCGCTGGTCGCTGGCTGGGACCACTGCGGCTGGTCGACGGAACACGGGCGGGCGCCGTTAGGTTAGGCTTTCGCCCGGCAGGGGGCGGTAGCTCAGCCGGTTAGAGCAGTCGACTCATAATCGATCGGTCACGGGTTCGAGTCCCGTCCGCCCCACCAGCCAAAACAGGCACTTGAAGATCACCATTTCGGGGCGTTGGGTGCACCGCGGGACCGGAAACGGTCCTACCGCTGCCGCTCCCGACGCGGCGGGAACGGCACTCGGGCGGTGCCGGCCTGGACGCCGGTCGGAGGCCCCGCTTCTCCGCCGACGGCTCCGCCCGCTTCCTGCCTCCGGAGTATCGGAGTGAACGTCGATGACGGGGCCGACCGGGGTGAAGCCGACCAGTTGCTGGACGCCAGCCATCGCCGCACCGCCGGCCCCCGGAAGCCACCCAGATGCGCGATCCTGGCAGCGAGCTGGCGCGAGACCGCGGGCGAACGGTCACGGTAAGTTGTCCGGGTGGCGGGGCCAGGGATGGCGCGGGTGCAGATCTGGACCGACGGTCTGGGCTGAGGTAACGGCCCGCCCGCGCCGAGTCGGGCGGACAGGCCAGTACTCAGCGGTCAGCTCGGACTGCGATGGATGCGTCGGAGGCCGAACCCGATCAGGAGTGCGCTGAGGGCGAGGTAGAGCGCGGTCTCGATCAGCTGGAACGGCCAGTACCGGTGGTGGGGTTGGTAGGTGATGTCGACGTGGAGGTCGAGGTTGCCCAGGCACACCGCGAGGTCGCCGAAGGTGCCGGTTGCCCCGGTTGGTGGTGCGTCGTAGAAGCAGTCGTCGAAGACCGCCTCGGGCAGCGGCTGGCCGTCCGCGGTCTGCAGCTCGCTCACGTCGGTGACCCAGGCGTCGGGGACGTTCAGGCCCTTGACGACCGCACCGCCGGTGAGGCTGCCGAGGCCACGGGCCTGGTTGATGGCTTCGGTGGTCATGTCGAGCGAGAGCCGTTCCGGCGGCAGGTAGTGCGGCCGGACCAGGTTCGGCATGGCGAACTGGACGACGATGACCGCGAGCATGGTCAGGGCGATCGCGGGCACGGTACGGCGTAGCAGGAGCCCGACGATGGTCACGAGCGCGAAGCCGAACACGGTGTAGGCGACCGGTGCGATGTTACGGGCGCCGAACATGATGGTGCTGAACCGGTGGTCGGCGACCAGGTCGACCGGGCCGGCTGCCCAGGTGAGCAAGGCGCTGGCCACACTGGCCACGGCCGCGCTTGCCGTACCGACGACCAGGACCTTGACGGCGAGCCAGCGGCGGCGGGTGACGCTCTGGTTCCACACCAGCCGATGGGTGCCGGTCTCGATCTCGCGGGCCACGAGCGGCGCGCCCCAGAACGCGCCCACGACGGCGGGGATGAGACCGAACCCTGCGGCGATGAACAGCAGGGTGTTCTCGTACTCGCTGCGGAACTGGCTCATCAGCGCTTCGCAGTCGCCCAGGCTCTGGCAGCGGGCACGGTAGGCGTCGTAGGAGTCGTGGATGTCTATGCCGAGGACGACCAGGTAGACGGCGAAGCCGGTCAGGGCGGCCAACCCGACCAGCGCCGGTACGCGGAACTGCCGCCAGCTCAACCACATCATCGCCGCACCTGCCCGACCGTAGCGGTGATGCGGGTGGTGGATGCGCTGCGGGTGAGGTAGCTGAGGACGAGTTCCTCCAGCGGGACGGGCTCGACCCTGCCCGGCAGCAGCGGCGGCACCGGGTCGGCTCGTACCACGGCGCGGCTGTGCCGGTCGGTGTGTTCTAGCTGGATGACCTTCACCTCGCGGGGAAGCTGGTCGAGCGCGCGCCGGGGAGCGGTGAGCCGGCGGTGGGTGGCGAGCAGGTCCGGTACGTCTCCGGCGAGCTGTACCCGGGCGTCGCACAGTACGACTAGGTGGTCGCAGACCCGTGCGACGTCGGTGAGCAGGTGTGAGGAGAGGACGGCGCTGGCGCCCAACTCGGCCACGAAGTCCGTCAGGCTCTGGAGGAACCGGTTGCGGGCCAACGGGTCCAGCGCGGCGGCGGGCTCGTCGAAGATAAGCAGCTCGGGGCGTTTCGCGGCGGCGATCGTCAACGCGAGCTGGGCACGCTGCCCGCCGGAGAGGCGGCCTGCCTTCTGGGTCGGGTTGAGTCCGACCTCGGCCAGCCGCCGCTCGGCCAGGGCGTGGTCCCACGCTGGGTTCAGCCGGGCACCCAGGCGCAGGTGGTCGGCCACGGTGAACGAGGCGTACACGGGTGTGTCCTGGGCGACGAAGCCCACCCTCGCCAGGTGGGACGCGTCGGCAGCCGGCCGTGCCCCCAGCACCCGCAGGGTGCCGGCGGTCGGTTGGATCAGTCCGCAGGCGAGTTGCAGCAGCGTCGACTTGCCGGCGCCGTTCGGGCCGACCAGACCGACCACCCGGCCTCGCGGTATCCGGAGGTTGAGATCGGTCAGGGCCGGCCGGCGGCGGTACCGCTTGGTCAGGCCCTCGGCGTGCAGCGCGAGTGCAGAGTCCTCATGTGGCATGGCCCCATCCTGCGAACGGAGGCCCGCCCAGACACCGGTCGGAAGCATGGTTCCCGCGCCGATGACCGTACTTTCGACCGGTTCGCCGGCCGGCGGACGTTCCTAGCCTCAGGGGCATGGGTGCTACAGGCCGGCCGACTGGGCTGGAAGGAACCATGGTCAACATCGGGCTGGGGGTGGTGTTCCTCGCCGGGATCGCCACGACTGCGTACCTGCTCATCGATAGTTGGGGCGGTGCGTACTGGATCTTCAACGGCGTCATCGGTGCGGTGGTGTGCACGCTCGCGCTGCTGCGCGAACGGCAGCGGGCGTGGGCCGCGACCGGTGGCCTCGCCATCGCGGCGATCGCCCTGGTGGTCTCCGTCGTTGCCGACCTGCCCCGCGAGCCAGGCCCGGTCACAGCCCTGGCGCTGTGCGTGCTGATCGGCTCCGCCCTCAGGGGGCTGCCGGTGCCGTGGGCGGTCGCCATCGCCGCCGGCGGGCTGGCGGTCGGGGTCAGCACGCTCGCGTCCGGTTCGGTGGTCGCGCTGTTCGCCGCGCTCGGGTGGCCGGTGGCCGTGGCGACCGGCGTGGTCATGCGCGCGGTCGACCGCTCGTCCGGCGACCCAATAGCCTCGGTACGGTGAACCTTCCAGGCCGCTGGGTCGGGTTGGCGTCCTCGGCCACGCTCGGGGTGCTGTTCGTCACGGCGATCGTGGTGCAGGCGGTGGCCATCGCCCAGAGTTGGGGTGCCCGCTACTGGCTCTTCGGCGGCTGCGCCGCGGCCGTAGTGTGCCTGCTCGCGCTGGTGCGCCACCGGCACCGGACAGGGACGGCGGTCGCGGGACTGGCCATTGCCGCGGTGGCGGTCGGCGTTGCGCACATCGCCCACCTGCCGGCCGAGCCGGGACCGGCCCTGGCGCTGGGCCTCGCGGTGCTGGTCGGCTCCGCGATCAGAGCGCTGCCACCGGCGCCGGCCGCCGTCGTCGCCGGCACCGCCCTCGCGGTCGTCGCCGGCAGCCACCTGGCAGGTCGCCCGTCCGCCGCCGGGATCTCGGCCGCGACGGTGATCGGCGGGGTGGCCTGGCTCGCCGCCGTGGCGGTCGGGCTTGGGCTGCGGCTGCTGGACCAGCGGGCCCGCGCCACCGCCGCGCAGGTGCGGCAGGCCGAGCGGCAGGAGCTGGCCCGGGAGCTGCACGACCTGGTTGCCCACCACATTACTGCCATGCTGGTCCAGGCCCAGGCGGCGCAGATCGTCGCTCGCCGCAGCCCCGAGAAGGCAGCCGAGTCGTTGTCCGGCATCGAAGACGCGGGCGCGGAGGCCCTCACCGCGATGCGCCGCATCGTCGGGCTGCTACGCGACACCGACGACGCGGCGCCCGTCGCGCCCGGACCGGAACAGCTCACCGCACTGGTCGCACGCTTCAACCGGCACGGGCCAACCGTGCGGCTGTACCCGCCGGACGGGCGCGTGCCCGGGCCGCCGGAGGTGACCAGCACCATCTACCGGATCGTGCAGGAGGCGCTGACCAACGTGTCCCGGCATGCGCCGCACGCCCACGGGGTCACCGTCACCCTCGACCAGGACCCGCCGGGCCACCTGACCGTCGAGATCACCGACGACGCGCCGCCGGCCCGGCTCCGCCACCGCGGCGGGTACGGCCTGATCGGTATGCGCGAACGGGTCGAGGTGCTCGGCGGCACGCTGACCGCCGGTCCTCGACCCGCCGGTGGCTGGTGCGTGCGGGCCACCCTGCCCTCGCCCGCGGGGGAGCGCCGATGACGATCAAGGTGCTACTCGCCGAAGACCAGGCGATGATCCGCAGTGGGCTGCGGCTCATCCTCGAAGACCAGCCCGACATCCGCGTGATCGCCGAAGCATCCGACGGGGTGGACGCGGTCGCCCGGGCCCGGCAGCTGCGACCGGACGTGTGCCTGGTCGACATCCGGATGCCGCGGCTGGACGGCATCGAGGTCACCCGCGCGCTGGCCGGGCGAGGCGTCGCCTTCCCGTTGCGGGTCATCGTGGTCACTACCTTCGACCTGGACGAGTACGTCTACGGTGCGCTGCGCGGCGGTGCGGTCGGCTTCATCCTCAAGGACGCCGGCCCCACGCTGCTGGTGGAGGCCGTCCGGGCTGCGTACCAGGGTGACGCCCTGATCTCACCGTCGATCACGTCGCGGCTGCTGCGCCACCTCACCGCGGCCGGACGATCCGGCCCCACCCCCCGGCCGTCATCGCCCCTGACCGACCGCGAGATCGAGGTCATCCGCGCGGTCGCCCGCGGCCGCACCAACCAGGAGGTCGCCGCGGAGCTGTTCATTTCCCTGAGCACGGTCAAGACGCACCTGTCCACGATCATGTCCAAGCTCCAGCTGCGTAACCGGGTCGAGATCGCCGCCTGGGCCTGGGAGAACCGCGTTATAGACAGCGCCTGAGCCGCTACTCCGGCCGCCCCAGCACCGGCCTCTGCTCCCGGGCCCCAGCAGTTGCGCATTCACCAGCGCCGCACCGGTCACCCAGCACCTGGCGCGGGACGGTTGGCACCCAACCAGGCCGCATACGGGTCCTCCGCGACTCCATGGGATTGGCAAGGTCAAATCAGCCGGAGGTCGAGTCCGTTATCCGCGTCCGCGGGACGCCAGAGCCTGGTCCGCGTACGCCCAGAGGCGATCGGCGGCGGCCGGGTCAACCGCGTGCGCGGCGACCCCTCCGGTGGCCTCCGGGCCGCCGGCCACCACCTCGACCTCCTGGTTGTCGTCGAAGTACCGGCCCGTGACCCCCTCGACCAGCGGCGACGCGGCCAGCAGCACGGTGGTCGCGGCGCCCTGTTCACGCGTCTTGAAGTAGGGCTGCTCGATGCGATTGCCCGCCTCGTCCATCGCCCCGAACGCGCGCAGCGTCTCGTCGTCCATGTGGCGCTGGAGGTTGGTGGTGATGAAGCCGGGGTTGAGGGCGTTGGCGGTGATCCCGGCCGTGGCCCAGTGCCGGCTGATGCCGACGGCGAGCAGGACCACCGCGGCCTTTGACCGACCGTACGCCGACCACGGGTCGTACGGCTGCCGTTCGAACTGCGGGTCGTCGAAGTCGAATGCCTCCCGCAGGTGTGCTCCGGAGCTGACGAGCACCACCCGGGCCGAGTCGGCGGCGCGCAGTTCGTCGTGCAGGCCGCGGGCGAGTGCGAAGTGGCCGAAGTAGTTCGTGCCGAGCTGAAGCTCCCAGCCCTGCGGGGTGAGCTGTCTGGTCGGGATCGCCATGATCCCGGCATTGGCGACCAGCACGTGCAGCGGCCCCGTCCAGGCGGCGACGAAGGCGTCGACCGAGGCCAGGTCGGCCAGGTCGAGGGCGGCGGCGCGTACGGCGCCGGGTCCGGGTCCGGCGAACTCCGCCACCATGGCGTCGGCGCTCGCCGGGTTGCGGGTGGCGACGGTGACCTCCGCCCCGGCGCCGGCCAGGGCGCGGACCGTCTCCGCGCCGATGCCGGAGGCGCCGCCGGTGACGATCATCCGGCGATCGGTGAGATCGACGCCGTCGAGGATCTCGCTGGCGGTGGTGCGGGCGGTGAACGGGGTGGCGACTCGGGTGTGGGCTGTCATGACCTCGACGCTACAAGTGAATATTCTGAAATGTCCGTTGTCTGGGATCCGCGACCTGCCGGTCGTCGCCCGTCGACCGGGCCGAGCACCGGCGACTCGTCGAGACGCTCAACCTGACCTGACCGGCGCCGCTCAGATGCCCTGGCCGGCGACGACCGACAGGAGTTGGAGCTTCCCGTGGCTCTCGCTGCCCGGGGTGGCGGTGAAGACCTGCAGCGCCTGGGACTGGTCGGGGTCGACGAGGATCTGGCAGTGCAGTTCGAGGAGCCCCAACTGCGGATGCCGGATGATCTTCGGACCACAGTGCGGCCCCGGCACCGGGTGCTCGCGCCAGAGCGCCGCGAACTCCGGACTGCGCACCAGCAGCGCGTCGACGATCCGCCCGGCCCACGAGTGCCGCCCGTCCCGGGTGTACGCGTGATGCAGGTCGGCGGCGATGAGACGGCTCTGTCCCGGGTGTTCCTCGACCGGGTGGAGGCGCCGGGAATCCGGGTCGGCGAACCACCGGTAGTGCAGGCTGCGCGCGAGGCCGGTGTGTGCGGTCTCGTCGCCCAGCAGTGCGCTCGCCAGCCGGGTCTGGACCAGCGTTTCGCCGAGGCTGCTCACCACCTGCGCGGCCGCGTCGCCGAGGCCGTCGAAGATGCGCATCATGCCGGGGTTGATGTGGTCGGTGCGGGGCGAGCGCCGGGGTGTGGGATAGCCGCCGAGTCGGAAGAGGTGGTCCCGCTCCTGCAGGGAGAGCCGCAGACCACGGGCGATCGCCGCGAGCATCTGCTCGGACGGGCGCGGGCCGCGCTGCTGCTCGATCCGGCTGTAGTAGTCGGTCGACATGTCGCTGAGCGCGGCGACCTCCTCGCGCCGCAGCCCACCGGTGCGCCGCAGCCGCTGCCCACGGGGCAGCCCGACGTCCTCGGGTTGCAGCGCCTCGCGCCGGGTCCGGAGGAACTCGGCGAGCCGGGCACGGTCCATGCTGACTCCCTTTCGGATCGCGGCGCTCCGGTCAAGGGGCGCCGCACGGCAACCTCGTGCCTCACCCGGCGAACGCGACCTGGGCCAACTGTTCCGAGACGGTCCAGAGCCGGGCCGCGTCGGCGGTGTCGCGGGCCGACCGGTAGATGGCGAGTTCGGTCGGGCCGCCGGTGAACTGGCCGAACCCGTCCGGCCCGTAGAACCTGCCACCGCGCGCGTCGGGACTGGTCGCCGCGTGCAGGGCGGGCAGCAGGCCGGCGTCGACGGCCTGCACGAACAGGCCCCACCGCAGCAGCCGCCGCAGCACGGCCTCGTGCGCCGACGGCCGGGAGCGGCCCAGGTTCGGGCCGGCGGCGTACAGGTTGGTCATGGTGGTACCCGGGTGGGCGACGTTGCTGATGATGCCCCAGCCGGCCGCCCGGCTGCGCCGGTCCAGTTCCAGACCGAAGTGCAGGGTGGCGAGCTTCGACCGGTTGTACGCCCCGACCGGCGAATACCTCCGCTCGCTCTGCAGGTCGTCCCAGTCGAGCTTCCCGTAACGGGCGGCGCTGCTCGACATCGTGGTCACCCGCGCCCGCCCGGCCCGCAGCAACGGCAGCAGGCCGGCGGTCAGCGCCACGTGGCCGATGTGGTTCGTCCCGAACTGCAGCTCAAGGCCGTCGGTGGTGGTGTGCCGGGTCGGCGGGGTCATCACCCCGGCGTTGTTGACCAGGATGTGGATCGGACGTCCCTCGTCGCGCATGGTGTCGGAGAACGCCCGGATCGAGCCGAGTGAGGCGAGGTCGAGGTTCCGGGTGGAGATGGTCGCCCCCGGCACCGCCGCCCCTACCTTTCCGGCTGCCGCGGCACCCTTGTCCGGATTCCGTACCGGCAGCACCACCTCGGCGCCGGCCTGGGCCAGCCGCCGGGCGAGTCCGAGGCCGAGACCGTCGCTGCCGCCGGTCACCACGGCAAGCTTTCCGGTCAGCTCGGGTACGGTCACGCTCTCCACAACAACTCCCTGGTAGACGGTGTTTCCGACGGCTGCAACGGTCACACCGCGAGACGGCGGGCAACCAGGGATGGACAGTCCCTGGCTACCGTCTGCGAACAGCGGATCAGCTCGGCGAGATCACGGATCAGCTCGGCGACCGGCCGTCCTTGAGCAGATCGAGGATCCGAACCAGGGGAACGTCAACCGTCACTCGGGCGCGGATTGCGCCGGCGGCGCGGGTAGCAGCGCGTTCCGCATCATCGCCGCCAGCCACCGGCGGAAAGTGTCCTCGGTCCATCCCTGCTGCGAGACCAGAGCCGCGTAGTGCGCCGGATCATTGAAGATCCACAGGACGTCGGTCGCGGTGGCCGGGTCGAGTTCCGCGGCGAGCGGGCCGAGTTCCAGCGCCCGTGCGACGACCATCTCGGCTCCTGCGCGACGGTTGGCCTGCAACACCGTCCACAGCTCGGCGGCTTCGGGCGCGTCGTCGGTCGCCCGGCGGACGGCCTCGAACAGCGGCGCGGCGCGGCGGGCGATGACGAGACAGACCTCGGCGTACGCGTCCAGGACCGCCGCGGGGGTGGTGGCCTTCCAGACGGGTTGGAACCAGGGCCGCTCGGCGACCGGAACGGGAGCATCGTCGCCCGCCAGCGCCTGGTCCAGGACCTGCTTGAGCAGTGCGGCCTTCGAGCCGAAGACGGCGAAGACGGTAGGGCGGGCCACGCCGGCGCAGGACGCGATGTCGGCCAACGAGGTCGAGGCGTATCCCCGCTCGACGAACATGGCGCCGGCCGCGTCCACGATCGCCTGCCGGGTACGACGTGCGCCCTCGCTGCGGGTCGCCGACGTGTACCGCCGCCGTGGCTTCTTGTTGTTGTTGACCGTGCCCGTCACGCAACTCATACTAGGGGAGCATTCAATAGACACCGGTATGATGAAATGAGGAAGCGATGACCGAGGACACCCAGATGCGTCCCTACCTGCGGCGGGACGGCGAGGGGGAATCCTTGTGGTTTCTCGGCAGCCTGGTGACCGTCAAGGCGGCCGGCGAACAGACCGGCGGTCGGCTGACGGTCGTCGAGTTCGTCAATCCGCCCGGCTTCGCGCCGCCGCTGCACCGGCACCTCGACGAGGACGAGATGTTCTACATCCTGTCGGGAGACGTGCGGTTCATCTGCGCCGGCGAGGACTTCGCGGCCGGCCCCGGGGACTTCGTCCTGCTGCCGGCGCGATTGCCGCACACCTTCATCGTCGGCGCCGACGAACCGCTGCGCACCCTGCAACTGACCACACCGTCCGGCTTCGAACACTTCGCCGCCGAGGCAGGCGAGCCCGCCGGGTCACGACGGCTGCCGGACCCGGGGCCCATCGACCCCGTCGCGCTGGGCCACGCCGCCGCCCGGCACGCCATCGAGCTTCTTGGCCCCCACCACTGCCCTGACCGGCCCCGACGCGGCTCTGCGACCCAGCTCACTTTCCTATATACATTAGGCAAGTGCCTAGTAAGGTTAGGTGAGCTGACCAACGGTTGCGGAAAGGGAGGGTCGCCGTGGCGAGAGCGGGTGTGACGCCGGAACGGCTGATACGGGCCGGCGCCGAGTTGGCCGACGAGGTGGGCTTCGACGCGGTCACCATCTCGGCGCTCGCCCGGCACTTCAACATCAAGGTCCCGAGCCTGTACTCCCACGTCAGCAACACGCGCGACCTCAAGATCCGGATCGCGCTGTCCGCCCTCGACGAACTGGCCGACCGCAGCGCAGCGGCCCTCGCCGGCCGGGCGGGCAGGGACGCGCTCGTCGCCCTGGGGAACGTGTACCGCGACTACGCCCGGGAACACCCCGGCCGGTACGCCGCGACCCGCCTGCGGCTCGACCCGCAGGTCGCGGCCGCCAGCGCCGGACCCCGGCATGCGCAGATGCTGCGGGCGATCCTGCGCGGCTACCACCTGACCGAGACCGAACAGACCCATGCCGTACGGCTGATCGGCAGCACCTTCCACGGCTACATCAGCCTGGAACTGGCCGGCAGCTTCGACCACAGCGAACCGAGTTCACAGGAGTCCTGGACACGGGTCATGGATGGCCTGGACACCCTGCTGCGCAACTGGCCTGCCGAACAACCCCGGAGGTGAAGTCATCAACACCTGGATCACCACACCGATCACCGCCGCCCTCGTCCGCGGCGCGAACGAGCTGGAAACCACCGCGCACGGCGTGCGGCCGCACCGGTTGCCGGCCTGGGCGCGCGCCCAGGGTCCCGGCCCGCAACTGGACATGGTCGAGGCCCAGTCCTCCGGCGTACGGATCAGCTTCCGCACCTGTGCCACCGCTGTCGAGCTCGACGCCCTGGCCACCCGGCGGGGGTACACCGGATTTCCGGCCCGCCCGGACGGCGTCTACGACCTCCTGGTCGACGGGCGCCTGACCGCCCAGCGCAGCGTGCCCGGGGGAAACCTCATCGCCATCGACATGGCCACCGGCGGCACCGACTTCCGGGCCGGACCGGCCGGCACCGTGGCCTTCAGCGGACTGCCCGCCACCGACAAGGACGTCGAGATCTGGCTGCCGTGGGACGAGATCACCGAGATCGTGGCCCTGCGGACCGACGCACCGATCGAGCCCACCACCGGCGGCAACCGACCGGTGTGGCTGCACCACGGCAGTTCGATCAGCCACGGCTCCAACGCCGCGAGCCCGTCGACCACCTGGTCGGCGATCGCCGCCGCCCGCGGCGGTGTGGAGCTGATCAACCTGGGGCTCGGCGGCAACGCCCTGCTCGACCCGTTCACCGCCCGCACGCTGCGGGACACGGCGGCCGACCTGATCAGCGTCAAGATCGGCATCAATCTGGTGAACGCCGACCTGATGCGCGTGCGTGCCTTCGCCCCGGCGGTGCACGGCTTCCTCGACACGATCCGCGAGGCACACCCCGACGTTCCTCTCCTGGTCGTCTCGCCGATCTTCTGCCCGATCCACGAGGACACCCCCGGCCCCGGCGCCTTCGACATCGACGCGCTGCGCGAGGGTCGGATCGCCTTCGTGTCCACCGGCGACCCCGCCGAACGTGCCGCCGGCAAGCTGACGCTGCGGGTGATCCGCGACGAGTTGGCCCGCATCGTGACGGAACGGGCCGCCACCGACCCGAACCTGCACTACCTGGACGGGCTCGACCTGTACGGCGAGGCCGACTTCGCCGAGCTGCCGCTGCCTGACCGGTTGCACCCGGACGCCGCCGCCCACCGCCGCATGGGCGAACGTTTCGCGACCCTGGCCTTCGCCGGTGGCGGGCCGTTCGCCGCCGCCGACAACGGCCGAGGTGACCGCGGGTAGGGCTGGCTCCGCAGCCGCACCGCTGGAACGTCAGGCGGCGGGTGCGCGGCGGCACGCCGCGCCGCGCGGCCGAGTCGAAAACCGGTTGCGCCCGTGGTGCCGTTCTTGCAGCGTACAGGCGTGATCAATGCGGTTCGACTGCTTGCGGCCTACGACGAACAGCTTCGGACCGACGCCGAGACGGCCAGCGCGGTCTCGGTCGCCCGGCACGGGCCGCTGCACCTGGCGACCTTCGTGGGTGGCCGCGGTTTTGTCACCTACCGCGATCTGGGCGGCGCGGACGCCGCCACGATCCGGCGGCTCGTCCCGGCGGCGCTCGCCCACTACCGGGCAGACCCCGAGATCGACCGGGTCGAGTGGAAGACGCGTGGCCACGACCATGCGCCGGGGTTGCCCGAGACGTTGCTGGAAAACGGGTTCGTCGCCGACGCACCCGAGTCGATCATGCTCGGCGAGGCCCGGCTGCTGGCCGTCGACGTTCCGCTGCCCGACGGCGTGACGCTGCGCCGGGTCAGCGACGAGGCGGACGTGCGCGCGATGAGCGCCATGCAGAACGAGGTCTTCGGCGTTCCCGTCGGCGACGACCTGGCCGACGGCCTCCTGGACCGGATGGCCCGCGACGACGGGATGGAGTTGTGGGTCGCCGAGGCCGCGGGACGGATCGTCAGCGCCGGCCGGCTGGAGCCGGTGCCGGGGACCGACTTCGCCGGAATCTGGGGCGGTGCGACGCGTACGCGGTGGCGCGGTCGTGGGATCTACCGCGCGCTGACCGCGGCCCGGGCCCGTTCGGCGCTCGATCTGGGCAAGACCCTCATCAACAGCGACTCCACCGAGTACTCGCGCCCGATCCTCGAACGCTCCGGTCTGGTCAAGGTCTCCACGACGACGCCCTACCACTGGCGGCGGTGAGCGTCCCGGCCGCCGCGCCCTTGCGCCTGTGACGGGCCGGGGCCGACGCACGGCCCCGGCCCGTCGCGGTGGGTTGCACCCAGGGCGCGGCCTAGTTGCAGGTGGCGCCGTTGAGCTTGAAGCCGGTGGGGGCTCCGTCGTTGCCGGTGTGGTTGGCCTGGTACCCGATGGTGGTCGAGCCGCCCGCCGGCAGGGCACCGTTGTAGCTGGCGTTGGTCGCGGTCACCGTCCCGCTGGTCGGCGAGTAGGTGGCGCTCCAGCCGGAGACGATCGTCTGCCCGGAGGGCAGCGTGAAGGTCAGGGCCCAGCCGTTGATGGCGGCGGTGCCGGTGTTGGTGATCGTGATGTTGTTGGTCAGCCCGGTGTTCCACGCGTTGACCGCGTTGGTGACCCGGCAACTGCCGGTGCCGCCGGGGCTGGTCGTGGGCGAGGCGGTCGGCGACGCGGTCGGCGACGCCGTGGGCGAGGCGGTGGGCGACGCCGTCGGTGAGGCGGTCGGCGAGGTCGTCGGCGAGGTGCCTCCGGCCGCGCTGATGATGGCGCTGATGATGCCCTGCTGGGTCACCGTGGCCGAACTGCGGTTGAACAGGCCGAAGCCGTACTGGCCGTTGTAGCCGTTGTCCCAGTACGCGGTGGCGGCGCCGTACTTCTTGGAGGTGGACACCAGCGCGCGGGCGAAGTTCGCCCGGTACGTGTTGTTCGCCGAGTCGGCGGACGTCTTGTCGATCGCGCCGTACTCACCGACGAACACCGGATATCCGCGCACGACGAAGGCGTCGTACATCTTCTTCAGCATGGTGTCCATGTAGTCTTCCTGTCCCCAGGTCGACTTCTTCGACGAGTTGGTCGCCGCCGCTCCCCACTGGGTGATGTTGCCGTCCTCCTGGCCCGTGAAGTCCCAGGGGTCGTAGTAGTGGACGGAGATCATGATCCGCTGCTCGCCACTGGGGATGGAGCTGGACCGGTACTGGTCGGTGGGCAGCACGAAGCCGTAGTTGCCCGCGGTGTACTCGATGTTCGTGTTCCAACCCGGGACGAGCAGCCACCGCGAGGCGTTGGTGCCGCCGGTCTGCCGGACGGTGTCCACGAAGATCTGGTTGTACGCGTTGATGTTCGAGTAGCACGTGGAGGTCGGGTTGCCGTACTGCCCGTCGAACTCCTCGTTCATGGACTCGAAGATCAGATGGTCGTTGTAGCTCTGGAACTTCGTCGCGATCTGTTGCCAGACCTTCTGGTACTTGGCCTTGATCGTGGTCTGGTCGGACGCGTCGCAGATCAACCAGGATCCGGTGATGGTCTTGTAGCCGTCGCCGTGCATGTTGATCAGCACGTAGAGGCCCTGGTTGTAGGCGTAGTCGACGACCTCTTTGATCCGGTTCAGCCACGCGGAATCGACCGTGTAGTTCGGGCCGGCGCCGATCTTCCCCAGGTAGGAGACCGGGATGCGGATCGTCTTGAAGCCCGAGGCCTTGACCCGGTCGATGAGGGCCTGCGTGATGACCGGGTTGCCCCACGCCGTCTCGCTGGGGATCCCGTTGGAGTTCGCCTCCAACTGGTTCCCCAGGTTCCAGCCGGCGCCCATGTCGGCGACCAGTTGCGGGGCGGTCAGTTGGACCGCGGCGTCGGCCGAGGCCGACCTTGTCACGCCGTACACGGCTCCGGCAAAGGCCAGGGTGGCGGCGACGAATGCGAGCCCGGCCCTCCTTACTGTCGAACTCATGGATCTTCCTCTCGTACGGTATCGATCGCTGGGACCGGCGGTGTCTCCGGTCCGCGCCGGGCGAAGGACGTCGCCACGGACGCGCCAACATGGCCATCGAAGCGCTTCGATTGAGCCTAGTCAAGGGCTGGGCGCGATCGACGACGCCCGGCCGGCGCGGTCGGCGGAACGGGTGGCGGCGCGAACGGTAAAATCGGAGTCGTGACTCCGCTAAACCGAACGTACGGGCTGACCGCCCCGGTTGGCCGGGCCGGCCAGCGGCGGTTGCGGGCGGACGCGCAACGCAACCGGGCCCGGCTGCTCGCGGCCGCCGAGGAGGTCATCGCCGAACGCGGCGCCGGGGCGTCCACCGAGGAGATCGCCCGGGCCGCCGGGGTGGGCGTCGGAACGCTGTTCCGGCACTTTCCCAGCAAGGAGGAGCTGCTGTCGGCGGTGTACGCGGCCCGGCTGCACGACCTGGCGGACCGGGCCGGCGAGATGATCGGCGCGGACGACCCGACCGCCGGGCTTCGCACCCTGCTGACCTACGTCGTGCAGCACTGCGCCGGGAGGAACACCCTGGTCGCGGCGCTCGCCGAGGCCGGGGTCGACCCGGACGACGAGTCGACCCGCGCGGCCAAGCGGGCGTACTCGGAGGCGCTGGCGGGGCTGCTGGACCGGACCCGCCGCGCCGGCGCCCTCCGCGCCGACGTGGGCCTGCCGGAACTGCACGCGCTGATCGTCGGCGCCGCACGCGCCGCCGAGATCACCCCCGATCCGCAGGTACGCGCCCGCGCGCTGGCGGTGGTCCTCGACGGTCTCCGCCCGCCGGCCGGGTGACCGCCCACCGCGCCCCCGACCCGCCCGGCGGACGCCGCGCCCCGACCCGCCCGGCGGACGCCGCGCCCCCGACCCGCCCGGTGAACGCCGGACCGTGACCACCGCCGAGGTCAGCGCCGGTCGACGGCCCGGTCCCGCCGGTTGCCGTCGCTGCCCCGGTCGGCCCGGGACAGCGCGTTCGGCCACCAGATCCGCGGCCCGATGTCGTACGTGAGGGCGGGCACCAGCAGCGAGCGGACGACGATGGTGTCCAGCAGCACGCCCACGGCCACCGCGACACCGATCTCCACGAGCACGACCAGCGGCAGCACGGCGAGCGCCGAGAAGGTGGCGGCGAGCACCACCCCGGCCGAGGTGATCACCCCGCCGGTGACGATGAGGCCGTGCAGCGTGCCCGCCCGGGTGCCCCGCTTGCAGGACTCCTCGCGGACCCGGGTCATCAGGAAGATGTTGTAGTCGATCCCCAGGGCCACCAGGAAGACGAACGCGAACAGCGGGAAGGCCGCGTCCACGCCGGGAAAACCGAAGACGTACGTGAACAGCAGCGCGCAGAGCCCGAGGGTGGCCAGGAACGACAGCACCACGGTGCCGATCAGCAGCAGCGGCGCGACGATCGAGCGCAGCAGCAGGGCGAGGATCACCGCGATGACCCCGAGGACCACCGGAATGATCACGTTCCGGTCCCGGACCGAGGCGTCGGCGTTGTCCAGGTCGATCGCCGTGAAGCCGCCCACCACGGCCCCCGCGTCGGGCACCGCGTGCACGGCGGTACGGATCTGCCGTACCGTCTCCTCGGCCGCGCTGCTGTCGGCCGGCGCGGTGAGCGTGGCCTGCAACTGGACCCGGCCGTCGACGACCTTCGGCGCCGCCGCGTCCTGCCCGCCGGCGGTGTCCGGCGCCGCGCCCGCGGACTCGCCCGCCGCCGACACCGCCTGCACCGAGGCGACCCCGGGGACTGCCCTGGCCACCTCGGCGACCTGGGTGGCGACGCCGGCCGCGGTGAAGATGGTCACCGGACTGCCCTGGCCGCCGGGGAAGTGCTGGGCGATGACCCGCTGGCCGACCTTCGACTCGGTGTTCTGGATGAACTGCTCGGTCTGGCCCAGCTTGGTGTTGCCCAACTGGGTGAGGCCGAAGGCGAGCGCCACCAGCGCGAGCGAGGTGACCAGCCAGATCGGCCGGGACCGGCGGCCGACGAACCTGCCCACCGGGGACCACACCCGGCCGATGCTGTCCTTGTCGTCGTCGTGCGGCACCCGCGGCCAGAACGCCCAGCGGCCGCCCAGCAGCAGCAGCGCCGGCAGCAGGGTGAGCATCACGACCAGGGTGGCGGCGATGCCGATGGCGGACACCGGCCCGAGCGACCGGTTGGAGTCGAGGCTGGACAGCAGCAGGCCGAGCAGGCCGGCGATGACCGTGACCCCGGAGGCGAGGATCGCCGGGGCGGCCCCCCGCCAGGCCGCCCGGATGGCGTCCACCGCCCGCAGGTGGTGGTGCAGTTCCTCCCGGTACCGGGCGATCATCAGCAGCGCGTAGTCGGTGCCGGCGCCGAAGACCAGCACCGTGAGGATGCCCTGGGACTGGCCGTCGAGCTTGATCACGTCGGCGCGGGCCAGGAGGTACACCGCGACGGCCGCCGTCGCGTACGACATGCCGGCCGCCAGCAGCGGGATGACCCAGAGGATCGGACTGCGGTACACGATCAGCAGGATGACCAGCACCACGCCGAGGGTGACCAGCAGCAACGGCCCGTCGATCGAGGCGAAGACCTCGACCAGGTCGGCGAGGATGCCGGCCGGCCCGGCCACGTGCACGGAAAGCCCGTCCCCACCCGTACCGGCGATCTCGCGGAGTTCGTCGCTTACCGACCGGATGTCGTCGCCCACCGCGCTGTCGATGGGCACCACGACCTCCAGCGCCTGGCCGTCCTGGCTGGCTATCGGCGGCGGCAGCGGGCCGACCACCCCGGGCACCTGGGCGAACCGCTGGGCGTCGGCGGTCGCCCGGTCCCGGTCCGCGGCGGTGATCCCGCTGGTCCGCTCATACACCACCAGGGCGGGGGTGGTCTGCCGCTCGACGAAGCCGTCGGCCAGATTCTGCGCCCGGGTCGCCTCGGCGCCGGCCGGCAGGAACGCCGCGTTGTCGTTGGTGGTCACCTGAGAGAGCCGGCCCGCGTACGGACCGGCCACGGCGGCGAACACCAGCCAGCCCACCACCACGGCCACGGCGATGGACACCGCCGTACGGGTCCGCATCATCCACCTCAACCCAGTCATCGACGCAACGACCTGGGCACCCGGGTCGCTCCCGCGACCGGACCGGTACGGGAGGCGGACGGCCGAACCCCGGATAAGACGATGCCCGCCGGACGGGGCCGGCGGGCGACGATCGGAAGAAAAAGCTCCCCCGTTTGGACTCGAACCAAAAACCTGCCGGTTAACAGCCGGCTGCTCTGCCAATTGAGCTACGGGGGATCGCGTCTGGCCGGCGCCGGATCTCTCCCGCGCCGCGCGACGGCATAAGAGTACAGGACGATCCGCCCCCCGGGTCGACCGGGTTACCACCTGCGAATCCGGGTCCGATGGGTGCGTCCCCTCGCGAACAGGTATGGGCGACGCGCAGGATGGGTAGGTAACCAAGCACAGACGACGCAGGCGCGACACTAGACAGCCCGGACTAGGATCCGGGAGCAACCGAGCGTCAGGTACGAAAGGAGCCGCCATGCGCGGAAAGCTTCTGTTCATCGGCGGGCTGGCTACGGGCTTCGTCCTGGGCGCCCGCGCGGGTCGGGAGAAGTACGAGGAGCTGGTCCTCAGGGGCCGTAAGGTCCTCGACCACCCCACCGTCCAGGAGGCCGCCGGGGTTGCCCAGGCGCAGGCCAACCGCCTGTATGCCGAGGGCAAGGACCGGCTCAGCCAGACCAAGCTGGGTGAGAAATTCGCCGCAGGAAACGACACCACCACCGAATTGACCTCCGCGGACCGGGCCTTCGCCGGCACCCCGGCCGGGACCTCGACGACCGGCTCCACCGGTACGCCGGGCAGCACCGGCTCGCGGGGCAAGACCTCAAGCGGTGGCGCTGGCACCAACGGCAGCACTCTGTAGCACCGGGGTACGAGGGGGTCGGCGGCCCACGGGTCGCCGGCCCCCTCGTCGTGCCCGGCCGGAGCTGGGCCGGCCGGAGCTGGGCCGGCCGGGGCCGGGCCGGCCGGGGCTGGATCAGCGGGTCAGCGGTGCCGGGTCACGGCCGCGCCGGTGAGGTCGGCCAGCACGGCCCGGACGTCGGCCGGCAGCGGGGCGGCCGACAGCGCCACCCGGGCGGCGTCGGCGCGCACCTTGATCATTCTTTCCACCTCGTCCCGCGCCCCGGTCGCCGCGATGATCTCCCGCAGTTCGGCCGCCCCCGCGGCGTCCAGCCCGGGGTTGCCGAACAGCGCCCCCAGCCGGGCCGCCTGGTCCGCATCGGCCATCGACCTGGCCAGCGCGACCAGCACGGTCGGCTTGCCCTCGCGCAGATCGTCCAGGATCGGCTTGCCGGTCACGGCCGGGTCGCCGAACACCCCGAGCAGGTCGTCACGGAGCTGGAACGCGTCGCCGAGCGGGTCGCCGAACTCGGCCAACGCCACCAGCAGCCCCCGGCCCGCGCCGGCGAGCGCGGCGCCGATCTGCAGCGGACGGGTCACCGTGTAGCGCGCCGTCTTCAACCGGACCACGGTCAGCGCCCGGTCGACCGAACCGCCGCGGACCCCGGAGAGCAGATCCAGGTACTGCCCGGAGATGACCTCGGTCCGCATGGTCGCGTAGACCCGGGTTCCGCGCTGGATCGCCGCGGCGTCCAGGCCGCACCCGGCGAACATCTCCGCCGACCAGGCCGCGCAGAGCGCGCCGCTGAGCAGCGCGGCGTCCCGCCCGTACGCCGCCGGGTCGCCGCGCCAGGCCGAGCGGCCGTGCAGTTCCGACAGCTGCCGGTGCACCGAGGGGCTGCCCCGGCGCAGGTCGCTGCCGTCCATGATGTCGTCGTGGATCAGGGCGAACGCGTGGAACAGCTCCAGCGCGGCCGCCGCGGTCACGATGGGCCGCTGGTCTCCCCCGCCGGCGCCACGCCAGCCCCAGTAGCAGAAGACCGGGCGCACCCGCTTCCCGTCGGCCAGCACGAACCGCCGGATCAGGTCGAACGCCTCGGCCGACAGGCCGAGCCGGTCGCCGTTTCCCTGCCGCCGGTCCAGGAATTCCCGCAGTTCGGCGTCGACCCGCTGCCGCAGCGGCGGGTCGGCCGGCGATCCGCCGGGGACGGGCCCGCGCATCCTCCGCTCCCTCCCACCGCCGGCGGCCGGACCGGACCCGGTGAACCGGGTCCGGTCGGCGACAGTGGGCCCCACGCCCGTGCGCCGGTCGGCATTCAGGGACAACGATAGCGGTGAGTCGAGTTTGGACTCCGCGGGCGTACCTCCGGCCCCCTCAGCCCAGATCGGACGGGCGGTCCCGGTCCTGCAGCTTGCGGTCGTCGCGCAGTTGCACGTACGGCTCCTTGTCCATCGGGCGCAGCCCGGCCGCGATGGCCCGGCCGCGCTCCAGCTCCGCGTCCAGTTCGGCGCCGAGCAGGACGGCCAGGTTGGTCAGCCACAGCCAGACCAGGAAGATGATCACACCGGCCAGGGTGCCGTAGGTCTTGTTGTACGAGCCGAAGTTGGCCACGTAGAACGCGAAGGCACCCGAGACGATCATCCAGATGACGACGGCGAAGACGCCGCCCGGGGTGATCCAGCGGAACCCGCCGTGCCGGGCGTTGGGCGCGGCCCAGTAGAGGATGGCGAAGGTCAGGCCGACCAGCATCAGCAGCACCGGCCACTTGGCCACGTCCCAGACGGTGACCACGGTCGAGCCCAGCCCCAGGGCACCACCGGCCCGCTCGGCGAACCGGCCGGTGAACACCACGATGAACGCGCTGGCCAGCACCATCAGCCCGACCACGCCGGTGACGCCGACCCGGATCGGCAGCGTCTTCCAGATGGGCCGCCCCTCCGGCACGTCGTAGATCGCGTTCGCGGCCCGCATGAACGCGCCGATGTAGCCGGAGGCCGACCAGTACGCGCCGAGCAGACCGAGGGCGGCGACCAGGCCGGCGCCCCGGCTCTCCTGCAACTGCCGCATGGAACTGGTGACGATGTCCTTGACCTGCGGCTGCGGCACCATGCCGGTGAGGGTGTCCTGCAACGACGCCTGCGTGTCGTCGGGCAGCAGGCCGAGGATCGAGACCAGCACCAGCAGGGCGGGGAACAGCGACAGCATGCCGTAGTAGGTCAGCGCGGCGGCCCAGTCGGTGAGGTTGTCCCGCTGGAACTCCTTCACCGTCCGCCGCAGCGCCGCCCAGATGCTGGAGCCGGAAAGTCCGGTCGGGCTGTCCGGACCCTCGTCCGGACCGACCGGAGCGGCCGACCCCTCACCGGCGGAGCCGTCGACGTCCGGATCGACCGGCCGGTCGGCGCCGTCGACCGGACCGACCACGGCGTGCTCCGGAGCGGCCGCGGCGTGGTCCGCGGTAGCGTCACCGGCGTGCTCCGGAGCGGGCCGGGCGTGCTCCGCGCCGCCCCGGGTCTGGCCCGGGCCGCCCCGGGCGTGCTCCGCGCCACCCCGGGCGGATTCGGCCGGCTGCTCGGTGCCCATGGCCCCTCCCTCGTAATCGGCTGCGTCCGGACTATGCCCAGGCCGCTGACCGGCTAACCGTGCGTGGCGGGCGGGTCGCCCCGGTCGCGGGCCGGCTCGCCCGGTCCGTCGGGCCGGTCGGGTCAGGTGTACAGCTTCGCCGCCATCCGCCGGGACGCCAGCGTGAGCCCCAGCAGGGTGAGCCCGACAAGGTACCCGACATCGACCAGCCAGGACCATCCCGAACCGCCGGTGGTGATCGTGCGGACCAGGTCGACGGAGCGGTAGAGCGGGGTGACCTCGATCAGCCAGCGCAGCACCGCCGGGTACGCCTCGGCCGGGACGAACGTGCCGGAGAACAGGAAGAGCACGAACTGGGCCGAGCCCATCAGGTCGAAATCCTGCCAGCTGCGCATCAGCGTGGACAGGGTCATGCCGAGCGCGCCGAAGGTGAAGCCGATCAACACGGCGGCCGGCAGCGCCAGCAGCGCCCGACCCGGCGACGTGAGGTCCAGCAACACCATGATCGCCAGGAAGGCCGCCGAGTAGAGCGTGCCACGCACCATCGCCCAGCCCAGCTCGCCGAGGGCGATCTCGAACGGCTGTACGGGGGTCGCGAGGATCCCGTCGTACAGCTTCATGTACTTCATCTTGCCGAAGAAGTTGAAGGTCGTCTCCGCCATCGCGCCGGTCATGGCCGAGGAGGCGAGCATGGCCGGCGCCACGAAGGCCGCATAGCCCACCACCCGACCGTCGGGCAGGGTGAGCTGGTGTATCAGCGCGCCCACTCCGACCCCGATGGAGAGCAGGTAGAGCAGCGGCTCGAAGAAGCCGGAGATCAACACGATCCAGTACGCGGACTTCAACGCCGTCACGTTGCGCTCGGCCACCGAGGCCGCGCGCCGGGGTGCGCCCTCGAAGCTGACCAGCCGGGGCAGGACGAGACTGACCACAGATATCCCCTAGACCACGAGCCGGCGGCGGAACCGGGTCCGCGCCAGGAACCAGCCGAACACGGACCAACCGGCCAGAACGATCAGGTGCCCGGCCACCGACCAGTCGGGGGCGACGCCGAGGGCGGCGGCCCGGCACAGGTCGACGCCGTGCCAGAGCGGCAGCGCGTACGCGACCGCGCGCAGCACCACCGGCAGCGATCCGACCGGGAAGAACACCCCGGAGAACAGCGTCATGGGGATGACCCCGAACCGGAACAGCAGCGCCAGGTAGTTGTCGCTGGACACCGACGAGGTGTAGCCGAACACCGGCGCCGCCACCGCGAGCCCCACCAGCACCAGCACGGGCGCAACGACAAGCGCCCAGACCGAGTGCACCGCGCCGAACGCGGCGGCCACGGCGAGGAACACCAGGCCGCTGGCGAGCACCCGGAGGCAGACGAAGCCGAGGTGGCCGACCAGTACGTCGCGCACCCGCAGCGGGGCGGCGGCCTGGGCGAAGTAGGTCTTCATCCACTCGAAGTTGCTGAACACCGGCCAGGTGGACTCGCCGACGGCGACCTGCGCCGCGGTGGCGGCCATCAGCCCCGGCACCACGTAGTCGAAGTAGGGCACCCCGGCCACGCCACCGGTGACGTACGCCCCGACGCCCAGGCCGAAGCCGAGCATGCTGAGCACCGGCAGCAGGAACGAGGACAGCACGCTGGCCCGCCACGTCCGCCGGTAGCTGACCAGGTAGTACTCCAGGACGGCCAGCCCCGGCCAGCGGGGCGGCGCCGACACCACCCGTTGCTCCCGCGTCACCACCACAGACCCCCCGTCAGTCGACAAGCGTCCGGCCGGTCAGGTGCAGGAAGACGTCCTCCAGGCTGCTGCGCCGCACCAGCACGCTGGCCGGGGTGAGCGCCCGGGCCTGCACCGTGGCCAGCGCCGCGTCCCCGTCCGGCACGTACAGCAGCACCCGGTCCGGCAGCACCTCCACCCGGTCGCCGATCCCGGCCAGCTTGTCGGCGAACGCCTCCTGGGACTCGGCCGCGAAGCGCAGCTCGACCACCTCCCGGGTGGAATACCGCTCGATCAGGTCCCGGGGCGATCCCTCGGCGGCGATCCGGCCGCCGTCCATCACCACCAGCCGGTCGCAGAGCTGCTCGGCCTCGTCCATGTAGTGCGTGGTGAGCACCAGCGTCACGCCCTGCTGTTTGAGCCGGAACAGCCGCTCCCAGACCAGGTGCCGGGCCTGCGGATCGAGCCCCGTGGTCGGCTCGTCGAGCAGCACGATCTCCGGCTCGTTGACCAGCGCCCGGGCGATGGTCAACCGCCGCTTCATGCCGCCGGACAGCGGCTCCACCTTGCTGTTGGCCCGCTCGGTGAGCTGCACGAAATCCAGCAGCTCGGCGGCCCGCTGCCGGGCCACCCTGCGCGGGATGCCGAAGTAGCGGGCGTAGGTGGTGAGGTTCTCCCGCGCGGTCAGCTCCGGGTCGAGGTTGTCCAGCTGGGGACAGACGCCCAGCCGGGCCCGGATCTGCGGACCCTGCCGCACCGGGTCTAGGCCCAGGATCCGCAGCTCACCCTCGGTGGGCGGGGAGACGCAGCCGATCATGCGCATGGTGGAGGACTTGCCGGCGCCGTTGGGCCCGAGGAATCCGAACGCCTCCCCCGGCTGCACATCGACGTCGATGCCGGCCACCGCGGTGAAGTCACCGAAGCGTTTCACCAGGTTTCGGGCGCGGATGAGCGGTTGCTGAGCCACGAGGCGACCCTAGCCCGCCGGTCCGACAAAACCCCACCGGATTTGTCCGGCGGCACCGGGCCGCCCGGACGGCGCTCGACAGCCGCTCAGAGGTCGGCCGGCCTGGTCGCCGCGCGGGCGGCCGCGACCAGGTCGTCGGTGGCGGCGACGGTGGCGGGATCGTCGGCCGCGGCCCCGGTGTCGTACCGGACGGTCCAGGTCAACCCGTCCACGCCGGTGACCCGCCGGGCCACCACCCGGACTCCCCCGACGGCCAGCCGGTGGTGCACCGTGTAGCCGACCGAACGGGTCAGCCTGGCCCGGACCTGCTCCGGCACGTTTCCCGGAGAGAGCAGCAGGTACGTCCGTACCGGCGCGTCGGCCACCACGGCGTACCCGTCGCGGTCGGCGACCCGGGTGGCGGGGGTCACCGTCAGCTCGCGGCCCGACCACACCGCCTTGTGCAGCTCGTGCCAGCCCCACCGGTCGGTCCGGTCCGGCACCCACAGCCCGTGGTTGGTGACCACCACGACCCCGCCGTCCGCCGCGGCCGTACCGCCGTCCGCCGCGGCCGTACCGCCGTCCGCCGCGGCCGTACCGCCGTCGGCCGGCACGGTGGCCCAGGCCAGCACCCGCTCGCCGGGGGCCAGCGCCGGTCGGTGCTGCGCCGGCAGGCGCGGCCGGCGCCCGAACAGTCCCATCGCCTACAGCCCTCCCGCGGCCTGTTCGCGCAGCGCCCGGGCATGCTGTTCCAACGACAGCAGCTCGCCGAAGAGCGCGAAGTACTCGTCCTTGTTGGCCACCGGGTTCACCCGCTGGATCTTGGACTTGAGGTCCCGGACCCGGACGGTCACCGAGCCCAGCTCCAGCCGGGCCAGGGTCACCGAGACGTACCGGGGATCGGGGTCGCCGTCGATCCGCAGCGGCTCCACGGCCAGCTCCCCCACCAGGGCACGGGCCGCCAGATCGGCGCAGGCGTCCCGGACCTGTTCGATCCAGACCGCGCCGCCGGTCGCCACCGCGGCGCCGCCGGCCGCGGCGACCGCCGCACGCAACACGCGGTGCACCGGATGCAGGTACGCGGCCTCGTCCAACGCGTCGAACATCGGCCCGGCCAGCACCGGCACCTGGAGGGCCAGCTTCAGCGCCTCCCGCTCGACAAGCGACTGCGGGCTGTCGATCGTCGGTTCGGGGCGCCGGGGTGGGGCCGGCTCGGCGGCCCGGCGACCCTCCGCGCGGCCGGCGGCCGGGGGCTGCGCCGCCGCGGCCTGCACCGCCCGCTGCACCGGCTCGATCTCCATGCCCAGGTCGCCGGCGAGCTTGCGGACGTACTCGGGACGCTTCTCCCGGTCCTTGATCCGCGCCACCAGCGGAGCGGCCCGGCGCATCGCCTCCACCCGGCCGTCGACGGTGTCCAGGTCGTACCGGCTGATCGCCTGGCGCAGCGCGAAGTCGACAAGCGGCTCGCGGCGGGCGACCAGGTCCCGGACCGCCGTGTCGCCCTTGGCCAGGCGCAGCTCGCACGGGTCCATGCTGTCCGGGCTCACCGCGATGAACGTGCGCCCGACGAACCGCTGGTCCTCCTCGAAGGCGCGCAGCGCCGCCTTCTGTCCGGCCGCGTCGCCGTCGAAGGTGAAGATGACCTCACCCTCCCGACCGTCGGTGTCCATCAGCAACCGGCGCAGCACGCCGATGTGGTCCGCGCCGAAGGCCGTGCCGCAGGTGGCGACCGCCACCGGTACGTCGGCCAGGTGGCAGGCCATCACGTCGGTGTAGCCCTCGACGATCACCGCCCGGCCCTGCTTGGCGATCTCCCGCTTGGCCTGGTCGATCCCGTACAGCACGTGGGACTTCTTGTAGATGGGCGTCTCGGGCGTGTTCAGGTATTTCGGACCATCGTCGTCGTCGAACAGCCTCCGCGCCCCGAAGCCGATCACGTCCCCGGCCAGGTCCCGGATCGGCCACAGCAGCCGGCGACGGAACCGGTCGATGAGCGAACCGGAGCGGGCCTCCCGGGACAGCCCCGCGGTGACCAGTTCCGGACCGGTGAAACCCTGCTGGCGCAGGTGCCGGGTGAGCGGGTCCCAGCCGTCCGGGGCGAAGCCACAGCCGTACCGCTGGGCTGCGGCCCGGTCGAAGCCGCGCTGCGCGAGGAACTCGCGGGCCGCCCGCGCCGCGGGCGTGCCGAGCTGCCCCGCGTAGAACTCGGCGGCGGCGGCGTGCGCCGCGACCAGCCGCTGCTTCTGGCCCTGCTGCGCCCGGACCGGCGCGGGGCCGGCCTCCATGTAGCGCAGTTGGATGCCGGCCCGGCCGGCCAGCCGTTCGACCGACTCGACGAAGGTCAGGTGCTCGGCGTCCATCAGGAACTTGATGGCGTCGCCGCCCTGGCCGCAGCCGAAGCAGTACCAGACGTTGCGGGCCGGCGAGACGTTGAACGACGGGGACTTCTCGTCGTGGAACGGGCACAGCCCCTTGAGGTTGCCGCCACCGGCCGGTCGCAGCGTGACCGACTCGGAGATGACGTCGGCGATCGAGGTGCGCTCCCGGACCAGTGCGACATCCTCGTCCCGGATCCGACCAGCCATCCGCACCCCCTCCGGGATACATCCTGCCCTGCCCCGGCGATCTCCCCCCAGCCGGGTCCGCCCGCGCTACGGCCCGGCCGCCCGGCCCGCGGGGCGGGCCGGGTCGGCGGGCCGGCGGGCCGGCGCGGGTCAGGCGGGCCGGCGGTCGGCGGTCGGCTCGGCCTCGCCGAGCCGGGGAAACGGCTCGATCGAGAAGACCACCTCCACCGGCACCTCGAAGTACGCGGCGATCCGCAGCGCCAGATGCAGGCTCGGCCGGAACTCGCCGCGTTCCAGGTAGCCGACGGTCTGATAGTGCACCGCCAGCGCCTCGGCAAGCTGGCGGCGGGAGATGCCGCGTTCGGCGCGGAGCATGGCGATCCGGTTGTGGACCGTCTCACTCATCGTCAACGCCCCTCAGCCCGCCCTCCGGACGGCCCGTTCCCGCCGGGCCGCGACCCGGGAGCCCGACTCGCGGCGAGCCATCCGGCGCAGCAGCACCGGCGCCAGCACCAGGCCGAGCACCGCCCAGCCGCCCAGCACGGCGGCGGTCTCCAGGTGCCGCCACGAGTGGCCCAGTTCCACCGCGGCCAGGTCCGGGGCAGCAGGGCCGAGCGCATGCCCAACCCCAGCCAGTAGATCGGCAGCGCCTGGGCGACGCCCTGCACCCAGCCGGGCAGGTTGTTGATCGGATAGAAGATGCCGGAGATGGCGACGGTACCCATGATCGGCAGCACCACCAGGCCCATGTTGCGCGGGTTGTCGAACAACGCGCCGAGCACCGCGCCGATCGGCAGCGTCGCCACCAGCCCCAACGCGACCACCCAGACCAGCGTCAGCCAGTTGCCCGGGCGGTTCAGCGCGAGCCCGTCGAGGAACAGGCTGGCCGGCACCACCTGGATGATGAGTCCGATGATCGCCATCCCGGAGACCGCCACGATCTTGCCGATGAGATAGCCCAGCGTGCCGTTGGGAATGGCCTTGGCCCGCAGCAGCGTGCCGTCCTCCCGCTCCACGACGAGCTGCTGGGCCACCCCGACCAGGCCGGTGAAGGCCATCCCCATGCCCAGCGTGCCGGGCAGTGTCCGGGTGCCCAGCGAGAATCCGGTACCGGGCACGGTGGAGCCGCGCAGGAAGAAGATGACGATCAGCAGGACCGCGGTCGGGAAGAAGTAGCTCCACAGGTCCTGCGTGTTGGTGAACGAGTTGCGCAGCTCGGTCCAGCCCCGGGAGAGGCCGGCGCGGACGGCGGCGGTGGTCGGGTTCATCGGCTCAACTCCGTGCGCGGGCGGGTGCCGTCGCCCCGCACCCCCGACTCGTGCTCGTACACCAGGGTCATGTAGGTGTCCTCCAGGCTCGCCCGCCGTACCTCCAGGTCGGCCACGGCGTCGCCGTGCTGCCGGAACAGCTCACGGACAAATCGGGTGGCGTCCGCCGTCGAGTGCACGAACCGGTCCCCGTCGACCGTCCAGCGCACCTCGGCCTCGGCGGCCACCTGCCGGGAGAGCTGGTCCGCCGAGCCGTCGGCGATGACCCGGCCGCCGGCCAGGATCAGGATCCGGTCCGCCAGCTTCTCCGCCTCGTCCAGATCGTGCGTGGTCAGCAGGATCGTGGTCTCGTCCAGATCGGCGAGCCGATGCACCAGGTCGTGGAACTCCCGCCGGGCGGCCGGGTCGAAGCCGACCGTGGGCTCGTCCAGGAACAGCAGTTCGGGCCGGCCGACGATGCCGACTGCCACGTCCAGCCGCCGCCGCTGCCCGCCGGAGAGCTGGGACACCCGGCGGTTCGCCTGCTCCCCCAGGCCCACGGCCACGATCAGCTCGTCGACGTCCCAGGGCCGCCGGATCCGGTCGGTCGAGTACGCCGTGTAGAAGGAACCGAGATGCGCCAGCAGCTCGCGGACCCGCCACTTGCCGTGGTCCCGCCACGACTGCAGAACCACGCCGACCCTGGCCCGCCAGCTCTCACCGGCCCGTCCGGGATCGACGCCGAGCACGCTGACCTCGCCGGCCGAGCGCAGCCGGAAGCCCTCCAGGATCTCGATGGTGGTGGTCTTGCCCGCGCCGTTGGGGCCGAGCAGGGCCAGCACCTCGCCCTGGCGGGCGGTGAAGGTGACCCCGTGCAGGACGTCGGTGGAGCCGTACCTCATGCGCAGGTCCCGAACGTCGAGCACCAGGTCCTCGACCGGCGGACCGGCCTCCCGCAACGAATCCCGCTCCCGCACCGCTGTCACAGCTCTCCCCCTGATAACCGAACCAGTGCCTCGCAATGTAGCAGGTGTACTACATACGATCGCGCACCTGCGGCCCGCGCCAGGGCTTCCGCCGGCTATCGGAGGACGCTAGGACGAGGTCGGCGCCGCCCCCAGCGCCGCGGACTCCTCGGCCTCGGCGTCGCGGTTCCAGTCGGCCTTCGCCGCGCGCCAACCCTCGTCGTCGACGCCGCGGCGCCAGTAGCCGGAGATGGAGAGCCGGTCGGCCGGCACCGCCCGGTCGATCCGCAGCAGCCGGCGCAGCCGGCGGACCGCGTCCGCCTCGCCGTGCACGAAAGCGTGCACGTCGCCCGGCGGAAAGTCCAGCGCGGTGACGGCGGCGACCAGGGCCGCGCCGACCGGTTCGGCGTTGCGGTGCAGCCAGACGATCTCGACGTCCGGGCCGGCGGGCAGCTTCTGCTCCTCGGCCGGATCGGCGACCTCGACGAACACCCTCGCCACCGCGTCGGCCGGCAGCCGTTCCAGGGCCGCCGCGATGGCCGGCAGCGCGCTCTCGTCGCCTGCCAGCAGGTGCCAGTCCGCCGCCGGGTCCGGGGCGTACCCGCCGCCGGGGCCGAGGAAGCGGATCACGTCCCCCGGGCGGGCGGCGGCCGCCCACGGCCCGGCCAGGCCGTGTTCGCCGTGGTACACGAAGTCGATGATCAACTCCCGGGCCATCGGGTCGAAGGCCCGCACCGTGTACGACCGCAGCCGCGGCCACTGCTCGCGGGGCAGGTCCCGGTGCACGGCGGCGAGGTCGAACGGCTCGGGATACCGCACCTGCGGGCGCGGGAAGATCAGCTTCACGTAGTGGTCGGTGCAACCGCCCACGGGCAGCCCGGCCAGTTCCTCACCGCCGAGCACCACCCGGATCAGGTGCGGGGTGAGTCGCTCGGTCCGTACCACCCGGACCGTGGTCACCCGTCTTGTCCGTTCCGCCATGCAACTTAGGTTAGCCTAACCCCGGCGGTCCGGCACGCCGAGCGTCGCCAGCGACGAACCGGCGGTGCCAGGAGACGGCCGCCGGATCGGTCAGCGAGGCGACCTGGTCGATCACCACCCGCAGCCGGGCCGCGTCGTGCGGTGCCGCCGACCACAGCGGCGCGAAGACCGGATCGAGCCCGTCCGGAGCCCGCTCGGCCAGCCGCAGCACCAACTCGGTCAGCACCTCGCGCTGGCGCTCGTACCTGGCCCGGGCGCCGCTGCGGCGCATCACGTACCGCAGGGCCATGCCCTTGAGCAGTTCGCACTGCGCCCGGACCGGCCGCGGCACGGCGAGGTCGGCGTCGTACCGGCGAACCGGGCTCGGGCCGTACCGGTGGCTGGTCTCCGCGATGGCGGCGGCCACGAACCGCCCGACCAGCACGCTCGTGGTGGCCTTCACCGCGGCCGACGCGCGGTGTCCACCGTCGTACCCGGACAGCGGGGCCAGCACCGGGTCGGCGAGCAGTTCGGACAGCACGCCCGCGAGGTAGTCGATCGGTTCGGCCGAGTACGTCGCCGCCACGTCGACGCAGAGCGCCGCCCGCTCGTCCGGGTCCTCGACCAGCCGGGTCAACGTGAGATAGCCGCCGTGCACCCCGTCCTCCACGTCGTGCACCGAGTACGCGACGTCGTCGGCCCAGTCCATCACCTGCGCCTCCAGGCTGCGCACCCCCTCGGGCGCACCGTCGCGCAGCCAGCGGAACACCGGCTCGTCGTCGGCGTACAGCCCGAACTTGCGCAGCCCGGGCCGGCGCGGCCACGGGTACTTGACGGTGGCGTCCAGCGCGGCCCGGGTCAGGTTCAGCCCGGCCGAGTGCCCGTCCGGGCCGTACACCTTGGCCTCCAGCCGGGTGAGCACCCGCAGCGTCTGCGCGTTGCCCTCGAAGCCTCCGCAGTCGCGGGCCACGGCGTCCAGCGCGGTCTCACCGTTGTGCCCGAACGGCGGGTGGCCCAGGTCGTGCGCGAGGCCGGCCACGTCCACCACGTCCGGGTCGCAGCCCAGCCGCTGCCCCATCTCCCGGGCGATCTGGGCGACCTCCAGCGAATGGGTCAGCCGGGTCCGCAGGAAGTCGTCGGTGCCCGCGGTGTGCACCTGGGTCTTGGCGGCCAGCCGCCGGAACGCGGCGGAGTGCAGCACCCGGCCGCGGTCGCGCTGGAACGGCCCGCGGCCGTCCTCGGTGTCCTTCACCGGTTCCGGTACCCACCGCTGCGCGTCCCGCGGATCACCGGCCGCGGCGGGACCGGGATCGTGCCATGCGGTCCCGGACGCCGGGGTGCTGGTCATCCGCGAAGCGTAGTCGCCGAACGGGTCAGCTCAGCGCGTCCAGCACACAGAACTCGTTTCCCTCCGGGTCGGCCAGCACCGTCCACCGGACCTGGGCCGGCTGTCCCACGTCGACGTGCCGGGCGCCCATCCCCACCAGCCGTTCGACCTCGGCCTCCCGGTCGTCCGGGCGCAGGTCCAGGTGCAGCCGGTTCTTCGTGGTCTTGTCGTCCAGGACCGGTACGAAGATGAGCGCGGGCAGGGTGTCCCGGCTACGCCGGATCTCCACCTCGTCGGCGGACTCGTGGACGATCTGGTAACCGAGCGCCGCGGCCCACCAGCGGGCCAGCCGGGCCGGATCCTGGGCATCGACCACCATGTTCTCCCAGATACTGCCCACCGGCGATGCCTCCTCGCGAAACGGTGCCAACCCGTCCCGGTAGGTTACGCCGATGGCGCCGGAACCGCCGATCCGGTGATGGCAACCCCCGATAGGGCAGAGTTGCTGACCGATCGCCGGGCCTCGGGGCACCCGCCGCGACCCGACCCGGGTGTAGCGTGCCGGAAGCGGAACGTCACCGGATGCCGAACGGCGCGCCCTGACCCAGCGGCGGCCGACAGCCCGCAAGGAGACGCCTGTGGATGCCGAAGCCGTCCTGCGGCGAGAGCTGCAACAGCTGCGCCAGCGTCGGTCCGATGTGGCCGGCAGCGTGCTGGCCGGCGTCGACGGCCTGCACATCACCAGCGACCTCTCCCGGATCAACCCGGAACACGTGGCCGCGATGGCGGCCGCCGGCGCCGGCCTGAGTGGCCGGTTCGCCGAAACGGTGGGGCAGGGACGGCTGCGCGAGTTCGTGGTGCACGGCACCGACGGCTACGTGATCTGCTACCCGGCCGGTTGGCAGGCCCTGCTGGCCGTGGTGACCCGGCCTGCGGTGAACCTGGCCCGGCTGCACCCGGAGGGGCGGGCCCTGGCACACCGGCTGGGCGGCCTCGTCGACTCGCTCTGGCCGCCGGCCCCGGGCACCGCCGCCATTCCGGCCCCGCGGCCGGCGACCGAGCTGCGTACCTCGCGGGCCGCCCGGGCGCCGATGCTCACCTCGCGGTCCGGCCTCGGCGCGCGGCGACGCCCACCCGGTCGGCCCTGACCACCACCGCCGCCAGCACCACCGCCGCCAGCACCACCGCCGCCAGCACCACCGCCGCCGGTGCCGCCGGCGCCACCAACACCGCCAGCGGCACCGCCGGCGCGGCGGATCAGCGGCTGTCCGAGCCGGCCGTCCGGACCGCCGCGCGGCCGGACTCCAGCCGGGCCACCGGAACCCGGAACGGCGAGCAGGACACGTAGTTCAGACCGACCTCGTGGAAGAAGTGCACCGAGTCCGGGTCGCCGCCGTGCTCGCCGCAGATCCCGAGCTTGAGGTCCGGGCGGGTGGCCCGGCCCTCCTCGCAGGCGATCCGCACCAGCCGGCCCACCCCGTCCCGGTCCAGGGTCTCGAACGGCGACACCCCGAAGATGCCCCGGTCCAGGTACGCCGAGAAGAACGCGGCCTCGACGTCGTCCCGGGAGAAGCCCCAGGTCGTCTGGGTCAGGTCGTTGGTGCCGAAGGAGAAGAACTGGGCCGCCTCGGCGATCTGGCCGGCGGTCAGCGCCGCCCGGGGCAGTTCGATCATCGTGCCGATCAGGTGCGGCACCTCGATGCCCTCCCGCTGGCACACCTCGGTCGCGACCCGCTCGGCCTCGTCGCGGACCAGCTCCAGCTCCTGTACGGCGTCGACAAGCGGAATCATGATCTCGACCCGGGGCTCGCCGCCGGCCTTGCGGTGCTCGGCGGCGGCCTCGATGATCGCCCGGACCTGCATGGCGAACAGTCCGGGCACCACGATGCCGAGCCGGACCCCGCGCAGTCCGAGCATCGGGTTCTGCTCGTGCAACCGGTGTACGGCCTGGAGCAACCGCAGCTCGTTCTCGTGCGCCTCGCCCCGCTCCTCGGCCACCGCCACCCGGACCGACAGCTCGGTGATGTCCGGCAGGAACTCGTGCAGCGGCGGGTCGAGCAGCCGGACCGTCACCGGGAGCCCGTCCATCGCGGCGAAGATGCCGATGAAGTCCTCCCGCTGCAACGGCAGCAGCGCGGCGAGCGCCTGCTCGCGCTCGCTGTCGGAGTCGGCCAGGATCAGCCGCTCCACGTACTGCCGCCGTTCGCCAAGGAACATGTGCTCGGTACGGCACAGCCCGATGCCCTGGGCGCCGAACCGCCGGGCCCGCTCGGCGTCCTCCGGGGTGTCCGCATTGGCCCGGACCGCCAGCCGGCGCGCCTCGTCGGCGTGCGACATGATCCGGTGCACCGCGCGGACCAGTTCGTCGGCCTTCTCGTCCGTCGGGTCGAGCTGCCCCTCGAAGTACTCCACGACGGGTGACGGCACCACCGGGACCTCGCCCCGGTAGACGGCGCCGCTGCTGCCGTCGATCGAGATGACGTCCCCCTCCTCGACGACCAGGCCGCCGGGACCGGTGAACCGCCGGCCCCGGGTGTCCACGTCCAGTTCCTCGGCGCCGCAGACGCAGGTCTTGCCCATCCCCCGGGCCACCACGGCGGCGTGCGAGGTCTTGCCGCCGCGGGAGGTGAGGATGCCCTGGGCCGCGATCATGCCGTCCAGGTCGTCCGGGTTGGTCTCCCGGCGGACCAGGATGACCTGCTCGCCGGCCGCCGAGCGCCGCACCGCGGTCTGCGAGTCGAAGACCGCCTGCCCGACCGCCGCACCGGGCGAGGCGTTCATGCCCGTGGTCACCAGGTCCGCCTTGGCGCCGGTGCCGAAGCGCGGGAACATGAGCTGCGCGAGCTGCACCCCGGTGACCCGGTTGAGCGCCTCGTCGAGGTCGATCAGACCCTCGTCGACCAGCTGGGTGGCGATCACGAACGCCGCCGCGGCGGTCCGCTTGCCGACCCGGGTCTGCAACATCCACAGCTTGCCGCGCTCGATGGTGAACTCGATGTCGCACAGGTCCTGGTAGTGCTCCTCCAGCCGGGCCATGATGCCGAGCAGTTCGTCGTACGAGGTCTTGTCGAGCCGTTCCAGTTCCTGCAACGGCACGGTGTTCCGGATCCCGGCCACCACGTCCTCGCCCTGGGCGTTGGCCAGGTAGTCGCCGTAGATGCCCTGGTTGCCGCTGGCCGGGTCGCGGGTGAACGCCACACCGGTGCCGGAGTCCGGCCCGAGGTTGCCGAAGACCATGGTCACCACGTTGACGGCGGTGCCCAGGTCGGCGGGGATCCGCTCCTGCCGGCGGTAGAGCACCGCCCGCTCGGCGTTCCACGACTCGAAAACCGCGTTGATGGCGAGGTCGAGCTGCTCGCGCGGGTGCTGCGGGAAGTCGCGGCCGGTGTGCTGGACGAAGATGTTCTTGTACGCCTCGACCAGCGCCCGCAGGTCGGTGGCGTCCAGATCCAGGTCGCTGGTCGTGCCCTTGGCCTTCTTGGCGCCCTCCAGCGCGTGCTCGAACTCGTCGCCGGGCACGTCGCAGACCGTCTTGCCGAACATCTGGATGAGCCGGCGGTAGGAGTCCCAGGCGAACCGCTGCGCGGCGGCGGAGTCGGCGCCCTGCGCCGCGCCGGCCTGCCGGGCCAGCCCGTGCACGCTCTCGTCGTTGAGTCCCACGTTGAGGACGGTCTCCATCATGCCGGGCATCGAGAACTTGGCGCCGGAGCGGACCGACACCAGCAGCGGGTCGGCCGGGTCGCCGAGCTTCCGGTTCATGGCGCGCTCCAGCGCCGCCAGGTGCGCGCCGATCTCCCGGTCCAGCCCGTCCGGGGTCTCGCCACTGTCCAGATAGGCGTTGCACGCCTGGGTGCTGATGGTGAACCCGGGAGGCACCGGCAGGCCGAGGTTGGTCATCTCCGCCAGGTTGGCGCCCTTGCCGCCGAGCAGGTCCTTCATGTCCTTGTTGCCCTCGGCGAAGTCGTACACATACTTGGTCTGCGCTGCCACCGGAGCCTCCCGAGCCGTTCGACACTGAACGAAGGTTTGGTTTGTTCATACCCCGCCACCAGGCGACCACAACAGGGCCGACCAGCACGCCTACGCTGGGCCCCTGAGCAGCCGTTTAGGTGGCCGAAGGCTAAGCGACCGGCGGGCGCCGGGGCAGCACTCGGTGACAATCCGCACAACAGTCCTGGGTGTACCGTTTCGCCCCGGTACGTGGGAGCGCTCCCCCGCGCACAACCGCGCAGGGGGTCAGCCGAACGGCCAGGAGGCCAGGCGAACGGCCAGGAGGCCAGCCGAACGGCCAGGAGGCCAGCCGAGTGGCCCAGGAGGCCGGGCCAACTGGCAGGGGGTCAGGCGAACAGCTCGGCGATGGCGGCGGCGGCCGCGGCGGGCTCGGCGGTCGGGAAGTAGTGGCCGCCGGCCACCACGCGGCAGTCCAGCACCAGCTCCGCCGGCAGGTCTTCCGGCACCGCCTCCGGCGGGCAGAGCCGGTCGCCGGCGCCCACCAGCACCCGGACCGGCACGGTCACCGGCCCGGTGAGGCCGTCCGGGGCCAGCGCGATGTCCCGGCGGAACCGCGGCAGCAGCAGCCGGCCGATCTCCTCCGGGCTCAGCGAGGTCTCCGGCAGCAGGCCGAGCCCGGACAGCCGGGCGATCAGGGCGCCGTCGTCCGGCTCGGTGAGCAACGCCCGCACCGCACCGCGTTCGCGCAGCGGCGGGGCCGCGAGCAGCAGCCGGGTGCCGGCCAGCTCCGCGCCGACCAGCTCCGCCACGGCGAGCGCCAGCACCGCGCCCAGGCTGTGACCGAGCAGCACGGTCCGGTCGGACAGGTACGGGCGGACCGCGTCGGCCCAGGCCCGCGCCACCTGGTCCAGATCGGCGTCGGCGTCGTGCTCCGCCGCACCGGCCAGCACCCGCCAGCCGTCCGGCAGCTGCCGGGCCAGCCGGCTGAACGCGCCGGGCGATCCGCCGGCGTGCGGGATGCAGAGCAGGGTCGGCCCGTCCCCCGCGCGCAGCGTCCGCAGCGTGACCTCGGCCGCCCGGACCGGGGCCGCCCGCAGCCGGTACCGGGCCAGCTTGCCGGTGGAGGTGACCGGCAACTCGTCCACCACCTCGACGGTCACCGGCCGCTTGAACGGCGGCAGGCCGCGCCGGAACGCGGCCCGGGCGACGCGGCGCAGCTCCGCGCGGTCGGCCCCGGCCTCCGGCACCACGTACGCGACCGCCTGTTCCAGGCCGCGGGCGTCGCGCGAGCCGACCACCGCGCACTGGGCCAGTCCGGGTACGCCGCGGGCCGCCGCCTCGATCTCGAACGGCGACACCTTGAACCCGCCGATGTTGAGCAGGTCGTCGCGGCGGCAGACGTACCCGATCGTGCCGTCCGGACCGCGCCGCACCACGTCCCCGGTGTACGCGCCGCCGTCGGCGAAGGTCCGGGCCGCGGCCTCCGGGCGGTCCAGGTAGCCGGCCGCCACCGACCGGCCCGCGACGTGCAGCCGGCCCTCGGTGCCGTCCGCCACCTCCCGGCCGTCGTCGTCCCGCACGGTGATCAGGGCGCCGGGCACCGCCGTACCGGTCGAGCCCGGCTCGGTGCCGCGGGTCGCCACCACGATGTGCAGCACCTCGGTGGCGCCCAGCCCGTTCACCAGCGGCGCCCCGCAGACGCGCGCGAACTCGGCGCAGACCGGCGCCGGCAGGTGCTCGCCGGCCGACACGGCGAGCCGGAGCGGACCCAGGTCGGCCGACCCGCGCTCGCGGGCGCGGTCCAGCAGCGCCGTGTAGATGCGCGGCACCGCGCACAGCACGGTGGGACGGTGCCGTTCGATCGCCGCGCTCACCGCGTACACGTCCGGCGGGCCGGCGTGCAGCACCGTGGACGCGCCGGCCGCGAGCGGGAAGAGCAGCGAGTTGCCGAAGCCGTACCCGAAGGACAGCTTGGCGGTGGACAGCACCCGGTCCGCCGGGCCGAGGTCCAGCAGCCGGCCGAACCCGTCGAGCACGGCGGCGATGCCGGAGACCGTGTGCAGGACGCCCTTCGGCACCCCCGTGCTGCCCGAGGTGTACTGGATCAACACCACCTCGTCGGGTCCCGGGACCGCGGGTGGTGGCGGCGCGAGGTCCGTCGGCGCCGCCCAGTCCGGCCCGCCGCGCGGGACGTCGAGGGCGCCCTCCGCCGGCGTCGCGGTGGCGGCGCGGGCGTCCAGGTGCAGGTACCGGGCGCCGCAGTCGGCCGCCAGAAAGGCCAGCTCCGCTCCGGTGAGCAACGGGCTCACCGGTACCGCGACCAGGCCGCGCCACCAGAGCGCGAGCACGGCCACCACGGTGGGGACCGCGTCGTCCGCCACCACCAGCGCGGGCGAGCCCGGCGGGATCCCGGCGGCGGCCAGCCGGGCCGCGTAGGCGCCGACCGCGCGGTGCAGGTCGGCGTAGCCGATCCGGCCCTCGGCGTCGACGTACGCGGTCGCCTCGCCCCGGCCCTCGGCCAGGTGCCGGCTCAGCAGCCGGTCGAGCAGGTCCAGTCCGGTCATCTCACTCCTCGTGCGCACGGGCCACCTCCACGACCGCCGCGGTACCCGGCTCGATCGCCACCGCGCGGGCCGTCGCCGGGCCGTCCGCGCCACCGCAGGCCGCCACGGCCGCGGCCACCGCCAGCAGTCCGCCGGCCGCGCCGAAGTCGCCCAGCCGGCGCTCCAGGTGGTACGCCCGGCCGGCCGGGCCGGGCAACGCGTCGACGATCGCCGGGTCGGCCGCGGACACCACCGTCACGGCCGGCGCCGCCGCCTGCGGGCCGGCCACCGCCGCCAGCCGGGTGGCCAGGTCGTCCGGGCCGGTGAAGCCGAACCGCCGGACCGCCCGCAGCAGCGGCGCCCCGGTCGCCCGGCCCCGGCCGGCGGCCCGGTCCCGGCGCTCCAGCGCCAGGCAGGCCGCCCCCTCGGCCGGCGGCGCTCCGGCCGGGGCCCCGCCGCCGTCCGGCACGCTCCACCGGCTGATCGACGCGGATCCGCCCGCCACCGCCCGGCCGGCCCCCGCCCGCAGGAACCGGACCGCCTCCAGCACCGCGGACATCCCGGCGGTGACCCCGCCGATCACCGTCTCCGTCGGCCCGGTGAGGCCGAGCCGGATCGAGACGGTCGAGGCCGGGCCGTTGAACGCGGACAGCGGCGCGCGGACGGGGCTGGTCAGCCCCGGGTCGAGCAGGGCGGCGTCGGTGCAGATGGCCGCGTACTCGGCCAGGCCGGCGGTGGAGCTGGCCCACAGCACCGCGCCGGACGCCTCGCCCGGCCACCGCGCCGCGGCGGTGGCCTCGGCCGCCGCCGCGAGTGCCAGCAGCGACTCGTGCGGCCAGTTGCGCAGCCCGCGCGTCGGCAGCCGGTCGGGCAGCCGCACCTGCACCGGGACGGGTGTCCAGCGCGACACCGGCGCCAGGTCGGTGCCGGGCGCCGCCAGCGTGCGCACCCCGCCGGGTACCGGTGCGGCGCCGGTGAGCTGCCGGACCAGGTCGGCCGGCCCGGTCACCCCGGGCAGCCGCAGCCCGAGGCCGCAGACGTCAATGTCCATCCCGATCCCCCCTGCCCAGCAGCAGCGTGGTCACCCCGCCACCGAAGCCGTAGCCGGGGCTGGCCACCAGCGACACCGGCTGCCGGCGGCCCTCGGCCGGCACCAGGTCGAGCCCGTCGGCGGCCGGGTCGGGGCGGCGCAGCGTGACGTTCCCCGGGATCACGCCGTCGGCCAGCGCCCGGACCGCGAGCACCGCCTCCAGCGCCGCGGCGGCGCCCGCCGCGTGCCCGAGCTGGCCCTTCACCGAGGAGACCGCCGGACGGCGCCGGCCGGCCAGGACCTTCAGCACGGCCCGCGCCTCCACCCCGTCGTTGGCCGGTGTCCCGGTGCCGTGCGCGCACACCCAGTCCAGGTCGTCCGGCTCCACGCCCGCGTCGTCCAGCACCGCCTGCAACGTCGCGACCAGGGCCGTCCCCTCGGGGTGTGGCTGGGTCATGTGGTGCCCGTCGGCGGCGGACGCGCAGGCCAGCACCGCGGCCCGGGGCCGGACGCCCCGGGCCGCGCACCGGTCCGCCCGTTCGAGGATCACCACCCCGGCCCCCTCGGCCGGCATCGTGCCCCGGCGGTCGGCGTCGAACGGCCGGACCACGTCGGGGGCGAGCGCCCGCAGCGCGGTGAACATCGCGAAGATCTCCAGCGACAGCTCCTCCACGCCGGCGCAGACCGCCACGTCCACCTCGCCGGCCAGCACCGCCCGGTAGCCGGCGGCGATCGCGCCGTTGCCGGCCGAGCAGCCCGAGGCGAGCAGCAGGACGGGACCGGGCCGGCCCAGCACCGCCCGTACCGGGCCGAGCAGGCCGGCCGGGTCGGCCCAGCACCGGTCCGGTACCGCGAGCCCGGCCGGTCCGATCCCGGCGTCCAGGGTGGGCCGGGTGGCCATCACGCTGCCGACGTAGAGCCCCAGCGTGGCCTCGGGCGGCGGATCCGCGTCGGCCAGCGCCTCCCGGACGGCGGCAGCGAGGTAGCGGGCCGCCCGCGACCGGTGCGGCGGCACCATCGCGTCCAGCGCCGGCACCGCGTCGTCCGGCACCTGGCCGGCCCGCCGGGTCGGATAGCGGGACAGGTCGAACCGGGTCACCGGGCCGGTGAGCACGCGGCCGGCGCGGACCGCCGCCCACAGCCGGTCGGCGCCGAGACCGGCCGCGGAGACCGCGCCGAGGCCGGTGACCGCGACCCGGGGTTGGTCAGTCGGCAAGGTCGACCCCGCGGGCACGCAGCACGGTCAGCACGTCCGTGAAATCATTCAATCCGGCGGCTTCAGAATCTGTGAATCTTATTCCGAATCGTCGCTCAAGCTGCACCACGAATTCAATCTTCTGGAGCGAATCTATCCCCAGATCCGCGTAGAAGCCCGCTCCCCCGGTAATCTCCCCGGGTTCCACCTCGAACGCCTCTGCGGCCAGTTCACGCAGGTCGGTGGCGGTCATCTCGTTGCTCCGCTGCTGCATTTCCCGCTCGCTCCTTGTCGACCCACCCGTGGCTCGCCATGGATTTTCCACGGTCGAAATGCATTTTGCCAACGGTCGACACGCCGAGAATTGATCGGTGCCCGAGACGACATTCCGGGATAGCCGACGCGACTGACCGACCTGCCGCCGGCGGGAGATCTGGCCGGCGGCAGATCCATCGATCGCCGGCGACCGTATGGGAGCGCTTCCATGCAGAGTCCGCGCAGGTTGGCTAGCCTGGAGACCCCTACCGCGGAGCCGCCCCGGCTCCGGTTGCCCAGCAGGAAGTGATGGCCGTGAGCCTCGTACCCACCGAAGCCGCTCCCGCGTCGCCCCCGCACGACGCGGCGGTGTCGGCCCGGCTCGGCGCCGTGATCCCGGCACCGGTCCGGGTGGAGCCGCTACCGGGTGTCACCTACCGGCTGAGCCCGGAGACCACCGTCCGGGCCACTCCCGAGCCCGGCCCGCTGGCGGTGGCCGGGCAGCTCGCCGAGCTGCTGCGCGGCCCGACCGGATATCCCTGCCCGGTCGCCCCGGCCGGCGCCGCCGGCGCCGAGGGGGACATCAGCCTGCTGCTCACCCCCGAGGCCACCGAGCCCGAGGGCGGCGGGGCCGAGGGCTACCAGCTCGACGTGACCACGGACGGCGTCGCCATCCGGGCCCGGACCGTCGCCGGGCTGTTCTACGGGGTGCAGACCCTGCGCCAACTGCTTCCGCCGGCCGTGGCCGCCGGCACGCCCGGTCCCGGCCCCTGGCTGGTGCCGGCCGGGCGGATCGTGGACCACCCCCGGTACGCCTACCGGGGCGCCATGCTGGACGTGGCACGGCACTTCTTCGACGTCGACGCGGTCTGCCGGTACGTCGACCAGCTCGCCCAATACAAGATCAACCACCTGCACCTGCACCTGACCGACGACCAGGGCTGGCGGATCGCCATCGAGTCCTGGCCGCTGCTGACGCAGGTCGGCGGGGCGGGCCAGGTCGGCGGCGGGCCGGGCGGCCACTACTCGAAGCAGGACTACCGGCGGATCGTCGAACACGCGGCCAGCCGGCAGATGACCGTGGTGCCGGAGATCGACGTACCCGGGCACACGAACGCCGCACTGGTCGCGTACCCGCAACTCGCGCCCGGCGGCGTCGCGCCCGGCCCGTACGCGGGCACGGACGTGGGGTTCAGCGCGCTGGCCATCGACCAGGACCGGACGTACGCCTTCCTGGCCGACGTGTTCGGCGAGCTGGCCGACCTCACCCCCGGGCCGTTCCTGCACCTCGGCGGCGACGAGGCGTTCACCCTGGCGCCCGACCCGTACGCCCGGTTCATGGACCGCGCCCAGCGGATCATCGCGGCCACCGGCAAGCGGGTGCTCGGCTGGCACCAGATCGCCCCGACCGCGCACGTCCAGGGCCGGGTGCTGCACTACTGGGGCACCGCCCGGCAGGACGCCGGGGTGGCGGAGGCGGTGCGGCGCGGCGCGCAGGTGCTGCTCTCCCCCGCCGACCGCACGTACCTGGACATGAAGTACACCGCCGCGACCCGGCTGGGCAAGGAGTGGGCCGGCCGGATCGAGGTACGCCAGGCGTACGACTGGGAGCCGGCCGACCACCTCGACGGCGTACCGGCGGACCGGGTGCTCGGCGTCGAGGCGCCGCTGTGGACCGAGACCGTGACCACCTCCGCGGAGATCGAGTACCTGACGTTCCCGCGGCTGCCCGCGATCGCCGAGCTGGGCTGGTCCGCGCCGGGCCGCCGGGACTGGGCCGGCTTCCGGCGCCGGCTCGCCGCCCAGGCGCCCGGCTGGCGGGCCGCCGGGATCACCTTCCACGCCTCGGCGCAGGTCCCCTGGCCGGCGCCGGCGACACCGACGGCCCCGGCGACACCGACGGCCCCGGCGGTCCCGGCCGCCCGCCGACCGGGCGACCCGGCAACCCGCTGAACCGGCACCCCACCGAACCGGCGGGGTGCCGGACCGGCGGGGTGCCGAACTGGCGGACGACCGAGCCGGCGGGGCGTGCGCATATACCGCAACTAGTTTCCTCGAACAACCATTTTCTTCCTTCATCGACGCATGCAGAATAATGAACGTCCGTTAACCCCCAACGGGCGCGCGGACCCTACCGGGTCCGTCATCTGCCAGATGGAGGCACTTCATGCGCCGAATTCCCATCTCCCTGGGTGTGTTGACCACAACCACACTCGTCGTCGCCCTCGGTGCCACCGCCGCCAACGCGGCGCCCACCGACCCGTTCAGCCGGGCCCTCGGGCAGCTCAAAAGCCATGCCGGCGCCACACATTTCGGCGCCGGCCAGAGCTTCACGCTGAAGAACGTCAGCACCGACGCCGACGGCACCCAGCACGTCCGGATGCACCGCTACTACCAGGGCCTGCCGGTGCTCGGCGGCGACCTGGTGGTGCACGTCGGTGCGGGCAACACCTGGCGCGGCGTCAGCCAGACCCGGACCGCCGCACCGGCCGCCGCGATCGCGACGGCCGCCCGGCGCAACGGCATCAGCGCCGACGCCGCCGCGGCGACCGCGCTGGCCGCCTCCACCGCCACCGCGAAGACCGTCGCCGGCTCCCAGCTCGTCATCGACGCCGGGGACGGCGTGCCGGCCCGGGCCTACGAGGTCGTGGTCTCCGGCATCCAGGCCGACAGCACCCCGAGCCGGCTGCACGTCCTGGTGGACGCGACCACGGGCGCGGTGCGCGAGTCCTGGGACGCCGTCCAGACCGACGGCGTCGGCAACACCTTCCACTCCGGAACCGTCACCGTCGGCAGCACGGCGTCCGGCTCCACGTACCAGCTCGCCGACGCCACCCGGGGCGGGCACCGGACGTACAGCCTCAACGGCGCCACCAGCGGCACCGGCACGCTGGTCACCTCCAGCACCAACGTCTTCGGCGACGGCACCCTGAGCAACTCGGCCACCGCCGCCGCCGACGCCGCGTACGGCGCGCAGGAGACCTGGGACTTCTACAAGAACACGTTCGGCCGGCTGGGCATCCGCAACGACGGGGTCGGCGCGTACAGCCGGGTCCACTACAGCAGCAACTACGCCAACGCGTTCTGGGACGACTCCTGCTTCTGCATGACCTACGGCGACGGCAGCTCCGGTTGGTACCCGCTGACCTCGCTGGACGTGGCCGGGCACGAGATGAGCCACGGCGTCACCAGCAACACCGCCGGGCTGCGCTACATCGGCGAGTCGGGCGGCCTCAACGAGGCCACCAGCGACATCTTCGGCACCCTGGTGGAGTTCTACGCGAACAACCCGAACGACCCGGGCGACTACCTCATCGGCGAGAAGCTGCGCTCCAGCGGCGTACCGCTGCGGTACATGGACAAGCCGTCCAAGGACGGTTCGTCGGCGGACTGCTGGTCGGCCCTGCTGCGCTTCCGGGACGTGCACTACTCCTCCGGCGTGGCGAACCACTTCTTCTACCTGCTGGCCGTCGGCAGTGGCGCCTCCACCTGGGGCAACAGCCCGACCTGCAACAGCAGCACGATCACCGGCATCGGCAACGCCAAGGCCGGCGCCATCTGGTACCGCGCGCTCACGGTCTACATGACCAGCACCTCGAAGTACTCCGACGCGCGCACGGCGACCCTGAACGCCGCCCGTGACCTCTACGGCTCGGGCAGCACCGAGTACAACACCGTGGCCGCGGCCTGGTCCGCGGTCAGCGTCAGCTGAGCTGACCGGAGGGGACCCCTGTCACCGCCCGCAAGCGGCAGGGGTCCCCTTCCGCGTTCCCGGACACCGGACCGCCGAACAGCCGGACCGCCGGGCCGCCGGGCCGCCGGGCCGCTGGCACCGGTCAGGCACCGCTTCCGCCGCGCCGCCGGTCAGCCGCGGTCAGCCCCCGGAGTCGGCCAGCTCGGCGCCGGCCGGCACCTCGGCGCTGTCCCGGTCCGCGAGCCAGCCGTCGGGCAGGAAGACCTTGCCGGGCGCGTTGGTCCGGCCGCGCGGCTGGCCGAGCGCGTCCAGCGGGAACGGCTCGGCCGGATCCAACCGGCCCAGCAGGTCGTCCAGCTCCGCCAGGCTGCTCACCATGGCCAGCCCGCGGCGCAGCTCGCCACCCACCGGGAAGCCCTTGAGATACCACGCCACGTGCTTGCGGAAGTCGGTGCAGCCGTCCCGCTCCGGGTCCGCCGCCCGGCCGGCGCCGCGCGGTTGCGCCGCCTCGTCCCCGCTCGGCGTGAACGCCGCGACCAGCAGCTCGGCGTGCCGGCGCATGGTGACGGCCACCTCGCCCAGCGTCGGCAGCCGCCGCTGCGGCCGGCCGGCGAACGCCGCCGCGAGGTCGGCGAACAGCCACGGCCGGCCCAGACAGCCGCGCCCCACCACCACACCGTCGACGCCGGTGTGCGTCACCATCCGCAGCGCGTCGTCGGCCTCCCAGATGTCGCCGTTGCCCAGCACCGGCACGTCGAGCGCCTGCTTGAGGGCGCCGATCGCGTCCCAGTCGGCCTTGCCGGAGTAGCGCTGCGCCGCCGTGCGACCGTGCAGCGCCACCGCCGCCACCCCGGCGTCCTGGGCGGCGAGCCCGGCCTCGACGTACGTCAGGTGGTCGTCGTCGATGCCCTTGCGCATCTTGACCGTGACCGGGACCCCGGCGGGCGCCGCGGCCCCGACGGCCGCCCCGACCAGCCGGGCGAAGAGCCGGCGCCGCCAGGGCAGCGCCGCGCCACCGCCCTTGCGGGTGACCTTGGGCACCGGGCACCCGAAGTTGAGGTCGATGTGGTCGGCCAGGCCCTCCTGCACCACCATCCGCACGGCCGCGGCCGTGACCTCCGGATCGGTGCCGTAGAGCTGGAGGCTGCGCGGCCGCTCGTCGCCGCCGAACGCGATCATGCGCAGCGTCTTCGGGTTGCGCTCCACCAGCGCCCGCGTGGTGATCATCTCGCAGACGTAGATGCCGCCGCCCTGCTCCCGGCACAGTTGCCGGAACGCCACGTTGGTGATGCCGGCCATCGGCGCGAGCACCACCGGCGGATCAACCGCGTACGTTCCCAACCGCAAGGTCACGCCTCCGAGAATGACACGCCGCGGGATGGACCGCCGCGCGCGTCAGCCGAATACGTCGATGGCCGTGACGACCAGCACGTCATCGGGCAGCCGGCCACCCGGTGGTACGCCCGTGGTGGATCGGCGTTGCGCCCTGAGGCGAACCGGCCGAGTGGCCTCAGCAGCCGGGAAGGCGCTCGATCAGGTACGTCTCGACCCGGTCCAGCGAGATCCGCTCCTGGCCCATGGTGTCCCGGTTGCGGATGGTCACGGCGTTGTCGTCCAGGGTGTCGAAGTCGACAGTGACGCAGAACGGCGTGCCGATCTCGTCCTGCCGCCGGTACCGGCGGCCGATCGCCTGCGAGTCGTCGAACTCCACGTTCCACCGCCGGCGCAGGTCGGCGGCGAGCCCCTTGGCCTTCGGCGACAGCGCCTCGTTGCGGGACAGCGGCAGCACCGCCACCTTGATCGGGGCCAGCCGGGGGTCGAAGCGCAGCACGGTCCGCTTGTCCACCCCGCCCTTGGTGTTCGGCGCCTCGTCCTCGTCGTACGCCTCAAGCAGGAACGCCAGCACCGCCCGGGTCAGGCCGGCCGCCGGCTCGATCACGTACGGCATCCAGCGGCTGCCCTTGTCCTGGTCGAAGTACGACAGGTCGACCCCGGAGTGCTTGCTGTGCGTGCCCAGGTCGTAGTCGGTCCGGTTGGCGATGCCCTCCAGCTCGGCGAACTCGGTGCCGCCGAACCGGAACCGGTACTCGATGTCCACCGTCCGGGTGGAGTAGTGCGACCGCTTCTCCGCCGGGTGCTCGAAGAAGCGCAGGTTGGCCTCGGACAGCCCCAGGTCGATGTACCAGTTCCAGCGCTCCTGCAGCCAGTACTCGTGCCACTGCTCGTCGGTGCCGGGCTCGACGAAGAACTCCATCTCCATCTGCTCGAACTCGCGGGTGCGGAAGATGAAGTTGCCGGGGGTGATCTCGTTCCGGAACGACTTGCCGACCTGGGCGATGCCGAACGGCGGCTTCTTGCGGGCCGAGGTGGCCACGTTGTTGTAGTTGACGAAGATGCCCTGGGCGGTCTCCGGCCGCAGGTAGTGCAGCCCTTCCTCGCTCTCCACCGGGCCCAGGAAGGTCTTCATCAGGCCGTTGAACATGCGGGGGGCGGTGAACGAGGCCTTCGCGCCGCAGTTCGGGCAGTTGATCTCGGTGAGCGACGCGGGCGGGCGGCCGTGCTTCTCCTGGAACGCCTCCTCCAGGTGGTCGGCCCGGAACCGCTTGTGGCAGGACTGGCACTCGGTCAGCGGATCGACGAACTCCTCGATGTGGCCCGACGCCTCCCAGACCTGGCGGGCCAGGATCACCGCGGAATCGATGCCGACCACGTCGTCGCGCTGCTGGACCATCGTCCGCCACCACTGCCGGCGGACGTTCTCCTTGAGTTCCACGCCGAGCGGGCCGTAGTCCCACGCCGAGCGGGTGCCGCCGTAGATCTCGCTGGACGGGTAGACGAAGCCTCGCCGCTTGGCGAGGCTGACAACGGCATCGATACGGTCGGCCGGCATGGCTACCTCCTACGCCGACTGGCGGTCGGCGGGGACGGGTCGGAAAGGGAACGGTCGGGAGAGCAGCGGGTCAGGAATGCACCGGGTCGGAAATGCACCGATCAACGGCATATTCACGGTACGACCGCCGCTGGACCCGCGGCCAGCAGATTACCCGTCCGGCCGGGACCGACCGGCCACGGGTCACCCGGGCGGCGGGTCGCGGGGACACGCGCTAGGCGATCCCGCAGACCTCGAACCGGCCGGTGCTGCTGTCCTGGGCGAGTTCGACCTGTTCGCTGCGCTGGTCGCCGGTGGCGTAGGTCACGGTGACCGGGACCGTGACGTCCGGCGGGCTGGTGGCGTTGCCCACGTGGTACGTGGTGATGTCCGGCTCGGTGGCCAGCCGCGCGGAGAACTCCTCCGGTGTCTCCCGGCGCTGGTCGGCGTCGCAGAGCAGGCCGTACGCCTTGTCGAACTCCTTGTCCCGCACGGCCTGGAGGTAGTCGTTGACCACGACCCTGGCCTGCTCGTTCAGCGCCTGGGTGCCGGAGACGACCAGCCCGACCAGCGCGGCACCGCCACCGCCGCAGCAGACCAGCGCCGCGAGGGCGCCGACGCCGAGCCCGAGCCAGACCCGGACCGAACGGCCCTCGGTGGGTGGCGCCGCGAACGGCGGAGTGGCGCCGGGACCGGGCGGCGGACCGGGTACGCCCGCGCCCGGGGCCGGTGGCGCCGGCTGCGCCGGTTGCGGCCCGATGGCGCCGTGACCCTGCGCCGGGGCACCGGACGGCACGGGTACGTCGTGCCCGGTCGGCATCGCCGGGCCGCCCGGTCCGGAAACGGTCATGACCGCAAGGGTAGTGCCCTACCGCTCAGCGATGCGGATTCCCCGCACGATCACTGTGCGTGATCACGACCTCGCCGTCCGGCTCGGCGCTGGCCAGGGACTCGTACGCGGACGGCTCGTCCAGCGACTCGGCGAGCAGCGGCACGGCGGCGATCTTCACGTCGAACGCGCCGAGCGCCCGCCGGTAGCTGCCGACCGACTCCCACTCGGTCACCAGGCACCAGTGCCGCGGGTCGTCCAGCGCCCGCAGGAGCTGCCCGCGGCGGTAGCCGGGCCGGGCGGCCAGCGCGGCCAGCGCCGCGTGCGCCCGTCCGGTGAACGGCTCCGCGGCTTCTTCCTCGATCAGGAAGCGGTTTGTGACGAGCACCCGTACCTCCAGCGGGTGGAACGGCGGAGCCGCTGGCCACGGCGTTCCGGCCAGCGGTGCGCCGGTCCCGGCGACTAGGATCGACCCGTGCAGCCTACGCAGCCGCCGTTCCTGGCCCGGATCTCCCGGGTGAACCCCACCACCGTGTTCCTGGTCACCCTGGCGCTCGTGCTGGTCGGCCTGTTCGCCCCGGGCATCGTGGGCGGCGGACTGCTGCTGGCGCTCGCCGCCGGCCTGCTCACGCTGCTGGCGACCACCTGGCCGGTGCAGCCGCCGGCCACCCGGGCGTTGCGGCTGGTGGTGCTGACCCTGCTGCTGACGGTCGCACTGCTGAAGATCTTCGCCTGAGCCCGTCCCATACACTCATGCGTTTTTGACAATCATTGTCATTATCACGCAGAGTTGACGCATGGCCCGTACCCGCGTCTGGACCCTGACCGCCACCGCCGCGCTGCTGGCGGGGCTCACCACGGTCGCCGGCTGCGACGCCGGGGACCGCGACCCCGAGCACGTGGACGTGGCCGCCGCGTTCTACCCGTTGCAGTTCGTCGCCGAGCGGGTCGGCGGCGACGAGGTCCGGGTCACCGCGCTGGCCCAACCGGGCGCCGAACCGCACGACCTCGAACTCACCCCCCGCCAGGTGGCCACCGTCGTGGACGCCGAACTCGTCGTCTACCTGCGCGGCTTCCAGCCCACCGTCGACGAGGCGGTCGCGCAGAACGCCGCCGACCGGGCCTTCGACGTGGCCACCGTCGAGCCGCTGCGGGACGTCGCGGCCGACCACGAGGACGGCGCCGACCTGGCCGTCGCACACGAGCACGAGGGGATCGACGGCAAGGACCCGCACGTCTGGCTCGACCCGACCCGGCTGGCCACCATCGCCGACTCGCTGGCCCGGCGGCTCGCCGCGATCGACCCGCAGCACGCCGCCGGCTACGCCGCCCGCGCCCGCGACCTGCGGGCCGACCTCGACGCCCTGGACCGGGAGTACGCGGACGGGCTGCGGACCTGCCAGCGCCGCGAGCTGGTGACCAGCCACGAGGCCTTCGGCTACCTGGCCGCCCGGTACGGGTTGGAGCAGGTGGGCATCGCCGGGCTGACCCCCGAGCAGGAACCGGCACCGCGGCGGCTCGCTGCCGTCGCCGAGGAGGCGCAGGCGCACGGAGCCACTACGATCTTCTTCGAGACGCTGGTCAGCCCCAAGGTCGCCCGGACCATCGCGCACGAGGTCGGCGCCCGTACCGCCGTCCTGGACCCGATCGAGGGGCAGCAGCCGGACGCGACCGGCGACTACCTGACCGTCATGCGCGCCAACCTGGCCGCACTGCGTACCGCCCTGGGGTGCTCATGAACGTCGTGTCCGTCCGGCACGCCGCCGTCGGCTACGGCGAGCGCACCGTGCTGCGGGACGTGTCCTGCACCGTGGCCGCCGGCGAGGTGGTCGCGGTGCTCGGCGCCAACGGCTCCGGCAAGTCCACCCTGATCCGCGCGGTCCTCGGGCTGGTCCCGCTGCTCAGCGGCTCGGTCGAGCTGTTCGGCGTGCCGCAGCGCCGGTTCCGGCAGTGGGCCCGGGTCGGGTACGTGCCGCAGCGGCTGGGCGCCGGCAGCGGCGTACCGGCCACCGTGGCCGAGGTGGTCGGCGCCGGCCGGCTGGCCCGGCGCGGCATCCTGCGCCCGCCGGGCGCCGCCGACCGGGCCGCGGTGGCCGAGGCGCTGCGGGCGGTCGGCCTCGCCGACCGGGCCGGCGATCCGGTCACCACGCTCTCCGGCGGCCAGCAGCAGCGCACGCTCATCGCCCGGGCGCTGGCCGGAAAGCCCGAGCTGCTGATCCTGGACGAGCCGACCGCGGGGGTGGACGCGGCCAGCCAGCAGGCGTTCGCCGAGGCGCTGGGCGGTTTCGTGGGCCGGGGCGGCAGCGTCCTGCTGGTCGCGCACGAACTCGGGCCGCTGCGCCCGCTGATCGACCGCGCGCTGGTCGTGCACGGCGGCCGGATCGCGCACGACGGACCGGTCCCGGAACCGGCCGGGCACCACGCGTCCGACGACCACGACCACGTCCACCCGCACGGCCCCGACGAACCGGCGGGAGTGTGGTCCGCATGACCGAACGCTGCGGGGGGTCGGAGCCCAGATGAGCCTGTTCGCGTACGAATTCATGCTGCGCGCCCTCGTGGGTGCCCTGCTGATCGGGCTGGCCGCGCCGGCCCTGGGCACCTACCTGGTCCAGCGCCGGCTGGCGCTGATCGGCGACGGCATCGGGCACGTGGCGCTCACCGGCGTCGGTGCCGGGTTGCTGCTCAACCGGTCACCGGTGCTGGTGGCGGTGATCGTGGCCGTGCTCGGCGCGGTCGCCGTCGAGCTGATCCGGGAGCGCGGCCGGACCTCCGGGGACATGGCGCTGGCCGTGCTCTTCTACGGCGGCATCGCCGGCGGCGTGGTGCTGGTCGGGCTCTCCGGCCGGACCACCAACCTCGGCGCGTACCTGTTCGGCTCCCTGACCACCACCTCCCGGGCCGACCTGGTCACCATCGCGGTGCTCGGCCTGCTGGTGCTGGTGTCGATGCTCGCGCTGCGCCCGGCGCTGTTCGCGATCTGCCACGACGAGGAGTACGCCCGGGTCTCCGGGCTGCCCGTCCGGGCCCTCAACCTGCTGCTCGCGGTGACCACGGCGGTCACCGTCACCATCGCCATGCGCGCCGTGGGGGTGTTGCTGATCAGCGCGCTGATGGTGGTGCCGGTCGCGGCCGCGCAGCAGCTCACCCGGGGGTTCCGCAGCACCATGAGCGCGGCCATGGTGATCGGGCTGGCCTCCGCCGGGGCCGGGGTGTGGATCGCCGGCACCGCGAACACCGCGCCGGGCGCCACCATCGTGGTGCTCGCCATCGCGGTGTTCGCGCTGCTCGGGGCCGCCGGGGCGGTGCGGCACCGGGTCCGCCGGCGGCCGGCCGTCGAGCCGACGGCGCCGGCCGAGCCGCCCGAGGTCGTCCTGCACGGGTGAGTTCCGCCGACACCGATTATCGTTACGGTGTGACCGACAGGGCTGCGTACGAGGCGTACGAGGGAGCCGGCGAGCTCCTGCGTGCGCTGGCGGCACCGATCAGGCTCGCCATCGTGACCGAACTCGCGGTCGGCGAGCGGTGCGTGCACGAACTGGTGGACCGGCTCGGCGCCGCACAACCCCTGGTCTCCCAGCACCTGCGGGTGCTGCGGGGCGCCGGGGTGGTGCGCGGCTCCCGGCGCGGCCGGGAGATCGCGTACTCGCTCGTCGACGAGCACATCGCGCACATCGTCGCGGACGCGGTGAGCCACGCGGGGGAGGCATCATGACGAGCACCGACCGGCAGGTCTCCGAGGGCGGGGTGGTCCGCAACACCCGCCAGCGCAGCGCGGTCAGCGCGCTGCTCGACGAGGTCAGCGGCTTCCACAGCGCCCAGGACCTGCACGCCATGCTGCGCGAGCGGGGTGACCGGATCGGCCTGACCACCGTCTACCGCACCCTGCAGAGTCTGGCCGACAGCGGCGAGGTGGACGTGATGCGCCCGCCGGGTGGGGAGCATCTCTACCGCCGGTGCAGCCAGGGCCACCACCACCATCTCGTCTGCCGCGGCTGCGGCCGTACCGTCGAGGTCGAGGGGCCGGCCGTGGAGAACTGGGCCGACCGGGTGGCCGCCAAGCACGGGTTCTCGGACGTCAGCCACACGCTGGAGATCTTCGGCAACTGCCCGTCCTGCGCCGGCTGAGCCCGCCGTAGCGGCGGCGGGACGCGCGAACCGTGCCGGGTACGACGGTGCGTGCGACGCTGTGCGCGTGAAGATTTACGCCGACCGTTTTCCTGCCGCGCTCCGCCAACTTCTCACCGACCTGCTCGTCGTCGCGTGGGTCTACGTCAGTGTCCGGTTCGCGCTCTGGCTGCACGAGCTGGTGGAGAGGCTCGCCGTACCGGGTCGGAAGCTGGAGGGGGCGGGGACCGGGCTGGCCGGCAACCTGGCCGACGCCGGCGGCAAGGTCGGCCGGGTCCCGATCGTCGGCGACGAGCTGACCGCGCCGTTCCAGAAGGCCGCCACGGCGGCCCAGTCCGTCGCCGAGGCCGGCCGCGACCAGCAGCAACTGGTCGGCAAGCTGGCCCTGGCGCTGACCATCGCGGTCCTGATCTTCCCGATCGGGCTGGTGCTGTTCGGCTGGCTGCCGCTGCGGGTGCGCTGGATCCGCCGGGCCAGTGCGGCCGCCGGACTGCGCGCCGTACCGGCCGGCCGCGACCTGCTCGCGCTGCGGGCGCTGACCAACCAGCCGCTGCGCCGGCTGGCCCGGATCGATCCCGACGTGACCGCGGCCTGGCGGCGCGGCGACGACGCGGCCCTGGAGGCGCTCGCCGCGCTGGAACTGCGCCGGCTGGGCCTGCGCGGGACACGCTGATGCCGCGGCGGCCCGCGCCGGCACGCCCCGCCGCCACCGGAACCGCCCGGGGCGCGATGAGCAGCGGTTGTCCGGACCCGACCGATAGGGTGTCAGCTCGTGCCCTACGTACTCGGGATCATCGGTCTGCTCATGCTCGGCTACGCCGTCGGGCTGTTCGTGCTCGTCCGGCGGGGACGGCGCATCCCGCAGGCGGGCTACCTGGGCCTGCTCGTGCTCAACGGGGTGCTCATCGCGGCCCTGCTCGCCTGGGCGGTCAGTCGCCGGTGACGCTCACCCGGGCGGGATGCGGCGGCGGACGTCCTCGACGGTGGACTCGCCGGGCTCCCAACCGGCCACCCAGGGCCGGTCGTCCTCGGGCGTGAAGACGCCGTCCTCCAGGAACGCGTACCGGCCGGCCAGGATCCGCCGCGCCGCGACGTTGTCGACCGGGTCGGTGTTCTCCCAGAGCGCCCCGAACAGGGCCTCGATCCGCAACCGGGCCTGCCGGCTGAACAGGTCGGCCAGCTCCACGCCCGCCGGCTGCTCGTCCCGCTGCGCCTGCGCCCGCACGCAGGCCGCCGAGATCGCGAACAGCTCCGCGCCGATGTCCACGATCCGGCCGAGGAACGCCTGCTTGCGCTCCATCCTGCCCTGCCAGCGGGACATCGCGTAGAAGGTCGACCGGGCCAGCTTCCGGGAGGCGCGCTCGACGTAGCGCAGGTGCCCGGCCAACGGGCCGAACTCGGCGTACGCGGCCGGGTTCTGCCCCCGACCGACCGCCAGGGTCGGCAACCAGCTCGCGTAGAACGCCCCGGCGCGGGCACCGGCCCGGGCCTTGCGGCTCAGCCCGGCGTCCGGGTCGATGATGTCGCCGGCCACCGACAGGTGCGCGTCCACCGCCTCCCGGGCGATCATCAGGTGCATGATCTCGGTCGAGCCCTCGAAGATGCGGTTGATCCGCAGGTCCCGCAGGATCTGCTCGACCTCGACCGGCCGCTCGCCGCGGGCGGCCAGCGAGTCGGCGGTCTCGTAGCCCCGGCCACCCCGGATCTGCACCAGCTCGTCGACGACCTTCCAGGCCATCTCGCTGGCGTACAGCTTCACCAGCGCCGCCTCGATCCGGATGTCGTTCCGGTCGTCGTCGGCGAGCCGGCAGCACAGCTGCAGCATGGACTCCATGCCGTAGGTGGTGGCGGCCATGAACGCCAGCTTGGTCGTGACGGCCTCGTGCTCGCCCACCGGCCGGCCCCACTGCACCCGGTCGGCGGCCCAGCGCCGGGCGACGTTCAGCGACCACTTGCCGGCGCCCACGCACATCGCCGGCAACGACAGCCGGCCGGTGTTCAGCGTGGTCAACGCGATCTTCAGGCCCTTGCCCTCGCCGCCGATGACGTTCTCCGCGGGCACGATCACGTCGTGGAACCGGGTGACGCTGTTCTCCAGGCCGCGCAGGCCCAGGAACTCGTTGCGCCGTTCCACCGTGATCCCGGGCGCGTCGCCCTCGACCACGAAGGCGGTGATCCCGCCGCGCCGTCCCTCGGCGGCGGGCACCCGGGCCATCACCACGAGCAGCGTCGCCACGGTGCCGTTGGTGGCCCACAGCTTGACGCCGTTGAGCCGGTAGCCGCTGCCGTCCTCGGTCGGCTCGGCGGTGGTGGCCAGCCGGGCCGGGTCGGAGCCGACGTCCGGCTCGGTGAGCAGGAACGCCGACACCTCGCCGCCGGCGAGCCGGGGCAGGTAGCGCCGCTTCTGCTCGTCGGTGCCGAACAGCTTGAGCGGCTGCGGCACCCCGATCGACTGGTGCGCCGACAACAGCGCCGAGATCGCCGGGCTGGACGAGCCGACCAGCATCAGCGCCCGGCAGTAGTCCAGGTTGGATAGACCGAGCCCGCCGTACCCGGGGTCCACCTTCATGCCGAAGGCGCCGAGCCGGGCCAGCCCGCGGAAGACCTCGTCGGGAATCCGCGCGTCCCGCTCGATCTGCCGGCCGTCCACCTCGGACCGCAGGTAGTCGCGCAGCTTCTCGACGAACTCGGTGGCCACCGGTGACGGCTCCTGGTCGGCGCCGGGCCAGGGGTCGATGAGGTCGAGCCGGAACCGGCCGAGGAAGAGCTCCTTGCTGAAGCTGGGCTTGCCCCACTCGGTCTCCCGGGCCGCCTCGGCCACCTGCCGGGCCTCCCGCTCGGAGACCTGGCCGGCCTCCGCCGGCATGGGGCCGGCGGCCGCCGGGGTCGCCGCGGCGGCGCCCTCCGGGCCGTCGGGGGCCGGCGGCCCGCCGTCGGAGCCACCTGGCGCCGGACCGCGGTTCTGCGTCGTCGTCATGGTGGCCTCCTTGCCTGTTCGGGTACGGCGGACCGGTTCTCACCGACGTTACCCCCGAGTCCTACCCATCGGTAGGGTCAGTCATGCCGGCCCCGGTCGCGCCCCCTCCTGCTCGTCGGCGGACTCCTCGTCGGTGTCCTCGTCCACCCAGCGGTGCCGGATCAGCGGCATCGCGATCCAGAACGTCACGAACCACACCGCGGCGACACCGGACAGCACCGCCGCGACGGCCTGATCCAGCAGAAAATCGGTGATCAGGAACACCGAGCTGACCATCGCCACCAGCATGAGCGCCAGACCCCAGGTGGCCATCCGGTGCGCGTACCGGACGAGTTCGGGCTTACGCCCCTGCCGGAACAGCGCGCGGTGGAACGCCACCGGCGCGATGATCAGCGCCGCCGCCGCGGAGGCGGCGAGCAGGGCGACGATGTAGACGTCCCGTTGCAACTCCGTGGTCCGCTCGAAGCCGGCGCTGAACGGCAGCGTCAGCAGGAACGCGAACAGGATCTGCACGCCGGTCTGCGCGACCCGCAACTCCTGCAACAGGTCCGCGAAGTTGCGCTGCCAGCGCTCCCGCTCGCTCTCCCGGCTCACCCCGACCTCCGGACCGCCGCGGTCAGCCAGCGCTGCGCGAAGTCGACGGCGGTCCGCTGGTCCATCAGCCGGGCCGGACCGGCGCCCACCCGTCCGATCCGGACCCGGCCGGCGGCCTCCAACTCCGCACCGATCCCCGGGAACACGTCCGAGTCCAGCACCACGTCGGTCCACCACACCCAGCGCCGGTCCCCGGCGCCGGTGAGCACCGCGGCGCCCAGCCGCTCCCGGGGCGGATCCGGCCGCCGGTACTCGGCCAGGTGCAGCGACGTGTTCGAGTCGTGCCCCACGCCCAGCAGCAGCACGTCCGCCGACCGCTCGTAGAGCCGGGCCAGCGGGGACTCCTCGCCCAGCATGTCGACCAGGGCGTGCCCCGCGACGATGCCCTCGGCCTCCGGGCCGACGGCCGCGAACGAGACGTGCGGGTGGTCGCTGCGCCGGGCGCCGGGCAGGTTGCGGACCAGTTCGGCCAGCGCGCCCATGAAGGTGCTCGGGGTCACCGCCGGGTCGAAGCCCGGCGACTCGCCCCGGATGATCGGCCACCAGTGCTCGGGCACCGGCGGGTTGCGCCACTGCGCGGGATCCGAGTTGTCCGCGGTGTGCGTGGGCACCACCAGGGTGCCGTCCGGGCCGAGCACGTCGCGCAGCGCCAGCGCCACCGCGTGCGGCCCGCCGCAGACGTACCCCAGCGCCCGCAGCGAGGCGTGCACCAGCAGCACCGATCCGCGGCGTACGCCCAGTTCGCGCAGGTCCGCCGCGAGGCTCGCGCGGGTGTGCGGCACCGTCTGGCCGGCGACCGCCGGGCCGGGCGTGCCGGCGCTCTCGGCGGTCACCCGGCGCCGACCCGCGCCAGGATCGCCTCGGCCAGCGGACCGGGCGCCGCGTCCGGGATCCAGTGCGTGACACCGGGCAACTCCACCAGCCGGTACGCCCCGGTGACGTGCTGCGCGCAGGCCATCGCGGCCGTCCGGCCGACGGCCAGGTCGCGGCGGCTCCAGACGTACGTCGTCGGCACGGTCACCGGCCCGACGGTCACGTCGGCCCGGGACATCGCCCGGTACCAGTTCAGCGCGGCCGTCAACGCCGCCCGGTCGCGCATCGGCCCGGCGTACGTCTCGACCCGGTCCCGGCCGACGCCGGTCAGCATGGCGCGCAGCGCCACGGCGTCCAGCGCCAGCAGCACGTCCTCGGCGCGGCCCGGCCGGCGGAACAACGCCATGTACGACGAGCGCAGTCGCTGCACCCGGTCGGTGGCCAGCGCGTGCCCGTAGGCGGCCGGATGCGGCACCGACACCGCCGTGAGGCTGCGCACCCGCTCGGGATGCCGGGCCGCGAGGTGCCAGGCCACCATGGCGCCCCAGTCGTGCGCGACCACGTGCGCGGCCGGCACGTCGAGGCCGTCCAGCACCGCCACCGCGTCGGCCACGCACTCGGACAGCCGGTAGTCCGCCACCGCCGGCGGCCGGGCACCCGGGGAATAGCCGCGCTGGTCGAGCGCGTACGTGCGCAGCCCGGCGGCGTGCAGCCGGGGCGTCACGCCGGCCCACTCCCCACTGTGCTGCGGGAAGCCGTGCAGCAACAGCACCGGTTCCCCGGCGGCGGGGCCACCGGCGTACACGTCGAAGGTGAGGCCGCGGGCGTCGAGGCGGAGAACCGGCGGGTCGGAACGCACGGTGCGGAGCGTAACAAGGGTCCCTTCCTTCCGCCGCAGGTCACCGGGTGCTAGCGTCAACGAGACAACTTCACATCCGACAGGGGAGCGCACAGCGCTGAGAGTGCGGGCCGATGCCCGCAGACCCTCGAACCTGATCTGGGTAATGCCAGCGCAGGGAGTTCGGTCGATCTCCAGCCGCGCCGCGGACCGGGCCAGCCCGGGACGCGGCGTGCGTCTTCTCCTGGTTCCGACGAACTGGGAGGCAACATCGTGACAAACCGTTGGCGCACCGTGGACATCGTCGTCGCCGCGGTGCTCGGCGTCGCGTTCGGCATCGTCTTCTGGGCCTGGGGGCTGCTCTGGAACGGGCCGGCGGACGCCATCCCGCTGCCCGGCCGGGCGCTGCTCTACGGCGTCTGGCTGGTGCCCGCCGTGCTCGGCGCGCTGGTGATCCGCAAGCCGGGCGCGGCCTTCTTCACGCTGACCGTGGCCGCGCTGGTCTCGGTGGCGCTCGGCACCAATTGGGGCTGGACGCTGGTGGTGCAGGGTCCGCTGGAGGCCGCCGCCGGTGAGCTGGCGTTCGCGCTGTTCGGCTACCGGGTCTACCGGCTGCCCGTGGCGCTGCTCTCGGCCGCCCTGGCCGGGTTCGCGGCATCGCTCTACGACCTGTTCGTCTGGTACCCGGGCACCGCGTGGGGCAGCTTCGGCATCCCGTACCTGGCGCTCACCGTGCTCAGCTCGGTCGTGGTCGCCGGCTTCGGCGCCGTGGCCCTGACCCGGGCGCTGGCCGACACCGGGGTGCTGGACCGGTTCCCGGCCGGACGCGAACAGGCCGCGGTCTGAGTGCTCGGCACAGCGGGGGCCGCGGCCGTCGAGCTGCGCGGGTTCGGCTGGCGGCACGCCGGCCGCCGGGCCTGGGCGGTACGCGGTGTCGACCTGCGGATCGAGGCCGGTGAGCGGGTGCTGCTGCTCGGCGAGTCGGGGGCGGGCAAGAGCACCCTGCTGGCCGCGCTCGCCGGGCTGCTCGCCGCCGACTCCGGCGAGCCGGAGGGCACCGTCCGGGTCGGTGGGCTCGACCCGGCGGACGCCCGCGACCGGGTCGGCATCGTGTTCCAGGACCCGCAGACCCAGCTCGTCCTGAGCCGGGCCGGCGACGACGTCGCGTTCGGACTGGAAAATCGTGGCGTGCCGGCGGCGCAGATCTGGCCGCGGGTGACCGAGGCGCTGCACCGGGTCGGCTTCCCGTACGGCCACGACCGGTCCACCGCCGCCCTCTCCGGCGGCCAGCAGCAGCGGCTGGCGCTGGCCGGCGCGCTCGCGCTGCGCCCCGGCCTGCTCCTGCTGGACGAACCGACCGCCAACCTCGATCCGGCCGGGGCGGATCTGGTCCGCCGGGCGGTGGCCGCCGCGCACCGCCCGGACACCGCGCTGATCCTGGTGGAGCACCGGGTCGCCGAGGCGCTTCCGCTTGTCGACCGGGTGGTGGTGCTGGCCGCCGGCGGCGGCATCCGGGCCGACGGGCCGCCCGGGGCGGTCTTCGACCGGTACGGCGACGGGTTGGCCGCGGCCGGCGTGTGGGTACCCGGACACGGGATACCGGACCGCAGATCCCGCGGTGGCGCCGGCGAACCGCTGCTGACCGCCGACGGGCTGGGCGTACCCGGCCGGCTGCCGCCGGTGGATCTCACCGTCCGGGCCGGCGAGGCGCTCGCGGTGCTCGGCCGCAACGGCTCGGGAAAGTCGACGCTGGCGCTGCTGCTGGGCGGGCTGCTGCGGCCCGGCGCCGGCCGGCTGACGGCCGGTCCCGCCCTGACCGGGCCACCGCCGGACCGCGGCACGACGGCACAGCCGCGCCGCGGCATCTCGACACAGCCGCACCGCTGGCCGGCGCCGGTGCTGGCCCGGCGGATCGGCTCGGTGTTCCAGAACCCGGAGCACCAGTTCGTCACCGGCTCGGTCGCCGCCGAACTGGCCCTCGGGCCGCGCCGCACCGGCCGGTCCGAGGCGGCGGTCCGGGCCACCGTGGCCGACCTGCTGGACCGGCTGCGCCTGGACCGGCTCGCGGGCGCCAACCCGTACACGCTCTCCGGCGGCGAGGCGCGGCGGCTGAGCGTCGCCACCGCCCTGGCCACCGCGCCCCGGTTGCTGATCTGCGACGAACCGACCTTCGGGCAGGACCGGCGTACCTGGCTGGAACTGGTCGACCTGCTCGCGGAGCTGCGCGACGACGGGCACGGCATCGTCACGGTGACCCACGACCCGGACTTCGTCACGGCGCTGGCCGACCGGTGCGTACCGCTGGGGTCACCGGCGGCCGGCGCACCGGCCGGGACCCGGCCCGCGGCCGGCAGCGACCCACCGGCCGGCGGCGACCGACCGGCCGGCGGCGACGCGCCGGTCGCCGCGGTCGAACCGGGGGTACGGCCGTGAGTACCGCGCTGCTCCCGCCGGCCACGCCGGCCCGGCGCACCGCCCCGCTGGCCCGGCGCAACCCGGTCGCCAAGGTGGCGGCCGGCCTGCTGCTGTCCGCGGTCCTGGTCGCCAGCCTGGACCCGGTGACGCCGGCGCTGGCCATCGCGGTCGAGCTGGCCGCCGTACCGGCGTTCGGGCTGCGCTACGCCGACCTGGTCCGGCGGGGCTGGCCGCTGCTGGTCAGCGTCGTGGGCCTGACCGGCACCCTCGTGCTGTTCGCCGCCGACCGGTCCGGCCCGGTGCTGGTCCGCCTCGGCCCGCTGGTGGTGACCGGCGGGGTGCTGATCGCGGCGCTCGGTCTCGGGCTGCGGCTGATCGCGGTGGCCCTGCCCGGCGTGCTGGTCTTCGCCAGCACCGACCCGACCGACCTGGCCGACGCCCTGATCCAGAACGTCCGCGCGCCGGCCCGGTTCGCCATCGGCACCCTCGCGGCGTTCCGCCTGGTGCCCCTGCTCGGCACGGAGTGGCAGCTGATCTCGATGGCCCGCCGGGCGCGCGGGGTGGACGCCGGGCGCAACCCGGTGGCCCGGGTACGGCTCTTCGTGTCCACGGCGTTCACCCTGCTGGTCGGCGCGATCCGCCGGGGTACCCGGCTGGCCGTCGCGATGGACGCACGCGGCTTCGACAGCAGGATCCCGCGCACGGTGGCCCGGCCGCAGCGCTTCGGGCCGGCGGACGCGTTCCTGGTGGCCGGCGCCGCCGCGCTGGCCGCCGCCGCAGTCACGGTGAGCGTGCTGGTCGGCACCTTCCGCCCGCTGCTGGGTTAGCGGTCAGGGGTTGGTGGTCCGCTCCCGCCGCCGGGTCGGCGCCGGTGTGCGGGCCGCCGGTCAGCTCGGCGGGACCGGGTTCGGCAGCGCGCCGCCGAACCGGCGGTCCCGCTGCGCGTACAGCTCGCAGGCGTACCACAGGTGCCGCCGGTCGAAGTCCGGCCAGAGCGTGTCCAGCACCACCAGTTCGGCGTACGCGGACTGCCACAGCAGGAAGTTGGAGAGTCGCTGCTCCCCGGACGGGCGCAGGAACAGGTCGACCTCGGGCACCTCGGGGTGGTAGAGGTGCCGCGCGATGGTCTTCTCGGTGATCCGGTCCGGATGCAGCCGGCCGGCCGCCACCTCCCGGGCTATCGCCGCGGTGGCGTCGGCGATCTCGGCCTGCCCGCCGTAGTTGACGCAGAACTGGAGGGTCAGCGTCGAGTTCTGCCGGGACATCTCCTCGGCGGTCTGGAGTTCGCTGATCACGCTCTTCCACAGCCGCCCGGTCCGGCCCGACCAGACCACCCGGACGCCGAGGTCGACGAGCTGGTCGCGGCGGCGCCGGATCACCTCGCGGTTGAACCCCATCAGGAACCGCACCTCGTCCGGCGACCGCCGCCAGTTCTCGGTGGAGAAGGCGTACGCCGACAGGTACGGGATGCCCAGCTCGATGGCGCCCTCGATGGTGTCGAAGAGGGAGAACTCCCCCGCCTCGTGCCCCTTGGTGCGCGGCAGGCCACGGTCCTTGGCCCACCGGCCGTTGCCGTCCATCACCACGGCCACGTGCCGCGGCAGGGCCTCGGCCGGCAGGGCCGGTGGGCGGGCGCCGGAGGGGTGCGGGGTGGGCGGCACCGGCTCGCGGTGCTCGCGCCGGGTCATGGATCGGATCACGTCGTCGCCCCCCTGCTCGTCTGGCCATCGGCCGATGGCCGCGGCCCGCCGGCCGGGCCGGGGGCACCTGGCCCGCGCTCCGGATCCGGAGCGCGGGAACCGCCGTCGGGGGCCGGCGACCGCCGTCCCCCGGTCGGCCCGGTACCGCGGTCCACCAGCGGCAGCGAGCGTAACCCCCGCTCCAGGTGCCATTGCAGGTGCGCCGCCACCAGGCCGCTGCACTCCCGCCGTACGCCCGGTTCCGCCGCGTCGGCGACCCGCCAGTCACCGCTGGTGAGCGCGGACATCAGGTCGATGGTGGCCGGCGCCGGGTGGGCCGCGCCGGGCGGCCGGCAGTCCCGGCAGACCGACCCGCCGGCCGGCACCGAGAACGCGCCGTGCCGCCCCGGCGTGCCGCAGACGGCGCAGGCCAGCAGCGCGGGCGACCAGCCGGCGTGGGCCATCCCGCGCAGCAGGTACGCGTCGAGCACCAGCGTGCTGGCGTGGGTGCCCTCGGCGAGCGCCCGCAGGGCACCCAGGGTCAGCAGGAAGAGCCGCAACGACGGTTCCCGTTCCACCGGGGTGAGCCGCTCCGCGGTCTCCGCGATCGCGCTGGCCGCCGTGTACCGGGGATAGTCGCCGAGGAACCGCTTGCCGTACAGGTCGATCCCCTCGACCTGGCTGACGGTGTGCAGCGGGCTGCCCACGTTGCCCTCGGGGTCCCCGGCCAGTTGCAGGTCGACGTGGCCGAACGGCTCCAGCCGGCCGCCGAACCGGGAACTGGTCCGCCGCACCCCCCGGGCCACGGCGCGCAGCCGGCCGTGCCGGCGGGTCAGCAGCGTGACGATCCGGTCCGACTCGCCGAGCTTCTGCCCGCGCAGCACCACCGCGTCGTCGCGGTAGAGCTGGCGGCGGTATCCGGGCACGTACCCCATTGTCCCCCGTCCCTCCCCGACCGGAGCTCAGGGTCCGCTCCGGGCCGCTTCCCTGGACTTCCCGGATGCGACGGCGACGTCCCGGCCCGTAGCGTTCCGGCCATGGGAACTCTCCGCAGCACCGCCGCCAGGGCCGGTGTCGCCATGCTGGTCACGGCGGCCGGTGTCGCGACGCTCGCCGCGATGACCGGTTGTTCCGCGCTGTCCGGGACCTCCCAGCGGCGGCTGGACTTCACCGACACCGAGCGGGCGACCTTCACCACCATCGTGATCAAACCCGGCGCCGGTGATGTGGCGGTGCGAACCGGCACGGTCGACGAGACCACCATCAAGCGGATCGTCCGGTACCGGGGCGACGAACCGGCGGACCCCGGCTACCGGGTCGACGGCTCGTCACTCCTGCTGATCACCGACTGCGGCCGGCTGTGCACCGTCTCGTACGAGGTGACGGCGCCCACCGGGGTCGCCGTCAGCGGCTCGTCGGGGTCCGGCGACATCGACCTGCGCGGGGTCTCCACCGTCGAGGTGGAACTCGGCTCCGGCAACGTGACCGTGCAGGACGCCAGCGGCGACGTCCAGGTGCGCACCGGCTCCGGGAACATCGCGGTCAGCCGGGCCGGGGGCGCGGTGGCCCTGTACGCCGGGTCCGGCACCGTCACCGGCACCGAACTGGGCGGCGGTGCGGTCCGCGCGCAGGCCGGCTCCGGCAACGTGGACCTCCGGCTGGCCACCGCCAACTCGGTGCAGGCCCGCTCCGGCTCCGGGTCCGTCCAGATCGCCGTTCCGCCGGACCACTACCGGGTGCACGCCGACAGCGGCTCGGGCAGCCGGGACGTGACGGTCACCGACGAACCGGCCGCGAGCCTGCTGATCGACGCCCGCACCGGCAGCGGCAACCTCTCGGTACGGCAGGGCTGAGCTCAGGGGCGTACCGGATCGGTCCCCACGTGGTCGCCCGCCCGCTGGGCCGGCGCGGTCCGGGCCGGCGCGGACGCCGACTCCGGGGTGTCCCGCGGCGCCGGAGCAGCCGCCGAGCGCGCGGGATCCCGCGGCGCGGGCGCGGCGGGCACCAGGACCGGCCGCCGGCCGGCGGCCAGGTCCTCCACCCAGCCGAACAGCAGCACCGCCACGGCCACCAGCAGCGCGACGGCGACCACGTGCAGCGCGAGGCCGACGGGCGTGTTGCGCTCCAGGTCGACGTGGGCGCCGAGGGCGGCCAGCGCGATCACGATCGGCATGTGCCAGAGGTAGATGGTCAGCGCCCGGCTGTTCAGCACGGTGACCGTCCGGTTCAGCACCGGCCGGCGGGCCAGCCAGGCGAAGCTGGCCGGCGCCAGGCCGAGCGCCAGCAGCACGAACCCGGCCGACCAGAGGGCGTTGCCGAGCGGGATGTCGTTCAGGTCGAACCCGCGCGGCCCCGGGTGGGTGTAGATCCAGCCCCCGCCGGCCGCGCAGAGCAGGCCGGCGATCAGCAGCAGCGACCGGCGGGACAGCCGGCGCAGCAGGCCGTCGTGGTGGGCGAAGCCGAGCAGCCAGGCGCCGAAGTACAGCCCGAACTCCCGGACCGGCTGGGGCGCCGCCGGCAGCGCGAACTCGACCACCGCCAGCAGCGCGTACGGGGCCAGCAGGGTGATCAGCGGGTAGCGGCGGAACAGCCAGAGCGCCAGCGGCGAGGCGAGCACGAACCACAGGTAGTCGCGCAGGTACCAGATCGCGCTCAGCGCCAGCGCCCCCCACCCGTTGGACGGCGCGTCGGCGATCGGGACGATCCACAGCAGCAGCCGCCACGACACCGGAAGTCCGGTGAGCAGCATCGCCGGGACGAACAAGGCGGCCAGCAGCCACAGCGACGGCAGCAGCCGGCGCAGCCGGCGACGCACCGCCACCGGACCGGCCCGGACGGGACCCCGTCCCGCCCGGTCGAGCGAGGCCGCCATGAGCGAACCGGCCAGCGCGAACATCACGGACATCGCGGGCAGGGCTATGGACAGAAAGGCCCAGGTGGTGGCGTGGTAACCGACGACGCGGACAATGGCAAGGAAACGGAGAAAGTCGAAATACCGGTTACGCATGACCCTGATCTGCGGCGGAACCTGGCCCCCACACCCAGGTTTGCGGACGGTTCGGCTTTTCTACCCTGGACGTGTCCGGACGAATTTCCAAGGGAGCGCCGGGACGCGTGAGATTTTCCACACCGGTGCCGCTCGGCCGGGCGGGTCCCGTCCGGCCGAGCGGATCCGCGGCGGTCAGGGCAGGTAGTAGTTCGGGTTCGGCAGCTTGAAGTTGCGGTCCGCGTGACCGCCCTCCAGGTCGCTGAACTGGTCGCCGAAATTGGCGACGATGTCGTATCCCAGTGATTCGATGTGTGCCCGGGTGGCCGACTTGTAGTGGATCGTCGTGCAGGAACCGTTCGGGTCGTCCGCACACGCGACCTGCAGATAGTCCGGGTAGTCGGCCACGGCCGGCTTGGTGAACAGGCCGTCCTCGCCGCCCGGCAGCGTGGTCGGCTTCGGGTAGCCGGCGTCCACCCCGACCCCGTCCGCGGTCAGGTTGCCGAGGGTGGCCTCCTCCTGCGCGGCCGGCCGGCCGGTCAGGTAGAAGACCGCGTATCCCTCCCGCTCGGCGGCCCGCACCAGGTCGACCATGCCGAACACCGCGGGGAAGCGCTGCTCGGTGACGAAGGTGGCGTTCGTGCCCGGGTTGTACGCCCAGTTGCTGTACAGCTCGTAGTTCCAGTTCAGCAGCGTGGTGTCGTCCACGTCCAGCACGATCGCCCGGGTCCCGGAGACGTGGTGCGGGCGGCTCAGCCAGCGCTTCGCGTCGGCCGCGACCGACCGGGCCTCCCTGGCGTAGTTGCCGTCCGGTGCCGCCACGCCGGTGCCGAGCGGGTCGCCGTAGTAGTTCCGGATCTGCTGCCGGAGCACGTCGATGTTGGTGATCTGCCGTTCGGACTTCGGCGTCCAGGTCCTGATCGCGGGCTGGGTGGAGACGGCGTACGCCGTGCCACCCCCGACCAGGGCCAGGGCGGCCAGGACCGCGGCTGCGACGAGGATGGACCGGCGCGAGGGGCGACGCCAGGAAATCACGGACACGATGAGCTTCCCATCGACGGGCCGATGATTGACCCAGGCAAACTAACCCCGCGGCCGCTCGCGCGCCAGCCGGGGGAACACACCGGCCGGCAGACCCCGGTGAGGGTCAGAAACCCAGCCGGCGCAGTTGCTTCGGATCCCGCTGCCAGTCCTTGGCCACCCGCACGTGCAGATCCAGGTAGACCCGGCTGCCGAGCAGTTCCTCGATCTCCCGCCGGGCCCGGATGCCGACGTCCTTGAGCCGGCTGGCCCGCGCGCCGATCACGATCGCCTTCTGGCTGGGCCGCTCGACGTACACGTCGGCGTAGATCTTCATGATCTCGCCCTCGGGGAACATCTCCTCGACGACCACCGCGATCGAGTGCGGCAACTCGTCCCGGACCCCCTCCAGGGCCGCCTCCCGGATCAGCTCGGCGACCAGCACCTGCTCCGGCTCGTCGGTGAGCATGTCGTCCGGGTAGAGCTGCGGCGAGTCCGGCAGGTACGTCGTCATGACGTCCACCAGCGTCTCCACCTGGTACCCGCTGACCGCGCTGACCGGCACCACCTCGGCGAAGTCGCCGAGGTCGGCCACGGCGCGCAACTGCTCCGCCAGCCGGCCGCGGTCCACCAGGTCGGCCTTGGTCACCACCGCGATGACGGTGGCCCGCAGCCCGCCCACCTCCTGCGAGATGAACCGGTCACCCCGACCGATCGACTCGTCCGCCGGGATGCACAGGCCGATCACGTCGACCTCGCTCCAGGTCTGCCGGACCAGGTCGTTCAGCCGCTCGCCGAGCAGCGTGCGCGGACGGTGCAGGCCGGGCGTGTCCACCAGCACGAGCTGCGATTCCGCCCGGTGCAGCACCCCCCGGATCACGTGCCGGGTGGTCTGCGGCTTGCTGGAGGTGATCGCGATCTTCTGCCCCACGATGGCGTTCGTCAGCGTGGACTTGCCGGCGTTGGGCCGACCCACGAAACACGCGAAACCGGCCCGGTAGCCCCGTCCGGTCCGCGCCGCCGAATCGCTCACGTACTGCCCGCCCTCTCCTGGCACGGCTCGCCGCGGCCGGACCGCGATCGGGACCGGACCTGCGAAATCACTCGACGACCGTGCCGAGCAGGGTACCGTCCGGCGCCGCGAGGTGGACCGGCGCCTCCGCGGACAGGTCGCGGACCGCCGCGAGGCCCGCGGCGTCCAGGGTCGAGGCCTCGGACACCACGGCGGCGGCCTCCAGCCGCACCGCACCGGCCGCGGCCGCCGACGCGGTGGCCAGTTGCAGGGCGGTCAGGGTCAGCGACGGCAGCGCGACCGTGGCCGCGGCGTACGTCCGCCCGTCCTGGTCGCGTACGGCGGCGCCCTCCACGGCGCCGACCCGGGCTCGGGCGCCGCGGGCCAGCACGACCAGCTTGCTGTCCTCGGCGGCCAGCTCCGGGGCGGGGCCGCCGTCGACTCCTACGGTGTCAGGCATCCGCATGCTGCCTTTCCTGGGCGCGGGTGGGATCGCTGTCGCCGCGGTCCGGCTCGGCCGGATCCTCGACGCGCCGGACGAGAACCGAGTCGATCCGGTTGCGCCGGCCGGTGGTGCCCTCGGCGAGCAGGCGCAGCCCGGCCACCTCCGCCTCGGCGCCGGGGATCGGCACCCGACCGAGCGCCTGGGCGAGCAGCCCGCCGACCGTCTCCACCTCGTCGGCGCTCAGCTCGGTGTCGAACAGTTCGCCCAGCGTCTCGACGGGCAACCGGGCGGTCACCCGGAAGGCGCCGTCGTCGAGCTGCTGCACCGGCGGCCGCTCGACGTCGTACTCGTCGGTGATCTCCCCGACGATCTCCTCAAGGATGTCCTCGATCGTGACCAGGCCGCCGGTCCCGCCGTACTCGTCAACGACGATGACCATGTGGGTGCGCGCGGCCTGCATCTCGGAGAGCAGGTCGTCCACCGGCTTGGACTCGGGCACGAAGGTGGCCGGGCGCATCAGTTCGGCCACCGGCAGTTCCCGGTCGCCGCCCTGGATGTGCCGGACGACATCCTTCAGGTACAGCAGGCCGAGCACGTCGTCGACGCTGTCCCCGATGACCGGGATGCGGGAGAAGCCGGAGCGCATGAAGAGGGCGAGCGCCTGGGAGAGCCGCTTGCGGCCCTCGATCCACACCATCTCGGTGCGCGGCACCATCACCTCGCGGGCGATCGTGTCGCCCAGCGCGAAGACCGAGTGGATCATCTGCCGCTCGCCGTGCTCGACCACCCCGCGCTGCTCGGCCAGGTCGACCAGTTCGCGCAGTTCCACCTGGGTGGCGAACGGCCCCTCCCGGAAGCCGCGGCCGGGGGTCACCGCGTTGCCGACCAGGATGAGCAGCGAGGCCAGAGGGTTCAACGCCCGGCCCAGCCAGCGGACCACCGGCGCCGCGGCGCGGCCCACGGCGTACGCGTGCTGCCGGCCGATCGTGCGCGGCGCGACGCCCACCACCACGAAGCTGACCACGGTCATCGCGCTGGCGGTGGTCAGGGCGGCTTGCCAGCCCGCGCCGAACGTGTCGACGGCGACCAGCGCGACAAGCGTGGTGGCGGTCAGCTCGCAGAGCAGCCGCAGCAGCAGGAGCAGGTTGAGATGCCGGACCGCGTCGGCGGCGACCAGTTGCAGGGCGCGGGCGCCGCGCTGGCCCTCCCGGGCCAGTTCCCCGGCGCGGGCCGGTGAGACCACGGCCAGTGCCGACTCGGTCATCGCGAACAGGCCGGCGAGGACGACGAGCGCCGCGCCGAAGGCCAGCAACTGACCGTCCGGCAACCCGCCGGAGACCGGGGCCAAATGGTCGGGCATGGCTACGACCGCGCCGTGCGCCAGCTCGTCAGCAGCCGGGTCTGCAGGCCGAACATCTCACGCTCCTCCTCCGGCTCGGCATGGTCGTAGCCGAGCAGGTGCAGCACGCCGTGCACGGTGAGCAGGTGCAGCTCGTCCGCGGTCGAATGGCCGGCCGTGGCGGCCTGCTTGGCGGCCACGTCGGGGCAGAGCACGATGTCGCCGAGCAGGCCGGGCTCGCCGCCGCTGGCCTCGCCGGGACCGTGGTCGACGCTGCCCTCGTCCATCGGGAAGGCGAGCACGTCGGTCGGCCCGTCCCCGCCCATCCAGCGGTGGTTCAGCTCGGTCATGTACTCCACGTCGACCAGCAGCACGGACAGCTCGGCGAGGGGTTGACCCCCATCTCGTCGAGGGCGTGCCGGGCGACGGCGAGCACCGCGTCGGTGTCGACGTCGACACCGGACTCGTTGGCAATCTCGATGGACAACTCGTTCCCCTGACCTGCTCCGACTCGTCCCTAGCGCCGCCGGCCGGCCCGGCCGCCGTGCGCGCTCTGTGCGGTCCGACCCGGTACGGCGTGCACGCCCTGACCCTGCTGCGACTCCCGCGCGGCGTCCCACTTGGCGTACGCGTCGACGATCTCGCTGACCAGCCGGTGCCGGACCACGTCCGAGCTGGTGAGCTGGGCGAAGTGCACGTCGTCCACGCCCGCGAGGATGTCCCGCACCACGCGCAGCCCGCTGGTCGTCCCGCCCGGCAGGTCGACCTGGGTGATGTCGCCGGTGACCACGACCTTGGAGCCGAAGCCCAGCCGGGTCAGGAACATCTTCATCTGCTCCGGGGTGGTGTTCTGTGCCTCGTCCAGGATGATGAAGGCGTCGTTGAGGGTGCGGCCCCGCATGTACGCCAGCGGCGCGACCTCGATCGTCCCGGCCGCCATCAGCTTGGGGATGGAGTCCGGGTCGAGCATGTCGTGCAGCGCGTCGTAGAGCGGCCGCAGGTACGGGTCGATCTTCTCGTAGAGGGTGCCCGGCAGGAAGCCCAGCCGCTCCCCCGCCTCGACCGCCGGCCGGGTCAGAATGATCCGGTTGACCTGCTTGGCCTGCAGCGCCTGCACGGCCTTGGCCATGGCCAGGTAGGTCTTGCCGGTGCCGGCCGGGCCGATGCCGAAGACGACGGTGTTCGCGTCGATGGCGTCGACGTAGTGCTTCTGCCCGAGCGTCTTGGGGCGGATCGTGCGCCCACGCCGGGACAGGACGTTGAGGGTCAGAACCTCGGCGGGCCGCTCGGCGGTGCCCTGCTCGAGCATCCCGACGGTACGCCGCACGGCGTCGGTGGTCAGCGTCTCGCCCTTCTCGATCAGTTCGAGGAGTTCGGTGAAGAGGCGCTCGGCGAGCGCGTTGTCGGCGGGCGCACCGGTGATCGTGATCTCGTTGCCACGGACGTGCACGTCGCTGCCGATCGAGCGTTCGACAAGCCGGAGGATCTCATCTCCGGCGCCCAGCAGGTTGACCATGATCTGCGGATCCGGGACCGTGATCCTGGTCTGCACCCGGGGCTGCCCGGGGGTGGAGTGCCGGTCATAGGTCGGGCCGAACGGCCCTGCGCCACCTGCTCTCGATCTCGGTGCCGGGCGCTGCTGGCCCGGCGTACGGACGTCTCGCTCATCGTATCCGGTCAACGCCGGGACGGCCCCGCCCATTTCCGCCCGCGTCGCCCGCGCCGGGTCAGCCGCGGAAGTCGTACCGCTCGAACGTTTCCTGCCGGCGACTGAACCGGTACGTCGCCCAGTGCATTGTGACCACGGTGCCCGATTCGTCCCGGGTGAGCCGCAACAGCTCGCCCGCCTCCCGGCCGGAGACCGTGCGCAGCACGTCCGGCCGGTCGGGCAGCGGCGCGAACACCGCCGGCGGCAGCCCGGCCGGGCTGTCCGCGCCGCGCGCCTGCAGCGCGCCGTCGTGCCAGCCGAAGACGAACTCGAAGCCCTCGCTCCACCACCGGCCCAGCAGACCCCGGTACGCCGCCGGCGCCGGCCGGCCCGGCGACCAGGGCGTGATCTCCGCCGGGTCGTCCTGCACGGCGGCGGCCATCAGCCGGTGCGGCAGCTCGCCGATCTCGCCGGCGGTGCCGGACGAGGCCAGCACCGCGCAGCCCATGGCCTGCGGCGTGCCGGTGCCGCCGCGCCGGCCGTACACCGAGGCCAGGAAGCCGGGCATGGCCCCGTCGTGGCCGACGTGCACCACCCGGTCGCCCTGCGGCAGCAGGATCAGCCCCAGGCCGAACCCGGCCCCCCAGGACGTCTCGTCGGTCACCGTGCGGGGCCAGCGCATCTCCTCCAGGGTCTCCGGCCGCAGCACCGCGCCCCGCGGGTCGACGGTGCCGGGATCGGCCAGGAAGGCCGCCCACCGGGCCATGTCCCCGGCCGTGCTCCAGAGCTGGGCCGCCGGGCCGAGCGGGCCGAGGTCGATCGGCGGTTCGGCCCGGGCCTCGTCGGAGTACGCGTCGACCAGGAACCCGGTCGCCGCCCGCGGCCCGCCCTCGACGGCGGTGCCGGCCAGACCGAGCGGGGTCAGGATCCGCTCGGCGAGCACCTCCGCCCAGGTACCGCCGCGCAGCCGGCCCACGGCGTGCCCGAGCAGCGACAGGCCGAGATTGGAGTAGTGGTAGCGCCGCCCGGTCGGCAGCACCCGCTCCACCCGGGCCAGGTCGACCAGCATCTGGTCGAGGTCCGGCACCCGCAGCGTGTCCCACACGTCGCCGTACGGCTCGCGCTGCAGGCCGGCGGTGTGCGACAGCAGCCGGGCCACCGTCAGCTCCCGGTGCGCCGGTACGTCCAGGTGCCGGCCGATCGGGTCGTCGAGGTCGAGCAGCCCGTCGTCGCGGCACTGCAGCACCAGCACCGCGGTCAGGCTCTTGGTGACCGAGCCGATCCGGAACCGGGTTTCGGCGTCCAGCGCGGTGGCGTTGCCGGTGCCGCCGACCGCGTACGACCACATCGGGCGGTCGGCCCGGTGCAGGGCCACCGCCAGCGCCGGCACCCGGGCCGCGGCCTGGACCTGCCGGGTCATCCGCTCCAGCCGTGGCACCGCGTCGGTCATCGGCGCACCCCTGTCGCCTGCCACCCCGGTCACTGGCAGAGCATCGGCCCGAGGGGCCGCCGCCCAGCACGTGCGCGTGCGCGTGCGCGACCTCCTGGCCGCTGTCCGGACCGGTGTTGAAGATCAGCCGGAACCCGTCCGCGGCCACGCCCTCGTGCTCGGCCACCACCGCCGCCGTGTTCAGCACCTCGGCGGAGACCTCCGGGTCGGCCTCGGCCATCGTCACCACGTCGCCGAAGTGCTCCTTCGGGATCACCAGGACGTGTACGGGTGCCTTCGGGGCGATGTCCCGGAACGCGAGGGTGCGCTCGGTCTCCCGGACGATGGTCGCCGGGATCTCCCCGGCCACGATCCTGCAGAACAGACAGTCGTCGTTTGCCACCTGCGCATGGTAGGCCACCACCGCCCGCCCGGCCCGGTCCCGGTCACCAGCGGCGGAGGCGGGCCGAGAGCACCGCGAGCGCGGCCACGCCGGCCGTCGAGGTACGCAGCACCGCGTCGCCCAGCCGGACCGGCCGCGCCCCGACGGCGGCGAAGGCCGACAGCTCGTCCGGGGTGATCCCGCCCTCGGGCCCGATCACCAGCA